>NZ_JBITJZ010000037.1:0-2323 GCF_044460595.1 Streptomyces sp. NPDC050085 | reverse complement strand
GGAGCTGTCGAAGGTGGGACTGGCGATTGGGACGAAGTCGTAACAAGGTAGCCGTACCGGAAGGTGCGGCTGGATCACCTCCTTTCTAAGGAGCATCTAGGCTGCCAAACATTGTTTGGTGGTCCAGGGCCATTACGTCGGCAAATGTTCGACGGTGGTTGCTCATGGGTGGAACGTTGATTATTCGGCACACTTGACCTGCTCTGGTCGCGAGTACTGCTTCGGCGTGGAAAGCGAAAAGAGGGGCGAGGGTGTCGGGCACGCTGTTGGGTATCTGAAGGTACGGCCGATTATGGCTGCCTTCAGTGCCGGCCCCGGTGAAGCGCCAAGGTTCTTGGTGTGTGACGGGTGGTTGGTCGTTGTTTGAGAACTGCACAGTGGACGCGAGCATCTGTGGCCAAGTTTTTAAGGGCGCACGGTGGATGCCTTGGCACCAGGAACCGATGAAGGACGTGGGAGGCCACGATAGTCCCCGGGGAGTCGTCAACCAGGCTTTGATCCGGGGGTTTCCGAATGGGGAAACCCGGCAGTCGTCATGGGCTGTCACCCGCTGCTGAACACATAGGCAGTGTGGAGGGAACGCGGGGAAGTGAAACATCTCAGTACCCGCAGGAAGAGAAAACAACCGTGATTCCGGGAGTAGTGGCGAGCGAAACCGGATGAGGCCAAACCTTAAGCGTGTGAGACCCGGCAGGGGTTGCGCTTGGGGGGTTGTGGGATCTCTCTTTCACAGTCTGCCGGCTGTGAGACGAGTCAGAAACCGTTGATGTAGACGAAGGACATGCGAAAGGTCCGGCGTAGAGGGTAAGACCCCCGTAGTCGAAACGTCAGCGGCTCGTTTGAGAGACACCCAAGTAGCACGGGGCCCGAGAAATCCCGTGTGAATCTGGCGGGACCACCCGTTAAGCCTAAATATTCCCTGGTGACCGATAGCGGATAGTACCGTGAGGGAATGGTGAAAAGTACCGCGGGAGCGGAGTGAAATAGTACCTGAAACCGTGTGCCTACAAGCCGTGGGAGCGTCGGGCAAGCACTTGTGCTTGCCTCGTGACTGCGTGCCTTTTGAAGAATGAGCCTGCGAGTTTGCGGTGTGTTGCGAGGTTAACCCGTGTGGGGAAGCCGTAGCGAAAGCGAGTCCGAATAGGGCGGTATAGTAGCGCGCTCAAGACCCGAAGCGGAGTGATCTAGCCATGGGCAGGTTGAAGCGGAGGTAAGACTTCGTGGAGGACCGAACCCACCAGGGTTGAAAACCTGGGGGATGACCTGTGGTTAGGGGTGAAAGGCCAATCAAACTCCGTGATAGCTGGTTCTCCCCGAAATGCATTTAGGTGCAGCGTCGTGTGTTTCTTGCCGGAGGTAGAGCACTGGATAGGCGATGGGCCCTACCGGGTTACTGACCTTAGCCAAACTCCGAATGCCGGTAAGTGAGAGCACGGCAGTGAGACTGTGGGGGATAAGCTCCATGGTCGAGAGGGAAACAGCCCAGAGCATCGACTAAGGCCCCTAAGCGTACGCTAAGTGGGAAAGGATGTGGAGTCGCAGAGACAACCAGGAGGTTGGCTTAGAAGCAGCCACCCTTGAAAGAGTGCGTAATAGCTCACTGGTCTAGTGATTCCGCGCCGACAATGTAGCGGGGCTCAAGCGTACCGCCGAAGTCGTGTCATTGCAGTAATAGCCCCAACGGGTGCTGTGATGGGTAGGGGAGCGTCGTGTGCCGGGTGAAGCAGCCGCGGAAGCGAGTTGTGGACGGTTCACGAGTGAGAATGCAGGCATGAGTAGCGATACACACGTGAGAAACGTGTGCGCCGATTGACTAAGGGTTCCTGGGTCAAGCTGATCTGCCCAGGGTAAGTCGGGACCTAAGGCGAGGCCGACAGGCGTAGTCGATGGATAACCGGTTGATATTCCGGTACCCGCTGTGAAGCGTCAAACATTGAATCAGGCGATGCTAAGTCCGTGAAGCCGTTCCGGACCCTTCGGGGAAAGGAAAGTGGTGGAGCCGACGGACCAGACTTGTAGTAGGTGAGTGATGGGGTGACGCAGGAAGGTAGTCCAGCCCGGGCGGTGGTTGTCCCGGGGTAAGGGTGTAGGACGTGGTCTAGGTAAATCCGGATCACATATAGTCTGAGACCTGATGCCGAGCCGATTGTGGTGAAGTGGATGATCCTATGCTGTCGAGAAAAGCCTCTAGCGAGTTTCATGGCGGCCCGTACCCTAAACCGACTCAGGTGGTCAGGTAGAGAATACCGAGGCGTTCGGGTGAACTATGGTTAAGGAACTCGGCAAAATGCCCCCGTAACTTCGGGAGAAGGGGGGCCATCAC
>NZ_JBITJZ010000036.1:0-3549 GCF_044460595.1 Streptomyces sp. NPDC050085 | reverse complement strand
ACGCCTTCGCGGAACTGGATCAGGCCCATGAACTGGTCCGGGAATTCGCCGCGATGCTCGACACCCGCGATGCCACCCCACTGTCGAACTGGCTCGACAAGCTCACCGCCTCCCGGCTCCCGGTGATGGCCGGACTGGTCAAGGCCCTCCGCAAGTACCAGCAGGCCGTCGCTCAGGGCATCACCACCGTGTTCAACTCCGGCGTCAACGAAGGCCGCATCACCGCTCTGAAACTCCAGAAACGGATCACGTCGGGTCGTGCAGGAGTTCCGCTCCTGCGCCATCGCGTGATCCTCATGGCTCACCTCTGACGCCGCTATCGGTGACGGAGCGTCACCGGCGCACGGGAGCGCACCCGCGCTTCAAGAACATCTTGCCAGGGCCACTTCAAGGAGTACGCGGACACTCCGCGAAACCCGCTGCTTGACAGGGGTCACGGCGGACGCGCCCCATCCCGCGACCGCTCACCAAGACTGCGATCAGCAGATCACCATGCAGCGGCCTTCGTGGCCCTGGATCGCAGGCAGGTCATTGCCGTTCGGGCTGGGACAGCACGTACGTGGCGCCGCACGATTCGGCAAAGGAGGGGCCGAAGAGGGCGGCTGGGGTATAGGCGCCAGGTTGTCCCTCACCGGCCAGCAGTCGCCGGGCGACCTCTGCGGGTACTGCTCCGGTGTACTCCTGTGCGTCGCCCAGGCGCAGCCAGCCCTCCCGGGTCTCGCCGTCTGCCCAGGTGACGACGGCGTGCCCCCAGGAGTGCTCGCGCGGCCGTTCCTTCGCTTTGACCTCCATCCCCGCGAGACGGCGTGTGGTGAACGATCGCAGCCGCTCCCACCGCATGAGCGTGCTCACGACAGGCATTATCGACCGGATCACGGACGAGGACGGCGCCTCGCTCGATGCCGACAGCACATCGCGGGCGCCACTAGCCCGCTGAGCCGCGAGCAGTTCGCCCAGCGGCATGCTCGCGGTGGTCACCTGTGAGCCGTCGGGCAGGGTGAGGCGCTGCGCGTTGCTGAAGATCCGGGCAGGCACCACACGGCCGTCGGTGATCTGACGGCCTTCGAGGCTGCCCAGGAGAGAGCCGATCAAGGCTTCGCCGGCGGCGCCCTCTTCCAGCGCCATCGAGGGGAGCATGTCGACCCGGACCCGCAGTGGTGCGGGACGCTCCCCGCACAGCTTTACCACGACGCTCTCGGTGGCGGTCACGCCGAACCCGGCGCCGGTGACGAGCGTATGACTGGCCTGCCTCGCCGCGTCGTGCATCTCGAACGCGGCCGAGAGCGCCGCGACATCGTTCGCCAGGTCAATGTAGTGGCTGCCGCCGGCCCGGCAGGCGTCCACGATGCCGGGGGCCGTGGTCGTGAACGGTCCGACCGTGTTGATGACCACGGCGGGGCGTTGCCGCCGGATTTCGGCGGCCGTGTCGGCGAGGGTGGGGGAAAGCAGGGTTTCGCTGCCGGTCTGCTGCGCTGCGGCCTGCAGGCGGTTGGCGTCCCGGCCGACGAGCAGGGCCGCAAGGCCGCGCTGAGCGAGTTGTGCCGCGATGGTGCGGCCGCTGCGGCCGGTGCCGCCGAGCACCCAGATGTGCGTGTTCATTCGAAGAGCTCCAGGGGGAAGGCGAGTGGGATGCCAGGGTCGACTGGTCGTGATGATGAGCTTGCCGCCCTCGGGCGTGCCCTCACGTTCGAGTTCGGTGAGCGCTTTGACGAGGGGTATCCGTTGGGGCGGACGTCCACATCGGCCGCGGTCAGTTCACCATGACGCGGTAGCCGCGGGAGTGGAGCAGTTCAGCGGTCGCCTTGCCGATGCTGCTGGTTCCGCCGGTGATCAAAGCTGCAGGCGCGGACACGACGCGTTCCTTTACGTGCTCTGGGGAGGGAAGGGCGATCGACTGACGGTCCGGCCCATGAGGCATCAGACGTTCTGGGACGATCACTATAGACAGCGTACGCCAAGTTGGCAGTGTCTGCCAACTCTAACGTGACTGCCCCTTTGGCAGCTGGGCTAAGCTGGTGGCATGAAGCAGGAAGCCAAGTCAGGGACGGACGCACCGGCCACGCTGTGGGACCGGACGCGACAACTTGCCTCCCAGGAAATACTCGAGACGGCTCTGCGACTGTTCACCGAGCAGGGCTACGACGAGACACCCATGGCGCAGATCGCCCGAGAGGCCGGCGTCTCCCAACGGACCCTCTTCCGTTACTTCAGGACCAAGGAAGACCTCCTCGGCAACGACCAGAACAGGTTCGCGCAGGTCCTGGCAGACGCAGTCAGCGCGCAGCCCGATGACATCGGCGTCTGGGAGGCCCTGCGTGCAGGGATCGCCGCCGTCCTGGCTCTGCATGACAGCCGCGAACAGGCCTTGAAGCGATTCCGTCTCCTGCACAGCACCGCTTCGCTGCGTGCCGGCTACCTCGAAAAGCAGATGCGATTGCAAGAAGACCTTCTACCGCTCGTCGAAACGCGGATGGGCGCTGTCGGCGGCGCGGATCCAAGGGCCCGCGCGGTGATCGCGACAGCGTGCGCGTGCCTGGACGCCGCAACGATGGCGTGGGTCGCCAACGACGGCAGGGACGACATCATGGACCTGTACGACGAGTGCATGGCGGCAGTGCGCGGCTGATCTGCAGTGAGAGTGCGCAACCTGAATCTCCGCTGGTCAGCGGTGCTGTCGTGGGAGACCAGTGGCGTGCTTGCCCTGGTGAGGCGCGGGAGGCCGGAGTGTAGATCATCTGACGCGTCGCGGATGGGGTTCGGTGTTTTCGTCCGCTCCCCGGGTGACGGAACTCCTACAGTCCCGGGCAGGGTGTCCGGCGGTTCGGGAGGGGATCGTGTCGTCGCTGGAGAAGATCGCTGCTCGCCGGGCTGAGCTGGATGGGCTCGCGGAGGCGCTGGCCAAGCAGTTGGCCGAGGTGGACGCCGAGCGTGAGGAGCTGGCGGTTGCGGAGCGGGTGCTGCGCCGTCTGTACGAGCAGGAGGCCGAGGAGGGTGCCGGGCGGAACGCATCGGCGCCGCAGCGGGTTGAGGTGGCTGGCCGGTCGGTGCTGAAGGTGCCCCATCGCCGGGAGGTGCCGGATACGTCCGCGCTGCCCGGCGACTACCAGCGGATGCTTGAGATCGTGAAGGCAGCGGGCGGGCTGGTCATGGTCAAGGAGGTCGGCGCCGAACTCGGGACCGACGCGACGGTGCCGGGCCGGCTTGAGCCGCTGCGCGGGAAGTTGTCGAAACTCGCGGATCGGGGCTGGCTGCACAAGCTACCGAACGGCACCTACTGCACCCGGCCGTGACCGGCCTGCCGTCCAGGCCGTAACCAGGCGGCCCCCGGCCCGGGTTGATGAAGTATGCCTACAAACAACACCCCGGCCGGGGACCACACCGAGCTTGTCTATCAGTGTCAGCTGCCGACGGGGAGGATCGCGGTGATTGTGCTGGCTGCGCTGCGGCATGACCAGCGCCTGGCCGACCTCGCCGGCGGCTACGACGTGTCGCGCACCACCGTGGACCGGTGGCTGAAGGAGATGATCGAACTGCTGGCCGCGAAGGCGC
>NZ_JBITJZ010000035.1:0-5114 GCF_044460595.1 Streptomyces sp. NPDC050085 | reverse complement strand
CTCAAGTCCCGGCGGGAGGAGGCGAGTCCGGTGGCGATGGCGGGGGCACGGCCGTGGATGGAGTGCATCCCGTACGTGTTCATGTAGTACGGGAAACGCGAGGAACAGCCGATGCCGGAGACGAAGACGATGTCCTCTTTCGCGCGGCCGAGCTCGGGCATGAAGCCCTGGACCGCGGCGAGAACCGCGTAGTCACCGCAGCCGGGGCACCAGCGCACTTCCTGATCGGACTTGAAGTCCTTGGGAAGGAGGCGGAGTTCAGTGGCCATGGAGTGTCGCCTCCAGCGCGTTGGCGAGTTGCTCTTCCTTGAACGGCATGCCGTTGACCTGGGTGAAGGGCTGTACGTCGGCCAGGTAGCGGGCGCGCAGCAGCATCGACAACTGGCCGAGGTTCATCTCCGGGACGACGACGTGCTCGTACCGGGCCAGGACCTCGCCCAGGTTGCGGGGGAAGGGGTTGAGGTGGCGCAGGTGGGCCTGCGCGATCGACTCACCCGCGCTCCGCAACCGGCGGACGGCTGCCGCGATGGGGCCGTAGGTCGAACCCCAGCCCAGGACAAGGGTGTTGGCCGCTCCGGACGGATCGTCCACGTCCAGGTCGGGGACCTTGATCCCGTCGACCTTCGCCTGGCGGGTGCGGACCATGAAGTCGTGGTTGGCCGGGTCGTAGGAGATGTTCCCGGTCCCGTCCTGCTTCTCGATGCCACCGATGCGGTGCTCGAGGCCCGGCGTGCCCGGGATCGCCCACGGCCGCGCCAGGGTCTCCGGATCACGCTTGTAGGGCCAGAAGACTTCGGTGCCGTCCTCGGTGGTGTGGTTCGGACCGGTCGCGAACTGGACGCGCAGGTCCGGGAGTTCATCGATCTCCGGGATGCGCCACGGCTCGGAGCCGTTGGCCAGGTAGCCGTCGGACAGGAGCAGGACCGGGGTGCGGTAGGTGACCGCGATCCGGGCCGCTTCCATCGCCGCGTCGAAGCAGTCCGCCGGGGTGCACGGGGCGACGATCGGCACCGGGGCCTCGCCGTTGCGCCCGTACATCGCCTGCAGCAGATCCGCCTGCTCGGTCTTGGTCGGCAGCCCCGTCGACGGGCCGCCGCGCTGGATGTCGACGACCAGCAACGGCAGTTCAAGGCTTACGGCCAGCCCGATCGTCTCCGACTTCAGCGCCACACCGGGACCGCTGGTCGTGGTCACCGCGAGGCTGCCGCCGAACGCCGCACCCAGCGCCGCACCGATCCCGGCGATCTCATCCTCCGCCTGGAAGGTGCGCACACCGAAGTTCTTGTGCTTCGACAGCTCGTGCAGGATGTCGGAGGCCGGAGTGATCGGATACGAGCCCAGATACAGCGGCAGATCCGCCTGCCTCGAGGCCGCGATCAACCCGTACGACAGCGCCAGGTTCCCCGAGATGTTGCGATACGTACCCGTCGGGAACGCCGTCGCCGCCGGCGCCACCTCGTAAGAGACCGCGAAGTCCTCCGTCGTCTCACCGAAGTTCCAACCCGCATGAAACGCCGCCAAGTTGGCCTTCATGATCTCGGGCTTCTTCGCGAACTTCTGCCTGAGGAACTTCTCCGTGCCCTCCGTGGGCCGGTGATACATCCACGACAACAACCCCAGCGCGAACATGTTCTTGCTGCGCTCGGCCTCCTTGCGCGACAGCGCGAACTCCTTGAGCGCCTCCACCGTCAGCGTCGTCAACGGCACCGGATGCACATGAAAGCCGTCCAGCGAACCGTCCTCCAGCGGCGACGCCTCGTACCCCACCTTCGACATCGCCCGTTTGGTGAACTCGTCCGTGTTGACGATCACTTCCGCGCCCCGCGGCACATCCGCGATGTTCGCCTTCAACGCCGCCGGGTTCATCGCCACCAGCACGTTCGGCGCATCCCCGGGGGTCAGGATGTCGTGATCGGCGAAATGCAGCTGGAACGACGAGACACCCGGCAGCGTGCCCGCGGGCGCCCGGATCTCGGCCGGGAAGTTCGGCAGCGTCGAAAGGTCATTGCCGAACGACGCCGTCTCCGAGGTGAAACGGTCACCCGTCAGCTGCATGCCGTCACCGGAGTCACCCGCGAACCGGATGATCACCCGGTCCAGGCGCCGTACGTCCTTCTCGGACAGCGTCCCCGTCCCGGGTAGCGTCCCCGTCACGGGCGGCCCGGTCATTTCCACAGACATGTGTAGGTCGGCTCCTGTCGGTCCGTTCGATCCGTTCGATCCGTTTCGGTCCAAAGTCGGTCGCGCGCGGCACCGGATCGTGCGTACACCTGAGCCTGAAGCTAGTGAGGGTCGTTAGAGGAGCACTCGTGTCCTCCCTTCAGTCCGCCCTGAAGGCGTTCAGTCCGTCGTCACGGGCAGGCACTCGGCGAGCAGGTCGACGACGTCGCGCCAGGCTCGCTGCGCGTGCAGTGGGTGGTAGCCGACGCCGGGACGCACGGTGTGGTCGACCGTTGGGTGGTGGAAGGCGTGCAGGGCGCCGCCGTAGACCGAGAGGCGCCAGTCGATGCCCGCGGCCTGCATCTCGGCGGTGAACGCGGCTCGTTGCGCGGGCGACATGATCGGGTCTTCCGAGCCGACCCCGGCCCACACCGGGCAGCGGATGCGCGCTGCCTCGCCCGGTCGGCCCGTGATGGTCGCGTTGACGGTCCCGATCGCGCGCAGGTCGACGCCGTCCCGCCCGAGTTCCAGCGCGATGGCGCCCCCGGTGCCGTAGCCGATGGCGGCGATCCGGTCGGGGTCGGTCCTGGGCTCGGCGCGCAACACGTCGAGCGCCGCGTGGCCGATGCCCCGCATCCGGTCGGGATCAGCGAGCAGCGGCATGCAACGGGCCAGCATCTCCTCGGGGTCGCCCAGATAGCGCCCGCCGTGAAGGTCGAAGGCCAGCGCCACGTATCCCAGCTCGGCGAGCGCATCGGCCCGGCGGCGCTCTACGTCGCTGAGCCCCGTGCCCTCCGGTCCGAGCAGCACCGCGGGGCGGCGGTCGGCACCGGCCGGGAGCGCGAGGTGCCCGATCATCGTCAAACCGTCGGCCGGGTACTCGACCGTACGCGTCGTCCTCGTGGTCCCCAGCGTCCTCGTGGTCCCCGGCGTCTTCTTCGTCTTCGTCGTCTTCTTCGTCATGACTGGACCGTAGTGATCGTCGAGCCCGGTCCTGCCGCTGTTCTGCCGGCGGCAGAGCGGCGCGGCTGTCCCTCTGAGGTCTCAGTCCCACTGCTGCTGCGCGAGGGAGGTGACCGGCTGCGGCTTGCCGATGACGGCGAGCGCGATGAAGAAGTTGATCTGGCCGATCGCGATCATCAAAGTGGCCAGTGCCTTCTCGTCGTAGTGCGCGGCGACCTCCGCGTACAGCGCGTCGGAGACGCGCTCCTTGCCGGTCGGAGTGGGCTGGAGCGTGGCCTCGACGAGGGCGAGGGCCGCGCGTTCGGCGGCGGTGAAGTACGGGGCGTCCTGCCAGGAGGCGACCGCGGTGATGCGGTCCTCCGTCTCGCCGGCCTTGCGCAGGAAACCGGTGTTCAGGATCGTCAGGTAGGTGTTGTTGACGATCTGTCCGGCGCGCAGGTGGACCAGGCTCATCGTGGTGCGCGGCACCGAGTGGTTGCCCGTGGCCCTGAACAGCGCGGCGCTGATGTCGTTCAGCTCGGGCACGAACTCGGCCGGGTTCGGCATCCGGGAGATAGAGGTGGTCGCGGTGCTCGCGGCGGTCTCGGCGGTCTCGGTGGTCTCGGTGTTCGTCATGGCTGGACTCCTCGGCGGGGGCCTGTCGGCCTGATCGGCGTCTTCACCAGGAGGACGGATCGACCGGGGAAGATGTGACAGGTTCCGGAGAAGAACTTCCTTCACCACTCGACGAGTTGAGACCGGGGGCGGTGCGATGTCGCCGCACCGCCCCCGGTCTCGTCGCCCGCGCAGCCCCTACTGCGGGAAGGTCACCCACCAGTCGGCCTCGATCTCCGTGGCCGCCTCGGCCAGGACGTCGGCGGGCACCGTGTCGTCCACCGAGAGCACGGCCAGGGCCTCACCGCCGGCCGCGGCGCGGGCCACCTGCATGCCCGCGATGTTGATGCCCGTCGTACCGAGGACGCGGCCCAGCGAGCCGACGACGCCGGGACGGTCCTCGTAGCGCAGCACGATCATGTGGTCGGTCAGGGCCACGTCGAGGTCGTGGTCGCCTATCGCGACCAGCTTCTGTACGTTCTTCGGGCCTGCCAGCGTGCCGGAGACCGAGACCTCCTGACCGTTCAGCAGGAGGCCGCGCACGGTGACCATCGTGCGGTGGTCGGGCGACTCGGAGCTGGTCATCAGGCGGACCTCGACGCCGCGCTCCTGCGCGAACAGCGGCGCGTTCACGTAACTCACCGTCTCGTCGACGACATCCTCGAACACGCCCTTCAGCGCGGAGAGTTCGAGCACCTTCACGTCGTGCAGGGTGATCTCGCCGTACACCTCGACGTCGAGACGGACCGCGACCTCGCCCGCGAGCGCGGTGAAGACCCGGCCCAGACGCTCCGCGAGGGGCAGGATCTGCTTGACGTCCTCGGCGATGACGCCGCCCTGCACGTTCACCGCGTCCGGCACGAGCTCGCCGGAGAGCGCGAGCCGCACCGACCTGGCGACGGAGACACCGGCCTTCTCCTGCGCCTCGTCCGTGGAGGCACCCAGGTGCGGGGTGCAGACGACCTGGTCGAACTCGAAGAGCGGGGAGTCCGTGCACGGCTCCTTCGCGTACACGTCGAGGCCCGCGCCCGCGACGCGGCCCTCCTTCAGTGCGGCGTACAGGGCGTCCTCGTCGACGATCCCGCCGCGCGCGGCGTTGACGATGCGCACGGTCGGCTTGACCTTGTGCAGCGCCTCGTTGCCGATCAGGCCGAGGGTCTCGGGGGTCTTGGGCAGGTGCACGGTGATGAAGTCGGAGACCTCGAGCAGCTCGTCGAGGGAGAGCACCTTCACGCCCATCTGCGCGGCCTTCGCGGGCTGCACGTACGGGTCGTACGCGACGACTTCCATGCCGAACGCGGCCATGCGCTGGGCGACGAGAGCACCGATGCGGCCGAGGCCGACGACACCGAGGGTCTTCTCGGCGAGCTCAACTCCCGTGTACTTGCTGCGCTTCC
>NZ_JBITJZ010000034.1:0-9660 GCF_044460595.1 Streptomyces sp. NPDC050085 | reverse complement strand
CCAGAGCACGCACCAGACGCCGCGCGGCCGCCCTGCGGGCGTGGGGGTCCCCCCGGCCGAAGGCTGGGGGAGGGAGTTTGAAGACACGCCCTAGAACCCGACGGGCCGGTGGGTGGGCAGCCACTTCTGGGCGTACGCCACCGCGTCGGCGACCGGGAACAAGCGGGACTGCGCGGCGCCGACCCGGCCGTGCACGACGGGGACGTCCCGCTCGAAGGCCGCGCCGAGCTCGTCGAAGCGGTCCGAGTCGATCGCCACCTCGCTGACGTGCTCCCAGCCCGCGGGGCCCGGCCGCCCGGCGTCCTGCGTGCGGTGCGGGATGCGGTACTCGGCCAGATGGAAGCTCGTGCACGAGTCGTAGCCGACCCCGAGCAGCAGGACCCGGGCGCCCAGTTCCTCCAGACGGGCCAACGGGCTGCGCTCGCCGAGGCTGCAGTCGGGCGCGTGCCCCTCGGTCACCGCCGCCGCGCGCGGGCCGAGCGCCGCGAACGACGTCTGCGGGTGGGCGCTGCGCAGGGCGCCCGGCCAGGTGCGCAGCGTCTCGGGGACCACGCCGACGCCGCGGGTGCGCGCGGTGGCCGGGTCGTACGCGGGCATGGTCGCCCGCACCGTCTCCCACCACTCCTTCGGCACCGGCGGGTCGCTCCACAGGGCCGGGTCGGAGAGGTCGCCGGACTGGGCGGGCACGGTCAGCGTGCCGTCGGGGCCGAGCGCGTCGAGGAGGGCCTGGACGACGGCGACAGCGCCTCCGTTGACCCAGCCGAGGCTGCTGAGCGAGGAGTGCACGAGCAGGGTCTCGCCGGGCTGGACGCCGAGCGTGCGCAGGTCCTGCGCCAGGGAGGCGCGGGTGACGAGCGGGCCGGTCGGCAGGGGACGGGAGGTGGGCGCCATGGGGGGAGTGTCCCCGCGGGGGGCGCCCGGGCGCCATGGAGTTTTCTGGCCCGGGCACCGGGATTCTGATCGATCAAAGATCGTTTCCGCAGGTCACGCCGCGTGTCTACTTAGGTGAACCTAAGTGATGCACGGCACCGCGGGGCGATCACCAGGCCGCTTGTCAGGGTCTGAGGAATTACGCAACAATGGCGTTGTGAAAAACGTCGGCGAGGCTCAGGAGGCACCCACGGGGGCCCCTCAGGAAGAGCTCGCGACCGGTGAGCGATCGACGCGCAACCGGGTCGCGCGCTCGATCCTGGACCACGGCCCGTCCACCGTGGCCGACCTCGCGGGCCGCCTCGGCCTCACCCAGGCCGCCGTCCGCCGCCACCTCGACGCACTCGTCGCGGACGACGTCGTGGAGCCGCGCGAGCAGCGGGTCTACGGAGCGCGGACGCGCGGCCGCCCCGCCAAGGTGTTCGCGCTGACCGACTGCGGCCGCGACGCCTTCGACCAGTCCTACGACAAGCTCGCTGCCGACGCGCTCCGCTGGATCCAGGAGCACGCGGGAGGCGACGAGGCGGTCGCCTCCTTCGCCCGCGCCCGGATCGCCGCGCAGGCGACGCCCTACAAGGCCGCGATCGAGGCGGCCGCGCCCGAGGACCGGGCACAGGCGCTGGCGAAGGCCCTGAGCGCGGACGGGTACGCTGCCACTGCGCGTAGCGCGCCCCTCCCGCAAAGAGGCGAGCAGCTCTGCCAGCACCACTGTCCAGTCGCGCACGTCGCGGAGCAGTTCCCACAGCTCTGCGAGGCCGAGACGGAGATGTTCTCCCAGATCCTCGGCACTCACGTACAGCGGCTGGCCACGATCGCCCATGGTGACGGCGTCTGCACGACGTTCATCCCCAAAACCACTGAAAACGCATCTGCAAGCACCGCCGGGAGGAACCCCGCATGACTCTCCCCATCGAGGAGACTGCCCACCCCGAGCTCGAAGGTCTGGGCAAGTACGAATACGGCTGGGCTGACTCCGACGCGGCCGGTGCCTCTGCCAAGCGCGGCATCAACGAGGACGTCGTCAAGGACATCTCCGCCAAGAAGTCCGAGCCGGAGTGGATGACCAAGCTCCGTCTCAAGGGCCTCAAGCTCTTCGGCAAGAAGCCCATGCCGAACTGGGGCTCGGACCTGTCGGGCATCGACTTCGACAACATCAAGTACTTCGTGCGCTCCACGGAGAAGCAGGCGGAGTCCTGGGAGGACCTGCCCGAGGACATCAAGAACACGTACGACAAGCTCGGCATCCCGGAGGCGGAGAAGCAGCGCCTCGTCGCGGGCGTCGCGGCCCAGTACGAGTCCGAGGTCGTCTACCACCAGATCCGTGAGGACCTGGAGGAGCAGGGCGTCATCTTCCTCGACACCGACACCGCTCTGAAGGAGCACCCGGAGCTCTTCAAGGAGTACTTCGGCACCGTCATCCCGGCCGGCGACAACAAGTTCGCCGCGCTGAACACGGCCGTGTGGTCCGGCGGTTCCTTCATCTACGTGCCGAAGGGCGTGCACGTCGAGATCCCGCTCCAGGCCTACTTCCGCATCAACACGGAGAACATGGGCCAGTTCGAGCGGACGCTGATCATCGTCGACGAGGACGCGTACGTGCACTACGTAGAGGGCTGCACCGCGCCCATCTACAAGAGCGACTCCCTGCACAGCGCCGTCGTCGAGATCATCGTCAAGAAGGGCGCCCGCTGCCGCTACACGACCATCCAGAACTGGTCGAACAACGTCTACAACCTGGTCACCAAGCGCGCCGTGGCGTACGAGGGCGCGACCATGGAGTGGATCGACGGCAACATCGGCTCCAAGGTCACCATGAAGTACCCGGCCGTCTACCTGATGGGCGAGCACGCCAAGGGCGAGACGCTGTCCATCGCCTTCGCGGGCGAGGGCCAGCACCAGGACGCCGGTTCCAAGATGGTCCACATGGCGCCGAACACGTCCTCCAACATCGTGTCGAAGTCCGTGGCCCGCGGCGGTGGCCGTACGTCGTACCGCGGTCTCGTCGAGATCGGCGAGGGCGCCCACGGCTCGAAGTCGAACGTGCTGTGCGACGCGCTGCTCGTCGACACCATCTCCCGCTCCGACACGTACCCGTACGTGGACGTCCGCGAGGACGACGTGTCCATGGGTCACGAGGCGACCGTCTCCAAGGTCTCCGAGGACCAGCTCTTCTACCTGATGAGCCGCGGACTGAGCGAGTTCGAGGCCATGGCGATGATCGTGCGCGGCTTCGTCGAGCCGATCGCCAAGGAGCTGCCCATGGAGTACGCGCTCGAGCTCAACCGGCTGATCGAGCTGCAGATGGAGGGGTCGGTCGGCTGACGCAGCCGACTGACGTACCCATCAAGCCACTTACGTAAGAAAGCGAGCACTACGACAGCCATGGCTGAGGCTCAGAACATCCCTGCGGGGTCCACGACCGCGGGCGCCGTCGCGGTCGCCGCCGAGTCGACCGTCGCCACGCGCATGAGCGCGCCGCCCTCCTTCGACGTGCAGGACTTCCCGGTCCCGCACGGCCGTGAGGAGGAGTGGCGGTTCACGCCGCTGGACCGGCTGCGCGGCCTGCACGACGGCACCGCCGTCGCCACCGGCTCCGCCGTCAAGGTCGACGTGGAGGCGCCCGCCGGTGTCACCGTCGAGACCGTCGGCCGGGACGACGCCCGCATCGGCAGGGCCGGCAAGCCCGTCGACCGCGTCGCCGCCCAGGCGTACTCGGCGTTCGAGAAGGCCGGCGTGATCACCGTCCCCAAGGAGACGGTCCTCACCGAGCCGATCCGCATCGCCGTGCACGGCGAGGGCGGCACCGCCTTCGCCCACCAGGTCATCGAGCTGGGTGCCTTCGCCGAGGCCGTCGTCGTCATCGACCACACCGGTGACGCGGTGCTCGCCGCCAACGTCGACTACCTGCTCGGCGACGGCGCGAAGCTGACCGTCGTCTCCGTCCAGGACTGGGACGACAAGGCCGTCCACGTGGCGCAGCACAACGCGCTCGTCGGCCGCGACGCCTCCTTCAAGTCCGTCGTCGTCACCTTCGGCGGTGACGTCGTCCGTCTGCACCCGCGCGTCCAGTACGCGGCCACGGGCGGCGAGGCCGAGCTGCTCGGCCTGTACTTCACGGACGCCGGTCAGCACCAGGAGCACCGCCTCCTCGTCGACCACAACAAGCCGCACTGCAAGTCCAACGTCGTCTACAAGGGCGCCCTCCAGGGCGAGCAGGCGCACGCCGTGTGGATCGGCGACGTCCTCATCGAGGCCGCCGCCGAGGGCACGGACACGTACGAGCTGAACCGCAACCTCGTCCTCACCGACGGTGCGCGCGTCGACTCGGTCCCCAACCTGGAGATCGAGACCGGCGAGATCGTCGGCGCCGGTCACGCCTCCGCGACCGGCCGCTTCGACGACGAGCAGCTCTTCTACCTGATGGCCCGCGGCATCCCCGCCGACGAGGCGCGCCGCCTCGTCGTGCGCGGCTTCTTCGCCGAGCTGGTCCAGCAGATCGGTGTCCCGGACATCGAGGAGCGCCTCCTCGCGAAGATCGCGGCCGAGCTGGAGGCCACGGTCTGATGACGTTCGTACGCGCCTGTGGCCTCAGCGAGCTGGAGAAGGACACCCCGAAGCGGGTGGAACTCGACGGCACGCCGGTCTCGGTCGTCCACACCGAGGGCGAGGTGTACGCGATCTACGACATCTGCTCGCACGCGAACGTCTCCCTCTCCGAGGGCGAGGTGGAGGACTGCCAGATCGAGTGCTGGCTGCACGGCTCCAGCTTCGACCTCCGCACCGGCAAGCCGTCCGGCCTTCCCGCGACGCGCCCCGTCCCCGTATACCCCGTAAAGATCGAAGGGGACGACGTGCTCGTCTCCCTCACCCAGGAGTCCTGAGGCACCCATGGCAACGCTTGAAATCCGAGACCTGCACGTCACCGTCGAGGCCGACAACGCCACGAAGGAGATCCTCAAGGGCGTCGACCTCACCGTGAAGCAGGGCGAGACGCACGCCATCATGGGCCCGAACGGCTCCGGCAAGTCGACCCTCGCCTACTCCATCGCGGGTCACCCCAAGTACACGATCACGCAGGGCACCGTGACCCTCGACGGCGAGGACGTCCTCGAGATGTCCGTCGACGAGCGCGCCCGCGCCGGCATGTTCCTGGCCATGCAGTACCCGGTCGAGGTCCCCGGCGTCTCCGTCTCCAACTTCCTGCGCTCGTCGGCCACCGCGATCCGCGGCGAGGCCCCCAAGCTGCGTACCTGGGTGAAGGAGGTCAAGGGTGCGATGGAGACGCTCCAGATGGACCCGGCCTTCGCCGAGCGCAACGTGAACGAGGGCTTCTCCGGCGGTGAGAAGAAGCGCCACGAGATCCTGCAGATGGAGCTCCTCAAGCCGAAGATCGCGATCCTCGACGAGACCGACTCCGGCCTCGACGTCGACGCCCTCCGCCAGGTCTCCGACGGCGTCAACCGCGTCCGCGAGACCGGCGAGGTCGGCACCCTGCTGATCACGCACTACACGCGCATCCTGCGCTACATCAAGCCGGACTTCGTGCACGTCTTCTCGGCGGGCAAGATCGTCGAGTCCGGCGGCCCCGAGCTGGCCGACAAGCTCGAGGCCGAGGGCTACGAGAAGTACACGAAGGGTGGCGCATCCGCGTGACACAGCTGCCGGGCCTCCTCGACACCGAGGCGATCCGCAAGGACTTCCCGATCCTCGACCGGGTGCTCCACGACGGCAAGAAGCTCGTGTACCTGGACAACGCGGCGACCTCGCAGACGCCGCGCCAGGTCCTCGACGTGCTCAGTGAGTACTACGAGCAGCACAACGCCAACGTCCACCGCGGCGTGCACGTGCTGGCCGAGGAGGCCACGGCGCTGTACGAGGGCGCGCGGGACAAGGTCGCCGCGTTCATCAACGCGCCGAGCCGCAACGAGGTGATCTTCACGAAGAACGCCTCGGAGTCGCTCAACCTCGTTGCCAACATGCTCGGTTGGGCCGACGAGCCGTACAAGGTCGATCACGAGACCGAGATCGTCATCACGGAGATGGAGCACCACTCCAACATCGTTCCGTGGCAGCTGCTGTCGCAGCGCACCGGCGCGAAGCTGAAGTGGTTCGGGCTGACCGACGACGGCCGCCTCGACCTCTCCAACATCGACGAGGTCATCACCGAGAAGACGAAGATCGTCTCCTTCGTGCTCGTGTCGAACATCCTCGGCACGCACAACCCCGTCGAGGCCATCGTGCGCCGCGCCCAGGAGGTGGGCGCGCTCGTGCTCATCGACGCCTCCCAGGCCGCCCCGCACATGCCGCTCGACGTACAGGCGCTGCAGGCCGACTTCGTGGCCTTCACCGGTCACAAGATGTGCGGCCCGACCGGCATCGGCGTGCTGTGGGGCCGGCAGGAGCTGCTCGAGGACCTGCCGCCGTTCCTGGGTGGCGGCGAGATGATCGAGACGGTCTCGATGCACTCCTCCACCTACGCTCCGGCGCCGCACAAGTTCGAGGCGGGTACGCCGCCGATCTCGCAGGCCATCGGCCTCGGGGCGGCGATCGACTACCTGAACTCGATCGGCATGGAGAACATCCACCGCCACGAGCAGGCGCTCACCGAGTACGCGGTGAAGAAGCTCCAGGAGGTCCCCGACCTCAAGATCATCGGCCCGTCCACGGCCGAGGACCGGGGCGCCGCGATCTCCTTCACGCTCGGGGACATCCACCCCCACGACGTGGGCCAGGTCCTCGACGAGCAGGGCATCGCGGTGCGGGTGGGCCACCACTGCGCGCGGCCGGTCTGCCTGCGCTACGGAATTCCTGCGACCACGCGAGCGTCGTTCTATCTGTACTCCACGCCCGGCGAGATCGACGCACTCGTCGAGGGCCTGGAGCACGTACGGAACTTCTTCGGGTAGCCGGGTAGGACGGGACGCTGATGAAGCTGGATTCGATGTACCAGGAAGTCATCCTGGACCACTACAAGCACCCCCACGGGCGGGGCTTGCGGGACGGCGACGCCGAGGTGCACCACGTCAACCCGACGTGCGGTGACGAGATCACGCTGCGCGTGAAGTATGCCTTCGGCGACGGCACAGCGAAGATCGAGGACGTGAGCTACGAGGGCCAGGGCTGTTCCATCAGCCAGGCCTCCGCCTCCGTCCTGAACGATCTGCTGGTCGGTAAGGAGCTGGCCGACGCGCAGAAGATCCAGGAGACCTTCCTGGAGCTGATGCAGTCCAAGGGCCAGATCGAGCCGGACGACGCGATGGAGGACCTCCTGGAGGACGCCGTCGCGTTCGCCGGGGTCTCCAAGTACCCGGCCCGAGTCAAGTGCGCCCTCCTGAGCTGGATGGCGTGGAAGGACGCGACGGCACAGGCCTTCGCGGAGGAGGCGAAGAGCGCATGAGCGACAGCACGGCAGTGGAGATGAAGCCGGCCTCCGAGGAGGAGGTCCGCGAGGCGCTGTACGACGTCGTCGACCCCGAGCTGGGCATCGACGTCGTGAACCTGGGCCTGATCTACGGCATCCACATCGACGACGCGAACATCGCGACGATCGACATGACGCTGACGTCCGCGGCGTGCCCGCTGACCGACGTCATCGAGGACCAGGCCAAGTCCGCCACCGACGGCATCGTCAACGAGCTGCGGATCAACTGGGTCTGGATGCCGCCGTGGGGCCCGGACAAGATCACGGACGAGGGGCGCGAGCAGCTTCGGGCGCTGGGCTTCAACGTCTGAGACGCTCCAGTACGTCTGAGACGCTCCAGTACGTCTGAGACGCTCCAGTACGTCTGAGACAGCGGTTCATCGAAGGGTCCCGGTCGCTACGGCCGGGGCCCTTTGCTGTCGGCGGCCCAGTTGTTCCCGTGCCGTACGAGTGATCGACACCGGGGGTTGGGGCGCGGAGCGGAGTCTTCCGTCGGCATCACGTCGATGAAAGGACCACAGTGCCGCACTCCTCCCGGATCGCGCGCCGCGCGGCCGTCGCCGCCGCAGGCGGGCTGCTCACCGTCGCCGTCGTCAACTTCCCGGCCGGCGCGGCCAGTACGCCGACCATCAAGCTGTCCGACGCCTACCTGAGCGGGGCCGTCGGCGCGAGCGGCGACCCGGCCGTCAGCGTCACCGTCGCCCAGAGCGGCACCGACGCCTCCGCGCTCACCGTGGCCGCGTCGGCCAGCAGCAAGACGTCCGTCGCGCAGGCCGCCGACGTCACGGTCAGCGGCACCGGAGCCACCCGCACCGTCTCGGTCGCCGCGCGCGGCCAGGGGTACACCGACCTGACGCTGAAGGTCACCGGCAGCGGCGGCGCCACCGCGACCACCACGCTGCACTACGCGGCGTCCGCGGCCGTGCAGCACGCCGCCGACAGCCGGTACCTCACCGGGTCGAGCGACGCCTCCGCCGCGGTCGACGTGGGCGGCGGCTACGTCGTCGTCGCGGACGACGAGTCCAACGTCCTTCGCCTGTACGACGGTTCGGCCTCCGGCGCGCCCGTGAAGACCTGGGACATGTCCTCGAAGGTCGGCGCCGACAAGGAGATCGACATCGAGGGCGCCGCCCGCGTCGGCAACCTCATCTACTGGACCGGCTCGCTCGGCAACAACAAGGACGGCGAGTACAAGGCGGACCGCAACACCGTCTTCACCACCACCGTCAGCGGCTCGGGCGCCGCCACCGAGCTGACGTACGCGCACGCCTACAAGCAGCTGCGCGACAAGCTCGTTGCCTGGGACCAGGGCAACGGCGACCGGTACGGGTTCGCCGACGGCACCAAGGACGGGCAGGTCCCGAAGGCGATCGACGGGTTCAACGTGGAGGGGCTCGAGTTCGCGCCGGGCTCCACGACCACCGCGTACGTCGGCTTCCGCGCGCCGCTCGTGCCCCCGCAGAACGGCGGCAAGGCACTGATCGTGCCCGTCACCAACATGGACAAGGTCGTCGCGAGCGGCTCGTCGCCCGTCTTCGGGACGCCGATCGAGCTGGACCTGGGCGGGCTCGCCGTCCGGGACATCCGCAAGAACGACCAGAACCAGTACCTGATCGTGGCCGGCAGCTGGGCCGCCGACGACAACTCCGACCCGTACGCGCTCTACCAGTGGGACGGCGTCGCAGGACACGCCCCGGTCAAGCGGCTCGACCTGCCCACCAGCGACCCGGGCGGCTGGGAGGCGGTCGTCTCCGTGCCCGACCTCGGCACGTCCGGCGCCCGGGTCCGGCTCATCACCGACGACGGCTCCGCCGATCTGTACGGCGACGGCACCGAGGCCAAGGACCTCACCCACGACGAGTGGAAGAAGTCGCGGGCGACCTGGTTCACGCTCTCGTAGCCGCAGCGGTCGCGTGCTCGGACTCGTACGGGATTCCCAGGCCGCTGCCAGGGCGCGCTCAGCACCGGGCCCGAGCCTGGCAGGGTGAGTGTCTGTGATCCCGTACGGCCCGTGTTCGCCGTGGGGTGTCCCCGGTCGGGGACGACCCTGCTGCAGCTGATGCTGCAAGCCCATCCGCGGATCGCGCTGCCGCCCGGGACCCGGTTCGTGCTGCCCGCCTGCCGGCAGCGGCTCGGCCTCGGCGATCTGCGGGAGCGGGCGAACCGGTCCCTAGGGCGTGTCTTCAAACTCCCTCCCCCAGCTAACGCTGGGAAGTGCCCCCAGCCTCACGACGCCTGGCACGCGCCCCCAAGCTCTCGAACAACCTCGAGCAGGGAGGTGCCCCCTTCGCCGCACCGGGCGTAAGGCC
>NZ_JBITJZ010000033.1:0-12583 GCF_044460595.1 Streptomyces sp. NPDC050085 | reverse complement strand
GTCCTGCACGCCCTCGCAATCGCGTGGGGCTGCGCGGACGCGCGCCTGCTGCGCCGCCACGAGCCCGTGTTCTTGCGAATTTAGGGTTGTTTTGAATACGTATAGGGGGGGGGGGGGGGCCCCCGGGGGGGGGGCCCCCCTTCTCCGTCGTGGGGGTCAGCGGTGCCGAGGACCCAGAGGTCCCGTCAATGAGTCTCAGTACGCGCTGTTCACGTTGTCGATCGAGCCGTACTTGTCGGCCGCGTAGTTCGCGGCGGCCGTGATGTTGGCGACCGGGTCGTAGATGTTCGTCGAGGTGCCCGTGACGTGGTACGCGTTGAACGTCGGCTGGATGACCTGCAGCAGGCCGATCGACGGCGTGCCGTTCTGGGCGTTCACGTCCCAGCCGTTGATGGCGTTCGGGTTGCCCGTCGACTCGCGCATGATGTTGCTGTACAGGCCGTTGTACGAACCCGGGATGCCCTTGGCCTGCATGATGGCCAGGGACTCCTTGATCCAGCCGTCCAGGTTGTTGGCGTAGACCGGCTTGCGGGCGGCGGCGCGGGAGGCGGCCTCCTTGGCCTCGCGCTCCTTCTTCGCCTCGGCGTCCGCCTTGGCCCTGGCCTCGGCATCGGCCTTCGCCTTGGCCTCCGCCTGCTTCTTCGCCTCGGCCTCCTGCTGGGCCTTCAGCTTCGCGGCGACCTGCTTGGCCTTCTCCGAAGCGGTGGCCTGCTGGCTCGTGACGCTCGCCTGGACGTCCTTGATCTGCTGCGCACCGGCGTTCGTCGTGAACGCGACCGGGGCGGCGGAGACCGTCTCGGCCTGCGCCTGCGAGCCGCCGTGACCCGGGACCACGGTGACCGCGAGAGCGGCGGCACCGAGAGCGGCGACACCGGCCATCGAGAGCTTGTGGCTGCGGGTCAGCTTGGTATGGCCGGAGTGAGCGTGCTTGGACATGGAGACGGGGACCTCTCGATGGACGTTTGGGACATCGCCGCTGCGGGTACCGAGTTGCGGCGCCTGGCGACGGGGGCAATTCTTAGCGGCCGCAAAATTCCGTGGCAAAGGTGTGACGTACGAAGCCGGGTAGTGGTCCCGGGCGCGACAAAGAGGGGCCGGGAGCCCGCTCCCGGCCCCCAGCCCCTGCACTGCCTCGGGACTTAAGTCCCTTACTTATCCACTACGGTCCTTCGTACGTGACGTGCGCCCTATGCGCGGCGTCACATCGACGCCCCGTCGTTCTCGCTCTTAGTTGCCACTGCAACGCACAGCGTGAGGCCCCTCGTCCGGAAGGATGAGGTGGACGTCCCCGAACTCGTGCCACAGGTAGAGCCCGCGCAGCGCCTCCTCATACGTGCGGCTCACCGCGGCCCCGCCCGCGATCGCCTCCAGCATCAGCAGATGGGACGCCTCCGGCTCGTGCAGCCCGGTCAGCAGCCCGTCCACCACCCGCACGCCGCGCTCCGGCGTCACGACCAGCTCCGTCCAGCCGCTTGCCGCCCGCACCACCCCGTCGGCGCCCGCCGCCGACTCGACGGCCCGCACGGCGGTCGTCCCGACGGCCACGACCCGGCCGCCGCCCGCCCGCGCCGCATTGATGAGCCGGGCCGACGCCTCGGGCACCTCGAACCGCTCCGCATAAGGAGGCTCGTGCCCCTCCGCCGACGACACCCCTGTATGCAGCGTGATCGGCGCGAACTGCACACCCCGGCTCACCAGGCGCGCCACCGTCGCGTCCGTGAACGGCCGCGCCGCACTCGGCATCTCCGCGCTGCCCGCCCCGTCGGCGTACGGCAGCGCGAAGACCGTCTGGTACGCGGACAGCGGCTGGTCCCGCTCCGTGTACGCGTACCGGATCGGCCGCCCGTGCCGCCGCAGCAGCGCCGCGACGTCGCCCTGCGGGCGCGCCCACCACAGCCGCTCGCCGCCCGCCGCGACCGGCTCCTCGAACGCGAGGTGGACGCAGCCGGGGAACGACACCACCAGACCCGCAGGACCGCCGGGCCGCGGCCCCGTGGTGCCACGGCCGTCCGGCTCCCGCACCTCCACGGCCCAGCGCCCGTCGTCGCCCCGCGTCGAGAAGTGCACGACCACGCGCGCGTCCCCCGTCGTTCCGTCGACCGCGGCGGCCAGCGTGGGAGAGGTGTTCACCACGAGCAGGTCCCCGGCCCGCAGCTCGCCCGACAGCTCGTCGAACCGGCGGTGCGCCACCTCCGTACCGCGCGACACGAGAAGACGTACGGACGATCTGTCCCGGCCCGGACCCCGCTGCTCGGCCGGTACCCGCGCCAACAGCTCCTCCGGCACCCGCAGCGCGAGTGTCATCGGGCCTCCAGGAGGCTCGGCGCGGAGTACCGCCCGCTCGCCGGACGCTGATCCAGCAGGCGCAGGAAAGCGGGGACCACGTCCTCCGGGCGAGGCACCCCGCTCAGGTCCTCGTCCGGCTCGGCCGCCGCCAGCATGTCCGTACGCATCCCGCCCGGATCCACCGCCCAGACCCGAAGCCCCGGCTCCTCGACCGCCAGCACGGCCGACAGCTGGTCGAGGGCCGCCTTCGTCGCCCCGTAGGCGCCCCAGGTGCGGTACGCCTCCGCGGCCGCGTCCGAGCTCATGTTGACCACGGCCCCGGCCGGCGCCTGACGCAGCAGCGGCAGCGCCTCCTGAAGAAGGCCGAGGGGTGCCACCACATTGACCTCCAGCGCACTGCGGAAGTCGTTCAGCGCGTGCCGCTCCAAGGGCACCAGCGGCGCGGCCCCGAGCACCCCCGCGTTGTTCACCAGCAGATCGAGACCCCCCAACTCCCAGGCCGCCGAGATCAGTTCGACCCGGTGCCCGCCGTCCGCGACATCGCCCGACAAGGCCGTCACCGTCCCGCCGTACTTGCGCAGCCGCTCCGCCACGTCCTCCAGCGGCCCCGCACCGCGCGCGTCCAGGACGAGATCCCAGCCCCGCTCCGCCAGCGCCGTGGCGAGCGCCCGCCCGAACCCGCGCGACGCCCCCGTGATGATCGCTACCGCCATGACAACCGTCCCCTTGGTGTGCCGTGTGCCGTCCCTGCGTATGCCCTCAACGTAGGAACCCGGCCACCCCCGGCACCTCGTACGCGGGCCGCAACCACGGAAGGTCCTTCGCCCTACGCCCCAGGTCCTAGGCGGTGGCCGCCACAGGCCCGATACGCGCTGTCACACCCCGCCGGTACGGTGAGGCCATGAGTCAAGGTCCACGTACAGGTCTGGCCGCGGTGAGCGCCGCTCTCCTCGCCATGAGCAGGCACCTCGAGGTGCGCGACGTCCTCAAGACGATCGTCGCCTCGGCCCGCGAGCTGCTCGACGCCGAGTACGCGGCACTGGGGGTCCCCGACGACCACGGCGGCTTCGCCCAGTTCGTCGTCGACGGCGTCAGCGACGAGCAGTGGAAGGCCATCGGCCCGCTGCCGCGCCAGCACGGCATCCTCGCCGCGATGCTGCGCGAGGCGAAGACGGAGCGCCTCGCCGACGTCCGCGAGGACCCGCGCTTCGAGGGCTGGCCGTCCGCCCACCCGGACATGTCCGACTTCCTGGGCCTGCCCATCAAGGACGGCGACGAGACGATCGGCGCCCTCTTCCTCGCGAACAAGAAGTGCCCCAAGCCGCAAGGCGGTTGCGGCTTCACGCAGGAGGACGAGGAACTGCTGCAGATCCTCGCCCAGCACGCCGCGATCGCCCTCACGAACGCCCGGCTGTACGAGCGCAGCCGTGAACTCACCATCGCCGAGGAGCGCTCCCGCCTGGCGCACGAGCTGCACGACGCGGTCAGCCAGAAGCTCTTCTCCCTGCGCCTGACGGCTCAGGCGGCGGCGAAGCTCGTGGACCGCGACCCGGACCGCGCCAAGGGCGAGTTGCAGCACGTGGTGGAGCTCGCGGCCGAGGCCGCGGACGAACTGCGCGCCGCCGTCGTCGAGTTGCGACCCGCCGCCCTGGACGAGGACGGCCTGGTGGCCACGCTCCGCACCCAGATCCAGGTCCTCGACCGGGCCCACGGCGCCCATGTCACCTTCGCCACCGGCGGCATCAAGGCCCTGCCCGCAGCCCAGGAGGAGGCGATGCTGCGCGTCGCCCAGGAGGCGCTGCACAACGCGCTGCGCCACTCCGGAGCCGAGCGGGTGCACGTGACGCTCGACAAGCGCGACGCGGGCGCCGTGCTCCGCGTCACCGACGACGGCAAGGGCTTCGAGCCGAAGTCGATACGCCGCGCGGGACGCCACCTCGGCCTGGTCTCCATGCGGGACCGGTCGAGCGGCGTCGGCGGCCGGCTCACAGTGGAATCGGAGCCCGGCAAGGGCACGACAGTGGAGATGGAGGTCCCCGGTGGCTGATCCAATCAAGGTACTGCTGGTCGACGATCACCAGGTGGTCCGCCGGGGACTGCGTACGTTCCTCGAGATCCAGGACGACATCGAGGTCGTCGGCGAAGCGGCCGACGGCGCCGAAGGAGTCGCCCGCGCCGAGGAGTTGAAGCCCGACGTCGTGCTCATGGACGTCAAGATGCCGGGCATGGACGGCGTGGACGCCCTGCGCAAGCTCCGCGAACTGGCCAACCCCGCACGGGTGTTGATCGTCACCAGCTTCACCGAGCAGCGCACCGTGGTCCCGGCCCTGCGCGCCGGAGCCGCCGGCTACGTGTACAAGGACGTGGACCCCGACGCCCTGGCCGGAGCCATCCGCTCCGTCCACGCGGGCCACATCCTGCTCCAGCCCGAGGTGGCCGGCGTCCTGCTCTCCCAGGAAGAGGCCAACAGCGGCCAGGGCAGGGGCGGTTCGCTCACCGAGCGCGAGCGCGAGGTGCTCGGCCTGATCGCCGACGGCCGCTCGAACCGGGAGATCGCCCGCGCCCTCGTCCTGTCCGAGAAGACGGTCAAGACCCACGTCTCGAACATCCTGATGAAGCTCGACCTGGCGGACCGCACCCAGGCCGCCCTGTGGGCCGTACGGCACGGGATCGCCGGCTGAGACCGCCCGTCGGACCCGGCGGGCCCGCGCGCTCCGGCGCACTACTGCACGGCAACACGGAGGGTTCCGCTCCGTTCGGAGATTCATACCGTCGTGTGGATGTCCTCCGGATGGCGCATCCTGCCGGACCCCGCCGCGTTCTCCAGTGCATGCTGCGGCGGCTGGCCGCGGCAATCGCAAGGAGGATCCTGAAGTGAAGAACCTGAAGAAGGCCGCGGCTGTCACCCTCGTCGCCGGTGGCCTGGTTGCCGCCGGTGCCGGTCTCGCCTCCGCCACTGACGGTGCGCACGCCAACGGCAAGGCCACGCAGTCCCCGGGCGTCGGCTCGGGCAACCTGGTCCAGGCCCCGATCCACATCCCGGTCAACGCTGTGGGCAACACCGCCACGGTCATCGGTGGCCTCAACCCGACCTTCGGGAACGACGGCTTCAACGGCTGATCACGGCACGGCTGACACAGGCTCAGGGTCCACAGGACCACCGGCCCCCCGGGTACTCCCCGGGGGGCCGGTCCGTTTTATGCCCCACCTGCCCGAACCCGGCCGGCCGGCACACCGCCGACCGCCCAACTCCCGCCTCCCGCAGGCCCATTGATGCAATCGTCGGCCTATTGATCCAAACGGGCGCATCGCGGACCCGGCCCGTGTCATCCACCCGGCCCACGCGTTCTTCAGCGTGCGACCCCGCGGCTGGGGTCGGAACGCAATATCTGGAGGAACACTTCTCATGAACATCGCCAAGAAGGCCGCCCTGGCCGTCGTCGTCGCCGGTCTCGCCGCGGGCGCCTCCGCCGGTGCCGCCTTCGCCGACTCGAAGGCCGACGGCTCGGCCACGCAGTCCCCGGGCGTCGGCTCCGGCAACCACGTGCAGGCCCCGGTCCACGTGCCGGTCAACGTCACGGGCAACACCGGCAACGTGATCGGCGCCCTGAACCCCACCTTCGACAACACCTCGTCGAACGGCTGACGTTCACGCCTGAGCAGGCACAGCAGGGCCCCACGGACACTGTCCGTGGGGCCCTGCCCCTGTAAGGGCGCGGGGAACGGCGCGAGCAACCACGACGGCGCGGCAGTCGCGAACGAAGCCCGGGATCCAACGGCGCTCAGGCGCCTCAGCCCCGCTCTCGTTCCTCCACGAACGCGTTGTATGCAGCCACCTGAGCCCGTCGAGCAGTCCGCTCGACCGGCCGCAGCGCGACCGCCCGCGCCCCCATCTCCGAAGCGCTCACCGCCCCACCGTGCCCGCTCCCGTACGCCACGTCCACCAGAACCCCGACCCGCTGAGCCAGCTCGAGCACGCGCACGGCCCGCGGCGGATACCCCGGCGCCAGCACCTCCCGCCCCCGCTCGGCCCGGGCCCGATACGCATCCACGGCCGCCTCGGCGACCGGCCCCGACCCGGCGACGTCCAGCCGAGTCAGCACGTCCGTCGCCTCCCGCAGCGCCTCCGCCAACTCCCGCTCGGCCTCGCTCAGGGACGGCACGTCAGCGGGCGGAGCCTGACGCACCGGCAGGCAGTGCCAGACCACCTCGACGTGCACATCACCCTCGGGCCCCGCCTCGTACACCTCCGGTACGAGCCCGAGCGCCGCCCCGGAACAGACGACGGCCTCCTCGGCCTCCAGGGCCCGCGCGTTGAACTCCGCCGGCCCGCTCAGCCCCAGCGGATGACCCGGCGCGGGCAGCGCGACCCGCAGCCCGCTCACCCCGAGCGTGCGCAGCCGCCCGATCGCCAGCGTCAGGCCGACCGCGCCCGACTCCCCGGGCAGCCCCTCCACGCGGTGCACCGCGTCGTCGCCGACGATCGCGAGCGCCGCGTCATCAGGCGCAACAAACCCGGCCAACAGGGCATTTCCCCAGGCCGCCAGACGTCCAGAGCGTGGTTCCGAGAGCATGCGTTCCACCTTAGAAGCCCTCCAGGACACCAAAAGCCCGGCCGATGGAATGGCCACCCAGTCCAGTGGCGTAGGTTTTCCCTGGGGGCTGCGTCCAGCGACAAACAAGCCGAACCTCTACGGACGCACGCGAGACGGCCGAGACTGCAATGGGAGACAACGCGCTCATGAGCGATGTACTGGAGCTTGAGGACGTATCCGTGGTCCGAGAGGGCCGGGCTCTGGTGGACCAGGTCTCCTGGTCGGTGAAGGAGGGGGAGCGCTGGGTCATCCTCGGACCCAACGGCGCGGGCAAGACCACCCTCCTGAACGTCGCCTCGAGCTACCTCTTCCCGAGCAAGGGCACCGCCACCATCCTCGGCGAGACCCTCGGCAAGCCCGGCACGGACGTCTTCGAGCTGCGCCCGCGCATCGGCGTCGCCGGCATCGCGCTCGCCGAGAAGCTCCCCAAGCGCCAGACGGTCCTGCAGACCGTGCTCACGGCCGCGTACGGCATGACGGCCGGCTGGCACGAGGACTACGAGGACATCGACGAGCAGCGCGCCCGCGCCTTCCTCGACCGCCTCGGCATGAGCGACTACCTGGACCGCAAGTTCGGCACGCTCTCCGAGGGCGAGCGCAAGCGCACCCTGATCGCCCGCGCCCTGATGACCGACCCCGAGCTGCTGCTCCTGGACGAGCCCGCCGCGGGCCTCGACCTCGGCGGCCGCGAGGACCTCGTACGCCGTCTCGGCCGCCTCGCCCGCGACCCGATCGCCCCCTCGATGATCATGGTCACGCACCACGTCGAGGAGATCGCCCCGGGCTTCACGCACGTCCTCATGATCCGCCAGGGCAAGGTCCTCGCCGCGGGCCCGCTGGAGCTGGAGCTCACCTCCCGCAACCTCTCCAAGTGCTTCGGCCTCCCGCTGGTCGTCGAGCAGCGGAACGACCGCTGGACGGCCACCGGCCTCCCGCTGGGCTGACGCGCTCACCCGGCCGTGCGGGCCGATCGTCCCCTGTCCGCACGGCCGCCCGCGGATCTACCATGACCATGTGGCAGACATCAACGCATGGGTGTGGTGGCTGATCGCAGCGGCCGCGCTCGGAATCCCGCTCGTCATCACCGCCATGCCCGAATTCGGCATGCTGTCCGCAGGCGCCGTCGCCGGCGCGGTCACCGCCGGACTCGGTGGGGGCGCCATTCTCCAGGTCCTCGTCTTCGCCGTCGTCTCGTGCGCCCTGATCGCCGTCGTACGCCCCATCGCCACCCGGCATCGCGCCCAACAGCCGCAGCTGGCCACCGGCATCGAAGCCCTGAAGGGCAAACAGGCCGTCGTGGTCGAGCGCGTCGACGGCAGCGGCGGCCGCATCAAGCTCGGCGGCGAGATCTGGTCCGCCCGCTCCCTCGACGCGGACACGACGTACGAACCGGGCCGGCAGGTCGACGTGGTCGACATCGAGGGAGCCACGGCGATCGTCATGTGAGCGCACGGGTGACCCGAACTCCCCACGCCACAGGGGTGGTTCTGACAGACTCGACCAGCAAGATCCCATGATCTTCCGGCGGGACGGCGCCGGAGGACCAACGGTACGAAGGGCACGGGAGACGCGATGTCAGCGATCATCATCGTCCTGATCATTCTGGTGGTGTTGGTCTTCATCGCCCTGATCAAGACCATCCAAGTCATCCCGCAGGCCAGCGCGGCCATCGTGGAGCGCTTCGGCCGCTACACACGCACGCTGAACGCGGGCCTCAACATCGTCGTCCCGTTCATCGACTCCATCCGCAACCGCATCGACCTGCGCGAGCAGGTCGTCCCGTTCCCGCCCCAGCCGGTGATCACCCAGGACAACCTGGTCGTCAACATCGACACCGTCATCTACTACCAGGTGACCGACGCCAGGGCCGCGACCTACGAGGTCGCCAGCTACATCCAGGCCATCGAGCAGCTCACCGTCACCACCCTGCGCAACATCATCGGTGGCATGGACCTCGAGCGGACCCTGACCTCCCGCGAGGAGATCAACGCGGCACTGCGCGGCGTCCTCGACGAGGCGACGGGCAAGTGGGGCATCCGCGTCAACCGCGTAGAGCTGAAGGCGATCGAACCGCCCACCTCCATCCAGGACTCGATGGAGAAGCAGATGCGCGCCGACCGTGACAAGCGCGCCGCGATCCTCACCGCCGAGGGCATCCGCCAGTCCCAGATCCTCACCGCGGAGGGCGAGAAGCAGTCGGCGATCCTCCGCGCCGAGGGTGAGGCGAAGGCGGCGGCCCTGCGCGCAGAGGGCGAAGCGCAGGCCATCCGTACGGTCTTCGAGTCCATCCACGCCGGAGACGCGGACCAGAAGCTGCTCGCCTACCAGTACCTCCAGATGCTCCCGAAGATCGCCGAGGGCGACGCGAACAAGCTCTGGATCGTCCCCAGCGAGATCGGCGACGCCCTCAAGGGCCTGTCCGGCGCGATGGGCAACTTCGGCCCGATGGGCGGGGGTTCGACCCCGTCGTCGACCCCGAAGGAGCGCCGGGAGCAGCCCCCGATCGACTAGTCCACCGGACGACGACGTGATGCGGGCCCGCCGACCAACAGGTCGGCGGGCCCGCATCACGTGTCACGGCTATGCGGCCGCCTGTCCCAGCCACTCCGGCAGCGCCTCACGGCCGTCCGCCCCCAGGGACAGCAGCATCGCCCCGGCGGGAGTCGGCTCGAACGGCTCGCGCAGCAGCGGCATACCGGCCTGCTCCGGAGTCCGGTCCGCCTTGCGGTGATTGTCCTCGGCGCAGGACGCCACCGTGTTCAGCCACGAGTCCGCGCCACCCTGGGACCGCGGCACCACGTGGTCCACGGTCGTCGCCCGCCTTCCGCAGTACGCGCACCGGTGCTGGTCCCGTACGAGCACACCCCTCCTGGACCAGGGAGCCCGTCTTCGGAACGGCACCCTGACGTACCTGCAGAGCCTGATCACCCGGGGCACCGGAATATCGATCTCGGCACCGCGCATCCGCAGCTCGGGGTGGGACTGCTCGACGACGGCCTTGTCCTGAAGCACCAGCACGACGGCTCGGTTCAGCGTCACCGTCGAGAGCGGCTCGAAGCTCGCGTTGAGCACCAGTGTGTCCCGCATTCTGCCCACCTCCCGTACGCAGCGGATCACCCCTCGGCATCCGTGCGTCAACTCTGGCCGTGCACGCCGAGATGGACAACGCAATAAAAACTGCCCGCCTCTGATCACTTCCAAGACCAGAGGCGGGCAAACGTTGAGTGAACGCTTCGCTGGAGGACTAACTCTCCGCGGGAGCCGCGTACTCGGCGAGCACCTGCGCCCGCGCGAGCGTGTGGAACCGCAGATTGAACCCGACGGCGGCAGGCGACGTATCGGAATCGGGACCGAGCTTCTCCTGGTCGACGGCGTACACGGTGAACACGTACCGGTGCGCGGGATCGCCGGGCGGTGGCGCGGCGCCACCGAAGTCCTTGCTCCCGTAGTCGTTGCGCACCTGCACTGCGCCCTCGGGCAGCCCCTCGAACTTGCCGCTGCCCGCGCCCGTCGGCAGCTCGGTCACCGAGACCGGGATGTCGAACACGGACCAGTGCCAAAAGCCGCTGCCCGTCGGCGCGTCCGGATCGAAGCACGACACCGCGAAACTCTTGGTCTCCGGCGGGAAGCCCTCCCACCGCAGCTGCGGCGACGTGTTCCCGGCCGCGTAGACGTGAGCGTCCGGCAGCACGCCGCCCGCGTCGAAGTCCTCGCTCACCACGGTGAACGACGGCACCTGCGGATGAAAGTCATGCGGCAGCGGCGCCCGCTTGGGCTGCTCGGTCACAACGACACCTCCTGGATCCACACAGTCCTGTGGGGTAGACCCTAGAACCAGTTCTTCTTGCTGCCGACCTCCGACAGCCACTGGTGCAGATACGCCGACCAGTCGGTCCCCTGGAAGTCGTTGTGCCCGACGACGAACGAGCGGAAGGTGTCGCTGCCCTCGCTGAAGAGCCCCGGCTTCTTGTCCATCTCCAGGACGACGCCCATCTCCCGGTCGTCGGCCACGAAGCTCAACTCGACCTGGTTGAGGCCCCGGTACTGCTGCGGCGGGTAGAACTCGATCTCCTGGTAGAACGGCAGCTTCTGGCGCGTGCCCCGGATGTGCCCCCGCTCCATGTCCGCACTCTTGAACCGGAACCCGAGCCCGATGAAGGCGTCGAGGATGGCCTGCTGCGACGGCAGAGGATGCACGTTGATCGGGTCGAGGTCACCCGAGTCCACGGCGCGCGCGATCTCCAGCTCGGTCGTCACCCCGATGTTCATCCCGCGCAACTGCTGCCCGTCGATCGTGGTGACGGGCGTCTCCCACGGGATCTCGAGCCCGAACGGCACCGCGTGCACGGCGTTGGCCTTCAGCTCGAAGGCCCCGCCGAGCCGCACCTTGGTGAACTCGATGTCCTGCTTGGTCTCCTGGTCGGCACCCTCGACCTCGACCCGCGCCTGCAGTCCGACGGACAGCCCCTCGATCTCCTGGTCCACGGACCCGCCCTGGATCCGCACCTCGCCCTGAACGACCCCACCGGGCACGACATTGGCCTCGGTGAGCACCGTCTCGACAGACGCTCCACCCGCACCGAGGCTCGCCAACAGTCGCTTGAAGCCCATGAGTAGATCTCCTCCATAGGTGTACGTGAACGTGAACCGTGATCCGCGAACGACTGGATCCGCTGGTACTGCTGACTACAAACGCGGGAGGCCCGCGCCCGGTTCCGCGCCTTCCCACCCCGCCCGCTCCACTACCCTCGGTCGGCATGATCGCGGCCCCCGACCGTACGCCCCTGACACGTGAGTTCTTCGACCGCCCCGTCCTGGACGTGGCCCCGGACCTCCTGGGCCGCACGCTGGTACGCCACACGCCGGACGGCCCGATCGAGCTGCGCCTCACGGAGGTCGAGGCCTACGACGGAGCGAACGACCCCGGCTCGCACGCGTACAGAGGACGCACCGCCCGCAACGCAGTGATGTTCGGTCCGCCAGGACACGTGTACGTCTACTTCACGTACGGCATGTGGCACTGCATGAACCTCGTCTGCGGTCCACCGGGCACGGCGAGCGGGATCCTCCTCCGCGCCGGCGAGGTCACCATGGGCAGCGAACTCGCCCGCAAACGTCGACTATCGGCCCGCAACGACCACGAACTGGCCAAAGGCCCTGCGCGCCTGGCCACGGCCCTGGGAGTGGACCGAACCCTGGACGGCACGGACGCCTGCGCGCCCACGGACTCCCCACTGACGGTCCTGCACGGCACTCCGCCCCGCCCTGACCAGGTACTCAACGGGCCGCGCACCGGCGTCTCGGGCGAGGGAGGCGTCCACCCGTGGCGCTTCTGGATCGCCAACGACCCGACGGTGAGCCCTTATCGGGCCCATACCCCGCGACGCCGCCGAACTTGACGCGGTCTTGCGGGATCCGTAATGTAGCCCGAGCCGCTTGAACCGGGTACGGCGCTCAGCCAGCAACCGGAAGTGGCCAAACCACTACTATCTACGACTTCCCTCAGCGGGGTCATTTCGTCGTGCTCGCATGCCGAAATTCGAACTCGCAGAACTCGATTATGAGTTACCGGGAGAGTCGGCTAACGTAGTGGACGCGCCGAAAGGCAAAGGCCCTCCAACGGCCACCGGAATTGAAATCCGAACCGGAAACGGAACGGAAAACGGATCTGGTAAGGTTGGAAACACGAAATACCGAAGGGA
>NZ_JBITJZ010000032.1:0-19300 GCF_044460595.1 Streptomyces sp. NPDC050085 | reverse complement strand
GCTTGGGCGGATTGCATGAGCCTGGCTCGTGCGGCGACGAGGGTGCAGGCGTCTTCCAGGGTGAGTACGCCTGCGCAGTGGGCGGCGGCGAGTTCCCCGATGGAGTGCCCGGCCAGATAGTCAGGCGTGACCCCCCAGCTTTCCAGGAGCCGGAACAGTGCGACCTCGATGGCGAACAGTGCGGGCTGAGTGTTCTCCGTACGCGCCAACTGCTCTGCGTCGTCGCCCCAGATGATGTTGCGGAGTCCGGGTTCGAAGTGGTCCAGGATTGCGTCGAAGGCGGTCGCGAAGGCGGGGTAGGTGGCGTGCAACTCCCGTCCCATGCCCAGGCGTTGAGCCCCCTGCCCCGTGAACAGGAACGCCAGCTTCCCGCCGGTGTCCGCGCTGCCGATCACGTGGGACGGGTGGGGCAGGTCATCGGCCAGTGCCTGGAGGGCGTCGAGGCGGTCCTCGGTGGTGTCGGCGACGATCACCGCCCGCTGGTCGAACAGGGTGCGGGTGGTCAGGAGCGAGTGGGCGACGTCGGCCGGTGCGGCGTCCGGGGTGTCCGCGAGGTGGCGGTGCAGCCGCCGGGCCTGGTCCCGCAGCGCGGGCAGGGTCTTGGCGGACAGGGCCCAGGGCAGCGGGCCGGCCGGGGCCGTCCCGGCAGGCGGCGACTGCTCCTCGGCGGGGGCCTCCTCGATGATGGCGTGGGCGTTGGTGCCGCTGACGCCGAACGACGAGACGCCCGCGCGACGGGGCCGGCCGTCCGTCTCCCAGGGACGGGTCTCCGTGAGCAGCGAGACCGCGCCCGCCTCCCAGTCGACGTGCGGCGTGGGCGCGTCGACGTGCAGGGTCTTGGGCAGGACGCCGTGGCGCATCGCCATGACCATCTTGATGATGCCGCCGACGCTCGCGGCGGCCTGCGTGTGACCGATGTTGGACTTCAACGAGCCCAGCCACAAAGGCTGTTCGGCCGGGCGGTTCTGCCCGTACGTGGCGAGGATCGCCTGCGCCTCGATCGGGTCGCCGAGCCTGGTGCCGGTGCCGTGTGCCTCCACGACGTCCACATCGGCGCTGTCGAGCCGGGCGTTGGCCAGGGCCTGCCGGATGACGCGCTGCTGGGAGGGGCCGTTGGGGGCGGTGAGCTGGCTGCTGGTGCCGTCCTGGTTGACGGCGCTGCCGCGGACGACCGCGAGCACCCGGTGTCCGTTGCGCCGGGCGTCGGAGAGCCGCTCGAGCACCAGTTGCCCGACGCCCTCGCCCCAGCCGGTTCCGTCGGCCGCGGCCGCGAAGGCCTTGCACCGGCCGTCGGGGGCGAGCCCGCGCTGCCGGCTGAACTCGACGAAGAGACCCGGCGTGGCGACCACCGTGACCCCGCCGGCCAGGGCCAGCGAGCACTCGCCGCTGCGCAGCGCCTGCGCCGCCAGGTGCAGGGCGACCAGGGAGGAGGAGCAGGCGGTGTCGACCGTGACCGCCGGGCCCTCGAAGCCGAACGTGTACGAGATCCGGCCCGAGGCGACGCTGCCGGCGCTGCCCGTGCCCAGATAGCCCTCGAACTCCTCCGGCGACGACGGGTACAGCAGGCGGGCGCCGTAGTCGCCGTACATGATCCCGGTGAAGACGCCGGTACGGCTGCCGCTGAGCGATGCCGGGTCGATGCCGGCGCTCTCCACGGCCTCCCAGGCCGTCTGCAGCAGCAGCCGCTGCTGCGGGTCGATGGCCAGGGCCTCGCGCGGCGAGATCCCGAAGAACTCCGGGTCGAAGTGGGCGGAGTCGTAGAGGAAACCGCCTTCCTTCGCGTACGTCTTGCCCGCCTGCGCCGGGTCGGGGTCGTACAGCCCCTCGACGTCCCAGCCCCGGTCGTCGGGGAAGCCCGACACGACGTCCCGGCCGTCCGCGACGAGTCGCCACAGGTCATCCGGCGACTGAACCCCGCCGGGATAGCGACAGGCCATCCCGACGATCGCGATGGGTTCCCGGCCGGAGGCCCGCTCGTTCTCCTGGCGCAGGCGCTCGTTCTCCTTCAACGATGCCCGTAGCGCTTCAACAAGCTGTTCCGAGGAGGTACTCATCCCTGCTCCAGTCCCGCGTCGCCGTTGCCCAGTGCCAGCGCCACCAAGGCCTCCGCGTCCAAATCCTCGATCGCGGTCATTGGCTCGCTCTTCTGCGCCGCTGCAGGGTCGCTAGGCTCCTGCTCGACCAGCTGGAGAAGCGCCTCCAACAGCCCCGCCGAACGCAGCCGTTCCAGCGGGATCTCGGCCAGCGAGCGGCGCACGACGGCCTCCGGGTCGTCCTCGGGCGACAGCAGCTCGTACAGCCGCCCGGCCAGTGCCGCAGGCGTCGGATAGTCGAAGATCACCGTGGCGGGCAGCCGTACGTCGGTCGCCGCGATCAGCCGGTTGCGCAGCTCCACCGCCGTCAGCGAGTCGAAGCCCAGCTCCAGGAAGCCGCGTTCGACCGCCACCTGGCCCGCCCCCGAGTGACCCAGCACATCGGCGACGTGCCCGCACACCAGGTCGAGCAGCGCCGTACGACGCTCCTGCTCCGACAGACCGGCGAGCTTCTGCGGCAGCGACGCGCCGCCGGCCGCCGCGGCCCGCCGGGCCGGTGTGCGCACCAGACCGCGCAGCGCCGACGGCAGGGCCGGCAGCGTCCGCAGCGCCGCGAGGTCGAGGCGGACCGGAGCGCTGGTGGTGAGGGCGAGCGCGCCGTCGAACAGCGCCATTCCTTCCGCCACCTCGATCGGCAGGATGCCGCCCCTGCCGATCCGGGCGGAGTCCGCGTGCTCCGACATGCCGCTCCCGGTGTCCCACAGGCCCCACGCGTACGAGGTGGCCGGCAGGCCGAGCGTGCGCCGGTGCACGGCGAGCCCGTCCAGGTAGGCGTTGGCCGCCGAGTAGTTGGCCTGGCCGGGGCTGCCGAGGGTGCCCGCGATCGAGGAGAAGAGCACGAAGTGCCGTACGTCGCCGACGAGTTCGTGCAGATTGCGGGCGGCCTCGGCCTTCGGGCGCAGCACCGTGTCCAGCCGTTCGGGCGTCAGCGCGCCGATCACGCCGTCGTCCAGGACACCGGCCGCGTGCACGACACCGGTCACCGGATGGTCGGCCAGCACCCGGGCGAGCGCGTCGCGGTCGGTCAGGTCGCAGGCGACGAGCACCGGCTCGGCGCCCGACTCGGCCAGCTCCGCGGCGAGTTCCGCCGCGCCCGGAGCCCCTGGCCCGCTCCTGCTGACCAGTACGAGTTTGCGCACGCCGTGGCGGACGGCCAGATGACGGGCGACGAGCGCACCGAGCGTGCCGGTCGCGCCGGTGACCAGCACCGTGTCGTCCGAGGTGAAGCCCGCGGCGTCGTCCGGCGCCACCGGGTCCCGCTGGGCGAGCCGGGCCGCGGCCGCGGCCCCCTTGCGGAGCACCAGTTGGGGCTCGTCGGCCGCCAGCGCGGCCGGCACAGCGGCCCGGGAGGCCGCGTCGTCGTCCACGTCGAGCAGCGCGAACCGGCCCGGGTTCTCCACCAGCGCGGTGCGCACCAGACCCCACACCGCGGCGTTGCCGAGGTCGTCGACGTCCTCGCCCGCCGCGCCGTGCGTCAGCAGCGTCAACCGGTCCGCGCCGCGCGCGGGATCGGCCAGCCACGCCTGTACGAGCTCGAGCCCGCGGTGCGCGGCGGCGAACACGTCGTCGGTACGCGGCAGTTCCGCGACCAGGTCGCCCGCGGGCAGTGTGGCCAGGTCGGCGGCCAGGTCCGCCGAGCCGGTCAGGAACACCGGCTCGGGGCCGCCGTCCGGCAGCGGTACGGGCGTCCACTCGAGTGCGTACAGCGGAAGCCGTTGTCCGCCCGCCGGAGCGAGCTGCTCGGGAGCCACCGGACGTACGGACAGCCGCTCCACCGCGGCGACGGGCGCGCCCGAACGGTCGGCGAGTGCGATGCCGAACGCCCCCGGGCCGTCCGGGGTCAGCCGCACCCGGACCGCCGACGCCTCGGCGGCGAACAGGGAGACGCCCGCCCAGACGAAGGGCAGCAGCGGCTGCCGGGCGTCCTCGTCCAGGGCGAAGCCCAGCGCGTGCAGCGACGAGTCCAGCAGGGCCGGGTGGATGCCGAAGCCGGACACGTCCGTGTCGCTCTCCAGCTCGACCTCCGCGTACACGGCGTCGCCGGTGCGCCAGGCGGCCTGCAGCCCCTGGAAGACCGGGCCGTAACCGAGACCCAGATCGGCGAGCGTGCCGTAGAAGTCCGACACGTCGACCGGCTCGGCACCGGCCGGCGGCCACTGCGCCAACTCGACCGCGGGCGCGGCCACTTCGGCCACCGTGCCCGTACCGTGCCGGACCCATGCCGCCTCGTCCTGCCCGCCGGTCCGCGAGTACACGGAGACCGGACGGCGCCCGTCCTCGTCCGCCGCGGCCACGTTCACCTGGAGCTGCACCGAAGCGTCGTCGGGGACGACCACCGGCGCCTCGAGCGTGAACTCCTCCAACTGCGCGCAGCCCACCCGCTCGGCGGCGTGCAGCACGAGATCGACCAGTGCGGACCCGGGCACGAGAACGGTGCCGAGCACGGAGTGGTCGGTGAGCCAGGGGTGGCTGCGCTGCGAGATCCGGCCGGTGAACACCACGCCCTGATCACCGGCGAGTTCGACCATCGCACCCAGCAGGGAGTGCTCCGCCCCGGCCATACCGAGCCCGGCGGCGTCCCCGGCCCCGGACACCGTGTCCAGCCAGTACCGCTCGTTCTGGAAGGCGTAGGTGGGGAGGGGGGTGGTGGTGCCGTGGATGGGCCAGGTGACGGGGTGTCCGTTGACGTGGGCGGTGGCGGTGGCGGTGAGGAGGGTGCGGGGTTCGTTGTGGTCGGGTCGGAGGGTGGGGGTGAGGACGGCGGTGGTGTCGGCGAGGGTGGTGGCGGCCATGGCGGTGAGGGTGCCGTCGGGGCCGAGCTCGACGAACGTCGTCACGCCGGTGTCGTGGAGGGTGGTGATGCCGTGGTGGAAGCGGACGGCTTCGCGGATGTGGCTCGTCCAGTAGGCGGGGCTGGTGAGTTGTTCGGTGGTGGCGAGGGTGCCGGTGACGTTGGAGATGACGGGGATCCGCGGTTCGGCGTATGTGAGTGTGGCCGCGGCCTGTTGGAACTGGTCGAGGATGCTGTCCATGTGGGGGGAGTGGAAGGCGTGGCTGACGTTGAGGAGCTTGGTCTTGCGCCCGTTCTCCTTCCACCGTCCGGCGATCGCCGTAACCTCGTCGGCGTCACCGGCGATCACGACGGACTGCGGCCCGTTGATCGCCGCAATCGACACCAACTCGCCCACATCTGAGGCGAGTTCGTCTTCGGTGGCCTGGATGGCGGCCATGGCGCCGCCTGCTTGGGCGGATTGCATGAGCCGGGCTCGTGCGGCGACGAGGGTGCAGGCGTCGGCGAGGGTGAGTACGCCTGCGCAGTGGGCGGCGGCGAGTTCCCCGATGGAGTGCCCGGCCAGATAGTCGGGCGTGACCCCCCAGCTTTCGAGGAGCCGGAACAGGGCGACCTCGATGGCGAACAGTGCGGGCTGCGTGTGTTCCGTGCGCGCCAACTGCTCTGCGTCGTCGCCCCAGATGATGTCGCGGAGTCCGGGTTCGAAGTGGTCCAGGATTGCGTCGAAGGCGGTCGCGAAGGCGGGGTAGGTGGCGTGCAACTCGCGTCCCATGCCCAGGCGTTGAGCCCCTTGGCCGGTGAACAAGAACGCCAGCTTCCCGGTGCCGTCCGTGCTGCCCGTGATCACGGACGAGTGCGGGCTGCCCGCTGCGAGTGCGCGGAGCGCCTCGGTGCGGTCGTCGGTGGTGTCCGCGACGACCACGGCCCGCTGGTCGAAGTGGCTGCGGGTGGTGAGGAGGGAGTGCGCGATGTCCGTGGGTGAGTGGTTCGGGTCGTTGGTGACCAGGTCGAGGAGGCGGTCGGCCTGGGCGTGCAGGGCCGGGAGCGTCCTGCCGGACAGCACCCATGGTGCGGGCCCCGCGGCCGGCGCCTGAGGTTCGGCGGCCGGTGCGGTGTCGGAAGCCGGGGGCTCCTCCAGGATCAGGTGCACGTTGGTGCCGCTGACGCCGAAGGAGGAGACGCCCGCGCGACGCGGATGTCCGTTCGCCTCCCACGGGCGGGCCTCGGTGAGGAGGGAGACGGCGCCCGCCTCCCAGTCGACGTGGGACGACGGGTTGTCGGCGTGCAGGGTCTTGGGCAGGACGCCGTGGCGCATCGCCTGGATCATCTTGATGATGCCCGCGACACCGGCCGCGGCCTGCGTGTGCCCGATGTTGGACTTCAACGAGCCGAGCCACAAAGGCTGTTCGGCCGGACGGTCCTTTCCGTACGTGGCGAGCAGGGCCTGTGCCTCGATGGGGTCGCCGAGCGTGGTGCCGGTGCCGTGTGCCTCCACGGCGTCGACCTCGTCGGGACTCAGACCGGCACTGGCCAGGGCCTGGCGGATGACGCGCTGCTGCGCGGGTCCGTTGGGCGCGGTCAGGCCGTTGCTCGCGCCGTCCTGGTTGATGGCGCTGCCGCGGACCACCGCGAGGATCTCGTGCCCGTTCTTGCGGGCGTCGGAGAGCCGCTCCACCAGGAGCAGACCGGCACCTTCGCCCCAGCCGGTGCCGTCGGCGTCGTCGGAGAACGCCTTGCAGCGGCCGTCCTTGGCGAGCCCGCGCTGCCTGCTGAACTCGATGAACGTCGTCGGCGTCGCCATCACCGTCGCACCGCCGACCAGGGCCAGGTCGCATTCGCCGTTGCGCAGCGCCTGACCGGCCAGGTGGAGCGCGACCAGGGAGGAGGAGCAGGCGGTGTCGACCGTGACCGCGGGGCCTTCGAGGCCGAAGGTGTAGGCGACGCGGCCCGAGGCGATGCTCGGTGCGCTGCCCGTGCCCAGGAATCCTTCGTAGCCCTGCGGGATGTTCTCCAGCAGCCGTGCGCCGTAGTCGTTGTACATGATCCCGGTGAAGACGCCGGTGCTGCTGCCGCGCAGCGCGGCCGGGTCGATCCCGGCGCTCTCGAACGTCTCCCACGCGGTTTCGAGGAGGAGCCGCTGCTGCGGGTCGGTGGCCAGCGCCTCACGCGGCGAGATCCCGAAGAACTCCGGGTCGAAGCTGCCCGCGTCGTGCAGGAAGCCGCCTTCATTGGCGTACGAGGTACCGGTGCGCTCCGGGTCGGGGTCGTACAGGTCCTCGCTCCAGCCCCGGTCCACCGGGAAGGGCGAGACGGCGTCGACGCCGTCCGCGACGAGCCGCCACAGGTCCTCCGGCGAGCGGACCCCGCCGGGGTAGCGGCAGCTCATGCCCACGATCACGAGGGGGTCGTCCCCGGTCACCCGGGCCGTCGGCCGGACCGCGACGTCGGCGGTACCGACCACCTCGTCGCGCAGGAACTCGGCCAGTGCCAGGGGCGTCGGGTAGTCGAACACCAGGGTCGTCGGCAACCGCAGGCCGGTCGCCGTGGCGAGCCGGTTGCGGAAGTCCACCGCGGTCAGCGAGTCGAAGCCGAGGTCCCCGAACTGCCGGTCGGCGGCGACCGCGTCGGCGCTCCCGTGCCCGAGGACCGACGCCACCGCGCCCCGCACCGTGTCGAGCAGGACGGCATCCCGCTCGGCGTCCGACAGCCCGGCGATCTGCTGGGCCAGCGACGAGCCGTTCGCCGCACCCGGACCCGCGGCGCGCCGGGCGGTCGCCCGCACCAGGCCCCGCAGGGCCACCGGCACGGTGCCCGCGGCGCGCAGCGAGGCCAGGTCCAGGCGGGCGGAGACGATCAGTGCCCGGTCCTGACCGAGCGCCGCGTCGAACAGGGCCAGACCCTGCTCGACGCTCATCGGGGCGACACCGCCCCGGCTCAGCCGGGCCCGGTCCCGCGCGTCCAGGTCCCGCGTCATGCCGCCCTCGGTGTCCCAGAAGCCCCACGCCAGGGAGACGGCGGGCAGGCCCAGGGCCCGACGGTGGCAGGCGAGCGCGTCGAGGAAGGAGTTCGCGGCGGTGTAGTTGCCCTGCCCGGGGCTGCCCAGGGTGGCGGCCACCGAGGAGAACAGGACGAACGAGTCGACGTTCCCGGCGAGTTCGTGCAGGTTCCAGGCCGCGTCGACCTTGGGCCGCAGCACGGCGGCCAGCCGCTCGGGCGTCAGCGCGCCGATCACGCCGTCGTCGAGGACGCCCGCCGTGTGCACCACGGCGGTCAGCGGACGGTCCGCCGCCCCGAGCAGACCGGCCAGGGCCGCACGGTCGCTCACGTCACAGGCGGCGACCTCGGCCTCCGCTCCCAACTCGGCGAGTTCCGCGACGAGTTCCGCCGCGCCCTCGGCATCCGGGCCGCGCCGGCTGGTGAGCAGCAGGTGGCGGGCGCCGTGTTCGGTGACGAGGTGTCGGGCGACCTGCGCGCCCAGGGTGCCGGTGCCGCCGGTGACGAGCACGAGGCCTTCGGGGTCGAAGGGTGCCTGCTCCGGCTCGGCGGACGGCACCCGGACGACCCGCGGGGTCGACAACTCGCCCGAACGAACGGCGAGTTGAGGTTCGCCCGAGGCGAGGGCCGCGGGCAGGGCGGCGAGCGAAGCCTCGTCGTCGTCGACGTCGACGAGGACGAACCGGCCCGGGTTCTCGGCCTCGGCCGTACGCACCAGACCCCACACCGTCGCAGCGGCCAGGTCCGTGGTGCCGTCGTCCACCGTGAGCGCGCCCCGGGTGACGACGAGCAGCCGGGACTCGGCGAACCGCTCGTCGGCGAGCCATGCCTGTACGAGTTCCAGCGCCAGGGCCGCCGTACGGTGGGTGTCGGCGACAGTGGTGTCCGCGCCGCTCGGTCCCGCCGGGGAGATCGGGGTCGGGGTGGTGAAGTCGACCCGTACGACAGGAGCCTGCGGTGCGTCCGCGAGGTCCTCGACCGCGCCGACGACCACCGGCACCTCGGCCGCGTCCGCCGCCACCGCGTCCGCCGCCACCGTGGGCAGGGCCACCAGCTCCATCCCGTACAGCGGCGGCCGGGTCGGCGTGGCCGCGCGGGCCATCGCGCGCAGGGTCAGTCCCTCGGCCGTCAGCAACGGGGCACCCTCCGCGTCGAGCAGAGTGAGCCGTACGGTGTCCGCGTCGGTCGGCGAAAGCCGGACCCGTGCCGCGACCGCACCGCTCGCGTGCAGGGACACTCCCTGCCACGAGAAGGGCAGCCGCACCTGGTCGGCCTCGCTCTCGACGACGCCGAGCCCCAGGGAGTGCATCGCGGAGTCGAGCAGCGCGGGGTGGATGCCGAACAGGCCTGCCGCCTCGTGCTGTTCCTCGGGCAGCCGCACCTCGGCGTACACGTCGTCATCGACGCGCCAGCCGTTGCGCAGCCCCTGGAAAGCGGGACCGTACGCGAACCCGGCCTCCGCGAGCCGCTCGTAGAGGTCCGCGGTGGGCACGACCGAGGCCCCGGCCGGCGGCCAGGTCTCGGCCGTCGCGCGCGGCGCCGGACCGTCGGCCCGCAGCGCACCGGACGCGTTCCGGGTCCACTCGGCGTCCTCGGCGTCCTCGGCGTACGTGCGCGAGTGCACGCGTATCGACCTGCGGCCCGCGTCATCCGCCGCCCCGACGCTCAACTGCAGCTGAACAGCGCCCTGTTCGGGCACGGTGAGCGGCGTCTCGATGATCAGCTCGTCGATCGTCCCGCAGCCGACCTGCGCACCCGCGTGCAGCGCGAGCTCGACGAAGGCGGCGCCCGGCAACAGTGCGGAACCCAGCACCACGTGATCGGCCAGCCACGTGTGCGTGCGCCGGGAGATCCGACCGGTGAGCAACAGCCCACCGTCGTCCGCCACCGCGAGAGCAGCCCCGAGCAACGGGTGTCCCGCGGCCTCCAGCCCCAGCTCCGCGGCGTCCGCGTTGCCGGTGACCTCCAGCCAGTACCGCTGGTGCTGGAAGGCGTAGGTGGGGAGGGGGGTGGTGGTGCCGTGGATGGGCCAGGTGACGGGGTGTCCGTTGACGTGGGCGGTGGCGGTGGCGGTGAGGAGGGTGCGGGGTTCGTTGTGGTCGGGTCGGAGGGTGGGGGTGAGGACGGCGGTGGTGTCGGCGAGGGTGGTGGCGGCCATGGCGGTGAGGGTGCCGTCGGGGCCGAGTTCGATGAACGTCGTCACGCCGGTGTTGTGGAGGGTGGTGATGCCGTGGTGGAAGCGGACGGCTTCGCGGATGTGGCTCGTCCAGTAGGCGGGGCTGGTGAGTTGTTCGGTGGTGGCGAGGGTGCCGGTGACGTTGGAGATGACGGGGATCCGCGGTTCGGCGTATGTGAGTGTGGCCGCGGCCTGTTGGAACTGGTCGAGGATGCTGTCCATGTGGGGGGAGTGGAAGGCGTGGCTGACGTTGAGGAGCTTGGTCTTGCGGCCTGCTTCCTTCCACCGTCCGGCGATCGCGGAGACCTCGTCGTGGTCGCCTGCGATGACGACGGACTGCGGCCCGTTGATGGCCGCGATCGACACCAACTCGCTGATTTCTGAGGCGAGTTCGTCTTCGGTGGCTTGGATGGCGGCCATGGCACCACCGGCTTGGGCGGATTGCATGAGCCGTGCCCGGGCGGCGACGAGGGTGCAGGCGTCGGCGAGGGTGAGTACGCCTGCGCAGTGGGCGGCGGCGAGTTCGCCGATGGAGTGTCCGGCCAGATAGTCGGGCGTGACCCCCCAGCTTTCGAGGAGCCGGAACAGTGCGACCTCGATGGCGAACAGTGCGGGCTGCGTGTTCTCCGTGCGCGCCAGCTGCTCTGCGTCGTCGCCCCAGATGATGTTGCGGAGTTCGGGTTCGAAGTGGTCCAGGATTGCGTCGAAGGCGGTCGCGAAGGCGGGGTAGGTGGCGTGCAACTCCCGTCCCATGCCCAGGCGTTGGGCCCCCTGGCCGGTGAACAAGAACGCCAGCTTCCCGGTGCCGTCTGCGCTGCCGGTGACCACGGACGAGTGGTGCTCGCCCCCAGCCAGTGCGCGGAGGGCGTCGAGGCGGTCGTCGGTGGTGTCGGCGACGATCACCGCCCGCTGGCTGAAGTGGGTGCGGGTGGTGAGCAGGGAGTGGGCGATGTCTGCGGGTGAGTGGTTCGGGTCGGTGGTGACCAGGTCGAGGAGGCGGTCGGCCTGGGCGTGCAGGGCGGGGAGGGTCTTGGCGGACAGGGCCCAGGGCGCCGGGCCGTTCACCGTGGGGGTGGGCTCGGCGGGCTCCTCTGAGACCTGCTCCTCGGCCTGCTCCTCGACGTGCTCTTCCAGGACCACGTGCGCGTTGGTGCCGCTGACGCCGAAGGAGGAGACGCCCGCGCGACGCGGATGTCCGTTCGTCTCCCAGGGGCGGGCCTCGGTGAGGAGGGAGACGGCGCCCGCGTCCCAGTCGATGTGTGAGGAGGGGTTGTCGGCGTGCAGGGTCTTGGGCAGGACGCCGTGGCGCATCGCCATGACCATCTTGATGATGCCGCCGACACCGGCGGCGGCCTGCGTGTGGCCGATGTTGGACTTCAACGAGCCGAGCCACAAAGGCTGTTCGGCCGTACGGTTCTTGCCGTACGTCGCCATCAGGGCCTGCGCCTCGATCGGGTCGCCGAGGGACGTGCCGGTGCCGTGCGCCTCCACGGCGTCGACATCAGCCGTGGTGAGACCGGAGTTGGCCAGGGCCTGCTGGATGACGCGCTGCTGGGAGGGCCCGTTGGGCGCGGTGAGGCCGTTGCTGGCGCCGTCCTGGTTGATGGCGCTGCCGCGGACGACCGCGAGGATCTGGTGGCCGTTCTTGCGGGCGTCGGACAACCGCTCCACCAGGAGCAGGCCCACGCCCTCGGACCAGCCGGTGCCGTCGGCCTCGTCGGAGAACGCCTTGCAGCGGCCGTCCTTGGCGAGCCCGCGCTGCCGGCTGAACTCGATGAAGCCGCCCGGTGTCGGCATGACGGCGACGCCGCCGACCAGGGCCAGTGAGCAGTCACCGTTGCGCAGTGCTTGACCGGCCAGGTGCAGGGCGACCAGCGACGACGAGCACGCTGTCTCGACGGAGACCGCCGGGCCCTCGAGACCGAGCGTGTAGGCGACGCGGCCCGAGGCGACACTGGTCATGTTGCCGGTCAGCAGGTGGCCCTCGAACGCCTCGGGCGCCGCGTCGAGCCTGGCCCGGTAGTCGTTGTGCCCGATGCCGGTGAAGACGCCGGTGCTGCTGCCGCGCAGGGCGGCCGGGTCGATCCCGGCGCTCTCAAGCGTCTCCCACGCCGTTTCGAGCAGCAGCCGCTGCTGCGGGTCGGTGGCCAGCGCCTCACGCGGCGAGATCCCGAAGAAGTCGGCGTCGAACAGGCCGGCGTCATAGAGGAACCCGCCCTGGAGCGAGTACGTCTTCCCCGCCTTGCTCGGGTCCGGGTCGTACAGCTCGGCGGGGTCCCAGCCACGGTCGGTGGGGAAGTCGCCGATGGCGTCCACCTCGTCGTCGACGAGCCGCCACAGGTCCTCGGGCGACGCGATGCCACCGGGGTAGCGGCAGGCCATGGCGACGATGGCGAGAGGCTCGTCCGAGGCACCCTTGACCGCGGTGCCGGCGGGCGCGGCGGCCTCGATGCCGAGCGCCTCCTCACGCAGCGACTCGGCCAGGGTCACCGGGGTCGGGTAGTCGAAGACCAGGGTGGCGGGCAGCCGCAGGCCGGTGGCCGCGGCCAGCCGGTTCCTGATCTCCACGCCCATGATCGAGTCGATGCCGAGTTCCTTGAATGGCCGGTCCGTGTCGATGCTCTCCGGCGTGGCATGCCCGAGCACGGTCGCCACCTGGGCCCGGATCGTGTCGAGGACGGCCGCGATCTGCTCCGCCTCGCTCAGACCGGCGAGCCGCTGTGCGAACTGCGATCCGCTCGCCCCGTCAGGAGCGGAGGCCTCCGGCCGCTGCACCCGGCGTACCGGGGCGGCAGGCGTGTCACCGTCCAACAGCGCACGCAGTTCGGCCAGCCGCTCGGCGGACAGCGAACGGGCCACCATGTTCCGCACCGACAGCACCGGTGTACCGGCCGGGTCGGCGGCGACCAGTTCCACGCCGTTGCCGGTCGGGGTCAGCCGGACCCGCAGGGCGGAGGCGCCCGTGGCGTGCAGGGCGACACCGGACCAGGAGAACGGCATGCGGATGCCCGACTCGCCGGACGCGTCGGTGTCGAGGGCGAGCGGGTGCAGCGCCGCGTCGAGCAGCGCCGGGTGCAGCCCGTAGCCGGAGCGGTCGGTGTCGGCCGGAAGCACGAGTTCGGCGAAGAGGTCGTCGCCGCGCCGCCAGACCGCGGTGACCCCGCGGAACGCCGGACCGTAGAACACCCCGGCGGATTCCATCCGTTCGTACAGTTCGCCGGTCGGCACCTGCTGGGCGCCGTCCACCGGCCACACGGAGAGGTCGTCCTGCGGACCGGTCGGGGCGGCGGTCGCGACGGCGACGGCGCCGGTCGCGTGCCGGGCCCAGACCGCGTCCTCGGTCTCCGGCCGCGAGTGGATGGTCAGCGGCCGCCGTCCGCCCTCGTCCGGCGCGCCGACCGCGATCTGCAGCTGTACGCCGCCTCGCTGACCGAGCGTCAGCGGGGCCTCCAGGGTCAGCTCGTCGATGAGGTCGCAGCCCACCTGGTCCGCGGCCTGCACCGCGAGCTCGACCAGTGCCGTACCGGGCAGCAGCACGGTGCCCGCGACGATGTGGTCACCGAGCCACGGGTGGGTCTCGACGGACAGCCGTCCCGTCAGCAGCAGCGCGTCGCTCTCCGCCAACGTGGTCACCGCTCCCAGCAACGGGTGCGCGGACCGCGTCAGGCCGAGACTGCCGGCGTCCCCGGCCTCGGCCACTTCGTCGAGCCAGTACCGCTGCTGTTGGAAGGCGTACGTGGGCAGGGCCGGGGGTTCGCCGGTTGCTTGGGGGAGGTGCCAGTTGACGGGGAGGCCGTGGGTGTGGGCGTCGGCGAGGGCGTGGGGGAGGTGGTGGCCGTGGTCGCGGCGGAGGGTGGGGTGGATGGTGGCGGGGCGGTCGTCGAAGGTCTGCTGGAGTCCAATGGTGAGGACGGGGTGGGGACTTGACTCGATGAAGTGGCGGTAGCCGTCCCGGTGCAGCAGTTCCACCGTCTCGTGGAAGCGGACCTGGTTGCGGAGGTTGGTGTACCAGTACTCGGCCGTCAGCGAGCTGGTGTCGATGGGCTGGCCGGTGACGGTGGAGTAGAAGGCGATGTTCGTGGTCTGGGGTTGGATGCCGTCGAGGGCGCTGAGGATCTGCTGGTGAATGGCTTCGACGTGGATGCAGTGGGAGGCGTAGTCGACGGGGATTTTGCGGGCGCGGATCTCCCGGCTCTCGCAGATGGCGACCAGGGCGTCGATGGCGTCGACCGATCCGGAAACGACGGTGGTGGCGGGTCCGTTGGCGGCGGCGATGTGGACGTCGCCCTGCAGCAGGGGGGTGACTTGGTCTGCGGGCAGGGGGATGGAAGCCATGGTGCCGGTGCCGGCCAGCGCGGTGATGGCTTGGGCGCGCAGGATGACGGTGCGGGCCGCGTCGTCGAGGGACAGGGCTCCGGCGGCGTAAGCAGCCGCGATCTCGCCCTGCGAGTGGCCGATGACGGCGTCGGGGGTGATGCCGTGGTGCTTCCACAACTCAGCCAGGCCGGTCATGACGGCGAACAGGACGGGTTGGACGACGTCGACGCGTTCCAGGAGGGTGGCGTCGGCGTCGGTGAGCAGCCGGGTCAGATCCCAGTCGGTGTGCGGGGCGAAGGCTTGGGTGCAGGCGCGTATGTGGTCGGCGAAGACCGGTTCGTGGGCGAGGAGGTACTGGCCCATGGCGGGCCACTGCGAGCCCTGGCCGGGGAAGACGAAGACGGTCTTGCCGTCGAGCGCGGTACCGGTGATGAGGTCGGGGTGGGGCTGGCCCTCGGCGAGGGCGGTCAGCGCTTCCGCGTTCAGGGCGACGGCCCGGTGCTCGAAGCGGGCACGGGTGGCCAGTACCTGCGCCACGGCAAGGGAGTTGGTGTCGGGCCGGTCCGCGAGGTAGGTGCTCAGGCGGGCGGCCTGGTCCCGCACCGCCTGCTCGGTGCGGGCCGACACCAGCCAGGGCACCGGGCCGTCCATCGTGGGGGCGGGCTCGGTGGGCTCGGCGGGTTCGTCAGCGGGTTCGTCGGTGGCAGGAGCCGGGACCGGGGCCTGTTCGAGGATCAAGTGCGCGTTGGTGCCGCTGATGCCGAACGAGGACACACCGGCCCGGCGCGGGCGGCCGTCCGTCTCCCACTGGCGGGCCTGCGTGAGCAGCGAGACGGAGCCCAGCTCCCAGTCGATGTGCGGTGACGGCTCGTCGACGTGCAGCGTCTTGGGCAGCAGCCCGTTGCGCATCGCCATGACCATCTTGATGACACCGCCGACACCGGCGGCGGCCTGCGAGTGGCCGATGTTGGACTTCAACGAGCCGAGCCACAACGGCTGTTCGGCCGGACGGTCCTTTCCGTACGTGGCGAGCAGGGCCTGCGCCTCGATCGGGTCGCCGAGTTTGGTGCCGGTGCCGTGCGCCTCGACCACGTCGACGTCGGAGGTCTCCAGACGCGCGTTGGCCAGGGCGTCTCGGATCACCCGCCGCTGGGAGGGGCCGTTCGGCGCCGTCAGCTGACTGCTCGTACCGTCCTGGTTGATGGCGCTGCCGCGGATCAGGCCGAGGACGTGGTGGCCGTTGCGCTCGGCGTCGGAGAGCCGCTCCAGCAGGATCAGGCCGACGCCCTCGCCCCAGCCGGTGCCGTCGGCGGCCGCGGCGAACGCCTTGCAGCGTCCGTCGGCGGACAGGCCGCGCTGGCGGCTGAACTCGATGAACAGGCCCGGCGTGGAGATGACCGTGACACCGCCGGCCAGCGCGAACTCGCACTCGCCCTGACGCAGCGCCTGCGCCGCCAGGTGCAGGGCCACCAGCGACGACGAGCAGGCCGTGTCGACACTGACCGCCGGGCCCTCGAAGCCGAACGTGTAGGAGAGGCGGCCGGAGGCGATGCTGCCCGCGCTGCCGGTGCCGACGTGGCCCTCGAACCCGTCCGGGATGGGGCTCAGCCGGGAGCCGTAGTCGTTGTACATCACACCGGCGAACACGCCGGTGCGGCTGCCGCGCAGCGTGCCCGGGTCGATGCCGGCGCTCTCCACGGCCTCCCACGCCGTCTGCAGCAGCAGCCGCTGCTGCGGGTCGATCGTCAGGGCCTCGCGCGGCGAGACGCCGAAGAAGGCGGGGTCGAACTCGGGTGCGTCGTAGAGGAATCCGCCCTCCTGCGCGTACGACTTGCCGGTCTTCTCCGGGTCCGGGTCGTAGACGTCGGCCGGCCAGCCGCGGTCCTCGGGGAAGCCGGAGATCGCGTCCCGCTCCTGCACGACCAGGTCCCACAGCTGCTCGGGCGAGGCGACCCCGCCCGGGTAGCGGCAGGCCATGCCGACGATCGCGATCGGCTCCTGGTCCTTGGCCTCGACCTCCTGCAGCCGCTGCCGAGTCCGGTGCAGGTCGGCCGTCACGCGCTTGAGATAGTCGCGGAGCTTGTCTTCATTCGCCACGGCTGCGTCTACTTCCTCGGGTTTCCTGTGGATGTGCGGGACGGCGGAGGGAACGGGCTCAGCTGCTCAACTCGTTGTCGATGAAGTCGAAGATCTCGTCGTCGGAGGCGGCGGACAGCAGCTCCTCCGCTCCGTCGGTGCTGACGTCGAACCCGGCACGGGCCATCACCTCCTGGAGCCGCTGCGTCAGCTGGGTGCGCTGCTCACCGTCGGCGGGCAGCGTCAGCAACAGCTCCTCGAGCCGGTCCAGTTCGGCGAGACCGGCCACCGGCGCCGTCAGCACCTCGGTGTCCAGGTAGCCGACGAGAGCCTCGACCGTCGGATAGTCGAAGATCAGCGTGGACGGCAGTCGCTGTCCGACCGCCGTGCCGAGCCGGTTGCGCAGCTCCACCGCGGTCAGCGAATCGATGCCCAGGTCGAGCAGACCGCGCTGCGCGTCGAGCCCGTCCGACGACGCGTGTCCGAGCACGTCGGCCACGAGGTCGAGCACCAGCTTGTTCAGCAGATCCGTACGCTCCTGCGGGCCGAGCCCGGCCATCGCGTCGGCGAGCGTGGTCTCCTGCGCCGCCGGGCCTGCGGCCGCCGCGGGCCGTGCGGTGGGCCGCACCAGACCGCGCAGCAGCGGCGACGGGTCGCGCAGCGCGGACGGGTCGAGGCGTACGGGCACCAGCGTCGTACGGTCCGCCCGCACCCCCGTGTCGAACAGTTCGAGCCCGTGCTCGTGGCTGATCGGCAGGATGCCGAGCCGGGCCATCCTGGCCAGGTCGGCCTGGCCCAACTGCTCGGCCATGCCGCCGTCCTGGGCCCACAGGCCCCAGGCGTACGAGACGGCCGGCAGGCCGAGCCGTGCCCGGTGTCCGGCCAGGGCGTCGAGGAACGCGTTCGCCGCCGCGTAGTTGCCCTGGCCCGCGCCGCCGAGCAGCCCGGAGACCGACGAGAACAGCGCGAACAGCCTTACGTCACCGGCGAGTTCGTGCAGGTTCCAGGCGGCGTCGACCTTGGCGCGGAGCACCCGGTCGAGACGCTCGGGCGTCAACGACATGATCGTCGCGTCGTCCAGTACGCCCGCCGAGTGGACCAGACCGGCCACCGGGTGCTCCTGGAACAGCGCGGCCACGGCCGCGCGGTCGGCCAGGTCGCAGGCGACCACGGTGGCCTGCGCGCCCAACTCGGCAAGACCCGCGACCAGTTCGGCCGCTCCGGGGGCGTCCGGGCCGCGCCTGCTCACCAGCAGCAGCCTGCGCACCCCGTGCTCGGTCACCAGGCGGCGGGTGATCTGACCGCCCAGGTCGCCGGTGGCACCCGTGACGAGAACGGTGTCCTGCGGACCGAACTCAGAGCCCCCGGCCGTGCCTTCGGTCGGGGCCTCGACGTCCGAGCGGACCAGGCGAGGCACGAACAGCGCGCCGTCCCGTATCGCGAACTGGGGCTCGGTGACGGACGGTACCGCCGGGAGCAGCCCGGCCGAGGCGTCCGTACCGTCGAGGTCGACGAGCACGAACCGGTCCGGGTTCTCCGTCTGGGCCGAGCGGACCATCCCCCACAGCGCCGCGTGGGCGAGGTCGGACGGCTGCTCACCGGTCGCGCCGCGGGTGACGAAGGCCAGCCGGGACTCCGCGAACCGGTCGGCGGCCAGCCAGGCCTGGCACAGTTCGAGCGCCCAGCCGAGGACCTCCCGCACCTGCCCGGGCACCGCGCCTGACGGCACGGGAGCGTGCGCGAGGACCAGGGCACCGTCCGGCACCCCGGCCAGCCCCGCCGCGTCGGCGACCTCGGCCGTGACCGCGGACTCCGCCGACCCGGCCGGATCGGGCAGAGCCGCCCAGGACAGCTCGTACAGACTGTCCTGGCCGCGCGCCACCAGTTCCTCCGGCCGCTTCGCCCGTACGGTCAGTTCGCCGATCCGGGCCAGCAGGGCGCCCTGCGCGTCCGTCACCGTCAGTTCGAGCGTGTCGCCACCCGTCGGGGACAGCAGCACCCGGGCGGTGCGCGCCCCGGCCGCGTACAACGACACGTCCGTCCACGCGACCGGCAGCCTGACCTGCCCCTCCGGTGTGTCCGCCGCGAACCCCATCGGGTGCAGGGCGGCGTCGAGCAGGGCCGGGTGCAGGGTGTAGGAGTCGCTGTCGACCCCGTCCGGGAGGGTCACTTCGGCGTATACGTCGTCACCGTGCCGCCACGCCGCCCGCAGTCCGCGGAACGCGGGACCGTAGGCGAGACCCGCCGAGGCCAGGCGCTCGTACAACTCGTCGAGATCCACCGGGACCGCGCCCTCCGGGGGCACCGTCCGGGGCTCGCCGTACGGAGAGCAGCCGTTGGCGCTCAGCGTTCCCTTGGCGAGGACCACCGTCGTGCCGTCCCGCTGCGTGTGCACGGTCACCGCGCGGCGGCTGCTGCCGTCCGCCGAGCCGACCGTCACCTGCACCGGCACCGAACCCTGGTCCGGCAGCACGAACGGGGCCTGGAGCGTGAGTTCCTCCAGGTGGTCACAGCCCACCTGGGTGCCGGCGTGCAGCACCAGTTCGGCGAAGGCGGTGCCGGGCAGTACGACCGTGCCGTGCACCGCGTGGTCGGCGAGCCATGCCTGCGCACGGATCGAGAGCCGACCGGTGAGCACGGCCCCTGCGTCCTCGGGCAGCAGCACCGTCGCACCGAACAGCGGGTGCCCCGCGGCCTCCAGCCCCAGATCGACGGCGTCGCCGACCACCTCCGGCAGCTCCAGCCAGTACCGCTCGTTCTGGAAGGCGTAGGTGGGGAGGGGGGTGGTGGTGCCGTGGATGGGCCAGGTGACGGGGTGTCCGTTGACGTGGGCGGTGGCGGTGGCGGTGAGGA
>NZ_JBITJZ010000031.1:0-21439 GCF_044460595.1 Streptomyces sp. NPDC050085 | reverse complement strand
CCCCGATCTTCGACCTGGTCGACTACGGCGTCGTCGGCGACCTCTTCGACGTCGTGCCCCAGCTCACCGACGAGATCAACACCCGCAAGGGCTGACCGTACGGACCGAGCCGACCGACTGCGCCCAGGAGCGTCACAGCTCCTGGGCGCGTCTGCGTACGTAGTACCCGGCGGCCCCCACCGAACCGGCGATCAGCATCCCGCCGAGGACGAGCTGCAGCGTGCTCAGGCGGCCCAGGGAACCGCCGTCGCCCGCGTGCACGCCGTGGAGTTCGCCGCCGCGCCCCGAGACGGAGAGGGTCTGCCGTACGACGGTGCCGCTCGCGCAGCTCACCGAGACCGGGTACGTGCCCGGGCGGGCCCCGGCAGGGACCTGGAACTGACCGACCACGTCGCCCTGGTGCGTGCTCGTCTGCAGCGGGAAGTCGCCCGCGCCCACGCTGTTGGCATCGCCGGTGGCGCGCTGGTCCTTGCCGCACGCGGTGGTGTTCGCGGTGACCGTGGTGCCGGGCCGGGCGTCGGCGGGAACGAGTTCGAGGGTGCCGGAGCCGGCCGTGGCGTTGCCCGCGCTCCAGCCTTCCGACGACGTGGATCCGCCCCAGGTCGAGGTGGACCAGGGCGTGTCGTCCCCCGCGGTCGCGGCGTGCGCGCACACCGGTACGGCGGCGAGGGTGAGGACGGCTGCGGCGACGGCGGAGGTCGACCAGGACACGGTGCGACGCATGCGGGGCCTCTCTGGGCGGAGCGGGCACGGACGGGATACCCGGCCGAGCCAACCCCGGGGCACCGCACGCCGCCTGTCGAGGCGTCGAGGTGGGTGACGCTCACGCCACGTGCGGGTGACCCGCCGCGCGCAGGGCCCTCCTGACAGGCCCTACAGGCGCCCGTGCGTCCGATGGGCCTCGACGAGCTTGACGCGGGCCGCCTCGAGGCGGTGCGCCATCACCTCGGCGACTCCGTGCAGCAGCGACACGCCCAGGGCCGGTTCGAGGTCGATCAGCGCGCGCACCGAACCGCCGTCGAACTCGTAGGCGCGTACCGGACTGAACGCCTCGGCGCCGAAGTCCCACGCGTAGGGCGAGAAGAGCCAGGACCAGCCGAGCAGATCGCCGGGTCCGAGCGGGTCGACGGGCAGCCTGGTGCGGTCGGAGACGCGCACGTCCAGCGTGACCATGCCGGTGCGGATGATCCAGAACCGGTCGGCGCGGTCGCCCTCTTCGAAGATCCTGGTGTCCTGGGGGAAGGAGACTTCCTCCGCGAGCGGCATCAGCCGGTCGCGGTACGCACGCGGAAGCCGGTTCAGCAGTCGTGTCTGGGCCGTCATGGCGGAACACCTCCACCGTCGTGTGGTTCCAGCGTACGTACGTCACGGTCGAAGCGTCCGGGACGAACAATCGCCCGAAAAGGGTAGTTCCAAGTCGGCCGGTGCGCACCTGGACCACATGGCGTAAGCGGATCGCGGGCGGACGATCATGCCCCTACGTTTCCGGCATGGCGAAATTCATGGGCTTTTACCCCGGTATTACCAGGGCGGTTGTGACGTCGGGGCTGTGTGCGGCCGTCGCCGTGGGGGCCGCCGCGGTGCCCGCCCGGGCCGCGGGCCCCTCCCCCGCGCCGCCCGCCGCGCCTTCCCTGTCGGCCCTGTCCTGGGAGGTCATGGACGCCCGTTCCGGCGAGGTGCTGGCCGCCAAGGCGCCGCACCTGCGGCTGCCGCCCGCCAGCACCCTGAAGACCCTGTTCGCGGTGACCCTGCTGCCGCAGTTGAGCCAGAACACCGTGCACCGGGCGACGGCCGCCGACCTGGCCGAGGTCGCCGAGGGCAGCAGCGAGGTGGGGGTCGCCGAGGGGCACAGGTACACGGTGGCCGACCTGTGGCGCGGGGTGTTCCTCAGCTCCGGGAACGACGCCGTGCACACCCTCGCGCGGATGAACGGCGGGCTCGCCCGCACCCTCGCCCAGATGCAGGCCACGGCCCGCCGCATCGGGGCCCGTGACACCCAGGTGCGTTCGCCCGACGGCTTCGACACCCCGGGGCAGTTCTCGTCCGCGCACGATCTGGCGCTCATCGCGCGGGAGGGCTTCAAGAACCCCGACTTCCGGCGCTACATGGGCACCAAGTGGGCGCGGTTCCCGCTGTCCGGCGGCCCGGACGCGTACGAGATCCAGAACACCAACCGCCTGCTGGTCGGCTCGCACGGGGTGGAGCCCTACCCCGGGCTGATCGGCGTCAAGAACGGCTACACGTCGCAGGCCGGCTGCACCCTCGTGACCGCCGCCACCCACAAGGGCCGCACGATGCTGGTGACGGTGATGAACCCGCAGGACGGCGACTTCAACGCCGTGTACGAGGAGAGCCGCGCCCTGCTCGACTGGGGGTTCGCCGCCGCTCCGCTGCGGCTCGCGCACGGTGCGGGGCCCCAGCACCCGGCGACGCGGGCGAGCGCGTCGGCGGCCGGGGCACCCGCCGCGCGCACGGCGCCCGCCGAGGCGTCGGACGCGGGGCCCGGCCTCACCCGGCACCTGGGCGCGGCGGCCGCGCTGCTCGTCCTGTCGTGCGTCCCGGTCCTCATCCGCAGGCGCCTGCGGAAGCGGCACAGCCCCATTCGGCCCTGACCGGATGGTCGTTGCACACGGTCGCTCATAACGTCGCAGAAGCCGTCCAATTCGCTCTCCCCGGAGGCTCGCATGCGTTCCATATCCCGGCTGTCGTCGACCGTCCTGTCCTGCGCGCTCGTCTCCGCCACCGCGCTGGGCCTGACCGCTCCGGCCGCCGTGGCCGACGACGGGGGTACGCAGTCCAACGTCACCTCCTTCGGTTTCAGCGTGACGCCGAGCACGATCGCGGCCGGGGGCACGGTCACCCTCAGCTCCAACGAGTGCGAGGTCCCCACGGTGCACGTGACGGCGCCGATCTTCGACAACGTGGACCTCAACGAGGGCCACTCCGCGACGGCGCAGGTCTATCCGGACGCCAAGCCCGGCGCGCAGTACGTCGTCACCTTCGACTGCAACGGCGAGAAGGGCACGACGACCCTCACCATCGCCACCGGCAACACCAGCCCGACCCCGAACACCACCGTGCACCGTGGCGTGAAGGCGGGTCTCGGCGGCAGTTCCACCGGGACCGACCCCGCTCTGCTCGCGGCGGGCGGCGCGTTGATCGCCGGGGCGCTCGGTGCCGGATTCCTGCGGCTGCGCAAGCGCCGCACCGACGGCTCCTGACAGGGCGGGCCCCCGCCCGTGTCCGCGGCCGCCCCGAAGACCCGCCGCCCGTCCTGGTCGCTGCTCGCCGTGATCCTGCTGGCGGGCGTCCTGCTCGTGCACCACGGTGTCTCCCAGGCCGACGGCCCGCCGCAGCCCGACCCCGGGGCCGCGAAGCTCGGCACCACGACGCCCCCCGCCGACCCGCTGCCCGCCGCCACCCCGCTGCGCATCCGGATCCCCGAGATCGGCGTCAACGCCCCGCTGACCCGCGTCGGCCGCGACCGCGAGGGCTGGCTGGACGCGCCGCCGCCGCAGAACGCCAACCTGGCAGGCTGGTTCGGCGGAGCCGTCAGCCCCGGCGAGCGCGGCACGTCCGTCATCGACGGCCATGTCGACAACGCGGGCGGCCCCGCCGTCTTCTACGGACTCGGCTCCCTGAAGAAGGGCCAGCACATCGAGATCGACCGCGCCGACCACAGGACGGCCGTCTTCGAGATCCACGGCATCGACGTCGTCGACAAGACCCACTTCCCCGACCGCCGCGTCTACGGCAGCACGGGCCTGCCCGAACTCCGCGTCATCACCTGCGGCGGCTCGTACAGCAAGCGCACCGGTTACACGGGCAACGTCGTGCTGTACGGGCTGATGACGGAGGTGCGGGAGCGGGCTTGAGGGCCGGCGGCCGGGCGGAGCGCGAGGGCGACGCGCAGCGCGACGGTCGCGACGCCGAAGGCCGTCGCGGCGCACAGGGCGAGGAACACGTCGGGCAGCCAGAGCCACAGCGGTTCGAGGCCCATCGCCGCGGCGACCCACACGAATGCGGCGAGCGGCAACGCGCCGCTGACACACCACGGCACGGTCCGCGCGAGCCTGCGCAGCCGGTTCGCGCTCCCGGCCGGGCGGCGCAGCAGGACGACGGAGCGACCGGCCGCCACGCACAGCAGCAGCGCGAGAGCCGTGGTGCCCCACACGGTCAGGTAGTACGGGGACGACCACGCCGTGCCGGCGGCGGAGGGCGTGCCGCCGGCGAGGATCCGGGCCGCGTCGAAGCCGATCCGCATCACGGCGTCGTCGTCGAGCAGTCCGTACAGGTTCTGCTGGAGCACGAGTGCCGTGTCCGTCTCGGGCAGCAGGAACAGCATCGCGGAGTAGCCGGGGGTGGCGCCGGTGTGCCAGACGGCATGGTCGAGGGGCGCGTCCAGGCCGCCGACCCGCCAGCCGAGGCCGTACCCCGTGCCGTACCCGGAGGAGAGTCGGCCCTCGGTGCGCATCGCCCGCACGGATGCCGGGGTCAGGACACCGTCGCGCGCGCCTGCCGGGCTGCCCGCGCGCAGTTGGAGTGCGGCGAACGCCGCGAGGTCGCCGAGGTCGCCGCCCGTGTAGCCGTACGCGGCGCCCGCGTCGTCCACGCCGTCGGCGATCGCCGCGGGGATGCCCCACAACCGCTGATGGCCGGCCGACAAACGGCGCTCGCGGGCCGACGCCCGGTCCGCGACGGCTCCCCGCATGCCCGCGGGTGCGAAGACGGCGGTACGCAGATATGCGGCGAAGGACTGTCCGGTGACCGCCTCGACGACGGCGGCGAGCACCAGGTAGTTGGCGCTGCTGTACGCGTAGATGGTGCCGGGCAGCCCGAGCGGTCGTACGTCGTCGAGGGCTCGGACGCGTTCGGCCGCGCGCGGGCAGTCGGCGTCGAGGCAGTCGGCCACCGCGAACGTGGCCGATTCGGGGATCCCGGCGGTCTGGCCCAGCAGATGACGGACCGTCACCCGCCGCGCGTGCGCGGCGCCGCCGAAGCGGAAGCCGGGGACGTGGTCCACGACCCGGTCGTCGAGGCGGAGTCGGCCGTCCTGGACGAGGGTCATCACGGCGGTCGCGGCGACCGGTTTGGCGACGGAGCCCCACAGGAACGGGGTGCGTGCCGTCACCTCGCTCCCCCGCCCGTCACTGCCCCAACTCCGCTGATGCAGCGGGCCGTTGGGGCCCACCACGGCGTAGGAGACGCCGGGCGCGCCGGTCGCCTTCATGCGTTCTCGTACGTAGGCGTCGATGGCCGCGTAGCGATCGGACGGTGCGGATGCCGCCGCGGCCGGGCGGCTCGGGACCAGCAGGACGAGCAGTAAGAGCGAGAGGAGCAGGACCGTCGTGCGCGCGGCGGAGGGCCGCATACGGCTGGGCATGGAGGGGTTCCTCACCACATCGGAAGGTCGGAAGGGCCGCCCGGGCACCCGAGAGCGCCGGAGGGAATAACCGTACGGCCATATGGTTAAGGAGGTTTTTACCGTACGTTGGTACGGTTATCAAGTGCCGAGAATCGCCGACCACGAAGAGCGCCGACGCCATATCGCCCTGGCCGTCTGTGAGTTGATCTCCGATCAGGGCCTGGACGCGGTGACCGTCGCGCGGACCGCGTCGACCGCCGGGATGTCGGTCGGGCTCGTCCAGCACTACTTCCGCACCAAGGACGACATGCTGCTGCACGCGTTCAAGGAGGTCACCGACCGGATCCGCGGTCGCGCCGACGACCGGATCCGGGCCGGGATCGAGCATCGGCGGCCCCTCGCGCACGTGCTCGCCGAGGCGTTGGCGCAGTTCCTGCCGCTGGACGAGACGCGCCGCACCGAGTTCCGCGTCACCCGGGCCTTCGCCGGTCGGGCGCTCGACGCGCCCGCGCTCGCCGAGGTCGACGTGGCCACCGCGCACCGGCTGCGCGACGACGTGGCCCGCGCCGTGCACAACGGCAAGGAGTGCGGCGAGGTGGCGGCCGAGCTCGATCCCTGGCCGGCGGCGGTCCGGCTCACTGCCGTGACCGAGGGGCTCGCCGTGCAGATCTACCGCGACACGGACGGGGCGGACGGGGCGGACAGGGCGCCCGTGAGCGCGTTGGCGACATCGGTCATGGCGGCGGAGCTGGCGACCGTGTTCACCGGCGCATGCCGCCAGTACGACAAGAAGTGACGCCTCGTCAGTGAGGACGAGGCGTCACTCGGTGAGCCGAGCCGGCCGGTCAGGCTCGCTGGCCGTCAGTTGCCGGCGAGCAGTTCCAGCGTGTCGATCACTCGGTTGGAGAAGCCCCACTCGTTGTCGTACCAGGCGACGACCTTGATGTGGCGGCCGTCGACGCGGGTCAGCTCCGAGTCGAAGATGGAGGAGGCCGGGTTGCCGGTGATGTCCGACGACACCAGCGCGTCCTCCGAGTACTCCAGGACGCCCTTGAGGGGGCCCTCCGCCGCGTCCCGGTAGGCCGCGATGACCTGCTCACGCGTCACGTCGCGGGCGACGGTGGTGTTCAGCTCGACGATCGAGCCGACCGGGACCGGCACCCGGATCGAGTCGCCGGACAGCTTTCCGTCGAGGGCGGGCAGCACCTTGCCGATCGCCTTGGCGGCGCCGGTCGTGGTCGGGGCGATGTTGACCGCCGCGGCCCGCGCCCGGCGGGCGTCGCGGTGCGGGCCGTCCTGGAGGTTCTGCTCCTGCGTGTAGGCGTGCACCGTCGTCATGAACCCGTGCTCGATCCCGGCGAGTTCGTCGAGGACCGCGGCCAGCGGGGCGAGCGCGTTGGTGGTGCAGGAGGCGTTCGAGACGATCGTGTGCGCGGCCGGATCGTAGGCGTCGGTGTTCACGCCGTACGCGAGCGTGACATCGGCACCGTCGGACGGGGCGCTGACCAGGACCTTCTTCGCACCCGCGGCGAGGTGGCCGCGGGCTGCCGTCGCGGAGGTGAAGCGGCCGGTCGCCTCCAGGACGATGTCGACGCCGAGCTCGGCCCAGGGCAGCTGGGCGGGCTCGCGCTCGGCGAGGACGGTGATGCGGCGGCCGTCGACGATCAGGGTGTTGCCCTCGACGCTCACCGGTCGGCCGAGGCGGCCCGCCGTCGAGTCGAAGGCGAGCAGCCGGGCCAGGGCTGCGGGCTCGGTGAGGTCGTTGACGGCGACGATCTCGAGGGCGCTGTCGCGTTCGAGCAGGGCTCGCAGCACGTTGCGTCCGATGCGGCCGAATCCGTTGATGGCGATGCGAGTCATGAGAGATGTCCCTTTCTCCCCAGGGCCGTTGGCTCCCGGTGCGTCCTGTGTCCACCTCCAGACTCGCTCGCGGCGAACGGCCCTGACAGCGGCATGATCGCCATGGTTCGCAAGGATCCCGCCAGGGAGTCGGGCGTCACTCGCCCCGGGCGAACGTGCGCCGGTACTCGCTCGGTGTCGTGCCGAGGATGCGCTGGAAGTGCAGGCGCAGATTGGCTCCGGTGCCGAGGCCGACGTCGGCGGCGATCTGCTCGACGCCGCGCTCGGAGCGCTCCAGGAGTTCGCGGGCGACGTCGATGCGGGCGCGCATCACCCACTGCATGGGCGTGTAGCCGGTGTCGTCGACGAAGCGCCGCGAGAACGTGCGCGGTGACACCGCCGCGTGCTCGGCGAGCGCTTCGAGGGTGAGGGGTTCGTCGAGGCGGTGCAGGGCCCATTCGCGGGTGGCGGCGAACCGTTCGCCGAGCGGTTCGGGCACGCTGCGCGGCACGTACTGCGCCTGGCCGCCGCTGCGGTAGGGCGCGGCGACCAGGCGCCGGGCGGCGTGGTTCGCCGCGGCGACGCCCAGGTCGCCGCGGAGGATGTGCAGGCACAGGTCGATGCCGGACGCGGCGCCCGCGGAGGTCAGCACGGTGCCCTCGTCGACGAACAGGACGTTCTCGTCGACGCGCACGAGCGGGTGCTTCGCGGCGAGCGCCCTCGTGTAGTGCCAGTGGGTCGTGGCGCGTCGGCCGTCGAGGAGTCCGGTGGCGGCGAGCGTGAAGGCACCCGTCGAGATGGCGGCGAGCCGTGCGCCGCGCGCGTGGGCGGCGGTCAGTGCGTCGACGACGGCGGGCGGCGGATCGTCGCGGTCCGGGAACCGGTAGCCGGGCACGAAGACGATGTCCGCCCAGGCGAGCGCCTCCAGACCGTGCGCGACGGCGTACGAAAGGCCGTCTCCGCCGGTCACGAGTCCGGGCGCCGCCCCGCACACCCGCACTTCGTACGGCATGCTCGCGCGGGTCGTGAACACCTGGGCCGGGATGCCGACGTCGAGGGGCTTGGCGCCTTCGCTGACGAGGACGGCGACGCGGTACGGGCGAGTGACGGACACGCGCCCGAGCGTACGCGGACCGCGCACGCGGAGCCTTCCTGGCCTGCTACGCGGCGTGGGCTGCGGGCTCGCCGAGTCGTGCGGCCGCGGTCCGCCAGGCCCGGGTCACCGCGCTGTGCGCCTGCCGGGTCGCGTCACGTCGCCCGCCGCTCGGCGCGATCGGCGCTCCCAGGTGCACGTGCAGTCCGGGCCGCCGCAGGGGCGCGCTGAGCAATCCGGCCAGCTGCTTGCCCGTGCCGCCCGAACTCACGCGCCTGGCCCCGGCCTGACCGATCGGCACGACGGGCGCGCCGGTCCGTTCGACGATGCGCGCGACCCCGCTGCGGAAGGCACGCGGCGCCGCCTCTCCCGCGCCGTGCCCGGCCGGTATCCCGCCCTCCGCGTAGATGAGCACGGTGCGCCCCTCCCGCAGCGCGGCGACGGCGAGATCCAGCGCGTCGGCGGCCCGGCGGTCCCCGCGCCGCACGGGGATGTGGCCCTCGCGCGCGAGCGCCCGCCCGAGCACGGGGGCCCGCCAGAGTCCGGCCGCGGCCATCACCGCGGGTTGCACGCCGAGGCGGTGCAGCGCCGCGAGGACGACGGCCGGGTCGGTGATCGAGGTGTGGTTGGCGACGATCAGGCTGCCCGGCGCGACGACGGCGCCCTCGTCACAGGTGACGGTCAGCCGGCCGAAGGCGGGGACGAGGAGGGCGGCGAGGCGACTGAGCAAGGGGGCTCCCGGAATCGGCGGTGGTGGGCCCATCGTCGTCCGGGAGGGATGCGGACGGCCTGAGTGCGCGTACTCATTTCTCGCCCGGGCCGTCCCCCGGGTATCAGGCGCGGGCCGGGGCCTGCGCCTCCACGGGTCGCTCGTCCTCGCGGGCGTCCGCGGCGCCGCGCAGCGCCGGGATGGCGGAGGCGACGGCCGCCGAGGCCAGGGCGACGCCGCAGCCGATCAACAGGCCGGTGCGGAAGCCGCCTTCGGAGGCGATCGTGTGGCCGCCGATGCCGATGGTCATCTGGGCGAGCACGACGCCGATCACGGCGGAGCCGATGGTGGTGCCGAGCGAGCGCATCAGGGAGTTGAAGCCGTTCGCGGCCGCCGTCTCGGACAGCGGGACCGCGCTCATGATGAGGGCGGGCATCGCACCGTACGCGAGTGCCACACCGCTGTTGATGACGATGCCGACGACCATCAGCCCCCAGGCGGAACCCATCAGGGCGAGCGCGAGAGCGTATCCGGCCGAGATCACCAACGCACCGCAGACCAGGGCGAATTTGGCGCCGCGGGCATTGATGAGCTTGCCGCCCAGCGGGGAGACGATCATCATCATCACGCCGCCGGGGGCCATCCACAGACCGGCCGCCAGCATCGACTGGCCCAGGCCGTACCCGGTGGCCTCGGGGAACTGGAGCAGCTGCGGCGCGATCAGCATGAACGAGTACATGCCGACGCCGACGAGGATCGAGGCGGCGTTGGTCAGCAGCACGCGCGGGCGGGCCGTGGTGCGCAGGTCGATCAGTGGGTCGCGGGTGCGCAGTTCCCACCAGCCCCACACGAGCAGGGACACGACCGCGACGGCGAGCAGGCCGAGCGTGGTGCCCGAACCCCAGCCCCAGTCCGCCCCCTTGGAGATCGCGAGGAGCAGGGAGACCAGGCCGACGGCGAGTCCGACCGCTCCGGCCCCGTCGAAGCGCTGCCCCTTGGCACCGGCGGGCACGTCCGGGACGACGAAGTAGATCAGGGCGCCGATGCACACGGCGAGCACGGCCGAACCCCAGAACAGCACACGCCAGTTGGCGTACTGGGCGACCGCGGCGGCGACCGGCAGGCCGATCGCACCGCCGATCCCCATGGACGCGCTGACCAGGGCGATGGAACCGCTGAGCCGCTCCGCGGGGACGACGTCGCGCAGCAGCGCGATGCCCAGCGGCACCATGCCCATGCCCATGCCCTGCAGACCACGGCCGACGATCATGGGCACGACGGTCGAGGAGAGGGCGCACACCACCGAGCCGATCACCAGGGGCACGGCGCAGACCAGCAGCATCCGGCGCTTGCCCATGAGGTCGCCGAGCCGCCCGGACACCGGTACGCACACACCCGCGACGAGGAGGGTGACGGTGACAACCCAGGCCGCGTTCGACGAGGACGTGCCGAGCAGTTGCGGCATGTCCGCGATGAGCGGGGTCACCAGGGTCTGCATGACGGCGGCGACGGTGCCGGCCAGGGCGAGCGTGGCGACGACGCCGCGGGAGTGGGCGGTCGGCTGGGGGCCGTCCATGGTGGGACTCCTCTGTGGAGAGTGCGCGATGAGCGATGAGCGACGAACCACGGGCGGTGGCTGCCGTCCCACCCGAACGGATATGCATCGTACACGTGATGCGTATGACACACATTACGTGCGAGATACATATGATGGAGTGGCGAGGTGGATGCCCGTCGGAGGATCGGTGGAAGGGACCACGTGGACAAGCCCACGCAGCGAGTGGAGTTCGAGCAGATGCTGCTCAGCCGCTATCTGCATCTGCACAAGAACAAGGGGCGCCGCCCGGACAGCGTCCTCGAGCGCAGCGCGTACATCCTGCTGAGCCGCATCCGCGTCGAGGGCCCCATGTCCATCGGGCAGCTCGGCGACGCCTTCGGCCTCGACGCCTCCACCCTGAACCGGCAGACGGCCGCCGCCATGCGGGCGGGCCTCGTCGAGCGCATCCCCGACCCCGACGGCGGCATGGCCCGCAAGTTCCGGATCACGGAGGAGGGCGAACGGCGCCTGGACGAGGAGCGCGCGGGCACGGTGGCCAGCCTGGACCGCATCATGGCCGACTGGCCGGACGGGGACATCGCGGCCTTCGCCGACTATCTGCGGCGGTTCAACGCGGACATCGAGCGACTGCACGGCATGCCCTGGCCGCGGCCGCACCCGGCGGACCGGCCCGTCTGACGACACCGGCCAGCTGCGACAATGGCGGGATGCCGACGATCGAAGTCTCCCCCGAAGTGTCCCTCGCGTACGAGACGTTCGGTGATCCCGCCGATCCAGCGGTCCTGCTCGTCATGGGCTTCGGTGCCCAGATGATCGCGTGGCACGAGGACCTCTGCCGTGCGCTCGCGGCCCGTGGACGTCATGTGATCCGGTTCGACAACCGCGACTGCGGCCTGTCCACCAGGTTCGACGAACACCCCGTCGACGTCGGCACGTTCATGGCCACGGTGGGCGCCGGGGACATCGACGCCGCCCTCGCGATGGCGCCGTACTCCCTGCGGGACATGGCCGACGACGGCTTCGGCCTGCTCGACGCGCTCGGCATCGAGCGCGCGCACGTCGTCGGGGCCTCGATGGGCGGCATGATCGCGCAGCGGATGGCCATCGCCCGGCCCGAGCGGCTGCTGACCCTGACGTCGATGATGTCCTCGACCGGCGAGCCCGAGTACGGGCAGGCGAGCGCGGAGGCCCGGGCGGTGCTCGCGAGCCCCACGCCCACGGACCGCGCCGGGTACGTCGCCGCGGCGGAGCGGAACTTGGCGTGGGCGTCGAAGCGGTACGGCAACGCGGCGGCGCTGCGTGAACTGGCGGCCGCGAGTTACGACCGCGCCCACTACCCGGCCGGGGCGGGGCGGCAGCTCGCCGCCATGGTCCTCGACGGCTCACGCGCCGACGCGCTCAGCCGGCTGCGCGTGCCCACCTTGGTGCTGCACGGCCTCGACGACACCCTGATCGACCCCAGCGGCGGCAAGCGCACCGCCGAACTCGTGCCCGGGGCGCGCCTGCTGCTCATTCCGGACATGGGGCACGACCGTCCCCGCGAACTCTGGGGCGACATCGTCGACGCGCTGGAGGAGCACACCGGCTGAACCGCGGGCGGACGGGCGGACGGGTCACCGCTCCGCGACGAGTGACGGAAGTTTGCGCATGTCGTGGAAGACCGTGGTGCCCGGGCCTTCGAGCCGTGCGGCCGGAGTGAGCCCGCCCGCGTACCCGAAGGCGCGCATGCCGGCGGCCCGGGCGGCCAGGACCCCGGGCCGGCTGTCCTCGACCACCACGCAGGCGGCGGGATCCACCCCCATCTGCCGGGCGGCGTGCAGGAACAGGTCAGGGGCGGGCTTGCCCCGGGCGACTTCGGTGGCGCTGTGGATGCGGCCCGCGAACCGTTCGTAGAGTCCGGTGCGGCCGAGGGTGTGGCGCATCTTGTCGTGGGAGCCGCTGGAGGCCACGCAGGTCGGCAGGCCGAGCGCGTCGATTGCGTCGAGCGCCTCGGGCAGTCCCTCGACGGGGGCGAGATCGGCGTCCACGGCATCACGGTGGAGCCGTTCGAACCGCTCCGACCAGGTTGCGGCGGTCGCCTCGCCGAGCCGGTCGGCGACCTGCTCGCGGATCGCGGCGTGCGAGCGGCCGATGAAGCGGTCGACGACCTCGTCCTCGGTGAGGGGCCAGCCCAGCTCCGCACCGAGGGAGACCTGGACGCGGGCGGCGATGCGTTCGCTGTCCACCAGCACGCCGTCGCAGTCGAATATGACGAGTTCCGTCGGTTTGATCATCCCGGCAGCATAGGCGCCCCGGAAAGACTTCCTAGTCCGCGTTGTTGCGCTCTGCTCCGCGCAAGCCGTCGGCCTGCAGCGCGTCCGTACGGTGCGCCTCGTCCTGGGCCAGCAGGCCGAGCAGCGAGGCGACGGTCAGCCCGGCCTCGGCCTCGGCAGGATGGCGCAGGACCTTGCCCGGCTCGATCCGGTACGTGTTGCCGCGCCCCTCGCGCGTGTGGGAGAGGAAGCCGCTCTCCTCCAGGTCGGAGATGATCTTCTGCACGGCCCGCTCCGTGAGTCTGCAATGTGCGGCAATGTCCCGGATCCGCGCGCTCTGGTCGTCGGCGATGGCCGCGAGCACGCGCGCGTGGTTCGTGAGGAACGTCCATCCTGTGTGCGGTTCTGGCACTCCACCCATGGTCGAATCGTAGGCCCGGTGGTTCACGATCCGAAACACCTGAACCTGACTTCCGGTATCTCTTGACGTGTGTCCGCGGCAAGGCGACCCTGGGTGCGACGAGCAGGAACCGGCCGAGAGCGCAGGGGAGTTGACCATGCCAGAGTCCGTGCGGACCGAGGAGGCGGCGGCCATGAGCTGCAGCGCCATCGTGACGCCCGCCGGCGTCCGTCGACTGTCGGGCCTGACCCTGTTCCACCGCCCCGTGGGTGACCGGACCGTCGTCAGTGTGCGCGGCGATCTCGATCTCGACGGCGATGTGGACGAGCCGTTGCGGCGGGCCCTGCGCTCGGCCCTCGTCGGCTCGGCCAGCGGTATCGACCTGGACCTCGACACCGTCGAGCCCTGCGGCTGCTCGGCCGTGAACATCCTGTTGAACCTCGGCCCCTGGGTCTCGGACCCCATGACCGTCAAGGCCGTCGACCCCGTCGAGGCGACCGAGCCGGGCGAGGGGCCGGACGACGAGCTGCGTCGCGAGGTCGAGCAACTGCGGCGCGCGATGCGCAGCCGGGGCGTGATCGACATGGCCCGCGGCATCGTCATGGCGGCGTTCGGTCTCAGCCCCGACGACGCGTGGGAGGCCCTCGTCTCCGTCTCCCAGCGCAGCAACACCAAACTGCACGAGGTGGCCGGCCAACTCGTCGAATGCACCCACGGGACGGCATCTCTGCCCGACGCCTTGCAGGAGGCGCTGTCCGCGGTGGTGGCCGAGCTCGCCGCATAGGGCGAGCTGCGAACGACCTGCCTGCCTCGTGGCGGTTCCGCTCAGGACGCCCGCTGTGCCTGCACCAGTTCCCGTGCCTCGTCGGCCGTCGCCACCGCCGGAGGCGAGCCGTCGAGCGGTTTGCGCGCGGTCTCCTTCATGCAGAGCACGGCCACGATGCCGACCAGTCCGGCGAGCATGGTGTAGAAGGCCGGCATCAGGTTGTTCCCGGTGGCGCCGATCAGCGCCGCGACCACCAGCGGTGTCGTACCGCCGAACAGCGACACGGAGATGTTGAACCCGATCGACAGCGAGCCGTAGCGGACGTCGGTCGGGAACAGCGCGGGCAGTGCCGACGACATGGTGCCCAGGTAACAGACGAGGGACAGCCCCAGGATCAGCAGGCCCGCGAAGACCGGCGCCACGCCGCCCCGGCCGATCAGCAGGAAGGCGGGCAGCGCCAGCACGAGGAAGGCGACCGACCCCGCCAGCAGCACCGGCTTGCGTCCGACGCGGTCGGACAGACGGCCCACGGAATTGATCAGCGCCATCAGGATCAGCATGACGACGACGATCGACATCAGCCCGCTCGTCTCGCCGAAGCCGAGCTGGGTGAGATAGGTCGGCATGTACGACAGGAGCATGTAGTCGGTGATGTTGAAGGCGGCCACGAGCGCGATGCACAGCAGCAGGGCGGGCCACTGACCGGCGAGCGACTCCTTGAAGGACTTCTTCTCTCGCTGCTCCGCGGCCGCCCCGCCGCCCTCCTCCATCTTCTGGAAGGCCGGCGACTCGTCGAGGCGCATCCGCAGGTACAGGCCGATCAGGCCGAGCGGCGCCGCCACCATGAACGGCACGCGCCAGCCCCACGACTGCATGCCGTCGCTCCCGAGCAGCGCGGTGAGGGCCGTCACCAGGACCGCGGCGGCCGTGTAACCGATCAGCGTGCCGAATTCCAGGAAGGAGCCCCAGAATCCGCGCCGCTTGTCCGGCGCGTACTCGGCGATGAAGGTCGCGGCACCGCCGTATTCGCCACCGGTGGAGAAGCCCTGCACCATGCGGCAGAGGATGAGCAGGGCCGGGGCCCAGAATCCGATGGCCGCGTATCCGGGGATCAGGCCGATCGCCAGGGTCGCGCTCGACATCATGATCATGGTGAGCGCGAGGATCTTCTTGCGGCCCACCTTGTCCCCGAGGGGTCCGAAGAACATGCCGCCCAGGGGGCGTACGAGGAAGGCCGCGGCGAACGTCGCGAGCGCGGACAGGGTCTGGGCGGTGGCGTTGCCCGACGGGAAGAACTCCTTGCCGATGATCACGGCGAGGTAGGCGTAGACACCAAAGTCGTACCACTCCATGGCATTGCCCAGAGCGGTCGCCTTCACCGCCCGCTTGACCTGCGCGTCGGTTGTGACCGTGATGTCGGACTGCCGCAGGCGCGGGTGCTTTCGGCGATGGACGGCACGGAACAGTGCACGGTGACGGGCGACGGCCTCCGGGGACCGGAGGTGCTCTTCGCTCGTCTCACTGGATTCGGGAGCGCTCACGGAAGTCCTGCTGACTCTCTCGTACGAGGGGCTTGCCGAACCGTGGGTGATTCGGCGGGTGCATCTGGAGGGTGCCAGCGGACGGGCCGCCGGACATGGGCCGAACGTCCCGGACTGCTCAGGTCACAAGCCCTCGGGGAAAGGGCCTAAGTCACGCCGTGCGCGCGGACGTTGCGCGCTGCCGCCCGCCACGGCGGGGTGGAGCGCGAGGTCGCGGGTACCCGGGCGTCCGGACGACGCACACACGCCGCGGCCCGGGCCGCGCGAGGAACACGGAGGTGACCGCCGTGCCGGACACACAGCCACCGGCCCACGAGAAGGAACGTGACATCGGTCAACAGCCGGTCGGCGCACTGGTGCAGCAGGCTTCGCACCAGCTGACCGAGCTGGTGCGGGGTGAACTCCGCCTGGCCCAGGCGGAGATGGCCCAGAAGGGCAGGCGCTACGGCAAGGGCGGCGGCCTGTTCGGCGGTGCCGGGGTCGTCGGGTTCCTGACGCTGCAGGCGCTGGTGGCCGCGGCGATCGCGGGACTGGCCGTCGCGTTGCCGGTGTGGGCGGCCGCGCTGATCGTCACCGCGGTGCTCGGCGTGATCGCCGCCGTGATGACGGCCTCCGGCAAGAGGGAGTTCGGCAAGGCCGCTCCCCCGACCCCCGAGCAGACCATCGCGAACGTCAAGGCCGATGTGGCCGAGATCAAGGAGAGTGCACACCGATGACGCGGACACCGCACCACGAGCAGACCGCAGCCTCCGGCCCGGAGGAACTGCGGGAGGAGATCGAGCGGACCCGTGCCGACCTGGGGCACACCGTCGAGGCGCTCGCGGCCAAGGCCGATGTCAAGGCCCGGGCCAAGGAGAAGACGGCGCGGCTCAAGGAACGGGCGACGGACCGGACGGACGCCCTCAGGGCGCACGCCACGGCCGGGGCGGACAGGGCGAGGGCCCGGGCGACCGGTCTCGCGCACCGGGCGCAGGCGCAGACTCCGGAGCCGATCCGGCAAATGACGCTGCAAGGGGCACGGACGGCGGGAAAGCACCCCGCCGTCACTTTCACGGCCCTTTCCGCCGGCGCACTCGTCGTGTGGCTGTCGCTGCGCCGGCACAACGCCGATTCGACTGGGCGGTAGCCCCGAACTGCCGACTCGAAAGAAGGCACTTCAGAGAATTCCGGATTCCACTTCTTCTCGATGTACGGGCGACTGCACATCCGATTCCGGGGGACCCGGACAGTGCACTGCGCACCACGAACTGCACCACACTGCACCACAGCGATGGAGAAGACGAGAATTCGAGCCAAGGAGTGTGCCATGGGAGGATACGGGAGCTCTTCTGCTGCCTCCTCGCATTCACGGACCAATGGCCTGGCGATCGCCGGACTGGTCTGCGGAATTGTCGGAGTGTTTTTCCTCAACATCGTTCTCGGCCCGCTGGCCATCATTTTCGGCGCGGTAGGAATACGCCAGGCCAACGTCAAGGGAGGCGGCGGAATGTCCAGGGCCGCCATCATTCTCGGCGTCGTCGACCTCATTGTCTTCGGCGTACTGATAGCCCTGGCCGCGTCGTCCGGCGGATTCAGCTGGTACGTCGGGAGCTGACCGCCGCCGGGGGCGGTCCGGGCCGGACGTGACGCCCCGTCACGTCCCGGACACCACCGGCGTGTCCGTCCGGTCCCCCACCGATCCCCGGGTCGCCGATTCAGGGACGGGCCGGTCGTTGCGCAGGGCCTTCCACACGCGGTGCGACGCCTTTTCCAGGGGCAGGACGCGGCCCGCGTCCTGTGCGTCGTAGGTGACGGGCATCGTGACCATGGTCGTGCGGTCGGGGCTGATGCCCTTCAGGTCCTTGGCCAGTCCGAGCAGCTTGTTCGCGGACGCAAGCTCGGAGTCCGCGCTGATGCTCTTGGTCGCGGTGTCCGCCAGTGCGTAGGACTTGGCGGGGCTGCCCAGCGGGTCGACCGTGTCGGCGCGGTGGATCAGGGCCTTGATGAACGCCTGCTGGAGCTGGATGCGTCCGAGGTCGCTGCCGTCGCCCACGCCGTGCCGGGTCCTGACGAGCGCCAGCGCGTCCTTGCCCTTCAGCCGGTGCTTCCCGGCCTTCAGGGACAGGCCGCTGTTCGGGTCGTCGATGGCGGTGCGGGTGGTGATGTCCACGCCGCCGAGTTCGTCGATGAGTTTCTGGAAGCCCTTGAAGTCGACTTCGAGGTAGTGGTCCATGCGCAGGCCCGACATCTGCTCGACCGTCTTCACGGTGCAGGCGGGCCCGCCCAGTGCGTATGAGGAGTTGAACATGGCCCGCGCCGCCGGCTCGGTGCCGCCGTGCGGCTTCTCGCAGCCGGGGCGCTTGACCATCGTGTCGCGCGGGATGCTGACGACCGAGGCCTTCTTGTGGGTCTTGTCGACGTGCAGGACCATCGCCGTGTCCGCGCGGGCGCCGACGACGCCGCTGCCGTACTCGCCATGGGTCCCGGCCCGCGAGTCGGAGCCGAGCAGGAGGATGTTCATCGCTCCGTCGTGCTGCTGCGCGGGACGGTCGTCGCCGAGGGCGGCGTTCACGTCGGTGCCCTTGATGTTGCCGTTCAGGTGCTGCCAGGCGTAGGCCACGCCTCCGCCGCCGACCAGGGCCACGCCGAGGGCGCCCCAGGCGATCCAGCGCAGGGCGCTCTTGCGCCTGCGGTGCCGGGAGCGGCGTACGCGCGCGGGCCCGTAGGCGGGCACCGCGGTCTCGACGGCCGGGTGTGCCTGGTGCTCGTTCCCGCTCTCGTGCGGCATGTGCTGCCCTTCCTCGCTGACCTTCCTCGCTGACCGGCGGCTCAGTAGGCGGAGTCGACGTTGTCGATGGAGCCGTAGCGGTCGGCGGCGTAGTTGGCGGCCGCGGTGATGTTGGCGACCGGGTCGGTCAGATTCTGGGAGGTGCCCTCCACGTGGTACGCGGCGAACGTCGGCTGGATCACCTGGAGCAGCCCCTTGGACGGGGTGCCGTTCTGCGCGTTGACGTCCGTGTTGTTCTGGGCGTTCGGGTTGCCGGACGACTCGCGCATGATGTTGCGGTACAGCCCGTCGTACGTACCGGGGATCCCCTTGGCCTTCATGATGTCGAGCGACTCCCGTATCCAGCCGTCGAGGTTGTCGGGGTAGGACGTGCCCGCCGTGGCGGCCTGCGTGGCCCCGGCGCTCTTGGCGGCGGGCGCGGCGGCCTGCGCCGACGTGGGGACCAGCGTCAGGGCCAGGGCGGCGGCGCCCGTCGTGGCGATGCCCAGGGCGGAGATCCGGCGGAATCGGGGGGTGCGGCCGGTGCGCGGCTGTGTCGTGGTGATGGCCATGGTCGGCTGACTCTCCAATGACGTACGGCGTGGGGTGCTGCGGAACATCAGTCAGGGGTAGCCGCGCCGGGCGCCCCGGCGCAAAGGAGCGACGTACTACCCCGGGGCGGGGACGCAGGACATCCCGGTGCCGTCTTCGACGCATCCGGGCGGGGCGTGCGGCGGATTCCGCGGCCCGGCTCGGCTACTACCGTCCTTCGCATGTGTCGTGGCTCATATGGGTGGGCTCACGGTCCGGACGGCCATCGGCAAGCGACAACCCGGTCGTCTTCGGCTACCACGGCTACCCGTGGCTGATCCACCGCCTCGCCTACCGCCGGGCCGGGCACACGAACACCGGTTCCGGCCCGTCATGGACGTCATCGACCGCGTCCCCGGCCTCCCCGTCTCCGCGGCCCGGGTCCGTCAGCACCTGGCCGACGTCCGCACCCGCCACCACGGCCGGATCCGCGAGCACGGCACGGACCTGCCGGAGATCGCGCAGTGGCGGTGGGAGGGCCGAGTCACCGCCCGCAGCGCTCTCGACCTGAACACCCCGACCGAGTCGCCGACTTGGAGGCGAAGACGATGGACATCCGACCACTACTTCCCCTGGCTCGCGGAACAGGACCACTGATGACCTGTGTGACGTGCCCGACCAGGGGCTTCAGCGCGCCTCTCGGTCCAGGCGTTCGCGCTGCGGCCCCACCGTGTACTTCGGGTCCCCGGCCGAGGCGATCCCCGCGGCGAACACTCCGAAGCGCGTGCACGCCGACCCCGCGAGCAGGGCGAGGCCCGAGGCGATCGCGGCAGGCCTGTTGCGGCCGAGGACGGCGGCGCCCGCCGCACCGGCGAGCGTGAGCGCCTGCGCCGTGCGCAGCAGGGTTCCCGCCCGGCCCGTCCGGTAGCTCTCGGCGACCGGGCCGAGGCGCCGCTCCGTCGCTCGCATCACCGCGGTGTCCGCGAGCGCCGCGAGCCCGGCGGCGCAACGCGCGGGCGTGTTCTCGCGTACGGGACCGACGACGAGGGCCATGCCCGCTGCGGCGGCGGTCGCGGATGCCGTGAAGAGATAGGGCAGTTCGCGATGGGCGCCGTGCCAGGCGGGCACCGCCGTGTCGGCCGCGAGGACGCCGGTGTACGAGGCGACCGCGGGGCCCAGGAGCGCCGCCGTCCCGGTGGCCACGGCGCCGGCCCCGGGCAGGCGGCCGGTCGCGGCGCTCGCGGCGGCCGCACCCGCCGCGGGCCCGTAGACGCTCAGCAGCCAGGAGCCCATGCTCATCGGGGAGGTCGGCTTGAAGACACGGAGCATGTTCGCGAAGCGGGAGGGCCGCCCCAGGTCGTGGACGAGCGCCGCGGCGGACAGGGAGACACCGGCCAGCGAGGAGATCTTCAGCGCGGTCGCCGTGCGCGGGCGGCCGGTGAACTGCGCCGACGCGGCGAACACGGAGCCCGCGCCGGCGAGGCCGCCGAGGAAGAAGTAGCCGGCGATGTCGCGCGCCTGCCAGGACGGCGCCTTGATGACGGGCCGGCCGTAGTAGGAGTCGAACTCGGCCTGGGGCACCATGAGTTGCTCACCGCGCCGCCGTCGACGCCCGCCCGGCCCTGTGTGCGTCCGATCGGTCATCGCCGCCTCCTGCCCACCGCCGCGAACGACACCGCGACCCCGCCGAGCAGGGACAGCGCGGCTGCGGCGGCGTGCTTCCACATGCTCGTCAGATCCCGGGTGGTGACAACGGGGTCCGGGGGCAGCCCGTACACCTCGGGCCGGTCGAGCAGCAGGAAGAAGGCTCCGTCGCCACCGACCCCGTCGTCCGGGTCGTGCCCGTACAGGCGGGCCTCGCCGACGCCCGCCTTGTGCAGTTCGTCGACGCGCAGCGCTGCCTTCTCGCGCAGTTCGTCGAGCGGCCCGAACTAGCCCTTGCACACGCCGTCCAGCTGGGCCATGACCGTCTCGTACGTGGAGTGGGAGCCGGTCAGCCGTGGCAGGTGGCCGAAGCAGAAATCGTTGTCCGCGCGGGCCGCGTCACCGTAGTAGGCCTTCAGCAGGCTCACGAAGTACGCCCGCATGTCCGCCCAGAAGCCCTTCTCGGTCCGCGAGGCGTCGATGAAGGCGTCCAGGTCCATGGGCGCGGGCGCGGTCCTCGTACTGCTCGTCGACCTCACCTGTCGGCTGCTGCACCTGCACGCCCTCGTACTGCCAGCTGTGCTGGTCGTAGTGGCGCTTGTCCTCGTCGAGGCCGGAGAAGACGCCGTCCAGGTCCTCGGGGTCACGGAAGTCCTCGCTCACCAGCGTCGCGGCGTTCGTGTAGTGCAGGACGTACTCGCGGAAGTCCTTCTCCTCGGTCAGGACGTGGTTGATGATGCCGCCGAGGAAGGCGATGTCGCTGCCCGCGCGCAGGGGGACGTGGAGGTCGGCGAGCGCGCTCGTGCGCGTGTGGCGGGGGTCCACGTGGATGATCGTCGCGCCGCGGGCCTTGGCCTCCATGACCCACTGAGTTGTGTTCATCCTGAACGTGCTGGTCACGGGGGTGGCGTGGGTGGGTGATGTGGTGCTCGTGCTGGTCGTCGGGGCCTGTCTGGGGTGAAGATCGTCGGTCAGCGGGCGATTTCGTGCTGGGT
>NZ_JBITJZ010000030.1:0-30759 GCF_044460595.1 Streptomyces sp. NPDC050085 | reverse complement strand
GGAAGAAGCGGGCACAACAACTCCCACTCCTCATCCGTCAGTTCATAGCGACGACTCACGGACCCATCATCTCGCTAACCCACTTTGAAGACACGACCTAGCCCCCCGCGTGCGCGGCGCCGTGCGCGACGACGGCCACCGGGGTGGTCGCATGGTGCAGAACGGCATGGACGACGGGCCCGATGTGGGTGCCGAACGGGCGGCGGCGCACCCGGCGTCCCACGACCAGCAGCGAGCCCTCGCGCGCGATGCGCACCAGGTGCAGGGCGGGACTGTCGAAGCGGGAGTCCTCGATGACCTCGACGGCGGGGTACTTCCGGCGCCACGGTTCCAGGGCTTCGGAGAGCGCCGCCGCCTCGCGCAGGACGATCTCCTGACGCAACACGGGGTCCATCGGCAGCCCGTGGACGTAGTACGGCGCGACGTTCCAGCAGTGGACCGCTCGCAGCGGGGTCCGGCGGCGGCCCGCCTCCTCGAAGGCGAACGAAATCACCGTGTCGTCGGCGTTGTTCGTGTCCAGGCCGAGGATCACCGGGCGGTAGTCCGTCGCGGTGGACGGCATCCCGGCGGCGTCCACGAGGTGCTCGTCGGCGGCCTGTTCACCGGCGCGGACCAGGACGACGGGGACACGCGCGTGGGCGATGACGGACATGCTGACCGAGCCGACGGTGTAGCCCGCGATCCTGCCCAGGCCTCGCGTGCCGAGGACCAGCACGTCGGCATTGTCCACCGCGGCCACCAGCGCCTCTGCCGGTACACCGCTGACCTGTTCCGTGGTGACCGTGACTCCTGGGTGGCGCAGGCGCAGACCCTCCGCCGCCTCGCGGGGGATGCGCTCGGTCCAGTGCGCGAAAGTCTCGGCCCCGACCAGGGGGGCCTGCGCGATGGGCGCGGGGGCCGGCTGCCACACGTGCAGGAGTTGCAGGGGCAGGTCGCGCAACTCCGCCTCGCGCGCGGCCCATTCGGCTGCGGCGCGGCTCTCGGCCGAGCCGTCGAGCCCCACGGTGATGGTGCGGGACATGGTCGTTGCCTCCTGAAGTGGCGTCGCTTTCAGCGTCGGGGAGTTCCGCAGGGGCGAGCAGGGGCTGCTCGCCCCCGGCCGGTGCCGGTCGGCCCCTGCTCGGTATGGCCGACCGGCGGGCACGGTGCCGTGCCGTGGGGTGGTCAGCGCAGCCAGGCGTGGTCACGGACGACGGGCAACTTCGCCCACAGCCGGCCGAGTCCGAACGCCTCGCCGGCCGCCGCGGCCGCGAGCACGATCAGGGCGACGGCGTAGATCACGTGGTAGTCGGCGAACGGGTTCGTCGACATGCTCGGCGAACCGTCGGACAGGTGCTTGGCGGGCGGCCACTCGGCCAGCCACATCAGCGCCATCATCGCGGTGCCCGCCACCGCGGCCAACCGCAGCGCCACACCGCTCATCACGGCAAGCCCGACGCCCAGCAGACCGAGCATGAACAGCCAGTCCGCCCAGGGGTCCCCGGCCCAGGAATGGAACGTCGACTCCATCGGTCCTGCGGCGACATTGCTGAGGAAGCCCTTGGTCGGCGATCCGCCGTCGATCCAGCCCTTCCCCGAAGGAGTCGCGTAACCGAACCCGAAAGTCTTGTCGAGGAACGCCCACAGGAAGACGAAGCCGGTGAGCACACGCAGGGTTCCGAACGCATAGGCCTGCGCGCTGTAGGTGTCGGTCCGCACCGACACATCGGCGTCACGGGCGGGGGTCGTGTGCCTGTGGAACACGGGCATCCGGAAGCCTCCGCCGCGATGGGAATGATCGTGCACGGCCATGACACTCGTCCTTTCGGGAGCGTGCGTGCGGTGTCCTGTCAACACCGACTCTCGCGCCCCGGGCAGCCGGGCGCCGGATGCCGAAGGTCCGTCGCCGTCGAGTGAACAGCCCCTCCCCCAGGGCCGGTCGGTCCACCGGTGCCGGGGACGTCCGGCCCCGGCCGCGGTCGTATCAGGAGTCGGCCGTCAGCGACCCGCGCCGGGCCGGCACGCGCCACTGCACCCGAGTGCCACCGCCGCCCGGACCGGGCCCGACGGTCAGCCGGCCGCCGAGCGCCCGCGCGCGCTCCTCCATGTTCCGCAGTCCGCTGCGTGCCACGCCCTCGGGAATACCGCATCCGTCGTCGGTGACCCGGACCGTCAACTCGTCCCGCAGGCAGCGCAGATACACCTCGACGGAGTGCGCGCCGGCGTGCCGGGCCGCGTTGCTCAGCGCCTCGACGAGTACGGCGGTGGCGTGGTCGGCCACCTCGGCGGAGACATCGGTGTCCACCAGCCCCTCGACGCAGAGTGCGGGCATGAAGCCGAACGCTGCCTCCGAGGTCTCGACCGCCTCCGAGGCACGGCCGCGCAGCCCGGATCCCGTCGCCGATCCCCCTTCGGGCTTCGCTCGCAGCCCGAAGATGGCCGAACGGACGATCTTGATCGTCTCGTCCAGGTTGTCGACTGTCCGGGCCAGCCGCTCCGCCGCCTCGGGATGAGTGACGAAGCGCTGGGTGCTCTGCAGCGTCATGCCCGCCGCGAACAGCCGCTGAATGGCCAGGTCATGCAGGTCCCGCGCAATCCGGTCGCGGTCCTGAAGCAGTGCGATCTGTTCGGCGTCGCGGCGGCGCTCGGCGAGCTCCAGGGCGACGGCTGCCTGCGCGGCGAACCCGAGCAGCGGCCCGACCTCGGAATCGGTGAACGACTTGCTGCCGACAGAACGCGCCAGGACGAGTACCCCGCGGGCCTTCCCTCCTTCGCCCAGCGGGACGACCACCATGGGGCCGAGCCCGGCCCACTGCCCCTGCGCCCCGGCGGCTCGTGCGTCGCGCTCCGCGCCGGTGCTGAGGACCGGCTCGGACGTGGTGAGAGCGGATTCGACGAACGCGTCGTGGGCGCCGATCACCATGCCTGCGCGCCGTTCGGCGTCCACACCGACGGCGATGGCCGGCTGCAGACTCTGCGCGCCCTGCGTGCACTCCGCGATGATCCCGACATCCGCTCGGCTGATCTCCCGTGCCTGCTCGGCGATCATCTCCAGCACATCGGCGCTCGGCGCTCCGGACAGCAGGGCCCGGGTCGTCCGGGACCCTGCCTGGAGCCACCGCTCGCGCAACCGCGTCTCCGCGTACAGACGCGCGTTCTCCACCGCCACCCCGGCCGCCACCGCGAGCGTCGCCAGAACCGCCTCGTCCTCGGCGTCGAACTCCGCTGCGCCGCGCTTGTCGGTCAGGTAGAGATTGCCGAACACCTGATCCCGTACGCGGACGGGGACGCCGAGGAAGGAGTGCATGGGCGGGTGATGCGGCGGAAACCCGCTGGATGCCGGATGCTGCGACAGTTCGGCGAGGCGCAGTGCTTCCGGGTGACGGATGAGTTCCCCGAGCAGGCCGTGGCCGCTGGGCAACTCCCCGATGTGCGCCCGCTGTTCGTCGTCGATGCCGACGGTCAGGAACTCGACCAGCCGCCTGCCCTCACCGATGACGCCGAGTGCTCCGTACTCGGCGTCCACAAGAACCACCGCGGCCTCGACGATACGGCGCAGCACCTGCGGCAGATCGAGCTCCTTGCCCACCGACAGCACTGCTTCCAGCAGCGTGTGCACCCGGTTCTGCGTGCCGCGTGCGGCGTCGATTCTCGCCTGCAGTTCGTCGAGCAGTTCGTCCATGCGCAGTTTCGGCACGTGTTGTCCGGGCTGCTCGTGGCTTGCCCTGCCCATCGCTTCCTCCGCAGGCCGCAGAAAGAGTCACCGTGCGCACGTTCGCGGTTCACGGTAGACGCTGCTTCCCCGCGGGGGCACCCCGTCCTCCTTGGCCCGACCACGATCGGGCCGCTGCTGAAGGCCGGGGAGCCTGCTGGGCGCACGGGGATCGTGGTCAGCCCTGTCGTCGTGGGACCCGACGGTTCCCGGGGGCGCCGCCGCAGCGGCCTGGGCGGCGCGGAGTCCCTGGGCAGCGGCGGGCCGATGCTTCTCGGCCACGCAGGGTGCGTGACCGGTCGGGCGAGGCGTCGGAGCGTTCTGGTACGGACCGGCCCGCAGGATCACGGCGCGCACCTGCCCGGACGCTGCGATCCGTTTGCCGAACTCGCCTTCCCAGCGGCGGTGTTGGGCGGCGCGGCAGTACGAGCCGGGCGCGTCTGGGACATGCCCCGCACGGCCGGGATCCCCGCCGCCGAACGGCGCGCGGTCCCGCCGCCCTGAGCCGGGCGAGGGCCCTCCGCTCCGTCACACCCCTGGCGCAGGAATTCCCGGATGCCCGTGTCCGTGAGGTGCCGGTCGGGGCCAGCACCTCCCACGGGACGGTGCGGGCGACGCGCGGTGCTGGCCCCCCGTCGCGGGCGCCGCTCGCGGCCGCGTCCCACGGACCCGCGCACGGCGCCGGTGACCCACGCCGTGATCCGGCTCGCGCTGCCCGGTCGCCGTCCGGCACGACTGCTCCTCACACCGCTCCCTCGGCACGACCGTCTCGCGTCGCGGCGGTACGCGCAGCCGCCGCGGGAAACGTTTCCCGGGAGTCCGTGGCAGCCACGACCGCCAAGTCGTCAGCGGGGTGCGGCAGGTTCGCTCTCAGCGCGTGCGCTTGCGCCACTGCGGCCCGACCTGCTCCCACTCGGCATCCCACTGTGCCATCCGCCGCCGGTCCAACCGGCGCCGTACCAGGTGGCCCGCGACCAGGACCAGGCCGGCCGTGGCCGCTGCCGCGGGGCCGCCGAGCAGCCCTGCCTCCAGGCGGGCGTCCGCCGCACTGACGGGAGCGGTCAGCAGTCGGCTGCCGTCCTTGTCGGTCCACACCGTGACCGAGCTGCCCTGCGTGCTGTTCGGCTCGACCCCGGCCTCGCCCGTGCGCGCGACGCCGCCGGCCCCGCGCCAGCGGACCGTCGCCCACACCTGCACCTGTCCGACGCCGGCCGCCTTGCTCGCGTCCGGTGCGTCCTCGACGAGGACGGCCGTGACCTGATGCCGCTCGGCACGCGCTCGGGCCAGGTCCTGCTCCACGGCATCGGCCGCCACCGCGCCGACGAATCCGCCCAGCGCCCCGGCGAGGCCCCAGGCGATCAGGACGAGCCACGCCTCGGCCACATCACTGCCGCGCCGCATGGGGTTGCGTCGCCAGCGCCACCACCACAGCCGCCGCATCCTCGCCCGTCGCGACCGGTCCATGGCCAACTCCCCTGCTCGGAAACGGAATGGTTCGACGTCCCACACTCATCACGCTGATGCCCGGGGCGCCCGCACGGCAGGGGCCGATCAGGCACGCCGCCAGGGCCCAAGGAGACCGCCGAGAGGGACGGATGCCCGGCAGGCACGGACTCCCGGGCCCATGTGCGCTGCCCGGCCGTGCGATTGGCTGGACCCGTAGGGCAACGAGGCCGCGAGGAGGCGGTCGAGATGATGACGCCGCGTACGTTCCTTCCCGCCGAGTTCTGGTGGATGTTCGGTCAGCTGATGATCGTCTCGCTGGTCGTCATCTGCATGCTGGTCTGCCTGGCCGACGTTCTCCACCGGCACCTGCAGGACCACCGCCGGAGCCACTCGCACGACCTGCCGGTGCCGCCGGAGAACGACACCGAGCCGACACCCGGCACGAGGCCACTGGCAGGACACCACCTGTGACCCGCACTTCGCGCCTTCGGGAGGCGATCACCATGCTCAAGCCGATCGTCGTCGGTCTGGACGGCTCCCGCGAGAGCCTGGCCGCAGCGGACTGGGCTGCGCGCACCGCTCTGCGCCGCGGCCTGCCCCTGCGGATCGTCCAGGCCTGGGAGGGTTCTTCCGTGCCGGAGTTCGCCGCCGCGCAACCGCCCGACCTCACCGCACCGCAGTACGGGGTCCGTCGCACGCTGCGGCACGCACTGGACCGCATCACGGAGCGCTATCCGCACGTGTACGTCAGTGCGGAACAACTGCGCACGCCTGCCCTCCCGGGCCTGCTTTCCGAGGCCGAGGACGCCGAACTGCTGGTCCTCGGCAATCGGGGGCTCAGCGGTGTCTCCGGCCTGTTCTCCGGCTCCGTCGCGTTGGCCGTCGTGGCCCGTGCGCACCTTCCCGTCGTCCTGGTGCGAGCCGGTGTCACCGCCTCGGACGAGCACCGCGCCGACCGGAAGGGCCTGCCGTCCACGCGTACGCCCTGTCGGGACGTCCTCGTGGCCGTCGACGCGCAGCGGCCCTGCGACGGGCTGTTGGCCTTCGCCTTCGACGAAGCCGCACAGCGCTCCGCGACCTTGCGGGCCGTGCACATCTGGCATCTGCCGTACGGCACTTCGGGACTCGCTGCCGCCGATGTGTACGACGTCGCCCAGGAGTCGGCCCAGTGCGCACTCGACGCACGGCTGCGTCCTTGGCAGGACAAGCACCCGACCGTGACAGTGCGGTCCGCGGCCGTGCACGCCCGCACCGTCCACGAGATCGTGCACGCCGCGCAGGGTGCCGGTCTGCTCGTGGTGGGGCGCAGGCCCCGACTGGCGGGCACCGGTCCGCACACCGGGCCGGTCACCCACGCGGTCCTCCATCACGTCACGTGCCCGGTGGCCGTGGTGCCGCACGACTGACCGCGTACACGGCGGGGCAACTGCCGACCGAGACAGGCGAGATCCATGGACCCGACCCTCCGTCACGCGCCGTACGTCGCCCACCACCTGGTGCGCGACGCGGTCACCGCGCCCTCTCTGCACAACTCCCAGCCCTGGCTGTTCACCGGGGACGCCACAGGAGTGGACCTGTACGCGCATCCGGCCCGCCGGGTCCGCGTGGCCGACCCGGACGGCCGCGAGATGGTCATCAGCTGCGGCGCGGCGCTCTTCAACATCCGCCTCGCCATGCGGCAGCTGGGCTTCGTCCCTCGCGTCCGGCCGTTCCCCACACCGCACGACCCTGCCCATCTGGCGCGTGTCGACTGGGGCGCGTACCGGCCGCCGGACGCCGACGAAGAGCTGATGCACCGGTGTCTGCGCACACGCCGCACGCACCGCGGCCCCTTCGCGGCGACCCCACTGTCCGAGTCGCTCGTCGACGACGTGTGCCGGCAGGCACGGCTCGAGGGCGCCGACCTGTGCACCGTGGAATCGCGGTGGCAGCGCGCCCGTATCGCCGGGCTGGTCCGTGCGGCGGAGACGGTGCAGCGGTCGGATCCGGCGCAGCGCGCCGAACTCGTCCGCTGGACACAGGAGTTCACCGGCGACCGGCGCGACGGCGTCCCGCTCGCCGCGTGCACGTACCACCCCGACTGCGTCACTCTCGCGGGGCGCGACTTCGTCGGTCTGACCGCGAGTCTGCCCGACGCACCCCAGGTCTGGCCGGCCCGCACAGGGCTCGTCGCGGTGCTCACGACGCGGCACGACTCCCGGGCCGAGTGGCTGCAGGCCGGACAGGCGCTGCAACGGGTGCTCCTGTACGCGTCCGGGCACCGGGTTCTGGCGGCGTTCCACACCCAGCCACTGGAATTCCCGCACCTGCGCGCACAGGTGCGGGCCGCCTTGCTGTTCGGACAGTTCCCGCAGGTGATCCTCCGCCTCGGACACGCGGCGCCCGGCGCGTTCGTGCCCAGACGCCCGGCCGACGACGTACTGCGCTCCCGGCTCCCGACCGCACGGTCCCCTCAGGAGGAAAGCACACCATGGCCACTCCCCCCGTTCCCGTCACCGACCCGTCCGTCGCCGTCTTCGTGACGCCCCCCGGGGCGCGTCGAAGTGACCCACGTCGAGGGTCAGGCGTACCTCGTGCGTCGCCTACTACGCCGGACGGTTCCTGCAGCGCCACGGCCTGCCCGGTGAACACCTGCGGGTCCGGGCCGACTTCACCATGGCCGCCGATCGTCCCGCCCGCGTCGCAGCCGTCCGCCTGACGGTCCGCCCGCCGACGGAACTGAGCCAGGCGCGGCTCGCGGGCCTGCGGGCAGTGGCCCGTCATTGCACCGTGCACAACACCCTGCGCGACGCACCCGGGATCACCATCGACACCGGCTGACCTCCGGTGACCGCCGGCCGGGCCTTCGTAGCGTCGATCATGCGGCAGGGCTTGCGCGGTGACGGGCGGATGTCCGGCACGGGCGGATGTCCGGCTCGGGCTTCGTCCAGGACCGGGGCCCGTGCATCCTCCGCGCGCACCCGGCGTTGGCCGGTGACGGTGCAGCGCAGGGGCACCGGTGGGCGGCCGAGAGCGCGGACGGAGAGCTGTGGGGAGCTGTCCGGCCTGCCGCCCTACCGGGTCACGTGGGTGAAGAGGTCCGGTTCCGCCGTTGACCGGGACCGGTGCGATTCCGGTGCGCGTTCCGGAACGGTCACCACCGGACACGCGGCTCCTCGCATGCAGGCAAGAGCGGTGGATCCCAGTGCGGGCAGCACAGGATCACGGCGTACGCGGCGGCCCAGGACGAGCAGGTGTGCCTGCGCGGCGTATGCGATCAGCACGGGCACGGCGGGGCCCTCGACCAGCAGGCCGGTCAGTGGTGTTCCGGGCGCCGCCACGCGGGCCGGGGCGACGACGTCGTCGAGCAGTCGGTCCGCCGCCTTGCGGTCGTCTTCCGGTGTCGGCAGAGCGTCGAGCGGGGCGTACGGCGCTCGCCACCGGTCGGCCGGCTGCCAGGCGTGCACGGCGATGACCTCGGCCGCCAGCAGACGAGCCTGCCGGATCGACCAGTCGAGCGCAGCCCGCGCGGCGGGCGAACCGTCGACACCCACGACGAGTTGTACGTGTTGTGTGGCCACAGTGCCCTCCTCCAGGTCGTCTGCCACCACCGTGCGGCCGCCGGACGCCCCGGGGCAGGGGCCGACCGTCCCGCACCGGGGCCGAGCGGACTCTGGGCACGGCCGCGGCCGGGGCCGATTCTGAAAGCAGGGAAAAAGCAGGCAATCCGCCTGATGTGAAGGGAGGTTCGAGATGACCGGCATGCTGGAATGGCGACCCTCGATGCTGCCCGATCTCTTCGACTGGATCGATTCGGGTCTCGGCGGCTTCCCGGCGCACCGGAGTGCTCCCGGCCTGCACGGCATCCGGATCGAGGAGCAGCTCACGGAGGACGCGTACACCCTGTGCGCCGAACTGCCCGGCATCGACCCGGACAAGGACGTCGAGATCAGTGTCACGGGCGACGTCCTGACGCTCCGCGCGGAACGCACCGCGGAAAGCGCACAGAAGCGGCACACGGAGTTCCGCTACGGCGCCTACGCCCGGGCCGTCCGTCTGCCCTCGGGCGCGCGCCGGGACGGGGCCACCGCCGTCTACAAGGACGGGATCCTCACCGTCACCGTTCCGCTGGCCTCGGCCGAGAAGGGGAGCTCGCGGACCATTCCGGTGCAGCGGGACCCGAGCTGAGAGGGGGACGCGAGCTGTTGGGAGTGCGCCGGCCCCGTCGTGTGACGTGGGTCGGCCGAGACACCGCACTGTGGTTCCCGAGCGAGCGGTCCCGCTCCGGTGTGACGACCGTCGCGACATGCAGGAGCCCGGGAAGCCCGGGGTGAGCATCATGGCCATGGTCGATCGACGCGTGGTGGTCGGAGTCGACGGCTCGATCCGTGCGGACGCGGCCGCGCAGTGGGCCGCCGACGAGGCATACCGGCAGGCAGCGATCCTACGCGTGGTGCAGGTGGGCCCCGCCGGCGCCGGCAACCAGAGTTCGCGCGCCGCCCGGAACCTGCGCGCCCGCTACCCGGGACTGGTGGTGGAGGCGGTGCACGGCAGCGGCTCACCGGCGCCCGTTCTCCTGGAGCAGGCCCGGGGGTCGGCCCTGCTCGTTCTCGGCGTGCGAGGCGTCGGCGGTCACACGGCACCCGCCCTCGGCGCGGTGGCCCGCGAAGCGGCCGACCGCTCCCCCGGGCCCGTGGTCCTGGTGCCCAGCGGGCTGTGGAGCGGCGGCGCCAGGCGGGCCGACCGGGTCGCCGTGGGCGTCGGCCCATCTCAACTGCCCCACCACGCACTGGAGTTCGCGTTCGAACGCGCCCGGAGCCGGCAGACGAGGCTGCGCGCGGTCCGGGCCTGGCGTGCGGCGGTGCCGACCGGCCCGCCGCCGCCTCTGGCGCAGCGGCGGGCCACCTGGGAGGGCCACGAGGCGCAGTCGTTGTCCGACGCGCTGCGCCCCTGGCAGGAGAAGTACCCGCAGGTGCGGGTGTGGGAGGACGTCGTGCTCCTGGCGCCGGACCGTGCGCTGCTCGCCGCGTCCGAGAGGGCCGAGCTGCTGGTGGTCGGCCGTCACCACCACGGACTCGGCCCTTTGCTCCTGTCGCTCGTCGGACAGGCGCACGGCGCGGTGGCCGTGGTGCCGGACTGACCCACGGCCAGGGCCGCCGAACGGTGCCCGAAGTGGTGGTCGTTGGCCCCGCCCAGTGGCTGCGGCCGATGCATCACCCGGTGTCCCGTCGGTACCGACATCACCAAAAGGGGATCGCGGCTGCGGCACAGGACGACCGAGCCACCGACGAACCGCTGCCCGCGGAGATCCTGCCGAGAATTGACCGCAGATCCGTCGACGACCACAGCGCAGGGCGTGAGGATCGAACCGAACGGCGCGCGCACCATCCGCACGCAGACCTGCCGCAGGAGGCTCCGTATGACCGGCGCGACAAAGAAGTTCAGCGCAGAGAACCCCATCAAGGTGTTCCTCCTCGACGACCACGAGGTCGTCCGCCGCGGCCTGGCCGACCTGCTGGATTCGGAGCCCGACATCCGGGTGATCGGCGAGGCCGCCACCGGGCGGCAGGCACTCGTACGGGCACCCGCTCTCCAGCCTGATGTCGACGTGCTCGACGTCAGGCTGCCGGACATGGACGGCATCAGCGTCTGCCGTGAACTGCGCTCCGCGCTGCCGGACACGGCCTGCCTCATGCTGACGTCCTTCGACGACGAGGACGCACTGCTCGACGCGATCATGGCGGGTGCCTCGGGCTACGTGCTCAAGCAGATCAGAGGGGCGGACCTGAACGTGGCCGTACGCACCGTGGCCGCGGGGCAGTCCATGCTCGACCCGGCCACGACCGCACGCCTGATGCAGTCGCTGCGGACGCCGGAGGAGACGTCTTCGCCGCACGAGCCCGCCGAGGTGGAGAAGCTCTCCGCGCGCGAACGCGACATCCTCGCACTCATCGGCGAGGGCTTGACCAACCGGGAGATCGGACAGCGCCTCTTCCTGTCAGAGAAGACCGTGAAGAACAACATCTCCCGGCTCCTGGGGAAGCTCGGGGTCCACCGTCGTGTCCAAGCGGCCGTCATCGCCGCCCGGTTGGACTCCCACAAGGACGCGTGACCGACCCGGACGGCTCCGCGCATCCGTCCGGTGCCCACCGCCCCCGGGATGTGCCGACTGGCATCCGTGGTCGCAGTCCGTCATCGGCGTACGCGCGGCATCCCCAGGCCGATCCACGAGATGATCTCGCGCTGGATCTCGTTGTTGCCGCCGCCGAAGGTGAAGATGACCGCCGAGCGGTAGCCGCGCTCCAGCTCCCCGTGGAGCACGGCGCCCGCGCTGCCCTCCTTCAGCGCGCCCGCCGCGGCCACGACCTCCATCAGCCAGGCGTACGCGTCGCGGCGCGCCTCCGAGCCGTAGACCTTCACGGCGGAGGCGTCCTGCGGCGTGAGGGTGCCTTCCTGGACGGCGTTCACCATCTGCCAGTTGAGGAGTTTCATCGCGTCGAGCTTGGTGTGGGTCTGCGCGAGGCGCTTGCGCACCCAGCCGAGGTCGATGACGCGGCGGCCGTCGGCGAGCTTGGTCTCCATGGCCCAGCGCTGCACGTCGTGCAGGGCGCGGATCGCCATGGTGCCGTGCGCGGCGAGGGTGACGCGCTCGTGGTTGAGCTGGTTGGTGATCAGGCGCCAGCCCTTGTTCTCGTCGCCGACGCGGCGGGAGACGGGCACGCGGATGTCCTCGTAGTAGCTGGCCGTGGTGTCGTGCGAGGCGAGGGTGTTGATGACGGTGCAGGTGTAGCCGGGGTCGGACGTCGGCACGAGCAGCATGGTGATGCCCTTGTGCGGCGGGGCGTCGGGGTCGGTGCGCACGGCGAGCCAGACCCAGTCGGCGGTGTCCCCGTTGGTCGTCCAGATCTTCTGCCCGTTCACGACGTAGTCGTCGCCGTCGCGCACGGCCCGCGTCTTGAGCGCGGCGAGGTCCGTGCCCGCGTCGGGTTCGCTGTAGCCGATCGCGAAGTCGATCTCCCCGGCGAGGACCTTCGGCAGGAAGAACTCCTTCTGCTCGTCGGTGCCGAACTGCATGATCGTCGGGCCGACGGTGTTGAGCGCCATCAGCGGCAGCGGGACGCCCGCCTGGGCGGCCTCGTCGAAGAAGATGAACTGCTCCATGGGGCTCAGGCCCCGGCCGCCGTACTCCTTCGGCCAGCCCACCCCGAGCCAGCCGTCGGAGCCGAGGCGGCGCACGGTCTCGCGGTAGAACCGCTTCTGGGCGGCCGGGTCCTCGTAGCGGGCGTAGGCGTTGTCGGGTACGAGATCGGCGAAGTAGGCGCGCAGCTCGGTGCGCAACTGCTGCTGCTCGGGCGTGTATTCGAGGTGCACGGCCCCTCCTGGCGGTCAACTGGGCGGCGTCGGCGCGGGCTTGACGGCGCACACAGTAGAACTCGTTCCAGAAATAGGGAATGCCGGGGGCTGATCATTCGTCAGGTGATCTTGCGGATCGCCGTGCCCGTGCCCGTGCCGGGCACGGGCCGTCAGCCCAGGTTCGCCAGGAAGTCGCTGCAGGCACGGGCGCAGGCCCGGCACCGCTCGGCGCAGGCCGCGGCGTCCGGCGTCCGGTCGCAGGCGTGCGCGCACTCCAGCGCGACGGCGCGGCACCACTCGGCCTGGAGGCGCAGCCCGTACTCGTCCTGGTGCCCCTCCTCCGACAGCATCCGGCAGGTCGCGTCGCAGACCTCGACGCACAGCAGGAGGGGGCGCCGCAGCCCGTGCCGCACCGCGGACGGCTCGGCGCGGGTGGGGTGTACGGGGCCGTGCACCGGCTGAGCGGCGGCCACCGGTTCGATGGCGGTGACCAGCAGGGCGCCGGCCCGGGCGCACTCGATGCAGGCCTGCGCGCAGGCGAATCGGTCCTCGAGGAAGCGGACGAGAGCGTCCTTGGCCGGTTCGGCCGGCGCGGCACGGAGATACGGGGGCTTGGCCAGGGAGGTCACCGGTCCGGCTCCTTTGCGTGCTGTGCGGAGTACGTGTACGTCCGTGGCGGGTAGCCGGATCACCGCCGGGCAAACCGGAGAAGGGCCGGCCGGATCCAGGGATCCGGCCGGCCTCGTGCGTGGGGACTGCAAGGCGTTTGGTTTACGGCAGGGGCGTACGGATACTCACCGGCGGTGCCTCGGCCACCGGCGCCTCACCACCGGTACCAACGCGACCTCGCTCCATGTGCCGTCGTACCGCGCAGCAGGAATCCGAGCAGCCACACCACCAGCACGGCCAGCGCCACCCACCACAGCAGTTTCACCGCGAACCCGGCACCGAAGAGGACCAGCGCAAGCAGCAGAACCAACAGGACAGCAATCACAGTCACTACCTCCTCGACGCACCGAGTGCCCTCAATTGCCCTCCATACACTGCGAGTTGACGACGTGACCAAGAACACGAACTCCGATGCGCGGGAGGATCGCAAGACCCGGCTCACGGTCCTGGTGGCCCTCTGCGCCAATCTGCTGATCGCCGTCGCGAAGGCTGTCGGCGGGCTGATCTCCGCGTCTCCCGCTCTCCTTTCGGAGGCCGCGCACTCGGTGGCCGACAGCCTCAACGAGGTGTTCCTCCTCGCGGCGGTGCGCCGCAGCCGCCGCCCCCCTGACCACCGGCATCCGTTCGGGTACGGCAAGGAGCGGTTCTTCTGGTCCTTGCTCGCCGCGGTCGGCATCTTCGTGATGGGCGGCTGCTTCTCGTTCTTCCAGGCGTACGAGGCGCTGACGTCGCCCGGCCAGGAGGAGTCGTACACGGGCTATGTGGTGGGGCTCGCCGTGCTGGGGGTGGCGCTGCTCGCCGAGGGCGGCTCGCTGCTGCGCGCCGTGCACCAGGTCCGCAGCAAGCCCGGGGACGGTATCGGCTCGGATCCGGCGCTGCGCACGGTCCTCGCCGAGGACGGCACGGCGGTGATCGGGGTGCTGCTCGCCGCGGGCGGCCTGGCCCTGCACCACCTGACCGGCGACGTCGCCTGGGAGGGCTGTGCGTCCCTGGCGATTGGGCTGCTTCTGGTGTACGTGGCGTACCGCCTCGGCCGCAGCGCCCGGGACCAGCTGATCGGGGAGGCGGTCGACCCGGAGCTGAGCCGCGGCATCCGCGAACTCCTCGACGCCCAGCCGGAGATCGACTACGTGGCCGCCCTGCACACGATGCGCCTGGGCCTCGACTCGACGCTCGTCGCGGCCCGCGTCGACCTCTCCCCCGGCATCGACAGCGAGCGCCTGGAACTGGTCAGCGAGCGCATCAAGCGGTCCGTGCGCGAGCGGTGGCCCGAGGCGGACCAGGTGTTCCTCGACGTGGTGGAGGCACCGCACCACACGCGCGACCACCCGTCCGCGCAGGCCCGTTGACAGCCCGTTGGGAGAAGGCCCCCGGCGTGGGTACCCGGGCCGGATGGACCAGTTGGAGAGCGGGGGCGGCCGCAGCGAGACCGTCGAGGAGCGGGCGGACCGGCAGTGGGCGGAGCTCGTACAGGAACTGCGCGTGGCACTGACCGGCGTGCAGATCCTGTTCGGCTTCCTGCTCACCGTGGTGTTCACCCCGCGCTTCCCCCAACTCTCGGACACCGACCGGACGTTGTACGTCATCACGGTCCTGCTCGGTTCCGCCGCGACCGGCGCCCTGATCGGCCCCGTCTCCTTCCACCGCCTCGTCTCCGGCCGCCGGATCAAACCCCGGGCGGTGGTCTGGGCGTCCCGGCTCACCTTCGCCGGTCTGGTCCTGCTGCTGTGCACGCTGGTCTCGGCCCTGTTCCTGATCCTGCGCGTCGCCCTGCACGACGCCCTGGCCCCGGCCCTCGTGGCGGTGATCCTCGCCTGGTACCTGCTGTGCTGGTTCGCCCTGCCCGCCTGGGCCCGCCGGCGGCACACCGAGGAGGACGGGTGACGCGGCGCGCGACGGCCCCGGACCTGCGGCTCAACACCGACGCCCCGCACGCCACTTGACGCAATGTGCACACCTTCGATCGCCCGGTGAACGCGGAAGACCGTCCACGGGGCCGTCTACAAGCCGAATCGATTCAGATCTGGCCGAGAGTCGATCGGTCCGTCCGCTCCGGCCCCCGCACACCACACTGCCGCACGCCCTAGCCCGAGGTCAGCGCCCTGATCCACGATGACGGCCGGGTCCGTAACGACGACCGGGACCCTCAAAATCCCGCCACCGCAAGGGACTTGGGCCTCGAACAAGCAGACGGCGAGAGCTGAGAGCACCCTTCCGCCGCCCGTGTTCCGGCATATGCTGTCGATGCCGACGAGGGGAGGCCCCTGGCGATGCCCACCGCTGCACGACCCAAGATCCTCGTCGTCGACGACCGCGACGACACGCTCTTCGCGATGGAGAGCGCCCTCGCCCCGCTCGGCTATCCCGTGGACCGGGCGAACAACGGGGACGACGCCCTCAAGGCCGTCCTGCGCGGCGGCATCGCGGTGGTCCTCCTGGACGTGCTGATGCCCGACGTCAGCGGGTTCGAGGTGGCGCACTACATGGCGCGCCTCGAACAGACCCAGGACATACCGATCATGCTGATCACCGGCGCGGGCCAGGATCCCACGCTCGCCGTGCGGGCCTTCGAGCTCGGCGTCGCCGACTACGTCGTCAAACCGATCGAGCCGTGGGTGATGCGGACGAAGGTCCGCTATCTGTACGACACGAGCCTGCGCCTGCGCGCACTGCGCGACCGGCTCCGTGCGTACGAGTCCGAGGACGAGCAGCATTCCGCTGCCGCGCCGGGCGCTTTCGAGGACCACCCCCTGCCGCGCCCCGCCTGACCCTCCGGCCCCACCTCCCCGGCCCGGCCGGGTGTCGATGCTCACACCCCGCTCCGCCCACCTCCCCGCCATGTGGTTGTAGAGTACAACTCGATTAAGAGTTGCATAAGCCAACCCATGGAGGTCCTGCCCATGCCCGCCGACCACAGAGCTCATCGGTCCGAGGGCGCGGGTGCCGTGCGCGGGGTGGTACGCGGCGCGCACAACCCCGCCCTGCGCCACGTGCTCACGCACCTGCTCACGCCGCTCCTGATGTGCGTGGGCATGGGGCTTGCCTATCTGGGCGCGTTCGCGTCCCCCGAGCCGCACCATCTGCCGGTCGCCGTCGTCGGGGCGGGGCCCGAGGCGAAGGTGTTCGCGCAGACCGTGAAGGACAAGGCGGGCGACGCCCTCGACGTCCGCACGCTCGACACGCGCGCCGCCGCCGTCGACCAGCTCAGGACGCGCACCATCGACGGCGCGTACGTGCTCGGCGGCAAGAGCCCCGAGCTCGTCGTGGCCTCGGCCGGGTCCGACACGACGGTCTCCGTCGTCGAGAAGATCTTCACGCCGGTCGCCGCACAGCAGGGGCAGCCGCTGAAGGTCACGGACGTGGCACCGCCGGTGTCCGACGACCCGACGGGCCAGGGCCTGTTCTTCCTCCTCGTCGCGCTCAGCATCGGCTCGTACGCGTCGGTGGCGGTGCTCGGCGGCGCGGGCGCGGCCCTGCGGATGCGCACGCGAGGGCTCCTCGTGGTCGGCGTCTCGGCGGTGGTGAGCCTGATCGGCGCGGCGTTCGCGGGACCGGTCTTCCACCTCGCGCACACGAGTCTGTGGGGCCTGTGGGGCATGGCCTGGCTGTACTCGGCGGGCATCCTGCTGGTCGGCGTGGGTCTGCACACGTTCCTGAAGCGGTGGACGACGCTCGCGGTGATGGTGCTGTTCGTGATGCTCAACTTCACCAGCTCCGGCGGGATCTTCCGGCCCGAGCTGCAGAACGGGTTCTTCGGCAGCCTGCACGCCTTCTGGAACGGCGCGGGCTTCGTCGAGGGCGCCCGCAGCCTCCTCTACTTCGACCACTACGACCTGGGCCGCTACGTGGGAACGCTGGTGGCGTGGCTCGTCGCGGGCGCGGTGGTGTTCGCCGTCGCGGCGCTGGCCGAGCACCGGCAGGAGAGGGCTCTCGCCTCTCAGGCCGCCGACAAGCACGGACAGGAAGAGAACGAGGAGGACAACGAGGCCGAGGAGGAGCAGGTCGAGGAGGAGCTGGAGGAGGCCGTCGGCGTCTGAGCCGTACGCGCCTGTGCCCCGCGCTCGTCGTCGAGCGCGGGGCACAGGCGTGTGCGGGGCACGGCCGTGTGCGGGGCACGGCCGGCGTACGGCTTCAGACGCCGGGCGGGATGTGCTTCGCCTTGCCGCGCAGCATGAACGCCTCGACGATCTCCACGACGCCCATCGCCACCAGCCAGCAGCCGCCGACGAGGGTGAGGACGGCGACCGACTCGAACGGCGAGACGATCAGCACGATGCCGGCCATCGCGCTGACGATCCCCAGGAAGATCTGCCAGCCGCGCGCGGGCATCGCCGGGTCGGAGACGGCCGCGGCGGTCTGCGTGATCCCGCGGAACAGCCAGCCGATGCCGATCCACAGGCCGAGCAGCAGGATCGACTGCATCGCGCCGCGGAAGCAGAACAGACCGAGCAGGATCGAGACGGCGCCGCTGATGAACGCCATCACGCGCAGCCCGGTCGTGACGTGCGTCCCGAAGGCCGTGACCAGCTGGAAAGCACCACTGATCACGAGATAGAGGCCGAACAGGATGCCCGCCGCCCACAGGGACGCACCGGGCCAGACGAGGACGAGCACACCGAGGATCAGCGCCGCGACGCCGGCGAGCAGGACCGCCTGCCAGGCGGCGCCCGCGAGTCGGCCGAGGGGTCCCTCCGGGCGGCGCGGAGGCTCCTCCTCGCCTGCGCTGCGGTGCGGGGTCTGCGGGTCGTACGGTGCTTGGGTCATGTCCGACTCTTCGCACGGCCACCGGACTCCCGCCACCGGAGCGGGGCCGCACGGGTGAGCGGGAGTGCCGGGCGGGACGCACAATGAGCCCATGAGCCCGTTCCAGGTCCGCCGCGTCTACGACCCCCCGACCCCCTCGGACGGCAAGCGCCTGCTCGTCGACCGGCTGTGGCCGCGCGGCATCTCCAAGGAGCGGGCCGCCGTGGACGAGTGGCTCAAGGACCTGACGCCGTCCAAGGAGCTGCGCACCTGGTACCACGAGGACCGGGAGCACCGCTACGACGCGTTCGCGGAGCGCTACCGCGCAGAGCTGTCGGACCCCGACCGCACGCAACTCCTCGACCATGTGCGGGCGTTGGCCGAGCAGGGCCCGGCCACGCTGGTGACGTCGGTGAAGGACGTCGAGCACAGCCACGTGCCCGTGCTCGTCCGCATCCTCGAAGAGGGCTGACGCCGACGCGCCTCAGGCGGCGAGGCAGACCGTCCCCGCGCCCCGGGCGCCGACCGCCGCGCGCGAGGTGACCGGGGCGGCCACCGCGACGACCGACACGACGGGGACCGGCCTGCGCAGCCGCGTCGCGTGCGCCAACTCGCGCTGTGCGAGCGCCAGTACGTCGACGAGCCCGAGGCCGAGCGCCCCCGCGACGGCGGCGAGCATCTCCGACGAGGCCTCCTTGCGGCCCCGCTCGACCTCGGAGAGGTAGGGCATGGAGATCCCGGCGACGTCGGCGACGTCCTGCAGGGTCCGGCCCTGGTCGCGTCGGCGGCGGCGCAGCACGTCCCCGACGACGTCCCGCCACAGCGGCTCCTGAGCGGTGGCGGAACGGGGCCTGAGGGTCTCGTGGTTGGTCATCGGCTCAGCGTACGGGGGCCGGGACCGCCCGGGGCCCGGCTTCGCCCACGGCGATATCGGCGGGGCTCCCGGCACACGCGAACCGGGCCGACACAATGCCCGCATGCACAGAACAGGCAGGACAGACAGAACAGGCAGGACTGGCAGAACCGGCAGAAGAGGCAGGTCGAGCAGCGCCGGGCCGGGGGTGGCGGCGGCATGGAACTGACCCTGATCGCCGTCGTCGGTGTCGCGAGCATCGTGGCCGTCGCGGCCTTCTCCCAGCGCCTGGGACTGGCCGCGCCGCTGAGCCTGGTCGTCGTCGGCATCGCCCTGAGCTTCGTGCCCGGCGTGCCGGTGCCGGACGTCGAACCGGAGTGGATCCTGGCCGGGGTGCTGCCGCCGCTGCTGTACTCCTCCGCCGTCAACATGCCCGCGCAGGACTTCCGGCGCGACTGGAAGGCCATCACGGGCCTCGCGGTGCTGCTGGTCGCCGTGTCGACGCTGGGCGCGGGCTGGCTCGTGCACCTGCTGCTGCCGGACGTCGGCTGGCCCGCCGCGTTCGCGCTCGGCGCGGTGGTCAGCCCGACGGACGCCGTCGCCGCGACCTCGGTGGGCCGCAAACTCGGCCTGCCCTCCCGCCTGTTGACCCTCCTGGAGGGCGAGGGGCTGGTCAACGACGCCTCGGCCCTGGTGCTGCTGCGCTCGGCGGTCGCCGCGCTCGCGGGCGCGGTGTCGCTGTGGGGCGTGGCCGGGAAGTTCGTGGTCTCGGTGGTCGTCGCCGTGGTGGTCGGGGTGGTCGTCGGCCTGGTCAACGTACGCGTACGGGCTCTGCTCGCCGACTCGGTCCTGAACACGGCGATCTCCTTCGTCGTGCCGTTCGTGGCGTACGTGCCGGCCGAGGAGTTCGACGCGTCGGGGGTGCTCGCCGTCGTCGTGACCGGTGTGGTGACGGGGCATCTGAGCCCGCGGTGGCTGCGGGCCCAGGACCGGATCACCGAGACCATGAACTGGCGCACGCTCGCCTTCCTCCTGGAGAGCGCGGTCTTCCTGCTGATGGGGCTCGGCCTGAAGACGCTGTTCGACGAGGCCAGGGCGCACCAGAACGGCCTGGGCGCGGGCCGCGTCGTGCTCTACGGACTCGCGGTGACCGGGCTCGTCATCGTCGTGCGCATGGTGTTCGTGGCACCGCTGGTGGCGATGTTGCGCCGGGACGAGCGCCGGGCGGCCGCGGCGAAGCCGTTCATCGAGCGGTGGCAGGAGCGCATCGACACCTTCGACCTGGGCGAGCGGTTCACGCCGCGCAAGAAGGCGCGGATCGAGCGGCGGGTGACGCGGGTCGGCGCCGACATCGACTTCCGGCTCAACGAGACGCTGGGCTGGCAGGGCGGCGTCGTCCTCGCCTGGTCCGGGATGCGCGGCGCGATCACGGTCGCCGCGGCGCAGACGCTGCCCGAAGACACCCCGTACCGGCCGCAGTTGATCCTCATTGCGTTCGTGGTGGCGGCCACGACGCTGCTCCTGCAAGGCCTGACGCTGCCTGCGGTGATCCGCACCGTTCGCATCCCGGGCGACGATCCCGAGCGCCGGATCGACGAGTTCCGGCAGCTGATCGGCGAGATGTCCGAGGCGGCGACCGAGGCCCTGGACGAGGAGGTGGCGGACGGGGAGGTCGAACCGTGGATCGTCGACCGGGTCCGCACGGACGGCCTGATCCGCCCGGCGCAACAGAACGGGGACGGAGACGGGGACGGGGACGGGGACGGGGACGAGAACGACGAGCCGGAGCCGCGGTCCGGGCCGAGCGCCGAGGCGCGCGGCACGTACATGCGGTTGCGGCTGCGAGTCATCTCCGCGGAGCGCGACGCCCTGCTCGCGGCGCGCACGCGAGGAACGTACAGCTCGCGTGCGCTCACCGACGCCCACCACGTCCTCGATCTGGAGGAGTCACGGCTGCAGCAGCTCGGCGACCGGTTCTCCGAGGACGCCTAGAAGGATGACCCCTGGAGGCAGGCATCAACTCCTAGGACGCGCGCGGCCGTTCCCAGTCGCACGCCGTTGACGGGCAGGCGTGGGCGTCGTGCTCCTTGAGGGCGACACTGACCAGGCTCAGCAGCAGGTGTACGTCCGTGTCGCACTCGAGGAGCACCGTGATCCAGGAGTCGCCCGGCCGGACGCGGATCGCACTGTTGTGCCGCAGTTGCGGAAGGAGCCGCTGCACCGCCGTCGAGGTGAGGTACAGATCGGCGCTGTCGTCGGCGTGGAAGTGGACGAGTTCGTGGCCCGCCGCGCAGAACGCGTGCCCCACCGAGCAGCGGGGTGGGCCACTTACCAGGTTCGGCCATGTCCCGAGTTCGGTCATGGCGCGCTGGGCCGCGGTCATGCCTCCATCCTTGCGCACCCTTCACCTGGAGGACCACCCCCAGCAACCCCCGCGTCCCTGCGCGTTGTTGACGGATCGGAGCTGAGGGATCAGGGGGTCACGGCGGCCTCGGCCTCCTGCAACGGAGCGGCCGTCAGCACGGCGGCCCCGGCGAGCGTGCCCGCGGCGTGCCGCAGGTCGTCCAGGAAGAGCTCGGCTAGGCGGGGGGTGAATCCGGTGCGGACCACCACGCGCAGCGCCCAGGTGCCGGACAGCCCGGTGGGCAGCGGATAGGCGGGCACTTGCCAGCCGCGGGCGCGCATGGCCAGGGCGATGCCGCGTTCGTGCAGGCCGAGTGCGTGGGCGGCATCGGTGAGGCGGAACGCGAAGGCGGGCAACTGGCCGCCGTCGGTGAGCAGTTCGAACAGGTCGAGCTCGGCGATGCCCGCGGCGAGGCTGCGCGCGGTGCGGCGCGAGGCGAGGTGCAGGCGGCGCAGCCCTTCGCGCCCGTAGCGGTGGAAGGTGTAGTACTGCGCGGCGACGTGGGAGGCGGGGCGGGTGAAGGTGAGCGAGAACGTGTTCATCTCGCCGCCCAGGTAGTCGACGTGGTGGACCAGGTCCGCGGGCAGGGCGTCCGCGTCCCGCCACAGGGCCCAGCCGAGACCGGGGAAGACCTGCCCGTACTTGTGCCCCGAGGTGTTGATGGAGGCGACGCGGGCGAGCTGGAAGTCCCAGAGGAGGTCCGGGTCGATGAACGGGGCGACGAGCGCGCCCGAGGCGCCGTCGACGTGGACGGGGATGTCGTGCCCGGTGACGTGCTCGATGCCGTCGAGGGCGAGACACAGGTCGGCGATGGGCTCGTAGGAACCGTCGAAGGTGGAGCCGAGGATGCCGACGACGCCGATGGTGCGCTCGTCGCAGTACTGGCCGAGCTGGTCGGGGGTCAGGTGCAGCCGGCCCGGGGCGAGCGGCACCAGGCGTGCTTCGACGTCGAAGTAGGAGCAGAACTTCTTCCAGCAGACCTGGACGTTGGCGCCCGCGACGATGTTGGGACGTGCGGTGTCGCGGCCCGCGGCCCTGCGCCGCTGCTCCCAGCGGCGCTTGAGCGCGAGCCCGGCGAGCATCGCGGCCTCGCTGGAGCCGGTGGTGGAGCAGCCCGTGGCACGCGCCGGGTCGGGCGCGTGCCACAGGTCGGCGAGCATCCGTACGCAGCGCGCCTCCATGTCGGCGACCTGCGGGTACTCGTCGGTGTCGACGAGGTTCTTGTCGGCGGTCTCGGACATGAGCAGCCGCGCCTCGTCCTCCATCCACGTGGTGCCGAAGGTGGCGAGGTTGAGGCGGCTGCGTCCGTCGAGGAGCAGTTCGTCGCGGATCGCGTCGTAGACGGCGCGTGGTTCGGATTCGTCGTGCGGGAAGGAGGTATCGGGGACGGAGGCGTAGGACATGACCTCTCCAAGGCGGATGGCGGCGTGAGCCGATCACTGCCGAACCTAGATCGACTACCGCCTCGGTGACCTGCACCGATTCACCCGCACGAGGGAGAACAGACGAAGGTGAAACATACATTTTGCTGATCGAATTCAGGCAGTTTGCCCGGACTTTAGGCGTTCCGCTGCGACTCCCTGCGCCGCAGCTCACGCCGCGCGATGGTCCGCTTGTGCACCTCGTCGGGCCCGTCGGCAAGACGCAGCGTACGCAGGTGCGCGTACATGCTCGCGAGCGGGAAGTCGTCGCTGACGCCCGCGCCGCCGTGCACCTGGATCGCGCGGTCGACGACCTTCAGGGCGACCTCGGGCGCGGCGACCTTGATGGCCGCGATCTCGGTGCGGGCCTGCTTGTTGCCGACGGTGTCCATCAGGTACGCGGCCTTGAGCGTGAGCAGGCGCGCCATGTCGATCTCGATGCGGGACTCGGCGATCCAGTCCTGGATGTTGGCGCGCTCCGCGATCGGGGCGCCGAAGGCGGTGCGGGCCTGCGCGCGGTCGATCATCAGGTCGAGGGCGCGCTCGGCCATGCCGAGGGAGCGCATGCAGTGGTGGATCCGGCCGGGGCCGAGCCGCGCCTGGCTGATCATGAACCCGTCGCCCTCGCCGGCGAGCAGCGCGGTGCGCGGCACCCGTACGTTCTCGAAGAGCACCTCGGCGTGGCCCTCGCGGTCCTGGTAGCCGAAGACGGGCAGGCCGCGCAGGACGGTGACGCCGGGGGTGTCGAGCGGCACGACCATCATCGACTGCTGGCGGAAGGCGGGCCCGTCGGGGTCGGTCTTGCCCATGACGATGAGGACCTTGCAGTGCGGGTGCAGGGCGTTCGAGGTCCACCACTTGCGGCCGTTGAGGACGTAATCGTCGCCGTCGGCCTCCATCCGCATCTGGATGTTGCTCGCGTCCGAACTGGCCACCGCGGGCTCGGTCATGGCGAACGCGGAGGCGATCTCCCCGTCGAGCAGCGGCTTCAGCCACTTCTCCTTGTGCTCGTCCGTCCCGAAGAGGGTGAGGACCTCCATGTTGCCGGTGTCGGGCGCGTTGCAGTTCGTGGCCTCGGGTGCGAGGTGAGCGCTGCGGCCCATGATCTCGGCGAGCGGAGCGTACTCGAGGTTGGTCAGGCCGGGACCCCACTCGGGGTGCGGGTGGAAGAGGTTCCACAGGCCGCGCTTCTTCGCCTCGGTCTTCAGCTCCTCGATGACCGGCGGGTGGAAGTGCGGGTCGCCCGACTCGGCCATCTGCGCGGCGTACACCGCCTCGGCCGGGTAGACGTGCTCGTCCATGAAGGCGAGCAGCTTGTCCTGGTACTCCTTGGCCCTGTCGGACATCTCGTACACGGTTCTCCCTCTCGCTGATGGCCCCATCACTGATGGCCCGATCACTGGCGATCCCATTACTTGTGGCCCAACCCGCCCATCAGGGCGGCGAGTTCGGCCGATGTCGTGGCGGCGTCGCGGTGCACCACCCCGGCGATGCCGAGCCGGGCCGCGGCCGTGATGTTCTGTTCCAGGTCGTCGACCATGACGGTCTCCCCCGGGTCGGCGCCGAGCCGCTCGCAGGCGATCGCGTACGCGCGCCGCGAGGGTTTGCGCACGCCGATGTCGCGGGAGACGGTGACGGCGTCGAACAGGGCGGGCAGGTCGAAGCCCGCGTAGCAGTCGTCGCCGAGCGAGTTGGACAGCAACCCGACGCGATGGCCGTCGGCGCGCAGCCGCGCCACGAGCGCGAGGGTGTCGGGGTCCGGTCCGAGCCGCGCCTGGAGCCGGCCGACGAGTCCCGGCCCGTCCCCCGGATCCACGCCGTGCGCGCGCAGCCGGGTCACGAGTCCGTCCTCGAACTCCCGCTGTCCGATGCGCCCTTCCTCGTGCGCGACGAGCAGCGCGCCGCTGGCGGCGTCCTTCGCGAACAGGCGCAGGAGGAGCCGCGGTTCGTCGCCGAGCTCGCGGCCCAGGTCCTCGAAGGCGGCGACGACGCTCGTGGTGAGCACCCCGCCGAAGTCGAAGAGCACCGCCGTGCGCTTACCGGTTCCCGCCATGGCGCCACCCCGTCGCTCGTCCGTACGGCCCGTCCGTACCGCTCGTCGCTCTTCCGTGTCGGAACGTACTTGAATCCGGGTTCAGGTTCAATGCTGGAGCGGAGGGTTCATCGGGCGTATGGTCGAATCCAACGTCAAGTTCAACGGGAGGGGCTGCGCCGATGGGCACGGACACATCGACGGCCGCGTGGGAGAAGCTGCCGTCACGCGACGTGGCGACGAACGGGATCACGCTGCGCGTCGTCGAGCACGGCCCGCAGGACGGCCCCCTGGTCGTGCTCTGCCACGGCTTTCCCGAGCTGGCGTTCTCCTGGCGGCACCAGATCGGCGCGCTGGCCGACGCCGGCTACCGGGTGCTCGCGCCCGACATGCGGGGCTACGGCGGCAGTTCGCGCCCCGAGGACGTGACCGAGTACGACGCGCCGACCCTGTGCGCGGATCTCGCCGGACTCCTCGACGACGTCGGCGCCGACGACGCGGTGTTCATCGGGCACGACTGGGGTGCCTCGGTCGTGTGGCACATGGCGTGGCTGCACCCGGAGCGGGTGCGGGCCGTGGTGGGGATGAGCGTGCCCGTGACGCCCCGCTCCCCCGTGGCGCCGCTGCCGGTGCTGCGCAAGCGACTCGGCGACGACTTCTACATGGTGTGGTTCCAGGAGCCGGGCGTCGCCGAGCGGGCCCTGTCGCGCGACGTGCGCAGGACGCTGGTGGCGCGCGAGGTCTGGTCGGCCGCGTGGGCCGAGCGTGCGGAGGCGGAGGAGGAGTTGAGGCCCCCGCGCTGGATGGGCGAGGCCGAACTCGCGCACTACGTCGAGACGTTCGAGCGCACCGGTTTCACCGGCGGCCTCAACTACTACCGGAACCTGGACCGCACCTGGGAACGCACGGCGGAGCTGGCGGGCCGGACGATCGACTGTCCCGCGCTGTTCGTCACCGGTTCCAAGGACCCGGTCGCCCGGTTCATGCCCGACGACAGGCTGGAGGCGACGCTGACCGATCTGCGCGGCCGTGTCGTCCTGGACGGCGCGGGCCACTGGATCCAGCAGGAGCGGCCCGCGGAAGTGAACGCCGCGGTCCTGAAGTTCCTCGCGGGCCTCGGCTGATACGATCCCCCGCCACCGACCGGCGTACGAACGAACGGACCGCCTTGGCTGCCCACGCCCCGGCCGCTGACGGCGGCCAGAAGCAACCGATCACCCCGCGCAGCGCACGCGGCCTCAGGACCCGTGGCGCCCTGATCGCCGCGGCCCGCGAGGTCTTCGAGCGCGACGGCTACCTGGATGCCCGGATCACCGACATCTCCAAGGCGGCGAAGGTCGCTTCGGGCTCGTTCTACACGTACTTCAACAGCAAGGAAGAGATCTTCCAGGCGCTCGTCGAGCAGGTGCAGGAGGAGATGCTCCACCCGCATCTGCGCGAGCGCACCGGGATCACGGACCCGCGCGAGCTGATCGACGCCTCGAACCGCGAGTACTTGCGCGCGTACAAGAAGAACGCGCGCCTGATGGCGCTCTTCGAGCAAGTCGCCCAGGTCGACGAGCAGTTCATGCAGCTGCGCATCGAGCGGGGCAACGCGTTCGCGCGGCGCAACGCCAAGCTGATCCGGTCCCTGCAGGAGCGCGGCGCGGCGGACGCGAGCCTGGATCCGCTGGTGACCGCGCACGCCCTGTCGGTGATGGTGAGCCGCATGGCGTACATGGTGTTCGTGCTCGGGCAGCGCATCCCGTACGAGCGTCTGGTGACGACGCTCAACAAGATCTGGGAGAACGGGCTTCAGCTCACCGAGCCGGACTCCGAGCCCGAGGCCTGAGCAGGGCGGGCGGCGGCCCGGCGCTCCAGGATCTCCAGGACGCGCCGCCCCCAGCGCAGATACTCCTGCTCCAGGCCGATGCCGCCCATCAGCGTCAGATACGGGCCGACGCGCTCCCCCTCGGCGAGGAACTCCTCCTCGCCGAGGCCGCCGAGCAGATGCCGGCGCACCCGCTCGTAGCGGGCGAGCTTTCCGGCGGCCCAGGCCATCCGCTCCTCGATGTGGGCGCGCACCGTGTCCAGGTCGCCGATGTCGACGGCCTGCACCTTCACCATCAGCTCGTCGCGCAGCGCCATGGGCCTCGGCTGCTTCGCCGTGAACGCGGCGAGGTCGGCGCGGCCCGCCGTGGACAGCGTGAACATCCGCTTGTTAGGCCTGCGCTCCTGCGGCACCACGCGGGCGTCGATCAGCCCCTCGCCCGCCAGCCGGTCCAGCTCCCGGTACAGCTGCTGCGGCGTCGCGGCCCAGAAGTTCGACACGGACACGTCGAAGATCTTCGCCAGGTCATATCCGGACGCCTCGCCCTCCAACAGGGCGGCCAGGACCGCGTACTTGAGAGACATGTGGACACTCTACAGCGAGACGATTATTCTCACTCGCACCTATTCAATTAGTTGCCTAATGAGGGTGACGGTCGAGAGCGAGGTGGCGTCATGCATCCCTTCCGCGCTGCGGTGGAGAAGGGCGATCTGGCGGCGGTCGAGGATCTGCTGGCCGAGGACGTGGTGTTCACCAGCCCGGTCGTGTTCAAGCCGTACCCGGGCAAGGCGATCACGTCGGCGATCCTGCGCGGCGTCACGCGCGTCTTCGAGGACTTCCGCTACGTGCGCGAGATCGAGAGCGTCGACGGGCGCGATCACGCCCTCGTCTTCGAGGCGAGGGTCGGCGACCGGAAGATCACCGGGTGCGACTTCCTGCACTTCGACGAGGACGGTCTGATCGACGACTTCATGGTGATGGTCCGGCCGCTGTCGGCGGCGCAGGCACTGTCCGCGGCGATGGGCGCGCAATTCGATCTGATCGCGAAGGAAGCCGCCGACTCCGGTACGGCGCAGGGCAGTTGAGGGGGCGTCACACTCCTCGTGCGGACCTCAGGAGATGGTCGCGTACGAGGGTGACGTGCGGGTTGGCCGACGATCCCGGCCGCTGGACGAGGAAGGCCGTGTTGATCGGGGCGTCCGCCGGGTCGTGCAGCAGGACCAGCGCGCCGCGGGCCAGGTCGTCGGCGCACAGATAGCGGGGCAGCACGCTGAACCCGGCGCCGCCTGCGACGGCCGCGCGGACCCCGCGCAGGTCGGGGACCGTGACGGCGGGCGTGCGGGCCAGGCGCCTGCCGAAGACGTGACGCCAATAGCGGCGGACGATCGGCAGGTCGTCGGCGTAGGAGACGAGGGGCACGCCGTTCAGTGCGGCGGGACCCTCGCTCGCCAGGCGGGCACCGATGCGCTCGGCCCAGGCGGGGGCGGCGACCAGCACGAACTCCTCGTCGTCGAGCGGCGTCGCGGCCAGGTTCCGCCCGCGCGGCCGGACGGTGGCGACGACCAGGTCGTGCCGCCCGGCACGCAGCGCCTCGAGCAGCTCGTCGGTGAGGCCGAACGCGAGACGCAGCCGTACGCCCTGGTCGACGAGCGGGGCGAGCGTCGGCAGCACGCTGTGCGAGAGGTACTCGGCCGGGCCCGCGAGGTGCACGGGGTCCGCGTCACCGGCGCCGAGCAGGCCGCCGGGGCCGCCGACCGCGCCGAGCTCGTCGAGGGGACCGCCGACGCGCGCCGCCAGTTCGTCGGCGAACGCGGTCGGGGCGACGCCGCGCGGCTGCCGCTCGAACAGGTCGCGGCCGAGCCGCGTCTCGAGCGCCCGGATCTGCGTGGTGACCGTAGGCTGCGAAAGGCCGAGCAGCCGGGCACCCGCGGTGAAGGCGCCCGCCCGGTAGACCGCGAGGAACGTACGCAGCAGGTTCAGATCGGGCAGCCCGTGCAACCCATTGACTTCCCTATCTCTCACATGGCCGAGCCTATTGGAATCCGATGGGTGACCGGGCCTACGGTCGAGAGCATCGCCGCAGGGGCGATCTGCGGGCCCGCATCTTGGGAGCAACACTCATGTCGAAGATCCTGTTCGTTCTGACCGGCGCCGACCACTGGACGCTCGCCGACGGCACCCTCCACCCGACCGGCTTCTGGGCCGAGGAGGCCGTCGCCCCGTACGAGGCCTTCAAGGCGGCGGGGCACGAGATCGTCGTGGCGACGCCCGGCGGTGTGGTGCCGCCCGTCGACCGGGGCAGCCTCGCGCCGGAGTACAACGGCGGCCCCGAGGGCGCCGAGCGCACGGCGAGCGCGCTCGCCGCGATGACCGAGCTGAAGAGCCCGATCCGGATCGAGGACGTCGACCTCGACGAGTACGCCGCCGTCTTCTACCCCGGCGGGCACGGCCCGATGGAGGACCTCGCGGTGCACGCGGACTCCGGCCGGCTGCTGACCGACGCCCTGCGCGGCGGCAAGCCGCTCGGCGTGGTCTGCCACGGCCCGGCCGCGCTGCTCGCGGCGACGGACGCGGACGGCACCAACACGTTCCGGGGCTACGACATCGCGGCCTTCACGAACGCCGAGGAGATCCAGGGCGGCCTCGCGGAGCGCGCGAAGTGGCTGCTCCAGGACCGCCTCACCGAGGCCGGCGTCAACGTGGTGGTCGGTGAGCCCTGGGCGCCGCACGTGATCGTCGACCGCAACCTGGTCACGGGCCAGAACCCGGCGTCGTCCACTCCGCTCGCCACCGAGCTGCTCAAGATGCTGGGCTGACAAGGGAGTTGGGACCGGCCCGGCGGCAGGGACGGCGGCCCGCTCAGCGCAGGTCGTCGTCGCCCGTCGGATCGTCGCGCAGCTCGAAGACGACCTCACCGGAGTCGACCCTGGCACCGCGTGCCGGGCGCACGGTGGCCCCCACCCACACGAGGTGGGGGGCCGTGCCCACGACGCGGCAGGGCACGACGAAGTCCTCGGGGAAGCGGACCAGCGACTCGTTGCGCGCGACGCCGGTGCCGCGGTGGACGACCCGGGACTGGACCACGACGCCGGGTCCCGCACTGTGCTCGGTCTCCAGGTCGCTGGACGCGCAGACGGGGCAGAGCAGCCGCCGGAACGACGGGGTCGCGCACCAGCGGCACCGCTGGAAGGCGAACCCGGTGTCCGCGTCGGCCGGCGGCGCCAGGACACCGGCGCCACCCCTGGACATCGTCGCTGCTGTCGACATCTCGAAAACCCCTGACATCGCTCGGCCTCCCCGCGCTCGCCCGGTGCGCGCCGGGCTGCGGCCGCGGCGCCCCCTCACCGTATGGCACTCAGTGCCGAATGGTAAAGACACCGAGTACCCTCAATTGCTCACGGCTGTGCTCGGGGGCCGACTCGGTCCCCTCCTCAGCTCTCCCGCAGGGCGGACTCCACCTGCTGGATGACGCGCCACATCGGGGCGCCCTTCGGCGCGACCATGACGACGACCTCCTCCTGCGCGACGGCCGGCGCGGGGGCCTCGCCGGACGTGCCCCACACCTGTCGGACGAGCCCGAACGCGTGCTCCACGCGGGCCTCGGCGTCGCCCTCGCCGCCGGAACCCAGCCACGAGCGCAGCCCGTTGTTGTGCGCGGCCACGACGGACGCCGCCACGACCTCGGCGCGCAGCGCCCCGTCCGCGACACCTTCCCAGCGGCGGCGCAGATAGCCCGCGAGCGTGCGCTCGTAACGCCGCACGACGGAGAGTTCGTACGCCCGCAGCCCCGGCACCTCGCGGGTCAACCGGTAGCGCTGCACGGAGAATTCGGGGTTCGCCGCGTACATCCGCAGCACGATCATGGTCGCTTCGCACACCACGTCGACGGCGTCGCGTTCGTCGCTCGCCGCGTCGAGGAACGCGGTCATGTCGGCCAGGCTGCTCTCGTGGTCCGGGAAGACGGCGTCGTCCTTGGAGGGGAAGTACCGGAAGAACGAGCGCCGCCCGACACCCGCCCGCGCCACGATGTCGTCCACGGTCGTCCGCTCGAACCCGCGCTCCAGGAACAACTGGAACGCCGCCTCGGCCAGCACCTCCCGCATGGGTGCCTTCTTCTGTGACCCGGTGACCTCGCGCGCCTCGCTCATGCCGGGAACGTAACACCGCACGGGCCGCTTTGGCACTACGTACCTTTACATGGGGAACTGAGTGCCATACGTTGGCGCCCACAGGACCTTCAGGACCCTGAGGACGCTCTGAGCGAGGAGAGCCGGCGTGAGCTTGAGGATCGTTGTCACCGTGAAGTACGTGCCGGACGCGACCGGTGATCGGCATTTCGCGGATGACCTGACGTTGGA
>NZ_JBITJZ010000029.1:0-35335 GCF_044460595.1 Streptomyces sp. NPDC050085 | reverse complement strand
GGTGGGGGGGGGGGGGGGGGTGTCGGGGGCGTTGGCGGGGGTGGGGGGGGGGGCGTTGTCGCCCCCCCCCCCCCCCCCCCGCCCCCCCCCCCCGGGGGGGGGGGGGGTGGGGGGGGGGGGGCCCCCCCCCCCACCCCGCTCCTCAATCGCCGGAGGGGCTTTCTCGTACCCTAGCGCCGTGCTCGTTTCTGCGCTAAACACAGCCCATGCAATCAGCATTGAGCACGTTCAGCCCGAGACGTCTCAGATCCCTGGTCGTCGTCGCTGCCCTCGGCCTCTCGGCCGCGCTCGCCGGACCCGGCCAGTCCGCGCAGGCCGCCGATGAACCCGGTTCCGTCGGCGACGTCACCGGGTTCCACGCCGACGGGGCCCGCTACACGTTCGACGCCGGAGCCGCCGAGGCCCGCGTCAGCTTCGTGTCCAGTGAGAGCTTCCGGATCGAGGTGGCCCCGGACGGGGAGTTCACCGATCCGGCCGGCGACGACATCGTCCTGCCGCAGGGCAAAGCGCCCGCGACCCGGTGGAAGGACAAGGGGGACCGGTACGAGCTGAGCAGCAGCAAGGTCACGCTGCGCGCCTACAAGTCCCCTTTGCGTTTCGCCCTGTTCAAGAACGACGGCACGCAGCTGTGGTCCGAGTCCCGGCCGATCAGCTGGACCGCCGACTCCACCACCCAGACCCTCGGACGCGGCGCCGACGAGCAGTACTACGGCGTCGGCATGCAGAACGGGCGCGGCAACACCTCGCTGCGCGGCCAGACCGTCGAGGCCGAGGTCGACTACGACTGGGACGACGGGGGGCACCCCAACTCCGTTCCCTTCTACCTCTCTTCGGCCGGATACGGCGTCTTCCGCAACACGTACGCACCCAACACGTACACCTTCGGCGAGCCCGTCACCGCCGCCGCCAAGGAGCGCCGCTTCGACGCGTACTACTTCGCGGGCAGCGGCTCCGACAGCGCCAAGGACGTCATCGGGCAGTACACGAAGCTCACCGGCAAGCCGTTCCTGCCGCCGGTCTACGGGCTCGAAGTCGGCGACGCCGACTGCTACTTGCACAATGCCAACCGCGGTGAGCGGCACACGCTCGACGCCCTGAAGATCTCCGACCAGTACGTGGCGAACGACATGCCGCTCGGCTGGATGCTCGTCAACGACGGCTACGGCTGCGGGTACGAGAACCTCGCCGAGGCCTCCAAGGGACTCCGGGCGAACAAGACGCAGCTCGGCCTCTGGACCGAGGACGGCATCGACAAGATCGCCGACCAGGTGAAGGCGGGCCAGCGCGTCGCCAAGCTCGACGTCGCCTGGGTCGGCGCCGGATACAAGTTCGCGCTCGACGGCTGCAAGGCCGCCTACCAGGGCATCGAGGACAACTCCGATGCCCGCGGCTTCACCTGGGCGCCCGAGAGCTGGGCGGGCGCGCAGCGCTGCGGGGTGCAGTGGTCCGGCGACCAGTCCGGTTCCTGGGACTACATCCGCTGGCAGATCCCGACGTACGCCGGTGCCACCATGTCCGGGCTCGCCTACACGACGGGTGACATCGACGGCATCTTCGGCGGCAGCCCCAAGACGTACGTACGCGATCTGCAGTGGAAGTCGCTGCTGCCGGTGACCATGACGATGGACGGCTGGGCGGCGAGCGACAAGCAGCCGTTCCGGCAGGGCGAGCCGTACACGTCGATCAACCGGAAGTACCTGAAGCTCCACGAGTCGCTGCTGCCGTACCTCTACTCGTACGCGCACGAGGCGACGCAGACGGGCGTCGGGGCCGTGCGGCCGCTCGCGCTCGAGTACCCGGACGACCCGAAGGCCGCCACGGACGCCGCCAAGTACGAGTTCCTGACCGGGGAGGACTTCCTCGTCGCCCCGGTGTACAAGGATGCCGCCGTGCGCGACGGGATCTATCTGCCCAAGGGGACCTGGACCGACTACTGGACCGGGCGCGTGTACCAGGGGCCGACCACGATCGACGGGTACAGCGCGCCGCTCGACACGCTGCCCCTGTTCGTGAAGGGCGGGGCCGCCGTGCCGATGTGGCCGGGCATCCGCTCGTACGCCGACCGGGACGCCGATTCGCCCGTGGCCTGGGACATCTACCCGCAGGGCGACTCGTCCTTCCGGCTGTACGAGGACGACGGCGTGACGCGGGCGCACCGCGACGGCGCGTATGCCACGCAGCGCGCCGAGGTCACGGCGCCGAAGGCCGGCGCGGGCGATGTGCGCGTGCGGATCGGCGCGAGCGAGGGCGAGTTCACGGGGAAGCAGAGCTCCCGGCCGTACGCCTTCACCCTGCACACCGCCGACGCGCCGGGCCAAGTCCGGCTCGACGGGAAGCAGTTGACGCAGCTCGGCTCCAAGAGCGCGTACGAGAAGGCTGCGAGCGGCTGGTTCTACGACCGGGACGACCGGGGCGGCGTCGTGCTCGTGAAGACCGGGAAGCTGTCGACCCGGACGGCCTTCACGCTCGACCTGCGCGACACCGCCGCCGTGGGCGGGGCCGTGCCGGGCGCCGCTGCCGCGGTGGGCGCCCCCGCGGGCCAGGAACTGGGTGCGGGCGTGGCCGGGAAGGTCGCCGTCGACGTCACCGCGGGCACGCAGGACGCCACGGACGTCTCCGTGTCCCTGGGTGTGCCCGGAGGCTGGCAGGCCGGGTCGCCCGTGACCGTCGACCGCGTCCCCGCCGGGACCACCCGGCGCGTCGAGGTCGCCGTCACCCCGGCCGCGACGGCCTCCGCGGGGGAGCAGACGCTCACTGCCACCACCCGGTACCGGTCCGCCGGTCAACAGCGCACCGCTCAGGGCCGGTTCGGGGTCTCCGTGATGCCGCAGCCGCCCACCGGTGACGCCTGGGCGAGCGATCTGGTGTGGCTGTCGTCGACCAATGGGTACGGGCCCGCCGAACGCGACCGCAGCAACGGCGAGTCCGGCGCCGCCGACGGGCACCCGCTCACCCTCGCCGGGAAGACGTACGCGAAGGGGATCGGCGTGCACGCCGACTCCGCCATCGAGGTCTATCTCGGCGGTCAGTGCACGAAGTTGACCGCGGACGCCGGGATCGACGACGAGATCAACGGGTACGGGGAGGTCGCCTTCTCCGTCGAGGCCGACGGCAAGGTGCTGTGGACCTCGCCCAAGGTGACGGGGGCCTCGGCGACCGTGCCGGTCGACGTGGACGTGACGGGCGCGCGGCACCTGCTGCTGAAGGTGACCGACACGAACGGGTCCAAGACCGGCGACCACGGGGACTGGGCGGACGCCAAGTTCACCTGTGGCTCGGTGAGTTGACATGAGGCGGTGCCGGGCGGGGGTGCTCTCCGCCGCCCGGCACCGCCCAGTAATGCACTGTTCGGTTCGGTTCGTTCAGGGTGTCAGCGGATGGTGACCGCTATGCCGATCAGCAGGCCCGGGTTGCTCGTGTCGTAGTACCCGAAGACCGTCTGGCCGAAGGCGAACGCCTGCTGCACCAGGTCGTGGGTCACGTCCCTGGGGTCGATCAGGACGCGCCACTGGTTGTCCACGTACAGGTACAGGATCTCGGCCTGGCCGGGGAACGGCTGGACGAGGTCGAAGAAGTTCACCGCGACGCCGGTGACGATGTTCTGCGTCGAGACCTGCGGGATCTCGGCCTGCGGCACGCGGTGCTGCTGGCCCTGCTGTTGCTGCTGGCCGCCCATCTGCTGCAAGAGGTGCTGGAACGGCTGCTGCTGGCCCATCTGCTGGAGCTGCTGCTGCAGATGCGGCGGGAGGTGCTGTTGCTGCTGGCCCGGCTGCCCCTGCTGCTGGCCGAACGGGTTCTGCTGCCCGAACTGCCCCTGCTGGAACGGGTTCTGCTGACCGGACTGCTGCTGCCCCGACTGCTGGTGGTGCTGCTGGAGCTGCGGCGGGACGGTGCTCGGGCCCTGCTGCTGGCCCTGCTGCTGTCCGGACTGCTGGCCGAAGCCGGGCTGGCCGAACTGCTGCTGCCCGTAAGGGAGTTGCTGACTGATCTGCGGGGTCGTACTCATGCGGGTACCCCTTCTCGTAAACCGGTTTGCTGGATGGAGCGTCAGCCCGAAACCACCAGGCCGACGATCTCGTCGTCCGAGAACCAGACACGTACGTCGGGCCGTCCGCCCGCGAAGGCGGAGTGCACCGCCTGGCGGATCTCGGCGGACGGGTCGCTCACATTGCGCCAGGCGCCCGCCACGAACAGGCGGAGCCGGGGCGGGAGTTCGGGCGGATACGGGATCAGCTCGTCCCAGTACCGCTCGGCCTGGCCCGAACCGACCGTCGACGGCAGCACGTTGGTGACCGCCGACTTGAGGTCGGGCCGGTTGCCGATCCGCTGCGAGGCGGGCCGGCCGGGGGCGTCCTGCTGCGGTGAGCCGGTCGCCCGGAGCACGTCGCGCGCCCGCTGTGACGTCATCGGGTGCTGACCGCCCGCCTTGAGCATGCCCTGGAGGGCGGCCAGCGCGCCGACGACCACCGGGGAGGCGGACGAGGTGCCGGAGAAGGTGTCGGTGTACCAGGCGATCTCCTCGAGTCCGCCCTGCAGATCGCCGGGCCGGTCCCAGGAGCCACCGGTGGTGGTGACCTCGCGGCCCCAGCCCTGGGCGTCCACGCGGGCGCCGTAGTTGGAGAACGCCAGGCGCGAGCGGTCCGGGCCGTGGTCGCGGCCGTGCGTGCCCGGAGGCGGTGCGCCCGCGCCCACCAGGACCGCGCCCGACGACCTGTTGGACGGGTTGAACGGGTTGTGCCACCAGGCCGGGAAGTCGTCCGGTCGGCGCTCGTACACCGCGTCGTCGAGCGACTCGGCGCCGTTGCCCGCCGCGCCCACGACCACGATGCCCTTCTCCGTCGCGTACTTGATCGCCGCGAAGTCGTCCGGCCACCACTCCAGGGCGATGTAGCCGCGCTGGTCGTCGCGCTGTTCGTAGTCGAACCGCGGGCCCGGGCGGTGCAGTTCGATCAGGACGATGTCGCCGGGGGAGAGGCGTTCGGCCGCCGCGTGGATCGCCGCGGCCGTGCCGACGCCCTGGAAGGACGCCGCCGCGGTCACCGCCTCCGGCGCGATCCCGGTGATGCCGTGCGTGTTGCGGTCGCCGCCGATCACGCCGAGGACCGCCGTGCCGTGGTTGCGCCAGGCCACGTCCGAGAGCGGCGAGCCGACCACGATGCCGGCCAGCTTCGCCGTCAGGTCCTCGTGCCCGAGCTGCCAGGCACCCTCGACGTCGATGACAGTCACGCCCTCGCCGCTGCCGCCGAGCCGCTGCCACGCCCAGTGCGCGTCCACGCCGGCGGGCGCGGGCCCCAAGTAGCCCTGGCGGCCGGTGAAATCGGGGGTCGCGGCGGTCTTCTCCTTCATCCGCCGCGCCTCGTCGAACTCCTCCGGCACCGAGCCCGGCAGCGAACCGGGCAGCGCGGCCGGTACCGCACCCGGCTTCACGTACGCCGTCACGATCTCGGGCAGGGCCGCGATCCGGGACCGCAGCTCCGTGGCGCGCTCGGTGGCGCCGTGCACCCGGTAGAACAGCGCCAGGTCCGGGACGTCCGCCCCGGTCTCGGACGCCTCCGCAACGCTCCGCAGTCGTTCCTCGCTGCCGAACAGCGGCTCCAGGGTCAGCTGTTCGTCGCCCAGGAACATGTTCAGGGCCGACACGTCGGCGCCCGCGGCCGAGCGCACTCCGTTGGCCTGGGCGCGCAGCCGGGCCTCGGGCCGCGCCAGGACGATCAGTTCCTCTTCCGCTCCGCGATAGGTGAATCCGGACCCTTCCGGTCCAGGACCCGCAGCCCCCGGGCCCCGCGCCGCTTCGGCATGCTGGTCGGTCATCGCTCCACAGCTCCCCTCGCCATGTCCGGTCGTACGGGTGTGCCTGTGCCGCGTCGTCGGGGCACACCCTGCTACGGCTGCGGGCGTCCGTCCACCCCCTCTTCCGTCAACAGTGTTTGAACATCGCGGAGTTGGGGAACCCCCTGCAATCCATCCGGAAACCGATGTCACGCCGCAAACCGGCCAAAGGAAAACTGGCACATGCCACAAAAATGGGCGTCCGGTGCACCGGTTTCCCGGCACATCGGACGCCCCTTCGTGCTGTTGCGGCCGCCTACGGCCTACTCGTCGCCGTCCTCGCCCTCCGGACGCGGCGGCTTCGGCGGACGTGTGCGCCCGCTCGGGTTGTCCCTGAGGTACGACTGGCCGTCCCCGCCGTCCGTCGCGTGACCGCCGGGCGTCGCGCCCGGGTCGCGGCGGCGCAGATAGCGCTCGAACTCGCGGGCGATGGCCTCGCCCGACGCCTCCGGCAGCTCCGCGGTGTCGCGGGCCTCCTCCAGCGTCTGCACGTACTCGGCGACCTCGCTGTCCTCCGCCGCCAGCTCGTCCACGCCCCGCTGCCAGGCGCGCGCGTCCTCGGGCAGCTCGCCCAGCGGGATGCGCAGGTCGATCAGGTCCTCGAGCCGGTTGATCAGCGCCAGCGTCGCCTTCGGGTTCGGCGGCTGCGACACGTAGTGCGGGACCGCCGCCCACAGCGAGACCGCCGGGACGCCCGCGTGCGTGCACGCCTCCTGGAGGATGCCGACGATGCCCGTCGGACCCTCGTACTTGGTCTCCTCCAGGTCCATGCGCGTGGCCAGGTCCGGATCGGAGGTGACGCCGGAGACCGGCACGGGCCGCGTGTGCGGGGTGTCACCGAGCAGCGCGCCCAGGATGACCACCAGCTCGACGCCCAGCTCGTGCGCGAACCCCAGGATCTCGTTGCAGAACGAGCGCCAGCGCATGGACGGCTCGATGCCCCGCACCAGGACCAGGTCGCGCGGCTTGTCGCCGCCGATGCGGACCACCGAGAGCCGGGTCGTCGGCCAGGTGATCTTGCGCACACCGCCGTCCAGGAACACTGTGGGCCGGTTGACCTGGAAGTCGTAGTAGTCCTCGGCGTCCAGCGCCGCGAACACCTCGCCCTTCCACTCCTTGTCGAGATGCGCGACCGCGGTGGAGGCGGCGTCGCCGGCATCGTTCCAGCCCTCGAACGCGGCCACCATGACCGGGTCGACCAGCTCGGGAACCCCCTCGAGCTCGATCACCCAGCGCCTCCTTCCGACGTTGCCCTCGCGTACCTGCCCACCTTACGGCGTCCGCGGAGGCCCTCCGAGCCCCCTGGAACCCGGGAGCTGCCCGGAACCCTGCCCCGACTCGGAGGCCCGCACTCCACCCACTTCACCGGGCCGCGGGCGCTCACAGGGTCGAGCGCAGCCACTGCTCCACGCTCGCGATGTGGACGGTCGCCCAGGACCGCGCGGCCTCCGCGTCGCCGTCGCGCAGCGCCGCGAGGATCGCCCGGTGCTCGTGCAGGGTCCGGCTGACCGCGTCCTCCTGGGTGAGGCCGCGCCAGATGCGCGCCCGGGTGGTCGGCCCGGACAGGCCGTCGAGCAGGGAGCAGAGCACCGAGTTCCCGGACGCCTTGACGATGCCGCGGTGGAAGTCGAGGTCGGCGGCGACCAGCTCCTCCACCGAAGGCCCGGGGCCGAGCGCGTCCAGCTGCGCCGACAGCTTGTCGAGCTGCTCCTCGGAGATCATCGTCGCGGCCATCGCCGTCGCCGCGGGCTCCAGGATGCGGCGCACGGCGAGGAACTCGAGGACCGTGTCGTCCCGGTGGAAGTCGACGACGAAGCTGAGGGCTTCGAGCAGCAGCTGCGGATCGAGACTCGTGACGTACGTGCCGTCGCCCTGCCGTACGTCGAGGATGCGGATCAGCGACAGGGCGCGCACCGCCTCGCGCAGCGAATTGCGCGACAGGCCCAGTTCCGCGGCGAGTTCGCTCTCCTTGGGGAGCCGGTCGCCGGGGCGTAGCGCGCCCGAGACGATCATCCCCTTGATCTTCTCGATGGCCTCGTCGGTGACGGCCATGGCAGCCCCCTCTGCTCGTGTCCGGAGGGCCGATACCTCCGATGTCTCGCACCATTATGGGCGTACGGGCGCAGCACGCGTCGGCCTCCCCGAATCATTTGAGGGCTAAGATTTCTACGGCGGTCCAGGAGGGCGGCCACCGGGGCGTGCAGCGGGAGGCAGCGGCACATGGCGGGGAACACGGCGGGCAGGCGCGCGGGCGGCCGGCAGGACGCGGTCGCGTCGATCATCGAGGACTGGGCGCGCGAGCGGCCCGAGCTCGACACCGCGCCGCTCGAGGTCCTGGCCCGGCTGCACCGCACGTTCCTGCGCTACAACACCCGGCTCACGTCGGCGATCGAGCAACACGGCCTCGCCGTCGCCGGGTTCGACGTACTGACCGCGCTGCGCCGGGCGGGCGCCCCCTACCGGCTCACCGCGGGGCAGTTGGCCGACTCGGGCCTTGTGTCGTCGGCCGGAGTGACGCTGCGCATCGACCGCCTGGAGAAGGACGGCCTCATCGTGCGCGAGCGCGACGAGGGGGAGGGTGCCGACCGCCGCGTCGTCTACTCGCGGCTCACGGACGCGGGCCTGGCCAAGGTGGACGAGGTGTTCGCCGAGCACCTGGACAACGAGCGCCGCATGCTCACCGACCTGTCGCCGGCCGAGCGCCGCCAACTCGCCCGCCTGCTCAGCAAGTTGGAGCGCTCGATCCTGGACTCGGAGGACGACGCCCCCTGACGCGTCCGTCAGGCGATCAGGGGCGGGCCTCGTAGCGGGAGGCCGGATCCGGCTCGATGTTCTGGTTGAGGCGGAACACGTTGTCCGGGTCGAGGCTCGCCTTGATCCGGGCCAGGCGCGCGTAGTTGCCGCGGTAACTGGCCCGTACGCGCTCCTGGCCCTCGTCCATCATCATGTTCACGTAGGCGCCGCCCGCCGAGTACGGATGCAGGGCCTCGAAGTAGTCGACGGTCCAGCGCTTGATGCGTGCGGCGTTCGCCGGGTCCGGGTCCACGCCCGCGTAGACGCTCGCCCAGGTCGAGTCCCGGTAGCTGAACGCCGTGTCCGTGGAGTGGTGGTCGTGGACGGCGCCGTCGATCGGGTACAGGTGCATCGTGGACTGGACGGACGGTGCCTCGGGGCCGAACTTGGCGTGCAGCGCGACCGCCTCGTCGGGGATCTCCTGCACGAAGTCGGCCCGCCAGTACCACTGGTCGCCGGGCGGGTAGAGCCCGTCGAACATGGACTGCAGGGCCGGGTGCGGCATCGGTGCGACGGCGTGCAGCAGCGGCTCGGGCAGCCGGTCGAGGAGCGGGGCCATCGCACGGTCGGCCGCCTCGGGATCACCGCTCGTGTGGCACCACACGACGGCGCACACCTTGCGCAGGTGCAGCTCCTCGGGGAACGGCGGCCCGGGCGGGACGGTCGCGTACATGAAGAAGCCGTTTGCGTCGCGGGGCGCGGACGGCAGGAAGTCCCGGTAGGCGGCGAGGACTTCGGCGCCCTGCTCGGCCGGCCAGAACGTGGGTCCTCCCACGACCGTCGACACCTCGTGCAGCCGGAACGTGAACTGCGTGACGACGCCGAAGTTCCCGCCGCCGCCGCGGATCGCCCAGAACAGGTCCGTGTTCTCGTCGGCGTCCGCCCGGACGAGCGAGCCGTCGGCCAGGACGACCTCCGCGGCCAGGATGTTGTCCACGGTCAGGCCGCAGCGCCGGCTGAGATGGCCGAGTCCGCCACCGAGCGCGAGACCGCCGACGCCCGTGGTCGAGATGATGCCGCTGGGAGTGGCGAGCCCGTGCTCGTGCGTCGCCGCGTCGACCAGACCCCACGTGGCACCGCCGCCGACGCGTACCGTGCGGGCCGCGGCGTCGACCTCGACGGAGGCGAGCGGCGCGAGGTCCGCCACCACCCCGCCGTCGCAGGTGCCGAGGCCTGCCCCGTGGTGGCCGCCGCCGCGCACCGCGAGCGGCAGGTCGTGCCTGCGGGCGAAGCCGATGACGCGCGCGACGTCGGCGGCGTCCGCGCAGCGGGCCACCAGGGCGGGGCGCCGGTCGACCATCGCGTTGTAGACGGCGCGCGCCGTCTCGTAACCGGTGTCCTGCGGTCCGGTCAATTCCCCCTGGAAGTCACCGAGTTCGCGGCGTGCCGCTTGGGCGGGTGTGACGGTCATGAAGTCCCCCGTGAGCGAATGGATGTGGTTCCGCCCGTTCTACGACCACGGGGCGCGCGCAGGTATGCGTGCCGGTCACCCACCTCTCGCCGGGCCGTTGCCTACGTTTCGCCGTCCGGGAGCAGACCGAGCGCCCGCGCCCGCGCCGCCGCCCGGCGCCGGGTGGGCGCGTCCAGCTTCTCCAGGACCGCACGGACGTGGTGGTCGACCGTGCGTACGGAGACGACGAGCCGGTCGGCGATCTCCTGATTGGTCAGCCCCGTCAACAACAGCCGTGCCACCTGGAGTTGACGGTCGGTCAGCCCGGCCGGATTCTTCCGGGTCGCCGAACGGGGACCGCGTGGCACGCGCCGCATCCCGAGCCCGCGCAGCTCGGCCCGGACCAGGCGGGCCAGCGGCGCGGCGCCGAGCGCGTCCAGTGCGGCCAGCGCGCGCACCTTGTCCGCCGGGTCCGGGCTCTCGGCGAGGGCCTGCGCCCGCTCGTACGGACAGCCCGCCTCCTGCCACAGGCGGGCCGCCTTGTCCCACTGCCCCGCGGACTGCAACGCGTACGGATGACCGGAGTCGTCGGGCGGTACGGACGCGCCGGCCTTGGTGAGCCAGTAGCCGAGTTCGGCGCGGTGCGCCGGGGTCGACAGGTGCACGGCCCGCGCGTGCACCGGCCCGGCGGCCAGGACCACGGCGGCCCGGTCGCCGCGCAGCCATGCGGCCTCCGCACGCGCCGCCGCCACCGGCGCCGTGCGCTGCAACTCGCGGGTGCCGAGCGCGATCCGCCAGGCCTGGTCGAGCAGTTCACCGCCACCGGGGGCGCCGCGCCGGATCCGGACCCGGGCCAGGACGGTGAGCGCCGGGCAGCGCGCGGGCGGGAAGACGTCCGCGCCGAGCAGCGCGAGTGACTCGGCGGCCGCCCAGTCACCCGCGGCGAACCGGTGCAGGGCCTGCTCGACCTGGAGGTAGGTGAGGAAGCCGAGGTGTTCGGCGCGGTCGGCGAGCTCGATCGCCGGGGTGAGGAACCGGTCCGCCTCGGTCAGGCGCAGATCGTCGAGGAGGAACCAGACGATGTTGGCGTAGGCCCGGCAGGCGTGTTCCACCTCACCGGCGGCCAGCGCCACCCGCAGGCTCTCCTCCAACTGCCGCTGCCCGGACGGGTCCCCGGACCGCCAGCGGGCGCTGCCGACGTTGTTCAGGGCGTGCGCGAGGATCGCCGTGTCGCCCACCGACCGGGCCAGCGCCATGGCCCGCTCGCCGTAGTCGATCGCCTGCGCGTACGCGTCGGACAGCATCCGCAGCTGCGCCGTATTGCTCAGCGCGAGGGCCAACAGGCGGTCGTCACCGGCCTGTTCGAGCACCACGAGGGCCTCGCGCGCCGCCTCCTGCGCCGCGTCCGCGTCACCGGCCCACCAGTGGATCCGCGACAGCCAGCGCAGATCCGCCCCGAGGGCCCGCAGATCACCCAGCTCCCGGCGCAGCGCCACGGCGTCGTCCTGCGCCGTGACAGCGGCCTCCGCGTCCCCGATCGTGTAGCTCTCGACCGCGAACTGCTCCAGCAGATCGGCCCGTTCGGGCGGCGCGAACCGGTGGCGGTGACGGAGCACGAGCCGCAGATGCGCGGCCGCCTCGCGGTGGGCGCCCGCCCGCGCGGCGTCCCGCGCGGCGCCGGGGCCGAACCGGGTCACGGCCGCCGCGTCCCCGGCCGCCGCCGCGTGGTGCACGATCCGCGACGGGTCCGCGTCCGGGCTCGCCACCAGCGCCTTCAGCACGGCCCGGTCCAGCGCGATGCGCCGCGCCGCGGGCAGCGAGTCGACGAGCGCCCGGCGGATGATCTCGTGCCGGAACGCCACCCGGTCCACCGCGACGACCAGCAGCCCGCCCTGCTCGGCCGCGGCCAGCGCCCCGTCCCCGTCCGGCAGCAACGCGTCCACCAGGGAGCGCTCCACCGCCGAGGGCACCACGGCCAGCTGCTCCAGGGCGTCCCGGGTCGCCTCGTCCAGGCCGCGCAGCCGTGCGAGCACCGCGTCGACCACGGTCGGCGGGACCTCCCCGGTGTCGCCCGCCGCCACGACCTCGGCGACGAAGAACGGGTTGCCCGACGTCACCGCGTACACCTGCGCCGGATCGAGGTCGGCCGCCGCGCTCAGCCTGCGCACCGCCTCGGCCGACAGGGGCGCGAGCGGCATCCGGTGCACCCGGGCCGCCCCCGACACCAGGCCGAGCAGCTGGCGCAGCGGATGCCCGCGGTCCAACTGGTCGTCCCGGTAGGTGAGGACGAGCACGGCCGGCAGGGCCGCGACCCGGCGCACCAGATAGCGCAGCGCGTCCAGGGAGGCCTCGTCGGCCCAGTGCACGTCCTCGACGACCAGCACGGCCGGGCGCGGACCACCGGCCAGCTCGGCGCGGAGCGCCTCGTGCACCCGGTGCCGGTCGCCCGCGTCGCGCAGCGCCCGCGCCAGCTCGGTGCCCACGCTGCCGACGAGGTCGCGCAGCGGTCCCAGCGGACGGCCGGTGGCCAGGTCGTCGCAGTGGCCCACCAGGAGGCGCGCGCCGGGCGGCAGCACCTCCGGCAGGGCGCGCACCAGGGACGACTTTCCGATCCCGGCCTCGCCGAGCACGAGCACCACGGATCCGGCGCCGTCCGCGGCATCCCGCACGGCGGCGGCCAGTCCTGCCAGTTCGAGATCCCGCTCGAGGATCCCCCCGTCCACGTCCGGATTCTCCCACCGCGGCGGCGGCCGCGGGTGCGTCGGGCGGGGCGGATACGCCGATCGACCGAGGCGGCGAGCGCCTCAGCCCGCTGCCCGCGGCTCGGCCGTCTGCGCCTCGGCGTCCGCGCGGAACAGGCGGCGCAGCCGGACCACGCCGAGATCGTGCTGGTAGAGGTTCTCCTGCTGGTCGGCGTCGTGCGGCATGGCCTCCAGCATCACCCGGTCCTGCTCCAGGACCTGCCAGTGGCGCTCCTCGATCAGCGTCTTGTAGAGGAACCGCCAGGCGTCGCGCTGCCAGCCCTGGACGCGGCGGTAGCGCCAGAAGAACACCGCGCAGCGCTCGGCGTCGACCGGGCGCACCATGCCGACGATCCCGAACGGGCCGCCGGGCCCGGCCGACGGCGGGTAGGGGATGGAGAGGTCGACCCAGTCCACGCCCGTGCGGCACAGCTCCACCCAGTCGAAGTTGACGCCCCGCTGGTCGGTCTTCTCGAAGAAGTAGCCGCGGTCGGTCTCCCGGATGCGGAACTTGGCGGTCGTGTCGCCGTCGAACATCGTGTGCGAGTCGTGGTGCAGGAACGCCCCGTGCATCGGGTCGAGCAGGTTCTCGACGGCGTAGCGCCACGGCACGTTCCACTCCGCGTAGCACAGGATCGCCTCGACGTCCGGGTCGGTCAGCGGCTCCGGAAGCGTCAACTCGACCGGCCCCGGCCGCTGTTCGGTCCCGAAGTACGCGAGGACGGCGCCGCCGACCTCCCGCACGGGCAGCGACACGACGAGCTTCTTGCCCTCCAGGTTGCAGCCCGGCAGACCCGGTACGGAGGAGACGGTGCCGTCCGTCTCGACCTCCACGCCGTGGTACCAGCAGGCCACCCGGTCGCCCAGGTGTTTGCCGAGCGAGAGCGGGGCGCCCCGGTGCGGACAGCGGTCGGCGAGCATGCTCAGGGCGCCGTCGGAGCGGCGGAACAGCAGCCACTGCTCGCCGAGGACGGTGACCTTGCGCATCGCGCCGGGCGCGACGAACGAGGACGGGACGACCGGGTGCCACTGGCCGCGCAGGCCCGTGGCGTACAGGTGATCGGCGGTCGGGCCGTTCTTCGTAACGGTCATGGCGGTCACGCTCCCAGTCGGTGCATCTCGGCGGTGAAGGACTCCTCGGTCCACGGCGTCCCGTCGGGTGCGGGGATCTGACGGGAGTTCAACCCGCGGACCACATCGGCGAGTTCATGGCCCTCCTTGGTGAAGACCTCTTCGAGGGTGGCGGCCAGCTTGTACGCGTAGGGGGACGGCTCGTGCGTACGGGACTGGTGGACGTCCAGGTACGGCCAATCGGTGTTCATCGGGGATCTCCAGGTACGGAAGGGCGGGTCACAGGTCGAGGACGAGGCGGGAGCCGGACGCGCAGCGCGAGACGCAGATCATCATCGAGGCGTTCGCGGCCCGCTCCGCCGCGGAGAGGAGGAAGTCACGGTGGTCGGGGGTGCCGTCGAGCACCCGGGTCTCGCAGGAGCCGCAGATCCCGTCGCGGCAGGAGTGGGCGACGTCGAGCCCGGCCTGCTCGGCGGCCTCCAGGACCGACGTGCCGGGGCCGACGGTGAGCGTGAGCCCGGAGGCGCGGCACTCGACCTCGAACTCCCCCTCGTCCGCGGCCCGTTCGACGACGGGCGCGGCGAACCGCTCGACGCGCAGCACCTCGGCCGGGCAGACCGCCTCGACGGCGGCGAGCAGCGGCTCGGGCCCGCAGCAGTACACGAGCGTCCCCTCGGGCAGCTCGGCGAGGGCGGCCGCCAGGTCGATGTGGCCCTGCTCGTCCTGCGGTACGAGCGTCAAGTCGCCGCCGAGCGCGTGCAGTTCCTCGGTGAACGCCATGGAGGCGCGGCCGCGACCGCCGTACACCATCCGCCACGCCGCACCCCGGCGCGCCGCCTCCCGGGCCATCGCGAGGAGGGGGGTGACGCCGATGCCGCCCGCGACGAACACGTACGCGTCGGCGTCCTCGAGGGCGAAGCGGTTGCGCGGCTCGGAGACGGTCACCCGCTGGCCGGGGCGCAGCGCGGTGTGGACGTGGCGCGAACCGCCGCGCGAGGCGGGCTCGTTGAGGACGCCGATGCGGTACGTGCCGGTCGCGGCAGGGTCGCCGCACAGGCTGTACTGCCGGATCTGTCCGCCCACGTGCACGTCGATGTGCGCGCCGGCGTCCCAGGCGGGCAGCGGTTTGCCGTCGGGGTGGGTGAGCTCGACGGACAGGACGCCGTCGGCCTCCCAGGTCATCCGGCGGACGAGCAGCTCCAGTTGGCGGTCGTCGGTCATGCGCGGCCTCCCTACGCGGTGGGGATCTTGACGGGCGGGGTGAACGGGTTCTTCATCGGGCCGAGCGCCGCCAGGTCGACCTCGACGAGGACGGGCCCGTCACCGGACACGGCCCGGTCGATCACCGGTGCGGCGTGCTCGGCGTCCGTGATCCGCAGATACGGCAACCGGCAGGCACGGGCGAGGAGTTCGAAGTCCGGCGTGGTCAGGTCGACGCCGGAGCGGCGCTCGCTGTAGCGGTCCTGCATGTTGCGCAGCACGCCGTAGCCGCCGTCGTTGAACACGAGGACGGTCAGCCGGGGCCGTTCCTGGGCGACCGTGAGCAGCTCGCCGAGGTGCACCGCGAGCCCGCCGTCCCCGGCGATCACCACGGTGGGCCGCTCCGGCGCGGCGAGCGCGGCGCCGATGCCCATGCCGAGCCCCTGCCCGATGCCGCCGCCGCGCGGGAAGACATTGGCCCGCGGGTCGTACATCTCCAGGAGCCGGTTGCCCCAGCTGCTGGACGGGATCGTGACGTCCCGGGCGACGACCGCGTCCCGGGGCAGCGCGGCACGCAGCGCGTCGCAGATCGCGGCCTGCGGGCCGATGTTGTCGTGCAGGGCGGCCCGTACGTCGGTCCTGACCTGCCCGATCCGCCGTGTCCAGGCGGCGTCGGCGCGGCGTGCGTGGGGGAGCAGGGCTCCGAGCGTGGCGGCGGCGTCGCCGTGCAGGGCGTGCGCGGCCGGGTAGACGCGGCCGAGCGCGGCCTCGTCGATGTCGATCTGCACGTGGGCGGCGGGGAGCCGGAGCCCGTAGTCCGCGGTCTCGTTCGACCGGAAGTGCGTGCCGATCGTGAGCAGCAGATCCGCGTCGGCGAGCAGGGCGCGCACCGCGGGCGTCGTCGCGAAGTTGCCGATGACCTGCGGGTGGTCCTCGGGCACCGCGCCGCGCCCGGAGTTGGAGGTGATCAGGCCCGCGCCGGTGGCCTCGACGAGCGCGGCGAGTTCGGCGCGGGCCCGGGTGGCGCCGCCGCCGGCCCAGATCAACGGACGCCCGGCGGCACCCAACAGCGCGGCGGCACCCCCGAGTTCGGGTACGGGGGCGACAGCGAACGGGGTTACGACCGGGAGGTCCGTCTGCGCCGCGTACTGCAGATCGATCGGCCACTCCACGCTGGCCGGGCCGCCGGGCGGGGCGAGGGCCGCGCGGGCGGCGGCGCGCAGCACCCGGCCCGCATCGTCGGCGGAGCGGACCGTGGCCGCGTACGCCGAGACGGCGTCCAACATGCCGAGCTGGTCCTTCGTCTCGTGGATGAACCCGCGCCCGCTGCCGAGGAACGGGGCCTCTACCTGCCCGGTGACGTGCAGCACCGACGTGCCCGACGCGAGCGCCTCGACGAGCGATCCGGCCGCGTTGCCCGCGCCCGTCCCGGTGGAGGTGAGCGCGCAGCCGATCGAGCCGCGGGCCCGCCCGTAGGCGTCGGCCGCGTTCACGGCGGTCGCCTCGTGGCGCACGGGGACGAAGCGCAGCTCGCGGTCGACGGCCTCGACCAGCGGCAGGTTGTGCACGGAGACGATCCCGAAGACCGTGTCGATGCCCAGTTCCCTCAGGACGGCGACGAGGAGGTCACCGCCATGTGCGTACTGCACGGCTTGTTGTGCGGGTTGGTGCAAGGCTTGATGCAGGGGCTGGTGCATGCGGGCTCCTCAGAGGATGCCGCGGCCGACTCCGCCGCAGACGTCGATGCTGGTTCCGGTGATGTACGAGGCGCGTGGCGCGAGCAGCGCGAGGATCGCGTACGCGACCTCCTCGGCCCGGCCGAGCCGCCCGAGCGCGACACCGCGGTCGGCGGCGAGCGCGGCCTGCCAGTCCTCGTACGGGAGCCCGGAGTCGGCGGCGGCGTGCCGGCGCGTCCACTGGCCGGTGTCGATCAGGCCGAGACAGACCGAGTTGACCCGGATGCCGTCCTCAGCCAGCTCGGTGGCAAGGGACTTGGAGAGGTTGAGGATGCCCGCGCGGGCCGCGCTCGTCGTGATGAGGCGGGGCTCGGGCTGCTTGGCGAGGACGGCGTTGACGTTGACGACGGACGCCGCGTCGGAGCCGCGCAGATACGGGCGGGCGGCACCCAGCGGATGGAGCACGCCCGCGAACTTCAGGTCCAGCTCGTCGCGCCAGTCGTCCCACGTCGTCTCGTCGAGGCGCTTCATGCGGGACTGCCCGGCGTTGTTGACGAGCCCGTCGAGCCGCCCGCCGAACGCGGCGGCGGACGCGGCCACGAAGTCCCGTACGGCGTCGGTGTCCCGCACGTCGCAGACGCCGGTGAACAGCCGCTCGTGCGCGCCGATCGACTTCAGGCGCTCGGCGTCGCGCCCGCAGGCGGCGACGTTCGCGCCCTCGTCGAGCAGGGCGCGGACCGTGGCCAGGCCGACGCCCGAGCTGCCTCCGGTGACCACATAGGTCCGGTCGGCGAGGCCCAGATCCATAACTCGCAACTCCAGAAGGTCAGTTCATGGTGAAGCCGCCGTTGACGGCGATCACCTGTCCGGTCAGATAGCGGGACTCCTCGGAGAGGAGGAAGGCGGCGAGTCCGACGAGGTCGTCGGGCTGCTGGGCCCGGGAGATCGCCCGGTTCGCCGCGTACAGGCCGTGCCGCTCGGCGGGCACCGCCTCGGTCGCCTCGCACTCGGTGAGGCCGGGCGCGAGCGCGTTCACCGTGATGCCGCGTTCGCCGAGCTCGCGCGCCATCGCCCGGGTCAGGGCGACGACCGCGCCCTTGGAGGCGATGTAGTGCGCGAGCCGCGGCGAGCCGTAAAGGGCCGCGTCCGAGGCGATGTTGACGATGCGTCCGGTCGGGCCGAACAGCGGGTGCAGGGCCTTCGCGACGAGCCAGGGGCCACGGGCGTTGACGGCCATCAGGCGGTCCCAGGTCTCGATGCCGATGTCCTGGAACTCCTTGCCGCCGACGCCGTTGGCGAGGGCCGCGTTGTTGACGAGCCCGTACAGGCCACCCAAGTCCCGTACAGCGTCGGCGAGTTCGGCAACCGATGAGGGGTCCGCGACGTCGCAGCGCACGAAGTGCGCGTCGACACCGTCCGCCCGCAGGCCGCGTGCCGCCCCGGCCCCGCGCTCGGCGTCGACCTCCGCGACGACGACCCGGAAGCCGTCGCCGCCCGCCCGGCGGGCCATGGCCAGTCCCAGGCCACGGCCCGCCCCGGTCACGACGACCAGGGGGGCGTCAGTCACGGGTGACGCCGTGCATCGGCGAGTACTCGGGGTAGGACGGCACCTGCGGCTTCTGCGTGCCGATGACGACGCAGAACAGGGCATCGGTGTCGCCCTCGTTCTTCAGGGAGCGGGTCACGCCGGCCGGCACGACGATCATGTCGCGGTAGCCGAGGGTGCGGTACTCGACCTCGTCGGGGCCGCGGTGCACGCCGACGCGGACCTCGCCCTCCAGGACGAAGAACGCCTCCTCCACGTCGTGGTGGGTGTGCGCCGGGCCCTCGGCGCCGGGCGGCAGCAGCATGTTGGAGAAGGTGAAGCCGCCGGACGGCAGGATCCGCTTGTCGCCCTCGTGGTTGCCGGTGGCGCCGGAGCCGACGTAGCGGATCTGGCCGCGGCGGTACTGCGGGCCCGCCTTCTCCTGGAAGGAGAGGGTGTCGAAGTCGGCGATCCGCGAGTCCTTCGTGGCGATGAGCGAGTCGGTGTACGCGCCGAGGTCGCCGCCGTTGTCGTACTCAGTGGTGGTCAGAGGCATGGCAGAGCCCTTCATGAACGGGTGACGATGTGCAGGTGGGACAGGACCCAGGCGTTGAACCGCTCGGGCTGTTCCTGGTTGGCCAGGTGACCGGCGTCCTTGACGATCACGTAGGCCGTCTTGTGCAGGCCCCCGGCGAGGACCTGGGAGGCCTCGACGCCGGTGACCGTGTCGCGGTCGCCGCAGACCACGAGGGCCGGGGCGGTGACGGCGGACAGTTCGGGGCGCAGATCGGCGCCGGCCATGGCCTCGGCGGCGTACCCGTAACCGGGCAGCCGCACGGCGGTGGCCATGGTGTCGACGACCCGCTCGACGAGGGCGGCGGGCGCGTCGGGCGACACGAGCCGGGGCCCGCGCCGCGCGGCGAACGCCCGGGGTCCGAGCGAGGCCAGTTCCTCGGCGCGCGCCCGCATCCCGGCGGCCTTCGCCCCGTCCGTGCCGGACCCCGCGCTGGAGTCGGCGAGGATCAGCGACGCCACGAGAGCGGGGTGGCGGGCGGCGAGCCGCAGGGCGATCACGCCGCCCCAGGAGACGCCGAGCACATGGGCCGGCGAGCCGTACGAGCGGATCACCTCGGCCGCCGCGTCCGCGAACCCGTCGAGGTCCAACGGGCCTTCCGGATCAGAGGACTTGGCGTACCCGGGTGCGTCCCACGCGACGACGCGTGCGTACGGGGCGAGCCCTTCGAGCTGCGGTGCGAACGCGGCCGACGACGAGCCGATGCCGTGCAGACACAGCAGTAGGGGCCCTTCGGTGCCCGCCTCCTCGACATGGACACGGCCACGGACGGCGGTCGCAGGATCGGTCATGGGGGCGGTCACAGGATCTGCCCCGACCGTCCGGCGAGCGCCGCGAGCGAGCGCAGCACCGCGTACGGCACGACCTGACTGGTCGCCGGGTTGCCCGGGTCCGGCCGGTGCGCCATCTCGAAGCGGTACGCGCCGTGCGGCCCCGACGCCTCGACGACGTGCCGGGTCAGCACCGCCGCCGGGTCCGCGACGACCCGGACCCGCACAGCGTCCAGGTCGCCGACGGCCAGCGCGACGGACGCCGCGACATTGGTCGACTTGGGGAACTTCACCGGGACCTCGCGCGCCGACCCGGCCATCACCTCGACGGGCCCGGTCGCCGACCGCATCCGGGCGAGCAACTCCTCGTCCATCCACGGCTGTTCGAGGGTCGAGGGCAGCTTCGTGGTGGTCAAGCACACCTCGTCGAGCGGCCCGAAGGAGCGCACGGCCTGCAGCAGGTCGAGGCCGCCGACGGCGCCGCCGGTGAAGGAGATCCGGCCGGGCCCGGCGGCGAGCAGCCGCTCGGCGAGCTCGTCGTCGGTGAGGGCCCCGGTCGACGCGACCAGCAGATCGGTGCCCGAGGTGAGGACGCGCTCGCCCCATTCCCGTACGACACCCTGGCCCGCCGCCTCCACGATCAGATCGCAGGCGGCGATCGCCTCCTCGAACGGGAGCTGCGGCGCGGGCGCCGCGTCCCCGAGCGGCCGGTTGTCGACGACACACGTCAACTCGGCGCCCTGAACCTCCTGTTGGGCGAGGGCCGTGCCGACGACGCGGCCGATGGCGCCCCAGCCGACGATTCCGACCTTCAGCGTGCCGGCCTTCGGCGTGCGGGTCACGGTCATGCGAGCGGTCCTTCCGGTCGGCCGGCCATGTGGCAGCGGATCTCCTTCGACGGCGGCCCGGCCGTCCCCCACAGGTCGGACAGCTCCGGCACCCGCCGCCACACCTTGGCGATCCACCGGTCCTCGACGACCTGCGCGACCTCGGACGTGTACTCGCACACGAGCCCCGTCGGGTCGGTGAAGTAGGAGAAGGTGTTGTTGCCGGGCCCGTGCCGCCCGGGGCCCCACTGCGGGACGATCCCGTGGTGGCGCAGCCGGCCGAGCCCGCGCATGAAGTGGTCGACCGAACTCATCTCGTACGCCACGTGGTTGAGGGAGACCCACTCGGCCTGGTTGAACGCGATGCAGTGGTGGTCGGCGTTGCAGCGCAGGAACGCCATCTGGTGCTCGGACCAGTCCGAGACGCGCAGGCCGAGCACGTCGCAGTAGAAGGCGACGGCGGCGTCGATGTCCGGGGTGTTGAGGACGGCGTGCGTGACGCCGACCGGCACCGCCGCGTCCCGGCCGCGCGGGGCGACCGCCCAGGTGTCGGCGGAGAGCTCGACGAGCCGGCCCTCGTGGTCGTGGAAGCGCAGGCCGTACCCGCCGCCGACCTGGTCGAGCGGTCCCGGCCCCGCGGCCGGGACGATGCCGCGCGCCTCGAGCCGCCGCGCCGCCTCGTCGATCTCGGCGGGCGTCGCCACGGCGAACACGAGCCGCCCGAGGCCGGTGCTGTCCGAGCGGGTCAGCTGCAGGGCGTGGTGCTCGGCGCCGGAGCCGCGCAGCCAGCTCGCGCTGTGCTCGGACTCGACGACCTCCAGGCCCCAGGCGTCCTCGTAGAAGTCGGCGGCCTGGGCGAAGGACGGGGTGAGCAGCTCGACGGAGCGCAGGGCGCGCAGCCGGGCAATCGGAGGACGGGACATGAGCAACTCCGGGAAGTGGGTGGTCAGTTGGCCCAGGGAAGCGGGGCGTCGGAGGCGCCCCAGTACAGGGACTTCTGGCGCTGGTACGCGCGGATCGCGTCGCGCCCCTTCTCCGTGCCGAGGCCGCTGTCCTTCATTCCGCTGAACGGGGTGGACGCGCTGAACTGCTTGTACGTGTTGATCCACACGGTGCCCGCGTCGATCCGGCGGGCCAGGCGCCAGGCCGCCCGGTGGTCGCGGGTCCAGATCCCGCAGGCGAGCCCGTACGCGGAGTCGTTGGCCTGCGCGACCAGGTCGTCCTCGTCGTCGTAGGGCAGCACCACCAGGACCGGGCCGAAGATCTCCTCCTGGCAGGTGCGCGCCGTGTTGTCCAGGCCGGTCAGGACGGTCGGCAGGTAGTACGCGCCGTCCCGGTACCGCGGGCCCTCGGGGGCGGCGCCGCCGCAGAGCACCTCGGCGCCCTCGGAGCGGGCCAGGTCCACGTACGCGGCGACCGAGTCCCGGTGCCGCACGTGCACGAGCGGCCCCACCTGGGTGGCGGGATCGGTACCCGGCCCGACCCGCAACGTCCGCACCCGGGCGACGAGTTCGCCGACGAACGCGTCATGGATCTCACGCGCCACGAACAGCCGCGAACCGGCGATGCAGGACTGCCCGCTGGAGGAGAAGATCCCGAACATCACGCCCGCCAGGGCCTGTTCGAGGTCGGCGTCGGCGCGCACGATCGTCGGCGACTTGCCGCCCAGTTCGAGGGAGGCCGGGATGAGCTTCTGTGCGGCGATCGCGGCGATGGAACGCCCGGTCTCCGTGCCGCCGGTGAACCCGATCCGGCCCACCAGCGGATGCCGTACGACCGCGTCCCCGACGACCCGGCCGCTGCCCGGCAGGACCGACAACAGGGCGGTGGGAAGCCGGAGTTCGCCGAGCGCGCGGGTCACGATGCGGCCGAGCGCCAGCGAGACGAGCGGGGTCCAGGCGGCCGGCTTGAGGAGCACCGCGTTGCCCGCCGCGAGCGCCGGCGCGAGCTTCTGCGCGTCACTGGCGACCGGCGAGTTCCACGGGTTGATCGCGCCGACGACACCGATCGGCTCGTGCACGCTCATCGTCAGATAGGCGCCGCGCGCCGGGGTGATCGTCTCCTCGGCGGTCTCCAGGGCGGCGGCCAGATAGCGGAAGGTCCCGGCCGCGCTGAGCGCGAGGGCCTTCGTCTCGGTGAGGGTCTTGCCGGTGTCGGCGGTCTGCGTGGCGGCCAGCTCGTCGGCGGCCTCCTCCGTCAACTCCGCGATCCGGTACAGGAGTCGGGCCCGCTGGTGCGGGAGCAGCTCGCGCCAGGCCGGATCGGCCGCGGCCCGCGCCGCCGCCCGCGCCGCCTCGTCGACGTCCTCGGCGGAGGCCGAGTGCACCGTGGCGAGCGGCTGTCCTGTGGCCGGGTCCACGGTCACGGACGGGGCACCGGAGCCGCGCCGCCACTCGCCCGCGATCAGCGCCTCGTCCGGGATCGTCAGGGGCATACGGGTCTCCTTGCGCAGCGGGTCCAGCGGGATCTCGTCTCAGCGCTAGAAATCTAAGGGCTTAAATATCTGGAGCGCAAGACCCGGAAAGTTCAGCCCGGTTGATGATTTCCCTGCGGTGGCTCTTGACGCGGCTCTACCGCACGGGGGATACAAGTTAAGCCCTAAGAAACTTTGCGCTTACCCGTAAGCGAAAGCTGTCGCCTGCTCCTGTCTGCATCCGTCTGCATCCGTCTGCATCCGTCTGCTCCCGCTCTCCCCTCATCGCCGCGGAGTCCCCGTATGACGCTCAACGCCCCCGACACGTCGCACCCGCCACAGGACAGCGCCGTGCGGGCCTCAATCGCCGCCCGCTTCGAACGGCTCCCGCTCAGCCGCTGGCACGTCACCGTCCGCCTCATCGTCGGCGCGGTCACCTTCTTCGAGGCCTTCGACCAGCTCCTCATCGCCTACGCGATGCCCGAACTGCGCGCCGAGTGGTCCCTGTCGACCTCCGCCGCGACGACGCTCCTGACCGTCGGCTCCGTCGGCATGCTGGTGGGCGCGCTCCTGTCGGGGCGGCTCGCCGACCGCATCGGCCGCGTCAAGGTCATCGCCCTGTGCGTGGCCCTGTCCAGCGTCGCGAACCTCGCCCTCGCCGCGGCCACGTCCCCCGAGACGTTCATGGGCCTGCGCTTCGTCCAGGGCCTCGCGATCGGCGGCGAGGTCCCCGTCGCCGCGACCTTCATCGCCGAGATCACCCGCAGCCACCGCCGCGGACGCTTCGTGCTCCTGTACGAGCTGGTCTTCCCGGCGGGCCTCACGGTCGGCGCGCTCGTCGCCGCCTGGGTCGTGCCGCTCCTCGGCTGGCGCTGGATGTACGCGATCGCCGCCATCCCCGGAGTGCTCTGCATCCTCGTACAGCGCAAGGTCCCCGAGTCGCCGCGCTGGCTCGCCGACCACGGACGCATCGAGGACGCCGCCGCGACCATGGCCCGGATCGAGAACGAGGTCGAGCGCGCCACCGGCAAGCCCCTGCCGCCGGTCGGCGAGGCGCTGCCCGTCACCGCGCCCGGCGAGGGAGCCTCGGGCCTGCGCGGGCTGTTCACCGGGCGCTACCGGCGCCGCACCCTGGTCATCGGCGCCCTCTGGTTCACCGGCTACTTCGTCAACTACGGCATCACGTCCTGGCTGCCGACGATCTACCAGAACCGCTACGACCTGTCCCTCTCGGACGCCCTGCTCTACTCCACGGTCACGTCCTGCGCGGGCCTGCTCGGCTGTCTGCTCGCCGCGCTCACCGTGGACCGGGCCGGACGCAGGAAGGTCATCACCGGCTGCCTCGGCGGGGCCGCCGCCGTCCTCCTCGTCCTGGCGTGGCTCGGCGCGCACACCCCCGCCCAGGTCCTGATCTGGACGTCGCTCGCCGCCGTCTTCTTCTTCGGCTCCAACATCTGCCTGTACCTCTACACCCCGGAACTCTTCCCGACCCGCATGCGCGCCCTCGGCAGCAGCGTCGGCGGCGCGCTCAACCGGCTCGGCGTCATCCTCGGCCCGATCGTCGTCGGCGCGGTCTACGCGGGCGGGCGCATCGGCACCGTCTTCGTCGTGCTCGGCGCGGTCGCCCTCGCGGGCGCCGTCGTCGCCGGTCTCGGTGCGGAGGAGACCGCGGGACGGCGCCTGGAGGAGGTCTCTCCGTGACACCAACCGCCTTACGGCGCAGGGGCGTTCACTGCCAGAGGGTGGTGGGCGCCTCCTTGCGTACGACGGGCGCGATCTCCTCCGCGAACCGCTGCAGCGTCTCGATCTGCTCGCCCGTGCCCTGCCCGTACGCGTCCACGGTGACCGACTGCAGATCGTGCCGGTACACCTCGTGGTAGCCGAGGATCTTGTCGATGATCTGCTGCGGCGAACCGATCAGCTGCGGCCCGTCCGCGATGGCGTCCTCGATCGTGCGGAACGGCGTGTTGTACCCCGCCTTCCCGGCCAGGTGCGGCTTGAAGGTCTGCGCGACCTTCGCCTCGTACAGCTCCTTGTGGCGGGCCACGGCCTGCTCGTGCGTGTCCGCGATCAGCAGCCCGCCCGAACCCGCCGCCACGTGCGCCTGCGCCGGATCGTGCCCGTACGCCTCGAACCGCTCCCGGTAGTGCTCGATGAGCTTGGCGTACGCCGCGCGCGGCTGGATGGCGTTGGCCGTGAACAGCGGATCACCGTGCCGGGCCGCCAGCTCGGGGGAGTTGAGCGAGGTCGCCGAACCGTGCCAGATGCGGGGGAGTCCCGCGTACGGGCGCGGCACCGTGGTGACGTTCTTCAGCGGCGCGCGGAACTCGCCCTCCCAGTCCACCCCTTCCTCGGTCCACAGCCGCCGCAGCAGCTCGTACTTCTCCTTCTGCAGGTCCCACTGACGGGCCTCGTCGAGCCCGAACAGGTCGAAGTGCCCCGCCTCCGCACCCTTGCCGATCACCAACTCGATGCGGCCGCGCGAGAGTTGGTCGAGCGTCGCGTAGTCCTCGGCGACCCGCACCGGGTCGAGGATCGCGACGACCGTGACGCCCGTGAGCAGCTTGATGCGGGTCGTGCGCGCCGCCAGCGCGCCGAGCACCACGGTCGGACTCGACGACAGGAAGGCGCCCGCGTGCCGCTCGCCCACCGCGTACGCGTCGTAGCCGAGCTCCTCGGCGGCGACGCCGACGTCGACGACCTGCGCCAACCGGTCGGCGGGGGAGGGGAGTTCACCGGTCAGCGGGTGCGGTGCGTGGCCGATGATGGACAGGACCTGGAACTTCATGGTTCTCCTCGCTTCACTGGGCCTGCGCGAGGCCCAGCCGGCCGCGCAGGGTCTGCGTCTCGTACGCCGCAGGGACGAGACCGCGCCGCGCCAGCTCCGGCACGACCTGGTCCACCAGGCCGTACGCGTCGTCCGGCACGGCCACCGGACGGATCCGGAAACCGTCGGCGCCGCCGTCCCGGTGCCACTCCTCCAAGTGATCGGCGAGGCCCTCGGGCGTACCGGTGAACAGGGCGGCGTCGGACTCGAACCCGCCCAGCGCGCCGTACCGTTCGGCGGCCCGCCCGGCCGTCGGCGCGAGGAGCACGTTCAGCTCGGCGAGGACCTTGAGCGCCCGGCCCTCCTCGGCGGCGAGCGCGTCCACCTCGGCCCGGATCCGGCGCACCCCCGCCACGTCGAACGGGGTGATCAGCACGGCATCGGCGCGCCGCGCGGCGAACCGGTACGGCACCGTGTCGTGCGCCAGCGAGAGCAGCGGCGGCCGGCCCTGCGGTGCGGTGCCGTGCGCGTCCCACTCCTCGCCGACCCGGCCGATGAACTCGGCCGCCCTGTCGAAGAGTTCCGCGACGAGCGCGTCGCCCTCCGGCGTGCCGAGCACCTTCAGGATCCGGTCGTGCGCCACGTCGTCCGCCGCGATCCGCGGCCGCACCCCGACCCTGCCGCCGCTGACCAGGTCGAGTGTCGCGTACCGGGCGGCGTACGCGGCGGGCTGCCCGAGCACGGGCCCCAGCGGGACGAGCCCGAGGACGAACGTGGTGCCACGGCCGGTCATCGTGCGATCCCCCACTCCCGGCCGAGCAGCTCGTACGAGCGCACCCGGTCCACCGGATCGTGCGTGATCGTCGTCACCAGCAACTCATCGGCACCCGTGGCCCGTTGGAGTACGGAGAGGCGCTCGGCCACCGTGCCCGCCGACCCCACGAACTGCGTGTCCACGCGATCCGCCACCAACTCCCGGTCCTCGGCGGTCCATTGGTGCCGACCGGCCTCCTCCGGGGTGGGGTACGGGATCGCGCCCTCGCCGCTGCGGATGGACCGCACCCACGGCGCGTACCCGGCGGCCAGCTCCCGCGCGGCCGCGTCGTCCTCGCCCACGACCACGTCCGCCGACACCACGACGTACGGCTCGGCGAGCGCGGCCGACGGCTTGAACGCGGCACGGTACGCCCCCACCGCTTCGAGCACCGTCCCGGGGCTGACGTGGTAGTTCGCCGCGAACGGCAGACCCCGTTCCCCGGCGAGCTCCGCGCTCTCGCCGCCGCTGCTGCCCAGCACCCACACCTCGACGTCGGCGTCCGTGCCCGGCACCGCCCGCGCCCCCGGCGACGTACCGGCGAGCAGGTCGAGCAGCTCCGCGAGCTGGTCCGCGTACGCCGGGGTCTGCGCGCCCGGTTGCTGCAACAGCTCCAACTGCCGCTGGAACCGCGGGGATCGCAGCAGCCGGGCGAAGCCCGTGAACCGGGGCGGGACGTAGAGCCCTTCGTCCGTGAAGGTGCCCTCGCCCGGCTCCGGGACCGCAGGCGCCGCGGCGCCCGGCGGCGCGCCGACCCGCGGCCGCCCCGAGCGCCCGAGCCCGAGGTCGATCCGCCCGGGGAAGAGCGCGTCGAGGATCCCGAACTCCTCGACCACCGACAGCGGCGTGCGGTGCCCGAGCAGGACGGCGCCCGACCCCACCCGGATCCGCGACGTCGCCTGCGCGACCGCCTGGATCACCAGCGCGGGGACGGACCCGGCCACCCCGGGATTGAGATGGTGCTCCGCGAGCCAGTACCGGCGATAGCCGAACTCCTCGGCGGCGCGGGCCAGTTCGACGGTGTGACGCAGGGCGGCCGCCGCGTCGGAGCCGGAGGGTATGGGCACGAGATCGAGCACGGAGAGCGGAACCGGAGGCATACCCCCACTCTCGCTCCCGGACATTGCGCACTCATGTACGCGGTGTGGCAGGGTGCCGGGCATGCGAGAGGGGCGGCTCCCCCCGTGGGAGCCGCCCCTCAAGTCCTCGTACGCGCAGGCCTACTTCTCTTCGAGGAGAGCCTGCACCTTGCCGCGCACCTCGTCCGTGGCAAGACCCCGGATCGTCAGCGTCGTGCGGCGGCGCAGCACGTCGTCCGCCGTCTCGGCCCACTCGTGGTCGCGCGCGTACACGACCTGCGCCCAGATCTCCGGCGCGTCCGGGTGCACGCGCTCGCCGAGCGCCGGGTTGTCGTTGGCCAGGCGCGCGATGTCGAAGGCCAGCGAACCGTAGTGCGTCGCCAGGTGCTTGGCGGTGTCGGCGGCCATGCGCGGACCCGGCGCCGGTCCGTCCACGAGGAGGCGGTGCGCGACGGCCCGCGGGTTGGCGACGCCCGGCAGCGGCATCCGCTTCGGCAGCTCGTTGATCGGCACGAAACCCTCGGCGGAGTCGCCGAGCGGGTGCCCGGGCAGCGACTCCAGCTTCTTCATCACCGTACGGCCGATGTGCCGGAAGGTCGTCCACTTGCCGCCCGCGACGGACAGCATCCCGCCCTTGCCCTCGGTGACCACCGTCTCGCGCTTGGCCTTCGACGTGTCACCGGGGCCGCCGGGCAGCACCCGCAGACCCGCGAACGAGTAGGTGATGAGATCCCGCTTCAGCTGCTGGTCGCGTACGGAGAAGGCGGCCTCGTCCAGGATCTGGTCGATGTCCTTCTCGGTGACGGAGACGTCGCGCGGGTCGCCCTCGTACTCCTCGTCGGTCGTGCCGAGCAGCAGCATGTCCTCCCACGGCAGGGCGAACGTGATGCGGTACTTGTCGATGGGGGTCGCCAGCGCGGCCTTCCACTGCGAGGTCCGCTTGAGGACCAGGTGCGCGCCCTTCGACAGGCGGATGGACGGCGCCGCGTTCGGGTCCTCCATGGTGCGCAGGTGGTCGACCCAGGGACCGGTCGCGTTGAGCACGAGCCGGGCGTTGACCCCGAACTCCTCGCCGTTCGTACGGTCCTTGAGCTCGGCGCCCGTGACCCGGCCCCGGGTGAAGCGCAGGCCGGTGACCTCGGCGTGGTTGAGGACCACGGCCCCGGCGTCGACCGCGGCGCGCACCGTCATCAGCGCCATGCGCGCGTCGTTCATCTGGTCGTCGCCGTACACGGCCACGGCCTTCAGGTTCTCGGTCCGCAGCTCCGGCACGTCCTGCTGCGCCTTGGCGGGGGAGAGCAGGTGCCCGACCCCGTCGCCGAACGCCGACAGCGCGCTGTACGCGAACACGCCCGCGCCCAGCTTGGCCGCACCGTGCGGGCCGCCCTTGTAGACGGGCAGGTAGAAGGTGAGCGGGTTGGCGAGGTGCGGGGCCACCTGGCGGGACACCGCACGCCGCTCGAAGTGGTTCTCCGCGACCAGCTTCACCGCGCCGGTCTGCAGGTAGCGCAGGCCGCCGTGGAGCAGCTTGGACGAGGCCGATGAGGTCGCGCCGGCGAAGTCACCGGCGTCGACGAGGGCCACCCGCAGGCCGGACTGCGCGGCGTGCCAGGCGGTGGAGATGCCCAGGATGCCGCCGCCGATGACCAGGAGGTCGTACGTCGCCTTGGAAAGCTGCTCGCGGGTCTCGGCGCGGCTCGGGTTCGAACCGGCGACGGGATGCGTTCCGAGGGCAGGCACGGTCTGCAGGGTGGGGGTACTCATCTGGGGTCCTACTCCTCGACAGAGCTGTCGGTGTTGTCATCGAGCCAGCCCATGGACCGTTCGACGGCCTTGAGCCAGCTCTTGTACTCACGGTCGCGGGTGTCCGCGTCCATGCGGGGCGTCCACTCGGCGGCCCGGCGCCAATTGGCGCGCAGGTCATCCGTGCTGGACCAGAAGCCGACGGCGAGACCGGCGGCGTAGGCGGCGCCGAGGCAGGTCGTCTCGGCGACCATCGGACGCACCACGGGCGCGTCCAGGAAGTCCGAGAGGGTCTGCATCAGCAGGTTGTTGGAGGTCATGCCGCCGTCGACCTTGAGCGCGGTCAGCTCGACGCCGGAGTCCTTCGTCATGGCGTCGGTGATCTCGCGGGTCTGCCAGGCGGTGGCCTCGAGCACGGCGCGCGCGATGTGCGCCTTGGTGACGTAGCGGGTCAGGCCCGCGATGACACCGCGGGCGTCCGAGCGCCAGTACGGGGCGAACAGGCCGGAGAAGGCGGGCACGAAGTACGCGCCGCCGTTGTCCTCGACCGAGGAGGCCAGCGTCTCGATCTCGGCGGCCGACTTGATCAGGCCCATCTGGTCGCGCATCCACTGCACCAGCGAACCGGTGACGGCGATGGAACCCTCGAGCGCGTAGACCGGCTTCTGGTCGCCGATCTGGTAGCCGACCGTGGTCAGCAGGCCCGAGTACGAGTTGATGGCCTTGTCACCGGTGTTCATCAGCATGAAGGTGCCGGTGCCGTACGTGGACTTGGCCTCGCCCTCGGCGAAACAGGTCTGGCCGAACAGGGCCGCCTGCTGGTCGCCGAGCGCCGAGGCGACCGGGATGCCGCCGAGGATGTCGCCGAGCGGGCCGCCGGTGACCTCGCCGTAGATCTCGGCGGAGGAGCGGATCTCGGGGAGCATGTTCATGGGCACGCCGATGGAGGAGCAGATGCGCTCGTCCCACTGCATCTCGTGCAGGTTCATCAGCATCGTGCGGGAGGCGTTGGTGACGTCGGTGACGTGCTTGCCGCCGTTCACCCCGCCCGTCAGGTTCCAGATGACCCAGCTGTCCATCGTGCCGAAGAGGATGTCGCCCGCCTCGGCGCGCTCGCGCAGGCCGTCGACGTGGTCGAGCAGCCAGCGGGCCTTGGGCCCGGCGAAGTACGAGGCGAGCGGCAGCCCGGTCTCGCGGCGGAAGCGGTCCTGCCCGACGTTGCGCCCGAGCTCCTTGCACAGGGCGTCGGTGCGGGTGTCCTGCCAGACGATGGCGTTGTGGACGGGCTCACCGGTGTTCTTGTCCCAGAGCAGCGTCGTCTCGCGCTGGTTGGTGATGCCGATGGCCTTGATGTCGTCGCGGGTGATGCCGGCCTTGGTGATGGCGCCGGCGACGACCTCCTGGACGTTGGCCCAGATCTCGCCCGCGTCGTGCTCGACCCAGCCCGGCTTCGGGAAGATCTGCTCGTGCTCCTTCTGGTCGACGGAGACGATGCGGCCGTCCCGGTCGAAGACGATGCAGCGGCTGGACGTGGTGCCCTGGTCGATGGCCGCGATGAACGGGCCTGCGGTGTGTGCGTCGGTCACGGTGTGCTCCTGAAGTGCGGGGTGGTCGGCGGGTGTCGTCTCGCGGCTGTCAGAACAGCTTGTAGAGGCAGCCGGCGAGGGCGCCGCCGATCAGCGGGCCCGCCACCGGAATCCACGCGTACGACCAGTCCGAACCACCCTTGTTGGGGAGTGGGAGCAGCGAGTGGACGATGCGGGGGCCGAGGTCACGGACCGGGTTGATCGCGTAGCCGGTCGGGCCGCCGAGCGAGAGGCCGATGCCGACGACGACGAGCGCGGTGATCAGGGCGCCGAGCGTGCCCAGGCCGTTGCCGCCGTCGTTCAGGCCCTGCGTGAGGATCGCCAGGACGAGCACGATCGTGGCGATGATCTCCGTGAGGAGGTTCTGCACCGCGTTCCGTATCTCCGGGCCGGTGGAGAAGATGCCGAGCACCGGACCGGCCTTGGGCGCGGCCTTGGGGTCGACCATGCCCTCCTCGCCGTTGGACGCGTGCGCCTCGAGGACGTCCTCGTCCGTGAGGTGGGCGTGGAACTGGCCGTAGTAGACCAGCCACACGAGCACAGCACCGATCATGGCGCCGAGGAGCTGCGAGGCCAGGTAGAGCGGTACGTCGCTCCACTTGGTGCCGCCCTCGATGGCGAGGCCGATCGTGACCGCCGGGTTGAGGTGGGCGCCGGAGACGCCGCCCGCCAGATAGGCACCGGTCAGGACCGCGAAGCCCCACCCGAAGGTGATGGCGAGCCAGCCGGCGTTCTGCGCCTTGGAGCGCTTGAGCGTGACGGCGGCGCAGACGCCACCGCCCAGCAGGATGAGTACGGCGGTACCGATGGTCTCGCCGAGGAAGATGTCGTGGCTGGACACCCGCGACTCCTTTGTCCTTCGTCCAGGGGAAAACCCGAGTACGAACCTCCGGGTCCCTTTCCGGCGGTCCGAGCCCCCACAGGAGGGGCGGGTCGCGGCCTGGCTTGTCCACACTCTAGCGCGTATTGCCGGTAGGTGTTCGACAATGCCGACCGATGGACGCGATCCTCGCTCCGGGGTTACTGGATCGTCAAGGGTTCTGTTATCCAAAGCACGATCGTTATTGATCGTTTGCGGCTATCGATGACGGGTTACGTGACGGGTGCGCGTGGGGCGTGTGTGAGCGTGTGTGACGTTCCTCGATGGTCGCGCGGAAAGGTGCACCCTGCACCTTGAAACGCGAAAACCCCGTCCGTGGACGGGGTTTGAGGTCTCCCGGGACAGGGGCGCGGCGCGCTCAGAAGCGGCTGGCGCCCAGATCCCGCGAGACGGCACGGGCGCAATCCCGTACGGCGGCGATGAGTTCGGGCCGCAGCTCGCCCTCCTTGGTGCACACCCGCTCCACGGCGCCGGTGATGCCGACCGCACCCACCGGCATCCGGTGCCGGTCGTGGATCGGCGCGGAGACCGAGGCCACGCCCTCCCACGTCTCCTCGACGTCGTCGGCGTACCCGCGCGCGCGGGTCAGGTCGAGCACGGACTCGAAGTCCCCGATGTCACACACGGTGCGCGCCGTGAACTCCTTGCGTTCGGCCTCCACGACCTCGCTGTGCGCGACGGGGTCGTACGCCGACAGCACCTTGCCCAGGGCCGTCGAGTGCAGCGGCTGCATCGCCCCGACCTCCAGCACCTGACGACTGTCGTCGGGCCGGAAGACGTGGTGCACGATGAGCACGCCCTGCTGGTGCAGGACCCCCAGATAGACCGCCTCCCCGCTGGAGCGGGCCAGGTCGTCCGTCCACACCAGGGCGCGCGCCCGCAGCTCGTGCACGTCCAGATAGCTGTTGCCGAGGCGCAGCAGCTCCGCGCCCAACTGGTAGCGCCCGGACGCCGCGTCCTGTTCGACGAAGCCCTCCGCCTGCAGCGTGCGCAGGATGCCGTGGGCCGTGCCCTTGGCGAGGCCCGTCGCGGAGGCGATGTCCGAGAGACCGAGCCGCCGCTCCCCGCCGGCCAGGAGCCGGAGCATGGCCGCGGCCCGTTCGAGCGACTGGATGTTGCGTGCCATCGGGGCCTTTCCTCCTCGGTCCTCTCGCGTGACGTGCGTCGTTCGACAATGCTGAACAGTATCGGTCTTTACCGACCTCCCGCGCATCCGGCGTGCGCCAATATTTCACCCCGTGTCCCGCACGGGGCGGCCGGTGTTCCCCCTGGCGGCGCCCGGTCCGGCCCGTGGACGCCTGCACGGCGGGACCTTGGTCCCGGCTACGCTGGCCGGGTGCGTCTCCAGGAGTGGAGCCGCAAAGCCGACAGCCGTCGCACCTCAGGGAGATCTTTCATGGCCTCGTTGCCGACCCCCGCACCCGATGCCCGCGCTCGCGTGACCGCCCTCCGCGAAGCCCTCGCCACCCGAGTGGTGGTGGCCGACGGTGCGATGGGCACGATGCTGCAGGCGCAGGATCCCACGCTCGAGGACTTCCAGGACCTCGAAGGCTGCAACGAAATCCTGAACGTCACCCGACCCGACATCGTGCGCTCCGTCCACGAGGCGTACTACGAGGTCGGCGTGGACTGTGTCGAGACGAACACGTTCGGTTCCAACCACACCGCCTCCAGCGAGTACGACATCGCCGACCGGATCGTCGAGCTGTCCGAGGCGGGCGCCCGGATCGCCCGCGAGGTCGCCGACGAGTTCGCCGCCAAGGACGGCCGCCAGCGCTGGGTCCTCGGCTCGATCGGCCCCGGCACCAAGCTCCCCTCGCTCGGCCACATCGACTACGCGACCATCCGCGACGGCTACCAGCAGAACGCCGAGGGTCTCCTGGCCGGCGGCGCCGACGCCCTGATCGTGGAGACCACGCAGGACCTGCTGCAGACCAAGTCGAGCCTGATCGGCGCCCGCCGCGCGATGGACGCACTCGGCGTCTCGGTCCCGCTGGTGTGCTCCCTCGCCTTCGAGACCACCGGCGTGATGCTGCTCGGCTCGGAGATCGGCGCGGCGCTCACCGCCCTGGAGCCGCTCGGCATCGACCTGATCGGCCTGAACTGTTCGACGGGCCCGGCCGAGATGAGCGAGCACCTGCGCTACCTGGCCCGCCACTCCAGCACGCCGCTCATGTGCATGCCGAACGCCGGTCTGCCCATCCTCACCAAGGACGGCGCGCACTTCCCGCTGACCCCGCCGGAGATGGCCGACGCCCACGAGACGTTCGTACGCGACTTCGGCCTCTCGCTGATCGGCGGCTGCTGCGGCTCCACGCCCGAGCACCTGCGCCAGGTCGTCGAGCGGGTACGGGGCACGGTCCCGCCCGCGCGCGATCCGCGTCCCGAGCCGGGTGCCGCCTCCCTCTACCAGACGGTCCCGTTCCGGCAGGACACCGCGTACATGGCGATCGGTGAGCGGACGAACGCGAACGGGTCGAAGAAGTTCCGCGAGGCGATGCTGGAGGCCCGCTGGGACGACTGCGTGGAGATGGCCCGCGACCAGATCCGCGAGGGCGCGCACATGCTCGACCTGTGCGTGGACTACGTCGGCCGCGACGGCGTCGCCGACATGAAGGAACTGGCCGGCCGCTTCGCCACCGCCTCCACCCTGCCGATCGTCCTCGACTCGACCGAAGTCCCGGTGATCCAGGCCGGGTTGGAGAAGCTCGGCGGCCGCGCCGTCATCAACTCCGTGAACTACGAGGACGGCGACGGGCCCGAGTCACGGTTCGCGAAGGTCACCAAGCTCGCTCAGGAGCACGGGGCGGCGCTGATCGCGCTGACCATCGACGAGGAGGGCCAGGCCCGCACCGTCGAGACCAAGGTGGCCATCGCCGAGCGCCTCATCGAGGACCTGACGACGAACTGGGGCATCCGCGAGTCGGACATCCTCATCGACACCCTGACCTTCACCATCTGCACCGGCCAGGAGGAATCCCGCGGTGACGGCATCGCGACGATCGGGGCGATCCGCGAGCTGAAGCGGCGCCACCCGGACGTGCAGACGACGCTGGGTCTGTCGAACATCTCCTTCGGTCTGAACCCGGCCGCGCGCATCGTCCTGAACTCGGTGTTCCTGGACGAGTGCGTGAAGGCCGGTCTGGACTCGGCGATCGTGCACGCGTCGAAGATCCTGCCGATCGCGCGGTTCGACGAGGAGCAGGTGCAGACCGCGCTCGACCTGATCTACGACCGGCGGGCCGAGGGCTACGACCCGCTGCAGAAGCTGATGGCGCTCTTCGAGGGCGCCACGGCGAAGTCGCTGAAGGCGGGCAAGGCCGAGGAGTTGGCGGCGCTCCCGCTGGAGGAGCGGCTCAAGGCCCGCATCATCGACGGCGAGAAGAACGGCCTGGAGGCCGACCTCGACGAGGCGTTGACGACCCGTCCTGCCCTGGACATCGTCAACGACACGCTCCTGGAGGGCATGAAGGTCGTCGGCGAGCTCTTCGGTTCCGGGCAGATGCAGCTGCCGTTCGTGCTGCAGTCCGCCGAGGTGATGAAGACCGCGGTGGCCTACCTGGAGCCGCACATGGAGAAGTCCGACGCGGAGGGCAAGGGCACGATCGTGCTGGCCACCGTGCGCGGCGACGTCCACGACATCGGCAAGAACCTGGT
>NZ_JBITJZ010000028.1:19681-39878 GCF_044460595.1 Streptomyces sp. NPDC050085 | reverse complement strand
GCTTGGGCGGATTGCATGAGCCTGGCTCGTGCGGCGACGAGGGTGCAGGCGTCTTCCAGGGTGAGTACGCCTGCGCAGTGGGCGGCGGCGAGTTCGCCGATGGAGTGCCCGGCGAGGTAGTCGGGCGTGACCCCCCAGCTTTCGAGGAGCCGGAAGAGTGCGACCTCGATGGCGAAGAGTGCGGGCTGCGTGTGTTCCGTGCGCGCCAACTGCTCTGCGTCGTCGCCCCAGATGATGTCGCGCAGTCCGGGTTCGAAGTGGTCCAGGATCGCGTCGAAGGCGGTCGCGAAGGCGGGGTAGGTGGCGTGCAACTCGCGTCCCATGCCCAGGCGTTGAGCCCCCTGCCCCGTGAAGAGGAACGCCAGGCCGCCCGGCCGTAGCGCGCTGCCGCGGATCACCGAGGACGTCGGTTCGCCGTTCGCCAGGGCGCGCAGGGCCCTCAGCCGGGTCTCGTGGTCGTCGGCGACGACCACGGCCCGCTGGTCGAAGTGGCTGCGGGTGGTGAGGAGGGAGTGCGCGATGTCCGTGGGTGAGTGGTTCGGGTCGGTGGTGACCAGGTCGAGGAGGCGGTCGGCCTGGGCGTGCAGGGCCTCGTCCGTGCGGGCCGACAGGGCCCAGGGCAGCGGGCCATCGGCCGGTGCCGGGGAGGCGGCCGCGGGCTGGTCCGGCTGTTCGAGGATGACGTGCGCGTTGGTGCCGCTGATGCCGAAGGAGGAGACGCCCGCGCGGCGCGGGCGGCCGTTCGTCTCCCAGGGGCGGGCCTCGGTGAGGAGGGAGACGGCGCCCTCGTCCCAGTCGATGTGCGAGGAGGCGGTGTCCGCGTGCAGGGTCTTGGGCAGGACGCCGTTGCGCATCGCCTGGATCATCTTGATGATGCCCGCGACACCGGCCGCGGCCTGCGTGTGGCCGATGTTGGACTTCAACGAGCCGAGCCACAACGGCTGTTCGGCCGGACGGTCCTGCCCGTACGTCGCCATCAGGGCCTGCGCCTCGATGGGGTCGCCGAGCCTGGTGCCGGTGCCGTGCGCCTCCACCACGTCGACGTCGGCGGCTTCGAGCCGCGCGTTGGCCAGGGCCTGGCGGATGACGCGCTGCTGCGCGGGTCCGTTGGGCGCGGTCAGGCCGTTGCTGGCGCCGTCCTGGTTGATCGCGGTGCCGCGGACGATCGCGAGGACCTCGTGGCCGTTCTTCTTCGCGTCGGAGAGGCGTTCCACCAGGAGCAGGCCCACACCCTCGCCCCAGCCGGTGCCGTCGGCGTCGTCGGAGAACGCCTTGCAGCGGCCGTCGGGGGCGAGCCCGCGCTGGCGGCTGAACTCGATGAACGTCGTGGGCGTGGCCATCACCGTCGCGCCGCCCGCGAGCGCCAGGTCGCACTCGCCGCTGCGCAGTGCCTGCGCCGCCAGGTGCAGGGCGACCAGGGAGGAGGAGCAGGCGGTGTCGACCGTGACCGCGGGGCCTTCGAGGCCGAAGGTGTACGCCACCCGGCCCGAGGCGACGCTCGGTGCGCTGCCGTTGCTGAGGTAGCCCTCGAAGTCGCGCGGCGCGTGCTGGAGCCGCGAGCCGTAGTCGTTGTACATGATCCCGGTGAAGGTGCCGGTCCGGCTGCCGCGCACGGCGGCCGGGTCGATCCCCGCCCGCTCGAACGTCTCCCACGCGGTTTCGAGGAGGAGCCGCTGCTGCGGGTCGGTGGCCAGGGCCTCGCGCGGCGAGATCCCGAAGAACTCGGGGTCGAAGCGGTCGGCACCGTCCAGGAATCCGCCGCGGCGGGTGTACGTGTGACCGGCCCTGGCCGGGTCCGGGTCGTACAGGGAGTCGACGTCCCAGCCGCGGTCGGCGGGGAACTCGCCGATGGCGTCGGCCCCGTCGGCGACCAGCCGCCACAGGTCCTCCGGCGAGCGCACCGCGCCCGGGTAGCGGCAGGCCACCCCGATCACGGCGATCGGCTCGTCGGCGGAGGCCACGGCGGCCACCTCCGTGCGCGCCGCGTCGTCCGTGCCGGCCAGCTCGGCGGCCAGCGCGTTCGGCGTCGGGTGGTCGAAGACCAGCGTCGCGGGCAGCCGCCTGCCGACGGCGGCGCCGAGCCGGTTGCGCAGCTCCACCGCGGTCAGCGAGTCGAAGCCCAGCTCGTTGAACGGGCGGTCGGGGTCGATCAGGGACGGGTCGGAGTAGCCGAGGACCTCGGCCGTGGTCTTGAGGACCGTCTCCAGGGGGGACGCCGAACTCGTCGCCGCGGCCGGGGCCGACGCCGTCTTGCGCGGCGCCTTGACCAGGGCGCCGAGCAGCGCCGGCAGCCGGCCTTCGGCCGCCTGCGTGCGCAGCGCGTCCGTGTCGAGCGCGGCCGCCGTGGTGACCGGCGCGGCAAGACGGGCGTACAGGCAGGCAAGGCCGTCCTCGACGGACAGTGGCGCCAGTCCGGCCGCGGCCAGGCGGGCCCGGTCGCGGTCGGCGAGTTGGCCGGCCATGCCGTTGTCGGTGTCCCACAGGCCCCACGCGAACGACGCGGCGTGCAGGCCGTCGGCGGCGCGCTGCTCGGCGAGGGCGTCGAGGAACGCGTTGCCCGCCGCGTACGCGGCCTGTCCGGCGCTGCCGAGGGTGCCCGCGATCGAGGAGAAGAGCACGAAGTGCTGGACGTCGCCGGTCAGTTCGTGCAGGTTCCAGGCGGCGTCCACCTTCGGCCGCAGCACCCGTTCGAGCTGCTGCTCGGTCAGTGCGGCGACCGTCGCGTCGTCCAGGACACCGGCCGCGTGGAACACCGAGGTCACGGGGGTGGCATCGAGCAGTGCGGCGAGTGCGTCCCGGTCGGTGACGTCGCAGGCGGCGAGGGTGACGTCGGCGCCCGACTCGGTGAGTGCGGCGGCCAGTTCGCGGGCGCCGGGGGCTTCCTCGCCGCGCCGGCTCACCAGGAGCAGGCTGCGCACCCCGTGCCGGGCCACCAGGTCGTGGGCGAGCTGAGCACCGAGGGCGCCGGTCGCGCCGGTGATCAGCACCGTGCCGTCCGGGGTGAACTCGCCCTGCTGCGGCCGCTGTTCGGCCGGGACGAGCCGGGAGACGGAGACCGAGCCGTCGCGCACGAGCAGCTCCGGCTCGTCGCCCGCGCGGGCGAGCAGCGCCGCCACCTTCTCGTACGACAGGTCCTCGTCCGGCACGTCCTGGGCGGCGTCCAGCAGGACGACCCGGTCGCGCAGCTCGGTGCGCCCGGCGCGGACGAAGCCCCACACGGCGGCGTGCGCGGTGGTGCGCGGGCCGGGGCCCACCGCCCCCCGCGTCACCACGACCAGCGGGGCCGCGTCGGTGTCGCTCGCGCTCTCGGCCGCCGCCCGCTCCTGCAGCAGGGCGCGCGTCCACTCGGCCGCCCGGTGCGCGGACCCGACGGGGTCGGTGTCCGGGAGCGGGGCGAGGGCGAGCGTGAACTCCGGTGCGGCCGCCGCGGCGTCGGGGCGCAGCGGCGCCCACTCCACCTCGTACAACGGCAGCCGGGAGCCGAGGAGTTGGGAGGCCCGCACGGTGCGGACGGTGAGCGCCTCCGCGTCGGCCACGGGCCGCCCGGCGGTGTCGGTCACCGAGACGGCGTACGAGTCGTCGCCCTGCTCGGTCAGCCGCACCCGTACGACGGTCGCCCCGGCCGCGTGCCGGCGCAGGCCCGACCAGTTGAACGGCAGCCGCACCGTGCCCGGTTCGCCGCCCGGGGCCAGCGGGCGCAGTGCCGCGTCGAGGAGGGCCGGGTGCAGGCCGAACAGGGCGGCGTCCGGCCGCAGTTCCTCGGCCAGTTCGACTTCGAGGTACGTGTCCCGGCCGCTGTGCCAGATCCCGGTGATCCCCTGGAAGGCGGGCCCGTAGTCGAGCCCGGCGTCGGCGGCGCGCCCGGCGAGCTCGGCCACGTCGACGCGGTCCCCGGCCGGCGGCCAGGCGCTCGGGAACGGCGCCGGGTCCTGACGGCCGGACGAGACCTGCCCGGTGGCGTGCCGCACCCAGGTGCCGTCGTCGGTGTCGGGGCGGGAGTGGATGCTCACGGTCCTGCGGTCGCCCTGCTCGGCGCCGCCGACGGTGATCTGGAGCCGCACCGCGCCCGACTCGGGCAGCATCAGCGGCGATTCGAGGGTCAGTTCCTCGACCGTGTCGGCACCGGCCTGTTCGCCCGCGTGCAGGGCGAGTTCGGCGAGCGCCGTGCCCGGCAGCAGCGCGCTGCCGTGCACCGCGTGATCGGCGAGCCAGGGGTGCGTACGCAGGGAGACGAGGCCGGTGAAGACCGTGCCGCCCTCGTCGGCCAGCTCCACGGCGGCCGAAAGCAGTCCGTGCTCCTGGGCGCCGAGACCGGCCGTGCGGACGTCCGCGGAGCCCGCGCCCGGGCGCGGCTCCAGCCAGTAGCGCTGGTGCTGGAACGCGTAGGTGGGCAGCGGCACTTCGCGGCCCTCGGACGGCCAGACGGCCGCGTGCCCGGTGACGTGCGCGGTGGCGGCCGCCACCGGCAGGGACACCGTCTCCGGCTGATCGGGGCGCAGCGCGGGGGACAGGCGCACCTCGGCGCCCGCGAGGACCGCGTCGGCCATGGCGGTGAGGGTGCCGTCGGGGCCGAGTTCGATGAACGTGGTGACGCCCGCGTCGTGCAGGGCCCGGATGCCGTCGGCGAAGCGGACCGCCTCACGGATGTGACGAGTCCAGTAGGCGGGGTCGGTGAGCTGCTCGGTGGTGGCGAGGCGGCCGGTGACGTTGGAGACGACGGGGATCTGCGGCTCGGCGTACGTCAGGGTCCGCGCGACCCGCTCGAACTCGGCGAGGACGCCGTCCATGTGCAGCGAGTGGAAGGCGTGGCTGACCTTCAGGAGCTTGGCCTTGCGGCCGCTGTCCTTCCAGCGCCCGGCGAGCGCGGCGACCTCGTCCCGGTCACCGGCGACGACCACGGAGTCCGGGCCGTTGACGGCGGCGAGGGACACCCCCGCCGTCAGCTCGGGGAGGATCTCCTCCTCGGTGGCCTGCACGGCGGCCATGGCGCCGCCCTCGGGCGCCGACTGCATCAGCCGGGCGCGGGCGGTGACCAGCGTGCCCGCGTCCGCGAGCGACAGCACCCCGGCGAGGTGCGCGGCGGTCAGCTCGCCGAGCGAGTGCCCGGTGAGGTGGCCGGGCGTGACGCCCCAGCTCTCCACGAGGCGGTACAGGGCGACTTCGAGGGCGAACAGGGCGGGCTGCGTGTACTCGGTGCGGTTCAGCCGGTCGGCGTCCTCGCCCCACATCACGTCGCGCAGCCCGGGGTCGAGATGGGCGAGCACGGCGTCGAAGGCCGCGGCGAACACCGGCTCGGAGTCGTACAACTCCCGTCCCATGCCCAGGCGTTGGGAGCCCTGCCCGGTGAACAGGAACGCCAGGCGGCCGCCGTCCGCGGAACCCGTGACGACGTAAGGGTGGTGGCGTCCCTCGGCCAGCGCCTCCAGCGCGTCGGGCCGCTGTGCCGGATCGCCGAGGATCACGGCGCGCTCGTCGAACAGGGCGCGGGCCGTGGCCAGGGTGTGCGCGACGTCGGCCGCGGCGGGGGCGTCGTCGGCGGTGACCGCCGCGAGGAGGCGGCGCGCCTGCTCGCGCAGTGCGTCCTGGGTCTTGCCGGACAGCACCCAGGGGGCCACCGGGCCGCCCGAGTCGGCCTCGGGCTCACGGACGTCCGTCGGCGCGGGCCGTTCGGTCTCGGGCTGTTCGAGGATGACGTGGGCGTTGGTGCCGCTGATGCCGAAGGAGGAGACGGCCGCGCGGCGCGGCCGTCCCTCGGGCTGCCACGGCTGCGCCTCGGTCAGCAGCCGGACGGCGCCCGCGTCCCAGTCGACGTGCGAGGACGGGTTGTCGGCGTGCAGCGTCCTGGGCAGGACGCCGTGGCGCATCGCCATGACCATCTTGATGACGCCGCCGACACCGGCGGCGGCCTGGGTGTGCCCGATGTTGGACTTCAACGAGCCGAGCCACAAAGGCTGTTCGGCCGGGCGGTCCTGCCCGTACGTGGCGAGGAGTGCCTGCGCCTCGATCGGGTCGCCGAGCGACGTGCCCGTGCCGTGCGCCTCGACGACGTCCACATCGGCGGTCCGCAGGCCCGCGTTGGCGAGGGTCTGGCGGATCATCCGCTGCTGGGAGGGGCCGTTGGGGGCGGTCAGGCCGTTGCTGGCACCGTCCTGGTTGACCGAGCTGGCACGCAGCGTCGCGAGGATCTCGTGCCCGTTCCTGCGGGCGTCGGAGAGCCGCTCCAGCAGGAGCTGGCCCACGCCCTCGCCCCAGCCCGCGCCGTCCGCCTCGTCGGAGAACGACTTGGAGCGCCCGTCGAGGGCGAGCCCGCGCTGCCGGCTGAACTCGATGAACGGCGCCGGGGTGGCCATCACGGTCACACCGCCGGCCAGGGCCAGGTCGCACTCGCCGTTGCGCAGCGCCTGCGCCGCCAGGTGCAGCGACACGAGCGACGAGGAGCAGGCGGTGTCGACACTGACCGCCGGGCCCTCGAAGCCGAACGTGTAGGAGACGCGGCCGGAGGCGACGCTGCCCGCGCTGCCGTTGCCGAGATAGGCCTCGAAGCCCTCGGGGGCGTCGCCCCGAAGCCGCCACCGGTAGTCGTTGTACATGATCCCGGTGAAGACACCGGTCCGGCTGCCGCGCAGCGTGCCCGGGTCGATGCCGATCCGCTCGAACGTCTCCCACGCCGTCTCCAGGAGGAGGCGCTGCTGCGGGTCGGTGGCCAGCGCCTCGCGCGGCGCGATCCCGAAGAACTCCGCGTCGAACTCGTCGGCGTCGTAGAGGAATCCGCCCTCCTTCGCGTACGCCGTGCCCTCGTGGTCCGGGTCCGGGTGGTACAGCGCCTCCAGGTCCCAGCCCCGGTTGTCCGGGAACGCGGCGACCGCGTCGACCTCGTCGGCGACCAGCCGCCACAGCTCCTCGGGCGTGCGTACGCCACCGGGGAACCGGCACGCCATCGACACGATGACGATCGGGTCGTCGTCCACGGCCGCGGACCGCACGGCGACGGTCTCCTGCCGGGCGCCCGTCACGTCGGCGAGCAGCTTCTCGGCGAGCGTGCCGATCGTCGGGTAGTCGAAGATCAGCGTCGCGGGCAGTTTCATGCCGGTCGCCGCGATCATCCGGTTGCGCAGCTCGACCGCGGTCAGCGAGTCGAAGCCCAGCTCCTTGAACGCCCGTGCCGGGTCGATGCTGTCGGACGTGGCGTGCCCGAGGACCGTGGCGACCTGGGCCCGTACGAGATCGAGGACTGCGGCCTCGCGCTGTTCGGCGGGCAGCGCGGCGGTGCGCTCCGCCCACGAGCCGCCGGAACCGGTGGCGGCCACCGACCGCTGGGCGCGGACGCGCACCAGCGAACGGAACACGGCCGCGGGCGACGACTGCGCGCGCAGCGCCGCCAGGTCGAACCGGGTCGGCACGGTGAGCGACCGGCCGAGGCCGAGCGAGGTGTCGAGCAGGGCCAGACCCCGCTCGGAGGCGAGCGGCACGATGCCGCTGCGGCTCATCCGCGCCCGGTCGGCGTCGTCCATCGCGCCCGTCATGCCGCTGGCCTGCTGCCACAGGCCCCAGGCCAGCGAGAGAGCGGCCTTGCCGTGGGCGTGCCGGTGCGCGGCCAGGGCGTCCAGGAAGACGTTGGCGGCCGCGTAGTTGGCCTGCCCGGCGAGACCGGCCACGCCGGCGATCGAGGAGAAGAGCACGAAGTGCCGTACGTCACCGGCGAGTTCGTGCAGGTTCCAGGCGGCGTCCACCTTCGGCCGCAGCACCGTGGCGACCTGCTCCGCGGTGAGGGCGGCGACCGTGGCGTCGTCGAGGACGCCCGCGGTGTGGAACACGCCGGTGAGCGGCTGGTCGGCGGGGACGGAGGCGAGGAGGGTGGTGAGGGCTTCGCGGTCGGCGGTGTCGCAGGCGGCGAGGGTGACGCGGGCGCCCAACTCCTCGAGTTCCGCGAGCAGTTCGGTGGCGCCCGGGGCGTTCGTGCCGCTGCGGCTGGTGAGCAGCAGGTGGCGGGCGCCGTGCTCGGTGACGAGGTGGCGGGCCAGGAGGCGGCCGAGGGTGCCGGTGCCGCCCGTGATCAGGACGGTCTCGTCGGGCCCGAACGGCTCGGAACCCTGCGCACCCTCAGCGCCCTCGTCGGGCTGGGCGGCACGGACGAGACGCGGGGTCCACGCCGCACCGTCGCGCACCGCGACCTGCGGTTCGCCTGCGGCGAGTACGGAGGCGAGTACGAGGTCCCGTGCATCGGCGTCGAGTGGGTCGGTGTCGACGTCGAGGGCGACGATCCGGCCCGGGTACTCGGACTGGGCGCTGCGCAGCAGACCCCAGAGCGCCGCGTGGCCGAGATCGGCGACGTCCTCGCCGTCGCGCACGGACACCGCACCCCGCGTGACCGTCACGAGCCGGGTGCCGTCGAACCGGTCGTCGCCGAACAGGCCCTGGAGCAGCGCCACCACGTCGACGACCGCACGGGTCGCGGCGGCAGGCAGCGCGTCCCTGCCGTCGATCGCGCTCGGCAGCGGCAGGAACAGCACCTCGGGCGGCTCCTCGGCGAACCGGGCGAGCTGCGCCGCGTCGGGTCCGTCGAGGAACGCCCACGAACCGGGCTCCGCGTCCGGCAGCGGGACGGGAGTCCAGTCCACCGTGAACAGGTCGTCCTGGCGCGCCCCCAGGCTGCCCGCGGCGACCGCCCGAAGGACGAGGGAGTCCACCGAGGCCACCGCGGCACCCGCACCGTCAGCGACGGTCAGCGCGAACTCGCCCTGGCCCGTCGGGGTCAGCGCCACCCGCAGCCGGGTCGCACCGGTCGCGTACAGCCGCACCCCGGACCACATGAACGGCAGCGGAATCCCGTCCGCCGTACCCGAAGCGGCCCACAGCGGGGCCAGCACCGCCGGGTGCAGCGCGGCGTCGAGCAGCGCGGGGTGCAGCCCGAACCCGGCGACGTCCGTGTCCTCGGCGAGCTCCACCTCCGCGAACAGCTCGTCGCCGTCGCGCCACAGCGCGCGCAGGCCCTGGAAGACCGGCCCGTACTCATAACCGTGCGAGGCGAGCAGCTCGTACGCGCCGGAGAGGTCGACGGCCTCGGCCGAGGCGGGCGGCCACGCGGTGAGATCGCGGGCCGGGGCCTGCTCGGGGGCCAGTTCACCGGTGGCGTGCCGGGTCCACGGGGCGTCGTCGCTGTCGCGCGAGTACAGCGCGACCGTACGCCGGTCCCGCTCGTCGGCCGCGCCGACAGCCAGCTGCACCTGCACGGTGGCGGCCTGCGTGAGCACGAGCGGCGCCTGCAGGGTGAGTTCCTCGACGGTGGCGCAGCCGACGTAATCGCCTGCGGCCAGGGCCAGTTCGACGAACGCGGTACCCGGCAGCAGCACCGTGCCCGACACGGCGTGGTCCACCAGCCACGGCAGAGCGCGGGTGGACAGCACACCGGTGAGCAGGACCGTGCCGTCCTCCGCCGCGGTCACCGCCGCCCCGAGCAACGGATGCGCCGGCGACCCGAGCCCGAGCTGCGCCGGATCGCCCCCGGCGGCCGGGGTGTTCAGCCAGTACCGCTGACGCTGGAAGGCGTACGTGGGCAGGTCGTCGGGGGGTGTGGTGCTCTGTGGCAGGTGCCAGTTGACGGGCAGGCCGTGGGTGTGGGCGTCGGCGAGGGCGTGGGGGAGGTGGTGTCCGTGGTCGCGGCGGAGGGTGGGGTGGATGGTGGCGGGGCGGTCGTCGAAGGTCTGCTGGAGTCCAATGGTGAGGACGGGGTGGGGGCTTGATTCGATGAAGTGGCGGTAGCCGTCCTGGTGCAGGAGTTCCACCGTCTCGTGGAAGCGGACCTGGTTGCGGAGGTTGGTGTACCAGTACTCGGCGGTGAGTGTGCTGGTGTCGATGGGCTGGCCGGTGACGGTGGAGTAGAAGGCGATGTTCGTGGTCTGGGGTTGGATGCCGTCGAGGGCGCTGAGGATCTGGGTGTGGATGGCTTCGACGTGGATGCAGTGGGAGGCGTAGTCGACGGGGATTTTGCGGGCGCGGATCTCCCGGTTCTCGCAGATGGCGACCAGGGCGTCGATGGCGTCGACCGATCCGGAAACGACGGTGGTGGCGGGTCCGTTGGCGGCGGCGATGTGGACGTCGCCCTGCAGCAGGGGGGTGACTTGGTCTGCGGGCAGGGGGATGGAGGCCATGGTGCCGGTGCCGGCGAGTGCGGTGATGGCTTGGGCGCGCAGGATGACGGTGCGGGCCGCGTCGTCGAGGGATAGGGCTCCGGCGGCGTAAGCAGCCGCGATCTCGCCCTGCGAGTGGCCGATGACCGCATCCGGTGTGATGCCGTGGTGCTTCCACAGTTCGGCGAGGCCGGTCATGACGGCGAAGAGGACGGGTTGGACGACGTCGACGCGTTCCAGGAGGGTGGCGTCGGCGTCGGTGAGCAGCTGGGTCAGATCCCAGTCGGTGTGCGGGGCGAACGCTTCGGTGCAGGCGCGTATGTGGTCGGCGAAGACCGGCTCGTGGGCGAGGAGGTACTGGCCCATGGCGGGCCATTGCGAGCCCTGGCCGGGGAAGACGAAGACGGTCTTGCCGTCGAGCGCGGTACCGGTGGCGAGGTCGGGGTGGGGCTGGCCCTCCGCGAGTGCCGTGAGCGCATCGGGGCTGAGGGCGATGGCGCGGTGCTCGAAGTGCGTACGGCGTTGCAGCGCGTGGGCCACGGCGAGTCGTTCGCCGTCGTAGTCGGCGAGGCGGGTGGCCGTGTCGCGCAGTGCCTGCTCGGTCTTGGCCGACACGAACCAGGGCACGGGACCGCTGCTCGCCGTGGGTTCATCGGCGACAGGCGTGGGCGCGGGCGCGGCGGGTGCCGGGGCCTGTGCTTCTTCCAGGATCAGGTGGGCGTTCGTGCCGCTGATGCCGAACGAGGAGACGGCGGCCCGGCGCGGGCGGCCGTCCGTCTCCCACGGGCGGGACTCCGTGAGCAGCGAGACGGCGCCCTGGTCCCAGTCGACGTGGGCGGACGGCGCGTCAACGTGGAGGGTCTGCGGCAGTACGCCGTTGCGGATCGCCTGGATCATCTTGATGACGCCGCCGACGCCCGCGGCGGCCTGCGTGTGACCGATGTTGGACTTCAACGAGCCCAGCCACAAAGGCTGTTCGGCCGGACGGTTCTGCCCGTACGTGGCGAGCAGGGCCTCCGCCTCGATGGGGTCGCCGAGCCGCGTGCCGGTGCCGTGCGCCTCCACCGCGTCGACGTCGGCGGCCTCGAGCCGCGCGTTGGCCAGGGCCTGGCGGATGACGCGTTCCTGCGAGGGGCCGTTCGGCGCGGCGAGACCGTTGCTGGCGCCGTCCTGGTTGATGGCGCTGCCGCGGATCACGGCGAGCACCTGGTGGCCGTTGCGCTCGGCGTCGGAGAGCCGCTCCAGCAGGATCAGGCCGACGCCCTCGCCCCAGCCGGTGCCGTCGGCCGCCTCTGCGAACGCCTTGCAGCGCCCGTCGGTCGACAGGCCGCGCTGTCGGCTGAACTCCACCAGGATGCCCGGCGTCGCCATCACCGTCGCACCGCCCGCGAGAGCGAGGCCGCACTCGCCCTGGCGCAGTGCCTGCGCCGCGAGGTGCAGGGCCACCAGTGACGACGAGCAGGCCGTGTCGACGGTGACCGCCGGGCCCTCGAAGCCGTACGTGTACGAGATGCGGCCCGAGGCCACGCTCGTCGTGTTGCCGGTGAGCAGATAGCCGTCGTACCCCTCGGCCGACTCGTGCAGCCGGGGACCGTACTCCTGGGACATGGCACCGACGAACACACCGACCGGCGCGCCCGCGAGGCCCGCCGGGTCGATCCCGGACCGCTCGAAGGTCTCCCAGGACGTCTCCATCAGGAGCCGCTGCTGCGGGTCCATCGCGGCGGCCTCGCGCGGCGAGATCCCGAAGAACTCCGCGTCGAACTCCGGTGCCTCGTAAAGGAATCCGCCGCCCTGCGCGTACGTCGTACCGCTGTGGGTGGGGTCCGGGTGGTACAGCGAGGACAGGTCCCAGCCGCGGTTGTCGGGGAACGAGGAGATCGCGTCGCGGCCCTCGGCCACGAGGTCCCACAACTGCTCGGGGGAGTCGGCGCCACCGGGGAAGCGGCAGGCCATGCCGACGACCGCGATCGGCTCGTCGCGGTCCACGGCGGACACGACCACCGGGGCTCCGGCACTCTCGGCCGAGGACAGCTCGCCGAACAGGTACTCCACCAGGGCCGCGGGCGTCGGGTGGTTGAAGAGCAGGCCCGCGGGCAGTCGCAGGCCCGTCGCGGCGGACAGGTGGTTGCGCAGGTCGACCGAGAGCGCCGAGTCGAAGCCCAGCGCCTTGAACGTGGTCGACGTGTCGATCGCGTCCGAGGTGGCGTGCCCGAGCGTGATGGTCGTGTTGGTGACGACCAGATCGCGCAGCGCCTCGCGCAGCGCGCCGTCGGTGAGCCCGGCCAGGCGCTGCGCGGCCGTCAGTTCGTCCTGCTCGGGCTCGTCCACGGGCGCAGCGGACTTCCCCACGGTGAGCGCGGGACGCGGACCGGTGGCCTCGGCGAGCCAGTGCCGCCGCCGCTGGAAGGAGTACGTGGGCAGCGCGACCCGCTCGCCCCCCACCGGCCAGTCGACGGGCAGGCCGCGCGTGTACGCCTCGGCCAGGGCCTGGAAGAGCCGGTGGCCGTGGTCGCGGCGGAGGGTGGGACGGACGCTCGCAGGACGGTCCTCGAAGGTCTGCTCCAGCCCGATGGTGAGGACGGGGTGGGGGCTTGATTCGATGAAGTGGCGGTAGCCGTCCTGGTGGAGGAGTTCGACGGTTTCGTGGAAGCGGACCTGGTTGCGGAGGTTGGTGTACCAGTACTCGGCGGTGAGTGTGCTGGTGTCGATGGGCTGGCCGGTGACGGTGGAGTAGAAGGCGATGTTCGTGGTCTGGGGTTGGATGCCGTCGAGGGCGCTGAGGATCTGGGTGTGGATGGCTTCGACGTGGATGCAGTGGGAGGCGTAGTCGACGGGGATTTTGCGGGCGCGGATCTCCCGGCTCTCGCAGATGGCGACCAGGGCGTCGATGGCGTCGACCGAGCCTGAAACGACGGTGGTGGCGGGTCCGTTGGCGGCGGCGATGTGGACGTCGCCCTGCAGCAGGGGGGTGACTTGGTCTGCGGGCAGGGGGATGGAGGCCATGGTGCCGGTGCCGGCGAGTGCGGTGATGGCTTGGGCGCGCAGGATGACGGTGCGGGCCGCGTCGTCGAGGGACAGGGCTCCGGCGGCGTAAGCAGCCGCGATCTCGCCCTGCGAGTGGCCGATGACGGCATCCGGCGTGATGCCGTGGTGCTTCCACAACTCAGCCAGGCCGGTCATGACGGCGAACAGGACGGGCTGGACGACGTCGACGCGTTCCAGGAGGGTGGCGTCGGCGTCGGTGAGCAGCCGGGTCAGATCCCAGTCGGTGTGCGGGGCGAAGGCTTGGGTGCAGGCGCGTATGTGGTCGGCGAAGACCGGCTCGTGGGCGAGGAGGTACTGGCCCATCGCGGGCCACTGCGAGCCCTGGCCCGGGAAGACGAAGACCGTCTTGCCGTCCACCGCCGCGCCCGTGGTCAGACCGGTGTGCGGCAGGCCCTCGGCGAGCGCCGCGAGCGCGTCGAGCCGGTCGTCCGACGCCGTGATCACGGCCCGGTGCTCGAAGGCCGTACGGCCTGTCGCCAGCGAGAACGCCACGTCCGCCGGGTCGAGTTCGGGCGATTCCGACACCAGGCGGCGCAGCTTGCGGGCCTGGCCGCGCAGTGCCGCCTCGGTCCTGGCCGACAGCACCCAGGGCGCGCTGACCCGGGTGGTGGCCTCGCCCGGGGCCGGCAGGGGCGCCGCCTCCAGGACGACGTGGCAGTTCGTGCCGCCCATGCCGAACGAGGAGACGCCCGCCAGGTGCTCAGCGTCCTGCGGCCACTCGGTCAACTCGGCGGCCACGCGCAGGTTCAGCGCGTCCAGGTCGATGGCCGGGTTGGGCGTCTCGAAGTTGAGGCTCGCCGGGATCTGCCGGTTCTTGAGGGCGAGGGTCGCCTTGAGCAGGCCCACCAGACCGGCGGCGCCCTCCAGGTGACCCACGTTCGTCTTCGCCGAGCCGACGAGCAGCGGCCGGTCCGAGGGACGCGCCGCACCGATCGCCGCGCCCAGCGCGGTCGCCTCGATCGGGTCGCCGACGGGGGTGCCGGTGCCGTGCAGTTCGACGTACGACACCGTGGACGGGTCGACGCCCGCCCGCTCGTACGCAAGGCGCACGACCTCTTCCTGCGCCGATGCGCTGGGCACGGTCAGACCGGCGGTGGCGCCGTCGTTGTTCACGGCGCTGCCGCGGATCACGCAGTACACGTGGTCGCCGTCCGCGAGCGCACGCTCGAGCGGCTTGAGGACCACGGCGCCGCCGCCCTCGCCCCGGACGTAGCCGTTGGCGCGGGCGTCGAAGGTGTAGGCGACGCCGTCCGGCGACAGGCCGCCGAACGCGGTCAGGCCCAGGGTGCTCTCGGGCGCCAGGATGAGGTTCACGCCCCCGGCGATCGCCACCTCCGACTCGCCGCTGCGCACGCTGTCGCAGGCCATGTGCACCGCCACCAGCGCCGACGACTGGGCGGTGTCCACGGTCATGCTGGGGCCGCGCAGGCCCAGCGTGTACGAGACGCGGTTGGCGATGACGCCCCGGTTCAGACCGGTGACGGTGTGCGGGGTGATCGCGTCGGGCCCCTGCTGGGACAGCAGAGTGGCGTAGTCGCCCGCCGTGGTGCCGATGAAGACACCGGTCCGGGTGCCGTGCAGGGTGCCCGGGAGCAGGCCCGCGTCCTCCAGGCTCTCCCAGGCCAGTTCGAGGGTCAGCCGCTGCTGCGGGTCCATCAACGCGGCCTCGCGCGGGGCGATCCCGAAGAACGCCGGATCGAAGGTGTCGATCCGCTCGAGAAAACCACCACGAGGCGGGAACATGCCGGGGTCCCCGTCGACCCAGCGGTCGGCGGGGGCCTCGGTGATCCCGCTGGCGCCGCGGCGCAGGAGATCCCAGAACGCGTGCGGATCGGGAGCCTGCGGAAGACGGCAAGAAATACCGACAATGGCGACAGCATCAGTGGGCATGAATTCCCTCATGAATTCAGCATCGGTGGCTCAACTAACCCGCCCCTTGAAAGTTGCTCGGGGCGCGGGAGAGGAGCGACTTCAATGTCCGTAGAAAGATGGACGAAGATTCCTGGATAAAGAAATGACCGCCCGGCATGGTGTGCACCTGGCAGCTCACGGCGGAGTGGTCGGCCCAGCCGGCGACCCGGTCCAGGGGCAGCAGCGGATCCTCGGCGCCCGCGAACGCGTCGATGGGGCAGGGCAGGGGGCGCTCGTCGCCCGGCCGGTGGCTCTGGCACACCAGCAGGTCGTCCCTGAGCAGGGCCAGCGCCGACTTGACCCAGTCGGGATAGGCCAGGACCAGCTCGGACATCCCCCCGATGTCCACCATCCAGCGCGCCAGTTGCTCGTCCGACAGCTTCAGCGCCTCGGTGATCGGGGCGAGCAGATGCGGTGCGGGGTAGGCCCCCACCATCAGGCGCAGCGGCATCTTCCGGCCGCGGGACGCGCGCAGCCGGGTCAGCCGGTAGGCGACGAGCGCCCCCATGCTGTGCCCGTAGAACGCGTGGGGAGCCTCGTCGAGCAGCGGGCCGAGCGCTCGGTCCAGGTCCGCCACCAGCGCGTCGATCGCGGTGAACCGCTGCTCGGCGATGCGCCGTTCACGGCCCGGCAGCAGGACCGGCAGCACGGTGACGTCGGGGCCGAGCTCCTGCTGCCAGGCCTGGAACGGTGTGGCCCCGCCGCCCGCGTGGTGGAAGCAGAGCAGCCGGGTGCCGCCGTTCCCCGCGGGGTCGGCGGCCAGATAGCTCGACACGGGATTCATCACGGACGGCCGCTCCCGCGTCACGCGTTCAGCAGCTCGGCGACCTGCTTGGCCAGGTCCTTGTCGGCCAGCATGATCCCGTGGTCCGTCGCGATGGGGATCTCCTGGGCGACGGGGACGTCGACGCCGGCGGTGCGCATCGCGTTGAGGCCGCTGAGCGGGCTGTTGGAGCTGTAGGAGACGGCGGAGCGCCACTCCTCGCGCGGGTCGATCTCACTGGCGGCGGCGAGGTAGCACAGGAAGGACTCGAAGACGCCGAACAGTTCGTCGCGGCGGGCCTGGTCGAGACCGATGCTGATCAGCGCGGGCTCGCCGAACTCCCGCATCAGCCGCATCAGTTCGTTCTTCAGCGGCACGGCCTCGGTGATCTTGTCGTAGGCCTGCTGGCCCAGCGCGCGGGCCTCCTCGATCTGGTCCGCGGTGAGCGTGTCGGTGAGGAAGCCGATGACCTTGGTGTACTGCCAGATGAGCGTCTGCGCGGTGGACAGCTCGGGGTCGAACAGCACCAACGGCGGCTGCTCGCCCTGCAGTTGGGCGACGCGCGTGGCCAGCTTCGCCGCGTAGATCGCGCCACCGCAGAAGCCCATCACCGCACGGATGCGGGGACGCTCGGACTCGATCCGGCGCGCCCAGTGCTCCACGTAGTCGGCGCCGGTCCGCTCGAGGTCGCTGCCCTCGGACGGCGGCACGGTCTCCCAGACCTCGAAGCCGGGGCCCAGGTTCGCCACCAGGTCCGAAAAGCGTGCCTCGGGACGGCCGGTGGTGTCGAAGTCGACCGCGAGCACTATTCCCTGGGAGCTCTCGTCCTGCACCAGGGTCTTCCAACCGTCTGAATCGGTCACCATTTCTCCTTGGCTGCGGGCCTTTCGAACTCGATGCAGCCTAGGACGGGGGGAACGCACCCCTGTAGCCCCTACGCCCCCTAACGGACCCTTAAAAGGCCCTGCAACACCCTGAATAGCGCCCGTCGCCGCCCCTTAGGGGTACCCGGGTGCGGCGGGGTCTTCGTATCGTCGTCCGCAAAGTGGAACTCATTGCACCAGGCGAATTCGCTCGTTCTTATCCGGCAGGGGAGGCTCAATGGGGCCCGCAGTACAGACCGGTGCCCGGTCCGCACGCGATCTTTCCAAGGCCACGCGCAAGGAAGAGGCCGTGTGGTTGCTCGAGCGGCTCGTGCCCGACGCCGCGGCCAACAACCTGGCGCTGGCCTTCCAGGTGGAGGGCAGGCTCGACGTCCCGACCCTGACCGAGGCGCTGGACATCCTGTTCCGCCGCTACGACGTGCTCCGCACCGTCTACTTCGCCACCGGCGCCGAGCTGCTGAAGGGCGTGGTCCCCCCGTCCGATTTCGCCGTCCCGATCGAGGAGTTCGACGACTTCACCGCCCCGCCCGAGGGCATCGAACCGGCGCTGCGCCCCTTCGTCACCCGCCGCTTCGTCTTCGACGGCCGCCCCCTGGCCCGCGCCGGGCTCTTCCACCACCCCGACGGCGACCTGCTCTGCCTGGCCTTCCACCACCTCGACTACGACATCATTTCCGGCACGGTCCTCGTCGAGGAACTCGTCGCGCTCTACGACGACTTGGCGGCCGGCCTCGCTCCCGCCGAGGAACTGCTCACCACCGTCCCCGCGTTCACCGAGCCCGAGCCGACCGAGGAGAGCCTCGCCTTCTGGCGCGAGCAGCTCGGCGACTTCGACCCGGCCGGTCTCGACCTGCGCTGCGGCGCCCCCGACCCGGCCGAGACGACGATGCGCGGCGACCAGGCCTTCCTCGAGCTGTCCGACGAGGCCCGCGACGTGGTCAAGCGGCTGCAGCGCGAGGTGCGCGCCCCCGAGGCCGTCGTCCTGCTCGCCGCCTACGACCTGCTGCTCGCCGCCCACGGGGCCGGACCCGACATCACCGTCGGCTCCCCGGTGAGCGTGCGCCCGCCGGACGCCCCGCGCACGGTCGGCCACCACACCAACGTGCTGCCGCTGCGGGTGTACGTCGATCCCGCGGAGGACTTCCGCACACTGGTCCGCAAGGCCCGCGACACCTACTTCGGTGCGCTGCGCCACGCGGGAGTGACGGTCGACAGCATCTCGGAGCTGGTGCCGCGGGCCGGCTCGTCCTGGCGCAACCGGCTGTGCCGCCATCTGTTCAACTACTTCCCGCAGTTGGGCATGGACGAGTTCCAGGTGGCCGGACAGCGGGCCAGGCCGATCGTCGTCGAGAACGGCTTCAGCAAGTTCGACCTGGAGTTCTTCGTCGCCTCCGCCGCCGGCCGCATCACGGTCAACGCGCGCTACTCCACCGAGAAGCTCACCGCCGCCGACGCCCAGGCGCTGCTGCAGCGCTACGAGGCGCTGCTGCTGGCGGTGGCCGAGGACGTGGAGCGCCCGGTCGGCGAGTTCACGGTGTGGAGCGAACAGGACCACGCCGTCATCGACACGGCCAACGACACGGCCCGCTCCTTCGACCCGCCGAACGTCGTCGCCGCCGTCCACCGGCACGCCCTGGAGACCCCGGACGCCGTCGCCGTCCAGCACGGCGACCGCGAGGTGACCTACCGCCAGATCTGGGACACCGCCCAGACGACCCGCGCCCGGCTGGACGAACTCGGCATCGGCGCCGGTGACATCGTCGCCCTCGCCGCCGCGCGCTCGCCCGAGCTGGTCTCCTCCGTCCTCGGCGTCTGGCTCACCGGCGCCGCCTATCTGCCGGTCGACCCCGAGCACCCGGCGCAGCGCGTGACGTACCTGCTGCAGGACTCGGGCGCCAAGGCCGTCCTGACGGACCGCGAGCTCTCCCTGCCGGGGGCCGAGGACAAGCCGAAGCTGCGGCTGACCGAGCTCGCCGAGGGTGCGCCCGCGGGCGCACCGGCCGACCCGGTGGCGATCGACCCCGAGGCCGTCGCGTACCTGATCTACACCTCGGGCTCCAGCGGCCGCCCCAAGGGCGCGCTGCTGCCGCACCGGGCCATCTCCAACATCGCTTCCGACTACACCGTGCGGATGCGGGCCACCCCCGACACGGCGACGCTGTGGATGACGACCTTCGCCTTCGACATGGCCAACCTCGAGCACTACGTGCCGCTGTACTCCGGCGGCCGCATCGTGATCGCGCCGGACGAGGCACGCCTCGACGGCAAGGTGCTGCGCGGCCTGATCGAGCGGTACGACACCCGCATCATCCAGGCGACGCCCACCACCCTGCGCCTGGTCCTCGACCACGTCGGCGACCTGCTGGCGGGCCGGATCGTCGTCACCGGCGCCGAGCCGGTGCCGGTCACCCTCGCCAAGCAACTGCTCGCCACGGGCTGCGAGGTGGTCAACGCCTACGGGCCGACCGAGACCATCACCTGGTGCACCTGGGGCGTCGTCCCCGCCGATCTGGGCGACCGGATCGACGTCGGCGGCCCGATCCAGAACATCCGGATGTTCGTCCTCGGCCCCGACGGCCGCGAACTGCCCGTCGGCGTACGTGGCGAGGTCTGCATCGCCGGGGCCGGCGTCAGCCACGGCTACCACGGGCGGCCCGAGCTGAACGCCGAACGGTTCGGGGACCACCCGCGCTACGGCCGCTTCTACCGCTCGGGCGACCTCGGGCAGTGGCTGCCGGACGGCCGCATCGAACTCTTCGGCCGGGCCGACCGTCAGGTCAAACTGCGCGGCAACCGCATCGAGTTGGGCGAGGTCGAGGCCACCCTGCTCGGCCACCCCGACGTGCGCGGCGCCGCCGTCGTCGTGGTCGGCGACCGCAGCGCCGACGGCCGCCTCGTCGCCTTCGTCGAGTCGAACGCCGACGGTGACATCGCCGACAGCGTCTGGGCGTACGCCCGCACCGAACTGCCGCGCGCCGCCGTCCCTCAGGAGTTCATCGTCGTGGACGCCCTGCCCACCAACGCCAACGAGAAGGTCGACTACCTCGCCCTCGAGGCGCAGGCGACCACCCGGGAGAACACCGTGGACGACACGGGGGTGCAGGAGGCCTCGGACGACGAACTGGTCAACCGGTTCATCGCCCTGTGGCACGAGGTGCTCGGCCGCGACGGGGTCACCGCGCAGACCAACTTCTTCACCCACGGCGGGCATTCACTGCTCGGCGCCCGCCTCGTGCAGGACGTGGAGGAGAGCGTCGGCTTCGCCGTGAAGCTCGCCGACCTGTTCGAGAACCCCACGCCCGCGGCGCTCGCCGTGCACATCCGGAACAACCGGCCGGCGGCCTGACCCACACCGGGAGCCGTACGGGGCCTGCCGCCCGGCAGGCCCCGTACGGCTCTCGTGTCCTGCCGCCGGGACGGTCGCACGGACAGGGAGGAGCCGCCACCGCGTCGCGGTGGCGGCG
>NZ_JBITJZ010000028.1:0-19671 GCF_044460595.1 Streptomyces sp. NPDC050085 | reverse complement strand
GGGCGGGGGGTCGGGGGCCCCCCCCCCCGCGGGGGGGGGGGCCGCCCCCCCCGGGGCGGGGCCCCCGTCCCGGGCTCTCAGCTCACGAGCCGCGCTTCGCGCCGAGCGCGGCGGTCAGCCGGCTGCGCAGCCGGGCCACCCGGTACATCAGGTTCAGATAGAGCGTGCGGCCGTCCCTGATCCCCTGCATGCGCAGCAGGGACAGGGCCAGCCACACCTTGTTCTCCTCGCCGTGGGCCGGGGAGCCGTGCACGTCGTCGTGGACCAGCAGGTCCAACTGCCGCACGTGGCGGCGCAGATGCGTCAGGTCCGCGGGCGGGATGACCTCGTCGCGCAGGCTCGCCACGTACGCCACCGGGATGTCGAGCGCCGCGAGCCGCTCCCCGGACAGCGCCCAGTCGGCCACCTCGTCCATGCCGGTCCCGGTCAGTTGGGCGAGCGTGTCGACGGTGACCTGGGGGAGTTCCTTGCGCCAGACGGTGTCGGTGAAGAACTCGCTGAGCGGAGCGCCCACCGTGGCGATGCCGCGCACCCGCTTGTCGTCCATCGCGCAGCGCAGCATCAGATGGCCGCTGAAGCTCATCGCGATGGCGTAGGTACGGGTCACGTCCGCCCGGCCGGCGACCGCGTCGATGACCGCGGAGAGGAACCCGGGGTCCCCGTCGTACGGCGCCTCGTTCTCGCCCACCTGCGGCAGCTCGGTGGCCACGGCGGCCATGCCCAGCTTCGCGAAGACGGGAAGGGCGGGGGCCCACTGTTCCTTGAGGGTGAGGTGTCCGCCCATGACGATCAGCAGGGGCTTGGGCTCGGTGTCGGACAGCCCGCTGGTCCAGCAGCCGACGTCGTGCCCCTGGTAGCGGACGTCGAGGCGGTGCACGTCCTTGCCCGGCCGCCACTTCTCGAACGAGGCCAGCGACTTCTCGTACGCCTCCTGCCGCTCGGGCGAGTCGACGAAGGGGAAGCGCGCCATCAGATAGCGGCGCCCGGCCTCGATGTGCTTGCCCTGCGCGGCGAGGCGGTCGCCCTCGGCGCACCACACCCCGGTCCAGGAGGAGGGGCCCGCACCGTCGTCCTGGATCCGGCCGACCAGCTTTCGGTACTCCGGTATCTCGAGACCGCGCGCGTGCACTTCGGCGAACTGCTTCAGCTCCGCGACGCTGTTGACGCTCACTCGTCCTCCTCGAAGTTCTCGAGGGCGTACTTGATCTCCGAGAGGACGTCCGCGGCCTCGGCGCCGTCGATGACCCGGTGGTCGAAGGTGAAGGACAGGTGCATCAGCGGGGCGATGGCCACGGCCGCGTCCCGGACGACGGGCCGCTCCGCGATGCGTCCCACGCCCAGCGTGACGGTCGTGCCGCCCACGGAGTGGAACGCATCGACGGGGCGATGGCCGAGGGAGGTCACCGCGAACGTCCCGAAGGCGTCGGCGCGTCGGGCCAGCGGCCGCACCCCGAGCCGGAACATCGCGCCGGCCAGCGGCCACGGCAGCTTCTGCAGCATGCGGGAGCCGGCGAACTCGGGCATCGTCTCCGGGTCGCCGTCGCGGAAGTGGTCCACCCGCTCCTGGATGTCGGCCAGCGACGCACGCTGCAGATCGGGCAGCACGGTGGACAGCACGATCCGCTGTCCGTGCACGGTCCGGTCCAGCGTGAACTTGCCGTTGACCGAGGGATAGCGGGCGACGCGCGGGAAGCGCCGGCCCCGTATCGCGGCATTGGCCTCCGGGTGGGCGGCCAGCACGCGCGCGGCGGCGTGCAGCACGTACGTCACCACCGAGTATTTGTGCTGGGTCTCCCGGTGGCGCACCACAGCGCTCATATCAATATCGGCCCCGAGGAAGACCGGTGAAATGGCGCGGATTTCACGGAGGAATTGCAGGGTGTGCCTGCGTTCTCGGGCGATGGGAGTGATATTCACCGGTCCACTGTGCCCGGGCGTGCTGGTGGATTCCTCGAAAGCTCCTCAAGTCCCTTGGATTAGCCGGACTTTAGAACCTGTGCAGAGCCTGGGCGGTGGCCGAACCGTGTTCTTTCAGTTCGAAATGGAGACGCATGATGCCGATCGGTACCAGTGCGGCGCCCGTCATCGACCGACCACCCCTGTTGAGCTGTGCCGGGGTGCACGAGGCCCGGCTCCGCGTGGCCGACCGGGTGCTGCAGACCCCGGTGGTGCGCAGCGACGACCTGGACCGCCTGGCCGGCGTACAGCTGTGGCTGAAGGCCGAGAACCTGCAGCGCGGCGGGTCCTTCAAGATGCGCGGCGCACTGCTCGCCATGGAGCGGCTCGTCTCCGTGGGCTGCAGCGGCGTCGTCGCGCAGAGCACCGGCAACCACGCGATCTCCGTGGCCCTGGCCGCCGCCGAGCACCGGCTGCCCGCGACCCTGGTGCTGCCGACCGACGCGGCACCGACCAAGGTGCGGCGGATCCGCGAGGCCGGTGCCGAGGTGCTGCAGGCGGGCACCACGCTGGCCGAGCGGATCGCCGTGGTCGAGGAGATCAAGTCCGCCCGCGGGTACGACGAGATCGACCCCTACCAGAACCCCGACGTCGTCGCAGGTCAGGGCACGGCCACCGCGGAGCTGCTGCACCAGGTGGAGGCCGTGGGCGGGCAGTTGGACGCCGTCGTGCTCCCGGTGGGCGGTGGCAGTGCGCTGGCCGGGGCCTGCCTCGCCACCGCAGGGCAGGGGATACGGGTGTACGGGGCCGAGCCGAGCGCCGTGCCCGCCCTCACCGCCGCGCTGCACGCCGGCGGGCCCGTCACCGTGCAGGCCGGTCCGACGATCGCCGACGGACTGCGCCCCGACCGCATCGGGCAGCTCCCCTTCGACCTCGTACGGGACACGGTCGCCGCGGTGGTGACGGTCGACGAGGACGCCATCGCGGAGGCGATGCGGCTCGCGCTCGTCCGGGCCCGGCTGCTGGTGGAACCCGCCGCCGCCACCGCTCTCGCCGCCGCACTGCGCATCGCGGCCGACGGCCGGCACCGCAACGTCGGCGTGCTGCTGTCGGGCGGCAACGTCGAGCCGGCCCTCGTGGCGCGGCTGCTCGGCGAATGCGCCTGAGACCGCGGGACAAGGGCGGCTTCAGAACGGCTTCCTAGCTTTGAGGATCACCGGACGGAAACGAGAGGGAACGACGATGCGTCTGCGCACAGCACTGAGAACGAAGGTGGTCGCACCGGCCGCCGCACTCCTGGCCTGCGTCGCCGCGGTCAGCTTCACGACCCTGCCCGCCAGCGCCGAACAGCACAAGCCGGGCAAGGAGTGCCGCAGCTTCCACTGGCGGGAGAAGATGCCGACGTACGACACCAACATGCCGCCCTCCGAGGACGTCCCGGCCGGGTTCCAGGCGAACTGGTTCGACCACGTCTACGACTGGAAGACCGGCGAGAAGGTGGGCACGGCCGTCGGCGCGATGAACATCATCTACGAGCGTCCGTCGGACGGTCACGACATCGAGTACCAGTGGGAGATGTTCCACCTCGCCGACGGCACGTTCGCGGCCGGCAGCTCCTTCGACCGTGCGGACGTGATCGCCGGCAACTGGATCACCCAGCCCGTGAACGGCGTCAGCGGCGCCTACAAGGGATGGAAGGGTACGTGGACCTGGCGTGCGCTCTTCGAAATCCCGGACACCGCGCCGGACTTCGAGGCCGTCATCAAGCTCTGCGGCTGATCCGTCTGCCCGGCCACCGGCCGGGCAGGAACAGCGCGGAATTAGGGGTGGATTTCAAGGAGTAGGGGATTGTTCGGGGTTACCCACTCCCTTCCTGCCTTTCTAGTCTTGGGGCATCCCGCATCGCGGGCCGGGATCCAGAAATCCACAGAAAGGGTCGGCATGACGGGGTCGACGACATTTGACGGGGAGTGGATACGCCGCTTCCATCCGTCCGACGAAGGCGCTTTACGGCTGGTCTGCTTCCCGCACGCAGGCGGTTCGGCGAGCTACTACTACGCCCTGTCGGAAGCCCTGGCGCCTGGCCTGGACATGATCGCCCTGCAGTATCCGGGGCGCCAGGACCGCAGGGCGGAAGGGTGCATCACCCGTCTGTCCGAGCTCGCCGACCACACGTACGCGGCGCTGCGCGGCGCCGAGGACGGCCGCCCCTACGTGTTCTTCGGGCACAGCATGGGCTCGGTCCTCGCCTTCGAGGTGGCCCGCCGCTACCAGGACGAGACGGGCACGCCGCCCAACTGGCTGCTCGCGTCCGGCTATCCGGCCCCGTCCCGGCTGCGCGGCGGCAGCGTCCACCGGCGCGACGACGCCGGGATCCTCGACGAACTGCGCACCGTGGGCGGCACCGACCCCCGCTGGCTGGACGACGCCGACCTGATGGCGTCCATCCTGCCGCCGGTCCGCGCCGACTACACCGCCATCGAGACCCACCCGCGCTCCGACGCCCGCCTGACCTGCCCGATCACCATGCTGACCGGGGACGCCGACCCGCACACCACGGTCGCCGAGGCCGAGGCCTGGGCCGACCACACCACCGGCGCCTTCGCCTGCCATGTCCTCAGCGGCGGTCACTTCTTCATCGACCAGCACGCCCAGGAGATCACCTCGATCATCTCCGACGCCGTGCAGGCCCTCTCCGCGGCCGTACCGGAAACCGTCCGCTAGGCCATCGGAGACTGGAGGAGCAAGCAGTGAGGTTCGAACTGCTGGGAACGCTGCGTCTGCTCGACGGGGAACGCTCCACCTTCATCAGCGCGCACAAACTCGAGCTGCTGCTCGCCACCCTGCTCATCCGCGCCGACCACGTCGTGACGACGGATCAGCTGATGGGTGAGATCTGGGGCGACCGGCTGCCCAAGCGGGCCACCGCGGGCCTGCACGTGTACGTGTCCGAACTGCGCAAGCTGCTGCACCGGGCCGGCCGCCCCGACGCCCCGATCGTGACGCGCTCGCCCGGGTACATGCTGCTGCTGCGCGACGACGAGGTCGACGCCGAGGTGTTCCTCGAACTCACCGAACGCGGCCGCGAGTTCATGCGGTCCGGCCAGTACGAGCAGGCACGCGCCGCCTTCGAGGAGGCGCTCGCGCTGTGGCGCGGCCCCGTCCTCGGCGACATCGGCCTCGGCCCCGTCGTCCGCAGCTTCGCGACGCGGCTGACCGAGACCCGCACCGACTGCATGGAAATGCTCGTCGACGCCCAGCTCAGGCTCGGCCGCCACCGCGAACTGGTGGGCCTGCTCTACACGTTGATCGCCGAGAATCCGCTGCGCGAGGCGTTCCACCGGCAGCTGATGCTCGCCCTGTACCGCTCGGAAAGGCAGGCAGACGCGCTCAAGGCCTACCAGAGTGCGCGCAAGACGCTCATCGATGAACTGGGGCTCGAACCCTGCGCCCCGCTCCAGGACCTCCACCGGGCCATCCTCCAGGCGGATCCCCGCGCTCTGGACCTCTGCGCCACGGCGGCGTAGCGGCACGAGGTTGGCCACCCCGATGAATCCGTGGACGACCACAAGGAGTTCGCCATGCCAACGAAGACCGCCGAACCCAACGCCCTGCTGGTCGGGACGCCCTACCAGTCGCGCGAGCACGAGATCGTCACGTTCGTCCAGGACCACCGCGAGACGTTCAAGCTCCGGGTGGAGAACCGCTACGACCATTTCGCGCCCACCGAGGAGTTCGTCCGCCGGGGCGACAGCGAGCTTCGCGTCTTCCGCTACGCCCAGCACACCTGGGTCGCCGAGTAGCGCGCAGCCCCATGTGACCGCCTGTCCGGATCAAGTCCCCGCGCGGGAGCGGTACTTCTGCACGGGGACTTTCGAGGTCTAGGGTCTGATTTCATGCCCCACGGGAAAGACGCGACACTCTGGGCCGTGAGCGACCTGCACGTCGCCTTCCCGGACAACCGGACGTTCGTCGAAGGGATGCGTCCGCGCTCCGAAGCCGACTGGCTCATCGTCGCCGGCGACTGCGCGGAGATGTCCCCGGACATCGAATGGACCCTGCGCACACTCAGCCGCCGCTACGCCAAAGTGCTGTGGACGCCCGGCAACCACGAGCTGTGGACCCCGCGCGAGGACCCCGTCCAGCTGCGCGGCGCGGAGCGCTACGCCCACCTGGTGGAGATGTGCCGCTCCCTCGGCGTCCTCACCCCGCAGGACCCCTATCCCGTATGGACGGGGGAGGGCGGTCCGGTCGTCGTGGCCCCGCTCTTCCTGCTGTACGACTACACCTTCCGCGTGCCCGAGGCGCGTACGAAGCAGGAGTCCCTGGACCGGGCCTACGAGACCGGCATCGTGTGCAGCGACGAGTTCATGCTGCACCCCGACCCGTATCCCACCCGCGAGGCGTGGTGTCTCGACCGGGTCAAGGAGACCGACAGCCGGCTGTCCGAGCTCGACCCGGAGCTGCCGCTCGTCCTCGCCAACCACTATCCGCTCACCCGGCAGCCCACGCGGATCCTGCGCTACCCGGAGTTCGCCCAGTGGTGCGGCACGGAACTGACGGCCGAGTGGCACGTCCGCTTCCCCGTCCGGGCGATGGTCTACGGACATCTGCACATCCCGCGCACCACCTGGTACGACGGCGTCCGCTTCGAGGAGGTCTCGGTGGGCTACCCGCGCGAGTGGCAGCGCCCGGGCCACCCGCCGGTCGGGCCGCGCCAGATCCTGCCGGTGCCGCGCTAGCAGGCAGGCGCTAAGGCCTGCTCGTCGTTGTCGGGGTGAGCGGGGTCAGCTGCAGCGGCAGGTCGCGGCGCGAGGTGATGTGGAGCTTGCGGTACACGCGCGTGAGGTGCTGCTCGACCGTGCTGACGGTGAGGTAGAGCTTCGCGGAGATCTCACGGTTCGTCAGACCCTGCGCGGCGAGCGTGGCGACCCGCTGCTCCGACGCGGTGAGCCGGGTCTCGCCGGACGCCGGACGCGGGGCCGCGGCCTCGGAGTCGTCGAGGCGTTCGAGCGTCCTGGCCGGCGACACCGGGAGGATGTCGTGCGCGAGCGCCGCGGCACCGCACTCCTGGGCCAGCTGCCACGCGGCCTCCAGGTGCGTGGCGCGCGCGGGGGTCTTCGGCGCGTGCAACTGCGCCAGATCGACCATGGTGCGCGCCGTCGCGAGCCGGTCCCCCGACTGCTGCAGCAGGCCGAGCGCCTGCGTCAGCAGCGCGGCACGCCGCTGCGGGACGGCGACCGAGAGCGCCTGGACGCGCAGCGCCTGGCCGTGCACCCACGGGTGTTGTGCGCCGGGCAGCGCGAGTTGGGCCTCCGCGAGGCGTGCCGCCTGGTCGCCGTGGCCGAGACGCAGCAGCGCCTCTGCCGCGTCGGTGCGCCAGGGCAGGTACGCGGGCTGGTCGATGTGCCACTCCTGCATCAGCCGGCCCACCTCGAGGAAGTCCGCGAGCGCGGGATGCGGCTGGCCGCTGGTCAGGTGGTGGTGCCCGCGCGCGTGCAGGAAGGCCAGGCCGTGCCGGGTGCGCAGCAGCGTGGGCGGCGGCGGTGCGTCCAGGTGCTGGGCCGCCTGGTTGTAGTGGCCCAGCGCGTCGTGGGCGCGTACGAGCACCGCGCGGGCGCTGTACGCGAACGGGGCGCGGCCGGTGCCGGACAGGGCGGCCAGCGCGCGCTCGGCGAACTCGACGGCCCCGGCCAGTTCGCCGGTGCGCAGCAGGGCCTGGGCGTGCAGTTCGGCGAAGGCCGCCTGCCAGCCGGGCGCCCGGCGGCGCTCGGCCTCGTCGAGCAGCCGTCGCGTCCAGGGCAGGGCGCGCTGCGGGCGGGCCGAGTGCGTCAGCGAGAACAGGGCCTGCCACACGGGCAGCAGCGTCGCCTCGGTGAGCCGGGCGGACCGCAGCAGGTGCTCGCTGGCCGGCACGGTGTCGCCGGTGGCCGCGCCGAGCGGCGGCAGCACGGGGGCACCGGCCGGGGCCGCCGACCGCGCCGACTCGGCGAGGTCGGCGCAGCGCCCCTGCGCCATGAGGAGTTGGGCCAGCGGCTGGGCCTGCGAAGGGTCGAGCCGGCCCTGCTGCCCGGCCAGCAGCAACGTATCGAGATGGACCTCGGCCGCGGCCGGGTCCAGGCGCCAGGAGACCTGGGCGAGGCGCAGGTCCACCGCGGTGCGCTGCGTGCCGTCGGGGCAGCAGCGGCGGGCGAGTTCGAGCAGGCGCAGCGCGCCGGCCGCGTCGTCCTCGGCCAGCAGGTCCTCGGCGGCGTCGCGCAGCGTCCGCAGATGCTCCGCGTCCGGGGCGGGCGCGGGCCCGCCGGCGGCCAGCAGATGCCCGGCGACCTCGCCGGCCGGGCAGCCGTCGGCCCGCAGCACCCGCGCGGCCCTGCGGTGCAGTTCGGCGCGGCGCTCGGTGCTCACGGCGGTGAGGATCGCCTCCTGCGCCACCGGGTGGCGGGGTCGGCCACCGGCCAGCAGGGCACCGGCCTCCAGGGAGGTGAGCGCCCGGCGGACGTCCTCCACCGGCAGGTCGAGCATCCGGGCGGCCCGCTCGGCGCTGGCGTGCGGGCCGAGCAGCGCGCACGCCTGGGCCACGCTCACCGTGCCGGGACCGCTGCGGTGCAGGCACGCCGCCACGGCCATCGCGTAGGGGCCGCCGGGCCGGGGTGCGGCCTGGGCCGCACCCGGGCACTCGTCGAGCAGGGCGCGCAGCAGCAGCGGGTTGCCGCCGCTGAGTTCGTAGAGGGGGCCGGCCAGGGTGCCGTGTCCGGCGGAGCGGGCCACGTCCGCGGCCGTCTCGCGGCTCAGCGGGCCGAGCGTGACACGGCAGAAGCCGGGCCTGCGCATGAGTTCGGTGAGGAACGCCGCCTGGGTCGGCTGCTCCTGCAGCGGCACGGCGACCACGATCAGGAGGCGGGCCCGGCCCACGTGCCGCGCCAGGTACTGGAGGTGGTCGAGGGACGCCTGATCGGCGTGGTGGGCGTCGTCGACGCAGATCACCACCGGTGCGTCGGAGCCCAGGGCGTCCACCGCGCGGCAGAAGTGCTGCATGTCCTCCACCCGGGCGGCCGCCACCGGTCGGGCGCCGTCGCCGGGCAGCAACTGCGGGCTGCGGTGCGTCAGTTGACGCAGCACGCTCAGGGGCGTCGAACGCTCGCCCGCGAAGCCGATGGCGCTGAGCACGACGGCGCCGACCGCCGTGGCGCGTTCGATGACCGTGTCGATGAGGCTGCTGCGACCGCAGCCGCTGGGACCCTCGACCAACAGGGTCCGGCAGATTCCCTCGGGGCCGTCGCCCACGAGGACCTCATCCACGGTTCCGGTGGCTTCTTCCCTCCACATGAGCGGCATGGCTCCCCCCGTCCGCAAGCGACCTGAACCCTTGAGCGAACAGAGTGATGAAGTCGGCTACAGGGGTGGTCGAGTAGGGACGGAGCATCGGCAGGAGGCGGACGCGCAGGGCTCGTTGCGGACCAGGCCCGCGTCGCGCAGTTCACCGATCCAGATGTCGAGATCGGCGCGCGTGTTCTCCACGTCCGTGTCCCACAGCGCGGCGAGCCGGTGCGCGGCCGCGGACACGTCCCCGTCGCCGTGCCGCAGCGCGATCCACATCGCGGTGCAGACGGGGGAGCAGCGGAAGTGCTGGTGCGGACGGTCCGTCACCATGTGCAGGTGCCCCTCCGGGTCCACGCGGACACGGATCTCGGACACCGGACGCACATGCACAGACGCCTCCAAGCCGTAGGTGCCCGGTAGAGCTTTGGCAGGACCTTGCCTCAATCGTGATCCCGGACGGGCGCGCGGGGCAAGGGTGAACAACCCCTACGCACGGGTTCTGGCACAGGTGAGGGGTGGGGCGCCCGCGCTGTAGTGCTGCTCGAACGGTCCTTGACCCGGGGCCCCCATGCTGGGCCCGGCACCCGGGTGGGTGCCGTGAGGACGGGAGGTCCGGTCATGGCCCAGACGCCGTACGACGCCGTGAGCGAGACGCTGGCGTCCCTGCTCGCCGACCGGACCGTGCAGGAACGCAACAAGGAACTGGCCCGCGCGCTGGTCGCCGACGCCTACCACGCACCGGTCCCCGAGGCCGTGGTCGCCGAGGGCGACCGCGTGATGGTGCGGGTCACCCTCACCACCGGCCGGGCGTCCCGCAGCCTGATCGCCGAGTTCCGCTTCGACGCGGCCGGCGAAGTGACCGAGTACCGCGACTTCCTGGTCCCGGACGGGGCCCGCGCCTCGGCGACCACGGCCGCCTGAGCAGGACCCCTGCCCCGCCGCGCGGTGTCAACTCCCGCGCGGACCTGCTGACATGATGCGCAGCGCCAGGTAGGCGCGCACCCTGCGGGCGAACCGCACCGGCGCTGCCGTGCGCGCTGCGCCGTGCGCACGGTGTCGACGCGGCCACCCGATGTCGTCGTCGTCGGACCTGACGGGCCTGGCGAGCGGCAGTGGCCGCGCGGCGGCGGACCGGGAAATGTCGGCCTCCGGCGGGGGTGTAGGCATCGGATGATTCACGGCGACTCCTGGACGAGGACGCACGTTCGGCATGATCGCTTGAGATCCTGCCCTGAATCCCTGGAGGGTCGCTCGAGAGTCGCCGGGGCCCCGGGAGAGCGCGGCCGGAGCCCGCTGCACGGTCCCTGGCAAACGTTTGCCCGGCTGTTGCCAGAGCTCTACGCTCGGTGCTTCGGTAGCAGGGTTCGGCGTCACTGCGACCACTCCCGTACCGGTCCGCGTCCACCCGACCATCGCACTGCCCTCCTGGAAGTGGCCTGATGCTGCGTCAACCCGCGTTCGGAAGCCGCCTGAAGAAGTTCCGCCTGGCCAGAGGCCTTTCGCAGACCGCGCTCGCCGGAGACGGCATCTCCACGGGCTACCTCTCCCGTCTGGAGTCCGGCAACCGACAGCCCACCGAGCGGGCGGTCGGCTACCTCGCCGAGCGCCTCGGCATCGACCCCTCCGAATTCGAGGAGCCCGCGTCCGGCTCCCTCGCGCACGCGCTCACCCTTGCCACCTCCACCGGCTCGGACACCGCGATCGACACGCTGCGCGCCGCGTACGCGGCCGAGGCCCACGAGTCGCCCGTGCTGCGCTGGCAGGCGCTGTGGCTGCTGGCCCGCTCCCGCAAACTGGAGGGCGACCACGCCGGTGAGCGCACGCACCTGACGGAACTGGTCCGCCTCGGCGACGAGGTGGCGCTGCCCGAACTGCGGGTGCGCGGTCTGACCAGCCTCGCCCGTTGTCTGCGGTCCCTCGGCGAGATCCCCGACGCGCTGCAGGCGAGCCAGACCGCGCACCAACTCGCCTCCGAGGCGGGGGTGAGCGTGGAGGACCGGGCGGGGGTGCTGCTCGCGCTCGTGTCCGTGGAGGCGGAGGCGGGCCGGCTGCCCGATGCGCGCGCCCACGCCGACGAGTTGACGGCGCTGGTCGAGGGCCGCACCGACGCCCTGTGGGCGGAGGCGAACTGGACGGCGGCCGCCGTCCGCATGCGGCAGGGCGACCACGCGGGTGCGCAGGAGTGCCTCGAGCTGGCTCTTGCGGGATTCCCCAGCTCCGAGGACCTGACGCTGTGGGTGCGGCTGCGGCTCGCGGCCGGCCGGCTGCACCTGCAGAAGCTGCCGGCGCAACCGGAGAAGGCCGAGGAGTGCATCACGCAGGCCTCCGCGGCGCTCGTCTTCGTGGAGACCACGACCCTGCGCCAGGAACTCACCGCGCTCAAGGCCGACTTGGCGTTCCTGACGGGCCGCTACGACGAGGCCCGTGAGCTGCTCGGCTCGCTCGACAGGGGCGAGCTGATGATGACGTACCGGGACCGGGTCAGGCTCGACATCCTCGGCCACCAACTGCGGGTCCTGGCCGGCGACGAGAGCGGTGTCCAAGGGCTGCGGGACCTCGCCGAAGAGGCCCAGCGCAGTGCCAACGTCGACCTTGCCGCGGAGATCTGGCGCATCCTCGCCGAGGCGCTGGTCCAGCTCCGCGCGCCTTCTCCCCAGGCCGCGCCTCATGAGGACCGCACCCCCGACCACGCCTGAGCGGTCGTCGTCCCCGGGGACGGTTCGGCGGACGGTGCGGACGGTGCGGACAGCGCGGCCAGTGCGGCGAGCAGGTCCTCGCACAGGGCGTCCGCCGACTTCTGTGCCACGGCTCCGCGGTGGTACGACGCGATGAGGCCGAGCCCCGCCAACTGCCCTGCGGCGTCGTGCCGTTCGGTCAGCGTCAAGGACAGGGCCGCGCACTGCGCCGCGTGGACCGGCTGCTGCGGGGTGATCGCCAGGCCGCCCGCGTGCAGGGTCCCGGTGACGTCCTGAAGGATCGTCAGGGCGAGGCCGCCGGGGGCCGCGAGCGGTGCGTCGGGCCTTCGATACGCCTCCAAGTGAGCGGCCTTGGTCCGCGACAGGAGCTCGGCGAACCCGGGTTGACCTGCGGTGTCGACGGTCAGGGCGAGGATGCGGCTGTGCGGGGCGACCGCGTCGCGCAATGCGGCGTCGTGCCGGGCCGGTACCGGAGCGGCCACGGTGACCGGGCCCGCTGCGCCGCGGTCCGCGACGAGTTGGGCCAGTGCGGCGTGCACGAGCATGAACAGGCTGACGTGGTGCTCGCTCGCGCAGTGGGCGAGCTGTCGATGGGCCGAGGCGGGCAACTCGTAGGCAAGGACGCGCCGTTCGTCGTGGCGCTCGTGCGGTGTGCTGCCCGGCAGTGCGGTGGGTTCCTGGTCTCCGTCCAGTACGCGGGGTGCGGTCTCGGGGGTGCAGGGGGAGCGGTGCGGGAGGTTGCCGGTGACGCGCGCCTGGTAGGCGCGGGCCAGTTCGGAGGCGAGCGGCCAGACCGACCAGGGGTCGACCACGTCCGCGGGCAGGGCCAGTTCGAGGAGCCGGTCGTCGGGGCCGAGCGTGCACAAGCGCGTTCCGACGTTGCCCAGACGGCTGTTGCGCAGGGCCTCGTGACGTTGTCCCAGGTCGGCCAGGGCGTGGTCCAACGCCGTCTCGTCCAGGGGGCCTTGGAGGCGTAAGGGGAGGACCGTGCCGTGTCCCGGGCGCAACCGGGGCCCGGTCGCGGTCGGCACCGGATCGCCGAGCAGGGCGGCCAGCCGGGCCGGCGTCGGTGCGGCGCGCACGTCGTCGAGGCCTGGGCCGAGGCCGGGGTCGGGTCCTGGGTCGGGCCCCGGACCGGTTGCGAACAACTGCCGTATGCGCACGAGGAGTTGGGCCGCGGCATCGGTGGAGCCCCCCAACCGGAAGAAGTCGCTGTCCGCGTCGACCGCGCCGCGTGGCAAGCCGAGCGCCTCCGCGAACAAGTCCCGCACGATCTCCTGGACCGGGGTGCCCGGCTGGGCGCCGGGGTGCGGCTCGGCCGGGAGCGTCGTATGGGCGAGTGGGAATGCGAGGCCCGTGTGGCGTTGATCGGCGGGGGAGTGGGCGGGTGCGAGGGCGGTCGCTTCCTGGCGCGGTACGAGATCGAAGAGGGACATCGCAGCTGACTCCTAAGGGTTTCTGGGCTTCTGGGCTTCTGGGTTCCTGGCCCGACGCGGGGTGACTGATCAGACGGCGGCGGTGGTGGGGGCGGTGGGCCAGCCGATGTCGCCGTTGGTGGAGGCCTGGGTGGCGGTGGGCCAGCCGATGTCGCCGTTGGTGGAGGCCTGGGTGGCGGTGGGCCAGCCGATGTCGCCGTTGGCGGAGGCGGTGGTGACCGTGGCGGTGGGGGCGGTGGGCCAGCCGATGTCGCCGTTGGTGGAGGCCTGGGTGGCGGTGGCGGTGGGCCAGCCGATGTCGCCGTTGGTGGAGGCCTGGGTGGCGGTGGCGGTGGGCCAGCCGATGTCGCCGTTGGCGGAGGCGGTGGTGACCGTGGCGGTGGGGGCGGTGGGCCAGCCGATGTCGTCCGCGGAGCTGACCCCGCCGGCGGTGAAGACGGCGGCGGCGGTGGCGGCGGCGACGACCAGGACTCGGGCGAGAACCTTCATGACTGACTCCTCTGTGACAAGTTTTGTCTGGGGGGCGAGCAACTTCTTGCCATGAGATTGGCGGACCCACCTCGAAATACGTTCGAGATGTGCTCAAGATTTGGTGGAGACAGGCAAATCGAGCGGGCAACACCTGGCAATCAGACGCCGATTCTCCTCATCAAACGCCCTTTGACCTGCGGTGATTGACTGACCCCCGGGTTTGCCAGATTTGGCAACGCCTGGCAACTCCCCTGTGGGAAAAGGGCGGGGGCGTTGGCAAAGCCGAGGTCCGGGCCCCGTAACTAGAGCGCCTCTGGAGCGCACATTGCCAAGACCCTTCATTCATAGGCAATGTATTGCCAAGAAGGTTGGCAATGATTGGCAAGGGAGGACTGGTCATGAAGGACTCGGCAGGCATCCGGCAGGACATGATCCACCTGAACACGGCAGGTCAGGGCCGTTTGTCCGCCGAGGTGCAGACGGTTTTGACAAAGTGCGTGCGCCTGGCCGACCGCTACGGCCCGCACGAGCTCGAGGAGCACGTCGAGGACGTCGTGCACGCCGAGATCCACGACCGTCTGGCCACGTTGCTCAACGCCCCGCAGGGACACACCGAGTTGTTCACCGCGGGCGCCGCGGCGTTCGAAGCCCTGGTCGGAGGCCTCGCCCCCGCCCGGGGAGAGCGGATCTGGACCACGCCCTACGAGAGCGCGGCCCACTTGGCAACGCTGCAGTCCCTGCGGGACCGCACCCGCTGCCGCATCGAGGTCGTGCCGCTGCGGGCCGACGGCGATCTGGACCTGGAGTGGATGGCCGACCACATCGACAACGACGTGGCCCTGGTCTCCGTCGCCCACGTCCCCGCGACGCGCGGCATCACCCACCCCGTCGAGGACATCGGCCGCATCCTGGCGCCGTACCGCTGCCTGTACGCCGTCGACGCCGCGTACTCGGTGGGCCAACTGCCGCTCGACGTCGGCCGGATCGGCTGCCATCTGCTGACCGGCGACGGGTGGCGGTTCCTGCGCGGGCCCCGCGAGGTCGGCTTCGCCTACGTCGCGCCGCGCCTGCGGGCCGAGCCGACGCTGCCGGCGGACCCGTTCCTCGAGCCCGCACCGTTCCCCGCCACGGCGGACGTCGTGGCGCTGAACGCGGCCCTGGCCCAGCACACCCCGGACCGTTTCGAGCGCGTCCAGAAGCTGATGCCCGCGCTGCTCGCCGCCGTCGAGGCGGTGCCGGGCACCCGGTTGCTCACCCCGGGCCGGCAGCAGTCGTCGATCGTCGCCTTCGAGCACCCGAAGCTGCCCGCGGCCCTCATCCGGCACCGCCTCGCGGAGCAGGGCGTGGTGGTCGCCAAGACGGTCGCCGAGGAGACGCCGCTGCTCGCACGGGAGGGCAGCGTCACCACCACGCTGCGCGCCTCGCTCCACGAGGACAACTCCGAGGACGGCATCGGCAGGTTCGCGCAGGCCCTCAGCGGGGTCGTCGGACAGCAGCGCTCGTGCCGCCTGCCCCGCCTGAAGGACCGCCGGCACCTCGCGGCGGTCCCGGCCCCGGCCTCGGCCGCCGTCATCGAGGACACGCCGACCCGCCGCATCTGCGGCCGGAAGCGCAACGCGCAGGAAGCCGGCTGACGTCCGGGCACTCCTGCACTGACGTGCCGTCAGGGGTGCGAGCGCTTCTGTGCCGGGGCCCTAGCAGGCAGCGCTGTACTGACGCCCCGCAGGTGCCGTCGCGCAGAAAGAGGTGCCCATGTCAGCAGCACCCGCAGTGTCCGTGGCCTCCGCAGCTTCCGGAGCGTCCGCAACGTCCGCAGCTTCCGCGCAGGACAGGCTCGACGCCGTCTACGCCGAGGTCGTGCGCCGCAGTCCCGCGGAGCCGGAGTTCCACCAGGCCGCGAGGGAAGTCCTCGACTCGCTCGCGCCGGTGCTGGCCGCCCGCCCCGATCTGGCCGACGCGGCGCTGGTCGAGCGGATCTGCGAGCCCGAGCGGCAGGTGCTGTTCCGGGTGCCGTGGCAGGACGACGCCGGCCGCATCCACGTCAACCGCGGCTTCCGCGTGGAGTTCAACAGCGCGCTCGGCCCGTACAAGGGAGGCCTGCGTTTCCACCCGTCGGTCAACCTCGGCATCGTCAAGTTCCTGGGCTTCGAGCAGATCTTCAAGAACGCCCTGACCGGCCTCGGCATCGGAGGCGGCAAGGGCGGCAGCGACTTCGACCCGCACGGCCGCTCCGACGCGGAGGTCATGCGGTTCTGCCAGTCGTTCATGACGGAGCTGCACCGCCACATCGGCGAGAGCACCGACGTGCCCGCCGGTGACATCGGCGTCGGCGGCCGCGAGATCGGTTACCTCTTCGGCCAGTACCGGCGGATCACCAACCGCTGGGAGGCCGGTGTCCTCACTGGCAAGGGCCTGACCTGGGGCGGCTCGGCGGGTCGCACCGAGGCCACCGGGTACGGCAACGTCCTGTTCGCCGCCGAGATGCTGCGCGTACGCGGTGAGGACCTGCCAGGACAGCAGGTGCTGGTGTCCGGCTCGGGCAACGTCGCCATCTACACCATCGAGAAGCTCCACGCCCTGGGCGCGCGGGCCGTGACGGTCTCCGACTCGGGCGGCTACGTCGTCGACGACAAGGGCATCGACCTCGACCTGCTCAAGCAGATCAAGGAAGTCGAGCGGGGCCGCGTGCAGGACTACGCCGAGCGCCGCGGTACGTCGGCCACGTACGTGGCGGGCGGCAACGTGTGGGAGGTCCCGGCCGATGTCGCGCTGCCGTCTGCGACGCAGAACGAGCTGGACACGGCCGACGCACTGGCGCTGGTGCGAGGCGGCGTCAAGGCCGTGTCGGAGGGGGCGAACATGCCGGTGACCCCGTCCGCGGTCAAGGTGCTGCAGGACGCGGGCGTCGCCTTCGGCCCGGGCAAGGCGGCCAACGCCGGCGGGGTCGCGGTCAGCGCCCTGGAGATGAGGCAGAACAGCGGCCGCGACTCCTGGTCGCGCGAGCGCGTGGAGAGCGAACTGACCACCGTCATGCGGGACATCCACGCCGTGTGCCTGGAGACGGCCGAACGCTACGGCGCCCCCGGTGACTACGTCGCGGGCGCCAACATCGCCGGCTTCGAGCGCGTCGCGGAGGCGATGCTCGCCCAGGGCCTGGTCTGAGCAGCGCGGTCGCCCACGGACCTGGCACAATCCGACTGTGCCGGATGTGAACGACGAGGGGCGTGGATACGCCGAGGCGGAGTCATGAGCGACTTCGAGGCGATCGACGCGCTGCTCGCGTCCGTGACCGACCAGGCGGAGCTGCCCGAGCCCGACGTGCGCCGTGAACTGCGCGAGCAGGCCGGTCTCTCCAAGGCGCAGGTGGCCCGCGCCCTCGGGGTGAGCCCGTCGACGCTGGGCGCGTGGGAGACGGGCCGCGACCCGGTCGGCGAGGTCCGGTCCAAGTACGCGTACTTCCTCGACGGCCTCGCGGCCCGGTTCGCCGAACCGGAACCGGAGCCCGAGCCGGAGCCCGTACCGCAGGCGGAAGAGCCCGCGCCCGGCCCCGACGGGGATCTCGATCCCGCCGACGACGTCGTGGAGCTGGCCACCCCCGAACCCTGTGTGCTGTGCGGCCACCCGGCCGCGCAGCGCGTCGCCGGGTTCGCCCAGCACCTGGACGCGACCGAGTGCCGGGCCGCCGCACCCGCTCCCGCGCCCGCACCTGCTCCCGCGCCGCCGAAGGAAGCCGAGCGCAGGAGCCCGCAGAAGCCTCAGAACCAGCAGAAGCACCAGCAGAAGCCGCCGACCCGCCGCGCCTTCCAGCCCTCGAACGAGCCGGTCGACGCCATCGGCCGCGCCGTCCAGGCCGCACTCGCCGCCCACGAGGGCGACATGGAGGCGGCGACCGCGGCGCTGGTGAAGAAGGCGATCCCGGACGCGATGGCGCTGCTCGACGAGACCCGCAAGGGCGGCCGCTACGACGTCATCGCGCACCCCTGGATGCCGGACGTCCTCAAGAAGCAGTCCTCCCGCGGCGCCGACCACATCTGGGAGGCCCGCCCCAAGTGGACCCGGGACCAACTGCCGCCCGGCGAGCACGAGGTGACCGCGCTCGACATCAACGGCGCCTATCTGTCCGCCCTCAAGACGCACCTGCCGATCGGCCAGCTGGAACACTCCACCGGCTTCGACCACGACCGCCGCAGGGCCGGCGTCCATCTGATCACCCCGCCCCACTGGGCTCACGAGGACGTCCTGCCGAACCCGCTCGGCCAGCGCGACGAGCCGGGTCCGCTGTGGGTCACCGAGCCGACGCTGCGCCTGTTGCTGCGCCTGTCGGGTCCCAAGTACGGGCTGTGCGACCCGCCCGAGATCCACGAGTCGTACACCTCGGGCGCCACCGAGAACCTCCTGGAGAAGTTCCGCGCCGCGCTCAAGGACGCCCGTGACCGGGCGCTCGAGGACGGCGACGAGGTGACGCTGGAGTACGTGAAGGCGATGTACTCCAAGTTCGTCTCCACGATGGGCGAGTCGAACTACAACCGGGAGCTGTACCGCCCCGACTGGATGCACCTGATCCGCTCGCAGGCCTTCGCCAACCTCTGGATGAAGGCGCTCAAGGCCCACGAGGAGGGCCTGATGGTGGTGCGCGCGATGGGCACCGACGAGCTCCACGTCATCGGCGACTGGCGCCGGGTCTTCCCCGAGGGCCGCGCGGTGACGGAGGTCAAGGTCAAGGACGTCTACCTCGCGGGCGCGGCCGCCCCCGACGCCCCGGTCGACGCGGACGAGGGCCAGCACGAGGACGAGCACGAGGACGGGGACGAGTAAATGCCGCAGCGCACCAACGAGTTCGGCAAGTTCGGCGCCCAGGGCCTCAAGGGGTACGAGGCCGCGGCGCGGCAGCTCGACGCGATCGCCGGGTTCATCGCCAGCCCGGTCACCAGCCGCCGTGGCATGCTCGCCCGCCTGCACTACCTCACCCGCACGTCGCACGCCCGGGCCGCCGCCCGCGAGGCGGGCCTCACCGTCACCGACCGCACCCTCAAGCGCTGGGCCGACGGCAGGGCCACCCCCTCGAAGAAGAGTCTCGCCCAGCTCGACACCGCCTATCGCCGGGTGCGCCGCCAGAACGTCGCCCGCCACCTGGTCCAGCGACTCAACCGCCAGGGCCGCGGCACCCGCGTCGAGTTCCACCCGCTCAACCAGTCGCAGGTCGCCCGCCCCCTGCAGCGCGACGTCTCCTTCCGCACCCTGAACGTGCGTCGCTGGGAGCGGATGGTCGACGCCTGGGTGGCCGACGACGACGAGGCGATGGACTCGGCCTGGTTCGACGACATCACCGCCGACCTCGGCTCGGACTACGGCGCGTACGAGTACGTGATGAACATCGGGTTCGCCGCCTGACACCTCGGCACCCCTGGCACCCCTGGCACCCCGCCCCCGGCGCTCCGGCGTGCCTTTACGACGTATCGGACTTTGAGTCGCTTGCGTCGCTGTCGGCCGGGTGCGTGCGGGCGCGGCCGGGGTTCGCCCCTGATCCGGTCCAGGGTGGCTCAAGGCGCCGTCCACCCTCGCTGGTGAGGCTGGAGCAATACTTCCGTGGTGGCGCGGCGCGACAACCGCGACGCCTTTGTACGGCTCGCACCACAACGGCTCGCACCACAACGGCTTGCGCCACTACGCGTCGGACCCACGGCGTCGTGCGTCTCTTGCGGCCGACCCCCTCCACCCCGCCGGCGGTCGTCGGGACGGCCCTCCCACATCGGCATCGGATTTGTGAGGACTCACGTGAGCACTGCTGCCAACGGCAAACCCGTCGTACTCATCGCTGAAGAGCTGTCTCCCGCGACGGTCGACGCCCTGGG
>NZ_JBITJZ010000027.1:0-57513 GCF_044460595.1 Streptomyces sp. NPDC050085 | reverse complement strand
CCCAGGGCGTCGACCGTCGCGGGAGACAGCTCTTCAGCGATGAGTACGACGGGTTTGCCGTTGGCAGCAGTGCTCACGTGAGTCCTCACAAATCCCAATGCGGACGGCCGTCCCGACGGCCGCAAGCGGTGGAGGTGGGTTGCCGCGTGAAAGACGCACGACGCTGTGGGCCCAACGCGAATTAGTTCAGCAGTGTAGTGGCGCGCGAGAGGCCGTCTTGCGCCTCCCTGGAAGGATCACTCGTCCGTGGCTGGACGCCGTGGACAAGCCACGCCCGGCCATGTGGACGCCCTATGGAGAACGGGGCCGCGGCGTGTGCCGCGGCCCCGTCCCGTGAAGGCTTACGCCTCCTCGTTGTCCACCCAGCTCATGAGCTTGCGCAGCTCCTTGCCGGTGGTCTCCAGGAGGTGGTTCTCGTCCTGGGTCTTGTACTCGTTGTACTTCTTCAGACCCGAGTGGTACTCGTCCATCCAGTTGCGGGCGAAGGTGCCGTCCTGGATCTCGGCGAGGACCTTCTTCATCTCGGCCTTGGTGGCGTCCGTGATGATCCGGGGGCCGGTCACGTAGTCGCCCCACTCGGCGGTCTCGGAGATCGACCAGCGCATCTTCTCCAGGCCGCCCTCGTACATGAGGTCCACGATGAGCTTCAGCTCGTGCAGGCACTCGAAGTACGCGATCTCCGGCTGGTAGCCGGCCTCGGTCAGCGTCTCGAAACCGGCCTTGACCAGGGCGGCGGTGCCACCGCAGAGCACGGCCTGCTCACCGAACAGGTCGGTCTCGGTCTCCTCCGTGAAGGTCGTCTTGATGACGCCGGCACGCGTACCGCCGATGCCCTTCGCGTAGGACAGCGCCAGCTCGAAGGCCTTGCCGGTGGCGTCCTGCTCGACGGCCGCGATACACGGAACGCCGCGGCCCTCCTCGTACTGGCGGCGCACCAGGTGCCCCGGGCCCTTGGGGGCGACCATGCAGACGTCCACGCCGGCCGGGGGCTTGATGAAGTCGTAGCGGATGTTCAGGCCGTGGCCGAAGAACAGGGCGTCGCCGTCCTTGAGGTTGTCCTTGATGGACTCCTCGTAGACCTTGGCCTGGATCGGGTCCGGCACCAGGATCATGATGACGTCGGCCTCGGCCGCGGCCTCGGCCGGCGTGACCACGCGCAGGCCCTGCTCCTCGGCCTTCGCCTTGGACTTGGAGCCCTCGTGCAGACCGACGCGCACGTCGACGCCCGAGTCACGAAGCGACAGCGCGTGGGCGTGGCCCTGGCTGCCGTATCCGATCACCGCGACCTTGCGGTTCTGGATGATGGACAGATCGGCGTCGTCGTCGTAGAACAGCTCGGCCACTGGGGTTCTCCTCGTTTGCGGTATTGCTGGTTCTGCGTCCCACCGTACGGCGGGGTGCGTAAGGGAAGTCTTCCGGTCTCGCGATGCGAGCACGGGGTGGAGCACGGGTTTGGCTTATGCCGTGCGGTCCAGGGCGCGCAGGCTCCGGTCGGTGATGGAGCGCGAGCCGCGGCCGATCGCGATGGTGCCGGACTGGACGAGCTCCTTGATGCCGAAGGGTTCCAGCATCTTGAGCATCGCCTCGAGCTTGTCGCTCGATCCGGTGGCCTCGATGGTGACGGCCTCCGGGGAGACGTCCACGGTCTTGGCGCGGAACAGCTGCACGATCTCGACGATCTGCGAGCGCGTCTCGTTGTCGGCGCGGACCTTGGCGAGCACGAGCTCGCGCTGGACGGCGGAGCCGGGCTCGAGCTCGACGATCTTCAGGACGTTGACCAGCTTGTTGAGCTGCTTGGTGACCTGCTCGAGCGGCAGCCCCTCGACGTTCACCACGATGGTGATGCGGGAGATGTCGGGGTGCTCGGTGATACCCACGGCGAGCGAGTCGATGTTGAACCCGCGGCGGGAGAACAGGGCGGTGATGCGGGCGAGCACACCGGGCTTGTTCTCGACCAGGACGGAGAGCGTGTGCTTGGTGGACATGGTGCTTGTTCCCTCTTCCCTACGGCTCTCAGTCGTCTTCGTTGTCGCCGAAGTCGGGGCGGACGCCGCGCGCGGCCATGACCTCGTCGTTCGAGGTGCCGGCGGCGACCATCGGCCACACCATGGCGTCCTCGTGGACGATGAAGTCGATCACGACCGGGCGGTCGTTGATCGAGTTCGCCTCCTCGATGCACTTGTCGAGGTCCTCGGGACGCTCGCAGCGGATCGCGTAGCAGCCCATCGCCTCGGACAGCTTCACGAAGTCCGGGACGCGCGTGCCCTTGTTCGGCGGCGTCTCACCCTCCGGGCCTGCGTGCAGCACGGTGTTGGAGTAGCGCTGGTTGTAGAACAGCGTCTGCCACTGGCGGACCATCCCGAGCGCGCCGTTGTTGATGACGGCGACCTTGATCGGGATGTTGTTCAGGGCGCAGGTGGTGAGCTCCTGATTGGTCATCTGGAAGCAGCCGTCGCCGTCGATCGCCCAGACCGTCCGGTCCGGGGCCCCGGCCTTGGCGCCCATCGCGGCGGGCACCGCGTAGCCCATGGTCCCGGCGCCGCCGGAGTTCAGCCAGGTCGCCGGCTTCTCGTACTGGATGAAGTGCGCGGCCCACATCTGGTGCTGGCCGACGCCCGCGGCGAAGATCGTGTCCTCCGGGGCGAGTTGGCCGACGCGCTGGATGACCTGCTGCGGGGAGAGCGAGCCGTCCTCGGGCTGGTCGTAGCCGAGCGGGTAGGTGTCGCGCCAGCGACTGAGGTCCTTCCACCAGGCGCTGTAGTCGCCGGTGTGGCCCTCGCTGTGCTCCTTCTGCACGGCCTGGATCAGATCGGCGATGACCTCGCGGGCGTCGCCGACGATCGGCACGTCCGCGGCGCGGTTCTTGCCGATCTCCGCCGGGTCGATGTCCGCGTGGACGATCTTCGCGAACGGCGCGAAACTGTCCAGCTTGCCGGTGACGCGGTCGTCGAAGCGGGCACCGAGGGCGACGATCAGGTCGGCCTTCTGCAGCGCGGTGACGGCGGTGACCGCACCGTGCATGCCCGGCATTCCCACGTGCAGCGGGTGGCTGTCGGGGAATGCGCCGAGCGCCATCAGGGTGGTGGTGACGGGCGCTCCGGTGAGCTCGGCGAGGACCTTGAGCTCGGCGGTGGCGTGCGCCTTGAGGACGCCGCCACCCACGTACAGGACGGGCCGCTTCGCACTCGTGATCAGCTTCGCGGCCTCGCGGATCTGCTTGGCGTGCGGCTTGGTCACCGGGCGGTAGCCGGGCAGATCGCTCTGCGGCGGCCAGGTGAACGTCGTCTGCGCCTGCAGGATGTCCTTCGGGATGTCGACCAGAACCGGTCCGGGACGGCCGGTCGAGGCGATGTGGAACGCCTCCGCGATCGCCTTCGGGATGTCCTCGGCCTTGGTGACGAGGAAGCTGTGCTTGGTGATCGGCATCGTGATGCCGACGATGTCCGCCTCCTGGAAGGCGTCCGTACCGATCGCCTTGGAGACCACCTGACCGGTGATGGCGACCAGCGGGACGGAGTCCATCATCGCGTCGGCGATCGGAGTGACCAGGTTCGTCGCACCCGGACCCGAGGTCGCCATGCAGACGCCGACCTTGCCGGTGGCCTGCGCGTAACCGGTCGCCGCGTGCCCCGCACCCTGCTCGTGACGGACGAGCACGTGACGCAGCCGGCTCGAGTCCATCATCGGGTCGTACGCCGGAAGGATCGTGCCGCCGGGAATGCCGAATACGGTGCCGGCCCCGACCTCCTCAAGCGAGCGAATGAGGGACTTCGCACCCGTGACGTGCTCGACGGGCACGGACTGCTGTCCTCCGGAACGGGGCCGCGGCTGCGGATGGTGGGCCCCGGTGGCCTGCTCGGTCATCGGCATTCTCTTCTCGATGCTGAGGGTTTTTGCGAGGTTTGTGCAGGGTGTTACGAGTTGTCTAGCGGATGCGTCCTGTCCCGGTGCAACAAAAAACCCCTCGTGCCGTGAGGCAAGCGAGGGGAGCGCGCCGGGAGCGGTTGCTGGGGATTCCGGTGCGGACCGGTGGGTCCCAGCTTCAGCCGACGCGCTTTCCAAGTACGAGAATTCGGGTGCGCATGGCATTGACCCTCCCCCCGGCACACGGGACGTGTCAAGTGGGTGGGATGGGAGTCTCATTATGTGAGCGCATGGCCGGTGCGCCCGCGAACACCGGCTCGGCCGGAGCCGTGGGCACGGGGAACTCCCCCGAGGCCAGCGCGCGCCGCAGCCGGTACTCGTCGAGCGGTCCGGAGAACGCCATGCCCTGGCCGTGCGTGCACCCCATGGCCCGCAGCGCGAGCACCTGCTCGGGCAGGTCCACGCCGTCGGCCACGGAGGTGAGGCCGAGGTCGCCCGCGATCCGCAGCAGCCCGCTGGTGATCTTGTGCAGCCGTGCGGACTCGACGACGCCCTCGACGAGCGACCTGTCCAGTTTCAGTACGTCGACGGGGAGGCGGCGCAGCGCGGTGATGGCCGCATAGCCGCTGCCGAATCCGTCCAGGGCGATCCGGACACCGAGCCTGCGCAGCGAGGTGAGCCGCCGCTCCAGCTCGTCGAGCGGGACGCGCGGGTCGCTGTCGGCCAGCTCGATGACCAGCGCACCCGACGGCAGCCCGTGCCGGGTCAGGAGCGCCTCGATGGAGCCGAGCGGCATGGCGCGGTCGAGGAGCCTGCGGGCGCTGATGCGTACGGCGACGGGCGTCGCGTGTCCGCTGTGGCCGCGCTCGGCGGCCTGCTCGACGGCCTCCTCCAGCATCCAGCGGCCCAGCTCGGCGGTGCGCTCGCTGTCGTCGGCGACCCGCAGGAACTCGGCGGGCGTGAAGAGGATGCCCTGCGCCGAGCGCCAGCGGGCCTGCGCGGCGACCGCCGTGATCCGGCCGTCGTCGAGGGAGACGATCGGCTGGTGCAGCAGCGCGAACTCCCCGTCGTGCAGGGCCGACCGCAGCCGCGTCGCCAGCTCCGCCTTCCGTACGACATCGGCCTGCATCTGCGGCGCGTACAGCTCGACGCGCCCCTTGCCCGCGGCCTTCGCCCGGTACATCGCCAGGTCGGCGTTGCGCAGCAGCTCGCCCGCCGTGATGTCGGGCTCGGCGAAGGCGACGCCGATGGAGGCGGCGACGCGCACGTCGTCGTGCCCGTCGATCGCGTACGGCTGGGACAGGGTGATTCTCAGCCGGTCGGCCAGCTCGTAGATCTGCTGTTCTCTGGCGGTGTGGTCGCGGCCTCCGTCGCCGACGATCAGTGCCGCGAACTCGTCACCGCCGAGACGGGCCGCGGTGTCCGAGGACCGCACGGAGTCGGCCAGCCTTCTTGCCGCCTGCACGAGCAGTTCGTCGCCCGCCTGGTGGCCGATCGTGTCGTTGACCTGCTTGAAGCCGTCGAGGTCGATGAAGAGCACGGCGGTGCCGTGGTCGGTAGCCCGCCGTCCGGTCAGGGCCTGGCTGACCCGCTTGGTGAACAGCGCCCGGTTGGGCAGGTCGGTGAGCGGGTCGTGCTCGGCGTTGTGCTGCAACTGCGCCTGGAGGCGCACTCGTTCGGTGACGTCTCTGCTGTTGAGGATCAGGCCGCCGTGGTGGCGGTTGATCGTGGACTCCACGTTCAGCCAGGCTCCGGTGCCGGACCGGAAGCGACATTCGATGCGGGTGGTGGGCTCCTCGATCTGGCTCGCGGCGAGGAAGCGCCGGATCTCGTGCACCACGCGCCCGAGATCCTCGGGATGAATGATCGAGGCCAGCTCGGAGCCCTTGAGCTCATCGGGCTCTCGTCCGTAGACCCCGGCGGCGGCGGGGCTGACGTATCTCAGGATCCCGTTCGGAGCAGCGATCATGATGACGTCGCTCGAGCCCTGCACCAGGGAGCGGAAGTGGTTCTCCTTCTGCGCCAACTCCTGGGTGAGCGTGATGTTGTCGAGGAGCATGATGCCCTGCCGCACGACCAGGGCGAGCACGACGGTGCAGGCCGTGAAGAGCACGACCCGGTCGACGCTGTGCCCGTTCAGTACGTTGTAGAGAATCCCCAACGTGCAGACGGCGGCGGCCAGATACGGGGTGAGTGCGGCCAGCGAGCCGGAGATGGGCCGGGTGTGACTGACCTGGTAGCGGCTGCCGGCCGGCTGGGGCCTGTCCTCCTGCCGGGGCCCGCCGCGCGGGCCCACCCACGGCGCGTACGCCATCAGGAGCGAGCCCGCGAACCAACCCGCGTCGAGGATCTCCCCCGAGCGGTAACTGGCGTGCAGCAGGGGCGAGGTGAACAGGGCGTCGCACATCACCGTCAGGGCGAGGGCGCCGACCGCGGTGTTCACCGCCGTGCGGTTGCCCGGCGAGCGCCGGAAGTGCAGCGCGAGCACCATGCTGACCAGGGCGATGTCGAGGAGCGGGTACGCGAGCGACAGTGCGGTGCGGGTGACGCTCTGCCCCTCGTACTCGGCGGTGTGCGCGAGGGCGAGGCTCCAGGAGAGGGTGACGAGGGATCCGGCGATGAGCCACGCGTCGAGCCCGAGGCAGATCCAACCGGCCTTGGTCACCGGGCGCTTGGCCAGGACGAGCAGGCCGATGATCGCGGGCGGCGCGAAGCAGAGGAAGAACAGGTCGGCGATGCTCGGGGTCGGCACGGTCTCGCGCAGGACGACCTCGTACCAGCCCCACACCCCGTTGCCCAGCGCTGCCATCAGGGAGGAGAGCGCGAACAGGAGCCACGCGGATCGAAAACGGCTGCGCCTGCTGCGCGCATACAGAAAGTTCGACACGGCGGCGACGGCGGCGGCGATGCTCAGGCCGAAGTCGCCCATGAACAGAGCGACTTCCTCGTCCCCCCAGCCCAGCGCCGACCCCGTGGCGAAGGACACGCACAGCAAGGTGAGCACCAGCTGGGGGCCCGCGCCCGCGCCACGGCGCGGGGCGGGGGCCGGGACCGGCCCGCCGGAGTGCACAGGGGGGCCCAGAGCCGTGGTCGTCGCCGCCTTGCCGGTCACCGGGCCGCCCCGGTCCGTCGGGCGGCTCCGGTGTCCCGCTCGCCGTGCGCGGTGTGCGGATGCCGTCGGCGGCCGCCGCGGGTGCCGCCGCGGTGCGGATGACTCCTGCGGCAGCCCGGGCTGCGCCCGTGCATCGGTGTGCGCGAGGCCAAGCGGACCAGCCGCCGGCGACCCCGCCGCGTCGGATCGTTCGCCCATAGGCCGTACATCGCCCGTCGCCCCCCTCGCAGTCCGTCACTCTTCCCCGGCGCCGCGTGATGAGCGGCGCTGCCCCAGTCGGGACGATACACCAGTCTCGTCACTCAGGGACATAGTTCCTCTACTCTCCGTGACGACCAGCGAGGATGACGGCACGCGGTGCAGCCGTGCGGGCGCGGAGCGTGTGCACCCAACGGCGGGCGGCCTCACGGGAGTTGACCGTGGGGCCGGGGGTTCGGGTGTCAACTCACGGTGAGTACCACGTTGTCGAGCGGCCGTCCGGCCGCGAACCGCGTGAGCTGAGCGGCGAGCAGCCGCTTGGCCCGCGGCTCGAACGCGGACGTCGGACCGCCGACGTGCGGGGAGATGAGCACTCCCGGAGCCTGCCACAACGGGTGCTCCTGGGGCAGCGGTTCGGGATCGGTGACGTCCAGGGCCGCCGTGATGCGGCCGCTCTCCAGTTCCGCGAGCAGCGCCTTGGTGTCGACGACGGGGCCCCGGCCGACGTTCACGAGGAGTGCGCCGTCCTTGAGCCGCGCGAGGAACTCGGCGTTCACCAGGCCGCGGGTCTCCTCGGTGAGCGGCGTGACCACGATGACGACGTCGGCCTCGGGCAGCAGCCGGGGCAGGTCGGTGAGCGGGTGCACGGGGCCGCGCTCCGTCGTACGTGCGGAGCGCGCGACGCGCGCCACCCGCGCGACCTCGAAGGGGACGAGCCGGTCCTCGATGGCGGAGCCGATCGCGCCGTAGCCGACGATCAGTACGTTCTTGTCGGCGAGCGCGGGACGGAATCCGGAGCGCCACTCTCCGCGCTCCTGTCCGCGTACGAAGTCGGGAATTCCGCGCAAGGAGGCGAGGATCAGGGTGAGTGCGAGCTCGGCGGTGCTGGCGTCGTGCACCCCGCGCGCATTGCACAACTGGACGCCGGGGCGCAGGTACTTGAGCCCGCCCTGTACGTGGTCGACGCCCGCGGAGAGGGTCTGCACCACTTGAAGGGAAGCCATCCGCTGCAGCGGGCGTACAGCGACTTCGGCGCCCTGCATGTAAGGGGCGACGTAGTACGCGCAGTCGGCCGGGTCCGCGGGGTAGTCCGGCTCACCGTTCCAGAAGCGGTAGTTGAGGCCTTCGGGAAGGCCGGGGATCTCGTCGGCGGGGAAGGGCAGCCACACATCACCAGTCATGGTCAGGAGGCTATGTCAGACGCTCTGAGGTGCAGAGGTTAGGTTGGGGACCTCAGGCGGAGCGGTCCGGGGAGGGCCACAGGGAGGGTCACGAGCACGTGGAGCCAGGAGGCGCGCGCAGGGCGATCGGGGCGGCGGCGCTCGAGGTGGGTGCGGTCGGGCTCGGCTGTATGCCGATGAGTTGGGCGTACACCGGCTCGCAGCAGCGGGGTGAGGAGTCGCTGCGCGCCGTGCACGCCGCGCTGGACCGGGGGTGCACCCTGGTCGACACCGCCGACATGTACGGGCCGTTCACGAACGAGCTGTTGCTCGGCCGCATACTGAAAGAGCGGCGTGCGGACGCGTTCGTGTCCACGAAGGTGGGGCTGCTCGTCGGCGAGCAGCACATCGTCGCCAACGGCCGCCCCGGCTATGTGAAGCGGGCGTGCGACGCGTCGCTGCGCCGGCTGCAGACGGACGTCATCGATCTGTACCAGCTGCACCGGGCCGACCCCGAGGTTCCCGTCGAGGAGACCTGGGGCGCGATGGCGGAGCTCGTGGGCGCGGGCAAGGTGCGCTCGCTCGGGCTGTGCGCCGTGGGCGCGCGGGCCGCGCGCCGGGGCGACCGGACCGGGGTGCATGCCGGAACGATCCGGCAGTTGGAGCGGATCCAGCAGGTGTTCCCGGTGAGCTCGGTGATGGCCGAGCTCTCGGTGTGGTCGCCCCAGGCGCTCGAGGCACTGCTGCCGTGGTGCGCGGCGCGGGGTGTCGGGTTCCTGGCGGCGATGCCGCTGGGCAACGGGTTCCTGCCGGGGACGCTGACGCCGGGCCAGGGTTTCGAGCCGGACGACGTGCGGGCCCGGCATCCCCGGTTCACCGCGGAGATGATGGCCGCGAACCAGCCGATCGTGGCGGGACTTCGCCGGGTCGCGGCCCGCCACGGCGAGGCGGTGACCCCGGCGCAGGTGGCGCTGGCCTGGGTGCTCGCGCAGGGGCGGAACGTGGTGCCGGTGCCCGGGACCAAGCGCGAACGGTGGGCGGCGGAGAACGCGGCGGCGGCCGAACTGACGCTGACGGACGGGGACTTGGCGGAGATAGCAGGTCTGCCCTCGGCGCAGGGGTCCTGGGACTGAGGAACCTGTACGGAGAAACTGCGCTGGGTTCCTGTGCTGGGAACGTGTGCTGGGAACCCGTGTCGGACTCGGACTCTGAGCGTTCAGAAGCTGTGTCGGACTCGGGCTCTGAGCGTTCAGGACCTGTGTCGGGCGCGGACTCTGAGCGTTCAGAAACTGTGTTGAGCTCGAGCTCTGAGCACTCAGGACCTGTGTCTGACACGGACTCCGAGCACTCAGGACCTGTGTCTGACACGGGCTCCGAGCACTCAGGACCTGTGTCTGACACGGACTCCGAGCACTCAGGACCTGTGTCTGACACGGACTCCGAGCGCTGCCGCCGTGATCGGTCGGCGGAGATCGGGAACCTGCACGGCGCGAGCGGTGTATGAACGGTAGAACCGTCGCGTCGAAGGGATCCTGATCGTGCAACGTCCAGCTGTGCGGCCCGCGTTGGCCGTGGCCGCTTGTGCCGCGCTCCTGTTCACGGCGGGCTGCTCGTCCGGCGGCGGGGAGCCGAGCAAAGAGAAGAGCTCCGGGGCAGCGGGCGCGAGCACGCCGGGTGCGTCCGCCTCCGCCTCGCGCGAGCCGGGGTCCGTCCCACCGGCGAAGGGCTCGGTGACCGTGGGGCGCACGGCGGCGACCGGTCTCAAGTCGCCCTGGGGACTTGCCCTGTTGCCCGACGACGACCTGCTCGTCTCGTCCCGCGACGAAGGCACCATCACGCGGATCCGGCCGGGCGGTGACAAGACGGAGCTCGGCTCGGTGCCCGGCGTCGCCCCGGCGGGCGAGGGCGGCCTGCTCGGCATCGCCCTCTCCCCCGACTACGCGTCGGACCACATGATCTACGCGTACTTCACGACCGAGTCGGACAACCGCATCGCGCGGATGCTGTACGACGAGAAGAAGCCGCCCGGTGAGCAACTGGGCGCGCCCGACACGGTGTTCAGAGGCATCCCCAAGGGCACGAACCACAACGGCGGACGGATCGCGTTCGGCCCGGACGGCCTCTTGTACGTGGGGACCGGCGAGACGTACCACACCGAATTGGCGCAGGACAAGAAGTCCACGGGCGGCAAGATCCTGCGGCTGACCAAGGACGGCGAGCCCGCTCCGGGCAACCCCTTCGGGGACTCGCCGGTGTATTCGTACGGGCACCGCAATGTGCAGGGGCTGGCCTGGGACGGAAGCGGGCGGCTGTGGGCCTCGGAGTTCGGCCAGGACACCTGGGACGAGCTGAACAACATCGTGCCCGGTGGTGATTACGGATGGCCCGATGCCGAGGGCAAGAGCGGCGACTCCAAGTACCGCGACCCGATTGCCCAGTGGCACACCGAGGACGCCTCCCCCAGCGGCATCGCCTTTGCCGAGGGCTCCATCTGGATGGCGGGTCTGAGGGGCGAGCGGTTGTGGCGCATCCCGTTGGACGGTGACAAGGCGGCGCACGAGCCGCAGGCGTTCCTGACGGGGAAGTACGGGCGGCTGCGCACCGTGATCTCCGCGGGCAGGGACCGGCTGTGGCTGGTGACGAGCGAGACGGATTCGCGGGGGACACCGGGGAAGGAGGACGACAGAATTCTCGAGTTGAAGGTCAGCTGAGCCGGTCGGTCTCGACCGGCCCGGCGTCCTCGGCCTCGCCGCCAGCCGCGTCCTCGGTCGCGTCCTCGGTCGTGTCCTCGGTCGTGTCCTCGGTCGTGTCCTCGGTGGCGTCCTTGGCCGCAGGCTCCGGCGGTGTCTCCTGCTGCGGGCGGCGTACGACGACCTTGCCGGAGGTGAGGTCTATGGGGCCGCGCCCCGGGTCGCCGTCATTGAGGTCGACGCGGGTCAGCTCCAGGCGCTTGCGTTCGTCGTTGGTGTGCTTGCGGCCGGGCGCGAACAGCTCCTCGAACATGTTGAACACTGCGCCTCCCGGTGATGTGGCGGCCGGTCCTCCCGTCCAGCGTACGGGAGGGCCCGGCGAGCCGGTCGCCCCTGTGGGTCGGCTCTAGCTGCCGGGCGGCACCGGTACCGACTGCTGCGGGAAGAGGTGCAGCCGGTGGGCCAGGGCCGCCGCCTCGCCGCGGCCGGCGACGCCCAGCTTGGCGAGGATGTTGGAGACGTGGACGCTGGCGGTCTTCGGGGAGATGAAGAGCTCCTCGGCGATCTGCCGGTTGCTGCGGCCGGCGGTGACCAGGCGCAGCACGTCCCGTTCGCGGCTGGTGAGGCCGAACTCCTCGGCGAGGTCGGCCGGGGCGCCTCGGCGGGGCACGTCGCGGGTGAGGGAGAGCCGGGCGCGCTGGGCGAGCAGGGCGACGGACTCGGCGAGCGGGCGGGCACCGAGGTGGTCGGCGACGGCGCCGGCGAGGCGGAGCAGGTCCGTGGCACGGTCGCGGTCCTCCTCGGTGGGGCCGCCGCTGGTGGCGGAGGAGACGAGGAGGGACTCGGCGAGACGGAAGCGGGCGCGGGCCAGGTCGTGCGGGCGGTCCAGCGGTTCGAGAGCGGTGACGGTGGCGGACCAGTCGTCGGGGGTGTCGCGGCCCTCGGCACGCAGCAGCTCGGTGCGGACCCACTGTTCGTAGGCGCGCCAGACGGGGACGGCGGTGGCCTGGCGCTTGGCGGCGTCGCGGATGCGGGCGATGGCCTCGAAGCGTCCGGCGTCGGCGACGGGCAGGCCGCGGGCGTCGGCCTCCGCGGCGGCCGCGGCGCGCAGCAGCGGCCAGATGTAGCGGTGCATGGAGGGCGGCAGACCGGCGGTGACGAGACGGTCGAGTTCGGCGCGGGCGTCGAGGAGGCGGCCCTGGGCGGCGGCGAGGGAGAGGCTGAGATGGGCGAGGGGCAGTTCGTGCTGCGGCTGCGGGTCGTGGGTGCCGAAGTGCTCGTGGGAGGCGGCGAGTTGGGCCGCTGCCTCCTGGAGTGCGCCGCGGCCGAGGGCGACGGACGCGAGGATGGCGCAGGACGAGCCGCGCGGCCTGCTGCTCAGGGCATGGCGGCGGGTCCGCTCGGCCGCCTTGACGGCCTCGTCCCAGCGGCCGAGGGAGGCGAGGGACTCGGCCTTGTTGGCGCGGATCCAGCCCTTGTTGTCGGTGAGGCCGTGGCGTCGGCACAGCTCGATGCCCTCGTCGCAGATGCGTACGGCCTCGGCGGAGCGGCCCGCGCCTTCGAGGAAGGAGGGCAGGTTGACGTTGACGTTGTTGACGCGGGCGAGCAGGCCGAGGGCGGTGGAGCGGTCGCGGACGGCGTACATCTCGGCGAAGCCGCGGTCGGCGTCACCGGCGTCGACGAGGAGGCCGCCGAGGATGAGCCGGGCGTGCAGCTCGGTCTCGTCGTCGCCGACCATGCGGGCGAACTCGACGGCGCGTTCGGCGGCGGCCAGCGTCTCGGCGCCGGGGTTGTGCAGCATGCCCCAGTTCGCGGCGTAGGTGAGGACTTCGGCGTGGACGGTCGACGGCGGCAGGCCGCGGACCAGTTCCTGGGCGGTGGCGATCTCGTCCCAGCCGTTGCCCCGGCCGGTGTGTGCGACGAGCCGCGAGCGCTGGAGCCAGAACCAGGCGGCGAGCAGGGGGTCGCCCTTGCCGGCGGCCGCGGCGTCGTCCAGGATGCGGATCGCGCGCTTGCCGATCTTCATGGCGCGCTCCCGCTCCCCGCACAGCCGTCCGGCGTCGGCGGCCTCGGCCATCAGGTCGAGGTAGTCGAGCCGGGTCTCGGCCGGGTCGCAGTCGCAGGACCGGTACGCCGTCGCGTACTCGCCCATGCGCAGGGCTTCCCTGATCTCCTCGGGTGCGGCGTCCCACAGCTCCATCGCCCGCTCCAGGAGCCGCAGTTGCTCGGAGTAGGCGTGCCTGCGGCGGGCCTCGCGGGAGGCGTCGAGGACGGCGGGCAGGGCTTTGGCGGGGTCGTGCGCGTGGTACCAGTACGTGGCCAGGCGCATGATGCGGGCCTCGCCGGGCACCAGCGCCGGGTCGGCCTCCAGGGCCTCGGCGTAGCGGCGGTTGAGGCGGGAGCGCTCGCCGGGCAGCAGGTCGTCGCTGACGGCCTCGCGGACCAGGGAGTGCCGGAAGCGGTAGCCGTCGCCGTCGGTGCTGGCGAGCAGGATGTTGGCGCCGACGGCCGCGCGCAGGGCCTCGATGAGTTCGTCCTCGCCGAGCCGGGCGACGGCGGCGAGCAGCGGGTACTCGACGGTGGAGCCGCCCTCGGCGCAGATCCGGGCGACGCGCTGGGCGGACTCGGGCAGCGACTCGACGCGGACGAGGAGGACGTCGCGCAGGGAGTCGGTGAGGCCCGTGGCGCAGCCCTCGGCGGCGGAGACGGCGAGTTCCTCGACGAAGAAGGCGTTGCCGTCGGAGCGGCGGAAGATGTCGTCGACGACGGCGCGCTCGGGTTCCGCGGCCATGATCCCGGCGACCTGCCGGGCCACTTCGTCGCGGCTGAGGCGGGCGAGTTCGATGCGGGTGACGGTGCGCAGCCGGTCGAGTTCGGCGAGCAGGGGGCGCAGCGGATGGCGGCGGTGCACGTCGTCGGCGCGGTAGGTGGCGACCAGGACGAGGCGGCCGAGCCGTCCGTCGCGCATCGTGCGGAAGAGGTACGAGAGGAGGTGCCGGGTGGAGGCATCCGCCCAGTGCAGGTCTTCGAGGACCACGACGACGGTGTGTTCGGCGGCGACGCCCGCGAGGAGCCGCCCGGTGAGTTCGAAGAGGCGGGCGGTGCCGCTCTCGTCGCCGCGTCCGTCGCGGCTCGGGCCCTGCGGGGCCGGGTCGCCCAATTCGGGGAGCAGGCGGGCCAGTTCGTCCTCGCGCCCGGCCGCGGCGGTGTCGAAAGCCTCGGGCAGTGTGCGGCGCAGCGCGCGCAGGGCGGTGGAGAAGGCGGCGAAGGGCAGTCCGTCGGCGCCGATCTCGACGCAGCCGCCGGTGACGACGACGGCGCCCTGCCGGCACGCCTCTTTGGCGAACTCCTCGACGAGGCGGGTCTTGCCGACCCCGGCCTCACCGCCGAGCAGCAGCGCCTGGGGCTCGCCGTCGGCGGCGCCTGCGAGGGCTGCGTTCAATATGCCCAGTTCATCGGCTCGGCCGACGAACACCGGGCTGACGGACCTGGTTTCCACACCGCCGAGCATCGCACACGGATGCGAGAGCGCGGCAGGAGTTTCGGCGCTGGGCAGAACGCTGGGCAGAACGGAGGGGAGGACGCCGTACCGGACGTCCTCCCCTGTCGCGTTCTGCCGGAGCCCCGGCACCGTGCTCATGCGGTGTGCGCGGCGCGGTGCCGGCGAAGACCGTTGGTACTCACCCGCCCCTCGGCGCCCTGGCCGCCCGAGCGGCCGGCGCGGCGGGCCGCCTTGGCCGCGGCGCGGGCGGAGCGGGCCAGTCGGTAGTCGTCGGCCTCCTGGATGAGCTGGGCGGAGCGGACCTGGTGGATCTCGTACTCGAACATCTCGTCTCCCTGGTGACGATCGGTTGTGTTTCTCGCGGTCTGTTCTCCGCGATGACTCAACTTTCGTCTCCCAGGGGGGTGCGCCACATCGGGAGAGTGCCGCATGTTCGGGGACGGGGATGCCTTACCCGGGACCGGGGGTGCCTTAGACGAGTGCCCAGTACCCCGGGCATCCGTCTAAGGCACCCCCGGAAACGCCATCGACCTGCGGTTTCTCCGAGTCTTAGCCGGCCTTAGCCTGCCTCAGCCGGCCTCAGCCGGACTTGGGCAGCCCCAGGATCAGGTCCGAGTACTTGGCCACGGCGAGCAGCAGTCCGAGGACGCCGAGCGTGACACCGGCCCACGCCGTCGACTTGATCCAGATCGCGTTCGGCTTGCCGGGCACGCCGAACGCGGGCTTGACCAGGACGAACGCACCGACGATGAGGGCGACCAGGGAGAAGATCCCGCCGACGAGGGCGGCGGCGTGCCAGGCGTCGCCGTAGACCTCGGAGACCTGCTTGCCGACGCTCGCGCTCTGCGACGTGTTGAGCTGGCCGATGAGGGACTCACGGGCCGAGGCGACCGTGCCGAGCCAGCTGCCGCTGAACGCCACGACGGCGAGGGCCACGGACACGATGGCGGCGGCGCCCTGGCCGACGCCGGACGGGCGGGACTCGGCGTTCTCCTTGGCGAGGGCCTCGAGTTCGGCCTCGGCAGCGGCCTCGGCGGCCTCGTCCTCGGCGTCCTCCGTGTGGTCGAGGTTCTCGGCGTCCCCGGCGTCCCCGGTGATCTCGGCGTTCTCGGTGTTCTCGGCCGTCTCCCCCTGGAGCTCGGCCTCGCGCTGCTCGTCAGTCTTCGTAGTCATGCTGCGCACCGTACGGACGGAGTCTGAGAGGTCCCTTAACGTTCCTTGTGTGCGTCGCGTGCCGTGCGCCACTCGGGCGCGAGCACGGACCAGACCTCCAGGTCGTGGCGGACACCGGCCCACAGGTGGGCCTGGCGGCGCACGCCGTCGCGGGTGAAGCCGAGGCGCCGGGCAGCGTTCAGGCTCGGCACGTTGCCGGCCGCGGCGACCCATTCGATCCGGTGGATGCCGCGCTCCTCGACGGCCCAGTCGATCAGTACGCGCATGGCCCGGTTGACCAGGCCGCGCCCGGCGGCGGCCGGTTCGAGCCAGCAGCCGACCTCGGCGTTGCCGCCCGTGGCGTCGAAGTTCAGCGTGAGGACGCCGCCGACGAGCTTCCCGTCGAGCCAGATGCCGTGGTAGGCGGCGGTGTCCGCGGCCCGCATGTCGGCGTACCGCTGCAGCGTCTCGCGCGCGGACGCGACATCCGTGACCTGGGAACCGAACGGGATGAACCGCCCGATGAACTCCCGTCCCCGGTCCAGGTTCGCCAGGAAGTCCTCGGCGTGCCAGGGCTCGAGCGGGCGCAGCTCGGCACCGTCGTCACCCAGGGATATCGCGTACATCGGGCTCCTTCACCAGCACGTCGTCCAGCGCGTCGCCGGTCGCGTCGCGCTGCACGGGAATCCTCGCACCCGCGGCGGCCGCACGGCATTCCGGCGGCTCGATGCTGAGCCGGGGCAGCCGGCGGTCGAGCCACTTGGGCAGCCACCAGTTGGCGCCGCCGAGCAGGTGCATCAGGGCGGGGACCAGGAGCGTACGCAGGATGAAGGCGTCGACGGCGACGGCCACCGCGAGGGCGATGCCGAACATCGCGATCACCCGGTCCCCGCTGAGCACGAAGGCCAGGAAGACCGAGATCATGATCACCGCGGCCGAGTTGATCACGCGGCTGGTCTCGGCGAGGCCGACCCGCACGGCCCGCCGGTTGTCGCCGGTCTCCAGCCACTCCTCGTACATCCGGCTGACCAGGAACACCTGGTAGTCCATGGAGAGCCCGAAGAGCACCGAGACCATGATCACCGGGAGGAAGGGTTCGATCGGGCCCGACCTTCCGAGGTCGAGGAGCTCGCTCCCCCAGCCCCACTGGAAGATCGCGACGACGACTCCGAAGGCGGCGCCGACGGCCGCGACGTTCATCGCGGCGGCCTTCAGCGGTATGCCGATCGAGCGGAACGCGAGCAGCAGGAGCAGACAGCCGAGCCCGACCACGACGCCCACGAACAGCGGCAGCTTGCCGATGATGACCTCGGCGAAGTCGTCGTAGCTGGCGGTGACGCCGCCGACCTGGACGGCGAGCGAGCTGCCCTGCTCGGCGTCCGGCACCACGTCGGTGCGCAGCCGGTCGACGAGCTCGCTGGTCCGCTCGGACTGCGGCGCGGAGGTCGGAACGATGGTCAGGTAGGCGGCGCTGTCGTCGCCGTTGTACGTGATCGGGGAGACGGAGGCGACGCCGTCGGTGGCGCGCAGCTCGCTGACGAGCTGGGTGAGCGCCCGCTTGTCCTGGGCGCCGTCGACCTCGCTGACGAGGGTCAGCGGCCCGTTCACACCGGGCCCGAAACCGTCGGCCAGCAGGTCGTACGCCTGCCGGGTCGTGGTCGACTTCGCGTTGTTGCCCTGGTCGGAGGTGCCCAGGTGCAGGAACAGGGTGGGCAGCGCGAGGACGGTGACGACCGCGAGGGCGATGCCGCCGAGCAGCTTGGGATGGCGCTCGACGAACGCGGCCCAGCGTGCGGCGAGCCCGGTCGGTACCTCCGGTTCGGGCCCGTGCCGGTCGAGCCGGCGCCGCTCGCGCCGCGACAGGGCCCGCGTCCCGATGAGGGACAGCAGGGCGGGCAGCAGCGTCACCGAGGCGGCGACGGTGAGCAGCACGGTCACGGACGCGGCGATCGCGACGCCGTTGAGGAAGCTGAGCCGCAGGATGAGCATGCCGAGCAGGGCGATGCACACGGTGGCGCCCGCGAAGACGACGGCGCGCCCGGTGGTGGCCACGGCCCGCTCGGCGGCGACCGCCACCGGCAGGCCCCGCTTCAGGCCGCGCCGGTGCCGGGTCACGATGAACAGCGCGTAGTCGATGCCGACGCCGAGACCGACGAGCATGCCGAGCATCGGCGCGAAGTCCGCGACGGTCATGGCGTGCCCGAGGAGGACGATGCCCGCGTACGCCGTGCCGACGCTGACGAGCGCGGTGGCGATGGGCAGCGCGGCGGCGGCCAGGGACCCGAAGGCGAGGAAGAGCACGACGGCCGCGACGACCACGCCGATGACCTCGGACAGGTGTGCCGACGCCGACTCGGTGAGCGCGACGGCGCTGCCGCCGAGCTCGACCTGCAGCCCGTCGGGGCCGTCGCGCTCGGCCGCCTTCGCCGTGTCGACGACGGCCTGCGCCTGGCTCTTCGGGATGTCGTCGGCCTGCTGCTCGAAGGTGACGGTGGCGTACGCGGTGTGCCCGTCGGCGCTGATCTGGCCCGCGCCCTGGGTCGCGTACGGGGAGACGACCGAGGAGACGCCGGGCAGCTTCCCGATCTCGGCGAGCGTGTTGCTCATCGCCGTCTCGACGTCGGCGGCGCGCACGGTGGAGCCGTCGATGTGCCAGACGACGGTGTCGCTGTCGCCGCCGAGCCCGGAGAACTCCTGGTTCAGGAGCTGGGCGGCGCGGCCCGACTCGGTGCCGGGTGCCTCGTAGTCGTTCGAGTACGCGGAGCCCGCGACGGCGGCTGCCGCGCTCGTACCGCCGAGCGCGAGCAGCCAGAACAGAACGACGACGAGCCGGTGCCTGACACACCACCGTGCGAGTGCGGCCACGGACGTGCTCCCTGGGTGATTCATGGATCTTTATCGGGAGCAGTCGTTTATCAGCGAATAGCCCGCAAAGAACACTTGAGCAGTGGCCAGCCACTCTTACAGCCAGAAGTGATCCTTTGTCGCTTTCGTGTGGTTACTCACATGGGCATCGGCTCAACCCGATACGCTCGCCCGCCCGTTCTCGATGTGTCCCATGAGCCGCCGGTGGAAGTCGCCCGGGCCGTCGGCCGTGATCGTGACGTCGTACCAGCCGTGCGTCTCCCGCGTCTCGTGCACCACGGTCACCGTCCGCCCCGCCCGGACCTGGACGGTCCGCCCGTCCACGGTGAACGTCCGGGCCGCCCCGCCCGTCGCACGCAGCCGGATCCGCAGGGCACGCGCGCGTGCGTCCACGCTCGTCGTGACGTCCGCCCCGCTGTCGGTACGTCCGCGCAGCTCGCGCCGGAAGCCGTTGGGCCCGGTCACCACGAAGTCGTACGCGCCCTTGCGCACGGGCACGGGCACGGCCGCCTCCCGTACGACGTCGAAGTGGCGCGGCGCCGCGAACTCGCCGGCGTACGGATACAGCGCGAAGTGCGTGCTGCGGCGGCCGGTGTTGACGAGGTCCAGGGTGAGGGTGTCCTCGTGCACGCGCGCGTGGGCGTCCGGCTGGTACGGCAGGGCGCGGGCCGGACGGGTGCCGCTCTCCTGCTCGGGCATCGACTGCTTCAGGGGCGGCCGCGGGGCCCAGCGCCCGGTGAACTCCGGGACGGGACCCGGCTGTTCGACCTCGGGCTGCCGGTGCCCGTGCCGGAAGTCGAAGGCGCCGGTGAGGTCGCCCGTGACCTGGCGGCGCCAGGCGCTGATGTTGGGTTCGCGGACCCCGGTCCACTGCTCGAGGAACCGGATGACGGAGGTGTGGTCGAAGACCTCGGAGCAGACGTACCCGCCGACGGTCCACGGCGAGACGACGAGCATCGGCACGCGCACGCCGAGCCCGGTGGGCAGCCCCTGCCAGTGCTCCTCGGCCACGTCCGGGCCCGGCACGGGCGGCGGCACGTGGTCGAAGAAGCCGTCGTTCTCGTCGTAGTTGATGAGGACGGCGGTCTTCTTCCACACCTCGGGGTGGCGGGCGAGCGCGTCGAGCACCTTGTAGACGATGGTCGCGCTGTGGATCGGCGACGAGACGGACGGGTGCTCGGAGTCGACGGCGGACGGCACGAGGTAGGAGACGCGCGGCAGCTTTCCGCCCGCCACGTCCTCGGCGAAGGCCTCGGCGAGCTTCCCGGTGGGCACGCGCCGCAGCGCCCGCTCGAACAGCGACCGCTCGCTCCCGGTGAGCGTGGCGACGCCCTTGTCCAGGGTGGCGAACAGGGCGTCCCGCTCGCTCTCGTTCACGGCGGCGCGCACCTTCGCGTAGAAGGCCTCCATGTACGTGAACCCGGTCCCGGCCAGGACCTTGCGCGCAATCGCCTTGAAGGTGGTGAAGAACTCGATCTGGTTGTCGGTGAAGTTCTCCCACTCGGTGTACGTCCGCCAGCTCACGCCCGCCTTCTCCAGGCGCTCGGCGTACGTCCCCCAGTCGTAGCCGGGATGCGTCGCCTCGTCGTACGCGTCGTTGCCGACGGCGCGGTTGCCGTTCGCCTCGTAGCCGGTCTTCCCGCTCCACAGGTGGTTGCGGTTGGGGCTGGTCGAGGAGTGGATGGAGGAGTGGTAGGCGTCGCAGACGGTGAAGGTGTCGGCGAGTTCGTAGTGCAGCGGGATGTCCTCGCGCGTGTAGTACGCCATCGTCGCCGCGGTCTTCGCGGTGATCCACCCGTCGTGCCAGCCGCCGTGCGCGGCCTTGGCGCCGCCGGACCAGGAGTGGTCGAGGGCGCCGACGTACTGCAGGTCCTTCTTCTGTGCCGCGGCGGCCGCGCGCACGGGGAACGGCAGGACGGAGCGGAGCAGGCCCCGCTGCTCGAACACGCTCTTCCCGCTGGGGAGTCGGATCGCGTTGCGGTCACCGAAGCCGCGCACCCCGCGCAGGGCGCCGAAGTAGTGGTCGAAGGACCGGTTCTCCTGCATCAGGATCACCACGTGCTCGATCGCGTCGAGCCCGCCCGACGGGGGTTCGTGCTGCTCGGCGAGGGCCAGTTGCAGCGACGGCGGCAGGAAGGACGCGGCGGAGGCGACGCCGAGGGCACCCCCGCCGATGGCCATGACGCGTCTGCGGGACAGCTCCGGCGGGAACGGGGACGGCGACACGGGGACCTCCGTGCGTAATGGTCTGCGATCGACCCGTGGGACGGTTCGGCGGGACGCTAGCCAGGCAAGGTGTCCCTGGGAAGTACCAGAACCGGCCGAAACGTAAACCCGCGGCTAGCCGAGCACGGCGAGGGACGCCCACAGCGCCACGGTGGACGCGGCCAGCGTGGCGGGCACGGTGAGCAGGCCGAGCCGCGTGAAGTCCCCCAGTTCGGGCTCCGTCCCGTGCGCGTGCACGATCCGCCGCCACAACAGGGTCGCGAGCGAGCCTACGTAGGTGAGGTTCGGGCCGAGGTTGACGCCGATCAGCGCGGCGAGCACCGGGCCGGGGCCCGCGGGTCCGACGACGGGCAGCAGGGCGAGGATCGCGGGCAGGTTGTTGATCAGGTTCGCGAGCAGCGCCGCGACGGCGGTGATCACGAGCAGCGCCGGCAGCGAGGAACCGTCGGGCAGCACCCGGGCGATCCCGTCGCCGAGCCCGTTGTCGACGACGGCCTTGACGACGACGCCGAGGGCGAGGACGAAGAGGCAGAAGGGCAGGTTGGCCGCCTTCAGCAGTTCGCCGGGGGTGCTGTGCCGCCGGGTCAGCGCCCTGGCCCCGAGCACGACGGCCCCCGCGAGCGCCGCCCACAGCGGCTCGAGCCCGGCGAAGGACGTGACGACGAACCCGACCAGGGTGAGCGCGAGCACCGTCAGCGTGAACACCGGGACGCCGGTGGGCTCCTGGGGGTCGGGCTCGTGCGCCGGCGCGTTCAGGTCATCGGCGAAGTACCGCCGGAACACCGCGTACTCGACCCCGATCGCGACCAGCCACGGCAGCGCCATCAGCCCCGCGAACCGGCTGAACGTCAGCCCGCTCGCGGTGAACGCCAGCAGGTTCGTGAGGTTGGAGACGGGCAGCAGCAGCGACGCCGAGTTGGCGAGATGGGCGCTCGCGTAGACGTGCGGGCGCGGCCGGGCGCCGATCCGGGCCGCGGTGGCGAAGACGACCGGGGTGAGCAGGACGACGGTGGCGTCCAGGCTCAGTACGGCGGTGATGACGGCGGCGACCGCGAAGACCCCGCCGAGCATGCGCTTCGGACTGCCGTGACAGGCCCGCGCGACGGCATCCCCCGCGGCCTTGAACAGGCCTTCGTCGGCGCAGAGTTGAGCCAGCAGCAGGATCGCCGCGAGGAATCCGACGACGGGGAGCAGGTCCTTGGTCTCGGACCAGGCGTGATCGACGGTGACCAGGCCGGTGGCCACGGCGATGACCGCGGCGGGGACGGCGGCCACGGCCTCCGGCCAGTTGCGGGGACGCAGGACGGCGAAGGCGAGGGTGGCCAGCAGGAGGCTGATCGCCAGGGTCGTACTCAGTGTGCCGCTCCGTTCCACGGGGCTGTGCCCCGGACCCGCTCCTCCCACGCCGGAGGGGCTGGTCATGACCAGCCCCTCCGGAACACCACAGGCTCAGCCTTCGCTGACGCCCAGCTTCTCCAGGATCAGCTCCTTGACGCGGGCCGCGTCGGCCTGACCCCGGGTCGCCTTCATGACGGCGCCCACGAGGGCGCCGGCGGCCGCGACCTTGCCGGACTGGATCTTGGCGACGATCCCGGCGTTGCCCGCGATGGCCTCGTCGACGGCGGCGGTCAGCGCGCCCTCGTCCGAGACGACCTTCAGGCCGCGCTTCTCGACGACCTCGTCGGGCGTGCCCTCGCCCTTCAGCACGCCGTCGATGACCTGACGGGCCAGCTTGTCGTTCAGGTCGCCCTTCGAGACCAGCTCGGAGACGCGCGCCACCTGCTCGGGCGTGATGGGCAGTTCGCCCAGCTCGACGCCCTGCTCGTTGGCGTTGCGCGCCAGCTCGCCCATCCACCACTTGCGGGCGGACGTCGAGTCGGCACCGGCGTTGATCGTCGCGACGATCGGGCCGATGGCCCCGGCGTTGCGGATCGACTGCATGTCGTGGGCGGAGATCGCCCACTCCTCGATCAGCCGGTTGCGCTGCGCGAGCGGCAGCTCCGGGAGCTCGGAGCGCAGCGCCTCGACCCACTCGCGGGCCGGGGCGACGGGCACCAGGTCGGGCTCCGGGAAGTACCGGTAGTCCTCGGCGTTGTCCTTGATGCGCCCCGACGTGGTGGAGCCGTCCTCCTCGTGGAAGTGACGGGTCTCCTGCACGATCGTGCCGCCGGAGGACAGCACCGCGGCGTGCCGCTGGATCTCGAAACGCGCCGCACGCTCGACAGAGCGAAGCGAGTTGACGTTCTTGGTCTCGCTCCGCGTACCGAACTTCTCGGTGCCGTTGGGCCGCAGCGACAGGTTCACGTCGCAGCGCATCTGGCCCTTGTCCATGCGGGCCTCGGAGACGTCCAGCGCCTTGATGACCTCGCGCAGCTCGGCGACGTACGCCTTGGCGACCTCGGGGGCCCGCTCGCCCGCGCCCTCGATGGGCTTGGTGACGATCTCGATGAGCGGGATGCCGGCCCGGTTGTAGTCGAGCAGCGAGTGCGAGGCGCCCTGGATGCGGCCGGTGGCACCGCCGACGTGCGTCGACTTGCCGGTGTCCTCCTCCATGTGGGCGCGCTCGATCTCCACGCGGAAGACCTCGCCGTCCTCCAGCTGTACGTCGAGGTAGCCGTTGAAGGCGATGGGCTCGTCGTACTGGGAGGTCTGGAAGTTCTTCGGCATGTCCGGATAGAAGTAGTTCTTCCGGGCAAAACGGCACCACTCGGCGATCTCGCAGTGCAGCGCGAGGCCGATCTTGATGGCCGACTCGACGCCGATCTCGTTCACGACCGGCAGTGCGCCGGGCAGACCGAGACAGGTCGGGCAGGTCTGGCTGTTGGCGTCCTGCTTCAGCTCGGTGGAGCAGCCGCAGAACATCTTCGTCTTGGTGCCGAGCTCGACATGGACCTCGAGGCCCATGACCGGGTCGTACGACGCGAGTGCGTCCTCGTACGACAGCAGCTCGGGAGTGGTCGTGGCAGTCACGATTTCTGAACTTCCCTCTCAGCCCAGCAGAACGTCGTCGTCGCCCAGGCGCTTGAGCTCCCGCAGCAGCAGGGCGATGCCGGTGGCGATGGCGGCGGCGGAGACGACGGCGTCGACGAGGCGCAGCGTGTCGTGCTCGGTGCGCGCCTTCTTCGCCTGCTTCATGACGCTGAGCGCGCCGAAAGCGGTCGTCCCGATCGACAGGTACGTGCCGGACTTGGACTTCTTGAACCCCTTGGCCTTACCGATTGCACTCACAGCGACGGAGCCTCCTCGAGCAGCGGGTGGCCCCACTTTTCCACGAAGGCGGCCTCGACGGCCGCGCCCACCTTGTACAGGCGGTCGTCCTTCATGGCGGGGGCGATGATCTGCAGGCCGACCGGCAGGCCGTCCTCGGGAGCCAGGCCGCAGGGCAGCGACATGGCGGCGTTGCCGGCCAGGTTGGTCGGGATGGTGCACAGGTCCGCGAGGTACATCGCCATCGGGTCGTCGGCACGCTCGCCGATCGGGAAGGCGGTGGTCGGCGTCGTCGGCGAGACGATGACGTCCACGCTCTCGAAGGCGGCCTCGAACTCGCGCGTGATGAGCGTACGGACCTTCTGGGCACTGCCGTAGTACGCGTCGTAGTAGCCGGAGCTCAGCGCGTACGTGCCCAGGATGATGCGGCGCTTGACCTCGTCACCGAAGCCGGCCTCGCGGGTGAGTGCGGTGACCTCCTCGGCGGAGTGCGTGCCGTCGTCGCCGACCCGCAGGCCGTAGCGCATGGCGTCGAACCGGGCGAGGTTCGAGGAGCACTCGGACGGCGCGATCAGGTAGTACGCGGACAGCGCCAGGTCGAACGTCGGGCAGTCCAGCTCGACGATCTCGGCGCCCAGCGACTTGAGCAGCTCGACCGACTCGTCGAAGCGCTGCACGACACCGGCCTGGTAGCCCTCGCCGCGGAACTGCTTGACGACGCCGACGCGCATGCCCTGGACCGAGCCGTTGCGCGCGGCCTCGACGACCGGCGGGACCGGGGCGTCGATGGACGTGGAGTCGAGCGGGTCGTGCCCGGCGATGGCCTCGTGGAGCAGCGCCGCGTCCAGGACCGTGCGGGCGCAGGGCCCGCCCTGGTCGAGGCTGGAGCTGAAGGCGACCATGCCGTAGCGGGAGACGCCGCCGTAGGTGGGCTTGACGCCGACCGTGCCGGTGACGGCGGCGGGCTGGCGGATCGAGCCGCCGGTGTCCGTGCCGATGGCGAGCGGGGCCTGGTAGGCGGCGAGGGCGGCGCTGGAGCCACCGCCCGATCCGCCGGGGATGCGGGTGAGGTCCCACGGGTTGCCGGTGGGTCCGTACGCGCTGTTCTCGGTGCTGGACCCCATGGCGAACTCGTCCATGTTGGTCTTGCCGAGGATGACGACGTCGGCGGCCTTCAGGTTCTTGACCAGCGTCGCGTCGTACGGCGGGATCCAGCCTTCGAGGATCTTCGAGCCGACCGTGGTCGGGATGCCCTCGGTGGTGAAGATGTCCTTCAGCGCGAGCGGGACGCCGGCCAGCGGGCCGAGCTTCTCGCCCGCGGCGCGCTTGGCGTCCACGGCGGCGGCCTGCTTGAGGGCGCCCTCGCGGTCGACGTGCAGGAAGGCGTGCACCTTCTCGTCGACGGCCTCGATCCGGGCCAGGTGGGCCTCGGTGACCTCGACGGCCGTCAGCTCGCCGGAAGCGATCTTCGCGGCGATCTCGGCGGCGGTGAGCTTGATGATGTTGCTGTGGTCCGTCATGACTTCTTAGTCCTCCCCCAGGATCTGCGGCACCTTGAAACGCTGCTGCTCCTGGGCCGGGGCGCCGGAGAGCGCCTGCTCGGGGGTGAGCGACGGACGGACCTCGTCCGCGCGCATGACGTTCGTCAGCGGCAGCGGGTGGGAGGTCGGCGGTACGTCTTGGTCGGCGACCTCGCTGACGCGGGCGACCGCGCCGATGATGTCGTCGAGCTGGCCGGCGAAGTGGTCAAGCTCTTCGGGCTTCAGCTCCAGACGCGCCAGCCGGGCGAGGTGGGCGACCTCCTCGCGCGTGATGCCAGGCATGCAGCGATCCTCAGGGTGGAGTGTGTGTGGTTTGGGCCCAATCCTATGGGGCTCAGGGCAGTGCCCGGTAAACGGTTTGTTCGGGCCCCGGTCCGGCCTCCGGTCCGGCCTCTGGTCCGGCCCTCGATCCCGCCCTGGCTCCGCCCCTCTGCTCAGCGCCGCTTGTCCCAGGCCGTGCTGGTCAGGAAGTGGTTGTCGTAGCGCTCCTGCACCTCCAGCAGCGACTCGGGACTCAGCTCGCCGAGCGCGATGCGCTGCAGGTGCCGGAAGTACTCGAAGCGCTCGACGCCGGGCGCGAGGACGATGAGCAGGTCGGCGTCGGAGCCGGGGACGGCGGCGAAGGCGTGGGCCGTGCGCGGCGGCACCACGATCAGGTCGCCCTTGCCGCCCGTGACGATCTCGTCGCCCGCCAGGAACTCGGCGGCGCCGTCGAGCACGTAGAACATCTCGGCGCTGTTGTTGTGGTGGTGCGGCGTCGCGCCGTTCGCGCCGTCGGACAGGGTGACGCGCTGGGTGGACAGGGCGCCGCCGGTGGTACTGCTGTCGGCGAGCAGCCGCACCGTGGTGGGGGCGCGGCCGATCACCTCGGCGTCGGTCTCACGGACGAGCACGGACGAGTCGAACTCCGGGACGACGAACGACACTTGGGCCTCCTCGGGACAGACGTACGGACGGACGGACCTGGGTCTACGGGCGTGCGGACGGTCGGGCGGTCGGGCTCAGGCGGCGAACAGTAGTCCCGCGCTGAGGAGCACGGCGACGGCGGTGGCGAAGTGGACGCCGTACGCGACGGCCTTGGGGCCCCCGTGGCGCAGCACTATCAGCATGTCGCCGAGCGGCGCGACCGCGACCGCGAGCATGAACCACGCCTCGGCCTGCGCACTCACGAACGCGATCAGCGCCAGGCCCACCAGGCCGAAGGTGAGGTCCCGCAGCCCCTTGACCGTGAGGTAGGCGGGGTCACCGGCGCCGTTCGCCTTGGCGGGTACCCCGTATCCGGCGGCGGACGGCTCGGGCCGGAACAGGAAGCGGGCCCCGATGAAGACGACGAACAGATCGAGCACGACGGCGAGGGTGTAGGCGGTGACGGTCATGGCAGCTCTCCCCTGGCTTCATTTTCTAGCAGCGCTAGCAACAAGAGCGAAGCTATCAGAGCATCGACAGATTTGCTAGCGTTGCTAGAATCAAGGCATGACCATTCAGGCGCGCCGGGAGCGCGAGCGGGCCGAGCGGGAGCGGTTGATCGTGACGGCAGCGATGGAACTGGCCGAGTCGGAGGGCTGGGGCGCGGTGACCACGCGCAGGCTCGCCGCCGAGGTCGAGTACAGCCAGCCGGTCCTCTACAGCCACTTCAGGGGCAAGGGACACATCATGGCGGCGGTCGCGGTGGAGGGCTGTGCGGAGTTGGCGACGTCCCTGCGCGCCGCCCGCACCGGGGCCGACGGCGCGCGGACCGCCCTGGGCGCGGTCGCCACGGCGTACACGGACTTCGCGCGCCGGCGGCCCGCGCTGTACGACGCGATGTTCACGCACGCCGTGGACCTGCCGTTCGCCTCACCCGAGGCGCCGGCGCCGCTGCACGATGCCTTCGGTGAACTCCGCGCGGTGGTCCGGCCGTTGGCCCCGGACGGCGACGACGTCGGCGTCCGCACCGAGATGTACTGGGCATGCCTGCACGGGCTGGCCACCCTCAGGCACAGCGCCCGCCTGCCGGAAAAGGCCCACGCCCGGCGGCTGGCACTCGTGGTCGACCTGTTCGGACAACACCGCTGACCGGGAAGGCGACGGTCCGCCCCCGGGATCCCTCCACCGGCCCCTCTAAGGAAGGGGCCGGGGGTCGTCACCCTTGGCGGCCGGCAGCGCCGCGGGCGTCCGCTGCCAGCCACGGGAACCCCGGGCCCGCAACCACGCGGTGGTCTCGTCCGGCGGCATCGCGGCGGCGACGAGCCACCCCTGCACCGCGTCGCACCCGAGGTCCCGCAGACGCTCCCACGTCTCGTCGTCCTCGACGCCCTCGGCCACCACGAGCAGCCCGAGCGAGTGCGCCAGGTCGACGGTGCAGCGGACGATCTCCGCGTCCTCGTTGTCCACGGCGAGCCGCGCGACGAACGACCGGTCGATCTTCAGCTCGCTCACCGGCAGTCGCCGCAGGTGGACGAGCGAGGAGTACCCGGTCCCGAAGTCGTCGAGGGACATCTTCACGCCGTGCCCGGTCAGCCCCGCCAGGGTGTCCGCGGCCCGCTGCGGGTCCTCGAGCAGGACGTGTTCCGTTATCTCCAACTGCAGTGATCCGGCCGGGACTCCGTGCCGCGCGAGCCGCGCCGCGACCGCTCCGGCGAACCCGGGCGTGTGCACGTCCCTCGGTGACACGTTCACCGCGACCGGCACGTGCAGGCCCTGCGCCCGCCAGCGCGCCACCTGGGCCAGCGCCGTCTCCAGTACGTACTCGGTCAGGTGCGGCATCAGTCCGGACGACTCGGCGATGGCGATGAACTCGTCCGGCGGAACCTTCCCTCTCTCCGGATGCACCCACCGCACGAGCGCTTCCAGACCCGCCACCTGACCGTCGAACCGCACCTTCGGCTGGTAGTGCAGCTCCACGTCCCCGGCATCGAGCGCGCGCCGCAGATCGCCCAACAGGCCCAGCCGGTCAGGGGTGTTGGAGTCCCGCTTCGACTCGTAGACCTCGACGCCCGTACGGTCCCGCTTGGCCTGGTACATCGCGACGTCGGCGCGGCGCAGCAGGCCCTCCGCGTCGAGCGCGTGGTCGGGGAAGACGGCGAGTCCGGCGCTCGCCTCGAGGACCAGCGTCAGGCCGTCCAGATCCAGCGGGGAGCCGAGTGCGGCGACGAGGTTGCGGGCCACCCTTGACGCGGACGTCGTGGAGTCGGCGACCGGCAGCAGCACGGCGAACTCGTCGCCCCCGAGCCGCGCGGCCTCCGCTCCGCGCGGCAGGGCCGCTCTGAGCCGATCCGCGATCTGCAACAGGAGCCGGTCACCGGCGAGATGGCCCAGTGTGTCGTTGACCGAACGGAACCGGTCGAGGTCGATCAGGAGCAGCGCGCTGCGCGCCCCGATCCGCTCGGCGTCGTCGAGCGCGGTCCAGGTGCGCTCCAACAGCCACTGCCGGTTGGGCAGTCCGGTGAGCGGGTCGCGCAACTGCTCCTCGGCGCGGGCCCGCGCGATCCACAGCGTCGAGTCGAGCGCGATCAGCGGGATCGCGAAGAGCGGCAGCAGGACCGGCAGGGCGATCGCCACGACGCAGACCAGCGGCGCGATGCCGAGCAGCGCGACCCCGACCAGGCCCTGCCGCGCGAGCGCGGTCCGCGCGACCGTGGGCAGTCCGGAGGGACGCGGCGCGTGGACGTACCAGAGCAGGGCGCGGGTCACGAGCAGATACGTGGCCGCGACGAGGACGACCTCGGGGGCCGTGTACAGGTCCCAGGTCTCCGGCTTCCAGGGGGACTCGACGGTCGGTACGCGGCCGAACGCGGCCATGACGAGGGCGCCCGCGGCGATGCCCAGCATGTCGATCGCGCCGTGCAGGACGCCCTGGCGCCAGCGGTGTCGGCGGGCGGCCCCGACGAGCACGACGACGGTGATGCTGACCATCCCGGCGGGCACCCAGCCGTACAGGAGGAGCACGGCGAGCGTGAGGGCGGCGCCCGATCCGGTGCCGCCCCACCAGCGGTCGCGGCCGAGCGCGACGAGGTGACCGACGATGATGCCGGTCAGCACGGCGAGCGACCAGCCGACGGTGTCGGAGGGGAAGAGTGCGTGGCCGCCGGTGAACGCCCGGTAGAAGCCGGCGCCGAGGACGGCCGCGGCGAGCGTGACGATCGCCCCGGGCAGCAGCGGCAGGGTCGCGGCCCTCGAGGTGTCGGCGGCCGCCGTGTGCTCGTTGTGCGCGGGGGTGGCCGCGCCGACGTGGCCGCTGCCCGGCAGGCCCGTGGCGGCGACGCCGGTGGCCACCGCGGTGTGCGTCGCGGGCTCCGCACTCAGCGGACCCGACGTGGCCGGTGAACTCGGGGTGCCGGCGCTGCTACCGGTACCGGCACCCGGACCGGAGTCGGCCGTGGCGTCGAAGGCCGTCCCGCTCCTGTCCGTGCCGGGACGGCGGAGACCGAAGACTCCGGATCCCGTCCCGCGCCACCAATTGCGCCAGTTCACCGCACCACCGCACTCGTTCTCCCCGCGACCGCTCTCTTTGCCGTCGCCCCCGTCGTGCCCGTCGTGTCCTTCGTGTCCGTCCGCGCTGTGAGCCGAGGCGCGCCGCGCGCGTCGGCGCGGACGCAGCCGTGAGTCCGGGGCGGCGCTCTCGGTCGGTTCCATTCCCGTCCCTCTCACAGCCGGCGGTGCTCACGTCCGCTGCCCGCTCCCCCGGCTTCCGAGAGCCGAAGGATTTGCCCCATCCGCAGCAGGACACGGCAGACGCACACCCTCAACAGTAGGCCGCAGAAGGCTTCCACGGGCACCAGACGGACGCGCCCGACCACTGTTGCCCGAATGCGGCCCGGCCACCCGTATGCATCTGGTATGCGCCGAACGGGTGGCCTTCAACCGCTACTCCTGGGTCGGTTCTTCAGCGGGAAGTGCCACTTCGGCGGCCGCTTCGGGGCCCTGCTCGAGAAGCACGGCGAAGCCGTCCTCGTCCAGAACCGGAACCTTCACCTGCATGGCCTTGTCGTACTTGGAGCCCGGGTTCTCCCCGACGACCACGAAAGACGTCTTCTTCGAAACGGAACCGGTCACTTTGGCACCTCTGCTCTGCAGCGCCTCTTTCGCGCCATCTCGCGTGTGGTGCTGCAGCGTCCCGGTGACGACGACGGTGAGGCCTTCGAGCGGCCGGGGCCCCTCGTCCTCGCCCGAGCCCTCCTCCTCCATGCGCACCCCGGCCTCGCGCCACTTGCGCAGGATCTCCCGGTGCCAGTCCTCGGCGAACCACTGCTTCACGGAGGCGGCGATGATCCCGCCGACGCCGTCGGTCGCGGCGAGCTCCTCCTCGGTGGCCTGGTCGATGCGGTCGATGGAGCGGAACTCGCGCGCGAGCGCCTCGGCGGCGACCGGTCCCACGTGCCTGATCGAAAGACCGTTGATGAACCGGGCCAGCGGTCGCTCCTTGGCGGCGGCGATGTGCTCCAGCATCGCCACCGCGTTCTTCTTCGGCTGGCCCTTCTGGTTGGCGAAGACCGTGACGACCTTGTCCTCACCGGTCTTGGGGTCGCGCTTGGGCAGGCCGCTGTCCGGATCCAGGACGTAGGCCTTGATGGGCAGCAGCTGCTCGATGGTCAGGTCGAACAGGTCGCCCTCGTCGGTGAGCGGCGGCTCGGCGGGCTCGAGCGGCGCGGTGAGCGCGGCGGCGGCGACCGCTCCGAAGTTCTCGATGTCCAGGCACTGGCGGCCACCGAGGTAGTACAGGCGCTCGCGCAACTGGGCAGGGCACGTACGTGCGTTGGGGCAGCGGAGGTCGATGTCGCCCTCCTTCATCGCCTTCAACGGCGTACCGCACTCGGGGCACTCGGCGGGCATCACGAACGCGCGCTCGCTGCCGTCGCGCAGGTCGGCGACGGGGCCGAGGATCTCGGGAATGACGTCACCGGCTTTCCGGATGACGACGGTGTCCCCGATGAGCACCCCCTTCTTCTTGACGATCTCCTGGTTGTGCAGCGTCGCGAACTCGACCTCGGAGCCCGCCACCGTCACCGGCTCCACCTGCGCGTACGGGGTGACGCGGCCCGTACGGCCCACGCCCACGCGGATGTTGACCAGTTTGGTGTTGACCTCTTCGGGCGGGAACTTCCAGGCGATGGCCCAGCGCGGGGCGCGCGCGGTGGAGCCGAGGCGGCCCTGCAGCGGGATCTCGTCGAGCTTGACGACGACGCCGTCGATCTCGTGCTCGACCGAGTGGCGGTTCTCTCCGTAGTACGCGATGAACTGCCGTACGCCGTCGAGGTCGTCGACCACCCTGTTGTGCTTGGCGGTGGGCAGGCCCCACCCGCGCAGCAGGTCGTACGCCTGGGAGAGCCGGTCGATGTCGAAGCCCTCGCGGGCGCCGATGCCGTGGACGACCATGTGCAGCGGGCGGGTCGCGGTGACGCGCGGGTCCTTCTGGCGGAGCGAACCCGCCGCCGCGTTGCGCGGGTTGGCGAAGGGCTTGTCGCCGGCCTCCACCAGGCGGGCGTTGAGCTCCTCGAACTTCTCCATCGGGAAGTAGACCTCGCCGCGGATCTCGACGAGGGCCGGGATGTGCTCGCCCTTGAGGCGGTCGGGGATCTCCGCGATCGTGCGGACGTTGGGCGTGATGTCCTCGCCGACGCGGCCGTCGCCGCGGGTGGCCGCGCGCGTCAGCCGCCCGTTCTCGTACGTCAGGTTGACCGCGAGGCCGTCGACCTTCAGCTCGCACAGGAAGTGGTGGCCGGTGGCACCGACGTCCTTGTGGACGCGCTCGGCCCAGGCCGCCAACTCCAGGTCGTCGAAGGCGTTGTCGAGGGAGAGCATGCGCTCGCGGTGCTCTACGGACGTGAACTCCGTCTCGTAGTTCCCCGCGACCTTCTGCGTCGGCGAGTCCGGGGTGCGCAGCTCCGGATACTTCTCCTCCAGCGCCTCGAGCGAGCGCAGGAGCTTGTCGAACTCGGCGTCGGAGACGACCGGCGCATCGTTCACGTAGTACCGGAAGCGGTGTTCCTCGATCTGCTCGGCCAGCTGGGCGTGCTCGTCCCGCTCCTTGGCGGGCACGGAGCCGGCGGATCCCGTGTGCCCCTCGGTCTCCGGTGTGTTTCCAGCGCTTGCGGCAGCCACCGTCTCGTCCTCCCGTATTCCTTCGTCCCCGGTCACTCAGGGTTGTCCGCCAGTGATCTTGCCGCCCGGGCGCAGTGGGCAAGTGCCGCGCGGGCGTACGCGGGTGAGGCACCCGCGAGTCCGCACGAGGGCGTGACCACGACCGACTCCGCGAGCGAACCCGGATTCAGCCCCAGCCTGCGCCACAGCGTCCTGACACCCATGACGCTACCGGCAGGGTCTGACAATGGGCCGTCCACTCCCGGCACGACACCGGCGAACAGCTTGGTGCCGCCTTCGACGGCCTCGCCGAGCGTCTCGTCGTCACGCTCGGTGAGCAGCGAGAAGTCGAACGAGACCGCGTCGGCGCCGGCCCGGCGCAGCAGCGCGAACGGCACGTCGGGGGCGCAGGAGTGCACGACGCAGGGCCCTGTGCCGTGGACCGCCATGACGTCGCGCAGGGTGGACTCGACGAGCTGGCGGTCGACGGCGCGGTGCGTGCGGTACTCGCTGGCGGTCTTGACCTGGCCGCGCAGGACGGCGATGAGGGAGGGCTCGTCGAGCTGCAGGACGAGCCGGGCGCCCGGCACACGCCGCTGCACGTCGGCGAGGTGGGTGCGCAGTCCCTCGGCGAGCGAACCGGCGAGGTCACGGCACGCGCCCGGGTCGGAGAGCGCCGCCTCCCCGTTCCTCAACTCCAGTGCGGCGGCGAGGGTCCACGGGCCGACGGCCTGCACCTTGAGCGGTCCCTCGTACCCCTGCGTGAACTCCTCGAGCGCGTCGAGGTCCTCGCCGAGCCAGGACCTGGCGCGCTTGGTGTCGCGGCCCGGGCGGTCGCCGAGGCGCCAGCCGCTGGGCTCCACGCGCGCGTACAGGTCCACGAGCAGCCCCGCGGTGCGGCCGATCATGTCGGCGCCGGGGCCGCGGGCCGGAAGCTCGGCGAGGAACGGGATGCCCTGGTCGCCGCCGTCGAAGGAGCCGGTGACGGTCTTGGCGGCCTCTCGGGCGTCGCCACCGGGCATCGAACCGACGCCTGTGGCCGGCCCCCAGCTGAAGTCGCTCTTTTCACTCACCCAGGAAGAGTACGTACTGAGGAAGGGAACGTGACGCCCGCGGCGGCCGGCCGACGCTTCAGCGGCCGGGGCGGACCGTGAGGTCGTTGACCTCGGCGTCGCGCGGCAGGTCGAGAGCCATGACGATCGTCGTGGCCACCGACTCGGGGTCGATCCAGCGCGACGCGTCGTACTCCTTGCCCTCCTGCTGGTGCACCTTGGCCTGCATGGGGCTGGCGGTGCGCCCCGGGTACACGGAGGTGACCCGCACGCCGTTCCCGTGCTCCTCGTGGCGCAGCGAGTCGGCGAGGGCCTTCAGGCCGTGCTTGGAGGCGGCGTACGCGGACCAGTCGGCGTGGGCGGCGAGCCCCGCACCGGAGTTCACGAAGACGACGTGCCCCTGGGCGACGCGGAGTTGGGGCAGGAAGTGCCGGGTCAGCTCGGCCGGGGCGACGAGGTTGACGTTGAGCTGCTGCCGCCACGACTTCGGCGTCAGCTCGCCCACCGGTCCCAGGTCGACGACGCCGGCGATGTGCAGCAGCGAGTCGATCCGGTCCGGCAGCGTCTGGTGCGAGAACGCCCAGGACAGCTTGTCGGGGTCGGCGAGGTCACCGACGAGCGTCCGCGCCCCGGGGAACTCGGCGGCGAGCTCTTTCGCCCGCCCCGCATCGCGCGCGTGGAGGAAGATTTCGTCCCCGCGCGCGTGGAGGCGCCGGGCGACGGCGGCGCCGATTCCGGAACCGGCGCCGGTGATCACATGAGTTGCCATGGCCGCCATGCTCGCACTACTCGATGCCCTGCGACTCCTCCAGGTAGGCGAGGGCGCCGACCGGCTCGTCGGCGAAGAAGACGAGGTCGGTGAGGGGGACGGGCAGGAACCCCTCGTTCTCCATCCTGCGGAACTGCTCCTTGAGCCCGTCGTAGAAACCTGCGGAGTTGAGCAGCACGATCGGCTTGTCGGTCTTGCCGTGTTTCTTGAGCTCGAGGATCTCGGTGGCCTCGTCGAGGGTCCCGGTCCCACCCACCATGACCACCACAGCGTCGGCCTTCTCAAGAAGGAGGGCCTTGCGCTCGGCGAGGTCCTTGGCGACGACCATCTCGTCCGGCGCGGTCACCGGGCGGGCCTTGGCCGCGAGGAACTCCACGGACACCCCCAGAAGCCGCCCTCCGGCCTCCGCCACCCCATCGGCGACGACCTTCATGAGCCCGCTCTCCGAACCGCCCCACACGAGCGTGTGCCCGCCCTTGCCGAGCAGCTCCGCGAACTCGCGGGCGGGGCGGGTGTAGCGGTCGTCGAGGTCGGCGGCGGAGAGGAAGACGCAGATGTTCATGGAATCCACGGTACGTCTCACCGCCCCGGGAAGAACCGGGGGCCGCCGGGCGCTGATCCCCATATGGCTGATGGACACACGATCACGATCGAGCAGGGTTCGCAGCGGGTGCGTGTCGTGCGCGACGGGCAGGTGCTCGCCGACAGTGCGCGGCCGCTGCTGCTGCGCGAGACGGGCTGTCCCGTGCGCTACTACCTCCCGGGGGAGGACGTCGCCCTGGACCGGCTGACCCCCTCGGACACGACCACGTACTGCCCCTTCAAGGGAACGGCCTCCTACTGGTCGCTGCCCGACGCCCCCGACCTCGTCTGGTCCTACCCGGAGCCCAAGGCCGAAGTGGCCGCCATCAAGGGGCACTTGTGCTTCTACGAGGTGGAGGTGGTGGAATAGCGGGGTGGACGCGTCTCAGGGGTTCGGGCAACAGGGTGGCGTGGCGGGTGGATTCGGCGCCCCGCCACCCATGTTCGCGCCGGCCCCGCCCGCTCCCCCGTCGGGAGTCCCCGGCCCCGAGTTCGTCGCCGCCGATCAGTACAGCGGCCTCGTCATCGACGCCGAGGGCGTCCACTTCGAACAGGGCCCGCACGCCATCGACCTGCCCTGGGCACATCTGCGTACGGTGCACTTCCAACCGCTGGACGCGGGCATCTCGGTAACGGCGGTGACCCTCGACGGCCCGGTCTACGCCTGCCAGGTCCGCGCCCGCCGCCGCTCACACGTCCCGACCTGGTGCACGGACCTGGCCGCGGTACTGCACCACTACCTCCAGGGCCGTCCCTGACCCCACCCGGCCCTCGACCCTCGGCAATTCACCTGCGCTTGGGGGCAGTTGACGGCTCGCCCGATCGGATGAGCGCTCACAACAGGGCCCGGCCAACGGCCCGTTGAGCTCTGCCCACCCCGCGCGTCGGTCCTGCTCCTCGGTGCGGTTCACGCAGGAGGCGGCATCACTACTGTGCCGCTCTCCTGCGACTCCGCACCGAGGGGATCTTCTGTGACCGACGAGATGACGCACCGGCCCGACCGGGCCACGTACCTGGACCTGAGCCACGATCCCGTTCAACAACGGCTGTTACGCAAGGCGTTGGAGGTGTTCCGGCGGGGCGACAGCGGGCCTGTGTTGAAGGAAATGGCTCAGGAGGTGCTTGCGGGGCGGGTGGGATTGCGTGACGCCACGCGAGTCTCCGCCTACGCGGAGGAGGTCATTGAACAGGGGCAGGAGTTCCGCAATCGCTGGGATGCGATGCCGGACAGGGAACGGGAAGCTCTGGCCCTGAGCGGCGAACGACAAGTGGCGGCGGAACGAGCCCTCCTGAAATCAGAACGCACAGGGCGGTGGTCGGCATGACGCTCGCTGTGAAGTCGGGGGACCTGGTCGGGTACGCGGGCCTGCTGCACAGGGCGGGCAAGGACTGCGAAAGTGCCCGCGCCTATCTCGACCGCTGCACCGGCATCGACTCCTCGTTCGTCGGGGACCTCTGGAACTGGGCCCTTGGCGACCATGCGAAGAGGGTGCACGACGCCCGCGACGTCCTGACCCGCTTCGATACGATTCTCGGCGCCTCGGTGAGCGAACTGAAGAAGACCGCCGTCTGGTACGACTCGGTGGACCTGGAGCAGGCGCGCAAGATCGATGCGACCTATCCCGCCGTGCAGCCCTCCGCCGTTCCGAGGGCACGCCCGAGCGGCGACACGTCGTTCCGGGACATGCGCGACGCCGTCGGTCGCCTCCACTCACCCGGCGGCGCCGACGGCTGGCTCCAGGGTCATCTGTCGGAGCTCGAGTTCGCGCCCGCCAACAAAGCCGCGGGAACCCTGCTGGACTTCGGCAGCGTGTCGGCCTTGGCCAACGAGGGCCTCAAGTTCGCTTTCGGCTGGGACGTTCTCGGGCACATCGCCAACTGGCTCGCGGGCGACTGGCAGAGTTACGCCAACTGCGCGGATGCATGGGACTGCCTGGGCAATGCCTGTGGTGACATGGCCGCGAACATTCGACACGGAAATTCCGTGCTCAGTGTCACGTGGCGGGGAAATGCTGCCGACGGCGCATGGAAGTACTTCGACAACTCGGCAAGAACACTCGAATCGACACGTGAGGCTTTCCACGATCTCCGGGATCGCTATCAGAGCGTGGCTACGCTCGTCTTCTCATTTGCCGAAACGGTGAAGGGAGGCATTGCGGAGCTCTGCGACTGGGGAGCCCAGGTTGCCATCGCTGCCGCCGCCTCCACCGCGATGGCATCCTCCGGTGTCGGCATCGCCGGCGCGTTCGTCGGCGCGGCCTTCGCCGCAGAACGCGTGGCTGCCATGGCCAAGCGGTACCGGGAACTCACGGAGCAGTACGACGTGCTCATGGGCACGGTCAACGCGGCTTTCGCCGGCGCTGGTGCAATGTGCGCGCTCGTCGGCGATGTGCGGAAGTTCCCCGTGGTAGGCAAGAGTTACGACAACGCGCTGGTGTAGTACGCCCGCCGGTTCCAGCAGGGAAGATGATGAATCTCGAACAGAGACTGGCCGACGAGGCACGGCACCATCGTGACCGGCGCTTCACCACCGTCGCCGTGGGCTTCTTCGCGGTACTGACGACTCTTGGAACAGTGTCACAGGCGCTGAAGGGCACACTCGAGCCGTCCATGATCGGCGTGACCTCGTTGCTGCTCTATGGCACGTACCTGGCATTTCAGGGTTGGCGGCAAAAGGAAAACAGACTCTCCTGCGCCGCCTTGCTGGTGCTCCCCGGAATCTTCGTCGCCGCCCACCTCATGAGGTCGATGTAGGGCCTGGGCGAAATCCGTCGGGGCTACGCCAGGGCGGCAACCCGCACAGTCGTGGCGATCGTCGCCGACCCCACCACCCGCGTCCCGTCATAAAGCACGATCGCCTGCCCCGGGGCAACCCCCCGGGCCGGCTCCTGGAACGTGACTCGGAGTTCGTTCTCGACGAGTTCCGCCGATACCTCCGTCTCGCCGCCGTGTGCCCGCAACTGCGCCGTGTACGTACCCGGACCAACCGGCGCCACCCCGCACCACCGCGGCTTGATCGCCGTCAGGGACGTAACGTCCAGGGCGGCCGCCGGGCCCACCGTCACCGTGTTGTCGACCGGGGAGATGTCGAGGACGTAGCGCGGCTTGCCGTCGGGGGCGGGGGTGCCGATGCGCAGGCCCTTGCGCTGGCCGATCGTGTAGCCGTACGCGCCCTCGTGCGTACCGAGCTTCGTGCCCGACTCGTCGACGATGTCGCCCTCCGACTTGCCGAGGCGCGAGGCCAGGAAGCCCTGGGTGTCGCCGTCGGCGATGAAGCAGATGTCGTGGGAGTCGGGCTTCTTCGCCACCGCGAGGCCGCGGGCCTCGGCCTCCGCCCGGATCTCTTCCTTCGTCGTGACCGTGTCGCCGAGCGGGAACATCGCGTGGGCCAGCTGACGGTCGTCCAGCACGCCCAGGACGTACGACTGGTCCTTCGCCATGTCGGACGCGCGGTGCAGTTCGCGGACTCCGGAGTCCGTCGTGATCACCTGCGCGTAGTGACCCGTGCAGACCGCGTCGAAGCCGAGGGCCAGCGCCTTGTCGAGGAGCGCCGCGAACTTGATCTTCTCGTTGCAGCGCAGGCACGGGTTCGGCGTGCGGCCCGCCTCGTACTCCGCGACGAAGTCCTCGACGACGTCCTCGCGGAAGCGGTCCGCCAGGTCCCAGACGTAGAACGGGATGCCGATGACGTCCGCCGCGCGGCGCGCGTCGCGGGAGTCCTCGATGGTGCAACAGCCGCGGGCGCCGGTGCGGAAGGACTGCGGGTTCGCGGAGAGGGCCAGGTGGACGCCTGTGACGTCATGGCCTGCTTCTGCGGCGCGGGCCGCCGCTACGGCGGAGTCGACGCCGCCCGACATGGCGGCGAGTACGCGGAGGGGGCGGGAAGTCTGCGAAGTCATAGCCCTAACAGAGTACGGGGCCGCGGGAACCGAATCCTTCGGATATCCGTTGTGGATCTCGTACGGGAATGACGGGGGGCGTCAGATGGGCAAGCAGGGAGCGGGGAAGGGCGGCGGCGGGGACCGGGGCGGTGCCGTCAGTCGGCGGACCCTGATCGTGGGGGGCGCGGCCGCGGCCGTGGGCGTGGGGCTGCTCGCGCGCAGCGATCTCGCCCACATGTGGTGGCAGGTGCCCGGGGTCGACAAGCCGCGTACCGCGGGCGCGGTGGACTTCAAGGGCGCGGAGTGGGTGGCGGCGGCCGCGGCGAACTGGCGGCGGGCGGACCGGCCCGACGACTACGCCATCGACCGCGTCATCATTCACGTCACGCAGGGCAGCTATCAGGGCACCTTGAAGGTGTTCAAGGACCCTTGGCACGGGGCCGCCGCGCACTACGTGGTGCGGCAGGACGGGCACATCGCGCAGATGATCCGGGAGCTGGACGTCGCGTTCCACGCGGGGAACAGGGACTACAACCAGCGCAGTGTCGGCATAGAGCACGAGGGTTTCGTGGACCGGCCCCAGGACTTCACCGCTGCCATGTACGCGGCTTCGGCGCGGCTGACCGCCGGGATCTGCAGACGGTACGGGATACCCGTCGACCGGAAGCACATCATCGGGCACGTGGAGGTGCCGGGCACCGATCACACCGACCCCGGACCGCACTGGGACTGGGACCGGTACATGAAGTTGGTGCGGGCCGCCCACAAGCAGAGCACGAGCGAGAGCACGAGCGGCACGGGCCGCACCGGCACCGCGAAGGCTTAGGTCAGGCCCGCCGTTCGCGCCCGCTCCACCGCCGGGCCGATCGCCTGGGCCACGGCCGCCACGTCCGCCTTCGTCGACGTGTGGCCGAGGGAGAAGCGGAGCGTGCCGCGGGCCAGGTCGGGGTCGGTGCCGGTGGCCAGGAGGACGTGGCTGGGCTGGGCGACGCCCGCCGTGCAGGCGGAGCCCGTGGAGCATTCGATGCCCTGGGCGTCCAGGAGGAGCAGCAGGGAGTCGCCCTCGCAGCCGGGGAACGTGAAGTGGGCGTTCGCCGGGAGGCGGCCGCCGGGCGTGGGGTCGCCGCCGAGGATCGCCTCGGGGACGGCCGCGCGGACCGCCGCGACCAGCTCGTCGCGCAGACCGCCGATCTCGCGGGCGAACCACTCGCGCTGCTCGGCGGCGATGCGGCCCGCCGTCGCGAAGGCGGCGACGGCGGGGACGTCGAGGGTGCCGGAGCGGACGTGCCGCTCCTGCCCGCCGCCGTGCAGCACGGGGACGGGCGTGTACTCACGGCCGAGGAGCAGGGCGCCGATGCCGTACGGGCCGCCGACCTTGTGGCCCGAGACCGTCATCGCGGCGAGGCCGGACGCGGCGAAGTCGACCGGGATCTGGCCGTAGGCCTGGACCGCGTCGGCGTGCAGGGGAACGGCGAACTCCCCTGCCGCGTCCGCCAGTTCACGCACCGGCTGGATCGTGCCGATCTCGTTGTTGGCCCACATGACGGTGGCGAGGGCGACGTCGTCGGGGTTGCGCTCGATCGCCTCGCGGAGCGACTCCACCCGCACCCGGCCGTAGGAATCGACCGGCAGGTACTCGACCGTGGCGCCCTCGTGCTCGGCGAGCCAGTGCACGGCGTCGAGGACGGCGTGGTGCTCGACGGGGCTGGCGAGGACGCGGATGCGGGCCGGGTCCGCGGCGCGGCGTGCCCAGTACAGGCCCTTGACGGCGAGGTTGTCGGCTTCGGTGCCGCCCGAGGTGAACACGACCTCGCTGGGGCGGGCGCCGAGGGATTCGGCGAGGGTCTCGCGGGACTCCTCGACGGTGCGCCGGGCGCGGCGGCCCGCGGCGTGCAGGGACGAGGCGTTGCCGGTGACGCCGAGCTGGGCGGTCATCACCTCGACCGCCTCCGGGAGCATCGGAGTGGTCGCGGCGTGGTCGAGGTAGGCCATGGTGGGCACGATTCTACGAGCCCGGTGGCGGACCTCTGTCGCCGCGTGGGGTCCCGTTCCCACGCGGGGGCCTCGACGGGCCTCGCCGGGCCTCGCCGGATGCCGTCAGGCGTCGTCCGGGCGTCAGCCCGCGATGCTCCACGACAGCGTGCCGTCCGCGGAGACCAGCGCGGCGAGCACGACGAGGTCCGCGACTCCGAGGCCGAGACCCAGCAGGGCGCGGCCCCGGCGGCTGGTGCCGCGCCACAGGGCGATGCCCGCGAGGACGATGGCGATCGGGCCGAGCAGGACGTTCAGGACGAGCAGGCCGAGGAGCCCGAGGACGAACGAGGCGACGGCCATGCCGTCGGAGTCCCGGCGCACCGCGGGGCGGGCCGTCGTCGTCTCTGCTTCTGCTTCTGCTTCTGCTTCTGCGGTGAGTTGCATGGTGGTACCCCCTGGTCGGACGTGGACGGAGCTCAGCTCTGGTGGCGGCGGCCGCGCTCGCGCACGGCGAAGACGGTCAGCCAGACCCCGATGACGGCGGCCGCGGTGAGCGTGAAGGCGAGTGGCGCGTGGGCGACGGTGCCGAGCGCGAAGCCCAGGAGCAGAAGGGCCGCTACGAGGAACAGCATGGGAAACCTCTCAGGCTTGGATCAGGCTTCAATCAGGCTTGGGTTACGACTGTTCACTGACTGACGAGTCTAGCGCCGCACACGGCTTCCCAATTACAGAGAACAACTGTTAACTGGATGACATGAGTCACACCCCGTCCAGCCAGTCGCTCGGCATCCGGCAGGCGCAGAAGCAAAAGACCCGACAGGCGCTCCTGGACGCCGCGTTGGAGCTGCTGGAGGAGCAGAGCCTGAGCAGCCTGGGGCTGCGCGAGGTCACGCGCGCCGTGGGCGTGGCCCCGACCGCCTTCTACCGGCACTTCGACAGCACGGCCGACCTCGGCGTCGCCCTGGTCGAGGAGGCGCTCGGCAGTCTGCACGCGATGATCCGCGACGCCCTCACGGCGACCTGGGACAGCGACGAACGCATCGCGCGCACCGTCGAGTTGATCGCCCGTCACGTGCGGGCGTACCCCGCGCACGTCCGCTTCATCGCACGCGAGCGGCACGGCGGGGTCCAGCCGGTGCGGGAGGCGATCGGCGAGCAGCTCGGGCAGTTCGCCGGGGAGGTGCGGGACGCCCTGCGACGGGACCCGGAGGCGGCCGGCTGGACCGAGGAGGACCTGCTGATGCTGGCCGGCCTGTACGTCGACCACATGGTGCTGACGGCCTCGGCCCTCCTCGTCACCGCCCCGGAGGACCTGGCCCGCGCCTGCGGCCTCGCCGAGCGGCAGTTGCGACTGGTGAGCCTGGGGCGCAGGCACTGGCTCGATGCGTCATGAGCAACTAGCCTTACGGTCATGACAGCCGCCGACCGGAACGCCGTAAGGGATCTCGACCGTCGGGACCTCGACCGCTGGGATCTCGACCGCAGCCACCCCGGACCGACCGGCGAGATCCGCTGGACCGCGCTCGGCCCGGCGGACGCCCCGCCCGTCGTCCTCGTCCACGGGACGCCCTTCTCGTCGTACGTCTGGCGCGGCCCGGCGCGGGCACTGGCCGCCGAACACCGTGTGTACGTATGGGACTTGCCGGGCTACGGCGCCTCCGAGATGCGTGCGGGGCAGGACGTCACCCTGGACGCTCAGGCGCGGGTGCTGGCCGGGCTCATCGAGCACTGGGGGCTGGCCGAACCCGCCGTCGTCGCGCATGACTTCGGCGGCTGCGTCGCACTGCGCGCGCATCTGCTGCACGGCGCCGCGTACTCCCGGCTCGCCCTGGTCGACCCGGTGGCCCTCGCACCCTGGGGCTCCCCCACGTACCGGCTGCTCGCTCAACACGCCGACGTCTTCCGGCAGTTGCCCGACGAGCTGCACGAGGCGCTCGTGCACCGCTACGTCAGCTCGGCCAGCCACCGGGGGCTGCATCCGGACACGCACGCGCGGCTCGTCGCGCCCTGGGCGAGCGGGGCGGGCAAGGACGCCTTCTACCGGCAGATCGAGCAGAACGACCAGCGGTTCACCGACGACATCCAGGGCCGTTACGGGGAGTTGGCGCTGCCCGTGCTGGTCTGCTGGGGCGCCGAGGACACCTGGATCCCGCTCGCGCGCGGGCAGGAGCTGGCCGAGGCGATCCCCGGCGCCGAGCTGCGCGTCATCGAGGGGGCCGGGCACCTCGTCCAGGAGGACGCGCCCGCCGAGCTCACGGCCGCCCTGGCCCGGTTCCTGCGTACAGGGCCGTGACCGCGGCGGCACTTCGGGCCAACTCCGCGCGCACTTCCGGCGGTTGGAGCACTTCGAGGTGGTCGACGAAGGGCAGCAGGGTGCGGGCCGCCGCCAGGACGCCGTAGCCGAGCCGCACGGTGATCCACTCGCTGACGCCGTCGTCCTCGGGGTGCTCGATCAGGGAGCTGCCGCACATCCGCAGGAACAGGTCGAAGCGGCTGCGGTGCACCCGGGCCGTGACGTCGATCCCGCCGGGCCGCACTTCGACCTGCTGCTTCAACACAGCCCACACGTCGGCGAGTTCGACCCCTTTGCGCCGCTGGACGGGGGCGTCGGTGACCTTCACCGCGTGCGTCCGGTCGGCACGGAAGAGGCGGGGCACGGCCCGCCGGTCGGCGACCAGGTACCAGACGCCCGCCTTGGAGACGAGGCCGTACGGGTCGACGGTGTACGTGCGGGGCGTCTCGGTGCCGCTGTGCCGGTAGCGGATGCGCAGCCTGCGGTCGGCGAAGACCGCGTCCTGGAGAGCGCTGACGTCGACCTCGCGCACCGGCGGGCCCATCCAGCGGGAGGACTCGACGAGGATGCGGCGGCTCGTCAACTCGGCGGCGGGGCGGTGCGGTTCGGGCAGTGCGGCCATGACCTTGCGCAGGGCCGAGCCGATCGCGGAGTCAAGGCCGAGGGCCGCGTGTGCGCCCTGCGCGGCGAGGATGAACAGGGCGCGGGACTCGTCCTCGGTCAGGCCGGTGACGTCCGTGCGATAGCCGGGCAGGAGGGCGATGCCGCCGTGCCGCCCGCGCTCGGCGTAGACCGGCACACCGGCGCTGCTGAGCGCCTCGACGTCCCGGTAGATGGTGCGCACCGAGACCTCCAGGCGCTCCGCGAGCTCGTGGGCGGGGACGCGGCCGCGGGTCTGGAGGAGCAGCAGGACGGAGAGCAGGCGGTCGGACTTCACGGTCCCAGCGTGCCGCAGATCGGCCGGAAATGTTGACCGTGGGTGTCAGGTAATTGCGGCAGGGTGTGGAACCCGGGGCCGCACGGCCCCGCGCCCACCGACGACCCAGGAGCCCAGGATGACCGGCACCCCGGACCCCCGCCCCCTGCTCGAACGCGCCACCGCCCAGCTCGCCCGCCTCATCGGCGGCGTTCAGCCGGGGCAGTACGAACTCCCCACCCCCTGCGACGAGTTCGACGTACGGCGACTGATCTCGCACGTCGTCGGCGGCACCCGGCGGATCGCCGTCGTCGGGGAGGGCGGCGACGGGCTCGCCGTGCCGTCGTTCGCCGAGGGGATCGCCGACGGGGAGCTCGCGCAGAGGTACGAGGCCGGGCGCATCGAGGCGCTCAAGGCCTGGCAGGACGACGCCCGGCTCGATGCCGAGGTCACCGTCCCGTGGGGCAGCGTGCCGGGGCGGGCCGCACTCGGCGGGTACGTCCTGGAGACCACCACCCACTCCTGGGACCTGTGGGAGGCGCTCGGCCGGCCGGGTTCGCTCGACCCGGAGCTCGCCGGGTTCGCCCTCGCCGTGGCCCGGCAGGCGCTGCCCGCCGAGCGGCGCGGACCCGAGGTGCCGTTCGGGGAAGTCGTGGCAGCACCTCAAGAGGGCGGCCCCTACGGGGAGTTGGCGGCCTGGCTGGGCCGCCGTCCCCTCGCCGCGGAGGCCGGCTAGCCGAGCCTGACCCGCGCCAGCTGGCGCGACTGGGCCACGAGGCGGTCCTTCGCGTCCCAGATCTCCGCGTCCTCCTCCAGGAAACCGCCCGCCAGGTTGCGGGTGGTGATGGAGACGCGGAGCGGTCCCGGCGCGGGCCGGCAGCGGACGTGGACCGTCAGCTCGACCGTCGGCACCCATCCCTTGAGGCCCATCTCGAAGGCCGTCGGCGGCAGCGCGTCCACCGCGAGCAGCAGCGACAGCGGGTCCGCGTCGCGGCCGTCGGCCAGGCCGAACCACGCGCGCATCTCGCCCTTGCCGGACGGCGCCCCGAGCGCCCAGCCGAGGGTGGCCGGGTCGAGCTTGAGGTCGAGCCGTTCGGTGATCGCCGAGCTGCCGGGGACGGGCGGGGCACCCTCGGGGCTGTCGCCCGCGCCGAAGCAGTGCTCGATCGGCGGGAGGGCGGGCGGTTCGGCGGTGGTGCGCACGTCGTCGGGGAGGGTGTCGAGGTCGCCGTACGAGGCCAGGACGCGGATGCGCTCGACCTCGGAGCCGTCCTCGGCGTACTGGAACAGGGAGGCCTGGCCGGTGGAGAGGGTGCGGCCGGTGCGGACCACATCGGTGCGGATCACGGCCGGTCCGGGGGCCGACGCCGTGAGGTAGTGCGCCGAGACGGTGAACGGGTCGCTGTGCGGCAGGGCGTCCGCGAGGGCGCGGCCGAGGACGGCCAGCAGGTAGCCGCCGTTGACGGCACTGATGATCGTCCATCCGGCGGAGAGGTCGATGTCGTAGACACCGGGCTCGCGACGGGTGACGGCGGTGTCGCGGTCGAACTCGCTGTCGCCGATACGGGCCTGGATGCGGGCCTGCGTGGATGCTGCTTCTGCCATGCAGAAAACGTACAACAGGAAATTACTAAGCGGTAGCTTCTGACTGTGAAGCCCTCGTTACGCGCCCGGGTACCGGGCCCGCCACAAGCTCTCGTCACACGCCCTCGTCCACCGCGGACGACCTGCGGTGCCAGGCCCGCGGCGCGCGCCAGTGGTAGCGCATCGCGAGCAGCCGCAGGACGAAGGCGGTGAGGACCGCGATGCCGCTCGTGATGCCGGTCAGCGCGTCGTAGCGGATGCAGAGCACGACGATCGCGGAGCCGACCATCGCCGGCACCGCGTACAGGTCGCGGTCCCAGCGGACCAGTGAGGGCACCTCGTTGGCGATGATGTCGCGCAGCACGCCGCCGCCGACGGCCGTGGCGAGACCGAGGGCGGCGGACGCGGTGAGGCCGAGGCCGTAGTCGTACGCCTTGGTCGTGCCGGTCACGCAGAACAGTCCGAGGCCCGCCGCGTCGAAGACGTTCACGGCGGTCTGGGTGCGCTCGACCTCGGGGTGCAGGAAGAAGACGAGGGCGGCGGCGACGAGCGGGGTCAGGAAGTAGCCGAGGTCGGTGAAGGCGGCCGGCGGCACGGCCCCGATGACCAGGTCGCGGAAGACACCTCCGCCCAGCGCGGTGACCTCGGCCAGGGCGGCGATGCCGAAGACGTCCCAGTTCTTGCGTACGGCCATCAGCGCACCGGAGATGGCGAACACGAAGATGCCGATGAGGTCGAGCCAATGCTGGACGGAGGGGGTGAACAGTTCCTGGAGCACCCGATGATTGTTACAGCGACGGCTTACCGGGTCGGTACAGCCAGCTGTAGAAGATCGTGTCCAGGTTCTTGCCGGAGATCTTCTCGGCGAGCCGCTGGAAGTCGCCGGTGTTCGCGTTGCCGTAGCGGTTGAGCTTCGTCCAGGCCGGGAGCAGCTTGAAGAAGGCCTGGTCGCCGATCCGTTCGCGGATCCGCTGGAGCGTCATCGCGCCGCGCTGGTAGACGGCCGAGGCGAACATCGTGTCGCGCTGCGGGTTCGCGACGATGATGTTCCAGAACGTGGAGTCGGCCGGGCGCGCGTCGTAGGCGGCCTGGAACGAGTCGTGGGCCGAGCGGATGCCCTTGTGCTCGGACCACAGCCACTGGGCGTACGTGGCGAAGCCCTCGTTGAGCCAGATGTCCTTCCACCGGTCGACGGAGACCGAGTCGCCGAACCACTGGTGGGCCAGCTCGTGCACGATCGTCGACTCGGAGCGCACGGCCGAGTAGCTGGGCTTGGTCTGGGTCTCGAGCGAGAACCCGGCCTGCGGCATGTCGTCGACGACCGCGCCCGTCTCCTCGAAGGGGTACGGGCCGAAGACCTGCGACCAGTAGTCGGTGGCCTCGGCCGTCACCGCGTACACGTCGACCGTGTTGCTGCCCTTCAGAACCGGGTCGATGGCTACGTAGATGGGGGTGCCGGCGGGCGTGCGGCCCTGCTGGACGTCGAACCTGCCGATGCTGGCGGTCGCCAGGTAGGTGGCCATGGGCTTCGACTCGCGCCAGTGGTTGACCGTCTGCGTGCCGCGGTCCGTGGTGTACGTGTCCACGAGGCGGCCGTTGGAGACACCGGTGAGGCCCTTGGGGGCCTTGATGCGGATGTCGTACGTCGCCTTGTCCGCGGGGTGGTCGCTGGACGGGAACCAGGTGGAGGCGGCGTTCGGCTCGCACGCGACGAAGACGCCGTCGTCGGTCTTCATCCAGCCGTAGTCGGAGCCGAAGACGATCGGGCCGTTGAGCGCCTCGGGGACGCCGCCGTAGGTGACGGTGACCTTGAAGGTGTGGTTCTTGCGGATCGCGCTGCGCGGGGTGATGACGATCTCGTCGCCGGTGCGCGTGAACTCGGCGCGTCTGCCGTCCACTTCGACCCGGGTGACCGTGAGTTTCTGCAGGTCCAGATCGAAGGAGGAGAGGTTCTGGGTGGCGCGGGCGGTGACGGTGGTGCGGCCGTCGAGGCGGTCCGTGTCGGGGTTGTAGGCGACGTCGAGGTCGTAGTGACGGGCGTCGAAGCCGCCGTTGCCGAGCTGCGGGAAGTAGGTGTCGCCGATGCCGTCGGAGCCGGGGGTAGGGGCTGGTGAGGCGGCTATCAGGCAGAAGGAGGTGGCCGCGACGGTGAGCGCGGCCAGGCGTGCCGAACGGGAGAGGGCCATGGGCGTCCCTTCGAGCAGGTTCCGGTGTATCCGATGTAACGGACACGGAGACTCTGCCGTCCGGGCTGGGTCGTGTACATGACCCTTCTGCGTCATTTCGGCGGGGTCGAAGGCGGCTCGGCCCCCTTCGACCCCGACCTCCTACTTGTCCTCGGGCTCCTGCGGCGGCTCCTCGGCCGCGGCCGGCGCCGGGATCGTCACCACGTCGATCGCCTCCTTGGCCGCCGAGAGGAGCGTGGTGTCCTCGGGGGCCTGGTCGGGGGCGTTCTCCGGGTGGTGGCAGGCGACCTGGTGGCCGGTGCCGAGCTGCAGCAGCGGGGGCTCCTTCGTGGCGCAGAGCTCCGTCGCCTTCCAGCAGCGCGTGTGGAAGCGGCAGCCGGCGGGCGGGTTGATCGGCGAGGGCACGTCGCCGCGCAGCAGGATGCGCTCGCTCTTGGCCCCGCGCCGCTTGGGGTCGGGGACGGGGACCGCGGACAGCAGCGCCTTGGTGTACGGGTGCATCGGCGTCGCGTACAGGTCGTCGCGGTCGGCGAGTTCGACGATCTTGCCGAGGTACATCACCGCGATGCGGTCCGAGACGTGCCGGATGACCGAGAGGTCGTGCGCGATGATCACGTACGTCAGGCCGAACTCGTCCTGGAGGTCCTCCAGGAGGTTCACGACCTGGGCCTGGATCGAGACGTCCAGGGCCGAGACCGGCTCGTCGGCGACCACGAGCTTCGGGCGCAGGGCCAACGCCCGGGCGATGCCGATGCGTTGACGCTGACCGCCGGAGAACTCGTGCGGGTAGCGGTTGTAGTGCTCGGGGTTGAGACCGACGCGCTCCAGGAGGTCCTGGACCGCCTTCTTGACCCCGCCCTCGGGCTTGACGCCCTGCAGCTGGAAGGGCGCGCCGACGATCGTGCCGATGTTGTGGCGCGGGTTCAGCGACGAGTACGGGTCCTGGAAGATCATCTGCACGTCGCGGCGGAGCGGACGCATGCCGCTCGTGCCGAGGTGTGTGATGTCCTTGCCCTCGAACTCGACGCGTCCGCCGGTCGGTTCGAGCAGACGCGTGATCAGGCGCCCCATCGTCGACTTGCCGCAGCCGGACTCACCGACGACGCCGAGGGTCTCCCCCGGGCGTACGTCGAAGGTCAGGCCGTCCACGGCCTGCACGGCGGCGACCTGCTTCTTGAGCAGGCCCTTCTTGATGGGGAAGTGCTTGACCAGGCCTTCGACCTTCAGCAGCGGTTCGACCGACGCGGCGTCCGGTGAGGTCGTCGCCTGCTGGGGAATCGAGGAGGGGGCCGGAGGAGTCATCTCGGTCTCGGGTCCTTTGGCGTCCGTCACAGCTTCGGCGCAATCTCTTCGGTCCAGATCCGCTCCCGCTCCTCGCCCGACATGTGGCAGGCGGAGAAGTGGCCGGAGCCGACCTCGCGCAGTTCGGGGCGCTCGGTGCGGGTGATGTTGTCCTTGGGGATGTCCGCGTAGGGGCAGCGCGGGTTGAAGGCGCAGCCGCTCGGCAGATTGATCAGGCTGGGCGGGGAGCCCTTGACCGGCGTGAGCCGCTCGGTCTGCTCCCGGTCGATGCGCGGCATCGAACCCAACAGGCCCCAGGTGTACGGGTGTTGAGGCTTCGTGAAGACCTCTTCGGCGGTGCCTCGCTCGACGCACCGGCCGCCGTACATCACGAGCAGTTCGTCCGCCATCTCCGCGACGACACCGAGGTCGTGCGTGATCATGACGACGGCCGAGCCGAACTCCTTCTGCAGATCGCGGATCAGGTCCAGGATCTGCGCCTGCACGGTCACGTCGAGCGCGGTGGTCGGCTCGTCCGCGATGAGCAGCTCGGGGTTGTTCACCAGCGCCATCGCGATCATCGCGCGCTGGCGCATGCCGCCGGAGAACTCGTGCGGGTAGGAGTCGACGCGCTTGTCGGGCTGCGGGATGCCGACCCGGTCGAGCATCTCGATGGCGCGCTTGCGGGCCACCTTCTTGTCGACGTCGTGGTGGACGCGGTACGCCTCCACGATCTGCTTGCCGATCGTGTAGTACGGGTGCAGCGCGGACAGCGGGTCCTGGAAGATCATCGCCATGTCGCGGCCGCGCAGCTTGCGTACGGCGTTCTGGTCGCCGTGCAGCAGCTCGGTGCCGTCCAGCCAGATCTCACCGCTGATCTGCGCCTTGCGCCGGCCGTACTGGCCCGCGGTGTGCAGACCCATGATGCCGAGCGACGTGACGGACTTGCCCGATCCGGACTCGCCGACGATGCCGAGGGTGCGGCCCTTCTCCAGGGTGAAGGAGAGTCCGTCGACGGACTTGACCAGGCCGTCGTCGGTCGGGAAGTGCACCTTGAGGTCGCGGACCTCGAGGAAGGCGCTGGGGGCGCCGGAAGCAGCAACGGGTTCGCCGACCGCCGCTCCGGTCTTGTGCAATTCGGTCATCCCAGCCTCACTCGCGGGTCGATGACGGCGTACAGAAGGTCCACGACGAGGTTGGCGACGGCGATCGCGAGAGCCGCGAACAGCGTCACGCCGAGGATCACGGGCAGGTCCTTGCTGCTGATGGCCTGGACCGCCGCGAGGCCGAGACCCGGCAGGTTGAACGTGGACTCGGTGAGCACGGCGCCGCCGAGCAGCACGCCGAGGTCGAGTCCGAAGACGGTGAGGATCGGCGTCATCGCGGAACGCAGGGCGTGCCGGGTGATGACGGCGGACTCGCCGAGCCCCTTGGCGCGCGCGGTGCGGATGTAGTCCTCGCCCAGGATCTCCAGCATGGTCGCTCTGGTGAGTCGGGCGTACATCGCGGCGTTGAGGAAGGCGAGCACGAACCACGGCAGGATCAGCGTCTGGAGCCAGGTGCCGATCGAGTCGTCGGTGGAGAGGCTGTCGGCCATGTGCACCCAGCCGAGGCTGTGCACGAAGACGCCCATCGCGACCATGCCGGTGAAGAAGACCGGGAGCGAGACGCCGCCGAGGGCGGTGGTCATCGCGGCGCGGTCCCAGATGGTGCCCCGCTTGAGGGCGGAGAGCACACCGGTGGCGACACCGGCGACGAGCCACAGGACGCAGGCGCCGGCGGCGAGCGCGCCGGTGACGGGCATGGCGTCCTTGAGGGTGTCCCAGACCGGCACCTCGGTGCGGAAGGAGTACCCGAAGCAGGGGGCGGCGCAGTGGGTCACGTCTCCGCCGTTGGCGTAGTCGCGCCCCATCGGGATGCCCTTGATGAAGTCCCAGAACTGGACGAGGACGGGGTCGTCCAGGCCCAGCTTGATCCGGATGCCGGCGAGCTGCTCGGCTCCGGTGGCCTTGCCGGCGAAGAGGACGGCGACGTCCTGACCCGCCCATTTGGGCAGCATGAAGAAGATGGTGAAGGTCGCGAGCAGAACGACGAGCACCATGATGATTACGGCGAACAGGCGCCGGATGAGATAAGCAAGCACTGTGCGCGGCCCGGCGGTGGCCGGGAACTCCTCGTGGGGGTTCCCGGTCATCGCCCTGGGCCATCACCTGCCCTTCGGACTGGCGGGTTTCGGCGGCGGAGGTCCAGATCCGGGCAACGGATCAACTCCGTTGCCCGGAAGGGGCGTTACTTGGTGACGCCGAGAGAGACGTAGTCGTAGCGGCCGTTGTAGGAGTCGGCCATGTAGGCGTTGGTCAGACGCGGGCCGCGCCAGGTGATGTTCTTCTCGTAGAGGAAGGGCATCCAGTCGGCCTGGTCGAGGATCCGCTTGTCGAGCTCCTCGTAGATCTTCCCGGCCTTGTCCGCGTCGGTCTCGGCGATCGCCTGGTCGAAGAGACCGTCGATCTTCGGGTCCTTGATCTGGGACTCGTTGTAGTTACCGGTCTGCACGAGGAACCGGCTGTCCCACAGCGGCTGGCCGAAGCCCTGGCCGGACGGGAAGTCCGGGCCCCATCCGCTCATGGTCATACCGAGACCGCGCTGCTTGACGACCTTCGGCGAACCGGTGATCGAGGAGGCCTCGGCACCGTCCAGCGGGTCGACCTCGAGCTTGATGCCGACCTTGGCGAGCTGCGCCTGCAGCGCCTCGGCGGCGTCGACCTCGCCCGGGTTGTTGTTACGGGCGCTGATCTTGGTGGAGAAGCCGCTCGGCTGACCGCACGCCTTCAGCGACTCCTTGGCCTTGGCCTCGTCCGGCTTGCCCTTGCGGGCGAGGATGCCGTACGGGTCGTAGTCGCTGTGGCCCTTGATGGACTTCGGCAGCGTCGAGTTGGCGATGTCGCCACCGGCGAGCGGGCCGCCGCGGACCTGCTGCAGGCCGGCGAAGTCGGTCGCGTAGAAGACGGCCTTGCGGCAGTCGACGTTGTCGAGCGGCTTCTGGTTGTGGTTCAGCGCGACGTAACGGACGAAGGACGTCCGCATGTTGTCGACGTTGTCCTTGTGCTTCTGGACGGCGGTGACGCGGCCCGACTGGGTCATGCCCGTGCCGTTGAGGTCGACGTCGTAGTCGCCGGCCATCAGGCGCTTGTCGTTCTCCTCGAGGTTCGCGGAGATGGTGACGTCGATCGTGTCCGGAAGAGCGGCGCGGATCGGGTCCGACTCCTTCTTCCAGGCGGTGTTGCGGACCAGGACGATCTTCTTGTTGGCCTTGTACTCCTGGAACTTGTACGGGCCGGACGAGAAGGGGTGCTGGGTGTACTTGGCCTTCGTGTCCTTGGCCTGCTTGACCGGCGCGCCGGACGGCATGGCGAGGAACTGCTCGAAGTCACCGTTGGGCTTCGGCAGGTGGAAGATGATCGTCTTCGCGTTGGGCGTCTCGATCGCCTTCAGACCCTCCTTGGAGGTGTCCTTGTACGGACCCTTGTACTCCTTCTTCGGGTCCAGGTTCTGCTGCAGGTACTGCGGACCACCGGTGATGACGTCCGAGGCCCAGATGCGCTCGATGCCGTACTTGACGTCCTGCGCGGTGACCGCCGAACCGTCCTCCCACGTGACGCCGTCACGCAGGGTGTACGTGTAGGTCTTGCCGCCGTCCGTGACCTTGCCGGGGCCGGTGGCGAGGTCGCCGACCAGCTCGGTGGAGGCGGCGCCCGCCTTGGGCGCGTAGCTCACCAGCGTGCGCGCGTAGAAGCGGGAGAAGTCCCAGGCCATGCCGTAGTACTGGCGCTGCGGGTCGGCGGAGTCCAGGTCCTGCTTGCCGACCATCTTCAGCGTGCCTCCCTTCTTCGTCGAAGGGTTGGCGATCTTGTTGTACGCCGCGTCGTAGCCGGCGCCCTTGGACGAACCCTTGGAGTCGCCGTCACCGCCGCCGCACGCCGTGGTCGACACCAGAGCCGCGACCACGAGGGCGGCACCGGCGGCGAGCCGTCGTTTCGAGGAACCTGTGGGCATTTTCTCGTAACCTCCGAGATCGCGGTCCCGGGCAAACTGCCGGAGAACCATGGAGTCAAGCCACCTGTCGAATCGGCAGGGGCAGTTCTGTGAGGGCCAGTTGAGGGCCGGTCGGGCGGGTGCCCGGCGCGGCTCTACCGGGTGCCCTTCGGGTCGAGGGCGTCGCGCAGCCCGTCGCCGAAGAGGTTGAACGCGAGGACGGTGATGAAGATCGTGACGCCCGGGAAGACCATGAACATCGGGTCCTGCTCGTACGTCTCGAGCGCGTCCCGGAGCATGCCGCCCCAGGACGCGGTGGGCGGCCGCACACCCGCGCCGAGGAAGCTGAGCGCCGCCTCCGTGAGGATGTTCGTCGGGATCATCAGCGTCGTGTAGACCGTGATCGGTGCGACCAGGTTCGGCAGCAGCTCACGGAAGAGGATGTGCCGCGAGCCGCCGCCGAGGGACCTGGCCGCTTCCACGTATTCGCGCTCGCGCAGCGACAGGGTCTGGCCGCGGACGATGCGGCCGACGTACGGCCAGCCGAAGAATCCGATGACCAGGACGAGGATCGCGATGCGCACCCCGCTGCCGGTCAGGCCGAGCAGGTCGTCCGGGAGCACCGAGACCAGCGAGATGATGAAGAGCAGCTGCGGGAACGAGAGCAGCACGTCCATCACGCGGCTGATCAGGGCGTCGATCCAGCCGCCGAAGTAGCCGGCGATGATGCCGAACAGGGTGCCGAGCACCACCGCGACGATCGCCGCGCAGAACGCCACGAGCAGGGAGATCCGGGCGCCGTAGACGATGCGGCTGAAGACGTCGCGGCCCTTGTTGGGCTCGACGCCGAACAGGTAGTCGCTGCTGACGCCGCCGAGCGAGCCCTGCGGCAGGTTCGTCAGGGGGTCCAGCTTGTCCTGGTGGAAGTCGTTCGGCGGGTGGCCGAGCAGACTCACGATGAGCGGCGCGAAGACCGCCACCAGGACGAGCAGGACGACAACGATGCCACCGGCGAGAGCCACCTTGTCCCGCTTCAGGCGGTTCCAGGCGATCGCCTTCAGCGACCGGCCCTCGACCTTGCGGCCCGCGCCGTTCGCGGCAGCGTCGACCGGTGCGGTCGGTTCCGCATCCGCGGTCGTGTTCTGCAATGGTGCCGTCATCGTGGCAAGGACCCCTCTCAACCGGCGGTGACCGGCCCGCACTTGCCGCTGTAGCGGCGTGGTTCAGTCCGTCGTACACAGAGGCGAAGCCCCTTGGAGCGGGAGTCTTCAACCTGTGTGCGATCTGTTGCCAGACTTGACGGGGAAAGGATGCCTAAACGTGATGCTGTCTGGGGGGTTCCGTTATCCGGACGGCAGTGAACGGGGGGCGGACAGTGGTCAGTTGGGTCGGAAGTGACTCCAGTACGGACATTGCGCCCACACGTGCCCCTCTCCGCACCAACCCACCCTGTACCGAAATAGAGCCGTTATGGGGGCAGTTGGCTCTCAGTACTGGCCGACCGGCGGATAGCCGTAGCCGCCGCCGGCCGGAGCCGCGGGTGCCGCGTGCGCCTCGCGGTCGTAGAACGGGCGGGCGCTCGCGCGCAGCCACATCGCCACCGGGTCGTACTCGTCCGACATGGCGACCGTGGAGACCGGCAGGCCGTCGGGGACCGCCGCGACGGACTGCTGCATCATCGCCCGCACCGCGTCCACCGACGCGGGCGACGTGTCGTACACGTCGAGGCCGATCGCCAGGTAGGGCGCGCCCAGCGCGGGCTGCACCCAGGCGCGGCGCAGCGAGCGGATCGCGGTCGTCCGATGGGCGTTCTGCGCCAATACGGCGTAGAACTGGGGGATTTCGATCGTGGGGTCCGTGATGCGCAGGGGCCCGGCCGGCTGTCGGTCCAGGCCGCCCGCGATCCGGCGCAGATCGAGCCAGGGGATGCCGACTCCCCCGCCGGGCGCGTGCGGATTGAGCCACAGGCCGTAGTGGTCGGGGTAGAGCGTCCGGGCCGCGTCGACGCCGCCGACCACCTCGTACGCGCGGGACCAGCCGGAGGCGGAGAGCTCCTGGGCGGAGGTGACGCAGGGGGCGTACGAGAAGCCGTCCACGTCCATGTTCCCGTACTGGGCGTCGGGGGAGCCCGCCTGGCCGTGCCAGAGCAGCATCCAGACCTGGCCGGACGCGGGGTCGGCGAGGGCCGCGAGCAGCGCCTCGTACGCGTCGTAGCGCCCCGGGGTCACCTGGCGCAGCATGTGCTCGACCTGTCCGGCCGCGGCCGTGCCCGACGCACTCACCCGTAACCGCCCCTTCGTGAACTTCCGTGTTCCACCCGTGCCACCCGTGCCCTTCGGGGCGTGAGGTCGCCCGTCCGGTCAGGTCATGAAACCAGCTTAAGCGGCGTTCCTGACACCGACTTGACGGACGGCGTCACCGTTCCCGTACATAGAACGGACGCACGCGCGTGCGCAGGAAGTCGGCGACCGGGTCCTGGGTGACGTCGAGGAAGACGAGGTTCACCGGCCAGCCGACCGGTACGCGGCCGAGCGCACGGCCCAGCGCGTCCAGCGGCAGATCGCGGGCGGCGCCCTCCCACTGGCTCAGCGCGACGCCGATGAACAGCGACGGGTCGCCGTCCTCGACGACCGCGAGCGCGCGGTGGGCGCTGAGCACGGTGCCCGTCGCCTCGAACTCCTCGCGCACGGCCGCCAGGAAGTCCACCGGGTCGTGCTGCCAGTCCGGCTCGGAGAGCACGACGCGGCCGCCGGACGAGGGGCCGTCCAGCGGGGTGCGGCCGCTGCGGGCCAGTTCGGCGACGGCGGGTGGGGGCAGCGGGATGCCGACGGTGCCGTCCGGGTTCAGGGCGAGACCGACCTGGGCGGGCAGGCCGCGCGCGAACTCGACCGCCGGGGCCACCGTGCAGTCCATGCGCCCGCCGGTGACCTGCATGAACTGCTGCTCGGAGGTGAAGACGGGCACGTACGCCTGGCCCTCGAGCTCCAGGGTCGGCAGATCGAGCTCGCGGCTCGCGGTGGAGCCGCCCCTGGGCAGCGGGATCCACAGGTGGCTGCGGCCGAGGACCTCGACGATGCGCGCGCCCGCGCCCTCGACGCCGAGCGCGGCGGCGAGGACCTGCTCCAGCTCGTTCGCGGGCCAGCCCTGGGTCGGGTGGGCGTGGGCGCCCTCGTGGTGTGCCGGGTGTTCCATAGCCGCCGACGATAACGCGTACCCCCAAATGGACACGCTCCGCATCTGTCTGGTTGCGGAGCGTGGTGGTGGATTCGAGGGTGGCGACAGGGGAGCCCTCTACGAAAGGACCCGCCGCCATGGCCCGCGCACCCCGCAAGGCCGCAGCCGTCGTCGCCGCCTCCCTGTGCGGCGCCCTCATCCTCGGTGGGGCGGGCGCCGCCGTGGCCGCGCCGGCCGCACCCTCCGCCCCGCGGACCCGCAGCGATCTGGAGTCGCTGCTCAAGGCCGTCGACGACTACATCGCCGCGTCGACCCTGTTCATGGTCCCGGACGAGACCACGCTCGCGAAGGTCTCCGACGAGCTGGACACCGTGCTCGGCTACGGCGAGAACCAGCCGGCCGCGACCGGGCTCACCGCGCTGGCGCAGAGCTCGCTGAAGACCCAGGCCGACGAGTTGGAGAAGGCCACGGCCGCGCAGGACTGGGTCAAGGCCCTGGCCGTCCTGCAGGGCCTGCCGAAACTGGCGAACGACGCGCTCACCGCCTCCGGCATCGACGCGCTGATCGGCTCGCTGCAGAAGGACCCGGCCGGTGCGGATGCCGACGCGTCTACCCCGGCCGACGCGGATGCCGACGCGGCGACTGACACGGGGGCGGACCCGGCGGACGAGCCCGCCGACACGGGGGCGAACCCGGCAGACCCGGCGGCGGTTCCGCAGGCCCCGGCCACCCCGCAGATTCCGGGGCTGCCCCAGATCCCGGGGATCCCGCAAGCCCCGGCGGCAGTCCCGAACACCCCGGCGACTTCGCAGACTCCGGCGAATCCTCAAGTGCCGGCCGTCCCGCAAATCCCGGGCATGCCCCAGATCCCGGGGATCCCGCAGGCCCCGGCCGCGGTCCCGAACACCCCGGCGACTTCGCAGACTCCGGCGAATCCTCAAGTGCCGGCCGTCCCGCAAATCCCGGGCATGCCCCAGATCCCGGGGATCCCGCAGGCCCCGGCCGCGGTCCCGAACACCCCGGCGACTTCGCAGACTCCGGCGAATCCCCAAGCGCCGGCCGTCCCGCAAATCCCGGGCATGCCCCAGATCCCGGGGATCCCGCAGGCCCCGGCCGCGGTCCCGAACACCCCGGCGACTTCGCAGACTCCGGCGAATCCCCAAGCACCGGCCGTCGCGGTCCCCCGCACCCCGCCGCGTTTTCGGGGGATCCC
>NZ_JBITJZ010000026.1:0-57825 GCF_044460595.1 Streptomyces sp. NPDC050085 | reverse complement strand
GGCACGCTGTTGAGTTCTCAAGGAACGGACGCTTCCTTTGTACTCGCCCTCTCGGGCTTTCCTCCGGGCGCTTCCCTTCAGTATTTCGTGTTTCCAACCTTACCAGATCCGTTTTCCGTTCCGTTTCCGGTTCGGATTTCAATTCCGGTGGCCGTTGGAGGGCCTTTACCTTTCGGCTGAGCCGACTTTATCAGAAGTTTTGGGCCGGTCTGACCGACTCGCATTTCCGATTAATCGGGGGGCTTCTCGAAGAATGTTATTTCGTGAAGCGCGCTAGATACTAGCCGTTGTGGTCGAACCTGTCGAGTTCGGGGCAACTGTTCGAATCTACCTCCCCGTCCAGGCCGTGTCAACGTCCTTTCCGGGGCGAAGAGGAGACTAACAGGTCAGAGACCTTCGATGCACATCAGGCGGCCACCGGCAGCACCGAGCTGCGCTCCGTTGCCTCCAGGTCCCCCGTTTCGCCCTCTCGAACCGCCCGCCCACCCAGGACGTAGACGTAGGTGAGGAAGGCGAGTTCTGCGGCGATGCCGATGCCGATGCGGGCCCAGGTCGGGAGGCCCGAGGGGGTTACGAAGCCTTCGATGGCGCCGGAGACGAAGAGGACCAGGGCGAGTCCGATGGCCATGCCGAGTGCTGCGCGGCCCTCTTCGGCGAGGGCAGTCCTGCGGGAACGGGGACCGGGGTCGATGACCGTCCAGCCGAGTCGGAGGCCCGTGCCGGCGGCGACGAAGACGGCGGTCAGTTCGAGCAGCCCGTGCGGGAGGATCAGGCCCAGGAAGGTGTCCAGGCGGCCGGCCGAGGTCATCAGGCCGATGCCCACCCCTACGTTCAGCATGTTCTGGAAGAGGATCCACAGGACCGGCAGGCCCAGGAAGATGCCCAGGACCAGGCACATCGCGGTGGCCTGCGCATTGTTCGTCCAGACCTGGGCGGCGAACGACGCTGCCGGGTGGCTCGAGTAGTACGTCTCGTACTGGCCGCCCGGCTTCGTCATCTCGCGGAGCTCGGACGGGGCGGCTATGGATGCCTGGACTTCGGGGTGTACGCCGATCCACCAACCGATCAGGGCGGCTATCCCTGTGGAGACGAGTGCGGTGGGGACCCACCAATGGCGTGCCTTGTAGACCGCTGCCGGGAAACCGTGGGTGAGGAAGCGCGTGACGTCGCGCCATGAAGCGCGGCGGGTTCCTGTCACTGCACTACGCGCGCGTGCCACGAGTTGGGTGAGGCGACCGATGACGCGCGGGTCCGGGGCGCTCGACTGAATGAGGGAGAGGTGCGTGGCCGTGCGCTGGTACAGCGTCACCAGTTCGTCCGCCTCTGTGCCGGTCAGACGGCGTCGGCGCCGCAGCAGAGCGTCCAGGCGGTCCCACTCGGCTCGGTGGGTGGACACGAAGACGTCGAGATCCATCCGGTCTGCTGCTCCTCGCTTTCCGGCACCTGTACGGCGCGATCTGCTCTCAGCTTGGCAGACTGGCGGTTCCGAGGGCAGGTGAGGGAAGGGTGGGTGGCCGGCGTGAGTGAGCTGGTGACGGGCGAGGCGGTGGCCTTGGAGCTGCGGCCCGCGAAGCTGCCGAGCCGGGCGCTCGCCGTGCTCATCGATCTGGCGGTGTATTTCGTCGTCTACATCGCTGTGACGATGGCCGTGGTGGCTGCGACCTCCTCGATGGACGATGCCGCTGCTGCCGCCCTGTCCGTGGCCCTGTTCCTGCTGGTGCTGGTCGGGGTTCCGATCGCCGTGGAGACGTTGAGCCACGGGCGGTCGCTGGGGAAGCTCGCGTGCGGGCTGCGGGTCGTACGGGACGACGGTGGGCCGATCCGGTTCCGGCACGCGTTGGTGCGGGGGGCCGTCGGGGTCGTCGAGATCCTGATGACCTTCGGGGTCGTGGCGTGCATCGCCTCGCTGGTGTCGGCGCGTGGTCGCCGGGTCGGGGACGTGTTCGCGGGGACTCTCGTCGTACGGGAACGGGTGCCCACGGGGCAGGCCGCGTTCGTGCCGCCCCCGCCGCCGTGGCTGGTGGGACGGTTCGCCCAGCTGGATCTGTCCGCCGTGCCGGAGGGGCTGTGGCTCGCCGTGCGTCAATACCTGACGCGGATGGGGCAGTTGGATCCGCAAGTCGGGTGGGGTGTGGCCCAGCGGCTTGCCGCTGATATCGCCGCGCACACCGGGGCGCCGGCCCCCTCCGACGTTCCTCCGGCCGCGTTCCTGGCCGCGGTGATGCACGAGCGGCAGTCGCGAGAGGTGCAGCGGGCCTTCGGTGCGGTGGGGCATGCGGGGCAGGCCGGTCCGCCGATGTCGGGCGCGGTGCCTGGAGCGTACGGCGGTCCCGGGCAGGCCGCGGGTGGCGTGCCGCCCGTCGTTCCGTCTGCTCCCGCGGGTTTCCCGTCCACTCCCCCGGCCGCGTCGCCTCCTGCTCCGCAGCCCGGCAACTCCGGTTCGGATCAGGCGGGTTCGGAGCCGCCGGCCACCGGGTTCGTTCCGCCTGCCTGAAGTCGTGCCGGAAGTCGGGCCTGAAGTCGTAGCGGGACCGGCGGAGTTCAGGCGAACGTCGACGGTGGGGTCTCGAGGTTCTCCAGCTCGATGCCGGGGGCCGCGAGGACCACGTCGCCGCTGATGTGGACGGTGTGCTGTTCCCCCGTGTCCAGGGCTGTGACCTGGTATTCGTCCACGGTCAGGGGGCCGTTGTCAGTGGCGTGTGCTTCGCTGTTCAGCAAGGTCCAGGACTGGTCCAGGGTGCGGGGGGCCAGGACGGGATCCGTGAGGGCGACGAGGCGGACGCGGGTCGAGGGGGATGCGGGGGTGAGGTTCAGCAGACGCGTGGTGGCGATGAGGAACGCGGGGGATGTGCCTGTGAACGCGTGCGCGGGGGCGTTTCCTTCGGTGGCGTGGGTGCCGGTGGGGTCGGTGCGTACCCAGGTCACGCCGTCGAGTGCGGCGCCTCTCACCTGCCAGCTCGCGGCGTTGAGTTCGAGGCGGATGGGGCGGCCGAGCGCGTCGAGGGCGAGGTCGATCGAGCCGGCGTGTTCGCCGGAGGGAGTGGTCCGTTGGGCGACGTAGCGCCAGCCGGAGGGGCCGGGTGCGCAGTGGAAGTGCTCTTCACCGAGGGGGGTGTGATCGTGCGGATCGTGGAGCGAATATCGGCCGCGGGGCATGGGGTTCGTGGGGTCCTCTGTCTGGCCTGATGACGGCCGCCGTCGGTCGGGATGTCCCGGCCGTGCGGGCCGGCGGGCGTCGAAGGACGTGTCCACCGTAGCCAGCGGTGCGGCCCGGCACGGGACAGGCCCCCGGCACGGGGGTGCGGGGGCCTGTCCTGTCAGTCGGCGGGTGCGACCGGGTGGTGCTCAGCCGGTGCTCAGTAGCGGTAGTGGTCCGGCTTGTACGGGCCCTCTACCTCGACACCGATGTACGCGGCCTGCTCCGGGCGCAGCTCGGTGAGCTTGACGCCGAGCGCGTCCAGGTGGAGACGCGCGACCTTCTCGTCGAGGTGCTTGGGCAGCACGTACACGTCGGTCGGGTACTCGGCCTGCTTCGTGAACAGCTCGATCTGGGCCAGCGTCTGGTCCGCGAACGAGTTGGACATCACGAACGACGGGTGGCCGGTCGCGTTGCCCAGGTTCAGCAGGCGGCCCTCGGACAGCACGATGAGGACCTTGCCGTCGGGGAACGTCCACGTGTGGACCTGCGGCTTGACCTCGTCCTTCACGATCCCCGGGATCTGCGCCAGACCGGCCATGTCGATCTCGTTGTCGAAGTGGCCGATGTTCCCGACGATCGCCTGGTGCTTCATCTTGGCCATGTCGCTCGCCATGATGATGTCCTTGTTGCCGGTCGTCGTCACGAAGATGTCGACCTGGTCCACGACGTCGTCCAGCGTCGCGACCTGGTAGCCGTCCATCGCCGCCTGCAGCGCGCAGATCGGGTCGATCTCCGTGACGATGACACGCGCACCCTGGCCGCGCAGCGACTCCGCGCAGCCCTTGCCGACGTCGCCGTAACCGCAGACCAGCGCCGTCTTGCCGCCGATGAGGACGTCCGTGGCGCGGTTGATGCCGTCGATCAGGGAGTGGCGGCAGCCGTACTTGTTGTCGAACTTCGACTTCGTCACCGCGTCGTTCACATTGATCGCGGGGAACAGCAGGACGCCGTCGCGCTGCATCTCGTACAGGCGGTGGACACCCGTCGTGGTCTCCTCCGTCACGCCGCGGATCTCGGAGGCCAGGCGGGTCCACTTCTGGGAGCCCTCGGAGATCGTGTCGTTCAGGAGCTGGAGGATGACACGGTGCTCGTCGGACTCGGCGGTGTCGACCGAGGGGACCTTGCCGTCCTTCTCGTACTCGACGCCCTTGTGGACGAGGAGGGTGGCGTCACCGCCGTCGTCCAGAATCATGTTCGGACCGCCGGTGGGCGAGTTCGGCCAGGTCAGCGCCTGCTCCGTGCACCACCAGTACTCCTCGAGCGTCTCGCCCTTCCAGGCGAAGACGGGGACGCCCTGGGGGTTGTCCGGCGTGCCGTTCGGGCCCACCGCGATGGCCGCGGCGGCGTGGTCCTGGGTGGAGAAGATGTTGCAGGACGCCCAGCGGACCTCGGCGCCCAGGGCGACCAGGGTCTCGATGAGGACGGCCGTCTGGACCGTCATGTGCAGGGAGCCGGTGACGCGGGCGCCCGCGAGGGGCTGCGTGGCGGCGTACTCCTTGCGGATCGACATCAGACCGGGCATCTCGTGCTCGGCGAGGGTGATCTCCTTGCGCCCGAAGTCGGCCAGGGACAGGTCGGCGACCTTGAAGTCCTGGTCCTGTCGGGTGGCGGCAGAAGTCATGAGTGAGCTGCTCCTCGGTGCAGTTGCGGTCGGTCGAGGTGGGCTGACGCGCCTACCCGTACGGGATGCGCGCATGGCTGGTCTGCGAGTGCCCGGGACACGGGTGGCCCCTGGCGCTCGCAGCGCAGTCCGTCGGAGGCCCTCTCTCCCTCGGACGACCCGGCGTGCGGGCCGCCCGACCGCCATCAGCAGCGACGTCTGGCTCGTTACGAATCTACACCGATCGGCGCAGTCGCCCCCACCCCCGCTCCACCCAGCTGGGCGTAGGGGCGTGGCTGATTCTCGCCTGTTGATTCACAGGAGCAGAAGTGGCGTGAGACCGGGCAATTAGGGACTTTTGGGCTTTTGATCCCGTGCTTATGTGTTGCAGGATGCTAGGAAGGCCGCGAACATTTGCGCGGTCTTGTAAGGCGAAGGCGCAAAGGAGAGCCACGTGACCAGTCCGGCCGACCCCCACGCGGGCGGAGGGGCCGTCGAGCAGCAGAAGAAGTTGAAGCTGCTCGCGGTGACCGCCTGTCCGACCGGCATCGCGCACACCTATATGGCGGCGGAGAAGCTGCAGCAGGCAGCCGATGCCCTCGGCATCGACATGAAGGTGGAGACGCAAGGATCCATCGGCGCCGAGAACGTCTTGACTGACAACGATGTCAAGAACGCCGACGGCATCATCATCGCCGCGGACAAGGAAGTCGACCTCGACCGCTTCGCCGGCAAGAAGGTGCTGAGCGTCCCGGTCGCCGACGGCATCCACCGGCCCGAGGAGCTCATCGCGCAGGTGCAGAACGCTCCGGTGCAGGCCGCCGGTGCGGCTCCCGCGGCCGGCAGTGGCGGCGGCAAGGAGCGGAGCCTCGCGTACAAGGCGCTGATGAACGGCGTCTCGTACATGATCCCGTTCGTTGTCGTCGGCGGTCTGCTGCTGGCCATTTCGCTCTCGCTCGGCGGGCACGCCGACCCCAAGGGCGGCCTGGTCATTCCGGAAGAGACCTTCTGGTGGTACGTCAACAAGCTCGGCACGACCGGCTTCAGCCTGATGCTGCCGATCTTCTCCGGCTACATCGCGTACGCCCTGGCCGACCGTCCCGCTCTCGTGCCCGGCATGATCGGCGGCTTCCTGGCCTCGGACGCCGTGGGCATCTACAAGGCCGACGCCAACGCGGGCTTCCTCGGTGCGATCGTCACCGGTTTCCTCGCCGGATACCTGGTCCTGGGCCTCAAGAAGGTCAAGGTTCCCAAGGTCGTCCAGCCGATCATGCCCATCATCGTGCTGCCGATCGTCTCGACCTTGGCGCTCGGGCTGTTCTACATCTACGTGATCGGGCAGCCGATCTCCTGGGTGTTCACGCACCTGACCAACTGGCTGAACGGGATGACCGGTTCGAGCGCGATCGTGCTCGGCATCATCATCGGCCTGATGATCTCCTTCGACATGGGCGGCCCGGTCAACAAGACGGCCTTCCTCGTCTCCGTCGGCCTGATCGGCACCAACAACGCCGTCATGGGTATGGCCGCCGCCGCCATCCCGGTCATGCCGCTCGGCCAGGGCCTGGCCACGCTGCTGCGCAAGAAGCTCTACAGCAAGCAGGAGCAGGAGACAGGGCTCGCCGCCTTGTTCATGGGCTTCTTCGGAATCTCTGAAGGTGCCATTCCGTTCGCGGCCGCGCGACCACTCCAGGTGATCCCGGCCAACATGCTCGGTGGCGCCGTCGCCGGTGCGATCGCCGGTGTGGCGGGCGTCGAGGACTCCGTGCCGCACGGTGGTCCGATCGTTTCGCTGTTCGGTGCCATCAGCGGGGTCGCGATGTTCTTCGTCGCCATCGCCGCCGGTACGGTCGTCACCGCGCTCACCACGAACGCGCTGGTCGGCATCCAGCAGCGCAAGTTGAACGGTGGAGCCTCGGTGGCCGAACCCGCTCTGGCGACCGTCGGCGCCGGCGCTGGTGCCGGTGCTGGTGCTGGTGCTGGTGCCACGGTGCAGGCGGCGGCAGCGGCGCCGCAGGCCTCGACCGCCGTTGCTCCTTCCCCGGCCGCCGCCGAAAAGCCGAGCGGCAGCGACGACGAGGTCCTGTCCGGCTATCTCACCGAGCAGACCGTGAAGGTCCAACTGGACGCCCAGGACAAGGAGTCCGCGATCCGCGAGATCGCGGGGCTGCTCGCGTCCACCGGCAAGGTCAAGGACGTAGAGGAACTGGTGCAGACCGCGCTGCGTCGCGAGGCGCAGGGGACGACGGGGCTCGGCGAGGAGATCGCCATTCCGCATGCCAAGACGGATGCGGTGGCGTCGCCGGTCGTCGGGTTCGCCCGGTCCGCCGAGGGGATCGAGTGGGGCTCGCTGGACGGGACGAAGGCGAAGCTCGTCTTCATGATCGCGGTGCCGGAGGCGGCCGCCGGTGACGAGCATCTGCGGATTCTCGCGCTGCTGTCGCGGAAGTTGATGGACACGGAGTTCCGGGCGCGGTTGCAGGCCGCTCCGGACGACGCCGCGATCCTGCGGGTGCTGGCCGAGGTTCAGTAACCGCGGGTCATGACGCAGTGGGGCCCCCGCCGAAAGAATCGGCGGGGGCCCCACTACGTAGAACGAAGACTCAGTGACCCGGCGTCTCGGCAGGCGTCGGGCCGCCCGGCGTGGCCTCTCGGTCCGGGCCCTTCGCGGCCTCGGCCTCGCTGTAGATGTCGGGCTCGAGGTAGATGACGCGGGCGATGGGGACGGCGGCGCGGATGCGGGCCTCGGCCTCGTTGATGGCGCGGGCGACCTCGGCGGCCGTGTCGTCGTGCTGGACGGCGATCTTCGCGGCGACGAGGAGTTCCTCGGGGCCGAGGTGGAGCGTGCGCATGTGGATCAGGCCGGTGACGGTGTTGCCGTCGACGACCGCCTTCTCGATCGCCGCGACCTCGTCCGTGCCCGCGGACTCGCCGAGGAGCAGGGACTTGGTCTCCAGGGCGAGGACGATCGCGATGGTGATCAGGAGGAGGCCGATGCAGAGCGTGCCGATGCCGTCCCAGACGCCCTCGCCGGTGGCGAGGGTGAGGCCCACGCCGAAGAGCGCGAGGATCAGACCGATGAGCGCGCCGAAGTCCTCCAGGAGGACGACGGGAAGCTCGGGGGCCTTGGCGCGCTTGATGAACTGGCTCCAAGTGAGCTTGCCGCGCAGGGCGTTGGACTCCTTGATGGCCGTACGGAAGGAGAAGCCCTCGGCGATGATCGCGAAGACGAGGACGCCGACCGGCCAGTACCAGTTGTCCAGTTCGTGCGGGTGCCTGATCTTCTCGTAGCCCTCGTAGACGGCGAACATGCCACCGACGGAGAAGAGGACGATGGAGACCAGGAAGGCGTAGACGTAGCGCTCGCGCCCGTACCCGAAGGGGTGTTGCGGGGTCGCTTCGCGCTGGGCCTTCTTGCCGCCGAGCAGCAGCAGGGCCTGGTTTCCGGAGTCGGCGAGCGAGTGGACCGACTCGGCGAGCATCGACGAGGAGTTGCTGAAGAGGAACGCCACGAACTTCGCCACCGCGATTGCGAGATTGGCGGCGAGCGCCGCCACGATCGCCTTTGCTCCGCCTGAAGCACTCATGTTGTTCCTGGTGTCCCTTCGAGGTCGTACGTCCCGTGCCGCTGCCGCGAGAAGCCATGCTGCTTTGCCCGGCCTTTGCGGTGGGTCATTGTTGCAGCACGGGACGGCTCAGAGTCCTCTCAGGCCACGACCGTCGCCCGGAAAACCGTGCCGACTCCGGACACTTCAGCCTTTTCGCCCGCAGCGACGAAGGCCGACTCGCCGGGTGCGAGGGTGAGGTCACCGGCCCGGACCGTGCCCGCCGTGCAGAGCAGGATCTGCGGGGTGGCCGCGGTGAGGTCGCGCGCGGCGGCGCCCTCGGGCAGGACGAAGCGGGAGAGGCGGAACTCGTCGATCGGGGTGTCGTAGACCTCTTCGCCGTCCGGGGAGGCCTCGGGACGCAGCACGCCCGGGTCGGTGGCCTCGAAGCGGACGATGCGCAGCAGCTCGGGGACGTCGACGTGCTTGGGGGTCAGGCCGCACCGCAGGACGTTGTCGGAGTTGGCCATGATCTCGACGCCGAGGCCGTTCAGGTACGCGTGCGGGACGCCCGCGCCGAGGAACAGGGCTTCGCCGGGCTGCAGTTGGACGTAGTTGAGGAGCATGGCCGCGATGACGCCCGGGTCGCCGGGGTAGTGGTGGGCGATGCCCGCGTACGGCTCGTAGTCGCCGCCGATGCGCTGGGCGGCGGCCGTGGCGTCGGCGACGGTCTGGGCCATCTCGTCGCGGTCGGCGCTCAGGACGGCGGTCAGCACCTCGCGCAGCGCGGCCTCTTCGGGGTGGGCGCGCAGCAGATCGGCGTACGGCTTGAGGCTGTCGACGCCGAGGCCCTCGAGCAGCTCGGCCGCTTCCTCGGGCGCGCGGAAGCCGCACAGGCCGTCGAACGGGGTGAGGGCGCAGATGAGTTCGGGCTTGTGGTTGGCGTCCTTGTAGTTGCGGTCGGGCGCCGTGATCGGAACGCCCCGCCTCTCCTCTTCCTCGTAACCCTCCTTCGCCTGCTGGAGGTTCGGGTGCACCTGCAGCGAGAGGGGTGCGCCGGCGGCGAGCAGCTTGAGCAGGAAGGGCAGGCGGGGGCCGAACTTGGCGACCGCCTCCTCCCCCAGCTCGGCGGCCGGGTCCGCGTCGATCACCTCGTTGAGCGGGCCGCGCTCGGTGCGCGAGGGGGCGCCGGGGTGGGCGCCCATCCACATCTCGGCCTGGGGTTCGCCGGTCGGCTCGGCGCCGACGAGGTGCGGGATGGCGGTGGTGGAGCCCCAGGCGTAGGGGCGGATGGTGTTGGTGAGGCGGTCCATGCGTCCAGTCTTCCGGTGCGTACGGCGATGAGTGCGGCGGCGAGCGCGTGCCGAGGGGGTCAGCTCACGCCGTGGAGGCGAGGCCCAGGTAAACGGCGGCGAAATCCGTGACGGCGATCAGCTCGGCGAGGGTCTCGAGCTCGGTGCCCTCCTCCGGTTCGAGTTCGCTGATCGCGGTGTCGTGCGACAGCGCGAGTTCGCGGGCGGCGGGGGCGGCGGAGAGGCCGCCGGTGGGCCGGTCGCGGAGCAGGACGACGCGGGCGCGCAGGGCCTGCTCGTCCTCGACGCGGTCGCGGAAGAAGTCGTCGGGGTTGCCGCCCGCGGCGAGGGCACTGGTGAGCAGCGCGCCGTGCGCGGGCATCGCCTCGGGCAGGTCGGCGGCGAGCGCGGGGCGTCCGGCCAGCTCGGCGAGGGCGGCGGCGAACCTGCGGCCCGCCGGGCCCGCGGCCGCGCCCTCCGTCCAGATCAGCGGGAGCGATTCGGCGAGCTCGGAGGCGAGGGTCTTCGCCGGATTGCTGTACGTCGCGATGGCCGGGCCGCAGCGCTCGGCGGTGCGGTCGAGGCGGTCGGCGACCTTCTCCAGGACCTCCGCGGGCGCGGCGAGGAGGCCGGTGCGGTCGAGGAGCGCGAGGAGGGGGGTGAGCAGGGCCCAGAGCGCGCCCGGCGCGGAGGCCGCGGCCGGTTCGTCCTGCTCGTACGGGGCCGTGGCCATCGGGACGAACAGGCCGTGGGCGCCGGCCACGGCTTCGGTGAGCGGGGCGCCGGTCGGGCAGACGGCGACGACGGTGACGCTGCGCCGGTAGGCCTGCTCTACCAGGAGCGAGAGGCTCGGTTCGGTGCCGTCCGGGGTGGCGATCAGGAGCAGGTCGACGGGGCCCGCCCAGCCCGGCAGGTCCCAGCGCAGGGCGCCCGCGGCCGCGGCGACGCCGGTGGCGCGCAGCTTCGTCACCGGGCAGGCCGCGCCCGCCAGGCGGCCGATGAGGTCGGCGACGCCTGCGGCCGCGGTGCCGGGGCCCGCGATCAGGACGGCGCGGGGGCGGCCGTCCGGCTTGAGCTCGGTGATACCGGCCTCTGCCGCGTACCGGGCCGCCGTGCGGACGCGGGCGCCCGCTTCGGCGGCGCCGCGCAGCAGGCCGCGGTGGTCGGCCCTGGCCAGCGCCTCCGGGTCGTCCAGGAGCGGTTCGTCGAACATGGCGGCGGGCCTCCTGCTCGTGAGCGGGGTGGTTACGCGGGGCGGCGGGCCTCGTCGACCAGGAGGACGGGGATGCCGTCGCGGACCGGGTAGGCCAGGCCGCAGTCGTCGCCGGTGCAGATCAGCTCAGCGTCGGCCTCCTTGAGGGGGGCGTGGCAGACCGGGCAGGCGAGGATCTCCAGGAGGCCGGCTTCGAGCGGCATGGGGGGTCCCTTCGGGGTGCGGGTGTGTGGGTACGGGGTGCTTTTGTTCAGCCCCGGTCAGCGTACCGCCGGGGCGGTGTCGCGGGCCGGGTGGATCATGGGCGGGCCAGGGGTGCCGGGCCGGGGGGGGCGGGGGCCGCTGCGGGTCAGGCCCGGATGACGGCCAGCACCTCGTCCCGCACCTTCTCCATCGTCTCCGTGTCCCGCGCCTCCGCGTTCAGGCGCAGCAGCGGCTCCGTGTTCGACGGGCGGACGTTGAACCACCAGTCCGTGGACGTGACCGTCAGGCCGTCGAGCTCGTCCAGGGTGATCCCGTCGCGGTCGCCGTACGCGGCCCTGATCGCGGCGAGGCGGTCGGCCTGGTCGGCGACCGTGGAGTTGATCTCGCCGGAGCCGGCGTAGCGGTCGTAGGAGGAGACCAGCGCGGAGAGCGGGCCGTCCTGGCCGCCGAGTGCCGCGAGGACGTGGAGCGCGGCGAGCATGCCCGTGTCCGCGTTCCAGAAGTCCTTGAAGTAGTAGTGCGCGGAGTGCTCGCCCCCGAAGATCGCGCCGCTCGTCGCCATCTCCTGCTTGATGAAGGAGTGGCCCACGCGCGTGCGGACCGGCGTGCCGCCGTTCTCCTTCACGACCTCGGGGACGGACCAGGACGTGATCAGGTTGTGGATGATCGTGCCCGCCCCGCCGTTCCTCGCGAGCTCGCGGGAGGCGACGAGGGCGGTGATGGCGGACGGGGAGACCGGGTCCCCGTTCTCGTCGACGACGAAGCAGCGGTCCGCGTCGCCGTCGAAGGCCAGGCCGATGTCGGCGCCCTCGGCGCGCACGCGGGCCTGGAGGTCCACGATGTTGGCCGGGTCCAGCGGGTTCGCCTCGTGGTTCGGGAACGTGCCGTCGAGCTCGAAGTACATCGGTACGACGTCCAGCGGCAGCCCGTCGAACACGGTCGGGACGGTGTGCCCGCCCATCCCGTTGCCCGCGTCGACGACCACCTTCAGGGGGCGGATGGAGGTGAGGTCGACCAGGCCGCGCAGGTGCGCCGCGTAGTCCTCCAACGTGTCGCGCTGCGTGATCGTGCCCGCCGTGGCGGCGGGCTCGGGGGCGCCCGACTCGCTCCATTCCTCGGCCAGTTGGCGGATCTCGGCCAGGCCCGTGTCCTGGCCGACGGGGGCGGCGCCCGCCCGGCACATCTTGATCCCGTTGTACTGCGCGGGATTGTGCGACGCGGTGAACATGGCGCCGGGCAGGCCGAGCGCGCCCGACGCGTAGTACAGCTGGTCGGTGGAGCACAGGCCGATCTCGGTGACGTCCGCGCCGAGGGCGGCGGCACCGCGCGCGAAGGCGCGGGTCAGCCCGGGCGACGAGGGCCGCATGTCGTGCCCGACGACGATCGCCGAGGCGTCGGTCACGCGCACGAAGGCGGCGCCGAACAGCTCGGCGAGCCTCTCGTCCCACTGGTCCGGGACCACCCCGCGCACGTCGTACGCCTTCACGATCTGCGACAGATCAGCAGCCACTGCCGGCCCAGCCCTCCTGGAGTCCTTCACTGACTCCACAAACTACCTGGCCGCGCCGACAACCGACCGTGAACCCCTCATTCCTCCCAAAGAACGCAGCTGTCCGCGTCGTCACTGGTCAAGCAGGTCAGGGCAGCATCCACGACAGCACCACCGTGCTCTGGGCGTACACGATCAGGCACATCACCAGCAGCAGGCCCAGGCTCCACGGCAGCACCTTGCGCAGCAGGTCGCCCTCCTTGCCCGCGAGTCCGACGGCCGCGCAGGCGATCGTCAGGTTCTGCGGCGAGATCATCTTGCCGAGGACGCCGCCCGAACTGTTCGCGGCCGCAAGGAGTTCCGGGGACAGCCCCGATTGCTGGGCGGCGGTGACCTGGAGGGCGCCGAAGAGCGCGTTGGCCGAGGTGTCGGACCCGGAGACCGCGACGCCGAACCAGCCAAGTACGGGCGACAAGAAGGCGAGTCCCGCGCCCGCCGCCGCCACGAAGTGCCCGATGGTGGCGGCCTGTCCGGACAGGTTCATGACGTACGCGAGGGCGAGCACGCTCGTCACGGTGAGGATCGCGAACCGCAACTCGTACACGGTCCCCAGCCATTCGCGTACGGCCACGCGCGCGTGCACGCCGAGCACGACGGCCGTGCACACGCCTGCCAGCAGCACGAGCGTGCCTCCGGTGGAGACCAGCGGCAGCGTGAAGACGTTGCCGCTCACCGGCTTGCCGGCGGAGTTGGCGACATCGAGGAAGGGCCAGTCGAAGACCCGGTTCGCCTTGGCCAGCCAGTCCTTGACGGCGGGGATCTGGGCCACCGAGAAGATGACGACGATGAGCGCGTAGGGGGTGTAGGCGCGCACGACGTCGGGCCGCGCGTCCTCCTGGTCGAGGTCCTCGCTGCGTACGCCGGTGAGGACGGCCACGCGTACGGGCTCGGCGGCGGGCCTGCGCGCCTGCGGCACGGCGACCAGGGCGCCCGCGCCGATCAGGGCGGCCCCGATGTCGGCGAGTTGGGCGGAGACATAGTTCGAGGCCGCGAACTGGGCGACGGCGAAGGCGACTCCGCAGGCGAGCGCGGGCACCCACGTCTCGCGCAGCCCTCGCCGCCCGTCCACCAGCCAGACGAGCACCAGCGGCACGAAGAGCGCGAGCAGCGGCGTCTGACGGCCCACCACGGACGCGACGGAGTCCAGCGGGAGCCCGGTGACCTGGGCGAGCGTCACGACCGGCGTGCCCATGGCCCCGAAGGCGACGGGCGCCGTGTTCGCGACGAGGGAGACCACCGCCGCCTTGACCGGGTCGAAGCCGAGCGCGACGAGCATCACCGAGCAGATCGCGACGGGCGCCCCGAACCCGGCGAGCGCCTCCAGGAGCGCACCGAAGCAGAACGCGATGACGAGGGCCTGGATGCGCGGATCGTCGGACAGGCGCCCGAAGGAGCGGCGCAGGATGTCGAAGTGCCGGGTGCGGACCGTCATCCGGTACACCCACAGGGCGTTGACGACGATCCACATGATGGGGAAGAGCCCGAACAGTGCGCCCTGCGCGGCGCCGGAGACGGTCTGACCGAGCGGCATGTCGTACACGAGCCATCCGACGAGGACGGCGACGCCCAGGCCGATCAGGCCCGCCACGTGGGCCTTCATGCGCACGGCGCCGAGCAGGACGAGGACGGTGACGAGCGGCAGGGCCGCGACGAGGGCGGACAGGCCCAAGGAGCCGCCTACGGGCTCCAGTTGCTGGACGAACACGAGCGCCTCCCGGAATCCCGGATTCCCATGAGACAGGGTGGCGAAATCGTCGGGGGCTCGACAATCACGGGTCAACGCGTACGACGGCGAAGATCCCGTGAAGGGCCAACGGGGCTTCGGGGAGCGTCAGTTGTCGGGCGAGCGCAGCACCCTCAGGTGGCCGCGGCGCGCGACCTCCATCGGATCCGCCGTGCGTGCGCCGCCGGCCTCGGCCGCGCGCTCCTGGGGGCGGGCCGCCTCACGCACCGCGTTGGCGAGGGCCTCGAGGTCGTCGCCGCTGGGGCGGCTGGGGCCACTGCCGTCGGTCAGCCGGACGACCTCCCAGCCGCGCGGCGCGGTGAGGCGCTCGGAGTGCTCGGCGCACAGGTCGTAGCAGTGGGGTTCGGCGTAGGTGGCGAGCGGGCCGAGGACCGCGGTCGAGTCGGCGTAGACGTACGTCAGCGTCGCGACGGCGGGCCGGCCGCAGGCGGTGCGCGAACAGCGACGTACAGGGCTCACGACGTTGGACGGTACCGCACTCTTGAGCGGGCCGCGACGACTCTCCCTGAGGTCACCCCACCGTGTCGTGGTGTGAGACGGCGCACACCGGTCCGCGCGGGCGCGCTCGTGACCTGCGGGGACCCGGGGTCGTACGCCCCGCCCGACAGTTGAAAGCGGTCACCACTCAGGACAAATGGCTTCAACTAACGCGAGTTCAACGGTCCGGGAGAGATGTGTAATCAGGCCCAAGATTGGCTTGATCGGTCAGGAAGCGACATGCGGTGCTCCGTACGGAGCCGCCCTGCTCGGAGCGGTCCGGAGGACTACGCTGCGTCGGTGATGGAAAGGCCCCCGAACCCCGACACCCCCGACGGCGCCGCCGACGCGACCCCGCGCCCACCGCGCCGCCGCGACCGGCACGGCCGCGGTATGCGCGGGCCCGTGGCGCCGCCGCAGGTGCCCCTGTCCGCGAGCCGCGCCGAGGTCTTCGCGGACCTCGTGCAGGACTCCGTGGAGCGCCTCGAGCGGCGCTGGCCGCAGCTCTCCGAGGTCGACTTCCTCGTCCTGGAGGTGCCGCGCCTGACGGCCGAGGACGAGGCGTGGGGCGCGGACGCGGTGCCGCTGGGCGGCACGATCCCCGCACGGGACGGGACGCCCGCGCGCGTGGTCGTCTACCGGCGGCCCGTCGAGATCCGCACCAAGGGGCGCGACGAGCGCGCCGCCCTGGTGCACGACGTCGTCGTGGAGCAGGTGGCCGAGGTCCTCGGGCTCACTCCGGAGACCGTCGACCCCCGGTACGGGGACGGCGAGGACTGAGTCCCTGAAGGCCTCGGGGAGCTACTTCTGCAGGACCGAGAGGTCCTCGTCCGCCTGCGGCACCGACACCGTCCCGCGGTCGTCGGGGAGCGTCTGGATCGTGAACGCCGGAACGTCGTCCTGCTTCTCCTCCAGCATCCGCGAGCCGTAGACGGTGCCGCCGGACACGGGCTCCACCGTGAGCGCGTACCTGCCCTTCAGGCCGCTCGGCACGGGCGGGGCGACCGCGAGGGTCGTACCGCCCTTGACCGTGTACTCCTTGGTGACGGCCGTGCCGCCCTCGCTGCCCGCGGACGCGGTGACCTTCACCTTGCCGGTGGCGCCCGGCGCGGTCAGGGACAGGGTGGCGCCCTTCGCCCGGTTGTCGGCGACCGTGGCGCGGGCGCCGATGTCGCGGGTGGCCGGGATGAACGCCGTCTCCTGGTTGTCGCCCTTGCCGCGGGTGACCTGCAGCGCGGCGACGACCGGCACGGAGGCGCCGGTCGGCGTCAGGATCAGCGAGCCCGCGTCGCCGCGCGTCACCGCCCCGAGGTCGGCGGCCGCCGTCATGCCGGACTTCACGTGCAGCGTGTCGTGGCCCGCGGGCGTGATCTTCCCGCTGGAGGTGGCGAGTTGGACCTTCAGGTCGGCGTCGTCCTGCCCCGGCGCGAAGGCGACCAGGCGCACGCTCGTGGCGTCCTTGGGGATGCCGGGGAGCACCAGCGAGGCCGCGGGGTCGGTGGCGGCGGGCAGCCAGTCGCCGCCCGTCTTGTCGTCGTCGGCCGAGACGGCGGCGGCGACCCGGCCGCTGCGCGCCGTCACGTGCAGCGTCAGGTCCGCGTACGGCTTGGCGGTCAGCGTCGAGAGCAGCAGCGGGACGCTGGAGTGCGGGCCGACGGAGATGCCCTCGCCGACGTCGGACTTGATCGTGCCGTCCGGGCCGTACAGCTGCACGTCCACGACCGCGGCCTCGTCGTCCGGGTTCGTGAGGTGGACGTAGTCGCTGCGGTCCTTGGCGGTGGACGCGCCGGGGAAGTAGAAGTCGGTGTCCGGCGCCGAGCAGCTCACGCCGCGCAGGCCGCGGCCGGTGCCGGCCTCGACCGTGGTGCTCTGCTGGACGGTCCAGCCGGGGGCCAGGGCGCCGTCGGCGGTGCCGACGAGGGCGGGCGCGTCGGCGCCGGAAGCATCACCCGTGGCGGGCTTGCCGGGCGCCTTCGGGGTGACGGGCGCCGTGTCCTTCTTGTCCTTGCCCTTGACGTCGCCGGCGTCGCCCGCCCCCTTCTTCGAGGGCACCAGCTGTGCCTTGCCCGCGGACTCGGCCGCTTCCTTGGAGGTGGGCGTGTACGACGTGTACGCGGTCTCCGCGAGGTCGGACTGGCTGGGGGCGGGACACAGCAGGCTGGAGCGCTCCACGGGCAGCTGGGCGGCCGCCTCGGCGGGCGCGTCGTCCGTGCCGCCCGAGGTCGCGGCGGCGAACCCGGTGACGGCGGCCAGGGCCGTGGCGGCGGCGATCAGGGACAGGGTCGTGCGGTTCACTGCTGGCTCCCGTCGGGGCGCTGCTCATGGTCGGCGCCGTTGCCGTGGCCGTGCTGCTGCTCGTACGTGGGGTCGTACGGCTCCTGCTGCTCGTACGTGCCCCCGTAGGTGTACGGGTCGTACTGGCTCGCCTGGTAGGGGTCCGCCTGGTACGGGTCGGCCTGCGGGTCGTACCCGTAGGCCGCGCCGCCCTGTTGGTACTGCTGCTGCTCCCCCGCGGCGTACGTGCCGTACTCGGCGTTCGCGTAACTGGGCTGCTCCCACTCGCCGTACGTCTGCTGCTGCGGGATGTCGGCCACCGGTGCCTCCTCCGAAGGAGGAGGCGGTACAGCGCCCTCGGCGCTCTGCTCGGCCTCGGCCTGGGCGCGCAGCCTGCGTGCCCTGCGGCCCTCGCCCGCGACGGCCTGGGCGGGCACGACCGGCTCCTCCGGCAGGTCGTCGTCGACGTCCTGGCGGCGGCCCGGCAGGGCGAGCACCACGAGGACGAGGGCGAGTGCGCCCTGGACCCACAGCCAGGCGGTGTGCGTGACCGGCGCGTCGTAGGTGACGTCCAACCGGCCGCCCGACGCGGGCAGTTCGAAGCCCTGCGCCCAGCCGTCGACGGTGGTCTTCGTCAGCGGCGTGCCGTCGAGCGTCGCGGTCCAGCCCTCGGCGGCCTGGTCGGCGAGGCGCAGCACGCGGCCCTCCTTGCCGGCGGGCACGTCCGTGTGCACGTCGACGGGGCCCGCGGCGACGGCCTCGGCCTCCTCCGACGTCGATCCGGCGTCCGCCGTGGGCAGCACGACCACGCGCGCCACCTGCCGGTCGACGCGCCACAGGGCGGTGCCGTCCTGCTGGCTGAGCCGGGTCAGGCCGGGCGTCGCGTCCAGGACGCGGCCCATCTGGCGCGGCGCCCCGTCGCGGACGAGGACGTAGCGCACGGCGAAGCCGCCGAGCTGGTCGGCCTGGTCGGCGCCGGAGCCCGCGACCAGGTTGGCGACGACCTTGTCGAGGTTCTTGTTCTCGCCCTCGGCCGCGGTCAGTTCGCCGTCGCCGAGGCGGGCTCCGGCGCCCCGCACGAGCGAGTACGAGACCTCGCCCGCGGAGCCGTCCATGACGAGCGTGCGGGCCTGGTCGCGGGTGCCGGCCTCCTCGGCGACGAACGCGGGCACCTGCACCGGGTCGCGCCGCTCCAGCGGCCCGTCGGCACCGGCGATCATCCAGCCCGCGGCGAGCAGCAGCGGGCCCGCGGCCGCGGCGAACGCGATGAGCGCGGCCACCGGCTGGCGCCAGCCGAAGCTCTGCTCGGCCACGCGCGAGCGCGCGCCGTCGGCGCCGAGTGCGGCGGCGGCGAGCAGGGCGATGCCGTAGACGAGGGTGGCGGGGCCCGCCCACGTCGAGCTGTTCGACAGGACCGCGAAGACCAGGGCCACGAGGGCGACGGCCCAGGCCGTGAGGACGGCGAGGCGGCGCTCCTGGCGCAGCAGTGCGGCGAGCGCGGCCAGGACGATGCCGATGAGCAGCAGGCTGCCGGTGGTGCCGGGGCCGCCCGGAGAGGCGCCGAGCAGGCTCAGGGCGCTGCCGGAGCCCTTCCCGTACGGCAGTCCGGCCTCCTTGAAGAAGCCGAACGGCAGCAGGGTCAGCGACCACGGGGCGAGCATCAGCAGCGGGGTGCCGAGCGCGGCGAGGAAGCGCAGCCCGTAGGCGGTGATGTCGTCGCGCCGCACGACAAGAAGGGCGATGCCGAGGACGAGGGCGATGGGCCACACGATCGGCGTGAAGGCCGTCGTGACGGTCAGCAGCAGCGCGTACGCCCAGGTGGCCCGCCAACTGCCGCGCGCGCCCCGGTCGTTCATGAGGCCGGAGGCCGAGAGCCCCGCGCGCGCGATGAGCGGCAGCAGGATCACGAGGACCGCCGTGCCGAGGCGGCCGCCCGCAAGGGCGCCGGTGGCGGCGGGCAGGAACGCGTACGCGACGGCCGCCCACGCGCGCAGCAGCCGGGACTCGACGAGCGGCCTGGAGGCGAAGTACGCGGTGAGTCCGGCGAGCGGCACGGAGCCGACGAGCAGGACCGTGACGGCGAGTCCGGTGGAGCCGAACAGGACGGAGGCGAGCGCGGCGATGATCGCGAGGTACGGCGGCGCCGCCTGCGTGCCGCCCGCGCTGGTGGCGTGCCAGGCGTCGAGGTAGCGCGACCACAGCTCGGAGGAGTCACCGGGCGCGGGCAGCAGTGCCCCGCCCGCGAGCGCGCCGCTTCCCAACAGGCTTCTGCAGGCGATGAGGGAGACGAACAGCAGCACTACGAAGAGCATCGGTCCCGGCTTGCGGGCGATGCGCTTGAGGCGGGCGAACTGCTCGACCTGGATGAAGTCCGCGTCGTCGCTGCCGGGGCCCGATTCCAGACCGCCGCCGCCGTGGCGCCCGGCCGTGGTGGTCTCCGGGTCGGAGGCGCCGAAGAGACTGCCCGCGACCTGCTCGACGGTGAGCCGCACCGTCGCTCCGGGCGGCGGGAACAGCGGCCGCAGTTCCTTGCCGTCGACGAGGCCCTTGCCGCGCCGCCTGCGGGCGGCCAGGATCCGGCCCGGTCGCAGCAGCGTCGCCATCAGACCGGCGATCTCGTCGAAGGCCTGTCCCGGCACCTTGCCGACGAGGTAGGCGACCGTACGCAGCACGGTGCCGACCACGAGGCGGACCAGGACCCAGGGGAGCGTCACCGCGCGCGCGTTGACGAGCAGCGTGTAGACCGCGCCCGCCTTGTCGACCTTGTGCGGCGACGACGCGGTGCGGCCCACGCAGTCGACGGTGCGGCGCTCGCGCGCGGAGGCCTCGGCGTGTCGCACGACGGCGTCGGGGGCGACGACGACGCGGTGTCCCGCGGCCTGCGCACGCCAGCACAGGTCGACGTCGTCACGCATCAGGGGCAGCCTGCGGTCGAACCCGCCGAGCTGCTCGAAGACATCGCGCCGGATCAGCATCCCGGCGGTGGACACGGACAGGACGGGCCGCACGTGGTCGTGCTGGCCCTGGTCCTGCTCGCGGCGGTCGAGGCCGGTCCAGCGGCGCCCCGAGTTGGCGATGGAGACGCCGACCTCGAGCAGCTGCCTGCGGTCGTACCAGCCGCGGAGCTTGGGTCCGACGATCGCGACGTCGCTGCCCGCCTCGCGCTCGGCCTCGACGACGCGCAACAGCTGGGCGAGCGCTTCCGGTTCGGGCGCGCAGTCGTCGTGCAGCAGCCACAGCCACTGCTCGGGCTCGCCGTGCGGCAGGTCCGGCAGGTCGTAGGCGTCGTCGCGCCAGCTGCGGCTGACGGGGTCCCAGCCACTGGGCCGCTTCAGATAGGGCAGCTCTTCCGGGGTGAGCACCCCGGCGCCGCGCACGGCCTCCTCGACGGCCTGGCCGAAGCCGGTGCGGCGGGCGAGGTGCAGCACGCGCTCACCGCCGAGGGCGTCGGCGATCAGGGCCGCGGAGTCGTCGGCGCTGCCGGTGTCGGCCGCCACCGCGTTCTGCACGGGGCGCTCCTGGCCGAGCAGGCCCGACAGGACGTCTGGCAGCCAGCGGGCACCGTCGTGCGCGACGAGGACGGCGGTGACGACATGCCTGGGGAACTCGGGGGCGCTGCTCGGGTCGAGCCCTGCGGCGTGCCCCGGGTTGAACGCGGCGGCGGCAGTACCGAATTGGCCTGCCGAGTGGCTGTGCACGGACATCGAGGTACGGGCCCCGGTTCGTTGGACTGCGGTGGACGTCTGTGCCCACTGGGGGCACCGTGGCGTCTCGGACGGGGCCCCACACTAACGGCTGCCAACAACAGCGGCCCGCCGCCTGTGGACAACCACCGGCGACAGGCCGTACGTACCGCGCATATTGGGGACTAGACAGCGGCCTTCTTCAGGCGCCGGCGCTCGCGCTCGGACAGGCCGCCCCAGATGCCGAACCGCTCGTCGTTGGCGAGCGCGTACTCGAGGCACTCGGAGCGCACCTCGCACGCCAGGCAGACCTTCTTGGCCTCCCTCGTGGAGCCGCCCTTCTCCGGGAAGAAGGACTCGGGGTCGGTCTGGGCGCACAGTGCGCGCTCCTGCCAGCCGATTTCGTCTTCCGCGTCTTCGACCAGCAGATCCTGAAACGACTCGGTCATAGTGCGCCCCTCGTCTGTCCGTGCGTCCCCGTGATGTTGCCGTTACCGATTTCGGCTGAACGACACGAGTGAAATTACAAGTGTGCCGATCCGGGGCAGTCAAGCCGGGATCTGCTATTGGGCCCCTGATTCACTCTGCGGAACCAAGGCTATGCGGAAAGTGTTCAAATCGGCAAAAACCGTGACACTTGCCAGCGGCCCATCCGGATGTCACCACCCGCACGCGACCTCTCGCCCCCCTCGTAAACCACTACAAGGAAGGACGTCGCAGAGTTTGATCTCGTTCCTGCGCGCCTACAGAAGCGAAGCGGATCACATTCGGATCACGGGATCGCAACGGCGTTTGCGCGCCTGACTGCTGCGCCACATGTCCGCTCCCGAGACTGCACAAACCTTTCGCCTGCCAGAGATACCGGATGAGGTGAAACATATCTCGCAATCCGGACATTGGGTTGACAGGGCAAGCATGAACCGGTGTCCTGGTGGGCATGCTCGCAAATTCGGCCCAGACGACGACCCGCACCACCGGGTCCGCCGCTGCTGCCTGCGCGTGTTGTTGCTGTTCCAGCTGTTGAGTCGTTGAGCCACCGAGCTCCGACCGCACGCTTCTCCTCCTCAGTACGGCCCTTCGCCCCACCCTGACGCCGGGGCACCCCGCACTCTCCTTCCGAGGAACAACGACACCCCATGAACAGCGACAGCGACCTCCAGATCGCCGGCGACATCCTCGAAGTACCGCACCTGCTGCAGCCCGCTCGGGAACACCCCGAGACCGTGGCCGAGTTCGTCGGCCTCGCGCGCTCCATCGCCGCCGACCGCTCGCAGTGGGAGCACCTCGTCGCGTACGACGCCACGAGCCGCTGGTACCACCGCCTGCGCACCGGGCCCGGCTACGAGGTGTGGCTGCTGTCCTGGGTGCCCGGGCAGGGCAGCGGGCTGCACGACCACGGGCGGTCGTCCGGCGTACTGACGCTGCTCGAGGGCGAACTGACGGAGCGTACGGAGAACGGGGCACGGACCCTCGGCGCCGGGGCGCAGCGCGTGTTCGCGCCCGGCTACGTCCACGAGGTCGTCAACGACTCCCTGGAACCGGCGGTCAGCCTGCACGTCTACTACCCGGGCCTGACCGAGATGCCCATGCACACGGCCACCTGCTCGACCCCTCAGCAGGCCACTGTCTGAGACCGGCTGCCGGATTGTCGGTGCTGCCTGCGATGCTGTGGGGCATGCGCATTGTGGTTCTGGCAGGCGGCATCGGTGGTGCCCGGTTCCTTCGTGGTCTGAAGCTGGCGGCTCCGGACGCGGACGTCACGGTCATCGGCAACACCGGGGACGACATCCACCTCTTCGGCCTGAAGGTCTGTCCCGACCTCGACACGGTGATGTACACGCTGGGCGGCGGCATCAACGAGGAGCAGGGCTGGGGACGTACGGACGAGTCGTTCAAGGTCAAGGAGGAGCTCGCGGCGTACGGGGTCGGACCCGAGTGGTTCGGGCTCGGCGACCGGGACTTCGCGACCCACATCGTCCGTACGCAGATGCTCGCGGCGGGCTTCCCGCTCAGTGCCGTCACCGAGGCGCTGTGCGAGCGGTGGCAGCCCGGGGTCCGGCTGATCCCCATGTCGGACGACCGGATCGAGACGCACGTCGCCGTCGATGTGGACGGTGAGCGCAAGGCCGTGCACTTCCAGGAGTACTGGGTGAAGCTGCGGGCCTCCGTGGACGCGCAGGCCGTCGTGCCGGTCGGCGCCGAGCAGGCGAAGCCCGCGCCCGGCGTGCTGGAAGCCATCGCCGAGGCGGACGTCGTTCTCTTCCCGCCGTCGAATCCCGTGGTGAGCGTCGGGACGATCCTGGCCGTGCCCGGGATCCGGGAGGCCATCGCCGAGGCCGGGGTGCCGGTCGTCGGGCTCTCACCGATCGTGGGCGACGCGCCGGTGCGGGGCATGGCGGACAAGGTGCTGGCCGCGGTCGGGGTCGAGTCCAACGCCGCCGCCGTCGCCGAGCACTACGGGTCGGGGCTGCTCGACGGGTGGCTCGTCGACACCGTGGACGCGGGGGTCGTGGAGCGGGTCGAGGCCGCCGGAATCCGGTGCCGGGCCGTGCCGTTGATGATGACCGACCCGGAGGTCGGGACCGCGGCAGCGGACATGGCGCGGGCCGCGCTCGCGCTCGCCGAGGAGGTGCGGGGCGCGTGACGTCGTCGCAGGCTCCGTCCTTTCACGCGTGGGCCGTCGCCGGAATTCCCGAGGTCAGGGAGGGCGACGAGCTCGCCAAGCTGATCGTCGCCGCCGAGCCCGCGCTCGCCGACGGTGACGTCCTGCTCGTCACCTCGAAGATCGTCAGCAAGGCCGAGGGGCGCATCGTGCGCGCCGACGACCGGGAGGCGGCGATCGACGCCGAGACCGTCCGGGTCGTGGCGCGCCGCGGAACGCTGCGGATCGTGGAGAACAAGCTGGGGCTCGTGATGGCCGCGGCCGGTGTCGACGCCTCCAACACCCCTGCGGGGACGGTGCTGTTGCTGCCCGAGGACCCGGACGCGTCCGCTGCCGCGATCCGGGACGGGGTGCGCGACGCGCTGGGCGTCGAGGTCGGCGTGGTGATCACCGACACCTTCGGCCGGCCCTGGCGGAACGGGCTGACGGACGTCGCCATCGGCGCCGCCGGCGTCCGCGTGCTCGACGATCTGCGCGGGGGCGTGGACGCGTACGGGAATCCGCTGAGCGCGACCGTCGTGGCGACCGCCGACGAGCTGGCCGCCGCCGGGGACCTCGTGAAGGGGAAGGCCGGGGGCCTGCCGGTCGCTGTCGTGCGCGGCCTCGGGGAGTCCCTCGTGCGCGAACAGGCCGGTTCCGCACGGGAGTTGGTGCGCGGTGCGCGCGACGACATGTTCCGGCTCGGGACCTCCGAAGCCGTACGGGAGGCCATGACGCAGCGGCGTACCGTGCGGGCGTTCACGGACGAGGCGGTGGATCCGGGCGCCGTGCGGCGGGCCGTCGCCGCCGCCGTCACCGCGCCCGCGCCGCACCACACGACGCCCTGGCGGTTCGTGCTGCTCGAGTCGGAGGCGGCTCGGGGGCGGTTGCTCGACGCCATGCGCGAGGCGTGGGTCGCCGATCTGCGGCGGGACGGGAAGAGCGAGGAGTCCATCGCGAAGCGGGTGCGACGCGGGGACGTGCTGCGCAACGCGCCGTATCTGGTGGTGCCCTGTCTGGTGATGGACGGGTCTCATACGTACGGGGACGCGCGGCGGGATGCCGCCGAGCGGGAGATGTTCGTGGTGGCCGCGGGGGCCGGGGTGCAGAACTTCCTGGTGGCGCTGGCCGGGGAGCGGCTCGGGTCGGCGTGGGTGTCCTCGACCATGTTCTGCCGGGACGTCGTGCGCGACGTACTGGAGCTTCCGGAGGGCTGGGATCCGATGGGGGCCGTCGCGGTGGGGCATGCGGCCGCGGCGCCCGCCGAGCGGCCGGCCCGGATCGTCTCGGAATTCATCGAGGTCCGGTAGCTACCACTCGGCGATGTTCACCCGGCGCATCTTCGGCTGCCTGCGCGGCGGGGCCACCCCGCTGAGCAGGATCAGGCGGGCCGCCCGGTGGCGCTGGCCCGCGTACGGGGCCAGGAGTTCCAGCATGTCCTCGTCCGTCGCGTCGCGGTTGCGGGCGAGGGCGTAGCCGATCGTGCCGGGCAGGTGCAGGTCACCGGTCGTGACCTCGTCGGGGGCGCCGTTCGTGCGCTGGATCGTCTCGGCCGAGGTCCAGGGGCCGATGCCGGGGACGAGTTCGAGGCGGGCGCGGGCCAGGGGCGGGTCCATGTGCGCCGCCTCTTCCAGGCGGCGGGCGACCTGGGCCGCCCTGATGATCGTCGAGGCACGCTTGTTGTCGACGCCCGCCCTGTGCCACTCCCAGGACGGGATGCGCGTCCAGGCGTACGGGGTCGGGGGGATCCGCATGCGCAGGTCCTGGCCGCCTGCCGGGCCCGGGGCCGGTTCGCCGTACTTGTGCAGGAGGAGGCGCCAGGCGCGGTACGCCTCGTCCGTCGTGACCTTCTGCTCCAGGATCGACGGGATCAGCGACTCCAGGACCAGGCCCGTGCGGATCAGGCGCAGGCCCGTGCGGCGGCGGGCCGATTCGGCGACCAGGCGGTGGCGGGGCGTGAAGGCGGCCGGGTCGTCCGACTCGCCGAGCAGCTCCGGGAGTTGAGCGAGGAACCAGTCGGCGCCTGGACCCCAGGCCTGGGCCTGGACGGTGCCGTCGCGTTCCTCGGTGAGGCGGAGGGTGCCGGGGCCCTCCGGGGTGCGGCTGGATCGCCAGATGCCGGTGGGGGTGGTGCGGAAGGTGGGGTCCGCGGGGCCTCGGCGCAGGGGGCCGAGGGTGAGGCCCAGGTGGAGGGGGGCGGGGGGTGTGTAGGTGCGGGTCGCGGGTGCGGGGTGCGGGATGAGGGGCGCGGCCGGGGGCACGGCTGTTTCGCCGCCGCGCACGGTGGTGCGGGTCGGTTGTGTGCGGGGGGCGTATCGGCGGCCTGCCACGGGGGTCCTCGGTCGGGGCGGGTGTGTCTTTCGAGGGTAGGGCGTCTTTTCCCCCCCCGACCCCCGACCCGCCCCTTCCCGAAAATGCCCCTCCGGGGCGGGAGGGGCTGAGGTTTCGGGGTGGAAACAGCTACTGGTCCGAGGAGAAGCGGATCGAGGCCGGGGGGATCGTGGCGTCGCACCATACGCGTACGCCCGTCTGCAGTTCGTTGTCCGCGCCCACCTCGGCGCCGTCGCCGATCACCGCTCCGGTGAGGATCGTGCGGGCGCCGATGCGGGCGCCCTTGCCGATCAGGGAGTCCGTGATCACCGCGCCGGGTTCGATCACCGCGCCGTCCAGGACCGCCGAGCCGGAGATGCGGGCGCCCTCGCCGACGCGGGCGGCGTCGCCGATCACGGTGCCGCCGGTCAGCTTGGCGTCCGGGGCGACCGTCGCCGTCGGCAGGACCAGGCGGTCGCCGCAGCGGCCGGGGACCGCGGGGGACGGGGCGCGGCCCAGGACCAGGTCGGCCGAGCCGCGGACGAAGGCCCCCGGCGTGCCGAGGTCCAGCCAGTACGTGGAGTCGACCATGCCCTGGAGGTGGGCGCCCGAGGCGAGGAGGTCGGGGAACGTCTCGCGTTCCACCGAGACCGGGCGGCCCGTCGGGATCGTGTCGATGACCGAGCGGCGGAAGACGTACGCGCCCGCGTTGATCTGGTCCGTGACGATCTCTTCCGGGGTCTGGGGCTTCTCCAGGAACGCCGTCACCCGGCCCGTGGCGTCCGTGGGGACCAGGCCGAACGCCCTCGGGTCCTCGACCCGGGAGAGGTGGAGCGAGACGTCTGCGGCAGTGCGCTCGTGCTCGCTGACCAGCGCTCTGATGTCGAGCCCGGTGAGGATGTCACCGTTGAAGATCAGGACCGGGTCGTCGGGGCCCGAGTGCAGGTGCGAGGCGACGTTGCGGATCGCGCCGCCGGTGCCGAGGGGCTCGGCCTCGGTGACGTACTCCAGGTGGAGGCCGAGACGGGAGCCGTCGCCGAAGTACGGCTCGAAGACCTCCGCCAGGTAGGACGTGGCCAGCACGATGTGGTCGACGCCCGCTGCCTTCGCGCGCGCCAGTTGGTGCGTGAGGAAGGGGACGCCGGCCGCCGGAACCATCGGTTTCGGCGTGTTCACCGTGAGTGGCCGGAGTCTGGTGCCCTTGCCGCCGACCAGGAGGATCGCTTCTGTCACCTTGTCGTCTCTGCTTCCTGCTGGGGCCGGCCGAACTGTCTTTCGGCCGGCCAGTGTATGCAGACCGTGTGGGGTGCCCGGGCCGGCCGCCGGCCTCAGCGACCCTGCAGGCGGGCCGAGCTGCTGCGTGCTTTACCGAGCTTCTTGTAGAGACGGCGTCCCGGGCATTCGGTTGCAAAGCCGTCCCGGTGGCCTGAGATCACATGCAGTCGCACGTTCTTTCCCTTGCGGTAGAGATTGCCACCGCCCGACTTGAGATATGTCGTACCGCGCGGATTTGCCCCGTACAGGCCGAGCTTCCAGGCCGTGAGCCGCGCGATCGCGTTCAGGGCGGCGGCGGGCGGGTTCGAGCCGTTGAACGAGCCCAGGACGGCGATGCCCATGCTGTTGGTGTTGAAGCCGAGGGTGTGGGCGCCCATGACCGGCTTGGCGATTCCGCCCGCCCGGCCTTCGTAGATGGTGCCGCACTTGTCCACGACGAAGTTGTAGCCGATGTCCCGCCAGCCACTGCTCTTGACGTGGTAGCGGTAGATACTGCGGATGACGGAAGGGGCTTGTGAGCAACGGTAGTTGTTGCCCGATGCGCTGTGGTGGACGAAGGCGGCCTTGACGACCTTCGTGTAGACGAAGTCGCGCTCGCGGAGCTTCTCGTTGGCGCCCCAGCCCTTGCGCGTGACGATGCGCGGGCGGGCCCCGACGTACGGGCGGGCCTTCGTCAGCGCCGCGTCGCCGCCGCGGGCCTCGATCAACTCGTCCTCGGTCGCCTTCTTGGTGAGGGCGGGGACGGCGGTGGCGCCCAGCGGGGCCAGCTCGGCGTTGACCGCGGAGGAGGCGGCGGCCTCGGCGGTCAGGGAGACGCCGCGGGGGCCGTCGGCCGGGGCGCCCTGGGCCGGCTCGTCGCCCGGGTCCACGAGTTCGAGGCGCAGGCCCCTGGGGAGGAGGGGCTCGGGGGCGGCCGCGGCGCGGGTGGCCGCGGGGGCGTCGGCCTTCACCCGTACTTCCACGCCGTCGGAGTCGCCCACCCACAGGGGGGCGGTGGAGCCGTGGACGTGTCCCGAGGCGCGCTCGGGGGTGTCCAGGTCGGGGGCGTCGTCGTTGTGGGTCTCCAGGTCCTGCCAGGCGGACCAGGTGGTGGTGGTGGTGCCGGTGGTGCGGGTGCGGACCTGGACCTGGCCGTGCAGTTCGGCGCTGAGGTCGTCCCAGACGACGCCGACGAGGGAGAAGGGGCGGACGTCGCGCTGCGGCAGGCCCTGTTCCCCGGCCGCGCCGTTGCCCGCGGCGCGGGTGGCGGCGAGGGGGGCGAGGGCGAGGGACTGGGTGGTCCCCGGGAGCGACTCCTGCACCGGGGTCGGGGCCGGCGCTGCGTGCGAGGTGGCGGGCAGGGTGAGCGGGAGGGCCAGGGCGGCCGCGCAGGTGACGCCGATCGAGGAAGCAAGGAATCCACGCATGCCCACGATCGTGGACACACCCGGAGGTTCCGGCCATCGGGGAGTGTCATATGGGTGCCCGGGGGGTGGGGTTGGGGTGAAGTCCTGGGGTGCGACGGGCGGGTGACGGGGCGTCGGGCGGGGAGGGAGACGGGGAGCCGGGCGGGGAGGGAGACGGGGAGCCGGGCGGGGAGGGAGACGGGGAGCCGGGCGGGGAGGGAGACGGGGAGCCGGGCGGGCGGGTGACGGGGCGTCGGGCGGGCGGGTCACCCGGGCCGCGTCACCTGGGCCGGGCCGCACCCGTGGCCGCGCGTAGGCTGACCCGCGTGAATTCCGCGCACCGTACCCCCGCCGCTCTGCTCCAGGCCGCTCTCGTCGCCGATCCCGGGCGGCCGCTCGTCACCTTCTACGACGACGCGACCGGGGAGCGCGTGGAGTTGTCCGTGGCGACGTTCGCGAACTGGGTGGCCAAGACCGCCAACCTCCTGCAGGGAGAGCTGAACGCCGAGCCCGGTGACCGGCTCGCGCTCCTGCTGCCCGCGCACTGGCAGAGCGCGGTGTGGCTGCTCGCCTGTTCGTCGGTGGGCGTCGTCGCCGAGGTCGGCGGCGATCCGGCCGCGGCCGATCTCGTGGTCAGCGGGCCCGAGCCCGACAACCTCGCCGCCGCCCGCGCCTGTTCCGGGGAGCGGGTCGCGCTCGCGCTGCGGCCGCTCGGCGGGCGGTTCCCGCAGCCGCCCGAGGGGTTCGTGGACTACGCGGTGGAGGTGCCCTCGCAGGGCGACCGGTTCGCCCCGTTCTCCCCCGTCGACCCGGACGAGCCCGCGCTCGTCGTCGCCGGGGAGGAGCTGACGGGCGCCGAGGTCGTCGAGCGGGCGGGCGCCGACGCGGCGGGGCTCGGTCTGACGGGCCCCGGCTCCCGGCTGCTGTCCGGGCTCGCGTACGACAGCTGGCAGGGGCTCGCCGCCGGGCTGTACGCACCACTGGCGACCGGCGGTTCCGTGGTGCTCTGCCGCCACCTCGACCAGCTCGGCGACGAGGGCCTCGCCAAGCGGATCGAGAGCGAGCGGGTCACCGCGACGGCCCGCTGAGAGCGACCCCGGGTCCCCCGTTCGGCCCCTCTCCCCCGGCCCCGCGGCGCCGCGGGGTCCATGGTCGTAGAGACGCATTCGTACGCACGCGACTGCCCTGTCTTCTGCTTCGCCATGAGATTGACATGAGGGGGACCCCACGTGACCGGCTCCACAGCCATGCCCCCGCCGCTCGGTCCGGGCGGCGGCTCCTCCCCCACCGGCGCCGGGCGCGCACGGCGGCGCGGGCGATGGCTGCGGTACTCGGCGATCGGGCTCGCGCTGCTCGTGCTGGCCGTGGGCGGGGTGGGCTGGGTGGCGTACAAGAAGCTCGACGGGAACATCAGCGAGGACGAGCGGGCCGCGCAGGAGCTCGCCCGCTATGAGAAGGAACGGCCGACGGTCCTCGTCGACGGGGCGCAGAACCTGCTGCTCATCGGGTCCGACTCGCGGGCCGGCGCCAACGGCAAGTACGGGCGCAACGACGGCACCCAGCGCTCCGACACCACGATCCTGCTGCACGTCGCGGCGGACCGGAAGAGCGCGACCGCCGTCTCGTTCCCGCGGGACCTGATGGTGGACGTGCCCGCCTGCGGCACGGCGGACGGCAGCCGCGCCGAGCCGATGTTCGCGATGTTCAACTACGCCTTCGAGGTGGGCGGTTCGGCCTGCACGATCCGTACGGTCGAGAAGATGACCGGCGTACGGATCGACCACCACATGGTCGTCGACTTCCAGGGGTTCAAGGACATGGTCGACGCCGTCGACGGCGTGGACGTGTGCCTGGACAAGCCCATCGACGACCCCGACTCGCACCTGCAGCTGACCGCGGGCGAGCACCTGCTCAACGGCGAGCAGGCCCTCGGCTACGTCCGTGCCCGCAAGACCCTCGGCAACGGCAGCGACACCGAACGGATGGACCGCCAGCAGCGGTTCCTCGGCGCACTCATCGAGAAGGTGCAGAGCAACGGGGTGCTCCTGAACCCGGCCAGGCTCTATCCGGTGCTCGACGCCGCCACGTCGTCCCTGACCACCGATCCGGGGCTCGCGTCGCTGCGCGGTCTTTACGACCTCGTGCGCGGGATGCGGGACATCCCGGCCGACCGCATCCAGTTCCTGACGGTGCCGCGGGAGTCGTACGTATACAACGCCAATCGCGACCAGCTCGTACAGCCTGCGGCCGAGCGGCTGTTCACGCGGCTTCGGCTCGACGCTCCGCTCGTCGTCTCGAAGGAGACGCCGGCCGACGTCCAGGCCGAGAGCGACGGCGCGTACGACAACGGGGACGAATCCGGCGCCTCGTACGAAGAGGACGGCGGGCAGGAGTACTACTACTCCGACGGCGACGAGGGCGAATGGGACGACGGGAAGCCCGGCGCCGACCCCTCGGCCTCCGCGACGCCCTCCCCCGCGCCCACTTTCCGGGGCAACACCGCGCGCCAGAACGGGTGCGGCTGAGGCGCCTCAACTGCCCCTGGGTAAAGCGGGAGTCATCAGCAGGCACACAGGTTCAAAGATATGGGCCGTATTGCCCGGTTGTAGGGGAGTGGAATTTGTCACCGTCGTCGCTCCACGCTGAACTGGGCGGATAGTGTGAGCGATCCGGTGCACCCGGCCATGCTTCGTCGCACGGCCTGGCACTGCTTACCGACTGACCGGGCGCCTCCTTTGAGGGGGGTGAGGCGCCGCGTGGCCCCGACGGAGGACCAGACAACCGTGGACGCGCAAGGCCGTGGGCGGGCGGAGAATGTCGACCCCGCAGACCAGTGGGTGCTCAACCCCCAGACTGGCGATTACGAACTGCGACTGAACCCTTCCGCTGGGCAGTCACCGGTGCCGGGACCGCGCCGCGCCGCACGACGCGGCGGGAACGGCAACGGCAGACGGCAGCAGCCGCAGGACGCGCCGCCACCGCAGCGCAGGCGGGGCGCCGAGCCGAAGGCCCAGGACCCGTCCGGGCCCGGGCGGCGTCGCTCGAAGGCCAAGAAGAAGAAGTCCACGGTGAAGAAGGTCCTGCTGTGGTCGTCCGGCAGCGTGGCCTTCGTGGTCCTCGTCGCCGCGGCCGGTGGGTACCTCTACTACCAGCACCTCAACGGCAACATCACGACGCAGGACGTCGTCGGCGCCAAGAACGGCTTCAGCAAGGACGAGGCGTTCAACATCCTCGTCATCGGCACCGACAAGCGCACCGGCAAGGGCAACGAGGGCTACGGCGACAAGGGCAGCGTCGGTCACGCCGACACGAACATCCTGCTGCACGTCTCCAAGGACCGTTCGAACGCGACCGCGCTCAGCATTCCGCGCGACCTCATCGTGGACGTACCGGACTGCCAGGTGAAGGAGGACGACGGCACGCTCAAGACGATCCCGGGCACGTCGAACGTCCGCTTCAACACCAGCCTCGGGCAGGACGGGCGCGACGCCGGCTGCACCATGAAGACCGTCCAGTCCATCACGGGCGTCATGCCCGACCACTTCATGATGGCCGACTTCAACGCGGTGAAGACGCTGACCAGCGCGGTCAACGGCGTCGAGGTGTGTGTCGCCAAGGACGTCAACGACCCGGACTCGCACCTCAAGCTCGACGCGGGCAAGCACACCCTGGAAGGCGAGGACGCGCTCGCGTTCCTGCGTACGCGGCACAGCTTCGGCAACCAGGGCGACCTGGACCGCATCAAGGCGCAGCAGGACTTCCTCGGTTCGCTGGCGCGCAAGATGAGCTCCGGCGACACCATCACGAACCCGGTCAAGCTGACGAAGCTCGCCGAGGCCGCGACCAAGGCGCTCACGGTCGACAAGGGCATAGGGAGTCTGAACAAGCTCAAGGACGTCGCCCTCGAGATCAAGCAGGTCCCGACGAAGAACCTGACGTTCGTGACCGTGCCGGTGCTCGACAACCCGGCCGACGGCAAGATCCACAAGACCGTCATCGTCGACGAGACGAACGCGCCCCCGGTCTTCGAGGCCATCAAGGGCGACATCTCCCTGACGGAGACGAAGAAGAAGCAGAAGGCGGCCGCGGACGCGAAGCTCAAGGGCACCAAGTCCGCCGCGTCCGACGTGCGCGTCGACATCTACAACGGCAGCGAGAAGCCGGGCGCCGCGCAGGCAACCCTGACCTGGCTGCAGACCAGCGAAGGGGTCACCAAGTCCAGCCAGATGGGCAACAAGAAGCCCTCGCTGACGAAGACGTCCCTGGAGTACTCGCCCGACCAGGCCGACCAGGCCCGGCGGCTCGCCGCCATCATGGGGCTGCCCGGTTCGGCCCTGAAGGAGGGCAAGAGCGAGAAGAACGACCAGGGGTTGCCGGCGATGATCCTCGTCATCGGCAAGGACTACAAGGGCGCGGGGGTGCCCTTGAGCGGCGGTACGGCGAAGGTGAACGCGCCTCAGAAGACCGCTGACAAGACTGTGTGTTCCAAGTGACCAACCTCGGCCGCCCTTTGACTGTCTAACCAAGCGACAGCAGGGCGGCCGAGCCATGGTCGAGGGCGGGGAGGGTGGGGCAGGACATGGGGCGAAGCGGTGTGCGCGGGGAGCGCTCACGGCCGGACAGCACCGGTGAATCGACGGCTCGGGCCGGTGAGTTGGGCTGGGACGAGAGCCTGTACGGGGACGCGCCCCCGGGTGAGGAGACCGATCCCGGTGAGCGGCGCCCTCCGGGCCACCGGCGCAAAGGCGCGCGGCCGCGGCGGCGCAGAGGCCGAATACTGGGCTGGATCGCGGGAGTTCTCGCGATCCTCGTGCTGGGTACGGCCGGCGCCGGCTACCTCTACTACGAGCATCTGAACAGCAAGATCAAGACGGACAAGCTCAATCTGGGCGAGCACCGGGCCCCCAAGGCGAAGCCGAACGCGGCGGGCCAGACCCCGCTGAACGTCCTGCTGATCGGCTCCGACAGCCGGAACACCGCGGAGAACCTGAAGCTCGGCGGGCACAAGGCGAGCGTGGGCGCACCCCCGCTGGCCGATGTGCAGATGCTGCTCCACGTCTCGGCGGACCGCACCAACATGTCGGTGGTGAGCCTGCCCCGCGACACCCTGCTCGACCAGCCCAAGTGCACCGATCCGAAGACGGGTCACGTGTACCCGGCGGAGACCCGGCACATCGCGAACGATTCGCTGGCCCGTGGCGGCCCCGGCTGCACGGTCGCCATGTGGGAGTCGTTCACCGGCATCCACATCGACCACTTCATGATGATCGACTTCGCGGGTGTGGTGTCGATGGCCGACGCGATCGGCGGCGTACCGGTCTGCGTCGACAAGAACGTCAAGTCCCGCAGCAGCAACGGCGAGGGCTCGGGCCTGAAGCTGCGCAAGGGCACGACGTACGTCAAGGGCGAGCAGGCCCTGCAGTGGCTGCGGACCCGGCACGGTTTCGTGGGCGGCACCGACATCGCCCGCGCCAAGGCACAGCACATGTACATGAGCGCGATGGTGCGTGAGATGCGCAAGAACGCGACGATCACCAACCCCGGCAAGCTGCGCACGCTCGCGGAGAAGGCGATCGACGCGCTCAAGGTCGACGACGACCTGGACACCATCAAGAAGCTGTACGACCTGAGCAACGAGCTGAAGAAGCCGGAGCCCAAGCGCATCACGATGACGACCATGCCGTTCTACTACGTGGGCGACCGTGTCGCGCCGAAGGAGACGCCCACGAAGATGCTGTTCCAGCTCATCCGGGACGACGTACCGCTGGACGGCAAGGACAAGAAGAAGGTCGACGAGGCCGCCAAGCTGTCCAACGATCCGCCCGCGGCCGACGACAAGATCGCGGTGCAGGTGCAGAACGGCACGCGGACGGCGACGACCCCCGCGACGCCCGGGCGGGCCTCCGCCGTGACGCAGCTCGTGATCGGCAAGGGCTTCACCCAGGCCAAGGCGGACCAGTCGCAGACCCTCGCCGAGGACAGCACGCTCGTCCGCTATCCGTCGGCCGACCTGGAGGGCGACGCACAGCGGGTCGCCAAGTCCCTCGGGATTCCGCTCAGTTCGGTGAAGAAGTCGACGGACGTGTCCGGGGTGACGCTGGTCGTCGGCGCCGACTGGACGACGGGCACGGTCTACAAGAAGCCCAAGGCCGACGCCAAGGACGCGCTGGACAAGAACGAGACGGTGAACGGTGCGGAGGGCGGCTGCATGCCGGTGGACCCGTACTACACCTGGTAGTACGCGCTCATACGCTTGCGGGGCGCGGGAGGTGAACTCCCGCGCCCCGCAAGCAAGTTGAAGACGTCAGTTGGCCGCGGTCTCCGGGTTGCGCACGGCCGGGCGGCGCGACGCGATGACCCGCTTCGCCAGCGACTTCGGGCTCGTCAAGAAGCCCCAGCCCCACGACATGTGCATCGTGGCGAGGGCGACGGGGATCTGCGCGCGGGCCTTCAGCGGCAGTCCCTTGCCCGCCGGGACCGAGCCCGCGGCGATGGCCGCCAGGTAGCCGGCCGGGATCACGAAGCCCCACGGGGTGAGCGCCGCGCCCACGACGACGCCCGCCGCGATCGCGACGACGGCGGTCGGCGGGGCGAGGTAGCGCAAGTTGATCGAGCCCGAGTGGTAGCGGGCGACGACGTGGCGCCAGCGGCCGTAGTCCTTGTACTGCTTGGCCAGGGCCTTGACGGACGGGCGCGGGCGGTACGAGACCAGCAGGTCGGGCGAGAACCAGATCAGGCCGCCGGCCTCGCGGATGCGGAAGTTCAGCTCCCAGTCCTGGGCACGGATGAACTCCTCGTTGTAACCGTTCTGCTGCTCCAGGGCCTCGCGGCGGAAGACGCCGAGGTAGACCGTGTCGGCCTGCTGCGCCTCGCCGCCGGTGTGGAAGGCCGCGTTGCCCACGCCGATCTTGGAGGTCATCGCGGCGGCGACGGCCTTCTCCCAGTCGTTCGTGCCCTGGGCGTGCATGATGCCGCCGACGTTCATCGCGCCGGTCTCCTCGAGGAGGCGCACGGCGGTCGCGATGTAGCCGGGCGAGAGCGCGGCGTGGCCGTCGACGCGGACGACGATCGGGTGCCGGGAGGCCTTGATCGCGGCGTTCAGCGCGGCGGGGGTGCGGCCCGTCGGGTTCGGCACCGTGTGCACCTGGGGGTGGTCCGCCACGAGCTTCGCGGCGATCTCGTCCGTACGGTCCGCGGACGGGCCGAGCGCGAGCACGACCTCCATCTCGCCGCCGTACTCCTGCGCCAGGATCGCCTCGACGGCCTCACGCAGATGCCGCTCCTCGTTGAGGATGGGCATGATCACGGATACGGCCGGAAGCTGCATGTCAGTGTTGACGGTCGCGTTCATCAGGCGTCACGTTACCGCTAATGGGGGACACGGGCGCGCGCCGCCCGCCTCGCTGCCCCGGGCTGGAGATCGTATCGGCCTACGGTGCTGACGATCCCCTGCCCACCTTCGCGGAGGTGTCCCACGTGCCCACACCGCCCAGGTCCCCCGCCCGTCCGCAGCGTCCCCCGAGGCCCGGGCAGAGCCGGTCCGCCGCCCCGCTGCGCAGGAGGAAGCCCCGGTGGGCCATGCGGGTCGCGACCACGTTCTCGGTGACCGTGCTCGCCGCGGCCGGCATCGGGCACGCGCTCGTCACCGGCATCGACTCGGGCATCGACCGGATCGACCCCTTCAAGGACATGAAGAACCGGCCGGCCGCGGGGCACGGCATGAACGTCCTCCTCGTCGGCACCGACGGCCGCGACAAGATCAGCGAGGAGGAGCGGCAGAAGTACCGGCTCGGCGGGGCGCCCTGCCACTGCACGGACACGATCATGATCGTGCACATCTCGGAGGACCACGAGCGCGCCTCCGTCGTCTCCCTGCCGCGCGACTCCTACGCGATGATGCCGGCGCACACCGACCAGAACAGCGGCGACGAGCACCACGCGCACCCCGTGAAGATCAACGCGGCGTACGCGGAGGGCGGGCCGCAGCTGACCGTGCGTACGGTCGAGAACATGACCAAGGTGAAGATCGACCACTACCTGGAGGTCGACTTCACCAGCTTCATGAAGACCGTGGACGAGCTCGGCGGGGTCGAGGTGTGCACGGCGCGGCCGCTCAAGGACTCGTACACCGGGCTCGACCTGGGCGTCGGCACGCACGAGCTGGACGGCGGCGAGGCCCTGCAGTACGTGCGGTCCCGGCACACCGACGGGGCCGGTGACCTGGGGCGGATGCAGCGCCAGCAGCGGTTCCTGGCGTCGCTGATCTCGAAGACGACGTCGTCCGGGGTGCTGCTGAATCCGGTCCGCTTCCGCAACGTCGCCCGTACGCTGCTCAGCTCGGTCCGCGCGGACAAGGGGTTCGGGGCGGACGAGATGGTCGAGCTTGCGCGGGCCATGCGCAGCTTCGGGCCGTCGTCGTCGGAGTTCACGACCGTGCCGATCGGGAACATCAGCTTCCCGGTCAAGGGCATCGGCTCCACCGTGAAGTGGGACGAGAAGAAGTCCGCGAAGCTGTTCCAGGCGCTGCGGGACGACGAGCCGCTGGCTCCGCACCGGGCCCGGAAGAAGGCGACCGTGGTGGACGTCTCGCCGCAGCAGATCCGGGTGCAGGTGGAGAACGGGACGGTGACCTCGGGGCTGGGGCGGAAGGTCGACGCGGCGCTGCGCGGGACGGGGTTCCGGACCACGAAGGCGCCGGTCACTTCGGGTGACCGGCACGTGAAGCGGACCGTCGTTCTTTACGACCCGCGCTGGGACCGCTCCGCGAAGTCCCTGGCCACGGCGCTGCCCGGGGCGCAGCTGAAGGCCGTGAAGGGGCAGGGGGCCGTGCTGAAGGTGGTGGCCGGTGGGGATTACAAGGGGGTTCGGGCGGTGCGGGCCGAGGATGCGTACCAGGGTGAATTCGGGGCGGTGACCGGGGACCAGGTGGTGTGTCCCTGACGTCCTGAAGCGCGCTGGAGCGCGGGTCACGGGGCTCTGCCCCGGACCCCGCTCCTCAATCGCCGGAGGGGCTTGTTCTTGCCCTCAGTTCCTTGATCGCCCGGCGGCGGGCCAAGCGGTGCTGGCGGCGGATCTGGGCCTCCTGGTAGCGGCGCCGGTCGCGGTCGGTCTCCGGGATCACGGGCGGGACCGCCCTCGGCTTGCCGTCCGCGTCGACCGCCGCGAAGACCAGGTAGGCCGAGCCGACCTGCTGGGCCGGGGTCGATTCGTTCCAGCGCTCCGCGAGGACCCGGACGCCGACCTCCATCGAGGTGCGGCCCGTCCAGTTGACCTGGGCCTTCACATGGACCAGGTCGCCGACGCGGACCGGTTCGAGGAACGCCATCTCGTCCATGGAGGCCGTCACCGCGGGCCCGCCGGAGTGCCGGCCGGCCACCGCGCCCGCCGCGTCGTCGACCAGCTTCATGATCACGCCGCCGTGCACGGTGCCGAGGAGATTGGTGTCGTTGTGCGTCATGATGTGCGACAACGTCGTGCGGGAAGCGGCGGTCGGCTTGCCCGGAATATCGGACTCCGCGCCGTGGGCCTGGTCTGTCATGGCTCCCACCCTATGCGCGTACCGTTTGTGTCAGCTCTGCAACAGCCCTGGCCCGATTTCCCACCCGGCCTTGTGAGGCACACACTCGCACCCTGCACACTGGCCCAATGAACGATTGGCCCGAGGGGCGCAGCGACAGGCAGAGCGGCGGCGGCAACCGCGGCGGCTACGGCCGTGGCAGCGGCAGCGCGCGCCCCGAGGGTGCCCGTGTCATGCGGCACGTGCAGCGCCCCGTCCCCCAGCAGCCGCCGTCCCCGTACGACAACGGGAACGGTCAGGGTGACGTGTTCGACGACCTGTACCGTCCCGAGGGCGGCCCGCAGGCCGGTCAGCAGTCGTACGACGGCGGCCATGACAACGGCTACGACAGCGGGTACAACACCGGACAGGTCTACGGCCAGCCCAGCCGCGCCACCCGCCCCCCGGGCGGCAACGGCGGGGGCGACGGTTACGGTGCGCCGCCGACCGGGCGTCCCGCGAAGCCCGCGCCGAACTGGCGCAAGCGCATCAAGTGGACCGCGATCACCCTTGTCACCGTGCTCGTGGTGACGAGCGTCGCGACGTACTTCTGGGCCGACTCCAAGCTGCACCGGGACGTCGACCTGTCCAAGGTGATCGACCGGCCCGACGGGGGCGACGGCACGAACTACCTGATCGTCGGCACCGACAGCCGCGAGGGCATGTCCGCCGAGGAGAAGAAGAAGCTGCACACCGGCTCCGCCGAGGGCAAGCGCACGGACACGATGATGATCCTGCACGTCGGTGACAACGGGGACACCCTCGTCTCGCTGCCGCGTGACTCGAACGTCACGATCCCGAGCTTCAAGGGCGCCGAGTCCGGCAAGCTCTACCCGGCCACGGGCCGCCAGACGAAGCTGAACGCCGCGTACGCGGAGGACGGCCCCGAGCTCCTTGTACGCACCGTCGAGGCCAACACGGGCCTGCGCATCGACCACTACGCGGAGATCGGCTTCGCCGGGTTCGCCAACATCGTCGACTCGGTCGGCGGTGTGGAGATGAACCTGAAGGACGGCTTCAAGGACAAGTGGTCAGGGGCCGACTTCAAGGCGGGCAAGCAGACGCTGAACGGTCAGCAGGCGCTCGCCTTCGTCCGTACGCGGCACGCGTTCGCCGCGTCCGACCTGCAGCGCACCAAGAACCAGCAGGCGTTCCTCGCGGCCCTCGCCCACAAGGTGGCGTCCCCGTCGACGATCATGAACCCGTTCAAGCTGTACCCGACGCTGGGTGCGGGCCTGGACTCGCTTGTCGTCGACAAGGACATGAGCCTGTGGAACCTGGCGTCGATGTTCATGGCGATGAAGTCCGTCTCCGGCGGTGACGGCAAGTCCATGAACATGCCGGTCAGCGGTAGCTCCGGCGGCAACCTGCTGTGGGACAAGGCCAAGGTGAAGCAACTCGTCGACCAGTTCAACGCGGACGAGAAGGTGACGGTCACCAGCGACTGACGCCGACTGGCGCTGCCTCGCGCACACAAGAGGGCGGGTCCGGTTCATCCGGATCCGCCCTCCTTTTGTGTTGCGCATATTGCAAGCACGTGGCGAAGGCTGCGCGAACCCTTGACGGACACCTCGCGGACTTATTTTCTTTCCGCACACAACTAGGAGGTGACCGTGATCCGCCCCGTTCCCCGCGCTCTCGCCCTGACCCTCGGCGTGCTCGCCGGTGCCGCTCAACTGGTCCTCGCCACACCGGCGTCCGCCGCCTCCAGCACGTACTACGTCGACTGTTCCGCCGCGACGAACGGCTCCGGCACCCAGGCGTCCCCGCTCAACTCGATGCCCGCCGCGAACGCCGTCGCGCTCACGGCCGGTGACTCGGTCCTGTTCAAGCGCGGCACCACCTGCGAGGGGCAGCTCTACGCGCACTACTCGGGGACGGTGAACTCCCCCGTCACGTACGGGAGTTACGGGACCGGGGCCGCCGCCCACATCGACGCCAACGGCAACTACGCGGCCGTCTGGCTGAAGAACGCCTCGTACGTCACCGTGCAGGACCTGGAGCTGACCGCACCCGGCGACAACACCACCGCCCGGCGCGGCGTCTGGGCCCAGGCCGTCGACTCCGGGGACCTGACCGGGGTCACGCTCCAGCGCCTGGACATCCACGACGTGCGCGGGGTGCTGCCCGCGAAGACCGGCGGGAGCGCGGCGAGCGGCAAGTACGCGGGCGCCTCCGGCGGGATCGTGGTCGAGGGCCTCGGCACCACAACCCCCTCCGCCTTCAAGGGACTTCGGATCGCCGACAACACCATCCACACCGTGGACCGGGCCGGGATCTACTTCTGGTCCAACTGGTGCCGGCGGGCGGACCTGGTCGGCTTCTGGACGTCGCTGTGCACCGCCGCCTGGCACCCGCACTCCGGCACCGTCGTCGAGGACAACACCCTCACCGACATCGGCGGCGACGGCCTCGTCGTCAAGACGAGCAGCGACGTGCTCGTCCAGCGCAACGACCTCGACGGGTTCAACGAGCGCGCCGGATCCGTCAACGCCGGGATGTGGACGGCCAACAGCGACTACGTCACCTTCCAGTACAACCGCTCCGCGCACGGCAACACCACGGCGGACGGCCAGGGTTACGACGTCGACCACTCCACCAACCACGTCACGTTCCAGTACAACGTCAGCCACGACAACGACGGCGGCTTCTTCCTGCTGTGCCCCTACGGCGCCGATGTGCCGGGCCAGTCCAAGGACTTCGTGATCCGCTACAACCTGTCGGTCAACGACCACGCCCGTACGTTCCAGGTGTGCGGCGGCGGGCTCGTGCGCGGACAGATCTACGACAACACGATCCAGCTGCCCGACGACGCGAACCACCTGATCGTCACCGAGGGTGCCACGAAGGACGGCGCGCTGGACGTCGCGTTCACCAACAACCTTGTGCGCGGGGCGAGTTCGTCGACCTCTGCGCTGTGGACGCTCAACGACTCGGCCTTCCGCATCGATCACAACCTGATCAGCGGCGCCCCGGTCCCGCCCACGGCCACCGCCACCGTCACCGCGGCGCCGCTGCTCGCCGCGCCCTCCACCACGTCGTCCGACCCCGACGACTTCACGCTGCTCGCCGGCTCCCCCGCTCTCGGCGCCGGTACCGCGATCGCCGGCAACGGCGGCCGCGACTTCTTCGGGACCGCTCCCGCCTCCCCGCCGTCCATCGGCTTCCACGAAGGAAACTGAGACCCGCCATGCCCACCACCCAGTCCCCCGCCCCGGCCGCCACCGGGAGCGTCACTCCGCAGCAGGCGCGGTTCGCCCGCCGCTGGACACCGCGCCTCGTCGCGTTCGGCGAGTTCATCGACGGCTACGACCTGCTCGTCATGGGCGCGGCCATGATCTTCCTCAAGCCCGCCTTCGACCTGACGAACTTCCAGGTCGGCTGGCTCGGCGCGATCGCCTTCATCGGCGCCGCGGTCGGCCTCGTCGTCTTCGGCGACCTCTCCGACCGCTTCGGGCGCAAGGTCATCTTCGTCATCAACCTGGTCTTCTTCGTCGCCGCCTCGATCGCCGCCGCGTTCGTCACCGAGGTCTGGCAGCTGATGATCGCGCGGTTCCTCATCGGGGTCGCCGTCGGCATGGACATCCCGACCTCGCACGCGTTCCTCGCGGAGATGTCCCCGAAGGCGCGGCGCGGCCGGATCGCGGGCTCGCTGCCCAACATGATGTGGCTGGGCGGCGCCATCACCAGCGTGCTCGTCGCGCTCGCGCTGCGGGACGCGGCCGGTCCTGACACCTGGCGCTGGATGTTCGGGCTCGCCGCGATCCCGGCCCTCGCGGTGCTGATCGCCCGCCAGTTCCTGCCGGAGTCGCCGCGCTGGCTGCGCGCGCAGGGGCGGCACGAGGAGGCGCGGCGGGTCTTCGAACTCCTCGGCGTGGAGGAGCCGAAGACCGCGCCCGCCGCCGAGCAGCGGGACCTGCGGGAGCTGCTGCGGGGCGGCGCCGGACGCCGTCTCGCCGTCGTGGCCGCGTTCTTCGCGTTCAACTCCTTCGGCGGCGCGGTCGCCACCGTCGCGGGCCCGCTGGTGATGACGGCGGCCGGGATCGGCGCGCAGCACGCGCTGTACTTCTCGCTCGGCGGATACGTGATCGGCCTGGTCGGCGTCCTCGTCGGCGCGCTCGTCATCGACCGGATCAACCGGCGCACGATGGGCATCGCGGCCTGCCTCGGGGTGTTCGCGGCGGGCCTCGGCATCGCCTACCTGGGCCCAAAGAGCGACGGGGCGCTGCTGGTCTTCTGGCTGGCGTACTCGCTGCTGACCTGGTTCGGTCCCGGCGTCCTTGCGTGGGTGTGGTCGTCCGAGGCGTTCCCCACGCAGCTGCGCGGCGTCGGCTCCGGGCTCACGCAGGCCGCCGCGCGCCTGACGGCGGCCCTGAACGTGACGCTCGTACCGACCATGCTGGAGTCCTTCGGCCTCAAGACGGTCGCGCTCGCGGCCTGCGCGTACGTTGTGTGCGCGGGCCTCGTCGCCGCCTCCCCGTTCCTGGCCACCACCGGGGTGGAGCTGGAGGAGGTCAACGCCCAGCAGGCGTAGACGAGTCGAGACCGTACGAGAGAGGGCTTGGGGACGATGACCGTGACCGACGACCGGCGCACCCCCGCGGGTCTGCGCCGCGCCAACACCGCGGCCGCACTGCGGGCCGTGCTCGACGAGGGGCCGCTGCCGCGCGCGGACCTGTCGGAGCGGCTCGGCCTCGCGGCGGGCACGGTCAGCAGGATCGTCTCGCCCCTGGTCGTCGCCGGTCTGCTGCGGGAACTGCCCGCGCTGACCGGGGGCGGCGGCCGCCCGCGCGTCCCGGTCGACCTGGTGCCGGGCGCGCGGTACGCGATCGGCGTCCATCTGGGCCGGCAGCGCACGACGGCAGGACTGGTGGACCTGCGGGGCCGCGTGCACGAGGTGCGCACGCACGAACGCGGCCCGGGCCCGGTGGACCAACTCCTCGCGGGGGCAGCCGAGTTGGTGGCCGCTCTGCGCAAGGAAGCGGGTGCGACCCCCGTCCTCGGGGTCGGCGTGGCCACCGGCGGCTGGGTCGAACCGGTCACCGGGGTCGTCGTCGACAACGAGGCGCTCGGCTGGCAGGGCGTACCGCTGCGCTCGCTCCTGACGGAGGCGCTGGGCACGGACGTGCCCGTCGTCGTCGACTCGGGCGCGCGGGCGCAGGCGACCGCCGAGGTGTGGTTCGGCTGCGCGCGCGGCGCCGAGACGTCCGTGCACCTGTTCACCGGCAACGTCATCGACGCGGCCCTCGCGATGGGCCGCCGCGTGCACACCGGGGCGCGGGCCGCCGCGGGCGCGGTCGGCCACCTTCCGATACGCGCCTCGGGTCCCGCCTGTGCGTGCGGGCGGCGCGGGGTGCTGCAGGCGGTGGCGTCCGACCGGGCCGTGACCGAGGCCGCCGCGGCGGCCGGACTCGTCGACGCGGACGCGGACTTCGCGCGCGTGGGCGAACTCGCCGCGTCCGGCGACGCCACCGCCGACGCCCTGCTGCGCGAACGCGCCCGGCACATCGGCGCGGCCGTCGCGCACCTCGTGGACCTCTTCGACCCCGGACTCGTCGTCCTGTCCGGCGGCGTCCTGCCCTACGCCGACGAGGTGCGGGCCGAGGCCGCGCGCCTCATCGGCCGCTCCTGGAACCCCGCGTGCGTCAAGGCGACGGCGCTCGGGCCGCACGCGCTCGCCGCGTCGTCGGGGGCGCTGCTCCTCGCGTCGTACTACGCGGACCCGCTGGCGTACGAACACCTCAACTGACCGTCCATAGAGAGGCCTTGACGCACGTGACCGCTCCGCCCGCCCTCAGCGGCCGCACGCCCCTGCACACCGTCCGCGTCACCGCCCGCACGACCTGGCTCCTCGTCCAACAGGGCGCGGGATGGGGCGAGTTGTCGGACATCCCGGAGGCGGAGGCGGCACGGCTGCTCGGCTCGTCCGACGCGCTGCCGGACACGTTCGCGGGCCGTACGGTGGCGGGCGGGCTTCGCACGGCGCGGGCGGACGCGGCGGCGCGCGAGGCGGGGCTGCCGCTGGCGGACTGGCTGTCCGGGCGCACCGGCCTGCCGGTCCTGCGCCGCGCGATCCCCCTCTACGCGAACATCAACCGGGCCGTACGGGAACGCACCCCCGAGGCCGCCGCGGACGTGGCACGGGCGGCGGTCGCCGCCGGGTATCCGACGGTCAAGATCGCCCCGTTCGACGGCCTGACGGGCCCGGACCGGATCGGCCGCGGCCTGGACATCGCGCGGGCGGTCCGCGAGGCGATCGGTCCCGGCCGCGAACTGCTCCTGGACGCACACCACTTGCTGACGGTCGCCGAACTCGTCGCCCACGCACAGGAGTTCACCGCCCTGCGGCTCGGCTGGCTGGAGGACACGGCCCGCCTCGACGACGTACGCGGGCTGCTCCGCGTACGGGAGGCGATCGGCGCTCCGCTGGCGGGCGGTGAGTTCGCGGCCACGGAGGAGGAGGTGCGGCCCGCCCTGGCGTCGGGGGCGCTCAGTGTGCTGATGCCGGACGTGAAGCACGCGGGGGGTCCGTTGCGGGTGCTGGACCTGGCCTCGCTCGCCGCGGAGCACGGGGTCGCCGTGTCCCCGCACAATCCGAGCGGGCCCGTCGCCACGGCGGCCAGCGCCCACGTCTGCGCGCTGCTCCCTGCCGGGCCGCCGCTGGAGACGATGTTCGGGGAGGTCGCCTGGCGGGCCTCGGCGGTGACGCCCGTTGAGCCGATCGTCTCCGGCGGGTATGCGATCGGGGGCGGGGCGGGACTCGGGGTGTCGCCGGTGACATCGCCGGCTGACGGCCGGTGGGGCTTCTCGCGCAGTTCCCCGTGCCCCTGAGATGCCTGCGGCATCTCGGGGAAGGCTGCGCGCAGCGCATGCCTTCAGGGGCGCGGGGAACTGCGCGCCCAGCCACGAACCACCCGCACCCGGCAACCGATCCGCAAGCCGCACATCCCTGGCCGCACTCGCACACAAAGGAGCCGCACCATGACCACCGCCCTCGTGCTCGGCGCAGCCGGCGGCGTAGGACGCGCCGTCACCGCACGCCTGGCCGCCGACGGAGTCGCCGTCGTGGCCGTCGATCAGAACCCCGCCGTGCACCAACTCCCGGACGTGGCCGCCGCGTTCGACGGCGACGCGACCGACCCGGCCCTCACCGCCCGCGCCTTCGAGGCCGCCCCCGAACCCCCGGCGATCCTCGTCCACGCCCTCCTGTGGGAACTCCGGGCCCCGTTGGCCGAGTTGAGGCCGGAGCAGTGGCACCGGGTCTTCGACGTCGGCCTCGTCTCCGCCTGGCAGGCGGCCGCCGAGCTGGTGCGGCGCAAGCCCGAGGGGGCCGATGCCCGCATCGTGCTGATCGGGTCGGTGCATGCGCACGGCGCCGCCCCCGGCTGTGCCCCGTACGCCGTCGCGAAGGCGGGACTCGGCGCTCTCGCCCGCGCCGCGGCCGCCGAGTGGGGACCCCTGGGCGTCCGCACCAACGTCGTGGAGCCGGGGTTCGTCGCCATCGAGCGCAACGCCCACCGCTGGCAGGACCCGGCCGAACGCGCCCGCGTCGAGGCCGCGTACCCCCTGGGCCGGCTCTGCTCCCCGGAGGAGATCGCCGAGGTCGTCGCGTTCCTGGCCGGGCCCTCGTCCTCGTACGTCAACGGGATCTGCCTGCCGGTCGACGGCGGGGCGCTGGCCGTGCTGCCCGAGGTGAACGTCCCCGCGCCGCAGGAGAGTTGAGAATGGAGGTGCTGACACCGCTGCCGCCTGACACGCTGCACCGATGGACAACGAAGAGATCTCCCGCATCGCCCACACCGGCCACCCGATCAAGGCCCCGCTCGGCGACGAGTCCGTGAGCCGCCTCCTCGCCCACGCCCTGCCGCACGGCGACGGGCGCGCGCTCGACCTCGGCTGCGGCACCGCCGAGTGGCTGCTGAGAGTCCTGGCCGCGCACCCGAAGGCGCGGGCCGAGGGCGTCGACATCGCCGAGGGGTCACTGGCACAGGCGCGGCAGGCCGCACAGGAACGCGGGGTCGGGGACCGCCTCGCCCTGCACCACGCGTCGGCGGCGGACTTCGCCCCCGACCACGGTTTCGACCTGGTCCTGAGCGTCGGCTCCGCGCACGCCTTCGGCGGTCTGCTGCCCACCCTGGAAGGGGCGCGGGCCCACCTGGCGCCCGGCGGCCGGGTACTGATCGGCGACGGCTACTGGCAGAGCACGCCGACGCCCGAGGCCATCGAGATGCTCGGCGACTTCACCGACCTCGCCGGCACCCTGGACCGGGTGACGGCGGCGGGCTGGACCCCGGTGTACGCGCACTCCAGCACCCGGCACGAGCTCGACGACTACGAGTGGACGCTGTGGGGCGCGCTGGCCGACTGGGCCCTTGACCACCCCGAACATCCGGACGCCGCCGAGGCGTTGGCGACGGCCGGACAGCGTCGCGAGGAGTGGCTGCGCGGTTACCGGGAGTCATTCGGCTTCGTGTGCCTGGTCCTGCGTCGCACCCACGAATGAGGGGCCGGGCCGCGCGGGGGTCATACTGAGCCATGACGAAGTCCGGGACACCCAAGCGCCACCTGCCCACCAGCCCCTTCAAAGCCCCGGTCGCAGCCGCCCTCAAGCATTTCGAGGCGGGCGATCAGGTCACGCACGACGTGTACGGACTGGGCCGGGTGGTCTCCGTCGAGGACGGGACCGCGGCGCTCGTGGATTTCGGCGCGACGCAGATGCGGATCCTGAGCCCGTACACCAAGATGACCAAGCTGTAGGACCGTTTTTGTGACCTTCGGTGATCCCGGAAGGGCGCCTCATTCCTGGGCGCCCTTCCGGGACCTGCCGGCCGACGGCTACGGCAGGTTGCGCACCATGACGATGCGCTGCACCTGGTTCGTGCCTTCGTAGATCTGCGTGCTTCACGGAGAACACGGCTCTGAACTGAGGAGAACGCCTCCTGTCGAGACACCTCCCCAGCATTTCCCCATGATCACGATGGCGTCGCACCGGGTTGTTGCTGGTCATGCGCTGCCAAGCACAGCGCGCCGCTTCCCCGCTGCTCAGAGGTACTGCGGCCATGACTCGCTCCGCCAACTTATGCGAGGACGTGACTAGAGGCTCGCCGCTCTTGTGGCGCGGGTAAGACGCTCCGTAACTTGCTGACCACACAAGGCCGGAGGGGGTCTCAGTGGACGAACTACGCATGATCGCGGGCGGTCCGTGCAGGAGCACTGACGACGACAAATGCGGGAACGGCGACTGCCCGACTGTGTACGAGACGGCAGAGCCCGGGATGTTAGCCATCCAGGGGTACGACGTGGACCGGCAGTCGCCCGCAGGGGAATCGGTGATCCTGGTCCCCGAGGAGATCCTGAAGGAGGCCGCACGTGCCCGTGGATGGCTCTAGCCCGATCCTGCTGGACGGCGAGGAGTGGCAGTCGTACTTCCGGGACTTCAAGCGCTCCGCGTTCCGCATGGAGGTCCACCAGACCTACTCGATGCCCGCCGAGACGGAGACGGTCCGCGCGTTCCTCTCCGGGGAGCCGATGCCAGAGAGCTTCAACGCTTCATGGCACGACCTGATCCGGGAGCACGCCGCAGCCGGGCGCGGGATGACGCGGGCCAAGCTCGTGCGACGACCCCTGACCGACTACAGCCGCTACCTGTTCGAGTGGTGCATCCCAGGCAATGTCGCGGCCGGGGAGAACTACCAGATAGTTGATTTGACGGACGGCACGATCCCGGGCCTTCCAGAACAGGATTTTTGGCTGTTCGACGAAACCACGGTGGTCCACCTGAACTACCGCGAAGACGGAACTCAGATCAACCGTGAGCTGATCCAGAATCCCGACATCGGAAAGTATCTCCGGTGGCGGGATCTAGCACTCGAAAGCGCAGTTCCATTCAGTGCCTATCGAACCTGAGACACAGGCACAGGAGCGCAAGGATTTGGCGGGGGCTCTTCGGAGCCTCCGTCGCGCTGCTGGATTGAGCGGCGAACGCCTGGCCGGTCGCTGCAACATGAGCCAGACAAAGATCAGCCGGATTGAGACCGGCCGCGCCCTTCCTACCGTCATGGATGTCGAACGCATCCTGAAGGCTCTCGCGGTTCCTGGTGAAGTGGCTGACGAGATACTGCGGCTCGCGCGCAGGGCGAATGTGGATTATGCGTCCTGGCGGACCTATGCCCGAGTGGGGTTGCACCAGAAGCAGGCCGAGTTGAAGGCCCTGGAGTCTTCCTCACGGGTGATGAGGCACTTCCTGCCTGCCATTCCTACGGGCCTGCTGCACGTGCGGGACTACGCGACTGCCACCCTGTCGCCCACTGTGGAGAGTGATCCGGCCCGGGACGTGACCAGGGCCGTGAACGCCCGCATGGAGCGCCAGAAGATCCTGGACGACACCTCACGGTCGTTCTACTTCCTGATGACCGAGCAGGCCGTCAGATGGCGTCGTGCGCCCTGGGAGGTCATGGCCGCACAGTGCGCGCACATGGCGAAGGTGAACGAGAAACCGAACGTGCACCTGGGCGTCATCCCTCATGATGCCGAAGTTCCCGGCACGCCCATGAATATCTTCGTCGTCTACGACGATCGGCTGGTTACGGTCGAACTCTTCTCTGGTGAAGTCGTCCAGAGGGACCCCCGAGACATATCCCAGCACCTTGGTTTGTTCGACCTGTTCTGGGAGCACGCACTCACGGGTGAGGCTGCCACGGCATTCCTTACCGACTCAGCACAGGCCTTTATGCGTCAACGTAACTAGCGCTTCCTTCAAGACCTTTGATTCCCAATGATGGACTCATGGCGAGCAACGAGGAACCACAGCAGCGGGGCTGGAGACTCGACCCGATTCCCAGCCGCAAGGCGTACCGGGACGATGACGGATTCATTCGTGTACCCATGTGGATTGCCAAGGACGGCAAACACGTTGCGGACACCGAAATGGTTCTGCTGCCCTCCGAGGCCGCGCTATTGAGCGAGCGCCTGACCGAGGCTCTTGCCGGTTCCCTCACGATCATGCAGGAGCTGTTTCACGGCGATGTCCTGGCGGAAGGGCCGGGCGTCACGGTGGTCTCCAAACTCCCCCGCTCAGCCTGAGGCAGCACACTCCCCGATCACTTCCGCCCGACACGGGCGGAGGACAGTCCTGCCCTGGGACTGTCGGACACTCAGGAAGGCACCGCGATGACCGACCTGTACGCACTCCCCATCCCTGAAACCGCCGTGTCCAACAAGGCCTGCGGCGGCCCCTGCACCGAAGGGTGCGTCACCCTCACCAAGATCGGTGACGACGCGTGGGCCCTGGGCGACAGCAAGAAGCCCGACATGACCCCGCTGCGCTTCACCTCTGAGGAACTCGACGCGGCCGGAATCGATCCGGCTCGCTTCACCGTCTCGGCCTGACGGTCGCTCCATCTCCGATCGGTCTCCGTCCCCCTCCAACAGGCGGAAGCCGGTCGGATCCCACTCCCTTGCACCCCCAAAGGGGAACCAGCAGTGCATCACCATGGGTATCTGTGGACCGGCTCCAAGCAACGGCTCGACCAGGAGGGCGACAGGCGGCCCGCACACCCCAACCCGCCGCCCCCGCCAGCCGGTGACGACGACACGGACGGGATCAAGCTCAACCGGCGCTATCGGGAAGCCGGGGCGGAGTTCCGCTCAGGAGGCCTGCCTCCGATGGAGACCGCTCTGTGGCTCACCAAGCCCAGGGAGTTCGTCCGGGGCACGTGGACGGAGCCCAAGGAAGCTGCCGAGTGGCTGGGCGCGCAACTCGCCGAGTATGCACCCCGGTTCATGTCGGAGTCCGACCGTGACAGCACCTTCCTCGCGGTACTGGTCAACTCGGCGGCCGAACGGCTCGGTTGGGGCGGTGACGCGTCCCACGGCTTCTACCTCGAACGGCCCTCGTTCCTGTACCTGGCCCTGGTGACGTGCTCTCCCAACCGTGCTGCCCCAGACCTCCCCTGCCCGACGCGATAACCACCCCTGGCAAGAAGGAGCGCAAAGCGATGACCCGCTCCGTCCTGCGGTACGCGAAGCACCGGATCACACAGCATCCGGATACGGAAGTGACGTTCGAGGCCAAGTGCCTGACATGCGACTGGGAAGCCGCCCCTTTCCTCGGACGGCGCGGCTGTGGACGTCGAGTGCATGAGCCACACCGGCCGCACCCAGCACACCCGGTTCCGCCGCATGTGCACATCGGTCGCCCTGGTCGAACGGGCGTGACACCGAAGCAAAGAAGCCCCGGCCCTATTCGGGCCGGGGCTGTTGTGTTGATTGGTTAGAGCAGAGCGCGGAAGGGGTTTGCGTCGAGATTCGGTTCCGGCCGCTTCGGAGCGGGGGCAGGCATGGAGGTCTGCTTGGGCTCCGGGCGGTAGGTGTCCAGACGCACGACCGTGGCGCGGTTCTGCTCACGCTGCGGCGCGGCCGGCATAGGTTGAGCAGCCGTTTCGGTGGACACAGCGTCTTCGGAAGCGTCACCGCGCAGCGTGAAGACGGTGGCTGGACGGCCGCTCTTCCCCGAACGTTCTACGGTCACGACGATGCCGGTCAGTTCCTTGACCTCGGCGGCCGACGCTCCCACGTACGGGAGCACCTGAGACGACGTGGCACGTCCGCCGTGCAGCTCGATGCGGGCACGGACCTTGTCCTCGAGACTGAACGGCTGACGCTTCACCTTCGGGGCGCTGGCCCCCTTGGTGATCCGGACGGCATCGCTTCGGAATCTCTTCAGTTCTGGTTGTCCAGCCACTTCTCCAAGTCGGCCGGTCGGCATCTGAGGGACTGGCCCACCTTGCGGAACGGGAGCTGTACAGCTCTCCAGTTCCCGTACACCCAACTCCGGGGCTTGCTCAGGTAGTTCGCCACTTCATCAACGGTCATCAGCTTGGTCACATACTCCCCAGGAAATGAAAGAGCCCCCGAGAGGCCTCGGGGGCTGTCGAAATGTGAAGTTCGCTTGTGGATCAGCTTTCCGCGTCGCTCATCGAGTTCAGAACTGCTCGGGCCTTGTCCGTGAGTTCTCCACCGGCCTTACCGGCGACCGTGCCCAAGTAGCCATCCCTGCGTGCCTTTTTGAGGTGGTCCTTGATTGTCTCCGGGCGCCGCTCCACCACCCTCGCCAACCATCTGACAGGCGCGGGCGCCCCGGCATCGGCCATGCCCTTGTACGTCGCAGCGAGGAGAGCCAGGTAGCGCTCGGAGACACCCTCGTCTGCCAGGAGGCGGCCAGCTCGCTCCCCTGACTCGCTGAGTCTCTGAGCCGCGTCCTCCAAGGTGCTCTGCATTTCCGGAGCCTGCTTGGCCAAGTTCATGGCCGCCGTGAGGTCGAGCCTCCGAAGAACTGTTGTGGAGATGCCTCGGGCCACGTCGCGCGCAGGAGCACCGTCCGCCCGCTCCACAGTGATGCGCTGCGGCCCACCTGTGACGGGGCCGGTCGGCCACCACATCCGGATCACCCAAGCGCCCTGCTCCTGCGAGAGACGCCGGGTGGTCCGTGCGTCATCAGCGGGAGGGGAAGCCTGTGGCTCGGGCGTGGGTGACGCGGTCCAAGGACGATCCGAAGAAGTGGACGACGTTCTGGTACGACCCGGACGGCAAGCAGAGACAGAAGAGCTTCGACACCAAGAAGCGCGCCGACGACCACCGGAAGCGGAAGGAGCAAGAGCTAGACGCGGGCACGTACTTGGACGACCGGCTGGGCAAGCAGCCTGTGACGGCCGTCTGGGAGCAGTGGATGAATCAGCGGAAGCTGACCAACAGCACCAAGAAGCAGTACCGATCCATCCTCAACACGACCGTTGAACCGTTCTTCAAGGCCCGGTCCATCGTGTCTCTCAAGGTCGCGGACATTGAGCAGTGGGTTTTGTGGATGGAGCAGGATCGGAAGCTGTCGGCGCGCACTCGGCGTCAGCGGTTCTCGTACTTCTCCGGAATGATCGATTGGGCCGTGATCAACGAGATCATCGGCCGCAACCCGTGCAAGAAGATCCGGCACGCGGGTAGCCGCGCCAAGGAGATTCGCGAGCACAAGAGCAAGGCAACCCGTCTGACGACCCGCGAGGTCCTGGCGATGTTGGACGGCTGCCCGCCCAGGTACCGCGCGATGCTGTGGCTCATGGCGGGGTGCGGGCTGAGGCTTGGTGAGGCCATGGCCGTTACACGCGATCAGATCGACTTCAAGACCGAGACGCTTCGTGTGGACTTCCAAATCACCGAGGACGGCGCCACTGAGTCCGGCAAGAACAGCGCGATCCAGCGGCGACACATCAAGGCCCGGGACGAGGAAGAGCCAGGGCGTCTCGTGCCCCTGCCGCCCAACGTCGCCTTCGAGCTGCGGCGACACATCAAGAACCACGGCGTCTGGGGGCCGGAACGGCTCCTGTTCCCCAATGTCACACGCACCAACTACCTCTACGCGTCGTACTTCTACCCAAAGATCTGGATGGTGGCGCTGAAGAAGGGCGGGGTGCCCTACTGCAAGCCTCACTCTGTCCGGCACTACTACGGATCGCGTCTGCTGTACGCCGGAGTCCCTGAGAACGACGTGGCCGACTGGATGGGGCACAGCAGCACAGACGTGCTGAGGGAGCACTACCACTACATCTTCGAGGGGGCCGAGCAGCGCGGTCGGGCAGCCATCGCGACCATGCTGACGCCCGGCGCCGACGACCCCACGGAGAATGAGGCGTCAGAGGTCGTCTGATCCACGTACGACAACAGCCCCCGGCACGATGCCGGGGGCTGTGTTGTTTGTGCTGGTCAACGACTGTTCTCGGGGCTCAACTCCCCCAGGATTTCCCCAGGATGACGCCCATGAACACCCTTGATCGGGCTGCAATGGGCGGGAAGGCAAGAGCCCACTTCCAGAGCCTTCATACCGCCTATGACCTGCAAAAACCCTGCTACGGAAGGTTCCTCGCCATGACGATCCGCTGAACCTGATTCGTACCTTCATAAATCTGCGTGATCTTGGCGTCGCGCATCATGCGCTCGACCGGGTAGTCACGGGTGTAGCCGTAGCCGCCGAGCAGCTGGACCGCGTCCGTGGTGACCTCCATCGCCGTGTCCGAGGCGAAGCACTTGGCGGCCGCACCCAGGTACGTGAGGTCGGCGTCGCCGCGCTCCGATGCGGCCGCGGCCTGGTAGGTCAGGGCCCGGGCGGCGGAGATCTTCATCGCCATGTCCGCGAGCATGAACTGGATGCCCTGGAAGTCGGCGATGGCCTTGCCGAACTGCTTGCGCTCCTGGACGTAGCCCTTGGCGTAGTCGAGGGCGCCCTGCGCGACACCGAGCGCCTGCGCGGCGATGGTGATGCGGGTGTGGTCGAGGGTCTTCATCGCCGTGGCGAAGCCGGTGCCCTCGGCGCCGATCATGCGGTCGGCGGGGATGCGCACGTTGTCGAGGTAGACCTCGCGGGTCGGCGAGCCCTTGATGCCGAGCTTCTTCTCCGGGGCGCCGAAGGAGACGCCCGGGTCCGACTTCTCGACGACGAAGGCGCTGATGCCCTTCGAACGCTTCTCGGGGTCGGTGACGGCCATCACCGTGTAGTACTCGCTCACGCCCGCGTTCGTGATCCAGCGCTTCACGCCGTTCAGGACCCAGTCGTCGCCGTCGCGCACCGCACGCGTCTTCATGCCGGCCGCGTCCGAACCGGCGTCCGGCTCGCTCAGGCAGTACGAGAACATCGCGTCGCCCTTGGCCAGCGGGCCCAGGTACTTCTTCTTCAGCTCCTCGGAGCCGGAGAGGATGACGGGCAGCGAGCCCAGCTTGTTCACGGCGGGGATCAGGGAGGACGAGACGCAGGCGCGCGCCACCTCCTCGATCACGATGACCGTGGCGAGCGCGTCGGCGCCCGCGCCGCCGTACTCCTCCGGGACGTGCACCGCGGCGAGCTCGGCCGCGACGAGCGCGTCGAGCGCCTCCTGCGGGAAGCGCGCCTCCTCGTCGACCGCGGCGGCGTGCGGGGCGATCTTCGCCTCGGCCAGCGCACGGACGGTCTCCCGGAGCATGTCGTGCTCCTCGGACGGGCGGTACAGGTCGAACGCCGCGTTTCCGGCGGTCCCGGTCTTGGAAGCCGATCCGGCCAAGGTGTCTCACGCTCCAAGCGATGCTAATTACCGTTAAGTAACCCAAATTTTAGGCCGCCGCCCACGCCATGGATACGTGAGTTGCGCGACAGCGGGAAAGTTGCCCGCTGAGGGGCCCGCGCATGCCCCGACTATGCTCGACCAGCGCACGCAGCACCCACACCTCTGGAGCCCCGTTATGGCCCTCAAGATCACCGTGATCGGCACCGGCTACCTCGGCGCCACGCACGCCGCGGCCATGGCCGAGCTCGGCTACGAGGTGCTCGGCCTGGACGTCGTACCCGAGAAGATCGAGATGCTGACGCGGGGCGAGGTCCCGATGTACGAGCCCGGTCTCGAGGAGCTGCTGCGCAAGCACGTCGCCGGGATCGAGGGGTCGAGCGGGCGGCTGCGCTTCACGATGGACTTCGCGGAGGTCGCGGACTTCGGCGACGTCCACTTCGTCTGCGTGAACACGCCGCAGAAGCACGGCGAGTACGCGTGCGACATGAGTTACGTCGACGCCGCCTTCTCCTCGCTCGCGCCGCACCTGAAGCCGGGCGCGCTGGTCGTCGGCAAGTCGACCGTGCCGGTCGGGTCCGCCGAGCGGCTGGCCGAGATCCTGCCCGAGGGCGCGGAGCTGGCGTGGAACCCGGAGTTCCTGCGCGAGGGCTTCGCCGTGAACGACACGCTGCACCCGGACCGGATCGTGGTCGGGGTGACCAGCGAGCGGGCCGAGAAGCTCCTGCGGGACGTGTACGCGACGCCGCTCGGCGAGGGCACGCCGCTCGTCGTGACGGACTTCCCGACGGCCGAGATGGTCAAGACGGCGGCGAACTCCTTCCTCGCCACCAAGATCTCCTTCATCAACGCGATGGCCGAGGTGTGCGAGCCCGCGGGCGCCGATGTCGCCAAGCTGGCCGAGGCGATCGGCTACGACGACCGCATCGGGCACAAGTTCCTGCGGGCCGGGATCGGCTTCGGCGGCGGCTGCCTGCCCAAGGACATCCGCGCGTTCATGGCGCGGGCCGGCGAGCTCGGCGCGGACCAGGCGCTGACCTTCCTGCGCGAGATCGACTCGGTGAACATGCGGCGGCGCGGCGCGATGGTCGAGATGGCGCGCGAGGCTCTCGGCGGCGGCTCGTTCCTGGGCAAGCGGGTCGCGGTGCTCGGGGCGACGTTCAAGCCGGACTCCGACGACGTACGGGACTCGCCCGCGCTGAACGTCGCCGGGCAGATCCACCTCCAGGGCGGCCAGGTGACCGTCTACGACCCGAAGGGCATGACGAACGCCCGCCGCCTCTTCCCCACGCTGGGGTACGCGGAGACGGCGCTCGACGCGGTGCGGGGTGCGGACGTCGTGCTGCACCTGACCGAGTGGCGGGAGTTCCGGGAGCTCGACCCGGCCGAGCTCGGCGCCGTCGCTGCGGAGCGGGTCGTTCTGGACGGGCGCAACGCGCTGGACCCGGTGTTGTGGCGCGAGGCCGGCTGGACGTACCGGGCGATGGGCCGCCCCTCCGCGTAGCGGTACGGGCATACGGCCCACGGGCCCACTACGGGCCTACTTCGCGCGGTACCTGCGCATCTTCGCCCGCGCCCCGCACACGCTCATGTCGCACCAGCGGCCCCTGCCCGCCGGGCTGCGGTCGTAGTAGGCCCAGTGGCAGTCCTCGGCCTCGCAGGCCTTGAGGCGGACCCAGGTACCGGCCGCCTCGGCCTGGGCGATCGCCAGGGCCACCCTCGAGGTGAGCGGGGCGCTGTCCGTGCTGTCCGTGCTGTCCGGGAGGACGAGTTCCGCCGAGCCGTCCTCGGCGTCGATCGCCACCGTCAGCGGGGCCCGCGTCAGCAGGTCGCCGAGCGGGGTCACCTCGCGGTGCGGGGGGTGGCCCGCGTGGGCCAGGCACGTCGCGCGCAGGGACTCGCGCAGCTCTCGTACGTCGTCGAGGTCGGCCCGGGTGATGCCGAAGCTCCGGCGGACCTCGGCCCGCTCCAGCGCGTCCTCGCCCGTGGTGATGTCGAGCAGCGTGTTCACCAGGGCCTCGATCAGGGCCAGGCCACCTGGTGCGGGCGCACGGTCGGTCATGGTTGCGACGTTACCTCTTGTGCGCCAGTATGCGGTAACGCGGCGGTTACCGCATGGGCCGCTGTAAAGGTAACTCCGAGGAGGATCCTCATGCCTGTCGCACAACTCGGTGTCGTAGTCCTGGACTGTCCCGAACCGCGCGAGCTCGCCGACTTCTACGCGGCCGTTCTCGGTGGCACCGTCACCGCGGACGACGGCGAATGGGTCGATCTCGAGGTGCCGGGCGGGCAGCCGCTGGCGTTCCAGAAGGCTCCCGGGTACGTGGCACCCGCCTGGCCCGCGCCCGACGCCTCGCAGCAGTTCCACCTGGACCTGACCGCGCCCGACCTGGACGTCGCGGAGAAGGAGGTCCTCGCGCTCGGGGCGACGGTGCTCGACGCGGCGGACCGCTCGCGTACGTGGCGGGTCTACGCGGACCCGGTGGGGCACCCGTTCTGCCTGTGCGCCGGCTGACCTACGGCGTGGCGGTCGAGGGGCCCCGGCGCTGCTGCGCGGCACGTGCGGTGAACTCCGCGCCGCGCAGCACCCGTTGGACGTTGCCCCAGGTGAGCAGCGCGAGGTCCGGCTCCGTCCAGCCGCGGTCGAGCAGTTCCGCGATCAGGGCCGGGTAGCCCGCGGCGTCGGTGAGGCCTTCGGGGTGCGCGTCCCCGGTGTCGTACATGCCGGAGAGCCCGACGGACTCGGGGCCCGCGACGCGTCGTACGTGGTCCAGGTGGTCCGCCACGTCGCGCAGCGCAGGGCCCGTCCTCGCCACCGAACAGGGCACCAGGCACAGGCCCTTGTGCGCGCCGAGCGCGGCGAGGAGGTCGTCGGGAACGTTGTCCGGGTGGCCGTTCAGGGCGCGGGCACCGGAGCGCGTGAGGACCGCGGGGGCCTTGGACACGGCGAGGGCGCGGTCGGCCGTCGCCGGGGTCGCGCCGGTGAGGTCGATGAGCATGCCGAGCCGGTTCATCTCCCGTACGACCTCTTCGCCGAAGCGGGTCAGGCCGGTGTCGGCGTCATCGCTCCAACGCGTACCGGCAAGCGTGAGGACGCGCAGGCCCAGCGTGTACAGGGCGCGCAGTGTGCCCAGCGAGTCGCCCGCCGCGGCGGCCGGGGCCGGTCCCGGGACGACGCCGATCCGGCCGTGCGAGCGGGCGTCGGCGGTCTCGGAGGCGGAGCCGGCAAGCCGCAGGCCCTCCGGGTAGCGGGCCACGACGTTGTTGACCAGGTCGATCTGTTCGAGCGCCGAGGTGACCGGCCGGGTGTCGTCGAGGCGCAGCGCCCACAGCAGGGCGCCGGTGCCGCCCGCGCGCAGCCGTGGCAGATCCGCCTCGACGGCGCTCTCGCCCAGCTCCAGGTCGTACCAGGGCAGGGTGTGCAGCGCGCCGGGCAGACCGCAGTAGCCGTCCGCCACGGGGTGCCTGGCCAGCAGGGCGCGGGCCGGGGTCGGGTCGGGTTCGGGGAGCGCGGGGAGGGATGCCGCCGCGAGCACGCCTGCGTCTGCGGGGGCATTCAGTTCGTCCTGCAGGTCTGCCATGGCACGGCTCCGGCCGTCGGTGCTGACGTTCGGACCACCGTGGCACGGGCCGCGGGGGGCGGTCTCGGTGGGGTGAGCCGAACGGGGGTCGAGCGCGCGACCCGGGTCGGAGCGGGCGTCCCCGGGTCGGGCTGGGCCCTTGTTGTATCGCGCACCCGGCGCTCGGGGGCCGCCTTGCCCACCCTGCCGCCCCAGGCGGCAGACTGCCCAAGGCGGGG
>NZ_JBITJZ010000025.1:0-71029 GCF_044460595.1 Streptomyces sp. NPDC050085 | reverse complement strand
TCGCCGTCGACAACCCGATCCCGGCGCCGCCGTTCTGGGGCACCCGCGTCATCAAGGGCATCCAGCTCAAGGAGTACGCCTCCTGGCTCGACGAGACGGCGCTCTTCCGGGGGCAGTGGGGGCTGACCAAGGACCTCGTCGAGAGCGAGGGACGGCCGCGCCTGCGCGGTCTGCTGGACCGGCTCCAGACGGAGAACATGCTCGAAGCGGCCGTGGTGCACGGCTACTTCCCCTGCGTGTCCAAGGACGACGACCTGATCATCCTGGACGAGCACGGGGGCGAGCGCACCCGGTTCACCTTCCCGCGGCAGAGCCGTGGCCGGCACCTGTGCCTGGCGGACTTCTTCCGCCCGGAGGGATCAGGCGAGGTCGACGTCGTGGGCCTGCAGGTCGTCACCGTCGGATCGAAGATCGGTGAGGCGACCGCCGAGCTGTTCGCGTCCAACGCCTACCGCGACTACCTCGAACTGCACGGCCTGTCCGTCCAGTTGGCCGAGGCCCTCGCCGAGTACTGGCACGCCCGCGTGCGCGCCGAACTCGGCATCGCGGCGGACGACCCGAGCTCGCTCGACGCGATGTTCCGCACCGAGTACCAGGGCTGCCGCTACTCCCTCGGCTATCCGGCCTGTCCCGAGCTGTCGGACCGCGCCAAGATCGCCGAGTTGCTCGGGCCCGAGCGGATCGGCGTCCAGCTGTCGGAGGAGTTCCAGCTGCACCCCGAGCAGTCGACGGACGCGATCGTCGTCCACCACCCGCAGGCGAGCTACTTCAACGCGGGAGGCCGCGCATGACGACCTTTTCCTTCGAGTTCTTCCCGCCGAAGTCCGCCGCGGGCGAGCGGACGCTGTGGCAGACGATCCGTCAGGTCGAGGCGATGCGACCGGACTTCGTCTCCGTGACCTACGGCGCGGGCGGATCGTCGCGGGACCGGACCATCGAGGTGACCCGGCTGATCAAGTCGCAGACGACGCTGCGTCCGGTCGCGCACCTCACCGCCGTGGGCCACTCGGTGACCGAGCTGCGGCACATCATCGGCGCCTACGCTGACGCCGGCATCAAGGACGTCCTCGTGCTGCGCGGCGACCCCCCGGGCGACCCGAACGGACCCTGGGTCGCGCACCCGGACGGCTTCCGGCACGCGGCCGAACTCGTGGAGCTCGTACGCTCGTTGGGGAACTTCACCATCGGCGTCGCCGCCTTCCCCGAGCGGCATCCCCGCTCCCCGGACTGGGACACCGACATCCGGCACTTCGTGGCCAAGTGCCGGGCGGGCGCCGACTACGCGATCACGCAGATGTTCTTCCACGTCGAGGACTATCTGCGGCTGCGCGACCGGGTGGCCGCGGCCGGCTGCGACATCCCGATCGTGCCCGAGATCATGCCCGCCACCGACATCCGCCAGATCCGCCGGTTCGCCGAGCTCAGCGACGCGTCCTTCCCCGACGACCTGGCCCACCGGCTCGCCGACGCGTACGGCGACCCCGAAGCGGGCCACCGCATCGGCGTCGAGTACGCCACCGGCATGGCCGAACGCCTCCTCGCCGAGGGCGCGCCCGGACTGCACTACATCACCCTGAACAGGTCCACCGCGGCCCTGGACATCCACCGAAACGTCATCAGTTCAAGGAGCATTCGTGTCGCCTGAGTTCACGGACTTCAAGGTCGCCGACCTCTCCCTGGCCGAGTTCGGCCGCAAGGAGATCACCCTCGCCGAGCACGAGATGCCGGGCCTGATGGCGATCCGCAAGGAGTACGCGGCGACGCAGCCGCTGGCCGGGGCCCGCATCACCGGCTCCCTGCACATGACGGTCCAGACGGCCGTCCTCATCGAGACCCTGGTCGCCCTGGGCGCCGAGGTCCGCTGGGTCTCCTGCAACATCTACTCCACCCAGGACCACGCCGCGGCCGCGATCGCCGCCGCCGGGATCCCGGTGTTCGCCTGGAAGGGCGAGACGCTCGAGGAGTACTGGTGGTGCACGGAGCAGGCGCTGACCTGGCCGGACTCGCCCACCGGCGGCCCGAACATGATCCTGGACGACGGCGGTGACGCCACCCTCCTCGTCCACAAGGGCGTCGAGTACCAGAAGACCGGCGAGCTGCCCGAGGCCTCCAACGACGAACTCGCCGTCGTACGCGCCCTGTTGGAGCGCTCCACCCTCAACTGGTCGCTCATCACGTCGGAGATCCGCGGCGTGACGGAGGAGACCACGACGGGTGTCCACCGCCTGTACGAGATGCAGCGCGACGGTGTCCTGCTGTTCCCCGCGATCAATGTGAACGACGCGGTGACGAAGTCGAAGTTCGACAACAAGTACGGCTGCCGCCACTCCCTGATCGACGGCATCAACCGCGCCACGGACGTCCTCATCGGCGGCAAGACCGCCCTCGTGTTCGGCTACGGCGACGTCGGCAAGGGCTGCGCGGAGTCGCTGCGCGGCCAGGGCGCGCGCGTCATCGTCACGGAGATCGACCCGATCTGCGCGCTGCAGGCGGCGATGGACGGCTACCAGGTCACGACGCTCGACGAGGTCGTCGACCAGGTCGACATCTTCGTGACGACGACCGGCAACAAGGACATCATCATGGCGAGCGACATGGCCAAGATGAAGCACCAGGCGATCGTCGGGAACATCGGCCACTTCGACAACGAGATCGACATGGCCGGTCTCGCAAAGATCGACGGGATCGTGAAGGACGAGGTCAAGCCGCAGGTCCACACGTGGACGTTCCCCGACGGCAAGGTCCTCATCGTGCTGTCCGAGGGCCGCCTGCTCAACCTGGGCAACGCGACCGGCCACCCGTCGTTCGTGATGTCCAACAGCTTCGCGGACCAGACCCTCGCGCAGATCGAGCTGTTCACGAAGCAGGCCGAGTACCCGACCGACGTGTACGTGCTGCCCAAGCACCTCGACGAGAAGGTCGCCCGCCTCCACCTGGACGCACTCGGCGTCAAGCTCACCGAGCTGCGCCCGGAGCAGGCCTCGTACATCGGTGTCGACGTCAACGGCCCCTACAAGCCGGACCACTACCGCTACTGAGCGCAAGCGCGCGAAACGCGGGAAGCGCAGCGCTCGGGCCACCCCGTGCAGGGGGTGGCCCGAGCGCTGCGCTTCCCGGCATCGCCCGTCAGAGGCTGCTGGCGGTGATGTCGCCGTAGGACGTGGTGGCGCTGATGTTCAGGCCCGCGCCGGCGCCCTCGGAGTTCTTCAGCGCGTTGCTGATCCGGCCGTAGTTGGTGCTGGCGTCGAAGGTGGCGGAGACGCCCTGCGCGGCGCCGACGGTGATGTTGCCGTGCTGCGTGGTCAGGGAGACGGCGCCCTGCACGGCCTCGGCGACGGTCAAGTCGCCCTTCTGCGTGCTGATTTCGGCCGGGCCGTCCACACGGCCGACGGTGATGTCCCCGGTGGCGAGGGTGAGCCGGGCGCTGCCGGTCTCCTCGAGCTTGACCGTGCCCGTGGCGCCCTCGTAGGTGACGTCGCCGAGGCGGCCGACGCCGCTCAGTTCGGCGACGGAGGTCTTGGCGTCGACCCGGGAACCGGCGGGCAGTTCGACGGTGACGTCGAGGGTGCCGGGGTGGCCGACCTTCCGGGTCACCTCGTCGGGCGTCTCGACCCGCAGGACCCCCTTGTCGAAGACGACCGTCACCTGCTCCGCGGCCTTCACGTCACGGCTCTTGGAGGGGTTGGCCGGCAGGACCTCGACGGTGGCGTCGGCCCGGTCCGTGGCGATGAACCGGACATTTCCGATCGGGATGTCCAGGACGGCCGCGATGGGGGCGGGGGCGTCGAACGTGTGGCGGGTTCCCTGGTTGTTCGTCATCGTGTGCTCCTTCAAGCGCGTCGTTTTCTGATGATGGAAACGCTACGTTGCGTTCAGAAAACTGGCAAGAGACACGTTGCGAGTATTGGCCATTCTTGCAGGTAGTTGAAGAGAAATCGTTGCAGCAGCCCTGAGCTTAATGCAACAGATTGCGACGTAAACGTTGCAATCACTTGTGGCTGAACGCTCAGGACCGTGCATCTTCCTGCACGCTTCCCCCATCCGCTCGAGCGGCGGTGGAGGAACGTCGGAGCGCGCGGCGGCAGGCAGATCCGGCACCTGGCTCATATCGGGCGGCACCGACCGTGACGGCACGCAACGTGCACCACGATGGGTGATCGAGTCCAACTCGACCGTACGGAAAGGGAATCACCCTTGAGCCAGCCCCCCGCCACCCCCCACAGCCTCCCGATGGACCGCGACGCGGGCCCCTTCGACCCGCCCCGGGACCTGACCCGGCTGCGCGAGACCCGCCCCGTCAGCCCGCTGGTCTTCCCCGACGGCCACGAGGGCTGGCTGGTCACCGGCCACGCCGAGGCCCGCCGGCTGCTGGCCGACACCCGGTTCAGCTCCCGCCAGGACCTCGGCGTCCTCCACATGCCGTACGAGCTTCCCGGCATGCCCGCCCCCACCGAACCGCAGCCGCAGGTGCCGGGCCTGTTCATCTCCATGGACCCGCCGGACCACACCCGGCTGCGGCGCATGCTCACCGGCGCGTTCACCGTCAAGCGCATGAAGGAGCTCGAGGGGCACATCAACGACATCGCCGAGCAACAGCTGGCGCGGATGGCGCAGTTGACCCCGCCGGTCGACCTGGTCAAGGAGTTCGCGCTGCCGGTGCCCGTGCTGGTGATCTGCGAACTGCTCGGCATCCCCTACGAGGACCGCACGAGCTTCCAGGCCGACGCGGCCACGTTCATGGAGAAGGACGTGGTGCTCGAAGAGAAGATCGCCGCCTACACCGGGCTGACCACGTACCTGGCCGACCTGGTCGCGCGCAAACGCGCCGAGCCCGGCGAGGACATCCTGTCCGACCTGGCCCGCCGCGACGACCTCACCCTCGACGAACTGACCGGCGTCGCCTTCCTGTTGCTGATCGCGGGCCACGAGACCACCGCGAACATGCTGGGACTCGGCGCGTTCGCGCTGCTCGAGAACCCCGAGCAGGCGGCCGCGCTGCGCGCCGAACCGGAGCTGATGCCCGACGCCGTCGAGGAGCTCATGCGGTACCTGGCCGTCGCCGACATCTTCTTCCGGTACGCCACCGAGGACATCGAGCTGGGTGACGAGACGATCGGCAAGGGCTCGACCGTCGTCGTCTCCCTGCTGGCCACGGGACATGACGGGCGGCGCTTCGAGAACCCCGACACCCTGGACGTCCACCGCAGGGCCCGCGGCCACCTCGCCTTCGGGCACGGCGTGCACCAGTGCCTCGGCCAGCAGCTGGCCCGCATCGAGATGCGGGCCGCCTTCGCCGGACTGCTGCGCCGCTTCCCGACCCTCCGACTCGCCGTGCCCGCCGCCGAGGTGAGGCTCAGGACCGACATGAACGTCTACGGCGTCCACGCACTGCCGGTCACGTGGACGCAGCAGGCTCCGTAGGCTCGGCGGGACCGTCCTCGGCCGTGTCCGTCCTGGTGTAGAGCACCTCGCGGCCCTGTTCGGCCGCGCGGATGAGGGCTTCGCCGACGAAGTCGAGGAAGCGCGCGGCGTTCTCCAGGCGGTTGGCGGCCGGGGTGCCGCGGCCGAGGATGCCGACGCTCTGCCGTGCCACCTCGATGAACTGGTCGTTGGCGCGGGCGCTGCGCACCATCGACTGGTACCAGAGGTCGTCGTCCACGGTGTAGAACTCGCGGCGCCCGCCGCGGTCGCGGCGGATGAGGGCCAGGCCCTCCAGATACGTGATCGCCTTGGAGATGGAGGCCGGACTGACCTCCAGGCGCTGGGCGAGGTCGGAGGCGGTCAGGCTGCCGGAGTCGGTGGTGTAGAGGGAGCCGAGGACCCTGGCCATCATCTTGGGCAGGCCGGAGGTCATGAACACCGTGGTGAGCGCCTCCTGGTAGTCGCGCACCGCCTCCGCGTCCCGCCCGTACGGCTGCGCGGAGACCTGCCCGGGTCCCGACGCCGTCTGCCGGCGGCGGTGGGTGCGCTGCTGGGTGGCCCGGTGGGCGAGGTCGGCGCGGTAGCCGGTGGCGCCTCCGTTGCGCGTCACCTCGCGCGTGATGGTGGAGGTCGGACGGTCCAGGCGGCGGGCGATCTCGGCGTAGGCCAGGCCGTCGGCCAGTCCCACCGCGATCTGCTGCCGCTCCTGCTGGGTGAGTCTGCCTCCCGGCATCAGGGCCCCCTCGTGGGTGTGGTGTGCGCTCCGAACGCCGTCACCATAGCGTTCATCCTCAGTGATTGCAACGAACGCCGTCCAGGTCGTTGCATTAAACGAGAGGGCTCCGCAACGATTATTGCCGTGTGACCTGCACGTTCTCCTTGCTTACGCAAAAGAAGTGTTGCCTAGATATGGAAAGCAATATAGCGTTTCCAGTGTTCTGAACGACGAAGCGCAGACTCTGAGGCGCCCGTACAAGGAGAGCCACGATGCAGAAGTTCGACACCTCCGCCCCGATCTCCGTCGTCCTCGACGTCAACGCCGGGCGGGTCCAGTTCATCGCCGCCGAGCGCACCAGCACCACGGTCGAGGTCCTGCCCGCACGCGCCTCCAAGGGCCGCGACGTGAAGGCCGCCGAGCAGACCACCGTCGCGTTCGAGGACGGGGTCCTGCGGATCGCGAACGCGGTGAAGAACCAGTACCTCGGCCCGACCGGAGCCGTCGAGGTCACCGTGAAGCTGCCCGCCGGCTCCCGCGTCCAGGCCAAGGCCGCCAGCGCGGAGCTGCGCACGGTCGGCCGCCTCGGCGACGTCGCCTTCGAGGGCGCCTACCGTCAGATCAAGCTGGACGAGACCGCGGGGCTGCAGCTGACCGCCGTCGACGGTGACGTCGAGGTCGGCCGCCTGGGCGGGCCCGCCGAGATCAGCACGGCCCGCGGCGACATCCTCGTCACCGAGGCCATGGGCGGCACGGTCGTCCTGCGTACGCAGTCCGGTGACATCACCGTCGGCGCCGCCGCCGGAGTCTCCGCCGCCCTGGACGCCGGCACGACCCACGGCCGGATCAACAACGCCCTGAAGAACGACGGCACTTCCGCCCTCGACATCCGCGCCACCACGTCCAACGGCGACATCACCGCCCGCAGCCTCTGACCGGCGGCCCCGCCATGGCGGTCGGCAGACGGCGCAGAACCACTCCTGAAAAACCGCGATTCCCTCCTCACCCGGCCTCGACTCGGCCCGGCGGGGAGGGAATCGTCATGTGCGGGGTGTCACCAGGCGACCGGCATGCTCTTGACCCCGGCCATGGAGGCGGTGCCGCTCTGCACGATCTCGTCCTCCGGCACGGCGAGCCGCAGCGTCGGGAAGCGGTTGAGGAGCGCCGGGAGCGCCACCCGCAGCTCGACCCGGGCCAGTTGCTGGCCGATGCACTGGTGGATGCCGTGGCTGAAGGCGATCTGGCTGACCCCGTCGCGCCCGATGTCCAGGCCGTCCGGAGCCTCGAAGTACTTGGGGTCGCGGTTGGCCTGCGCCAGGTGCAGCGTGACGGTCTCGCCCTTGCGCACGAGCTTCCCGTCGAGCTCCACGTCCTCCAGCGCGGTGCGGATGATGACCGGCACGATGGTGAGGTAGCGCAGCAGTTCCTCGACCGCGGCCTCCGTCGTGGACGGGTCGGCGCGCAGCGCGGCGAGTTGCTCGGGATTCTTCAGCAGGGCCCAGGTGCCCAGCGAGATCATGCTGGACGTGGTCTCCAGGCCGGCGCCGAGCAGCATGACACCGATGTTCGCCAGTTCCTGGTCGGTGAGGTCGCTCTTGGTGAGGCCGCTGAGCATGTCGTCACCGGGGTGCGAGCGCTTCTTCTCGACGAGCTTGCCGACGTACTCCTGCAGGTCGGTGACCGCCTTCGCCCAGTCCTCGGGCGATATCGTCTCGCCGGGCCTGCTGGCCGTGATCACGACCGCCTGGCGCAGGAACTCCTCCTGGTCCTCGAAGGGGACCCCGAGCATCTCGCAGATCATCGCGGTGGGCACCGGCAGCGAGAACGCCGTCACGAGGTCGGTCGGCGGGCCGACCCGCTCCATCTCGTCGAGCTGGGCGGCCGTGACCTGCTCGATCCGCTCGGTCAGCTTGCGGATGCGGCGCACGGTGAACTCGCCGGCCAGCAGCCGCCGGTAGCGGGCGTGCTCCGGCGCGTCCATCCCCGTGAAGTCGCCGGGCTCGGCGGGCGGGTAGGGGCCGACCGTGCCGGTCTCGTAGGGCAGGTGCAGCAGGTCGTAGCGGATGCTGAACCGGGGATCGGCGAGCACCGAACGCGTCACGTCACGGGTGGTGGTGAGCCAGCCGACGTGCCCGTCGGGATACGTGAGCCGGTCGAGTGCGGGCCGCTCACGGAGCTCGGCAGGAGGATCGAAGGGACAGCCACCGGGCCGATCGACCGGCAGGGTGGGGATGTCCGAAGCCTGGGTGGTGTCCATAGCGCAACACTCGCTCACCTGACGGGCCCTCACAATGCCTGACCTGCCGGGAGGGCGCAGCGGGGCGAGTTCGGGCGATACGCCTTGACAGGACCCCTGCCGGCACCCGCTGTCCGCCCCGGGTTCCCTGTCCTGGCACCAGGACAGGAACGCCCGGCGGCTCAAGCCGGACTGGAGCGTGCCGAGAGAACCTTGAGGCCTGTCCTTGAACTCCCGGGGCAGTGAGGGAAAGGGTGACAGGCTCCCATGACCACGACCACCGTGAACCCCGAAACGCTGTGGATACGCCGCTTCCGGCAGCCGGAGCCCGCCGCGGTGCAGCTCGTCTGCCTCCCGCACGCCGGGGGCAACGCGTCCTTCTTCGTCCCGATGGCCCGCGCGCTCGCCGGCCGGTGCGAGGTCCTCGCGGTCCAGTACCCGGGACGGCACGAGCGGATCGGGGAACCGCTGCTCGACTCGGTGGAGCAGCTGGCCGACGGGCTCCTCCCCGTGCTGCGGCATCAACTGCACGGCCCTGTCGCCCTGTTCGGGCACAGCCTGGGCGCGACCGTCGCCTTCGAACTGGCCCGCCGCCTCGAGGAGTCGGGCACGGTGCCCGCGGCGCTGTTCGTCTCGGCCCGGCCCGCGCCGTCCCGGCAGCGGTTCAGCAGGGTCCACCTCGGTACGGATGCCGAACTGCTCGCCCGGATGCGGTCGTTGGGCGGCACGGACGACGACATCCTCAAGGACGGCGACCTGTTGCGCCTCGCCCTGCCCATCGTCCGCAACGACTACAAGGCCGCCGAGACCTACCGCTTCCGCGGCGGCCGGCCCCTGAGCTGTCCGGTGCACATGCTCACCGGCCGCGACGACACGGTGCTCACCGAGGACGACGCGCGCGCCTGGGCCGACCACACCACCGGGCCGTTCACCCTGCACACCTACGACGGCGGGCACTTCTACCTCGTGGAGCACGAGCAGGAGGTCCTGGACACGATCGCCGGGGCACTCCTGCCCGCCTGACCACGACGGGAACGGCTCAGAGAACCGCGCCCTCCCGGGTCCGCCTGCGCATCTTCGGCCTGCTGGAGCGGCCGAGGTCCGCCCACATGTCCGACAGGCCACTGATGGTGCGCGCCGCGAACAGCGTGCGGATGGACACCTCCAGGTTCAGCTCCGCCCGGATCAGGCCGGTCAGCCTGATCGCCCGCAGCGAGTTGCCGCCGAGGTCGAAGAAGTCGTCGTCGATGCCGACCCGTTCGAGTTCGAGGACCTCGGCGAACGCCGTGGCGAGGGTCCGCTCGGTGTCGTTGCGGGGGGCCCGGTACGTCCCGTCGTCGAACGCGGGCTCCGGCAGCGCCGCCCGGTCCACGCGCCCGTCGGCCGTCACCGGCAGCGCCTCCAGGACCGTGAAGACCGTCGGCACCATGACCTCGGGCAGCCGCCCCGTGGCGAACCGGCGCAGCTCGTCCGCCGACACGCTCCGGCCGGCCGCCGCCACCACGTAGGCCACGAGGCGCTGCTGCCCGGTGTCGTCCGGCCTGGCGTCCACGGCCGCCTGCGCGAGGTCGGTGTGCTCGGACAGTGCGTCCTCGACCTCGGCCCACTCGACGCGGATGCCGCGCACGTCCGACTGGGCGCCGACCCGGCCCACGTACTCGAGGCGCCCGTCGTCGCTCCAGCGCACCCGGTCGCCCGTGCGGTACATGCGCGATCCGGGCGGGCCGAACGGGCAGGGCACGAACCGCTCGGCGGTCGCTCCCGGCCGCCCGGGGTGACCGCGCGTCACGCCGGGTCCGCCCACGTACAACTCGCCGGTGACTCCCACGGGCACCGGCGCGAGGCCCGGTCCCAGCACGTAGCGGGCGCTGCCGTCGGTCGTCACGTGGCCGTCGAGGACCGTCAGGCCGGGGCAGGCCTCGCGCACCCGGCGCAGCGCGGCCGCGGAGACGCGTTCGCCCCCGGTCCACACCTCGCGGAGCCCGGCGAGGCCCTCGGGGCGCTGCGCCGCGATCGCGGAGAACAGGCCCGCGGGCAGCCACGCCGCGGACAGGCCCGGCGCCTGCAGCGCATCGGTGTCGAGGTCCCCGGCGGGGGCCACGACGGCCCGGCCGCCGTTCAGGAGCGCCACCCACAGGTCGAGGGCGAACGCGTCACTGGCGTGCGGGGCGTGCCACAGCACGCCGCCACGGCCGGCTTCCGCGCGCTGCCCGGCGAGCCGCACCACGTTGCGGTGCGTCACGCCGACTGCCGTGTCCGCACCGGTCGTTGACGTGCCGCGCACGACGGCCAGCAGACCGTCCTCGTACGCGGGAACGGACTCGGGCGCACCCGTCGCGTCCGCCGCGAGGTCCGCGGCCACGAGCACCGGCACCGCGAGGCCGTCGCCGAGCGCACCGGCCGTCGCCACGTCGGTGAGCAGGGCTCCCGCCGAGGCGTCGGCGAGCAGCGTCGCGATCCCGTCGGCGGGCGACGCGGGGTCGACCGGCGCATGGGCCGCGCCCGCCTTCGCCACGGCCAGCAGCGCGACGGCCAGCTCCACCGACCGGGGCAGCGCCACCGCCACGACCGTCTCGGGTGCGACGTGCCGCGAGCGCAGCGCCGCGGCCAGCCGGTCCGAGCGCTCGTCCAACTCCCGGTAGGACACGGTGGATTCGCCCGACACCAGCGCGACCGCGTCGGGCGTCTCCTGCACCTGCCGGGCGAACAGCCCGGTGACCGTCCCCTGCGGCGCGGCCGCGTCCGGGGCCGTGAGCACCCGCTCCCGGTCGGCGCCCGCCAGCAGGTCGAGGGCGCCGACCGGCCGCTCGCCGTCGGCCACCACGGCGCGGATGTACGCGATCAACTCCTCGCCGATGAACCGCAGTTCGGCACGGTCGTACAGGCTCTCGGGAGCGTCGAGCCGGATGAACAGGTCGCTGTCGGGGCTGCCGTCCGCGTACACGCCGATCGACAGTTCCTCGAAGGTCCCGGTCGTCGCGCCGGAGTAGCTCGCCGGGCTGTCGCCGAAGTGGAGCTGCTCCGCGAACTCGACGACGTTCAGGACGGCGCCGTAACTGCCGCGGCCGCTCATCGCGGTGCCGCTCGCCCGCTGGATGTCCGAGTAGTGGCAGGCCGCGTGGTCGGAGATCTCGTACGTCTCGTCGACGATCGCGTCGGCGAGGTCGGCGGCGCTCGCGTCCAGCGGGGCCTTCACCCGCACCGGCACCACGTTCACGGCCAGGCCGGGTGTCCTGCTCGCGACCCCGATGCGGTTGCCCACGGCCAGTGAGAAGAGGAACTCCGGGCGGTCGCAGCGGTGCCGGAAGTAGACCGCTGCGGCCCCGGCGAGCAGTTGCGACATCCAGATGCCGGAGGCCTTCGCGGCCTCGGTCCACGCGTCCGACTCGGCGCGCGGGACGGTCAGGGTGCGGCTGACCATGCCGATGGTCCCGGCCACCTCGGACCAGCGGTCGGCGCTGCTCAGCGGCTCGTTGAGGGTGGCGCGCAGGGCGTCGGGCAGGGCGACGCGCGGCACCTGCGCGGGCGCGGGCGCGTCCGTCAGGTAGTCGCGCCAGAACGCGCTGTCCTCGGTGAACTGCTCGGAGGAGCGGTAGGCGACCGCCTCGGCGGCGAACGACTCGGCGTCCCACGGGTGCGGCAGCGGCGCCACGTCCTGCCCGCGCAGCAGCGCGGTGTACACCTCGGCGAGGCGCTTGGAGAGCAGGCCGCCCGCACCGTACCCGTCGGAGACGAGGTGGTGGTAGGCGATCACCAGGAGGGAGCGGGCCGGCGCGAGCCTGACCACGCCGAGCCGCAGCAGCAGGTCGTTCGCCAGGTCGAACGGCTCCCGCACCAGGTCGGCCAGCTCCTCGCGGGCCGCCTGCTCGGGGTCGTCCCGGTCACTGAGGTCGAGGAAGAAGGGCCGCCAGTCGCCGAGTTCACGGGTGCGCAGGCGCAGCCCGCCGCCCTCGCCTCCGGCTCCGCCCTCGCCTCCCTCGTCGACGAAGTTGACGCGCAGCACCTCCGCCTCGCCCATCACGTGCAGGAACGCCGACTCCATGACGGCCGCGTCGAGTTCGCCGTCCACGTCCCACATGGTCAGTGCATGGTTCGGCGTGTCAGGAGCCAGTTGCTGCGCCCGCCACATCCCTTCATGCGCAGATGACGCACCGAACGTACGCACACAGATCAACCCCTCAGCGTTTTCAGCGATTTGAACGTTTCCAGCGATTTGAGCGTTTTCAGCGATTGGTGGACGTTCATCGCGGGCCGCCCTGGGCCAGCGAGGACGTGATGTGCTCGGCGATCCGCCGCGGTGTCGGGTGGCGCAGCACCGCGTTCGCCCGCAGCTTGAGTCCGCTCGACGCGGTCAGGCGCTTGCTCAGGCCCGAGGACAGCATCGAGTCGAAGCCGAGGCTCATGAACTCGTCGTCGGGGCCGACCGTGTCGGTACCGGTGTGGCCGAGCACGAGGGCGACCTGCGCGACGACGTGGTCGAGGACGAGCGCCCCCGCCTCGTCGGCGGTCAGACCCCCGAGCCGCTCCGACAGCGGGACGAGACGCTCGTCCTCGCCCGCGGGCTGCTGCTCCGACGAGGAGACCTCGGCCGCCGTCGTGTGCGTCGAGCTCAGCCAGTACCGCTGCCGCTGGAAGGCGTACGTCGGCAGGTCCACCCGGCGGCGCGCGGTGAACAGGGCGTCCCAGTCCACCGAGCCGCCCCTCACGTGGAACGCGGCCAACGAGCCGAGCACGGCGGCCACTTCGCCGCCGCCGCGCCGCGTCGACGACAGCACCAGCGCGTCGGCGCCCCCGGCCAGGTCCTCGACCGTCTCCTCCACCGGGACGGTCAGCACGGGGTGCGGGCTCATCTCGATGAACACCCCGAACCCGTCCTCGGCCAGGCGCCGGACGGACGTCTCGAACAGGACCCGTTCGCGCAGGTTGTTGTACCAGTACTCGGCGTTCAGGCCCGCGGTGTCGGTCGGCTTCCCGTACAGCGTCGAGTAGAAGGGCAGCGCCGACGTCTTCGGGTGTACGTCGCCCAGCGCACCGATCACCTGGTCACGGACCCGGGTCACGTGGTGGGAGTGCGAGGCGTAGGCGACGGGGATCCTGCGGGCCTGCGCGCCCTCGGCCTGCATCTTGGCGACGAACTCGTCGATGGCGTCGGGCTCCCCGGACACCACCGTGGAACGCGGCCCGTTGACGACGGCGACGCCGACCTTCTCGCGCCACGGCCCGAGCCGCTCCTCCACCACGGCCTCGGACTCCGCGACGGACGCCATCGTGCCGTGCCCGATCAGATCGACCAGGGCCTTGCTGCGCAGCGCCACGATCTTGGCGGCGTCCCGCAGGGACAGCGCACCGCACACGTGGGCGGCGGCTATCTCGCCCTGGCTGTGGCCGACCACCGCGGCCGGTTCCACGCCCCAGGACCGCCACAGGGCGGCCATCGACACCATGATCGAGAACAGGGCGGGCTGGACGACGTCCACGCGCTCCAGGTCGGCGGCGCCCTCCGCGCCGCGCACCACGTCGAGCAGCGACCAGTCGACCCACTCGGCGAGTGCGGCCGCGCACGCGTCGAGGCTCTGCGCGAACACCGGGAAGGCGTCGTACAGTTCGCGGCCCATGCCGACCCACTGCGAGCCCTGGCCCGGGAACACGAAGGCGACCTGACCGAGGCTCCCGGTGCTCCCGCGGACCACCGCGGGGGACTCCGTGCCGGTGCTCAACGCCGTGAGGGCGTCGGCGAGTTCGGCCCGGTCATGCCCGAGGACCACCGCGCGGTGCTCGAACCGCGACCGCTGCGCCACCAGGGACCAGGCGGCGCCCGCGAGGTCGGGACCCGCCCCGGCGGAGGCGAACTCGCCCAGCTTGCGCGCCTGTTGCTCCAGCGCCTTGGCGGTCCTGCCGGACACCAGCCACGGCACGAGACCGCCGACGACGCCCCCGGCTTCTTGTTTCTGGTCCTGGTCCTGGTCCTGTGCCGGGGCCTCTTCGAGGATCACGTGCGCGTTGGTGCCGCTGACGCCGAACGACGACACTCCGGCCCGCCGCGGGCCGTCCCCGCGGGGCCACTCACGGCCCTCCGCGAGCAGCTCGACCCCGCCGGACGACCAGTCCACGTGCCGCGAAGGGGCGTCCACGTGCAGGCTCTTGGGGAGGTGGCCGTGGCGCAGGGCCTGCACGGTCTTGATGACCCCGCCGACTCCGGCGGCGGCCTGCGCGTGCCCCATGTTCGACTTCAGGGAGCCCAGCCACAGCGGCCTGCCCTCGGCCCGGTCCTGCCCGTACGTCGCGAGGAGCGCGCCCGCCTCGATGGGGTCGCCCAGGGTGGTCCCGGTGCCGTGCGCCTCGACGAGGTCGACGTCGCGGGCGGCGACCCCGGCGTTGGCCAGGGCCCGCCGGATCACCTTCTCCTGGGCGCGGCCGTTGGGGGCGGTCAGCCCGTTGCTGGCCCCGTCCTGGTTGACCGCGGAGCCGCGGACCAGCGCGAGCACCGGGTGGTTGTTGCGGCGGGCGTCGGAGAGCCGCTCCAGGAGCAGGACGCCGACGCCCTCGGCCCAGCCCGTGCCGTCGGCCGCGTCCGCGAAGGCCTTGCAGCGGCCGTCGGGCGACAGTGCCTCCTGCCGGGCGAACTCGACGAACGCCGCGGGCGTCGACATCACCAGGGCCCCGCCCGCGAGGGCCAGCGAGCACTCCCCCGACCGCAGCGACTGCACCGCCATGTGCAGGGCCACGAGCGACGACGAGCAGGCCGTGTCCAGGGACACCGAGGGGCCGGTCAGACCCAGCTGGTACGAGACCCGGCCGGTCGCCACGCTCAGCGAACTGCCGTACAGCAGATAGCCCTCGAGGTCGCTGTTGCCCGACTCCAGGAAACGCCAGCCGTACTCGGTCGAGCTGACCCCGGAGAAGACGCCGACCTCGGCCCCGCGCACCCGGGCGGGCACGATGCCCGCGCGCTCGAAGGCCTCCCACGACGTCTCCAGGAGCAGCCGGTGGTGGGGGTCGACGGCGAGCGCCTCGCGCGGGCTGATGCCGAAGAACTCCGCGTCGAACCCCGCCACGTCGGCCAGGAACCCGCCCTGGTTCGTGTACGTACGGCCGATCGCGTCGCGGTCCGTGTCGTACACGTCCCGCCAGCCGCGGTCGTCGGGGAACGCGCCGACGACGTCCCGGCCCTCGCGGACCACGTCCCACAGGTCCTCGGGCGAGGCCACGCCTCCCGGGTAGCGGCAGGCCATGGACACCACGGCGATCGGTTCGCCGCGGCCCGCCTTGAGGGCGTCGTTCTCCTGCCGCAGGCGGTCGCGCTCCTCGAGCAGCGTGCGCAGCGCCCGCTGGACCCGGTCGCCGCCGTCCGCCGGGCGATCGCCGGAGTTGGTCATGTCGCTCACCGCTTCTCCTCCAGAGCCAGGTCGACCAGTGCTTCCAGGTCCATCTCCGACAGGCCGTCCGAGAGTCCGTCCGCGCCGCTGTCCGCAGCGCCGTCCGCAGCGGTGTCCGCGTCCGGCGCGGGCGGGCCCGCGCAGGCCAGGACCTGCTCCAGGAGGCCCGCGGCGCGCAGGCTCTCGACCGAGACGTTCCGCAGTGCTTCGCGGAGAGCTGCGTCCTCGTCGGCCGGGCCCGCATCCTGCTGCGGGCGCAGCAGTCCGAGCAGGTGGTCGGCGAGTTCGCGGGGTGTCGGGTAGCTGAAGACGAGGGTGGACGCGAGGCGCAGTCCGGTCGCGGACGACAGGCGGTTGCAGACCTCGACCGCGGTCAGCGAGTCGAAGCCGAGCGTGGTGAACGCCTGGTCGACGTCGACGACCGCGCCTGAGGTGTGCCCGAGGACGAGCGCGACCTGCTCGCGGACCCAGTCGAGGGTGGCCGCGGCCGCCTCGTCGGCGGACAGGGCGGCCAGGCGCGCGGCCAGGCCGGGCCCGCCGCTGCTCTTGGCCGCGGCGGTCCTGCCCCGGCGCGGGCGGCCGCTGTCGACGAGGTCGCGCAGCAGCGGCGGCAGTTCGTCGCCGCCGCGGCCCCGCAGCGCGGTGAGGTCGACGCGGGCCGGGACGAGGACCGCCTGGTCGAGGGCGGTCGCCGCGTCGAACAGGGCCAGTGCCTCGGTGGTCGGCATCGCGGCGATGCCCATCCGCCGCAGCCGGGACAGGTCGGCCTGGTCGAGGGTGCCCGCCATGCCGTCGCTCTGCTCCCACCAGCCCCAGCACAGCGAGGTGCCGGGCAGGCCGGCGGCCCTGCGCTGGGCGGCGAGACCGTCCAGGAACCCGTTGGCCGCCGCGTAGTTGGCCTGTCCCGCGTTGCCGAGCTGGCCGGCCAGGGCGGAGAACTCGATGAACGCCGACAGGGTGTGCTCCCGGGTCAGCTCGTGCAGGGTGAGCGCGCCGCCCGCCTTGGCGTGCAGCACCCGGTCGACGCTGTCGCCGGTCAGGGACTCGACGGTGCCGTCCGCGAGGACGCCCGCCGCGTGCACGACCGCGGTCAGCGGATACCGTCCGGGCAGGTCCGTGAGCAGCTCCGCCACGGCCGCCCGGTCGGCGACGTCGCAGGCCACGACGCGGACGGTGGCGCCCGCGCCCTCCAGGTCGGCGACCAGTTCGGCGGCGCCGTCGGCGGCCGGGCCGCGGCGGCTGGTCAACAGCAGGCTGCGGACGCCGCGTTCGGCGACCAGGTGCCGCGCCACCACCGAGCCCACTCCCCCGGTGCCGCCGGTGACCAGGACGGTGCCGCCGCCGAGGTCGTCGCCCAGGTCGAAGACCAGCTTTCCGACGTGGCGGCCCTGGCTCATCTCGCGGAACGTCCGGCGCGCGTCGCGGATGTCGCGCACGGAGACCGGGCTCAGCCGGACCGCACCGTCGGCGAACAGCCGCATGACGGCGCGGAACATGCCCTCGATCGTCTCGGGGCCCGACGCGTACAGGTCGAACGCCCGGTAGTCGACCCCGGGGTGGTCCGCCGCCACCCGCTCGGGGTCACGGATGTCCGTCTTGCCCATCTCGATGAAGTCCCCGCCCTCGGGAAGCAGCGTGAGGGAGGCGTCGACGAAGGAGTGCGCGAGGGAGTTCAGGACGACGTCGACCCCGCGCCCGCCCGAGGTGCGCAGGAACTTCTCGGCGAACTCCAGGTCGCGCGAGGAGGAGAGGTGCTCGTCGTCGATGCCCTGAGCGCGCAGCGCGGGCCACTTGGCCGGGCTCGCGGTGGCGTAGATCTCGGCGCCGACGTGCCGGGCGAGTTGGACGGCGGCCATCCCGACGCCGCCGGCGGCGGCGTGGATGAGGATCCGCTGGCCCTTCTTGAGCTTCATCACCTCGAAGAGCGCGTAGTACGCGGTGAGGAAGGTGCACGGCATGGACGCCGCGTCGGCGAAGCTCCAGCCGTCGGGGACGGGGGTGAGCATGCGGTGGTCGGCGACGGCGACGCGGCCGAACGAACCGGAGAAGATGCCCGTCACCCGGTCTCCCGGCGCCAGGCCCGGCACGTCGTCGGCGACTTCGAGGACGACTCCGGCGCCCTCGCTGCCGAGTCCGGCGTCGATGGCCGTACGGTCCACGAGCCCCAACGCGATCGTGACGTCACGGAAGTTGAGGCCCGCGGCCCGGACCGCGATGCGGACCTGGCCGCTCGTCAGCGGCTCGGCGACCTCGGGGCTCGGCACCCAGACGAGGTTCTCCAGCGTGCCCTTGTCCGGGATGCCGAGGCGGTGGGTGTCGTCGGCCGGGGCCGGCAGCCGGTGGTCGGCGGGCGCGGCGGGCGCCAGCCGCGGCACGAGCAACTCGCCGCGGCGCAGGGCCAGTTGGTCCTCGCCCAGGGCGAGCGCGTCCGCGAGCCGTGCCCAGGAGGCCGCATCGTCGTCGAGGTCGACGAGCCGGAACCTGCCCGGGTGCTCGGTCTGCGCCGAGCGGACCAGACCCCACACCGAGGCGCCGGGAAGGCTCTCGACGCGTTCCCCTGCCCCGGTGTCGAAGGCGAGGCGGGTGAGGACGACGAGCTTCGATCCGGCGGCCCGGTCGTCGGCGAGGAAGCGCTGCGCCCAGTCGAGGACGCGCTTGCCGGCGTCGCCGACCGCGGTGAGCGGATCGGCGTCGGCGGTCACGAAGTCGTCCAGGAACAGGGCGAGTTGACCGGGCACCTCCCCCGCGAGGGCGTCGTCGAAGGACGTGTACAGCGCCACGCCGTCGTCGCCCGCCGCGGCCAGCCGCCCGGCCAGGCCGTCCCGCGTGCCGAGCACGCCGAACCGCCCGGCCCGGGACTCGGAACCACCGGACTGCACCGGCCGCCACCGCACCTCGTACAGCGACTGCTGCTGTCCGCCGCGCGCCGCGCGCACCTGTTCGGCGCTCGCGGGGCGGAAGGTCAGGGCCCCGATGTGCGCGAGGGCGCGGCCGTGTGCGTCGGCGATCGTGAGGGACACGACGCCCTCGCCCGACGGGCGCAGCCGGACCCGGACGTCGGGGCCGCACGCCGCGGCCAGGTCGACGCCCGACCACGAGAACGGCATCCAGCCCTGCTCGCCCGTCACTTCGATGAACCCGCCGGCGACGGCCGCGTGCAGCACGGTGTCGAGCAGCGCGGGATGCACGACGAATCCGCCGTCGGCCGGGCCACCCTCGTCCTGCGGCAGGCTCGCGAGGGCGAAGAGGTCGTCGCCGCTGCGCCAGACCTCGCGCAGCCCGCGGAACGCCGGGCCGTAGTCGAAGCCCGCGTCCGCGAAGGTGTCGTAGAGGGCGTCGATGCCGATCCGCTCGGCACCGGCCGGCGGCCACGCGGCGAGCGCACGCGCGTCGTCGGCCCGGGCGCCCGCGGCCTCCGGCCCGGCTTCCGTCCGCGCCGCCAGGGTGCCGCGCGCGTGCCGGACCCAGTCGGCCGTCTGCGCACCGTCCGCGCCGCCGTCGCCGTCGTCGCCGTCCGCGCCGGAGCGCGAGTACACGTCGATGCCGCGGCGTCCCGTCTCGTCCTGGGCGCCGACGACGATCCGTACCTGTACGTCGCCCGCGTCCGGCAGGATCAGCGGGACTTCCAGGGTGAGTTCCTCGACCGCCGCGCAGCCGACGTGGTCGCCGACCGACAGGGCGAGGTCCAGATGGGCCGTCGCCGGTACGACGACGGCGCCGAACACCGCGTGGTCGGCCAGCCAGTCGTGGGTGCGCAGCGACCACAGGCCGGTGAACACCACCTCGTCGGTGCCGGGGTGCTCCACCACCGCGCCGAGCAGCGGGTGTCCCGGGGCGGCCAGACCGGCGGAGGCGACGTCCGCCGACCCCATCCCGGACAGCAGGTCGAGCCAGTAGTGCTGCCGCTGGAACGCGTACGTCGGTACGTCCACGACCGGGCCCGTCCCGAACACGGCGTGCCAGTCGACCGGCCCGCCGTGGACGTGCAGCCCGGCGAGCGCGCCGAGCAGCGCCCGCGCCGCAGGACGGTCGCGGCGCGACGCCGACAGGACCAGTACGTCGTCGACGCCCTCGGCGGCGAAGGCCTCCGCGGTCATGCTCGCGAGCGTGGCGCCCGGGCCCACCTCGAGGAAGATCTGCGCCCCGGCCGCGCGGGCCTGCTCCACGGCGTCGTAGAAGCGGACGGGTTCGCGGACGTGGTCCACCCAGTGGGCGACGGACGTCAGTTCCCCGAGCGTGGCCTCGCGGCCGAGCCGGGTCGAGACGATCGGGATCGTCAGCCCGCCGTCGCCCGGCAGCCCGTCGAGCGCCGCGGCGAACTCGTCCAGGACCGGGTCCATCAGCGGGGAGTGGAAGGCGTGGTCGACGGGGAGCAGCTTCGCGGACGTGCCCTCGGCGACGAGCCGGTCCCGCAGCGCGTGGACGTGCTCGCGCAGGCCCGAGACGACGACGGACTCCGGGCCGTTGACGGCGGCGATGCCGACGCGGTCGTACGCGTCGAGCAGCGGCTGGATCCGGGCTTCGCAGGCGCGCACGGCGAGCATGGCGCCGCGTTCGGTGACGGTCTGCATGACCCGGCCGCGGGCGGCGACGAGCTTCGTCGCGGTGTCGAGGTCGAGGACCCCGGAGACGTGGGCGGCGGCGATCTCGCCGACGGAGTGCCCGATCAGGCGGTCGGGCCGCGGACCGTACTGCGCGACGAGCCGGTACAGGCTGACCTGGAGGGTGAACAGCGCGGGCTGCGCGATGTCCGTGCGCTCGGGGTCGGCGGGCTCGTCGGACAGGAGCAACGGCTTGAGGGCGAACGGCAGATGGGCGTCGAAACGGGCGCAGATCTCGTCGAGGCTGCGCGCGAAGACGGGGAAGGCCTCGTACAACGGCTTGGCCGCCCCGGCCCAGGGAGAGCCCTGGCCGGGGAACATGAAGACGCAGCCGTCCAGTTCCCTGGCGACGCCGTGCACTTCCCCTGCGGCCTCGGTGCCCTCGCCCAGCGCGGTGAGTGCGCTCAACAGTTCGTCGCGGTCGCGGCCGATGACCACCGCGCGGTGGTCGAACCGCGCCCGGGTCGCCACCAGGGACCGGCCGATGTCAACAAGCCCGTCGAGCCCATCCAGCCCATCGAGCCCGTCGCGATCGGTGACGTACGCGCGCAGCTTCTGCGCCTGTGCCCGCAGCGCCTGTTCCGAGCGTGCCGACAGGACCCAGGGCACGAGCCCGTCGGGGAGGTTCACGGGGTCGGGCGCCGGCTCCTGCGCGGGTGCGGGCCCGGCCTCGGACGCGGTCTGGCACTCGGGCGCGGGCTCGGGGGCCGGCTCGCCCTGCGGGGCCTCTTCGAGGATGAGGTGGGCGTTGGTGCCGCTGGCCCCGAAGCTGGAGACGCCCGCGCGGCGCGGGCGCCCGTCGGGCTGCCACGGCCGCGCCTCGGTCAGCAGCTCCACGGCCCCCGCCGACCAGTCGACGTGCGAGGACGGGGCGTCCACGTGCAGGGTCCTGGGCAGCACGCCGTGCCGCATCGCCATGATCATCTTGATGATGCCGCCGACCCCGGCGGCGGCCTGCGTGTGCCCGATGTTGGACTTCAACGAGCCCAGCCACAAAGGCTGTTCGGCCGGGCGGTCCTGCCCGTACGTCGCCAGGAGCGCCTGCGCCTCGATCGGGTCACCCAGCGTCGTGCCCGTGCCGTGCGCCTCCACCGCGTCCACGTCACCGGCCGACAGACCGGCGTTCGCGAGGGCCGCCCGGATCACCTTCTGCTGCGCCGGGCCGCTGGGCGCCGTCAGGCCGTTGGACGCGCCGTCCTGGTTGACCGCGGAGCCACGGATCACGGCCCATATCCGGCGCCCGTTGCGCAGCGCGTCCGACAGGCGCTCCAGGACCAGCACACCCGCGCCCTCGGCGAACCCGGTGCCGTCGGCGGCCTCCGCGAACGCCTTGCACCGGCCGTCGGCCGACAGGCCCCGCTGCCGCGCGAACTCCCGGAACACCTGCGTCGTTCCCATCACCGTGACGCCACCGGCCAGGGCGAGACCGCACTCGCCCTGCCGCAGCGACTGCACCGCCTGGTGGACGGCGACGAGCGATGCCGAGCACGCGGTGTCGACCGACACGGCAGGACCTTCGAGACCCAGCGTGTACGAGACCCGGCCCGAGGCCACGCTCAGCAGGGAGCCGGTCTGCCCGTAGCCCGAGACGGCCTCGGGGGTCGCGAAGTGGTTGCCGTAGCCGAAGTAGGCGATGCCGGTGAAGACGCCGGTGTCGCTGCCGCGCAGCGTCCCCGGGTCGATCCCGGCCCGCTCGAGCGACTCCCACGACGTCTCCAGGAGCAGCCGCTGCTGCGGGTCGGCGGCGAGCGCCTCGCGGGGGTTGATCCCGAAGAACTCGGCGTCGAAGTCGCCCGCGTCGTACAGGAATCCGCCCGAGCGCGTGTAGCAGGTGTTGGGCCGGTCCGGGTCCGGGTCGTACAGGCCCTCCAGGTCCCAGTCGCGGTCCTCGGGGAAGCCCGCGACGGCGTCCGTGCCCGTGCGCACCACGTCCCACAGGTCCTCGGGAGAGGCGACGCCGCCCGGGAAGCGGCAGGCGACGCCGACCACCGCGACCGGCTCGGCGGCGGCGTCCGTCAGCTCCTTGAGGCGCTTGCGGGTCTCGATCAGCTCGATCGAGGTCCGCCTGAGGTACTCGAGGACCTCGGCGTTGTTGTCGTTCGTCATCGGTCTCCCCTAGCCGAGCTCTTTGTCCAGCAGCGAGAGCAGCTCGTCCGCTGATGCCGAACTGATCTGATCGACGATGCCGGCCGGCGACCCGGCGCCCGCCAGCGAACGGACCCGGCCCTGGAGTTCGCCGAGCAGCGTGGAAATGGTGGCCTGGTCCGCCTGCGCGAGCTCGGTGAACGCGTCCTCGAGGCGGGCGCCGAGCCCCTCGATCTCCTGGACCAGGTGGTCGGCCGGAGACTGCGCTCCCGCGTCGGGGGCGAGGCTCTGGTGGAGGAACCGTGCGAGGGCGGCCGGGTTCGGGTGGTCGAACACGAGGGTGGCGGGGAGCTTCAGTCCGGTCACCGCCGACAGCTTGTTGCGCAGCTGCAGCGCGGTGAGCGAGTCGATCCCCAGGTCCTTGAACGCCGCGGCGGAGCCGACCCGTTGGGGGTCGGCGTGGCCGAGGACGAGCGCGGTCTGCGCCCGGACGGCGTCGAGGAGGGCCCCCTCCGCCTCGTCCGGCGACAGCGCGGCCAGCTTCTGCGCGAGGGCGGTGTCGCCGAAGTCGCCGCCCGCCTGCCCGCCGCCGGGTGCGCCGAGCAGGGTGCGCAGCAGGGGTGAAGCCGCCTGCGGCGCCGCGAGGTTGAGGCGGGCGGGCACCAGGACCGGCTCGGCAAAGGAGAGCGCCGCGTCGAAGAGGGCGAGGCCCTCGTGCGACGCCATCGGCTGGACGCCCTGCCCCTGCAGGCGGGCGATGTCCCGGTCGGCGAGGTCGGCGACCATCTCGCTGCGGTCGGCCCAGAAGCCCCAGCACAGCGACGTGGCGGGCAGGCCCGCGGCCGCACGGATCCCGGCCAGGGCGTTCAGGAACCCGTTGGCCGCCGCGTAGTTGGCCTGTCCCGCGGTGCCGAGGACGCTCGCGATCGAGGAGAACAGGACGAACGCGGACAGGTCGAGGTGCCGGGTCAGCTCGTGCAGGTGCCAGGCGCCGCGCACCTTCGGGGCGAGGACCGTGTCCAGGCGGTCCTCGGTCAGCGCCTCGACGACGCCGTCGTCGAGCAGGCCTGCGCAGTGGATCACCGCGGTCAGCGGGTGCTCCGCGGGGACGGCGGCGATGAGTCCGGCGACGGCGTCGCGGTCCGTGACGTCGCAGGCCGGGATCTCGACCCCGGCCCCCGCCTCGGTCAGTTCGGCCCGCAGTGCCGCCGCCTCGGGGGCCGCCTGGCCCCGCCTGCTGGTCAGTACGAGGTGGCGTACTCCGTGCCGTGCCACGAGGTGCCGGGCGAGCCTGGCGCCGAGGCCGCTGGTGCCGCCGGTGATCAGGACGGTGCCGGAGCCCAGAGCGGGCGCGTCGGGTACGTCCGGGGCCGCGGATGTCCTTGGTACGTGGGTGAGTCGGGGGGTGGTCACGGCGCCGGAGCCGATCCTGAGCTGGGCCTCTCCGGTCGCGGCGGCCGCCGGGACGCGGGCCAGGGAGGCGGCCGCGCCGTCGGTGTCCACGAGCGTGAACCGGCCGGGGTTCTCGGTCTGCGCGGTGCGGACGAACCCCCAGATCGCGGCGGCCACGGGATCGATGTGCGCGTCCTGCTCGCCGGGGAAGGCGTGCCGGGTCACGACGACCAGCGTCGAGTCGGCGAACCGGTCCTCGGCGAGCCAGGCCTGCGTCCACCGCAGCACGCGGTGCAGGCCGCGCTCCACGGCGGCAGGCGTGTCGTCACCCACGGCGCCCACAGCACCGTCCGTGCCCGGCGGGTCGACGGCGGCGAGGACGAGCGGGGGTGTCTCCCCGTCAGAGGCGGCGAGTTCACCGAGGTCGGCGAAGACCGGCCGCCCCTCGGCCACCGCACCCTCGGCCGTATCGCCCTCGCCCAACACCGCGTAATCGACGGCGGGTTGACCGGTCGCGACGGGCAGCCACTCGGTCAGGTACAGCGAGTCCTGGTGGTCGAAGCTCAGCTCGGTCAGCCGCGCGACGTCCACGGGCGCCAGGGTCAGCGCGTCGATGCCGCCGACGGGTGCGCCGTTCTGGTCCGCGAGGGTCACGGACAGCGTGTTCTCGCCCGCGGGCGCGAGCCGCACGCGCAGCACGGACGCCCGGTCGGCGCCGTGCAGGCGGATGCCGGTGGCGCGCAGCGGCAGCCAGCCCTCGGGCCGGTCGCCGTCGACGAAACCGCCGAGGCCGACCGGGAGCAACGCGGCGTGCAGCAGGGCCGGTTGGATCCGGAACCCGCTCTGGCCCGCACTGTCGGACGCGGGCAGTTCCACCTCGGCGAACAGGACGTCGCCCTGGCGCCACACCTGCCGCAGTCCGCGCAGCCGGGGCCCGTGCGCGAACCCGAGGGCGGCCAGCCTGGCGTACTCGTCCTCGAAGGGCACACCGGCCGCGCCCGCGGGAGGCCACGCGGCGAGACCTTCCTCCGCCCGGGCCCGGTCGGCTTCGGTTGCGGCGGTTGCGGCGGTTCCGACGGCGTTGCGCGTCCATGCGGCTTCGCCCTCGCCCCGCGAGTGGACGGTGATCTCGCCCCGGCCGTCGGCCACCACGCGGATCTCGCGGTCGGCCGTGCGGGAGAGCACCAGCGGTGTCTCCAGGGCGAGTTCGGCGACGGTGTCGTGTCCCGCCTTGTCCGCCGCCCACGCCGCGAGTTCCGCGAGGACCGATGCCGGTACGAGGACGGCGCCGTGGACCACGTGGTCGGCGAGCCAGGGGTGGCGTTCGAGGGAGAGGCGTCCGCTGCCCACGACGCCGCCGTGTCCGTCGGACGCGGGCAGGTCGATCGCGGCGTCGAGCAGCGGGTGGTCGGATGTGCCCCCGCCGGTCGTCTCGTCGGGGGCGGTCAGCCAGTAGCGCTGTCGCTGGAAGGCGTAGGTGGGCAGCTCGACCGCGGCACCGTCCCCGTCCCCGTCCGCTTCCGGGAACGCGGTCCGCCACGACACGGCGGCGCCCGCCACGAAGGCCTCGGCCGCCGACCGGTACAGCTGCGCGAGGCCGCCTTCTCCGCGGCGCAGCGTGCCCACGACGGTGGCCTCGACGCCCGCGCTGTCCAGGGTCTGTTCCGTGCCGACCGTGAGGACGGGGTGGGGCGAGGCCTCGACGAAGCACCGGAAGCCCTGCTCGGCCAGGGCGCGGGTCGCCTCCTCGAAGCGGACCGTGCGGCGCAGGTTCGTGTACCAGTACTCGGCGTCGAGACCCGTCGTGTCCAGCCAGTCGGCCGTGACCGTCGAGAAGAACGGGACCTCGGCCGCCTTGGGCTGAAGTCCCTTGAGAACACGGGCCAGTTCGTCGTGGATGTCCTCCACGTGCGCACAGTGCGAGGCGTAGTCCACGGGGATGCGGCGCGCCCGTACGCCGTCCGCCTCGCAGGCGGCCAGCAGCGCGTCCAGTTCGGCGACGTCGCCCGAGACGACCACGGAGGAGGGCCCGTTGACGACGGCGACGGACAGGCCGTCCGTCAGCCGCGCGCGGACGTCGTCGGCGGGCAGCGCGACCGAGACCATGCCGCCGCGCCCGGACAGCGCGAGGACCGCCTTCGACCGCAGGGCGACCACCTTCGCCGCGTCCTCGACGGACAGGGCGCCCGCGACGCACGCGGCGGCGATCTCGCCCTGCGAGTGGCCCACGACGGCCGCGGGCTCCACCCCGTACGAGCGCCACGCCTCGGCCAGCGACACCATCACGGCCCACAGCACGGGCTGCACGACGTCGACCCGCTCCAGCTGCCCGGCGTCCCCGAGCACGTCGAAGAGGGACCAGTCCACGTAGGGCGCGAGCGCGTCGGCGCACTGGCGCATCCGGGCCGCGAACGCCGGGGACGCGGCGCACAGTTCCTGCCCCATCCCGGCCCACTGCGAGCCCTGGCCGGGGAAGACGAACACCGTCTTGCCGACGGGCTGCGCGGCTCCGGAGACGAGTCCGGGGTGACCGCTGTCGTCCCCGGTGGCCGCGGCGGTCAGGGCGGCGAGCAGCTCGTCCCGGTCTCCGCCGATCACCACCTGGCGGTGCTCGAACAGCGAGCGGGTCGTCAGCAGCGACCGGCCCACCCCGGCGAGCGGCAGGTCCGCGTCCGCGGCGAGGGTGTCGCGCAGCTTCTCCGCCTGGGCCCGCAGGGCCGGTGCGGAGCGCGCGGACAGCACCCACGGGATCACGGCGGGGTCTGCCGGGGAGTCCGACTCCCGGGCTGGACCGGCGGATCGATCCTGCTCCTGCGGTGCCTGCTCCTGCGGTGCCTGTTCAAGGATGAGGTGGGCGTTGGTGCCGCTGATGCCGAAGGCCGAGATGCCCGCGCGGCGCGGGCGCCCGTCGGGCTGCCACGGCCGCGCCTCGGTCAGCAGCCGGACCTCGCCCGCCTCCCAGTCGACGTGCGAGGACGGGGCGTCCACGTGCAGGGTCCTGGGCAGCACCCCGTGCCGCATCGCCATGATCATCTTGATCATGCCGCCGACCCCAGCCGCCGCCTGCGTGTGCCCGATGTTGGACTTCAACGACCCCAGCCACAAAGGCTGTTCACCGCTGCGGTCCTGCCCGTACGTCGCCAGGAGCGCCTGCGCCTCCATCGGGTCGCCGAGCCTGGTGCCGGTGCCGTGCGCCTCCACGGCATCGACCTCAGCGGCCGCCACCCCGGCGTTCGCGAGCGCCGCCAGGATCACCTTCTGCTGGGCCAGTTCGTTCGGTGCGGTCAGGCCGTTGGACGCGCCGTCCTGGTTGACCGCGGAGCCACGGATCACGGCCCATATCCGGCGCCCGTTGCGCCGCGCGTCCGACAGCCGCTCCAGGACCAGCACACCCGCACCCTCGGAGAACCCCGTCCCGTCGGCCGCCTCCGCGAACGCCTTGCACCGGCCGTCGGCCGACAGGCCCCGCTGGCGGGCGAGTTCGACCAGCAGGCCCGGGGTCGACAGCGTCGAGGCGCCGCCGGCCAGGGCCAGCGTGCACTCCCCCGCGCGCAGGGAACGTACCGCCTGGTGGACGGCGACGAGCGACGACGAGCACGCGGTGTCGAGCGAGACCGCGGGACCCTCGAGACCGAGCGTGTACGCCACCCGGCCCGAGGCCACGCTGGTGTAGGACCCGGTGCTCGCGTAGCCCTCCACCTCACCGGCCGCGCGGCCGCCCATCCGGGGGCCGTAGTCCACACCGTAGAGCCCGGTGAACACGCCGGTCGGCGAACCGTGCAGCGCGGCCGGGTCGATGCCCGCCCGCTCCAGCGCCTCCCACGACGTCTCCAGGAGCAGCCGCTGCTGCGGGTCCATCGCCAGGGCCTCGCGCGGGCTGATGCCGAAGAACTCCGCGTCGAAGTCCGGGAGTTCGTGCAGGAACCCGCCCGAGCGCGTGTACGTCGTACCCGGCGTCTCCGGGTCCGGGGAGTACAGCGCGTCCAGGTCCCAGCCGCGGTCCGCGGGGAAGCCGCTGACCGCGTCCACACCGTCGGCCACGACGCCCCACAGCTCGTCGGGGGACGTCACTCCACCCGGGAAGCGACACCCCACGCCCACGACCGCGATGGGCTCGCGCGCGGACTCCTCCAACTCGCGCACGCGCTCGCGCAGTTGCTGCGCGTCGTCGACCGCGCGTCGCAAGTAGGACCGGAGCTTGTCGACTTCCTCCACCAGGAGCCTCCCTCAACAGTTGCTCAGAAGTACGGGTGCGGTCACGCGTAACCGCGGTCGATCAGGGCGAAGAGATCGTCGTCGCTGCGGTCTTCGGGGATCGGGTCCGCCACCGGTTCCGGCACGGCGGGGGCCGGCGGTTCCAGCAGGGCGAAGATGCGGGAAGCGAGCTTGTGCGGCGTGGGGTAGGTGAACGCGACGGTGGCCGGCAGCCGCACGCCGCTCACCGAGGTGAGCCGGTTGCGCAGGGCCACCGCCGTCGAGGAGTCGAACCCCAGGGTCTTGAACGTCTCGCCCGTCCGCAGCAGGAGATCGGCCGCGGTCGGCGCCGGGTCCTTGGTGCTGAGCAGCGCCGCCGTCTCGGTGCACACGAGGTCGAGGACGGCTGCCTGCGAGTCCAGGTCCGTGACCGCCGCGGTGTCCGCACCGCTCGCGGACGCGGCGTCGGTGTCCGTGTCGTCGGGCGCCGTCAGCCAGTACCGCTGCCGCTGGAACGGGTAGGTCGGCAGGCCGACCCGGCGCGGCCGGGCCGCGGCGAACGCGGCCGACCAGTCCACCGGCACGCCCCGTACGTGCAGTTCGGCGAGCGAGGCGAGGATCCGGCCGGTGCTGCCGTCGTTGCGGTCCAGGGTGCCCACGACCGTCGGCGGGTCCGCCTGGGCGTCGGCCGCCTCCGACATCGCCACCTGGAGCACCGGGTGCGGGCTGACCTCCACGAACACGCCGCCGCCCGTGCGCATCAGGCCGTCGACGACCTCGCCGAACCGCACCATCGAGCGCAGGTTGTCGTACCAGTACGAGGCGTCGAGCGCGCGCGTGTCGAGCGGTGCGCCGGTGACCGTGGAGTGGAACGTCACCGCCGCTTCCCCCGGGGTGATCGCCGCTGTGTCTGCCAGCAGGCGCTCACGGATGCGTTCGACGTGGTGGGAGTGCGAGGCGTAGTCGACCTTGACCCGGCGGACCCGCACCTCGTCCTCCGCCGCCAGCGCGGCGAACTCGTCAAGAGCCTCGTCGTCCCCCGAGATCACCACCGAGGCCGGTCCGTTGACGGCGGCCACGGAGAGCCTGCCCGACCACTGTTCTATGCGGCCCTGCACCCAGTCGCAGGGGGCGGCCACCGCGCTCATCCCGCCGCCGAGTCCCGCCAGGTCGATCAGGGCCCGGCTGCGCAGCGCGACGATGCGGGCCGCGTCCTCCAGGGTGAGGGCGCCGGACGCGCAGGCCGCCGCGATCTCGCCCTGCGAGTGGCCGACGACGGCGTCGGGGACGACGCCCCACGACCGCCAGACGCGGGCCAGCGACACCATCATCGCGAACAGCGTCGGCTGTACGACGTCCACGCGCTCCAGCGACGCGGCGTCCGGCGCCCCGGTCACCACGTCGACCAGCGACCAGTCCACCCACGGTGCGAGGGCCTGCTCGCACGCGTCGATCGCGCGCGCGAACTCCGGTGACTCCGCGTACAGTTGCCGCCCCATGGCCGCCCACTGCGAGCCCTGGCCGGGAAAGACGAAGACGACCGGGCCGACCGGGCCCGTGGCCGTCCCGCGGACCGTGCGCGGCGCGTCGCCGCCCGAGGCCACCAGGCCGAGTCCGGCGACGGCCTCCTCGCGGTCGTCGGCCAGGAGCACCGCCCGGTGCTCGAAGGACGAGCGCGTGGACACCAGCGAGTGCCCGACGTCGGACGCGGTCAGCGAGGCGTCGGCGGCCAGCAGATCCCGCAGCCGGGCCGCCTGGTCCCGCAGGGCGGGCTCCGAGCGCGCGGACAGCACCCACGGCACCGTCACCGGCGGCGCCGACTCCCGCTCCACAGAAGGCAGTTCGGGTGCCTGCTCCAGGATCAGGTGCGCGTTGGTGCCGCCCATGCCGATCGACGTCACCCCGGCCCGGCGCGGCTGCCCCGGCTCGTTCGGCCAGGGCCGAGCGGTGCGTGCCACGTCGAAGTGCGCCTGGAAGTCGGGGACTTCGGGGTTCGGAGCGGAGAAGCCCGGGTGGGGGACGAGCTCGGCGTGGTCCAGGCAGAGCGCGGTCTTGACGAAGCCGACGATGCCCGCGGCAGGCTCCAGATGCCCGACGTTGGCCTTGGCCGAGCCGACCGTCAGGGGGCGGCTGCGGCCGCTCTCGCCGAACACCTCGCGCAGCCCTGCCAGTTCGGCGGGGTCACCGAGCCGGGTGCCCGTGCCGTGGGCCTCGACGTAGTCGACGCCGTCGAACGGCACGTCCGCGCGCCGCAGCGCGGACCGCACGGCCGCGGCCTGCGCGGTGGGGCTGGGGTCCGGCATGCGGGACGTCGCGCCGCCGCTGCCGACACCCCAGCCGCGCACCACGGCGTAGACGTGGTCGCCGTCGCGGACGGCGTGGTCGAGGCGCTTGAGCAGGACGAACGCGCCGCCCTCGCCGCGGACGAACCCGTTGGCCCGCGCGTCGAAGGGGAAGCAACGGCCGTCGGGCGACAGGGCGCCCAGGTTGGCCAGCGCCGCTCCCGCCTCCGGGTCGGCGATCAGGTGCACGCCCCCGGCGAGCGCCAGGTCGACGGCCCCGGCCCGGATGCGTTCGCAGGTCAGCGCCAGCGACACGAGGGAGGAGGACTGGCCCGAGTCGGCGCAGAAGCTCATGCCGCGCACGTCGAACAGGCTGGAGATCCGGTTCGCGATCAGCGCGCCGCTGGAGCCGAGCGCGGCGTAGTGGTCGTCCTGGTCGCTGCCGGACAGGGCGCGCAGTTGCTGGTATCCGGAGGGCGCGGCGCCGACGACGACGTCGACCTCGCGTCCGGCGAGCGCGCCCGCGGGGACACGGGCGTCCTCGACGGCCTCCCAGGCGAGCTCAAGTCCCAGCCGCTGTACGGGATCCATCGCGGCGGCCTCCGCCGCGCTCACCCCGAAGAACGCGGCGTCGAACCCGTCGACGGCGTCGAAGAACGAGCCCGCGTTCAGCGTGGCGGCGTCCGGGTGGGCCAGGTGGTTCGTGTGCGCGTCGTCGGCGCGTGCCTGCGGGAACGTGCCGAGCGTGGACTTCCCCTCGTGCAACAGCCGCCAGAAGTCGGCCGGGCCGTGCACCCCGGGAAAGCGGCACGACATCCCGATGACGGCAATATCGGTGGCTGCGCCACTCATTCGCGTTCCTTCCGGTGTCCCTGGGTGTACGGCTCGTGCGGACGGCTGCACCTGGCTCACCGCCAGCCGGTCAGCAGCTTCTGCAGCTCGTCGGGCGCGTCCATGAAGTCGTAGTGGCCGCCGTCGACCACCCGGAATTCGACCGGGTCCGCGTACCGGCGCCAGCCCTGGAGGTCGTCGAGGGTCACGTCGCCGTCCTCGCGCCAGTGCAGGACGACGACGGGGCAGTCCACCCGGTCCGCCTGCTGCCGCTGGTACGCGCGCGCGGCGGCGTGGTCGGCGACCAGCACCATGACGCCCATGGCGACCATGTCGGGGCGCGGCTCCATGCCCCGGCTGCGGATGAACTCCTCGACCTCGCCGCGCAGTTCGGACTCGGTCATGTCGAGCATCCGGTCGCGTGCGGCGTCGTGCGGGGCCGGCTGACCCGACACGAACAGGCGCTCCGGTGTGGGCAGGCCGCGTGCGGCGAGCCTGAGCACGGTCTCGTACGCGGGCAGCGCACCGGCACAGTGCGCGAAGAACGCGAACGGCCGGTCGAGCAGCGGCGCGAGCGGCTCGATCAGGCTGTCGGCGAGGTCCTCGTAGGTGCCGTAGTGGGGGTGGCCGAGGCGGTTCTCGCGGCCGGGGAACTGCACCGGGCAGACCTCGATGCCGTCGAGCACGGCGGGCCAGGCGCTGAAGGCCGACGCGCCCGACCCGGAGAAGGGGAAGCAGAAGAGCCGGGCGGCGTGGTCGGTGGACGGCGCCCGGACGAACCACGGCGATGTGGTGGTGGCGGAGCCCGAAGTCATGACCTGTGTCGTTTCTGCGCGACGATGGGGAGGCCGGTCATCCCGGCGATGAAGTACGACCGCAAGTGCTCGGGTTCACCGGCGAGTTCGATCGAGCTGAAGCGCCCGAGCAACTCCTCGAAGAAGATGCGCTGCGTGAGCCGGGCCAGCGGTGCGCCGATGCAGAAGTGCGGCCCGAACCCGAACGCGACGTGGCGCTTGGCGTTGGCGCGGGTGATGTCGAAGGTGTGCGGGTCCGTGAACTGGGCGGCGTCCCGGTTGGCCGAGCCGATCCAGGCGACGACGGCCGCGCGGGCCGGGATGGTGCCGCCGCCGATCTCCACGTCGTCCACCGCGTACCGCATGAAGTTGCAGGCGGGCGAGGTCCAGCGCAGCCCTTCCTCGACGAGGTTCGGGATGAGCGACGGGTCCGCCTGCGCCTTCTCGAACTGCTCGGGCCGCTCGATGAGCGCGTGCACGGTGCCCGAGACGGTGTGCGGCGTCGTCACGTTGGCGCCGAGCAGGATGCTGTAGCCGTCGAGGGCGATCTCCTCGTCGGACAGCGGTGTGTCGTGCGGGCGGACGCTCATGAGGTGCGCGAGCAGGGTGCCTTCCGCGCCGCCGGTGGTGCGCTGCCGCTTGACCCACTCGGTGACGTACGTGACCAGCTCGTGGTGGGAGATGGCCAGCGTCGCCGCCTCGTGGCCCACCATGAAGTGCGGGTCGGAGGGGGCCGTCACCATCGCGGTCAGCTGGACGAGTTCGGCCCAGTCCTGCTCCGGGATGCCGAGCAGCGGTCCCGTCACCATCGCCGGCAGGAGCAGCGCCCGCTCGGCCAGGTCGAAGGTCTCGCCGTCGAGCGCCGGTTCGAGGAAGCGGACGACCGTGGCCCGGATCGAGTCCTCCCAGACCTTCACCTCCCGCATCGTGAGCGGCGCGCCGAGCGGCCGGCGGACCTCGGTGTGCCGGGGCGGGTCGGTGGACGTCAGCAGTGTGCCCGCGGCGGGGTCGTCGATCCCGACGTGGGTGGGTGTGGTGCCGCGCTCCGAGGTGAACTCGCGGTGGTCGCCGAGGACGCGGCAGACGTCCTCGTGGCGGGTCACCGACCAGAACTCCCGGCCGTCCGGGAGGACTTGGTGGTGCACGGGGGCCTTCTCCCGCATGACGTCCCAGATCGGGTGCGGATCGCCCCGGCTGTACAGGTCCAGGTCGAACAGGTCGACGTCGGCGAGGTCGATCTCGCGCGCGGGCCCCGGGGTCAGCCTCACGTCCCGGCCCTGCCCTTCGCTATCAGCTCGGCGACCCGGGTCGGGGTCTGCGCCAGATAGAAGTCGCGCACGGAAAGGTCGACACCGTAGATCTCCGACACCTGACCGAGGATCTTGATCCCGATCAGTGAATTACCGCCGAGCTCGAAGAAGTCGTGGTCAGGGCCGACCTCGCGACCGCCGAGGAATTCTCCCCACATCGCCGAGATCTCCTGAACGAGTGACTCCGGCGCGCTCGAGGACGCGTCGAGTCCTTCTGATCCCTCATCCTGTCCACCCTGCTGGTGAACCTGCGGAGACAATTCCATGTGCCAGTCTTCCTTCCTCCGCCGAACTCGTCGCTGTCCCGCCGGCGAGACGCATTCCTTGAACGGCCGAAATTGAGAATGGACCAACGAGTCGGAAGGCTAATGCCTTCACAGGCGCGGCGGTCGGGTCCGACGGACGGCTCCATCGGCACTTAAGTGGAATTCAAAATTTTCCCGAGCGGGCCCCATGAAGACATGGCGCAGCGCTGCCTCGGCGGCTCGAAAGTCCGACGAGGCAGCGCGGGAGGGGCCCTGCGGGGTCGGTGGCGCTACGCCCGCTTCTTGAAGGAGGACAGCGCCCAGGCGTATCCGGCGAGGGCGATGCCGAGGCTCCAGGCGAGGGCGCCGACCAGATGACCGGTCGACACCGAGGTGCCGAGCATCAGGCCGCGCAGCGTCTCGATCATCGGCGTGAACGGCTGGTACTCGGCGAACTGCCTGATGCCCGCGCCCATCGTGTCGGCGGGCACGAACGCACTGCTCAGGAAGGGCAGGACGTTCAGCGGCGTGGTGGCCATGCCCGCCGATTCCGGGCTGGAGGCGGCCAGGCCCATGGCGACCGTCAGCCAGCTGGCCGCGAACGCGATCAGCGCCATGACGGCGATGGCGCCGAGCCATTCGACGGGGTTGGCGCTGGTGCGGAAGCCCATCGCCAGGCCGACGGCGATGATGGCCGCGCAGGCGAGCAGGCAGCGCACCGTCGTGGCGATGACGTGCCCGATCAGGACGGCGCCGCGGGAGACGTCCATGACCTTGAAGCGGTTGATGATGCCCTGGGTCATGTCGGTGCTCACCGACATCGCCGTCGGGCCGAGCCCGTAACAGATGGCCATGACGACCAGGCCGGGCACCGCGTAGTTGATGTACTTGCCGGGGACGTCGAAGGCGCCGCCGAACACGAACACGAACATGCACATGACGATGATGGGCAGCAGGACCGCCTGGAACACCGGCATGGGGTTGCGCGTCTGGTGCTTGAAGTTGCGACGCAGCATGATCGCCGAGTCGCCGAAGGACATGGACAGCGCGCTCATTTCGCGACCGCCTCCGTGAGGGTGCCGGCGTGGCCGGTGAGGGCGAAGAACACGTCGTCGAGGTCCGGCGTGTGCACGGAGAACTCCTCCGCGTTGATCATGTGCTCGTCGAGCCGGTCGAGGACGGCCCGCAGCGACCGCGAACCGCCGTCGCTGGGCACGCGCAGGACCAGGTCCTGCTCGTCCCGGGTGGACTCGGTGAGGACCCGCTCCGCCTGGCCGAGTTCGTACTGGTCGGCGAAGCGCAGCCGGACGTGGGTGCCGGGGATGCGGCGCTTGAGCTCGTCGGGGGTGCCGTGGGCGGCGATGCGGCCCTGGTCGACGACCGCGATCTGGTCGGCGAGCTGGTCGGCCTCCTCGAGGTACTGGGTGGTGAGGAAGATGGTGGTGCCGTCGGCCACGAGTTCGCGGACGATGCTCCACATGGTGCGGCGGCTGCGCGGGTCGAGGCCGGTCGTCGGCTCGTCGAGGAAGACGATCTGCGGGTTGCCGACCAGCGTCATCGCCAGGTCCAGCTTGCGGCGCATGCCACCGGAGTAGTTCGACGCGTGCTTGTCGGCGGACTCGACGAGGTCGAAGCGCTCCAGGAGGTGCGCGACGAGGCGCTCACCGCCCTTGACCCGCTTGATGTCCGCCATCATCTGCAGGTTCTCGCGGCCCGTCAGCAGCTCGTCGACCGCGGCGAACTGGCCGGTCACGCCGATGAGCGGGCGGACCTTCTTGGTCGCGGTCAGGACGTCGTGCCCGGCGACGTGCACGGCCCCGGCGTCGGGCTTCTGCAGCGTCGTCAGGATGTTGACCGTCGTCGTCTTGCCCGCCCCGTTCGGGCCGAGCAGCGAGAAGATCGAGCCGGCGGCGACCTCGAAGTCGATGCCGTCGAGCACGGTCTTGTCCCCGTATGTCTTGCGCAGCCCCGAGACTGTGATCACCGAACTGTTCATGCCTCCACCATTTTCTACCGGACCGGACAACTGCCTGTTCACAGGGGTGTGACTGCCTTGTCGATCACGTCGAGCACCTCGCGGCCGCTGTCCACGAGGTACATGTGATCGCCAGGGAACTCCGCATAGGAGAAGTCGGCCGTGGTCGCCTTCTGCCACTGCTGTGCCTCTTCCGCCGTGACCAGGCCGTCCCGGTCACCGCGCAGCGAGAGGATCGGGACCGAGACCGGGTCGTCGGTGCTCGGCACGTAGGCCTCGTGCATCTCGCAGTCGGCCTGCAGCGTGGGGAGGATCAGCTCGCGCATCTCCGGGTGGTCGAGCGCCTCGTGCCGGAAGCCCGCGAACTCCTCGACGCGCGCGAGGAATTCGTCGTCCGGAAGTCCCGCCGCGCGCCGCTCGCGCTGGGTCCAGGGACCCGGCGAGCCGCTGACGACGAGCCGCTCGACGTGTATGTCGCGGGCGCTCAGCAGGTGCACGAGCTCGTACGCGAGCACGGCGCCCAGGCTGTGCCCGAACAGCACGGTCCGCGTTCCCGCGCCGAGGTCGGCGACGACGTCGTCGACGGAGTTCCGCGCGGCCTCCACGACGTTGCGGTACGGCGTCTCCAGGATCCGCCGCTCCCTGCCGGGCAGTTCGACGGAGGTGACCCGCCACCGGCCCGCGGACAGCTCCCGCCACGGGTGGAAGAACGAGGGACCCGCTCCCGCGAACGGCACGCACAACAGCGTGGACGCTTCGCCCGCCATCAGCCGCTCACCGTCTCGTACAGCCGGTTGCGGGACAGCGAGCGCACGATCTCCCCGCTGCGGGTCGCCATGTTGGACAGCAGCGAGGACGACAGGCCGTGCGTGTGCTCGGTGCCGCCCTGCAGATAGATCCCGGCGCTCATGTCCTCGCCCGTGACCAGCCGGTAGTCGCGCTCCAGGCGCAGCCGGCCCTGGTCGTCGCGGGCGCAGTGCGCGTCGAGGTCGCCGAGCACCCCGGCGACGTCCATCGCCTCGTACCCGGTGGCGCACACGACGACGTCGACGTCCATGTCGTACGACCTGTCGGTGGCCAGCGAGTGGATGGTGACGCGGGTGTCCTCACCGCTGCGCTTGACGTCGGTGACCCGGGACAGCTCGGCGAAGTGGAGCCGCTCGGCGCCGCGCACCTCGTCGTCGTACTGACGCTGGTAGAGGCTGCGGATCACTTCGTCGTCGACGACGGCGTAGTTGGTGTTCTTGTGGTACTTCCAGAAGTTGTCCTTCGCGTTCTCCTCGGCGAAGTAGTAGTCGTCGACCGCATTGGGGTCGAAGACGCGGTTCGCGAAGGGGGTGCTGTCGGCGATGCTGTAGCCGTACGAGGGGATCACCGCGGTGACCGTCGCGTTCGGCGCGTAGTCGTAGCAGTAGCGGGCGATCTCCGCGGCGCTCTGCCCGGCCCCGACCACCACCACGTTGCTCAGCTTCGCGGCGTCGCAGCGCCGGAACTTCTCGAGGAACTCCGAGCTGTGCCAGACGTGTTCGTCGCGGGCGAAGTCCTTGGGCATGCGCGGCGCGAGGCCGGTCGCCAGGACGACGTTGCGTGCTTCCACGACGGTCTCGCCCTCGGCCGGCGAGGACACGTGGATGCGGAAGCGGTCGACGGGGCCCGCCGGGCCGGTGCCGCGCACCGGGGTGACGGCGGTGACCCGGGAGCCGTAGGTCACCTGGTCGGCGAAGTTCGCCGCGACCCATTCCAGGTACTGGTGGAACTCGGCGCGCGTCGGGAAGAAGTCGGAGTTGTTGACGAACTGCGGCAGGCGCTCGACGGCGTGCAGGAACGACACGAAGCTGTAGGGCGAGGTGGGGTTGCGGAACGTCACCAGGTCCTTCAGGAACGAGACCTGCATCTTCGCCGTCGGCAGCAGCATGTTCTGGTGCCAGCCGAACGACGTCTGGGCCTCGAAGAACCGCGCGGTCAGCGGCGCGGTCCCGGTGCCGCCGAACTCCTGCAGGGCGATGGCGAGAGAAAGATTCGACGGGCCGAAACCTATCCCCACCACGTCGTAGCCGGATGGTTCGGGACTAGCCATGCCTACACCTCCTTCAAGTACTTCGCCAGCTTGCGGTTGATGACCTCGAAGACTTCGGTGGCAGGCCCCGGCATATACATGTCGTAGTGCGTGGCGTGGATGTCGTGCACCTCGATGGCACCGCGGACGTACGGCCGCCACAGGTGCGACCACGACCCCTCGGGCTTCAACTCCGCGTTGAAATACAGGACATCTCCGTGGAAGACAGGTGACTCGTACTGCGACATGAGGGTCATGTTGTTGGCCAGCACCCGCGACATGGCGTCAAGGAACTGCTCCTGGTTGCCAGTGTTCATGTACTGGCTAAAGAACTCCTCGAGCTCGACTCGATAGTCCGCGCGGCTGCGGCCGGCCAGGATCTTGAATTCGTTGGCCGGTTCGGAGTCGAGGATGGCCAGGAATTCGACCTTGCGTCCGCGCTCCTCGAGCCGCGCCGCGACGGCGTGCCCGAGCGTGCCGCCGTAGGACCAGCCGATCAGGTAGAAGGGGCCCTCCGGCTGGGTCTTGAGCATCTGGTCGGCGTAGTCGTCGACCATCTCCTCCATCGTCCCGGGCAGTTCGCCCGTGCCGCCGCAGCCGCGGGCCTGCAGGGCGTACACCGACCAGTCCTCGAGGAACGGCAGGAAGCTGAAGTACGCCCAGCTGAGCCCGCCGCCCGTGTGGAAGAACCACAGCGGCGGCTTGTCGTCCGCGCTGTTCAGCGGCAGGACGACGGAGAACGGGTCGGCGTGCTCGGCGGGGATGTTGTTGGCGAGCATCAGCGCGGCGAGCTGGCCGACGGTCGGGTACTGCATGATCGTCCGCAGCGGCACGTCGATGTCGAAGCTGCTGCGGATGCGGGCGCTGAGCCGGGTGGCGAGCAGGGAGTGCCCGCCCAGGTCGAAGAAGTCGTCGTCGATGCCGACGCCGGACAGGCCGAGCAGCTCACCGAAGATGGCGCACAGCGTCTCCTCGTGCGCGTTGCGCGGCCCCCGGCTGCCCTCGGTGTTCGTGTGGTCCGAGGGCAGGGCCCGCCGGTTGAGCTTCCCGTTGGGGGTCAGCGGGATCTCGGAGAGCGGCACCACGGAGGCGGGGACCATGTACTCGGGCAGCTTCCCGCGCAGGTACTCGGGCAGCGCGGCGAGCAGCGGGCCGATGGTGCGGGACAGGCCCGGGTTGTTGACCCGGGTCCGGCCTGCGACCGTACTGGGCACGAACGCGCCGGAGACCGCCTGCCGTTGGGGCAGCAGCACCACGTCGTAGGCGTGGACGACCTCGCCGGACGGGGTGAGGACGGCCTCCCTGCCGTGCTCGCCCGCCCACTGGGGCCACTCCTGCGGGTCGACGGGCCGGCCGGCCAGGGACGCCTGGGGCAGCAGGTCGGCGGCGACGGCCGCGGCGGCCTCATCGGTGAGCCGGGCGTTGGGTATCCCGGTGATCCGCAGCGGTCCTGCCGCCCGGTCGAGGTGGCGCTGGAGGTCGTCGAGGTCGTACACCTCGCGTCCCCAGACGACGGCGGGCACGTCGGCCACGTCGAGGAGGCCGGCGGGGTCCTTGTGCAGGATGACCTCGTAGCGGTGCCGGGTCAGTTCGTTGTGCGCCTGGCCCGGCTTGACGCGGATGTCGACGCCGAGCGGCCGGTCCTGTGCCCAGGCGGTGAACCACTCGGGGGCGACGACCAGTTCGCGCTCGGCCAGCAGCGCCTTCTCGACCAGGGTCCGCAGCTCCTCGGGCGAGGCGTGCGGCTGGGCGGTGCGCTGGACGGCGGTGAGAAGCAGCCGCAGCGTCGTCGCGTTGCGGACGTCACCGACGATCAACCGGCCGCCGGGGGCGACGAGTTCGAGCGCCTGGCGCAGCACCTGGTCGAGGTACTCGGCGCTCGGGAAGTACTGGACGACGGAGTTCAGGAGGACCGCGTCGAACGCGCCCTTGGGCAGTCCGGTGATGTCGTCGGCGGGCTGGGCGCTGAGGTGCACCCGGTCGCCGTAACCCGCCGCGTCGGCCTGCGCGCGGACGCGGTCCACGACCGGCGCGGACAGGTCCGTGCCCCAGAACTCGTCGACGTGATCGACGATCTTCGCCAGCAACAGGCCGGATCCGACGCCGAGTTCGAGGACCTTGCGCGGCGAGGATTCGAGGACCTGGGCGACGGCCGTGTCCTGCCACTCCTGCATCTGCTCCAGCGGGATCGGCTCGCCGTCGTACGTCGACTTCCACAGGTCGAAGTCCTCGCCGAGCGCCTCGTCCTCGGACTCGATGTAGCTGTCGTCGTAGACCTGGCGCCACTCGTCGACCTGCGCCTCGGAGTCGGCCGCCGCGGCCTGCGGTTCGGGGACGACGTAGCCGACGATGCGCTTGTCGTCCTGTGCGTCACGGACCACGACGACGGCTTGGGCGACGCCTTCGTGTGCGGCGAGTACGTTCTCGATCTCGCCCAGCTCGATGCGGAAACCACGGACCTTGACCTGGAAGTCCGTGCGCCCGATGTACTCCAGGCGCCCGTCGCGGCTCCAGCGCACCAGGTCGCCGGTGCGGTACATCCGCGCACCGGCCGGGCCGAACGGGCTGGCGACGAACCGCTCCGACGTCAGCTCCGGCCGGCCCTGGTAGCCGCGCGCGAGACCGTCACCGGCGATGTAGAGCTCGCCCTGCACGCCGCGCGGCACCGGCCGCAGGCGCGAATCCAGCACGTACACCTGGGTGTTGCCGATCGGCGCACCGATCGGCGGGTTGCCGCCGCCAGGCTTGATGACCGCGCTCGTCGACCAGATCGTCGTCTCGGTCGGGCCGTACATGTTGGTGACCTCGACGGCCTGGTCCGCCAGCGTCTCCGCCAGGCGGGCCGGGAGCGCCTCGCCGCCGACCAGGATGCGCAGGCCCTTGCCCGCGCTCGGGTCGTGCATCACCAGCATCTGCCAGAAGGCGGGCGTGGCCTGGACCGCGGTGACCTCGTGGCGCCGGACCACGTCGAGCACGGCCGACGGCTCGGCGACGACGTCCTTGCCCGCGAGCACGACGGCCGCACCCGAGATGAGCGGCAGGTACAGCTCGAGACCGGCGATGTCGAAGGAGACCGTGGTCACCGCGAGCAGCCGGTCCGAGGGGCCGAGCGGGAACCGACGGCCCATCGTGGCAAGGAAGTTGGCGAGCGCCCCGCGCGGGACGGCGACGCCCTTGGGCTTGCCGGTGGAGCCCGACGTGTAGATGACGTACGCCGTGCTGTCGGCGTGTGCGACGACGTCCGGGGCCGAGTCCGGCAGGCCGGAGAGCTCCGCACCGGCCAGCGTCTCGGTGTCGAGGACGAGCACCGGCTTCGAGTGGTCGAGGATGTAGTCGATGCGGGACTGCGGGTGGTCCGGGTCGATCGGGACGTAGGCGCCGCCCGTCTTCTGCACCGCGAGCAGCGCGACCAGCAGGTCGACGGAGCGCGGCAGGGCGACCGCGACCAGCGATTCGGTGCGGACGCCGCGGCCGGTCAGCCAGTGCGCGAGGCGGTTGGCCCGCGCGTCGAGCTCCCCGTACGTCAGCGACTCGTCGCCGCACACCACGGCGAGCGCCGCCGGGGACGCCGCGGCGTGCCGGGCGACCTCGGTGACGACGTCCGCCTCCAGGACCGGCTCGGCCGTGTCGTTCAGCTCGCCGAGGAGCCAGTCGCGCTCCTCCGCGTCCACCACGTCGACGTCACCGACGCACGCGGCCGGGTCGGCGACGAGCTGCTCGAGGACCTGGACGAACCGGGCGGCGATGGCCTCGGCCGTGTCCCGGTCGAACAGGTGGGTCGAGTACTGGATGTCGCCGCGCAGCGCGCCCGTGGCGTCGGTGGCGATGCTGAAGAACAGGTCGAACTTGACGGTCTCGGTGATGGCCTGCTCGAACTGCACCTCGAGGCCGGGGAGTTCGAGGTCCCGCTTCTCGTAGTTCTGCCAGGCGAACATCACCTGGAACAGCGGCTGGTAGGCGGTGGAGCGCTCGGGGTTGAGCGCCTCCACCAGCAGCTCGAACGGCACGTCCTGGTGCTCGTAGGCCGCGAGTGCCTTGTTCCGCACCTGGGCGAGCAGGTCGGTGAACGACGGGTCGCCGGCCAGGTCGACGCGGAGCACGAGGGTGTTGACGAAGAATCCGACCAGGTCGTTGAGCCCCTCGTCGGTGCGGCCTGCGATCGGGCTGCCGATCGTGATGTCGTCGCCGCCGCCGAGCTTGCGCAGCAGCACCGCGAGCGCGGTCTGCAGGACCATCGACATGGTCATCCCGCGCGAGGTGGCCAGCTTCTCCAGCCTGGCCGCCACCTGCGGTTCGACGACGAGGTCCACGGTGTCGCCGTGCGGGTCGACCTCGGCGGGCCGCGGCCGGTCGAGCGGCAGGCTCAACGGCTGCGGCACTCCGTCCAGTTCGGAACGCCAGTACTCGACCTGCGCCGCGGCGAGGCTGCCCGGGTCCGACGGCTCGCCGAGGACCTCGCGCTGCCACAGCGTGTAGTCCTTGTACTGCACCGGCAGCGGCTCCCACTGCGGGGCAGAGCCGCCGAGGCGCGCGGTGTAGGCCTCGGCGATGTCCCGGGCCAGCGGTGCGCCCGAGCTGCCGTCCATGGCGATGTGGTGCAGGACCAGGGCCAGCACGTGCTCCTCGGGGGAGCAGCGGAAGACGGTCGCCCGCAGCGGGATCTCGCCCGCCAGGTCGAACTCGTGCGAGATCACTTCGTCGATCTTCGCGGTGACGTCCTCGGGCGCCGCGTCGACCACCGGCAGCTCGGGCGCCGCCTCGGCCGCCGGGAGGATCTTCTGGTAGGGCTCGCTGTCGGCGTCCGTCAGGTAGACGGTGCGCAGGATCTCGTGCCGCTCGATCACGTCGCCGAGCGCTGCCTCCAGGGCCTTGATGTCCAGGGAACCGGTCAGCCGGAACGCCGCGGACATGTTGTAGGTCTCGGCGGCCTCCTCCAGTTGCTGCAGGAGCCACATACGGCGCTGCGCAAATGACAGCGGGATCATGATCGTTACTCCTCTACGGTCATCTTGCGCAAACCGGGGCGGCGACGTGCGGCCGCGGGTGGTTCCTCCGACCACGCGGCGAGCGCGGCCGGTGTCGGCAAGTCGAAGATCTTTCGGACAGGTATTTCGATGCCCATCTCGGCGCGGGCCCGGCTGATCAGCCGGGTGGCCAGCAGGGAGTGCCCGCCGAAGGCGAAGAAGTCGTCGTCGATGCCGACCCGGCCGAGCCCGAGCACCTCGGCGAACAGCGCGCAGAAGGTCTCCTCGCGCTGGTTGCGCGGCGCCCGTCCGGTCGACACCTGTGCGTAGTCCGGCGGTGGCAGGACCCGCCGGTTCAGCTTTCCGTTGGGGGTGAGCGGGATCTCGGAGAGCGGGACGACCGTGGACGGCACCATGTACTCGGGCAGCTTCCCGCGCAGGTACTCGGGGAGCGCGGCGAGCAGCGGGCCGATGGTGCGGGACAGGCCCGGGTTGTTGGCCCGGATGCGTCCGGCGACGCCGCTGGGCACGAACGCGCCGGAGACCGCCTGCCGTTCGGGCAGCAGCACCGCGTCGAAGGCGTGGGCGATCTCGCCGGACAGGGTGAGGACGGCCTCGCGGCCGTGCCGTCGCGCCCAGACCAGCAGGTCCTCCGGTTCGACGGGCCGGCCGGCGGGTGCGGCCGAGCTGAGCACGCCCGCCGTGGTGGCGGCCGCGGCCTCCTCGGTGAGCCGGGCGTTGGGTATCCCGGTCACCCGCAGCGGTCCTTCGCCGGTGCGGTCGAGGCGGTGGCCGAGCTCGGCGAGGTCGGACACCTCGTGTCCCCAGGTGACCCCGGGAACGTCGGCCAGATCGAGGAGGTCGGCCGGCTCCTTGTGCAGGACGACCTCGTAGCGGTGCCGGGTCAGCTCGTTGTGGGCGGTCCCGGTCTTGAGCCGGATGTCGACGCCGAGCGGCCGGTCCTGTGCCCAGGCGGTGAACCACTCGGGGGCGACGACCAGTTCGCGCTCGGCGAGCAGCGCCTTCTCGACCAGGGTCCGCAGCTCCTCGGGCGAGGCGTGCGGCTGGGCGGTGCGCTGGACGGCGGTGAGCAGCAGCCGCAGCGTCGTCGCGTTGCGAACGTCACCGACGATCAACCGCCCACCGGGGGCGACGAGTTCGAGTGACTGGCGCAGCACCTGGTCCAGGTACTCGACCCCCGGGAAGTACTGGATGACCGAGTTGATCAGTACGACGTCGAACGCGCCCTTGGGCAGTCCGGTGATGTCGTCGGCGGGCTGGGCGCTGAGGTGCACCCGGTCGCCGAAGCCGTTCTGCTCGGCCTGCGCACGGACGCGGTCCACGACCGGGGCGGACAGGTCGGTGCCCCAGAACTCCTCGACCTCGCCGACGATCTTCGCCATCAGCAGGCCGGAACCGACACCGATTTCGAGGACCTTGCGCGGGGCCGACTCCAGGGCCAGTGCCACGGCGGTGTCCCGCCACTCCTGCATCTGCTCGAGCGGGATCGGGACGCCGTCGTACGTCGACCTCCACAGCTGGAAGTCCTCGCCCCAGGCCTGGTCCTTGGACTTGTCGTAGCTGTCGTCGTAGACCTGCTGCCACTCGTCGACCTGGGCGTCGGCCTCGGCGAGCGCGGCGTCCGGTTCGGGGACGACGTAGCCGACGATGCGCTTGTCGTCCTGCTGGTCCTCGCGGACCACGACGACGGCCTGGGCGACGCCTTCGTGTGCGGACAGGACGTTCTCGATCTCGCCCAGCTCGATGCGGAAACCACGGACCTTGACCTGGAAGTCGGTCCGCCCGATGTACTCGAGTCGGCCGTCCCGGCCCCAGCGCACCAGGTCACCCGTGCGGTACATCCGCGCACCGGCCGGGCCGAACGGGCAGGCGACGAACCGCTCCGACGTCAGCTCCGGCCGGCCCTGGTAGCCGCGCGCGAGACCGTCACCGGCGATGTAGAGCTCGCCCTGCACGCCGCGCGGCACCGGCCGCAGGCGCGAATCCAGCACGTACACCTGGGTGTTGCCGATCGGCGCACCGATCGCGACGCTCGTCCCCGGCTCGACGGGCGCGCTCGTCGACCAGATGGTGGTCTCCGTCGGCCCGTACATGTTGAGCACCTCGGCGGCCTGGTCGGCCAGCGTCTCCGCCAGCTGCGCCGGGAGGGCCTCGCCGCCGACGAGGATGCGCAGGTTCTGCGCGCCGTTCGGCTCGTCCATGAGGAGCATCTGCCAGAAGGCGGGCGTGGCCTGCACGACCGTGACCTCGTGGCGGCGCAGTGCCGCCATGACGGACGAGGGCTGCGCGATGGTGTCCTTGCCCGCGAGCACGACGGCCGCGCCGGAGATGAGCGGCAGGTACAGCTCGAGACCGGCGATGTCGAAGGAGACCGTGGTCACGGCGAGCCAGCGGTCGGCCGCGGTCAGCGGGACCCGACGGCCCATCGTGGCAAGGAAGTTGGCCAACGCCCCGTGCGGGACGGCGACGCCCTTCGGCCTGCCCGTCGAACCCGACGTGTAGATGACGTACGCCGTGCTGTCCGGGCGTATGACGACGTCCGGGGCCGTGTCCGGCTGGGCGGACAGCTCCGCACCGGCCAGCGTCCCGGCGTCGAGGACGAGGACCGGCGCCGCGTCTTCGAGGATGTAGTCGATGCGGGACTGCGGGTGGTCCGGGTCGATGGGTATGTAGGCCGCGCCCGCCTTCTGCACCGCCAGCAGCGCGACCACCAGGTCCACCGAGCGGGGCAGCGAGACCGCGACCAGCGACTCCGGGCGGACGCCGCGGCCGATGAGCCAGTGCGCGAGGCGGTTGGCCCGCGCGTCCAACTCGCCGTACGTGAGCGACTTCTCCTCGCCGATGACCGCGGCGGCGTCGGGGGTGGCCTGCGCCTGCCGGGCCACCGTCTCGACCAGGCCCGGCTCGAGCGTCGGCTCGGCCGTGTCGTTGGCCGTGCCGAGCAGCCACCGCTGCTCCTGCGCACCGAGCACGTCGAGGTCTCCGACCCGTACACCGGGGTCGGCGACGACCTGCTCCAGGATGCGCACGAACCGGTCGACGATGTCGGCGGCCGCGTTCTCGTCGAGCAGGTCCTGCTGGTACTGCAAGGCGAACATGATCTCCGGTTCGGAGGCCGCGGCCAGGGTGACCGGGTAGTGCGAACCGGCGAACGGCCGCAGCCCCGTGATGGCCACACCGGCCTCGGAGTTGGCCTCGACGATGGCCTCCCGGTCGACCGGGAAGGACTCGAAGAGCACCAGGGTGTCGAACAGGGTGCTCAGGCCCGTGGCCCGCTGGATCTCCACCAGGCTGTGGTGGTGGTGGTCGAGGAGCGCGACCTGCCGGTTCTGCAGTTCGGCGAGGAGTTCCGCGAAGGTGCTCCCCCACTCGCAGCGCACCCGGACCGGGATGGTGTTGATGAACAGGCCGACCATGTCGTCGGCGTCGATGAAGGCGGCGGGACGGCCCGCCACGGTGGCGCCGAACACGATGTCGGAGCGCCCGGTGAGGTTGGCGAGCATCACGCCCCAGGCGCCCTGCACCAGGGTGTTGACCGTGACGCCGAGCTCCGCGGCCCGGTGCAGCAGGCCGCTCATGTCCTCGAGCTCCACGTCGAGGTTCCCGACACCGCCCGAGTCGTGCTGGGCGACGGCCTGCGGGACGAGCAGGGTGGGCTCCTCCACGCCCTCCAGCTCGGCCGCCCAGGCGCGGGCGGACTCCCGGTGGTCGTGCCGGGAGCGCCAGGTCAGGAACTCGCCGAAGTCGCGGGCCGGGGGCATGCCGGACGCGTCGCCGTCGGCCGCGTACAGCAGCAGCAGGTCGCGCATCAGCAGCGGCGTCGACCAGCCGTCGAACAGGACGTGGTGGGCGGTGAGCACCAGCTCGGCCCGGTCCTGTTCGAGCACGACGAGGGCGAGGCGGATCAGCGGCGGGGTGCCCACGTCGAAGTGGGTGGCCCGGTCCTCGACGAGGAACCGCTCGAACGTCTCGACCCGCTCGTCCTCGGCGAGAGAGGTCAGGTCCTGGTGCTGCCACGGCAGTTCGACCGACTCGGGGACCACGGACACCACGTCGCCGTCCGCCGAGTTGACGAAGGCCGCGCGGAGGTTGGTGTAGCGGCCGAGCAGGGCCTGACCGGCCCGGTGCATCCGCTCCGGGTCGACCTCGCCCGTCATGTGGAAGACGAGCTGCATGTGGTAGACGTCGAACTCGGCCCCGGCGAGCATCGCGTGGAACAGCAGCCCGGACTGGGCCGGGGTCACCGGCCACACCTCGCCGAGCCGGCCGAACCGCTCCTGCCAGGTGTCGATCTCGCCCTGGCCCACCGCGACCAGCGGCGCGTCGGACGGGGTGAGCCCGCCGGCGTCGGGGCGCGCGGCGTGCCGGGCCAGGCCGGTCAGTGCCTCGACCCAGTGCCCGGCGAGTTCACTGACCTCGTCGCGGGTGAGGACACCGGCCGGGAAGCCGAAGGTGGCGGTGAGCCGGTCGCCCTCGGGCGTTGCGATGGCGTGGGCGTCGATCTCCAGCGCGGCCCGCACCGGCCTGTGCCGTTCGGGGCCCGCGGCCTGCTCCTGGTGCGTGGTGTCCAGCTCCCAGCCCAGGTCGTGCAGCTCGTCGGGAAGCCGCTCGGCCGTGGTCGCGCCGTGGTAGGTGAAGCCGATCCGCGGGGTGCGGTCGTCGGCGAAACCGGCGGCGGTCTCCGCGTCGAGGTGGCGCAGCAGGCCGTAGCCGATGCCGTGGTCCGGCACCGCGCGCAGCTGCTCCTTGACGGTCTTGAGCGCCCGGCCCGCGGCCGCGCCGCCGGCGAACGCGTCCGCCACGTCGATGCCCGCGACGTCCAGGCGGGCGGGGAAGACCGTGGCGAGCTGCCCGACGGTGTGGGACAGGTCGGCGCCCGGCACCACGAGCCCGTCGCGGTCGGGCCCCTCGAGCCGGACCACGGCGGCCGGCGCCGTGCGGCCGCGCAGCTCGTGCCAGCGGGCGAGCGCCAGGGCGAGGCCGGTGAGCAGGGCGTCGTCGGCACCGGCGCGGAACCTCTCGGGCAGCCGGTCGAGGAGGGTGTCCGTGACCTCGGCCGGCAGCTCGACGCGGAGCGTGTCCACGGTGGCGGCGGTGTCGCGCGCGGGGTCCGGCTCCCGGGCGCCGAGCAGCGGCTCGTCGGTGCGCAACACCCGCTGCCACTCGGGCAGTTCGGCCCTGCGCTCCGGGTCGGCCGCCTCCTCGGCGAGGGCGTGCGCCCAGCGGCGCAGCGACGTGCCCACGCGGGGCAGCACCGGGGTCTGTCCGTCGTGCACCTGCCGCCAGGCGCTGACCAGGTCGGGGACGAGGATCCGCCAGGAGGCGCGGTCGACGACCAGCCGGTGCGCGACGATCAGCAGCCGGTCGGCGTCCGGTCCCCCGGTGAGCCGCACGAACTGCGTCATGATCCCCGCGTCGGGGTCCAACCGGCGTGCCGCTGCGTCGAGTTGGGTCCGAACGGCGTCGCCGTCGGCGGCGGCGTCGTCCCAGGGGACCTCGGTCAGCAGCGCCTCGGCGTCCACGGCCTCGGGCGGCTCGATGTGCAGGCCGGGCTCGGCCCGGTCCAGGCGGTCGAAGCGGGCGCGGAGCACGTCGTGCTGGTCGAGGACGGCCCGCACCGCGGCGACGAGCTCGGCGCGGTCGATGCCCGCGGGCAGGGTGAGCACCCGGGCGGTGCAGGACGGGTCGCCGCCCGCGTCGAGCGCGACGGCGTGTGCCGCGGGGGTCAGCGGGGCCCAGCCGGTGCCGCCGCCGGGCAGCTCGACCAGGGCCGAGCTCTCCTCGTCGCGCTCGTCGAGCAGTTCGGCGATCCTGGCGACCGTGCGGTGCTCGAAGATCTCGCGGACGCTGACCTCTTCGCCGCGGGTCTTGGCACGGGCGACGACCTGGATGGAGCGGATGCTGTCGCCGCCGAGGGCGAAGTAGTCGTCGTCGATGCCGACGCTGCCCAGGCCGAGGACCTCGGCGAACAGTTCGCAGAACAGCCGCTCGCGCTCGTTGCGGGGTGCCCGGCCGGTCGCGACCTGGGCGTAGTCGGGCGGCGGCAGCATCCGCCGGTTGAGCTTGCCGTTCGGGGTGAGCGGGATCTGCGAGAGCGGGACGACGGCGGTGGGCACCATGTAGTCCGGCAGCTTCCCGCGCAGGTACTCGGGCAGCGCGGCGAGCAGCGGGCCGATGGCCTTGGCGAGCCCGGGGTCGTTCGCCCGGATCCGCCCGCCGTGCGTACCGGCGACGAACGCGCCGGTGACGGTGCGCCGCCCGGCGTCGCGCCGGGGCAGCAGCACCAGGTCGAAGGTGCGGGCGTCCTCGCCGGACCAGGTGATGACCGCTTCCCAGCCGTGTTCGCGTGCCAGGGCCCGCAGTTCCTCCGGGTCGGCGGGCTTGGCGGGCAGCGTCACCGGGTCGAGGACACCGGCCGTGACGGCGAGGTTGGCCTCTTCGGTGAGCCGCGCGTTCGGGATGCCGGGCACGCGGGTCGGGCCCGCCTGCTCGACGTGCTCGCCGAGGGCCACGAGGTCGGCGACCTGCCCGCTCCACGGCACCGTGGGCACGTCGGCCACGTCGAGGACGTCGGCGGGGTCCTTGTGCAGGATGACCTCGTAGCGGTGCCGGCTCAGCTCGTTGTGCGCCTCGGCGGACTTGATCCGGATGTCGACGCCGAGGGGGCGGCCCGCCGCCCAGTCGGTGAACCACTCGGGGGCGACGACGAGTTCGCGCTCGGCGAGCACCGCCTTCTCCACCAGGGTCCGCAGCTCGTCGTACGAGGCATGGGGGTGGGCGGCGCGCTGCATCGCGGTGAGCAGCAGCCGTACGGTGGCGGCGTTGCGGACGTCACCGACGATCAACCGGCCGCCGGGGGCGACGAGTTCGAGCGCCTGGCGCAGCACCTGGTCGAGGTACTCGACGCTCGGGAAGTACTGGACGACGGAGTTCAGGAGGACCGCGTCGAACGCGCCCTTCGGCAGCCCCGTCACGTCGTCGGCGGGCTGGGCGCTGAGGTGCACCCGGTCGCCGTAACCCGCCGCGTCGGCCTGCGCGCGGACGCGGTCCACGACCGGCGCGGACAGGTCGGTGCCCCAGAACTCGTCGACGTGATCGACGATCTTCGCCAGCAACAGGCCGGATCCGACGCCGAGTTCAAGAACCTTGCGCGGCGCGGCCTCGAGGACCTGCGCCACCGCGGCGTCCTGCCACTCCTGCATCTGCTCCAGCGGGATCGGCTCACCGTCGTAGGAGGACTTCCACAGGTCGAAGTCCTCGCCGAGCGCCTCGTCCTCGGACTCGATGTAGCTGTCGTCGTAGACCTGGCGCCACTCGTCGACCTGCGCCTCGGCGTCGGTGACGGCGGCGTTCGGCTCGGGGACGACGTAGCCGACGATGCGCTTGTCGTCCTGCGCGTCCTCGCGGACCACGACCACGGCCTGGGCGACGCCTTCGTGCGTGGCGAGTACGTTCTCGATCTCGCCCAGCTCGATGCGGAATCCGCGGACCTTGACCTGGAAGTCGGTGCGCCCGATGTACTCCAGGCGCCCGTCCCTGCCCCAGCGCACCAGGTCACCCGTGCGGTACATCCGCGCACCGGCCGGGCCGAACGGGCAGGCGACGAACCGCTCCGACGTCAGCTCCGGCCGGCCCTGGTAGCCGCGCGCGAGACCGTCACCGGCGATGTAGAGCTCGCCCTGCACGCCGCGCGGCACCGGCCGCAGGCGCGAATCCAGCACGTACACCTGGGTGTTGCCGATCGGCGCACCGATCGCGACGCTCACTCCGGGCTCGACCGGCGCGCTCGTCGACCAGATCGTCGTCTCGGTCGGGCCGTACACGTTGAGTACGTCGGCCGCCTGGTCCGCCAGCGTCTCCGCCAGCTGCGCCGGGAGGGCCTCGCCGCCGACCAGGATGCGCAGGCCGCTGCCGGCCTTGGGCTCGTGCATGAGGAGCATCTGCCAGAAGGCGGGCGTGGCCTGCACGACCGAGACCTCGTGGCGGCGCACCGTCGCGACCAGGGCCGTCGGGTCGGTGACGGTGTCCTTGCCCGCGAGCACGACGGCCGCGCCGGAGATGAGCGGCAGGTACAGCTCGAGACCGGCGATGTCGAAGGAGACCGTGGTCACGGCGAGCCAGCGGTCGGCCGCGGTCAGCGGGACCCGACGGCCCATCGTGGCAAGGAAGTTGTCGAGTGCGCCGTGCGGAACGGCGACGCCCTTCGGCTTGCCGGTGGAGCCCGACGTGTAGATGACGTACGCCGTGCTGTCCGGGCGTATGACGACGTCCGGGGCCGTGTCCGGCTGGGCGGAGAGGTCCGCGCCCGACAGCGTCTCGGCGTCGAGGACGAGGACCGGCGCCGCGTCTTCGAGGATGTAGTCGATGCGGGACTGCGGGTGGTCCGGGTCGATGGGTATGTAGGCCGCGCCCGCCTTCTGCACCGCGAGCAGCGCGACCACCAGGTCCACCGAGCGGGGCAGGGCGACCGCGACCAGCGACTCCGGGCGGACGCCACGGCCGATGAGCCAGTGCGCGAGGCGGTTGGCCCGCGCGTCCAACTCGCCATACGTCAGCGCCTCTTCCTCGCCGATGACCGCGGCGGCGTCGGGGGTGGCCTGCGCCTGCCGGGCCACCGTCTCGATCAGGCCGGGCTCGAGGGTCGGCTCGGCCGTGTCGTTGGCCGTGCCGAGCAGCCACCGCTGCTCGTCGGCGGCGAGCACGTCGATGTCGGCGAGGCGGATCCCGGGGTCGGCGACGACCTGCTCCAGGATGCGCACGAACCGGTCGACGATGCTGACGGCCGTCTCGTGGTCGAAGAGTTCCGCCGCGTACTCGAGCCGGCCGTGCGCGCGTCCGGTCGCGTCCGGGACGACGTTGAAGAACAGGTCGAACTTCGCGGTGTCGGTGCCCACCGGGACCGGCGTCACCCGCAGGCCCGGCATCGTCAGCTCCGACCAGACGAACTGCCAGGCCAGCATGGTCTGGAACAGCGGCTGGTACGAGGTGGAGCGGTCCGGGTTGAGCAGCTCGACCAGCCACTCGAAGGGCACGTCCTGGTTGTCGTACGCGGCGAGGGCCTTGTCCCGCGCCTGCTCCACCAGCTGCCCGAACGTCGGGTCGTGCGCCAGGTCGGCGCGCAGCACCCAGGTGTTGACGAAGAACCCGACGAGGTCGTCGAGGGCGTCGTCGGTGCGTCCCTCGATCGGGCTGCCGACCGTGAGGTCCTCGCCGCCGCCCACCTTGTTGAGGAGCACCGCGAGCGCGGCCTGGGCCACCATCGGGGTCGTCGCACCGCGGTCCCCGGCCAACTTGCCGAGGCCCGCGACCAGTTCGGGCTTGAGGAGGAACTCGACGTGGCCGCCCTCGTGGCCCGCCACGGTCGGCCGCGGCCGGTCCAGCGGCAGCTGCACCGGCTGCGGCACTCCTTCCAGCTCATCGCGCCAGTAGGCGAGTTGGGAGGCGGCGACGCTGTCCGGGTCGCCCTCCTCGCCGAGCAGCTGGCGCTGCCACAGCGTGTAGTCCTTGTACTGGACCGGCAGCGGCTCCCACTGCGGGGCGCCGCCGCCGTGGCGGGCCCCGTACGCCGTCACCAGGTCCCGGACGAACGGGCCCATCGAGGAGCCGTCCGCCGCGATGTGGTGGAACACGAAGACGAGGACGTGCTCCTGCGGGGCGACGCGGAACACCGTGGTGCGCAGCGGCAGTTCGGTGTCCAGGTCGAAGCCCTGGCTGAGGGCCTCGTGCAGCGCGGCGTCCACGTCGTCGGGGGCCACGTCGACCACCCGGAACGGGATGGCGGCCTCCTGCGGGGGCAGGATGCGCTGTTCCGGCGTGCCGTCCGCGCTCTCGACGATCAGGGTGCGCAGCGTCTCGTGCCGGGTGGCGACGTCCATCACGGCCGCGGCGAGCGCCGCCGTGTCGAGCCGCCCGTCCAGGCGCATCACGAACGGGATGTTGTAGGTCGCGGTCGCGCCCTCCAGGCGGTGGAGGAACCACAACCGGCGCTGGGCGAAGGACAGAGGGATCATCGACGCGTCTCCTCAACGGTCATCTGGCCCAGCTTGGGACGCAGCCGGGGGCGGTTCGACGCGGCCGGCTGCGCGATCTGGACCGCCAGTTGGGCGACGGTCCGATTGCGGAACACGGTCGTGACCTTCACTTCGGCGTTCAGCTCGTTGCGGATCCGGCCGACCAGCTTGGTGGCCAGCAGGGAGTGCCCGCCGTGGCTGAAGAAGTCGAGGTCGATGCCGACCTCCGGCAGGTCGAGCAGCTCGGAGAACAGGCGGCAGAGGACTTCCTCCGTCGGGTTGGTCGGCCCGCGGCCCGTCGTCTCCTCGGTGTAGTCCGGTGCGGGCAGTGCCTTGCGGTCGAGCTTTCCGCTGGGTGTCGTGGGCAGTTGGGCGAGCGGCACGATCGCCGACGGGACCATGTACTCCGGCAGGTGCTCGCGCAGCCCGTCGGTCAGGGCCGTGACGTCGAGCGCCGCGGCCTCCTTGCCCCTGACCGGTACGACGTAGGCGACGAGGCGCTGGTCGCCCTCGCGGTCCTCGCGCACGACGGCCACCGCGCTGTCGACGTCGTCCTGCGCGGTCAACGCCCCCTCGATCTCGCCGAGTTCGATGCGGAACCCGCGGACCTTCACCTGGAAGTCGGCGCGGCCGATGTACTCGACCTGGTCGTCCTGGTTCCAGCGCACGACGTCGCCGGTGCGGTACATCAGGGTGCCGGGGGCGCCGTAGGGGCAGGCGACGAACCGGTTCGAGGTCAGGCCCGGCTCGCCGAGGTAGCCGCGCGCGAGCCCGGTGCCCGCGAGGTACAGCTCGCCGGTGACGCCGGGCGCGACCGGGCGCAGCGCCGCGTCCAGGACGTACACCTGGGTGTTCCAGACGGGGGCGCCGATCGGCACCCGGTCCGCACCGGGCACGTGCTGGTAGGCGGTGACCTCGACGGACGCCTCGGTGGGTCCGTAGAGGTTGTGCACCCCGCAGCCGGGCAGCACCTCGACGGCCTTGTTGGCGAGTGCGGGCGGGAAGGCCTCGCCCGCGACCTCGATCCAGCGCAGGCTCGTGCACTGCGCGGCCGCGGGTTCGGCGAGGAACGCCTCGAGCAGGGAGGGCACGAAGTCCGCGCCGGTGACCCGCTCGCTGCGGATCAGTTCGGCGAGGTAGGCGGGGTCGCGGCGGCCGTCCGGGCGGGCGATGACGACGGCGGCGCCGGCCTGCAGCGGTGCGAACAGCTCCGGCACCGACACGTCGAAGCTGGCCGTCGTGGACAGCAGCACCCGGTCCTCGACCCCGACGTCGAAGTGCGCGAGCCCCCACTTCAGCCGGTTGTTGATCGACCGGTGGGCGACGAGGACACCCTTGGGGCCGCCGGTGGAACCGGAGGTGTAGATGGCGTACGCGGCGTTGTCCGGGCTCAGGGTGCGCCGCGGGTTCGTGTCCGGGTACCGCGCCAGGACGGACGCGTCGGGCAGCGTCTCGTCGAGGACCAGCAGTGGCCGTGCGCTGTCGAGGACGTGCTGGACGCGGTCGTCGGGCAGCTCCGGGTCCACCGGCACGTAGGCGGCACCGGCCTTCACGACGGCGTAGATCGCGACCATCAGGTCGACGGAGCGCGGGATCTTGACGGCGACCAACTGCTCGGGGCCCGCGCCCTGTTCGACCAGCCAGTGCGCGAGCCGGTTGGCCCGCCGGTTGAACGCGTCGTAGGTCAGCGTCTCCTGCTCGCCGATCAGGGCGATCCGCTCGGGGTCGCGCGCCACCTGCGCCTCGAACGCGTCGGGCAGGGTGTCCGCGGTCACCGGGTGCGCGGTGTCGTTGACCTGCCGCACCAGCCGGTCCCGCTCCTGCTCCGTCAGTACGTCGACGGCGGCGACCGGGGTCTGCGGGTCGGCGAGGACCTGTTCCAGGACGCGGACCAGGCGGGCGCCGACCGCTTCGGCGTCGGCCCGCTCGTACAGGTCCTTCTTGTAGTCGAGGGACAGCCGCAGGTACGGGTCGGAGGAGTTGAGGGTGAGCGGGTAGTGCGAGCCCGCGAACGGGCGGATCGCGTCGATCGTGAAGCCCGCGTCGCTGTTCGCGTCGACGATGCCCTCGCGGTCGATCGGGTAGTTCTCGAAGACGACGATCGTGTCGAACAGGGCGGACAGGCCGACGTTGCGCTGGATGTCGGACAGCCCGTAGTAGTGGTCGTCCAGGAGGGCGGTCTGTCGCCTCTGCAGTTCGGTGATGACGGTGGCGAGGCTGTCGCCCGGCCGGGCCAGCGCCCTGATCGGCAGGGTGTTGACGAACAGGCCGACCATTTCGTCGGAGCCGGTCAGCTCGGCGGGGCGGCCGTTGACGGCGGCGCCGAACACCACGTCCTGCTGCCCGGTCAGCTTCGCGAGGAGGACCGCCCAGGCGCCCTGCAGCAGCGTGTTGAGGGTGACGCCGAGTTCCGCGGCGCGGCGGGAGAGTTCGCGTCCCTGGTCGATCGACCAGGGCACCTCGACGCGGCCGAGGGAGGAGGCCTCCTCCCCGATCGGCTTGTCCGGGGCCACCAGGGTCGGCTGCTCGAACCCTTCGAGCTCGGCGCTCCAGCGGGCGGCCGAGGCGTCCCGGTCCTGCGCGGCGAGCCAGCCCAGGTAGTCGCCGTAGCTGCGGACCGGGGCCAGCTGCTGTGCCTGGGCGTACAGGCGGATCAGGTCGGTGATGACCAGCGGCGACGACCAGCCGTCGAACAGGGTGTGGTGCGCCGTGATGATGAGCTTGGCCTGCTGCGGCCCGCAGGTCAGCAGGGCCAGGCGGATCAGCGGCGGCCGGGCCGGGTCGAGCTGGTCGGCGCGGTCGTCGGCGAGGGCCTGGTCGAGCGCCGCGTCCTGCTCGGCCTCGCCGCGGCCGGTCAGGTCCAGGTGCCGCCAGGGGATGGCGACGTGCTCGGCGACGATCTGGACGGGGTCCCCGTCGGCGGTGGCGAGGAACGCGGAGCGCAGGTTCGGGTACCGCTCGATCAGGGCCTGTCCCGCCGCCCGCATCCGGGCAGGGTCCACCGGGCCGGATATGTGGAGCACGAACTGCATGTGGTAGACGTCGAAGGCGCCGTCGGCGAGCGCGGCCTGGAACTGGATGCCGGACTGCCCGGGGGCCTGCGGCCACACCTCGACGAGCCGGCCGTAGCGCTGCTCCCAGGCCTCGATCTCGGCCTGCCCGACCTTGACCAGTGGCGCGTCCGACGGGGTGAGCCCGCCGATGTTCGGGCGTGCGGCGTGCGCGGCCACGCCGTGCAGCACCTCGGCCCACAGCCCGGCCAGTTCGGTGGCCCGCTCCCGGGACAGCACCCCCGTCGCGAACATGAACGCCGCTTGCAGGCAGGTGCCGTCGGCGGTGTCCGTGGCGACCGAGTTGACTTCGAGCGCGGACAGGGCGGGCAGGTCCGGGTCGGGCAGCGCGATCAGTTCGGAGGACCAGGACGCCGGGCCCCAGCCGTCGGCGCGCAGGTGCTCGGGCACGTCGGTGGCGGAGATCCGGCCGAGGTAGTTGAACCCGATCTGGGGCACCGGGAGTTCGGCGAGCTGCTCGCCGGTCTCCTCGTTGAGCCAGCGCAGCAGCGCGTAGCCCATGCCCTTGTCCGGGATGCCGCGCAGCTGCTCCTTGACCCGCTTGACGGCCCGGCCCGCGGCGGGGCCGCCCGCGAGGACGTCGGCCAGGTCGACGCCGTCGACGTCGATGCGGGCCGGGTACATGGCGGTGAACCAGCCGACGGTCCTGGACAGGTCGGCGCCGGGGACGACGTCCTCCTCGCGGCCGTGCCCCTCCAGGCGGACCAGCGTCGAGCGGTCCGCGCCGCGCCACCGGTTCAGCGCGAGGCCGAGCGCGGCGAGCAGGACGTCGGTCGCGGTGGCCTTGAACGCGGCGGGGAGCGTGGTCAGTACGGCCTCGGTGACCTCGGCGGGCAGCTCCATCCGTACGGTGTCGACCGTCGACCACAGGTCCACGGCCGGGTCGAAGGCGCGCGTGCCGAGCGGCGGGTTGGGCGCCTCCAACAGGTCGCGCCAGTAGGTGAGTTCGGCCTCCCGCTCCGGGGAGAGCGCCGCGTCCTCCAGGGACGAGGCCCAGCGCCGCGCGGAGGTCCCGACGGCGGGCAGCTCGGGTGTGCGGCCCGCGCGGACGTCCTGCCAGGCCTCGGCGAAGTCCGACATCAGGATCCGCCAGGAGACGCCGTCCACCACCAGGTGGTGCAGCACGACGAGGAGCCTGCCCTCGCCGGAGTCCGCGGCGAACCAGACGAAGTCGGCCATCGTCCCGGCCTCCGGGTCGAGCCGCCCGGCCGAGGCCTCGAGCTCGGCCCGCGCCGCGTCGAGCGACGCCGGGTCGTCCCAGGTGCCGGCGCAGTCGACCCGGTGGATCAGGTCGGCGGCGCGCACGGCGCCCTTCTCCCGTACGTCGAGGGAGAGTTCACCGTCGCGGACCAGGCGGGCGCGCAGCAGGTCGTGCCGGTCGAGCACGGCGTCCAGCACGGCGGCGAGCCCGTCCGCGTCGATGCCCGTGGGCAGTTCGAGGACCATCGACATGGCGAACCGGTCGATCCCGACGCCCTGTTCGAAGATGTGCCGGGCGACCGGCTGCAGCGGCATCGGGCCGACGCCGCCGCGCTCGTCCTCCGCGAGGACGGGTGCCTGGTCGCGGCGGTCCGCGACCGCCTCGGCGAGCCGGGCCGCGGTGCGGCACTCGAAGATCTCGCGGGTGGTGACGGTCAGGCCGGCGGCCCGCACCCGTGCCACCACCTGGATGGAGCGCAGGCTGTCGCCGCCGACGGCGAAGAAGTCGTCGTCGACGCCGACGCGGTCGACGCCGAGCACGTCCGCGTACGCGGCGGTGATGGTCTTCTCGGTCTCGGTGCGCGGCTCCCGGTAGGTCTCGCCCAGGAACTCCGGCTCGGGCAGGGCCTTGCGGTCCAGCTTGCCGGTCGGGCCGAGCGGCAGGCGGCCGAGGACCACGAAGGCCGCGGGCACCATGTAGTCGGGCAGCCGGGCCGCGACGAACTTGCGCAGTTCGGCGGCCGACGCACCGGACTGCACGTCCACGTCGCCGATGCCGCCGGCGCCGTCGTCGCCGACGGCGCCCTCGCCGGTGTGCACGACGTAGGCGACGAGCCGCTTGCCGCCCGCGGGCACCTCGCGGCTGATGACGACGGCCTCGCTGATGCCGGGGTGCTGCGTGATGGCCGCTTCGACCTCGGCGGTCTCGATGCGGAAGCCGCGCACCTTCACCTGGCCGTCGGCGCGGCCGACGCACTCGAGCTGGCCGCGCGCGTTCCAGCGGGCCAGGTCGCCGGTGCGGTACATGCGCTCGCCCGCGGGACCGAACGGGCTGGCCACGTAGCGTTCGGCGGTCAGGCCGGGGCGGTCGTGGTAGCCGCGGCCCAGGCAGGTGCCCGCCACGTACAGCTCGCCGATCACGCCCTGCGGCGCCGGGGCGAGCCCGGGGCCGAGCACGTAGGCGCGCATGTTGCCCAGCGGGACGCCGATGGGGGCGACGTCGCTGTCCTCGGGCCACTCCTCGGAGCCCCCGAGACAGTACGTGGTCGCGTAGAAACTCTCGCTCTGGCCATAGGAGTTGACGATCTGCACGCCGGGCAGCGCCTCGCGCACCTGGCGCACCAGGCGGGCCGGGAGCACGTCGCCCGCGAAGACGACGGTGCGGATGTCGGTCGCCCTGTCCAGGTGCCCGACCAGTTCGCCGAGCACGGACGGGACGCCGCTGAGCACGTGGCCGTCCCAGCCGTCGCGCTCGGCGAGCACCAGCGCGTTCGGTACGACCTCCGCGGTGCCGCCGGTGGACAGCGTGGTCAGCAGCTCGAAGACGGAGACGTCGAAGTTGACCGAGGTGCCCGACAGCATCCGCCAGGCGGGCGGGGCGTCGAGGACGCGCACCAGCTCCTGTACGCCGTTGACGATGCCGCGGTGGGTGATCGTCGCGCCCTTCGGCTTGCCCGTGGAGCCGGAGGTGTACATCACGTACGCGAGGTTGTCGGGGCCAAGCGGCGCGGTCCGGTCCGCGTCGCCCGGCGCGCCCGCGGGGGTGTCCCAGTGCGCGCGCTCGTCGAGGTTGACGCTCGACATGTCGTTCGCGGGCAGCTCCTGCCAGGTCGCGGTGTCGGTGACCGCGAACCGGGGGCGCGCCTCGGCCAGTACGCTCTCGGCGCGCCCGGCGAGGTACGTCGGGTCCACCGGCAGGTAGCCGGCCCCGGACTTGAGGATGCCGAGCAGGCCGGCGACCAGGTCCTCGGTGCGCGGCAGGGCGAGGACGACCAGGTCCTCGGGTCCGGCGCCGCGGCGCAGCAGCTCCCACGCGACGGCGTTCGCCCGGTCGTCGAGCTCGCGGTAGGTCAGGGTCCGGTCCTCGCACACCAGCGCCGGAGCGTCCGGGGTGCGGGCCACCTGGCGCTCGAGCAGCTCGGGAACCGTCAGCGCGTCCAGGGGGGTCGAGGTGTCGTTGAACGTGGTGAGCAGCTGCTCCCGCTCGGCCGCGTCCAGCACGTCGAGCGTGCCGATGGTGCGCTCCGGGTCGGCGGCGACCCGGCCGAGCACCCGGACGAACCGCTGCGCGATGGACTCGGCCGTGCCCCGGTCGAACAGGCTGGTGGCGTACTCCAGACGGCAGTGCGCACCGCCCGAGTTGTCGGGCAGCAGGTCGAAGAACAGGTCGAACTTGGCGGTCGAGGTCTCCAGGCGCTCGGTGCGCACGCCGAGTCCCGGCAGGGCCATGTCCGGCACGGGCGGCTGCCAGGAGAGCATGACCTGGAAGAACGGGTTGAAGGCGGTCGACCGGTCCGGGTTGAGCAGCTCCACGAGCCGCTCGAAGGGCATGTCCTGGTTCTCGTACGCGGCCAGGGAGCTGTCCCGCACCTGCTGGAGCAGTCCGCGGAAGCTCGGGTTGCCCTCGAGGTCGACGCGGAGCACCCAGGTGTTGACGAAGAACCCGACGAGGTCGCGCAGTTCCTCGTCGGTGCGGTCCGTGATCGGTGCGCCGATGGAGAGGTCGCTGCCGCTGCCGAGGTGGTGCAGGAGCACCGCGAGCGTCGCGTGCATGACCATCGACACCGTGGTGTCGGCCTCCGTGGCGAGCTTCTCCACGGCGCCGAGGAGCACGGGGTCGATGTCGAACTCGACGCGGTCGCCCTCGGGGCTGATCACCCGCGGCCGCGGGCGGTCCGTGGGCAGGTCGATGGGTTGCGGCAGATCGGCCAACGTCTCGCGCCAGTAAGCCAGTTGGCGGGCGGACAGGCTGGTCGGGTCGGACTCGTCGCCGAGCATGTCGCGCTGCCACAGCGTGTAGTCCGCGTACTGCACCGGCAGCGGCTCCCACGTCGGGGCGCCGCCCTCGCGGCGGGCCGCGTACGCCGTGGTCAGGTCGCGGAACAGCGGCCCGAAGGACTCGCCGTCCACCGCGATGTGGTGGGCGACGACGACCAGCGTGTGGTCCTCGGGCCCGCTGCGCACCAGGCGGGCGCGGATCGGCGCGTCGGCGGCCAGGTCGAAGGTGCGGGTGGCGACCTCGTCGACCGCCGCGGCCCGCTCCTCCTCGCGGCCGGCCTCGACGACCGGCAGCACGAACGGCTGCTCCCCGGACGCGAGGACCTGCTGGTGCGGTACGCCGGCGTCGTCCTCGACGATCACCGTGCGCAGCACCTCGTGCCGGTCGATGACGTCGCGGAGCGCCGCCTGCAGCGCGTCCGCGTCCAGCTCACCGGTCAGCCGCAAGGCGAACGCACCGTTGTACGTCGGCGAAGGGCCTTCGAACCGGTCCACGAACCACAGCCGACGCTGCGCGAACGACAACGGGATCATTGAGTCTCCAAAATCGGCAGTACCAGTGAGCGGGTCGTCACTCAGCTCTGGTCGAGCAGGGTCATGAGTTCGTCGTTGTAGAAGTCGTCGATGGAGCACGCACCCGACAGCGTCGAGAAGTACCGGTCGATCAACTCCTGGTGTCCGACCAGCTTCCGCAGCATCTCGACGCGTCCCTCGGGCTTGAGCTCGGCCACGTTGAGCGCGCCCTGGTAGTGGCTGAAGGCGTCCTCGCCCAGAGCGTCCTCGTACGCGCTCAGCGCGGACTCGAGCGCGGCGTCGTCGTGCAGGTCCTCGCCGATGTACTCGGTGAGCGTCTGGGCCTGCACGAAGGCCTCGGTGATGCCGCGGGCGGTGATGGAGTCCTTGTGGTTGACCGCGTCGCCGACCAGCACCCAGCCGGGTCCGTAGGCCTTGCGGAAGAAGTTCTCCTGGTGCCCGGTGCCGTACAGCTGCTCGACGCGCTCGCCGGACTGCATCCGCTCGTACAGCTCGGGCGCGGTGGAGCGGAAGGTCTCCAGGTAGAACGGCTCGACTCCCTTGCGGACGTGGTTGTACTCGTCCTGCGGGAAGTACGTCATCAGGAGGGTCAGGTCGTCGTTGGTGGGGATGACGCCGACCCAGCGTCCCGGGCGCTCGTACAGCTCGAAGTGCGAGGGGACCCCGGACCAGTAGCTGTAGTAGGTGCAGGTCTGGCGCGGGTGCTCGATGACGTTCGCGGCGCCGGCCTTGCGGGCGACCAGCGAGCGCATGCCGTCGGCGCCGACGACGAGCCGGGCCCGGTCCGTCGCCTCGGCGCCGCCGGGGGTGGTGTACCGCACGCCGACGACCCGGTCGCCCTCGAACTCCAGGCCGTTGACCGCGCAGGACTCGCGGAACTCGACACCGGCCTCCACGGCACCGGCCGCGAGGATCGGGTCGAGGACGAACCGCCGCGGCGCGTACGTGGTCCGCAGGCCGTCGATGGGCAGCGAGAAGCCGTCGATGCGGACGCCCGGCCCCTCGTAGCTCTGCCGGGTGATCGGCCGGCAGCCCGCGTCGCGGAGCTTGTCGAGCAGGCCCCAGCGGTTGAGCAGCGCCACGCCCTCCAGGTGGATGTAGTGCGAGGACAGCGTGTCCTGCGGGAAGCGCGCCTTCTCCAGGAGCAGGACGCGGTATCCCGCCCGGGCGAACAGCATGGCCGTGGGCGAGCCCGCACAGCGGGCGCCTATGACAATGACGTCGTACATATCGCCGCTCCAACCGGATTGTTTTTGAAGGCAATGCTGACCTGGCGGACTCGGCCGAGAATCTAGTAAGGCTCAAGTGCGGTATTTCTGCCACGTATTCGAAAGGCCGCTGCGCACCAATTCGATGCTAGCCACCAGGACCGGCCCGGGAAATACATTTGGAACCCGATCGACCCAGGACAGACCGATGCCGTGTTGTGTCCCGCCGGCGGGACACAACACGGCACCAAAATCTCGTCGTTATCGGGTCACGGCGCCCAGCGTCTCGATGTACGCGGAAATCGACGCCACCGTCGGGTTGAGGTACATCTGGTCCATCGGGACCTCGGCGCCCAACTCCTCGATGTAGGCGCCCTGGATCCTGGCCATGATCACTGACTGGCCGCCGAGGGCGAAGAAGTTGTCCTCGTCCCCGATGTCGTCCTGCTGGAGTTCCCGGCACCAGATGGTGCGCACCGCGTCGGCGGTCATGGCATTCGTCTCCCTTGTCGTCTACGCCGCAGTGACGCTGTCGGCGATCCGGTGCGTGTGCGCCTCGACCAGTGCCGCGCGGTCCACCTTTCCGTGCGGGCTCAGCGGGAGCCGCGGGACGGTGATGAACCGGGCCGGCACCATGTTCCGCGGCAGGTCCGCGAGCAGGTGCGTGCGCACGTCGTTCTCGTCGAGCCCGGCACCGGCCGGGACGAGGAACGCGGTGAGACCGGCCTCGCCCGCGTCGTCGTACGTGACCGCCACGGCGGCCTCGCGGACCACGTCGAGCCGGGCCAGCGCCCGCTCGATGTCGGTGGGATCGATGCGCATGCCGCGCACCTTCACCTGGGCGTCGATCCGGCCGAGGATGACGAGCTCGCCGGCCTCGGTCACATAGCCGCGGTCGCCCGTGCGGTACGCCCGGCGCGGCTCGCCGTCGACCTCGATCGTCGTGAACTTGGCGTTCTCGGGGCCCGAGTTGAGGTAGCCCGCGCCGACGCCCGCCCCGGAGATGCAGATCTCCCCCTGCTCCCCCGGTGCGACGTCGCGCAGGTCGGGGTCGAGGAGGTGGATGTCGGTGTTGTACGCCGGCCTGCCGACGGGCGCGACCTGCTGCTCGCCGGGCCGGTGCGCGGCGAGGTCGTAGGACGTCGCGACGTCCGTGCACTCGGCGACGCCGTACTGGTGCAGCAGCGTGCACGTGTTGCCCTCGCGCCGCGACCACTGCTCGATCCGCTCGAACTTCAGCGGCTCGCCGCCGAAGAGCATGTAGTCGAGCCGGGTCAGGGCGTCGCCGCCGCGGGCCGTCTCCCAGTCCACCAGCAGGTACAGCGTGCTGGAGGCGCAGTGGACGACGCGGATGTCGTGCTCGGTCAGCGTCCGGTAGGCCAGCATCGCGTCGAAGTTCCGGCTGGCCAGCAGGTGCTGGGTGGCGCCGCAGAACAGCGGTGTCATCAGGGCCCGTTGGGACAGGTCGAAGCCGAGGGCGCTGACGACCAGGTTGTTGGACCCGGCGTGCAGGCCGTACTCGAGCCGCAGCCAGTTCATGAGGTTGAACCAGCCCTCGTGGCGCACCGCGGTCAGCTTCGGGGTGCCGGTCGATCCGGAGGTGAAGACCGCGTAGCAGATGTCGTCCCCGGTGACGTCGGTCGCGGGGGCGGTGGCCGGGAAGCCCGACAAGTGGGGGGCGAGCTGCTGGAGGTCGATGACCTCGACGCTCGCCGACTCGACCAGGGGGGCCGTCGCCGGGGAGGCCACGATCAGGGCGAGGCCCGGCACCTGCCTCAGCAGCAGTTCGAGCCTGGCCTGCGGATAGGCCGGGTCGAACGGCACGTACGCCGCGCCCGCCTTCAGCGTGCCGAGGACCGCGACGAGCATGTCGATCGAGTAGTCGAGGCAGACCCCGACCTTCGCGCCGCGGCCGTGCCCGCACGTGATGAGGAACTGTGCGAACTGGTTGGCCTTGGCGTCCAGTTGTGCGTACGTCACCTGCGCTCCGGCGCAGACGACGGCGACGGCGTCGGGGTCGGCGCGCACCTGCGTCTCGAACTGCTTGTGGACGACGGGCGCCGATGGCAGGGCGACCCGCTTTCCCTGAAGGATCATCAACTGACTCCGATATGAGCAGGTGGCCGTGTCCGCGGTGCGCCGCCAGGTCCTGGGCCTAGGCGGAGCGCGGACCGGTGGCGTCGAGCACCTGGGTCACCCACTGTTCGACGGGCAGACCGTGCGCGGCGGCCGATTTCGAGTAGTAGTCCAGTTGGTCGGCCGACAGCTCGAGGGTGAGCGTGGCCGCCTGCGCCGGCTCGGTGGGCCGGGCCACCTCCTGCTGCCGGCCGGCGCCGCCCGGGGCGTCGTCGCCCGCGCCGTTCTGCTCGGACAGGCCGCTGCGGACCGCCTTGCGCAGTTCGTTGCGCGACCACTTGTGCTGCTCGGCCTTGCGCAGCCAGTAGTCCTGCTCCGGCGGGGACAGGCGGGTCACTTCCGCGTGGTGGGCGAAGCTGAGGCTGTCGCGCCTGCGGTGCCGCTCGAACCGGCGGGCCACCCATGCGTAGTTGCGCAGGGTCTGGTAGTCGAGACCGGTGCGCTCGATCGCCTCCCGGTAGCGCCGCCAGCCGTAGGCGGACTCGCCGAAGAGCAGCCAGTCGGCGAGCCACCACGCCGAGGAGTTCGTGAGTTCGCGCAGATTGGACCCGATCCGCTCCCAGGACCGCTCAGGCAGGTCCTTGGGGAAGATCATCGCCGTCTTCTGCACCGTCGCCCGCCGGCCCACCAGGGAGAGGACCACATCGCGCTGCGTGGGCTCGCTCCTGGTGGCCACCGGCGTCGGCCGGTGGCCGCCGGCGCTTCTCACCGATGTCCCCACAACCATCCTCTCCCCCGTCACCCCGGTCACCCCGGTCGCTCCGGTCGCTCCGGTCCGGCGGTCAGTCCGAGGCCATGGCCTCCTGCAGGCTCTTCGGCCGCATGTCGGTCCAGTTCTGCTCGACGTACTCCAGGCACGCGGACCTGGCCGCCTCGCCGAAGGCGACCCGCCAGCCGGCGGGGACGTCGGCGAACGCCGGCCACAGAGAGTGCTGCTCCTCGTCGTTGACCACGACGTAGAAGCGGCCGTCCTGGTCATCGAATGGGTTCGTGCTCAACTGCCACCGTCCTTAGCCGTCCCGAGGCCAGTCGGGATTGGAATTCGTCAGGGCATTTCTCATGGATCGGTGCGGGGTGCCGGACGGTGTCATCCGGTCGACAGGACACCCGGCATTCGCCGCGCCCCGTGAATGTTCACGAACTTAGGTCCGGAAGCCCATCATCACAAGGGTGGACAAACCCCGGTCACCCAGCGGCTTAACCAGAATTCGAGCGGAATTAGAGCTACGCCCCGCAGAACTCCGCTTCGAGTTCGGCGTCGAAGGCACCGATCGGCGACTGCATCGACCACCCCGAACCGTCGAGCCAGTCGCCGTTGACGTTGGTCGACAGCAGCCGGCGGCCGTCCCGGGTTCCGTAGGTGTACGTCCATGAGCCCTCGGTGCCGCCGAACTGGCCGTACACGGTGGTGCCGCAGGACAGGGTGGTCGAGGTGACGCCCGAGCCGTAGTTCATGTCCGGGATCCAGTTGGCGGTCGGCCGCATGGTGAACATCTCCTTCTGCTGGGCGGGCGGCAGCAGACGGCCGCGCAGCAGCGCGCTGAAGAACGTGTCGAGGTCACCGGTGGTGGAGATCATGTCGCCCGTGGCGAAGACCCAGCCCGGGTTCAGCTCGGTGACGTCGTACGAGGGCAGGCCCGCGCCGGCCAGGTTGAGGCGGGAGTACGCGCGGCCGTGCGGCCCCTCGATGCCCATCTCGTCGAGGACCGGCTGATACGTGCCGGTCAGGTGGAGCGGCTTGACGATCCGGGCGTCGATCTGGTCGGCGACGCTCTGCCCGGTGGCCTTCTCGATGATCAGGCCGGCGATCACGTAGTTGGTGTCGGAGTAGCCCCAGTCGGCGCCCGGCGCGAAGGCCGGCGGGTAGGCGACGGCGAGGCCGACCAGCTGCTCGGGGGTCATGCTGTCGAAGCGGTGCTCCAGGAAGGGGGTGCCGATGACGGCGTCCAGGACGGTGCTGGACAGGACGTAGTTGTAGATCCCGCTGGTCTGGTTGAGCAGTTGGCGGACGGTGATCCTGCTCGCGTCGTAGCCGTTGCCCTTGATGAGGCCCGGCAGCCACTTCTCCACCGAGTCGTTCAGGCCCACCTTGCGCTCGGCGACCAGCTGCAGCATCACGGTGGCCACGAAGCTCTGGGTGGTGCCGCCTATCCGGAACCGGTTCTGCGGCCGCTGCCGCTCGCCCGTGGTCCGGTCGGCCACCCCGGCGCGGCCGAACCAGCTGCCGTTGCCGTCGACGATCTGCGTGGTGGCCCCGGGCAGCGTGCCCTCGCTCACCGCCCGGTTCAGGACGGCCTGGACGCCGGCGTGGGCGCTCTGGTCGGTGGCTCTCGTCCTGTCGGGGGCGGCGCCCGCGGGTGCGGCCACCGCCATCGCCATGACCGTGCCGGCGGCGAGCAGCCCGGCGGCGGCGCGGATCGTGAGCTTCATGAGGTCCCCCTCGAGTGAAGTGCGGCCCGCTCCGTGGCGGGTTTCGGTCCGAAAAGGTTGCGGACGTCAACTGGAGCACGGCATGCATGGCACTGGAGGCGGTGGACCGGAACTCAAGAAGGAATGCGGAACGGGTCGCGAACCACTCGGGAACCACTGGAGCGGTACTGCCCGAATTCCCCTCGGAAGACGCTCCAAGAGGGATGAATTCTCGGTCTCAGCAGGGATTTCGTCCGCCCGCGCGCACAAAAGTCAAGGCAGTACGGCACAAGTCGTAATTCATGAGCGCTCCAGGTCGGCGTGGCACGCTCCCGCCTGTCCGCACGCGTACATGGAGGCCTGATGGCGATTTATGAACGGTCAGGAAACGGACAGAGCGGACCGGAGCGGACCGTGGTGCCGCAGCGCAGGCTTCCCGGGGAGCCGCCGCGGCCCGGTCAGGTGATGACCACGAAGGTCGGCCTGCGGATGCCGCCCGGCACTTCCTTCGACGAGTGGGAGCAGGCCGGGCGCCAGCTGTCCGGCATCGTCGACTCGTCCTGCTGGTGGCTCGGCGACTGGCTGGTCTACGGCAAGGGTCACTACGTGGACCGCTATCAGCACGGCATCAGGGCCGTCGGCCTGCAGTACCAGACGCTGCGCAACTACGCCTGGGTCTCCCGCCGGTTCACGTACGACCGGCGCCGCCCCGCGCTGACCTTCCAGCACCACGCGGAGCTCGCCTCACTGCCCCTGGACCAGCAGGAGTCGTGGCTCGACCGCGCGGAGCAGCTCGGGTGGACCACCAAGCAGCTGCGCCGGGCCATCCGCGCCGCGCGCGAGACCCCCGGCCAGAGCTGCGCGTCCGTCGAACCGATCCGCCGCATCGAACTGCCCGGCAGCCGGCTCCAGTGGTGGCACCAGGCCGCCGAGCGGCTCGGCGTCGACTTCGAGCAGTGGGTGACGGCGAGCCTGGACCGGGCGGCCGCGCACACCCTGGAGAACGTCACGGACCTGCCCGAACCCCGGCCCGGGCAGCCGGCCGCCATCAGCGCGTGAGGGCGCCGCTCACGGCAGCTTGCCGATCAGGTCGGCCGTCGCGCGCGCGTGGCTGCAGACGCTGGCGGCGAACGACTCCCGTACGCGCTCACGGACCTCGCCGGGCTGCTCCTGGCTGAGCTTGAACATCCCGTCGGACCCGGTCACCCGCACCCGGAAGGCACCCACCGCGGGGCCGATCTTGTGGAAGTAGCCGAGCGACTCCGTCATGTCCCAGCCGGTGCCGAAGTCCCGCTCGTAGGCCCGGACCGTGGCCTGCACGACGTCCAGCGTGTCGTCGATGGAGTCGAACTTCTCGACCACGCCCCTGATGTGCACGGCGGTGAAGTCCCAGGTCGGGGCGGCCGGGGTCACCTGGTACACGGTCGGTGACACATAGGAGTGCGGGCCGGTGAAGGTCAGCAGGACGGGGCCGCCGTCCTCGAGGGCCTTCCAGTGCGGGTTGCCCCGGTTCATGTGCGCCAGCAGACGGAGCCCCGACAGGTCGGCCGGCGGTTCGGCGACGTCCTGTGCCGGGTCGAGGATCACCGGCAGATGCGTGGCGAACGGAACGCCGTCAGGGTCGCCGTTGGACACGGCGAGTGCCAGTGGATTCCCCCGGATCACATCCATTTTCCAGGAACTGTGCGGCTCGCGATAGAAGCTCGGGACGAACATCCGGAATACACCCTCTCCGTGGTACGGCTCAAGACAGCCGTCCTGTCGCCCGGACAGCGAATGCCGTCCGCGAACCCGTCTTGAGTGAACCTGTTGCGATCCTTCCCCTCTTCTCATGCTGACGTCAAAGAGTTCTCCGGGGCAATGCCGAACACCCTCGTGCGGCCACGGGAGTTCCCGTTCCAGCCCCGTTCGAGCCGTACACAATTCACTTCCGAGCGGGGATGAACCACCATCGGAGAACAGGCGTCGGCCGACCTGTCCGGCGCCCTGTCCCGTCGACCGGACATCAAGGCGCGGTCGACCCGAACTCGAGCATTTTCACCGGTGATTGCGAGGTTTTCCGATGACCCCCAGTCCGCATTCGGCCCCGACCCTGGAGCGGCCGCCCGTCAGCGAGGCCCGGCCGTGGCCCGCCCACCACGAGGGCCGCACGGTCGTCATCAAGCTGGGCGGGCACGCGATGGTCGACGAGGAGCTGACCGCGGCCTTCGCCGCCGACGTCGCCCATCTGCGGCGCGCGGGGCTGCGGCCCGTGGTCGTCCACGGCGGCGGCCCGCAGATCGACGGCGAGCTCGAACGGCACGGCCTGGAAAGGGAGTTCAAGGCCGGGCTGCGCGTCACCTCGCCGCGCGCGATGGACGTCGTACGCATGGTGCTGGCCGGGAAGGTGCAGCGCGAGCTGGTCGGCCTGATCAACCGTCAGGGGCCGTTCGCCGTCGGGCTGACCGGCGAGGACGCGGACACCCTCGTCGCGACCCGGCTGACGCCGTGGCTCGACGGCGAACCGGTCGACATCGGGCGGGTCGGCACGATCACGCGGGTGGACACCACGCTCCTGAAGACCCTGCTGGACGCCGGCCGGATCCCGGTGGTGTCCTCCGTCGCCCGCAGCGCCGAGGACCACGACGTCTACAACATCAACGCCGACACGGCGGCGGCAGCGCTCGCGACCGCACTGGGCGCCGAGGAGCTCGTCATGCTGACGGACGTGCCCGGCCTGTACGCGGGCTGGCCGCACAGCGACGAGGTCATCCGGCGGCTCACGGCAGCCGAGTTGGACAAGCTGCTGCCGGAGCTGAGCCACGGCATGATCCCCAAGATGACCGGCTGCCTGCAGGCCGTGCGCGGCGGCGTGGGCGTGGCCCGCGTGATCGACGGGCGGGTCCGGCACTCGATGCTCCTCGAGATGTTCACCGAGGACGGGGTCGGCACGGCGATCGTGCCGGACGAGGAGACACCCTGTACGGCGAAGTCCGCCGCGTAGGAGGGGAGTTGGCGACACGCCCGCCCTCGTCAGGGTCACGGCAGGCGGGCGCGCGCAGGGAGGAATTGAGCGCGTCCCACGGTAGGAGGGGCCCCGGGCCAAGTGCCGTGTGCCGTACGGAATTCCGAGTTCGTCTGCAGTGATCCTCAAGCCAGGTCGTCGCGGGTCACCCGGCGGTGCGCGGTGCGCCAGGCGCCGCGGTCGGGGACCAGGACGTCCTCCATGACGTACACGTACAGGACCTTGGCACCGCCGCCGACCGGCGTGCAGTAGGCCAGGGCCGAGCAGCGGGTGAGCAGCGAACCGTCCGTACGGGGCTTCACGTCGAGCAGGCCGACCCAGTGGTCGAGGCGGCCGCCTGCCTGCCGCTGCCGTACCGCGCCGGCCCGCACATGGCGCGCGAGCGCCTCCCGCGCGGGCAACGGCCCGGGCAGGGAGGGCAGTTCGAGGAGGCCGTCCTCGGTGAAGGTGTCGGCCCACAGCGCGGTGTCGTGCGCGTCCAGGATCCGCATCTGGTGCGCGTAGAACTGCTGCACCTGCGCGTACAGGGCGGCGAACTCATGGCTGCGCAGGGAGCGTTCGGCGGCGCTCACCAGCTCTACGGTCATGTCCCGGCCTCCGTCCGTGCCTCCAGGCAGTCCCGACCTGGTACGGACAGTCTTTGCGGCACAGCTCGAGGTTCTTTCAAATGTTCCTCAAGCGGCCGGGGCCACGCTGGGCCCTGACCGCCGGGCCGTGCACACCCCCGTCCGGACCGGCCGCCGGCCACCGCCGACCCCGTGCTCACATCACGGGGCGACGGTGGCCGATCCTCGTCGTGGGCAGCAGGTGCCGCCCACGGCGCTCGTGCCGCCCGTGCCGCTCTACAGGGCGAGGGTGCAGCACTTGACGCTGCCGCCCGCCTTGAGCAGCTCGCCGAGCTCCACGCCGATCGGATGGAAGCCGCGGTCCTTCAGCTGCTCGATGAGCCCGGTGGCCGCCTGCGGCAGCAGCACGTTGAGCCCGTCGCAGAACGCGTTGAGGCCGAACACCGCCGCGTCCTCGTCCGAGGCCAGGATCGCGTCCGGGAACAGCTCCCGCAGCACCGCGCGGCTGCCCGGCGTGAACGCGGCCGGGTAGTACATGATCTCGGTCGGCGAGAGCACCGCGAGGGCGGTGTCCAGGTGGTAGAAGTTCGGGTTGATCAGCGTCAGACCGGTCACCGGCAGCCCGAAGAACTCCTGTGCCTCGGCGTGCGAGCGCGGGTCGGTGCGGAATCCGGTGCCCGCGAGGAGCCGCCGCCCCACCCGCAGGTAGTCGCCCTCACCCTCGTTGATGTGCTCCGGCCACAGGACGTCGCGGTACCCGTTGGCCTCGAACCAGTCGAGGTACGCGGGCCCTTCCGCCGTACGCTCACGGTGCCGGAACCGCGCGCCGAACACCTTGCCGTCGACCACGGTGGCACCGTTGGCGGCGAACACCATGTCCGGCAGCCCCTCGAGGGGCTCGATCACTTCGACGGTGTGCCCGAGCGACTCGTACAGCTTGCGCAGTTCCTCCCACTGGCGCAGGGAGGTCGCGGTGTCCGTCGGCTTCTGCGGATCCATCCACGGGTTGATGCTGTACGTGACGTCGAAGTACTGCGGGCGGCACATCAACAGGCGGCGCGGAACGGCCTTGCGTACCGCCTGGACAGCCCATTCCTCTTCGGCGACGGGGTTCGCGAGCATGGTGGGTCCTCCTTGTGAGAGTGGGAGTGCGCGTGCGAGCCCGGCGCGCCAAGGGTGTGCGCGCCGGGCTCGGACGGGTCAGCCTGCGACGGTCCAGGTGTCGCCGCCGGCGAGGAGCGCGGCGAGGTCGCCCTTGCCGTATCGCTCGACGGCGGTGTCGAGTTGGTCGGACATGAGGCTGTCGTAGATGGGCCGCTCGACGCTGCGCAGGACCCCGATGGGGGTGTGGTGCAGGGTGTCGGGGTCGGCGAGGCGCGACAGCGCGAAGGCCGTC
>NZ_JBITJZ010000024.1:0-74566 GCF_044460595.1 Streptomyces sp. NPDC050085 | reverse complement strand
AAACGCCCGGTTACATTCCGAACCCGGAAGCTAAGCCTTACAGCGCCGATGGTACTGCAGGGGGGACCCTGTGGGAGAGTAGGACGCCGCCGAACAAATTTTGAATGGAAAGCCCCGGACCGGGATACGGTCCGGGGCTTTTCTGCGTTTCCCGCGCCGCGCCGCGTTATACCAGGCGCTCCGCATCCTTCGTCGGGTAACCGGCCGATGCCAGCACCGCCACGGCCGCCGCGCGTCCGGCGTCCTCGGCCGGGATCGCGCCGTCGTTCACCGCTTCCATCAGGCCGAACAGCACCTGCTCATGGACGTAAGCGAGCGCCTCCGCCGGCAGAGGGGAGTCGAACTCGCCCTGGTCCAGGCCCTGTTGGATGAGTTCCGTGCACACCTGGCGCACCGGTGCGAGCCGGGCCCTGATGCCCTTCATCGTGACGCTGCGCTGCGCGAGGTGGACCAGGAGGCGGTAGCGGTCGGCGATCGGCCAGATCGCCAGGATCGAGCGGGCCACCGCCGTGGCCGGGTCGTCGATGCCCTCGCGGCCGGCCCGGTGTGCCTCGGCCACCGCCTGCGCCGCGTCGTCCACCAGTGCCCCGACGAGCGCGTCCCGGCTCGGGAAATGCCCGTAGACCGTGCGGCGCACCACGCCCGCCGCCCGTGCGATCTGGTCCATGGACGCCTCGGGGTCCCGCAGCAACTCGGCGAGGGCCACGTCGAGGATGCGGCGGCGATTGGCGTCAGCCCGTACGGAAGTCACGCAGGTCATTGTCACACCCCCACCGATGGTGCACTCACCCTGCTTGCCCAGCCATTTTGCACAGCTGTGTGCAACGGCGTAGATTGCACATCGCTGTGTAATTGCACATCCCTGTGCAAGTCTCGGAGGGGTCTCGCGTCATGCGTCTCGTCATCAACGAGCCGGTCGAGCAGATGGACCGGCCGTACGCCCGCCGCTGGTGGGCGCTGCTCGTGCTCTGCCTGAGCCTGTTGATCATCGTGATGGCGAACACGGCGCTGACCGTGGCCGCGCCCGACATGACCCGCGACCTGGGCCTGTCCAGCGCCGATCTGCAGTGGGTCATCGACGGGTACACCGTGCCGTACGCCGCGCTGATGCTGCTGCTCGGCGCCATCGGCGACAAGTACAGCCGGCGCGGGGCACTGCTCCTCGGCCTCTTCGTGTTCGGCGGCGGGGCCGTCGCCGGGTCGCTCGTGGACAGCTCCACCGGCGTCATCGCTGCGCGTGCCGTGATGGGCGTCGGCGCCGCGATGATCATGCCGGCGACGCTGTCGCTGCTCGCCGCCACGTTCCCGAAGGCCGAGCGGTCCCGGGCGATCGTGCTGTGGACGGCGACCGCCGGACTCGCCATCGCCGCTGGGCCGTTGGTGGCCGGAGCGCTGCTGCGCGACCACGGCTGGGCCTCGACGTTCCTGATCAACGTGCCGATCGCCGCGCTCGCGATGATCGGCGCGCTCGTCCTCGTACCGCCGTCCAAGGCAGGGCACCACAGCCGCATCGACTACGTCGGCGGACTGCTGTCCGTGATCTGGGTCGGCGCGCTCGTCTACATGATCATCGAGGGGCCGCACTTCGGGTGGGGCGTCAAGGCGGTCACGGCGGCCGTCGTCGCGGGCGTCACCCTGGTGGCGTTCGTGGTGTGGGAGCTGCGGCACCCGCGGCCGGTGCTCGACGTGCGGCGGTTCGCGAACCGCCGGTTCGCCGGCTCGAACCTCGCCGTCGCGCTGTTCTTCCTCGCCGTCTTCGGTGCCTTCTACTACCTGACTCAGCACCTCCAATTCGTCCTCGGATACGACGCGTTGGAGACCGGCGTACGGATGCTGCCGCTCGCCGGTGCCGTGTTCGCCGGGTCGGCGCTCACCGGGTATCTGACGCCCCGCGTCGGCATGAAGGTCACGGTGACCGCGGGCATGGTCGGCGGCACCGCCGCGCTCGCGCTGCTCACGCGGGTGGACTCGGCCTCGTCGTACGGGGACTTCGTGCTGCCCCTGGTCGTCCTCGGCCTGGCGATCGGGCTCGCGCTCTCGCCCTGCACCGACGCGATCATGGGTGCCTTCCCCGAGTCCGAACTCGGCGTCGGCGGCGCCGTCAACGACACCTCGCTCGAGCTGGGCGGCTCGCTCGGCATCGCCGTCCTCGGCTCCGTGCTCGCCGGGTCGTACTCCTCGCACCTGGCCGATGCCGCCGGTGGCACGAAGCTGCCGGGCGGCGCGCTGTCCACCGCGCAGGATTCGGTGGGCGCCGGGTACGCGGTCGCGCAGCAGATCGGCGCGCAGGCCCACAAGCTCGCCGAGCAGGCGGCCGCGTCGACCGATCCGCAGCAGGCGGCGCAACTCAAGGCGCAGGCCGGTCAACTCGCCGGCGGTGCACGGCAGATGGCGGATGCGGTCGGCTCCTCGTTCGCCGATGCTGTCGCGCACACCAGCGTGGTGGGGGCCGTGGTCCTGGGCGTCGGGACGGTGCTCGTAGCGGTGCTGCTGCCGCGCAAGGGGCGGGCGGCGGACGCGTCGGACGAGGCGCCGGAGCCCGAGGCGGAAGCGGCTGAGGCTGCGGCCGCGGGCTCGGACAGGGTGGCGTCGAGCGCGTCGTAGCCCCGAGCGGCTGTCCGGGGTCGGCGGCAGGGGCGTTGTCAGTGCCTCGTTCTACTGTGGCGGCATTGCCGCATCACGAGGAGGCCCGCCATGACCACACTGCCCGACCGGCCCCGCACCGCCCTGCTCGTCATCGACGTACAGAACGGGGTGATGGAGCCGTCGCACGACAGCGGGCGCGTCATCTCGAACGTCGCCGCGCTGGTGGAGCAGGCCCGGACGCAGGACGTGCCCGTGCTCTGGGTGCAGCACTCCGACGACGACGGGCTGAAGTACGGGAGCCAGGCGTGGGAGTACGTCCCCGAGCTGGCCGGGCGGCGGGAGTCCGAGCCGACCGTGCACAAGACGTACCCGGACTCCTTCGAGGACACGGACCTGGAGGAGCACCTCGCCGAGCGCGGCATCGGGCACCTGGTGGTGGCGGGCGCCCAGACCGACTGCTGCATCCGCGCCACGCTGCACGGCGCGCAGGTCCGCGGCTATGACGTGACGCTGGTCGGCGACGCGCACACCACGGAGGACCTCACCGCGTACGGGGCGCCCGCTCCCGCGCAGGTCATCGCGCACACGAACCTGTACTGGGAGGGGCAGCGGGCCCCCGGCAGGACCGCGGCCGTCGTGGACACGGCGGAGGTGAGTTTCCCGACGGACGACGTACCAGGAGCGATCTGAGTACGCGCACTCATGTCCCGCCCGGCGCCGTCGAGTTGAGTGGTGTGCATGACATCGCAGACCGCCGCTCTCGATCTCCACGAGCCCGCCCGTCCCACCCGGTACGCCCGCCACTGGGTCGCCCCGGTGCTGTCCTCCGTGGTGACGCTCCCGGGGGCGTTCTTCGCCTATCTGCTCGCCGGGTTGATGCCGATGGCCTGCGACTCGTGCACGGACGCCGAGGCGGCCGCGTTCGACCCTGCCTTCGACCGGGCCTTCACGGTCTTCGGCTGGGGCCTGACGGCGTCGCTGCTGGTGCTCGCGACGGCCTGGCTGCTGCCGTGGCAGGAGCGGTACGTGGGGCGCAGGATCGCCTTCGCGGTGGCGGCGCCGCTCGCGGTCCTGCTCACGTACATCGTGTTCATGAGCATGCTCGACCTGCCGTAAGTGCCGGAGGTTCCGTAAGCGCCGTAAGTGCGCGAAGGTGTGCGAGGCGTCTGATCCGTCCGGTGCATCTGATCCGTCCGGTGCGTCTGATCCGTCCGGTGCATCTGGTGCGCCTGGTGCGCCTGGTGCGTTCATGGCGTCGGCGCCGTATCCCTTCTCGCGTACGCACATCAATGCCAAGGCCGTCTTCACCGAGAGCCACCGGCTGCGCAAGCGGCCCGGGACGGCCCGGGTGCTGGAGGTCGCCGGGCTGCCGCTGGAAGGGCGGCACCACAGCGTGGAGGACGACGCCTGGAACATCGCCGCGCTCGTGCTGCACCTCGCCGAGCGCGGCGACTGGCCCATGGACCAAGGGAATTGACGCCGCGTCAGAGCTCCGCGCTGGCCCCGGGCTTCAGCAGGTGCAGCCGCTCGCTCAGCCCCGCCTGGGCGAAGGCAGCCGTCAGCGACGGGCCGTCCTGCGTGAAGTGCCCCCAGTGCTCGAAGTGCAGCGGTACTACGTGCCGCGCGCCCAGGATCCGCGCGGCCTCCGCCGCGCCCGCGCTGGTCAGGGTCAGCGGGGCGTCGGGCACCAGCGGCGTGCGGGCCGCGCCCGCGAACAGCACGGCGACGTCGATGGACGGGAAGTGCCCGGCGATCTCCCGGACCCGGTCGAGCGAGGCGTTGTCCCCGGAGACGTACACCGTGGGCAGGTCGTCGCCGGAGAGGACGAAGCCCGTGACCTCGCCGACCACCGGTTCACTGCCCTCGGGGCCGTGCAGCGCGGGCACGGCGGTGACGCGCAGGACGCCACCGCCCGGGCGCTCGATGTCCACGTGCTGCCAGGAGGGGAGAGCGGTGACCGTCTCGCCGAGCCGCTCGCGGGCGGCCGCCGTCGTCAGGACCAGCGGCGCACCGGCCAGCGAGGCGCGGCCCGCCGTGTCCAGGTTGTCCGGGTGCTGGTCGTGCGAGAGCAGGACCGCGTCGACCGCACCGATCTCCTCGGCGGTGACGGCCGGGCCCGCGGTCTTGACCAGCGTCCGCGACCCGATCGGATACTCGCCGGGGGCGTCGAACGTCGGATCGGTCAGCAGGCGCAGGCCGCCGATTTCGATGACGGACGTCGGTCCGCCGACGTAGCGGACGGTGATCGCGGTCACGGGTGCCTCCAGGAGTCTGTGCAGGTCATCTGGTCCAAGGCGGGGGAGTCCGGTCGTATTCCGGTCGGCCGTGCTGACCTTGCTTACTTTTTGGTGAGTAGCTGACCAAATAGTGCGATCTTGTGGGCAGTTGGCCGTGCTCCGCAGCATGGATGCCATGACGAATGCCCACACCCCTGTCACCGTCCTCGGCCTCGGCGCCATGGGCGCTGCCCTTGCGGGTGCCCTCCTGGACGCGGGCCACCCCACCACCGTCTGGAACCGCTCGGCCGGAAAGGGCGACGACGTCGTCGCCCGCGGCGCCCGCCGGGCCGACAGCGCGGCCGAGGCCGTGCGGGCGAGCGAGGTCGTCGTCGTGTGCGTCGTCGACCACGACGCCGCGCAGACGATCCTCGAACCGCTCGCCGGAGAGCTGACCGGCAAGGTCCTCGTGAACCTCACCTCCGACACCCCCGAGCGGGCCCGCGAGGCCGCGGCCTGGGCGGCCGGGCACGGTCTGCGCTACCTCGACGGGGCGATCATGGTGCCGACCACGGTGGTCGGCTCGCCGGACGCGCTGATCTTCTACGCCGGTCCCGAGGACGCCTTCACCGCGTACGAGAACACCTTCAAGTCCCTTGGCGGCAAGGCCACTTACCTCGGTGAGGACCACGGGCTCGCCGCCGTCTACGACCTGTCGGTCCTGGACTACTTCTGGACGTCGATGTCCGGCATCGTGCACGCGTACGCCCTCGCGGGCGCCGACCGGGTGCCCGCCACGAAGCTCGCTCCGTTCCTCGTCGCCAACCACGGGATCATCCCCGACATCGCCCGGTACATGGCCGAGCACATCGACAGCGGCAAGCACCCCGGCGACCTCGCCAACCTGGCCATGGAGGTCGCCGGCATCGACCACATCGTGCACGCCTCCGAACGCCGGGGCCTGGACACGACCGTGCTGCACGCGGTCAAGCGGGTCGCCGAGCGGGCCGTCGCACTCGGGCACGGCGGCGACGACTGGTCGAGCACGGTCGACGCGGTGCGCGACCCGGCCGCCGGAAAGTAGCCGGGACGCACCGAAGTACCGCCAGAATGGCCCGAGTCGGCAGAAACCGGTCCGGGCGGCACGAGGAGTACGGGTATGGGCGGCACGATCTACGTGAGCACGGCGGGTTCGGGCGACTCCGGGCAGGAGCGGATCGAGACGCTGTTCCGCGACTTCCTGCAGGCCGTCGCCCGGCCTCCGGCGGCCGAACCCGACGCCCGCGACCTCACCGCGAAACTGCGCGAGCACCTCGCCGCCGAGCCCGCCGGTACTCCCGTCGTCAAGGCCTCGTACGCGGCCTACGACCACCCCAACGTCCATCTGGCGGTGGAGCGTTGGTTCGCCGACCGGGCCGGGCGGCCGTACGAACTCCTCGGCGTGGCGGGGGCCCGGCACCGCGGCGACCTCGACCTCGCCGAGATCGTCGAATCGGCCGATCGCTACGAGCAGTTCAAGCTCGGCGCCGTCGACTACAGCCAGCTGCCCGTCTCCCCGGACGCCGAACTGGCCTGCGTCTCCCTCGGCATCTACCTGGGCCGCACCGACGACGGCGTGCCGTTCGTGGCGCTCCTGCGCGGCCCCACCGACGACTACGACAACCGCAAGCTGCGCCTGGAAGTGATGTGCCCCGACAAGGAGGCGGCGCAGGCCTTCCTCACCGAGGTCGACGGCCTCGTACGGGAGCACAACATCTTCCGCGGACAGGTGCTGTCCTTCGAAGGCGGCGAGTTCGGCCAGGGCCTCGGCCCGTTCCGCTTCCACCGCCGCCCGGACATCGGCCCCGACGGCATCGTGCTGCCCGACGGGCTGCTCGACCGCGTCGAGCGGCAGGTCGTCGGGGTGGCCAGGCGCCGCGAGCGGCTGCGCGCGGCGGGTCAGCACCTGCGCCGCGGCCTGCTCCTGTACGGGCCGCCCGGCACCGGCAAGACGCACACCGTGCGCTACCTGCTGTCCCGGCTCCCCGAGTTCACCGTCGTCCTGCTCGCGGGCACCACGATCGGCGCGATCGGCCCGGCCTGCGCGCTGGCCCGGATGCTCCAGCCGGCCCTCGTCGTCCTGGAGGACTGCGATCTGATCGCCGAGGCCCGCGACTACGGCGGCGGTGAACAGCCCCTGCTCTTCCAGGTGTTGAACGAGATGGACGGCCTCGGCGACGACGCCGACGTCGCGTTCCTGCTCACCACGAACCGTGCCGACCTCCTCGAACCCGCCCTCGTGCAGCGCCCGGGCCGCGTCGACCTCGCCGTGGAAGTCCCCCTGCCGGACGCCGAGGGTCGCGCGCGGCTGCTGCGGTTGTACGGCGGTGGGCTCGGCCTCGACGCCGCGGTCACGGACGAGGTGGTCGCGCGCACGGACGGCACGACGGCGTCGTTCGCGAAGGAACTGGTGCGCCGCTCGGTGCTGATCGCCGCGGAGCGAGAGGCACCGGACACGCAGGCCGAGGACGTACGGGCCGCCCTCGACGAGCTGCTCGGCGACCGCGACCTGCTGACCCGGCGGCTCCTCGGCGCCCGCGGGGAGAGCGGGACCGGGCAGGAGACCGATCCCGAGGAGTGAGCGGGCGCTGGCCTTGACGCCGGGGTCAAGGTTTACCGTCGTAGGCATGCGCATCGGAGAGCTCGCGGACCGCGCCGGCACCACCACGCGGACGCTCAGGTACTACGAGTCGCGCGGGCTGCTGCCCGCGCGGCGCGGCGGCAACGGCTACCGCAGCTACGACGAGGACGACCTGCGCGCGCTGCGGCAGATCCGCACGCTGCAGGACTTCGGGTTCGAGCTCGAGGAGACCCGGCCGTTCGTGGAGTGTCTGCGCGCGGGCCACCCCGAGGGTGACTCGTGCCCGGCCTCGCTCGCCGTGTACCGCAGCAAGCTCGCCGAACTCGACGCGCTGATCGGCGAGTTGAGTGCCGTACGGGAAAAGGTCGGTGCGCAGTTGGCGCGTGCCGAGCAGGCCATGGACGCGCTGGCCGCGGAGGACACCGCGCCGCGCTGCGAACTGGCGGAATCAGTCGAACCAGGGGAGTGAGTGAACATGTCGTTTCGGGATGTGACCGACGCGGACTTCGACGAGCAGGTGCTCAAGTCGGGCCGGCCGGTGCTCGTGGAGTTCACCGCCGAGTGGTGCGGGCCGTGCAAGCAGCTGGCGCCCGTGCTGAAGGCCGTCGCGGAGGAGGAGCAGGAGCGGCTCGACGTCGTGGCGATCGACGTGGACCGGAACCCGGACACCGCCGTGAAGTACGGGGTGCTGTCGATGCCGACGCTGATGGTCTTCAAGGACGGCGAGCCGGTGTGGTCGCGGGTCGGCGCGCGGCCGAAGCGGCGGCTGCTCGAAGAATTGGCCGAAGCCCTCTAAAACAGAATGCGGCTTGGAAGAAAACCCAGCCCGGGGTATATTCGGTGTTTCTGTGTGCCCACAGAAAAGGCCCCTCACCGGGGGCCAACTAAACACACCGTACCGGGCAGGGAGCAGTTTTGTCAAGCCGGGAATCCGCCGCATCGCAGAAAGAACTGCAAAAGGAACAGGAATTCATCGACCGGCTCTACGCGCGCGTCGACGTGCTGCGCGGCATCGCCGCGGAGTCGGTCACCGATGCCCTGACGCCCGTCGGCACCGGCCAGCAGGCCCGCCTCGAGCGGGATCTGCTGGTCGTCGAGCGGTCGGGCCTGCTGGCCGCGCTGAATGCGGTCGACGGTTCGCTCTGCTTCGGCCGTATCGATCTCACCGACGGCGTGGCGCATCACATCGGGCGTATCGGAATTCGTGACGACGACCCCGAGCACACCCCGATTCTGATCGACTGGCGCGCCCCGGTCGCGCGCCCCTTCTATCTCGCCACCGGACATCTGCCGATGGGTCTGCGCCGCCGTCGGCACCTCACCACCGAGGGGCGGACCGTCACCGAGCTGCACGACGAGATCCTCGACCTCGGCGACGACGAGCGCACCGGTTTCGAGGACCCGACCGGCGACGCCGTGCTGCTCGCCGCGCTGAACTCGGCGCGCACCGGCCGCATGGGCGACATCGTGCAGACCATCCAGGCCGAGCAGGACCGGATCATCCGCCACGACCACCGCGGCGTGCTCGTCGTCGAGGGCGGCCCCGGCACCGGCAAGACGGCCGTCGCCCTGCACCGCGCCGCCTTCCTCCTGTACGCACAGCGGGAGCTGCTCGCCAAGCGGGCGGTGCTGATCGTCGGCCCCAACCCGGCGTTCCTGTCCTACATCTCCGAGGTGCTGCCCGCCCTCGGCGAGACCGGGGTGCTGCTCGCGACGGTGGGCGAGCTGTACCCGGGCATCAGGGCGACCGCGCGTGACACCCCCCGGGCGGCCGCGGTGAAGGGCTCCGCCGCGATGGCCGAGGCCCTCGCCCTGGCCGTGCGCGACCGGCAGCAGACGCCCGAACCCGGCGCCCCGATCCTCGTCCGGCACGACGACGGCGACCTGATCCTCGACTGGACGATCGCCGGGGAGGCCCGCGAGGCGGCCCGCGCCACGCTGCTCCCGCACAACCTGGCCCGGCCGCACTTCTCCTTCCACGTCATCGACGCGCTCACCCAGCAGCTCGCCGAGCGGATCGGCGCCGACCCCTACGGCGGCCCGAACTTCCTGGGCCCCGACGACCTCGCGCAGCTCGGCAAGGCCGTCGCCACCAGTGCCGAAGTGCACGCCGCCATCGAGGAGTTGTGGCCCCGGCTCACCCCGGAGGACCTTGTCGCCGACTTCCTGGCCGAGCCCGTGGGCGTATCGGACGAGGAGGCCGCGGCCATCCGCCGCGAGGTGACCGGGCCCGCCGACTGGACCCCCGGCGACGTGCCGCTGCTCGACGAGGCCGCCGAGCTGCTCGGGTACGACGACTCCGCCGAGCGGGCCGCCGCCGAGGCCGCACGGCAGGAGCGGATCGCCTACGCGCAGGGCGTTCTCGACCTGTCCCGCGGCTCCGAGACGTACGAGTTCGAGGACGAGGACGAGTCGGAGGTGCTCGCCGCGCACGACATCGTCGACGCGGACCGGGTCGCCGACTGGTACGAGGAGGAGGATCACCGCAGCGCCGCCGAGCGCGCCGCCGCCGACCGGACCTGGGCGTTCGGGCACATCATCGTCGACGAGGCGCAGGAGCTGAGCCCGATGGCGTGGCGGCTGCTCATGCGGCGCTCGCCGACCCGGTCCATGACGCTGGTCGGCGACCCGGCCCAGACCTCGACGGAGGGCGGCGTCGGCTCCTGGTCGAAGATCCTCGCGCCGTACGTCGAGGACCGCTTCGAGCACACCCGGCTCGGGGTCAACTACCGGACGCCGTCCGAGATCATGGACCTCGCCGCGGCCGTGCTCCGCGCCGAGCAGCCCGGCTTCGAGCCGCCGTCGTCGGTGCGGTCCACGGGCGTACGTCCCTGGGTGCGGGCCACGGACGACCTGCCGGGCGCCGTGGCCGACGCGGTGGCCGAACTGACGCCGGACGAAGGGCGGTTGGCCGTCATCGCGCCGCGCGAGACGCACGCCGCGCTCGCGGCCCGGATCGACGGGGTGACGGCGGGCGCCGAGCCCGACCTGACCCGGACCGTGGTGCTGCTCGACCCGCGTCAGGCCAAGGGCCTCGAGTTCGACTCGGTGCTCGTGGTCGAGCCCGGCGCGTACGGCACCAGCGATCTGTACGTCGCGCTGACCCGGGCCACGCAGCGGCTCGGTGTGCTGCACACCGGTGAACTGCCGGAGGGGCTCGGCTAGTTCGACTGCTGCTTCAGTGCGGGCAGCTCTGCGCACAGTGCGGCCGGGAAGGCGGGTTCGATGCGGTGCACGTCGGTGCAGCCCGCCTTCGCGCTGCGGGCGATCGGCACCCAGCCCGACTTCTCGGCCCGGAAGAACCAGCGGTCGCCGATGCTCGCCCCGCAGCCCGGCGCCGCGCCCTCGGGGCAGGCGGGACCCACGAGCGAGGAGACGTCGAAGACGAGCCACTTCCCGTCGCAGTGCTCGGGGCCGCGGGAGGTGTGGTTCGGCACGTCGAGCGCGTGCACCGCCTGGTCGTAGGAGGCGGGGGTGCATCCGGTGGGGGCCGGGTGGCACCCGAGCTCTCCGCACAGCCGCAGGTCGGGGGCCGTGGCGGAGTCGGCGGTGAAGGTCCGCAGGTTGTCGACGCTCAGGACGCGCTCGCCCAGGGGGGACGGCAGCCGCGTCCGTACGGTCGTCGTGGCCTGGCCGTTGACGCAGCCGGGGACGCCGCCCGAGGCATAGGTGATCTGCACCCACACCGTGCGGTCGGAGGTGTCGGTGACGACCGCCTTGAGATCCCGGTAGCAGGGGCGGGCGCCGCCGTTCGGCACCGTGGGGGTCAGGGTGAGCGTGCGCTGGTCCTTGCCGAGGCGGGCGGCCTTGACGTCGGACGGGGCGAAGGTCTGCCACGCGGTCGGGGTCGACGCCGCCGCGGCCCCGGCCCCACCGGCCTGTCGGGTGCCGCAGGCGGCGAGGCCCAGTACGGACAGGACGCACAGCACCACGGCGGCGACGGGTCTGACGGGTGACTTCATGAGCGGCAATATAGGCCGCCCTCTCAGCCACCCTCTCAGTCGTCCCCTCAGCCGCCCACTCAGTCGTCCCCTCAGTCGCCCACTCAGGGTCAGGCCGGGCGGAGCCACACCGTCGCGAGCGGCGGCAGGGTCAGGCGCAGGCTCGCCGGGCGGCCGTGGGCCGGTGCGTCGTCCGGCTTCAGCGGCTCCGGGTTCGTGACGTCGCTGCCGCCGTACCGTCCCCCGTCGGTGTTGAGCACCTCGTGCCAGGCCGGTACGTCGTCGGGGACGCCGAGCCGGTACTCGTGCCGCACCACCGGCGAGAAGTTCGACACCGAGAGCAGCGGGGTGCCGTCGGCGGCGTGCCGCAGGAACGCGAACACGTTGTCCTGCGCCGCGTCCCCGACCACCCACGAGAACCCCGCGGGGTCGGTGTCGCGCTCCCACAGCGCCGGTTCGTCCCGGTACAGCGTGTTCAGATCCCGTACGAGATCACGTACGCCGCGGTGGTCCGGCTCGGCCCCGTACGCCGGGTCCAGGAGCCACCAGTCGGGTCCGTGCGCCTCCGACCACTCGGCCCCCTGGGCGAACTCCTGGCCCATGAAGAGGAGTTGCTTGCCGGGGTGGGCCCACATGAAGCCCAAGTAGGCGCGGAGGTCGGCGCGTTGCTGCCACCAGTCGCCCGGCATCTTGGAGACGAGCGACTTCTTCCCGTGGACGACCTCGTCGTGCGAGATGGGCAGGACGTAGTTCTCGCTGTACGCGTACACCATCGAGAACGTCATCTCGTGGTGGTGGTACTTGCGGTGCACCGGCTCGTGCGCGACGTAGTCGAGCGAGTCGTGCATCCAGCCCATGTTCCACTTCAGCCCGAAGCCGAGCCCGCCGAAGCCGCCGGGCCCCACGTGGTGCGTCGCCCGGGTCACGCCGTCCCAGGCGGTGGACTCCTCGGCGATGGTGACGACGCCCGGCACGCGCCGGTACAGGGTGGCGTTCATCTCCTGGAGGAAGTCGACCGCGTCGAGGTTCTCGCGCCCGCCGAACTGGTTGGGGGTCCACTGCCCGTGCTCGCGCGAGTAGTCCAGGTACAGCATGGAGGCGACGGCATCGACGCGCAGCCCGTCGATGTGGAACTCCTCGCACCAGTAAAGGGCGTTCGCCACGAGGAAGTTGCGGACCTCCTTGCGGCCGTAGTCGAACTCGAGCGTCCCCCAGTCGGGGTGGTCGGAGCGCAGCGGATCCTCGTGCTCGTACAGGTTCTTCCCGTCGAACTCGGCCAACGCCCAGTCGTCGCGCGGGAAATGGGCCGGGACCCAGTCCATGAGCACGCCGATGCCCGCCCGGTGCAGGGCGTCGATCAGGTACTTGAAGTCGTCGGGCGTACCGAGCCGGGCCGTGGGCGCGTAGAACCCGGTGACCTGGTACCCCCACGACCCGCCGAAGGGGTGCTCGGCCATCGGCATCAGCTCGACGTGTGTGAACCCCAAGTCAGATACGTAGGCGGGGAGTTGGTCGGCGAGCTGGCGGTAGGTGAGGCCCGGGCGCCAGGACGGGAGGTGGACCTCGTAGACGGAGAACGGGGCGGCGTGCACCGGGCGGCTGCCGCGCGTGCGCAGCCAGTCGCCGTCCTGCCAGGCGTGCCGGGAGACGTGGATGACCGAGGAGTTCGCGGGCGGGACCTCGGTGCGGGTGGCGAGGGGATCGGCGCGCTGCGTCCTGCTGCCGTCGGGCCGGGTGATCTCGAACTTGTACAGCTCGCCCTCGCCGACGCCGGGTGCGAACAGCTCCCAGATGCCGGACGAACCGAGCGAGCGCATGGTGTGCGCTGCACCGTCCCAGTAGTTGAAGCCGCCGACGACGCGGACGCCGCGGGCGTTGGGCGCCCAGACCGTGAACCGGGTGCCCTCGACGCCCTGGTGGGTCATCGGGCGCGCACCGAGCGCCGTCCACAGCTCTTCGTGGCGGCCCTCGCCGATGAGGTGCAGGTCGAGTTCGCCGAGGGAGGGGAGCAGGGAGTACGCGTCCGCGACCGTCTGGACCGTGTCGCCGTACGTGATCCGCAGTTCGTACGTCGAGGGGGGTGCGGGGACGTCGAGCAGGGCGGTGAAGAAGCCCTCGCCGTCGTCGTGGAGTTCGTGGCGTGAGCCCTCCGGGGTGATGACGGCGACCTGGTCGGCGTAGGGGCGCCAGGCGCGGATGGCTGTCCCGCCGGGGGTCGGGTGCAGGCCGAGCACGCCGTGGGGGTCGTGGTGGGTGCCGGCGAGGAGGCGACTTCGGTCGCCCTCGGGTACGGGGGCCGGAGTAGTGGTGGGGCGGGGGGTCACGGTGGGGCCTCCTTGGGTGGCCGGCTCATCTGCCGTGTGTGGTCTCGTTGCCGGGTGCGCCTTGCGGGTGGCTGGTCGCGCCCACGCGGCGGAGCCGCATAGCGATACGGCACGACCTAGGCGGCGGCCAGCCGTGCCAGGGCTGCCAGCGGTACCGGCAACCAGTCGGGCCGGTGCCGGGCCTCGTACAGGGCCTCGTAGATCGCCTTGTTCGTCTCGTACGCGCGCAGCAGCACCGGGTCCGTGCGCGGGTCCCGGCCGGAGACCTCCGCGTAGCCGACGCAGTACGCGGCGCGGCAGGCCTCGGACCAGGCCGGGTTCCAGGGGCGGTGGGTGCGGGCCGCGTAGTCGAAGGAGCGGAGCATGCCGGCGATGTCGCGGTGCGGCGGGTGCGGCATGCGGCGTTCGGCGAGGGGGCGCGACGGTTCGCCCTCGAAGTCGATCAGGCGCCAGAAGCCGGACGGGTCGCGCAGGCACTGGCCCAGGTGCAGGTCGCCGTGGATGCGCTGGGCCTGCCAGGTGCTGCCCTCGGTGGCCAGGTCGGCGAGCGCCTCGAAAGCGGTGCGCAGGGCCGGGACGTAGGGCAGCAGCGCCGGGACCTGCTGGGCGGTGGTCTCCAGGCGCCGGGTCATCGTGGCGGCCAGTTGCTCGGTCTGGGCGCGGGTGTGGGTGACGGTGGGCAGGGCGCGGGCCAGGGCGGTGTGCACCTCGGCGGTGGCGCGGCCCAACTCCCGCGCCTCGTCGGCGAATTCCTGCTGCTTGGTCAGATGGTCGAGGGCCAGGTCCCAGCCGTCGGCGGCGCCCGCGAGATAGGGCTGGAGCAGGCCGAGGGTGGTCTCGCCGTCGGCGGTCTCGTACCAGGCGACGGGGGCGGGCACCCGGTCGCAGCCCTCGCGGGCCAGGGCGAGGGGCAGTTCGAGGTCGGGGTTGGTGCCGGGCAGGACCCGGCGGAACACTTTGACGATCAGTGAATCCCCGTACACGACCGAAGAGTTGGACTGTTCGGCGGCCAGCGGGCGGGGGGTGAGGCCGCCGGGTACGGAGGCGGACGGGGCCAGCTGGAAGCGGAGGGCGCCGAGGGTGCCGGGGGTGCGCAGGCGTTCTAGGAGGACGGCGGTCTGACGCGGATCGAGCAGGGCCTCGTACGCGGTGCGGCCGGCCAGCGGGCCCCGGGTGATGTGGCCGATCGCGGCGGGCGCGAGATGCGGGGCGAGGGCGTCGCTGACGCCGATCAGGAGCTGGTAGCAGTCGCCGGGGCCCTCGTCCGCCGGGGGCTGGTGGGCGCGTATCAGCAGGTGCAACAGGCTTGAACGCGGCCGGAGTTCGGTGACCGCGTCGAGCGTGAGCTCACTGATCGGCCGCCCCTTTCCCGCGAACCAGCGCTGGCGCGGCAGCCACTCCCGTAACAGCGGTTCCAGCGACAGGAGCAGCTCGGGACGGTCCGGCCGGCCCTCCGACGGAGTGGCGGGCCGGGCTGCGGCTTCCGACATGGCGTCGCGTCCTTTCCCCATGAAGACCTGGATGTCCAGGGGCGTACGGGAGTGGAGACGTGCCGGGTGCGAGCGAGGGGCGGGCGGTGACCCTGAGCGGGAGAAGGGGCGCCCGTCCCGCACGGTATTCGGGGAGAGTGCCCAGGGAAAGACCCCGAAAACCGCCTGGGGCGGCTTCTTGGGGATCCGGGCCCGCCGATCACGGTCGGCGCCGCAGCACGCTCGTGAGTGCGTTCAGCAGGATCCGCACGATCCGCTCGGCCGCGCGGCGACGGGCGGGCTTGCGGGACCAGACGGCGGGAAGCAGGACGGCGGCGAACAGGACCAGGAGGAACAGGGCGGTCCAGGGCAGGAGTTGGGGCAGGAGGAGGGACAGCATGGCGGGCTCCGGTCGGTCGGCCGGTGACGGGTGCCACCGGGGTGTGACAGAACCGTGCCTGCCCAAGGTCCCGGTCCGGCCGGATGCCCAACAACTCCCCAGGCCGGTACGGACCTCGCAGGTCAGCTCTACGCTGAGGTGAAGCACGGCGAAGCGCGCCGAAGCGCCGGCGAAAGGGGCGGGCGTGGACGATGAACAGCTCGGGGGGCCGGTGCCCGACTTCTGTCGGGAGCTGTTGGTGATGATGCGCGCGGCAGGGGTGCGGCAGGCCCAACTCGCCCGGGAAATGAAGAAGTCGGAGGCCGCCGTCTCCGATCTCCTGCACGGCAAGCTGGTCAGGCCGCCCGATTGGGAGGACGTCAAGGCCGTCGTGGAGTTCTGCGCCCGCCGGCGCGGTGTCGAAGGGGAGGAGCTCGACGACACGGAGCGGAGATGGCGGCGCAGGCACGAGGAGATGGTCGACGCCGCTGCGCGCGCTCCTCGGCGGCCTGCGGGCCCGGCGCCGTACCGGGTCGAGTCGTGGGAGCTGCAACAGGTTCCCGGGTACGAGTGGGCGCACTGCCTGGAGTTCCTGGCCAGGGCCGGCGGCTATCCGCTGCACGGGCGGACGGCGCTGCTGGCGGGCAAGGACCGGGCCGAGGTCCGGGAAGGGGTGCGGGGGCTGTGTCAGGACGCTCTGGACAGGTTCCCCGCGCGGGTGCGGGGGACGGACCGGGCGGCGCGCTCGGCGGTCTGCGGCGCGCTCGTCGTCGTGGCGTGCGAGGCGGCCCTGCTCGACGTGGACCGGGACGTGGAGCGGGGGAGCGGACCGGCGCAGGGCACCGCATGGGTGGGGACCCCCGTGGCGGAGGTGCTGGAGCGGTCGCTCGTGCCGGACAACCCTGCGTCCCGGGTGTTCGTCGGGGCCGGCCAGGACCATGCCCGGGTGCGCGAACTCCTGGAAGCGGGTGACGTGTTCGCGCCCCTCCAAAGTCTGCCGCCGCGGAGCGTCTCGGTGCTCGTGCCCCGCTTCCTGGAGATCCTCGCCCAAGTGGCCGCACACGAACCGGAGTTGTGGCTCCACGCCCGCATGTGGGACCGCCTCGCTCCCGCCTCGGGCACGTCCCTCGACGGTCTCGCGGAGGCCCTCACCCCCTCACCCGACCCCGCTCCGTACGCCTCGGACGCGGCACGCAGGCTGAGCCGGCTGCCCGCCAGGACGCTGGACCGCTCCCTGGTCGAGGGCACCCAGGGCCAGTACGGGGTGGCGATCCCGAGCCTGGGTGTCGGCTATGTCGACCCCGCCGTGAGGACCACCGTCGTCGAGGGGTGGGACGCCGTCCACGACGACGCCTGGTGGCGCACCAGGTCCGGCGACCACGGGCCGCTGCACGCCCTGCTCGCCGCCCACTTCACCTCCGCCGACGCGGTGTGCCGACCCCTGGTCGTGCTCGGGCACCCGGGGGTCGGCAAGTCGCTGCTCACCCGCATCCTCATGGCGCGGCTTCCCGCATCCGACTTCCTGCCGGTCCGCGTCGAACTGCGCGCGGTGGACGCCGACGCGCCGCTCCGCGAGCAGATCGAGGAGGCGATCGCCGGTCAGCTGCCCGAACCGCAGAGCTGGCACGACGTGGTGCGCGGCGCCGCGGGCCGCCTGCCGGTGGTGCTGCTCGACGGGCTCGACGAGCTGATCCAGGCGGGGGAGTTCGACCACTCGGACTACCTGGAGCGGGTCCAGCAGTTCCAGGAGGAGGAGGCGGCCGACGGGCGCCCGGTGGCCGTGGTCGTCACCAGCCGTACGGTCGTCGTGGACCGGTGCCGGATTCCCGTCGGGTGCCGGGCCGTCTATCTGCGCACCTTCGACATCGGCCGCAGGAACCTCTGGCTGGACACGTGGAACAGGGTCAACCGCGGCTACTTCGCCGCGCACGGCCTGAGCGAACTGACCCCAGGCGCCCTCGCCCCGTACGACGAACTCGCCTGCCAGCCCCTGCTGTTGCTGCTGCTCGCGCTGTACGACGCGGCGGACAACGACCTCGCGCGACTGCGCCGCTCCACGGTGACCGGTGCGCAGCTGTACGAGCAGCTGTTGCTGGGCTTCGTACGGCGACAGGTGCGCAAGCACCACCGGCACGGGCGCTCCCCGGAAGCCGTCGAGGAGGAGGCCGAGGCCGAGATGGCGCGGCTCGGTGTCGTGGCCCTCGCCATGTTCAACCGCGGTCGCCAGAGCGTGCGGGGCGCGGACGTGGCCGAGGATGCGGGGGCACTGCTCGGCACGGCGCAGGGCTGGACGGACGACCGCGCGTTCGGCCGGTTCTTCTTCGTCCACGAGGCGCAGGCCGTGCGGCACGGGCGCAGCAGCCGGGCCTACGAGTTCCTGCACGCCACCTTCAGCGAGTACCTCGTGGCCCGCTCCATCTGGCAGGAACTGCGGACGGTGGCGGAGACGGGCGACGACGCCCGGCTGTCCGCCCTGCTGTCGTTCGCCCTGCTCACCGAGCGCGCCCAGGTCATGGAACGGCTCGAGGAGTGCGTCGACGCGGCGGACCCCGAGCTGCGCAAGGCGCTGCGCGCGGCCCTTCCGCGCTTCCTCGCGCGCTGCCTCGACTGTCGGGCACCGGACGAGGAAATCCCGTACGCACCACGGAAGTTGCCGCGCTTGATGCGCCTCGCCCACTACACCGCCAACCTCGCCCTGGTGCACGTCCTGGTCGCCGGTGAGCCGCTGGCGTCCGAGCTGGTGGGCGACGCCGAGGTACCGGCGGCGTGGCGGCGCCTGGCCGGTCTGTGGGAGACGCAGCTGGACGCGGCCGGCTGGGAGGACCTGACCCGGAACCTGCACGCCGTACGCACCTGGCTGGATCCGGAGGGCACGGGCACGGGGCGGCGGGACATGCTGCTGCGGCTGTCCCGAGGAGGGCAGCCGGACGTCCACTCCGTGCTGCTCCCCGAGTGGACGCTGAGCAAGTACTCCCGTACGGGCCTCGAACCGGACACCGTGGCCCGGCGCGCCGTGTTCGGCTGCCGCGCCGACGGCGACCTGTTCGCCCAGGGGATCTCGGCCGGCTGGTTCCGGCCCGCCGACCCGTTCCGGGACCAGCCACGGCAGCTCGAGGACGAGCCGCCCGACGAGTCGGACGGCCGCGACATGGCCGCGCTCCTCACGCTGGCGCGGGGCCTGGGCCCCGCACCGGTACAGGTCGTACGCCTGGAGCAGCTGTACGAGCGGTGCGCGGACGCCCTGCTCCGGGCGCGCTCGGCGGCCGAGCGCGCCCCCATCCGCTGCATGCTGGTCCGCGCACTGGCGCGGGACCAGCAGGTCCTGTCCGGTTCCTTCGTCGCACGGCTCCTGCCGACCGTCATCGACCAGGACACGGACGCCGACCTGGGCAGCGAGGAGCGGGAACTGCTCAAGCGGATCGAATCCCCCGCCGACAGCCCGAGCCCGTGGGAGAGGGAGCAGCGGTGGCAGAGGCGACGGCCGTGGGGGAGACGCTAGGCAGCCCCGTCCCCCTTCCGCAACCGGAACCAGTAGAACCCGTGCCCCGCCAGCGTCAGCAGATACGGCAGTTCGCCGATCGCCGGGAAGCGGACGCCGCCGATCAGTTCCACCGGGTGTCGGCCGTTGAACGACTGAAGGTCGAGTTCCGTCGGCTGGGCAAAGCGCGAGAAGTTGTGGACGCACAGGACCAGGTCGTCCTTGTACTCGCGCAGGAACGCGATCACCGCCGGGTTCGACGAGGACAGTTCCGTGTACGAGCCGAGGCCGAACGCCGGGTTCTGCTTGCGGATCTCGATCATCCGGCGCGTCCAGTGCAGCAGCGAGGACGGGGACGACATGGACGCTTCGACGTTCGTGACCTGGTAGCCGTAGACCGGGTCCATGATCGTGGGGAGGAAGAGGCGGCCCGGGTCGCAGGAGGAGAAGCCCGCGTTGCGGTCCGGGGTCCACTGCATGGGCGTACGGACGGCGTCGCGGTCGCCCAGCCAGATGTTGTCGCCCATGCCGATCTCGTCGCCGTAGTAGAGGATCGGCGATCCTGGCAGGGACAGCAGGAGGGCCGTGAACAGTTCGATCTGGTTGCGGTCGTTGTCGAGGAGCGGGGCCAGGCGGCGGCGGATGCCGATGTTCGCCCGCATGCGGGGATCCTTCGCATACTCCGCGTACATGTAGTCGCGTTCCTCGTCCGTGACCATCTCGAGTGTCAACTCGTCGTGGTTGCGCAGGAAGATGCCCCACTGGCAGGAGGAGGGGATCGCCGGGGTCTTGGCGAGGATCTCCGAGACCGGGTAGCGCGACTCGCGGCGCACCGCCATGAAGATGCGCGGCATCACCGGGAAGTGGAACGCCATGTGGCACTCGTCGCCGCCCGACGCGTAGTCGCCGAAGTAGTCGACGACGTCCTCCGGCCACTGGTTGGCCTCGGCGAGGATGACGACGTCGGGATACTGCGCGTCGATCTCCTTGCGGACCCGCTTGAGGAACTCGTGCGTAGCCGGAAGGTTTTCGCAGTTGGTGCCCTCTTCCGCGTACAGGTACGGGACCGCGTCGAGGCGGAAGCCGTCGATGCCGAGGTCGAGCCAGAAGCGCAGGGCGGCAAGGATCTCCTGCTGCACCGCCGGGTTCTCGTAGTTGAGGTCCGGCTGGTGGGAGAAGAAGCGGTGCCAGAAGTACTGCTTGCGGACCGGGTCGAAGGTCCAGTTGGAGGCTTCCGTGTCGACGAAGATGATGCGGGCGTCCTGGTACTGCTTGTCGTCGTCGGCCCAGACGTAGTAGTCGCCGTACGGCCCGTCGGGGTCCGAGCGCGACTGCTGGAACCACTCGTGCTGGTCGCTCGTGTGGTTCATGACGAAGTCGATGATGACGCGCATGCCGCGCTGGTGCGCGGCGTCGACGAACTCGACGAAGTCGGCCAGGTCGCCGAACTCGGGGAGGACGGACGTGTAGTCCGACACGTCGTAACCCCCGTCCCGCAGTGGGGACTTGAAGAAGGGTGGCAGCCAGAGGCAGTCCACCCCCAGCCACTGGAGGTAGTCCAGTTTCGCCGTGATGCCCTTGAGGTCGCCCACGCCGTCCCCGTTGCTGTCCTGGAACGAGCGGACCAGGACCTCGTAGAAGACTGCGCGCTTGAACCACTCCGGGTCCCGGTCCTTCTGTGGGGTGTCCTCGAAGGTGTCCTGGACGGGCTCATTCATGATCATGATGTGGGTGACCCTCCGAAGTCCCTTGGGTTGCCAGAGAATTCATCGCGGCGTGGACGGTCGCAGGACGGTGAGGATGTGCGCGGGCGTGCTGCCCGGTTCGAGGCGCACGTAGTTCGTCCTGCCCCAGTGGTAGGTCTCGCCGGTGAGTTCGTCGCGCACCGGTACGGACTCGTGCCAGCCGAGCCCTAGTTGTGGCATGTCCAACGAGACCGTCGCCTCCTGGGTGTGGTGCGGGTCGAGGTTCACGACGACCAGAACCGTGTTCGAGCCCCGGTGTTTCGAGTACACGATCACCGCGTCCTGGTCGGCGTGGTGGAAGTGCACCTGGCGCAGCCCGCGCAGGGCCGGACTGCGTCGTCGGATGTCGTTCAACGCGGTGAGCAGCGGAGCCAGGGTCCGCCCCTCCCGCGCGGCGGACTCCCAGTCCCGGGGCCTGAGTTCGTACTTCTCGGAGTGCAGATACTCCTCGCTACCGGGTCGTAGCGGTGTGTTTTCGCAGAGTTCGTATCCGCTGTAGACGCCCCAGGAGGGGGAGAGGGTTGCGGCGAGGACCGCACGCAGTGCGAAGGCGGGCCTGCCGCCGTGCTGGAGGAAGGCGTGCAGGATGTCGGGGGTGTTCACGAAGAAGTTGGGCCGCATGACGGAGGACGACTTCTCGTCCGCCAACTCCTGTACGTATTCGGTGAGTTCCTGCTTGGTGTTGCGCCAGGTGAAGTACGTGTACGACTGCTGGAAGCCGATCTCGGCGAGGGTGCGCATCATCGCGGGCCGGGTGAACGCCTCGGCCAGGAAGATCACGTCGGGGTCGGTGCGGTTGATGTCCGCGATCACGTGCTCCCAGAAGACGACCGGCTTGGTGTGCGGGTTGTCGACGCGGAAGATGCGGACGCCGTGGTCCATCCACAGCCGCAGGATCCGGGTGGTCTCGGCGATCAGGCCCGGCAGGTCCCGGTCGAAGGCGACGGGGTAGATGTCCTGGTACTTCTTCGGCGGGTTCTCGGCGTACGCGATCGTGCCGTCGGGCCGGTGGTGGAACCAGTCCGGGTGCTTGTCGACCCAGGGGTGGTCGGGGGAGCACTGCAGGGCGAAGTCGAGGGCGATCTCCAGGCCCAACTCCGTTGCCCTGCCGACGAATTGGTCGAAGTCTTCGAAGGTGCCGAGGTCCGGGTGGATCGCGTCGTGGCCGCCCTCGGGGGAGCCGATCGCCCACGGTACGCCTACGTCGTACGGCCCGGGGGAGAGGCTGTTGTCCGGGCCCTTGCGGTACGTCGTGCCGATGGGGTGGACCGGCGGGAGGTAGACGACGTCGAAACCCATGGCGGCGATGGCCGGAAGGCGCCGGGCGGCCGTGGCGAAGGTGCCGCTGACCGGCGGCCTGCCCTCCTCGACGACCGCGCCCTCCGAGCGCGGGAAGAACTCGTACCACGCGCCGTACAGCGCCCGCTCGCGCTCGACGAGCAGCGGCAACTCCTCGGAGGACGTGACCAGTTCGCGCAGCGGGTACCGGGAGAGCGCGGCGTCCACGTCCGGGGTGAGCGCGGCGGCGAGCCGGGCGGCGGCGGTGCGCGTCGGGTCGCGGAGCGCGGCGGCGGCCTGCAGAACCGTTTCGCGCAGCGGCTCGGGCATGGCCGTGGCCGCCGGCGGGTCCGCGCAGGCGGCGGCCCGCTCGTACAGCAACGCCCCTTCCTCCAGGACGAGTTCGGTGTCGATCCCGGCCGGGATCTTGATCTGTGCCGCGTGCCGCCAGGTGGCCACGGGGTCGCCCCACGCCTCGACGGCGAAGGTCCAGGAGCCGAGGGCGTCCGGGGTGACGTCGGCGCCCCAGCGGTCGGTGCCGGGGGCGAGTTCGTGCATCGGGGCCCAGGGCCCTGTCCGCCCGTCGGGCCCGCGCAGCACCACGTTCGCGGCCACGGCGTCGTGGCCCTCGCGGAAGACGGTGGCGGTGACCCGGAACGTCTCGCCGACGACGGCCTTGGCGGGGCGGCGGCCCCTGTCGACGGCGGGTTCGACGTCGCGGACGGGGATGCGGCCGATGGTGGTGACGGGGGGTGGCGGGGCCGGGGTCTCGGGGACGGCGGGCCGCCCCTTGACCTGGGCTTGCTTCGCCGGGACCTGCTTCGCCGGGATCCTGCTGGCGGAGACCTTCTTGGCGCCGGGTTTCTTGACGGCGGGCTTCTTGGTGCTGGGCTTCTTGGCGTCCGGCTTCTTGGTGTCCGGCTCTTTGGTGTCCGGCTTCGTGGCGGCCGGCTTCGTGGTGTCGGGTGTCCTGGCCGAGGGCGTCTTCGTGGCGGCCTCTTGCGCGGCGGGTTTCCTGCGTGTGCGCTGCGGTGCCGGGTCCGACGGCTTGTCGGGGTGGGAGGGCATCGAGGAAGAGGGGCGCTGTGCGGGCATGACCGCTCCTGTCCGCGGGGATCGGGGGTTGCGGAGACGAGTTCGGGGAGAGGGTCGTGCGGCGTTGCTGTGGGACGTACCGGGGGAGCCTTCCACGCTCTGCGGGCGGGCAATCCGGTGCTTTGTTAACTACTGGCGCGTAAGCGCACACACAAGGCCGGTCCCGCCGTGAGCGACGGAACCGGCCCATGAACTCACCTTTCTCTTACGGGTTGTTGACCTGCAACAGCTTGTTCGGTGAGCCGAGTCCCGCGCCGGTCACCTTGCCCGGCACCGCCCGGTCGACGAGCGCCTTGCCCACGTCCGCGGGCGAGGCCCACGGATGGTCGGCGAGGTAGAGCGCGGCCGCGCCCGCGGCGTGCGGCGACGCCATCGACGTACCGGAGAAGGTGGCCTTCCCGGTGTCGGAGGCGTACGACGCGGACGTGATGTCCACCCCGGGTGCGAACAGGTCTATACGGGTACCCCAGTTCGAGAAACTCGCACGCGCGTCATTCCGGTCGGTCGCGCCGACCGTGATGGCCTCCTTGACGCGGGCCGGGGAGTAGAAGTCCGCCGGGAGCCCGTCGTTGCCCGCGGCCACGGTGTAAGTGACCCCGGATGCGATGGAGTTGCGTACGGCAGCATCCAACTGCGCGTTGGCGTATCCGCCCAGACTCATATTGGCCACCGCGGGCTTCCTGGCGTTCTTGGTCACCCAGTCGATGCCCGCGATGACCTGGGCGGTGGTCCCCGCCCCGTCGTCGTCGAGGACGCGTACGCCGACGACGTTCGCCTTCTTGGCGACGCCGTACTGCTCGCCGGCGACGGTTCCGGCCACGTGCGTGCCGTGGCCGTTGCCGTCCTGGGCGACGGCGTCGTTGTCGACGAAGTCCCAGCCGGAGGCGGCCCGGCCGCCGAAGTCCTGGTGTGTGGTGCGGATCCCGGTGTCGATGACGTACACGGTGACACCGGCACCGGCCGACTCCGGCCAGGTGTACGACTGGTCCAGCGGCAGGTCGTTCTGGTCGATGCGGTCCAGGCCCCACGAGGGCGGGTTCTTCTGGTGGTGGTCGAAGGCGACCTTCGTGTCCTGCACGACGGAGGCGACGTCCGGGTCGGCGGCGAGCCGCTTCGCCTGCGCCTCGTCGACCTTCACCGCGTACCCGTTGAGCGCCTTGCTGTAGGTGTGGCGGATTTTCGCCCCGTACTTCTCGGCGAGGTCCTTGCCCGCCTCCGACGGAGCCCTGGTTCCCCCCTTCAGCGTCACTATGTAGCTGCCCGTCACGGCGCCGGGTTCACCGGCGCCGAGTATCCGCCCCTGCGCGGGGGCGGCGTGAGCGGGCAGTGTGATGGCCGAAATCACCGCGGCCGTGGCGAGCGCGGTGAGCCCACCGGCCCACCGCGTCCGCCGCTTTCGCGTCACTGGCACGGTCACTGCCATGTGTGAGTTCCCCTCCTCAACTCGGCGCAGTCTCACGCCAGTTGGCAGCCTCTCGTGCGGTGTGAAGTGTCACAAGGTCGTACGAGGGGGCGGAATCGGCCATATCGCCCGTGGAGGGGCGATGGAGATTGCGGAAGGTTGCGTCGGAATCCGGCCGCGTCGGCCGCGTCGGCCGCGTCAATGACGTGGCGCCGGTCGCGCGGTGCGCGTCAGGATGTCTCCATGGCGATCATCCACCACACCACTCTCCAGCCCACCAAGCTCGAACTCCTCACGGAATGGCTCCCGAAGCAGCCCTGGTACCGGGGCGGCGCGGGGACCCCGGAGCTGACCAAGGTCGGCGGCTTCCGGCTCGACGACCCGGCGGGGGAGGTCGGCATCGAGTTCATGGCCGTGACGGACGACTCGGGCCCGCAGCCGGTGACGTACCACGTGCCGCTGACGTACCGCGGCGCGCCGCTGCCGGACGGTTCGGCGGAGGCGCTGATCGGCACGCTGGTGCACGGAGTGCTCGGTGACCGCTGGGTCTACGACGGCACCCAGGACCCCGTCCTGGTCGCGCAGGTGGAGGCGCTGCTCAAGGGGGAGGTGCCGGCGCACGCGCAGAGCGTGGACGGGGAGCTGGATCCGACGGTGCGCGTCCGCCTCGACGCGGCCGGCGGGCGGCCCGAGTTCGTGCGCGTACTGGAACCGGGCGATGCCGCCCCGGGAGTCGCGGGCGAGGTCACCGCGGAGTGGCGCGGCGGCGAGGGGGAGGACCGGGTGCGCGGGGTGTTCGTGACGGTTCACGCGGACTGAGGCGATCCTGGTGCTCCGGGCGTTGCGGGGCGGTATGCGCCGGTCCGATCTGGCATCGTGACGGGCCTCCCGGCGTCTGTCGGGGGCCTGTTCCGAACCGGGGGAGAGACACGCATGAGGACCACACGCCGCCGCCTCGGGGCCCTGTTCGCGGGCGCCGCCCTCGCGACGACCGCCCTGCTCGCCACCGGCACCGCACCCGCCCAGGCCTACGGCCCGAACCCGAAGGTCAGCGCGTACTACCGCGACACGGCGCACTGCCCGTGCAGCGGCGGCACGCTCACCGACCCGTTCGACGGCACGTACTTCGCGAAGGACCCGGGCGGCTACGCCGTCAAGTTGGAGCTGAACCAGGGCGGTTCGTTCATCGGCAAGGTGGAGTTCCACCCGAACGACGAGAAGCTCTGGGTCTACGACACCAAGAACGACGGCGACGCGTTCTACGTCCACCTCTCGTACACGGCAGGCGGCACGACCCACAACCTGGGCACGTACACGGCCCCCGGCACGACCGCGGTCCTCGACAAGCTGGTCAAGGACTTCGACATCCCCGAGGGCGCCGGCGTCGACATCTCGGTGTACGACGACCCGGCGCTCACGGACTACATCGGCGGGGCCCGGGGGACGGCGGGGGCGGTGGCCTGACGCCGGCCAGGGCTCAACCCGGATCACGGACCGGCGCTGAGCGCGCTCCCCTTCGACCTGGTGTGGGCGACCACCTGGGAGGAAGAGGCCAACGTCGGTGAGCGACGCACTCCACGCACACCCCCGCCTCCCCACACGCGCCGTGGCCGTCACCCCCGCCTCCCACTACCTTCGAGGGTGACGAACAACAGGGGACCGTACGACGCCGTGCACCCCGCGACCGTACGCCGACACGCCCGGGGAAAGAGGCACCGTGAAGGCCATCCGTCGATTCACCGTCCGCCCGGTCCTGCCCGAACCGCTCGCCCCGCTCCATGAGTTGGCCCGCAACCTGCGCTGGTCATGGCATGCCGGGACCCGTGAACTGTTCGCCTCCGTCGACCCCGAGCGGTGGGTCGAGTCCGACGGGGATCCGGTGCGGCTGCTCGGGAGCGTGGCGACCGGCCGGCTCGCCGAACTCGCCGCCGACGAAGGGTTTCTGGCCCGGCTCAGTGAGGTCACCGACGATCTGCGGGGGTACCTGCACGACGATCGTTGGTATCAGGCACATCAGACGCAGCAGACGCAGCAGACGCAGCAGGCTCAGGGTGGGCAGGGGGTGTCGGGGGCAGGGGCTCCTGGGGGCCAACTGCCCTCCTCCATCGCCTACTTCTCGCCCGAGTTCGGCATCACCGCCGCCCTGCCCCAGTACTCCGGCGGGCTCGGCATCCTCGCCGGGGACCATCTGAAGGCCGCCAGTGATCTCGGGGTGCCCCTCATCGGCGTAGGGCTGCTGTATCGGCACGGGTACTTCCGGCAGTCGCTGTCCCGGGACGGGTGGCAGCAGGAGACGTATCCCGTCATCGATCCGAACGAGCTGCCCGTGACGCTGCTGCGCGAACCCGACGGTTCCCCCGCGCACGTCTGTCTCGCCCTGCCCGGTGCGCGGCGCCTGCTCGCCCGCGTCTGGCTCGCCCAGGTCGGACGCGTGCCGCTGCTCATGCTCGACTCCGATGTCGAGGAGAACGACGTGCACGAACGGGACGTCACCGACCGGCTGTACGGGGGCGGGAGCGAGCACCGGCTGCTGCAGGAGATGCTGTTGGGGATCGGCGGGGTGCGGGCCGTGCGCACGTACTGCCGGATCAGCGGCCATCCCGCACCCGAGGTGTTCCACACCAACGAGGGCCACGCCGGGTTCCTCGGCGTCGAGCGGATCGCCGAACTCGGCCTGGAGGGCCTGGACTTCGAGTCCGCGCTGGAGGCGGTGCGGGCCGGGACCGTGTTCACCACGCACACCCCCGTTCCGGCAGGCATCGACCGGTTCGACCGAGAGCTCGTCGCCCGGCACTTCGGGCGCGACGCCGAACTGCCCGGTCTCGACGTCGAGCGGATACTCGGGCTCGGCATGGAGACGTATGCGGGCGGGGACCCCAACGTGTTCAACATGGCCGTCATGGGGCTCCGGCTCGCCCAGCGCGCCAACGGGGTGTCCACGCTGCACGGGGCCGTGAGCCGGGAGATGTTCTCCGGCCTGTGGCCCGGGTTCGACGCGGAAGAGGTGCCCATCACCTCCGTGACCAACGGGGTGCACGCTCCTACCTGGGTGGCCCCGGAGGTCTTCCGGCTCGGCGCCCGGCAGATCGGGGAGCGGCGGACCGAGGACGCCCTGTCGGTGGGCGGGTCCGACCGGTGGGACGCCGTGGGGGAGATCGGCGACCGTGACATCTGGGACCTGCGGCGTACCCTGCGCGCGCAGCTCGTCGACGAGGTGCGCGAGCGGCTCGCCGCGTCGTGGCGCCAGCGCGGCGCCGGGGCCGCCGAACTCGGCTGGGTGGACGGGGTGTTGGACCCGGACGTGCTGACCATCGGGTTCGCGCGGCGCGTGCCCTCGTACAAGCGACTCACCCTCATGCTGCGCGATCCGGACCGGCTGATGCGGCTGCTGCTCGACGAGGAGCGGCCCGTGCAGATCGTCGTCGCGGGCAAGGCGCATCCCGCCGATGACGGGGGGAAGCGGCTCGTGCAGGAGTTGGTGCGGTTCACGGACGACCCGCGCGTGCGGCACCGGATCGTCTTCCTGCCCGACTACGGGATGGCCATGGCCCAGAAGCTCTACCCCGGGTGCGACATCTGGCTGAACAACCCCCTGCGGCCCCTCGAGGCGTGCGGCACCAGCGGAATGAAGGCCGCGCTCAACGGGTGCCTCAACCTGTCCGTCCTGGACGGGTGGTGGGACGAATGGTTCGCGCCCGACTTCGGGTGGGCCATCCCCACCGCCGACGGCACCGCCACCGACGAGCACCGCCGGGACGACCTGGAGGCCGCCGCGCTCTACGACCTCCTCGAGCGGCGCGTCACCCCCCGCTTCTACGAGCGCGGGCCCGACGGCCTGCCCGACCGGTGGATCGAGATGGTGCGGCAGACCCTCACCCACCTCGGGCCCAAGGTGCTCGCGGGGCGCATGGTCCGCGAGTACGTCGAGAAGCTGTACGCGCCCGCCGCCCGCGCCGATCGTGCGCTGACCCCGGACGTGGCACGGGAGTTGGCCGTCTGGAAGGCGCGGGTGCGCAGGGCCTGGCCGCGCGTCGCCGTCGACCACGTCGAGGCGTCCGCCGCCACCGCCGAACTCGGGGCCACCCTCGCCCTCCATGTGCGGGTCGCGCTCGGGGAGTTGGGGCCCGACGACGTGGAGGTGCAGGCCGTCGCGGGGCGGGTCGACGCCGAGGACCGGATCGCCGACGCCGCCACCGTCCCGCTGAAGCCGGTCGCCGGTCCCGACGAGGAAGGCTGCTGGTCGTACGAGGGGCCGCTCGCCCTCGACCGGACGGGGCCGTACGGATACACCGTCCGGATCCTGCCCGCGCACCGGCTGCTGACGTCCGCCGCCGAGACGGGGCTCGTGACCGTTCCCTCCCAGGCTCCGGGGGAGGGGGCCGGGGTGCTCATGCGCTGACCTGCCGAAGGGCCGGGGGCAGCGCCGCCCCCGGCCCTCAACTCAAGCAGCAATCCAGGTGGGTTACTTGACGTTCACCGCGCTCCACGCCGCCGCGACCGCCTTGTACTCCGCCGAGCTCGCCCCGTACAGGGCCGATGCCGCGCTCAGCGTCCCGGTGCGGGCCTTCGCGTAGTTGGTGCTCGACGTGAAGTACGTCGTCAGCGCCTTGAACCAGATCTTCTCGGCCTTGGCACGGCCGATGCCGGTGACCGTCGAGCCGTTGGAGGTCGGCGAGTCGTAGCTGACGCCGTTGATGGTCTTCTTGCCGCTGCCCTCGCTGAGCAGGTAGAAGAAGTGGTTCGCGATGCCGGACGAGTAGTGGACGTCCACGTTGCCCGCGCCGGTCTTCCAGGCGTCGAGCGAGGCGCCGTCCTTGCTCGGCTTGTCCATGTAGCGCAGCGGCGAGCCGTCGCCGTTGATGTCGATCTTCTCGCCGATGAGGTAGTCGCCGACGTCCTTGGAGTTGTTGGCGTAGAACTCGACCGACGTGCCGAAGATGTCGGACGTCGCCTCGTTCAGGCCACCGGACTCGCCGGAGTAGATGAGGCCCGCGGTCGCCGCCGTGACGCCGTGGCTCATCTCGTGGCCCGCCACGTCGATGGAGGTGAGCGGCTTGGCGTTGCCCTCGCCGTCGCCGTACGTCATGCAGAAGCAGCTGTCGTCCCAGAACGCGTTGACGTACGCGTTGCCGTAGTGGACGCGGGAGTAGGCGCCCTTGCCGTCGCCCTTGATGCCGTTGCGGCCCTGCACGTTCTTGTAGTAGTCCCAGGTGACCTGGGCGCCGTACGCGGCGTCGACACCGGCGGTGGCGGCGTCACTGTTCGTGCCGTTGCCCCACTTGTCGTCGGCGTCGGTGAACAGCGTGCCCTTGCCGGACGAGCCGTGCTTGAGGTCGTACGTCGAGTGGCCGCCGCGCGTCGCGTCCGTCAGCGAGTACGACGTGCCGGACTTCGTCGTGCCGATGGTCACCGAACCGCTGTACTGGGACTCGCCGGTGCCGGTGTGGATCGCGTCGTACTCGTAGATCTTCTGGCCGGTGGCCGCGTCCGTGATGACGTGCAGCTTGCTCGGCGTGCCGTCCTTCTGCGTGCCGGTGACGACCTTCTCGTAGGCGAGTCTCGGCGTGCCGCTGGCCGCCCAGACGACCTTGCGGGCGCCGGCCGGGGCCGCCTTGAGGGAGACGCCGGTGGTGGCGACGTCGATCGACTTCGACGTGGCGCGGGTGACGCCCTCGCGGGTGCCGGACTTCGTCTCGTGGACGACGAGGTCGCCGCCGAGGACCGGCAGGCCCTCGTACGTGCGCTCGTACCGGGTGTGGGTGGCGCCGTCGCGGTCCTTGACCACGTCCCGTACGACGAGCTTCTCCTTGGAGTCGAGCTTCAACTCCTTCGCCGTGGCGGCCGACTTGGCGCTCGCGTCCTTGAGGAGGTCGGCCCGCGCCGACGCGCTCAGGGCCAGTGGGGTGGCTCCGGGGGCGTCCGCCTTGGCCGAGGCCGAGGTCGTGGTCAGGGTGCCGGTCAGCAGGGCGCCGGCGGCGACGGCCGTGGCGATGGACAGAGTCGTGCGACGGGATATGTGGGGGTTCACGAAGAAAGCTCCTTGAGTGATGTGGGGAGTGAGCTTTGCCGTGCGGGTGGTGCTGGCGGTGCTTGCGGGACGAACTCCGTGGGAGAACTTTGACAGTTGAGGACCGTACGTGTCATGTACGTGATCGCAGGTTGGCCGGAATTCGTCCGTTGAGCGAAAACTGACGCACGTAATGCGAACGCAGCGTGAACAGGCGCGCCGCACCGGGGAGTTGAACCACCGGTGCGGCGCGCCCAGATCAAAGGTGGGGCAACTGGCCTACGGGAAGGTCAGCTTGAAGCTGTTGATGTACCCGGTGTCCTGCGCGCCGAGGTCCTGGACCTTGAGCTTCCAGGTGCCGTTCGCGGTCTCCGTCGAGGCGTTGACCGTGTACGTCTGCTGGATGTTCGGGGTCGGGTCGTAGACCGAGGAGTGCAGGCGGTACGCCTTCCCGCTCGGGCCGATCAGATCGACCTGCAGGTCACCGCTCCACGTGTGGACGATGTCGACGCCGACCTTCAGCGTCGAGGGCGCGTTGCCGGTGATGCCGGTGACCGCGAGGGACGAGGTGACCGCGGCCCCCGGGTAGTCCGGGATGTTCACGTCGGTGTCGTTGGTGAACGTCTTGCCGGTGCCGGGGTCGCCACCGCCGGAGCGGGCGCCGACGTTGATCGCGGCGAACGCGTCCTGCACGGCCTTGTACTCGGTGGACGTCGTCCCGTACAGGTCACCGGCCGCCGCGAGCGCACCGGTGCGTGCCGCCGCGTAGTTGGTGGTCGAGGTGAACTTCGTGGTCAGCGCCTTGAACCAGATCAGCGCGGCCTTGTCGCGGCCGATGCCGGTGACCGGGAGACCGTCGGAGGTCGGGGAGTTGTACGTGACCCCGTTGATGGTCTTCGTCCCGCTGCCCTCGCTGAGCAGGTAGAAGAAGTGGTTGGCCGGGCCCGACGAGTAGTGGACGTCGACCGAGCCGATGCCCGAGTACCAGCTGTCCTTGGACGCGCCGTCCTTGCTCGGCTTGTCCATGTAGCGCAGCGGGGTGCCGTCGCCGTTGATGTTGATCTTCTCGCCGACGAGGTAGTCGCCCACGTCGGTCGAGTTGTTGGCGTAGAACTCGACGGCCGCCGCGAAGATGTCGGAGGTCGCCTCGTTCAGGCCGCCGGACTCACCGCTGTAGTTGAGGCCCGCGGTGTTGGAGGTGACGCCGTGCGTCATCTCGTGCGCGGCCACGTCGATGGACGTCAGCGGGTGCGTGTTGCTGCTGCCGTCGCCGTACGTCATGCAGAAGCAGCTGTCGTCCCAGAACGCGTTCACGTAGTTGTTGCCGTAGTGCACGCGGCTGTACGCGCCGACGCCGTCGCCCCTGATGCCCGTGCGGCCCTGGACGTTCTTGTAGTAGTCCCAGGTCAGCGCGGCGCCGTAGTGGGCGTCGGCCGCGGCCGTCTCGGTGTTGGAGGCGCTGCCGTTGCCCCAGACGTCGTCGGGGCCCGAGTAGAGGGTGCCGGTGCCCGACGTGCCGTGGTTCAGGTTGTACGTCTTGTGGCCGCCGCGGGCCGCGTCGTTGAGGGTGTACGTCGATCCCGACTGGGACGTGCCGAGGGTGACGGAACCGCTGTACATGGTGTTGCCGGTGCCGTTCTCGATCGCCTGCCACTCGTGCAGCTTCTTGCCGGTGGTCGCGTCGGTGATGACGTGCAGCTGGTTCGGCGTGCCGTCCTCCTGGAGACCGCCCACCACGGTCTCGTACGCCAGCGTCGGCTGCCCCTTGGTCGCGCCCTGCCCCAGCCACACGACCTTGCGCGGGGCCCGGTCGGCCTCGGTCTTCTTCGAACCGTCGGCCTTCGCCAGGCCGAGCGCCTGCGCCTCGGCGGCGGCCGGCTTCACGTCGGCCGTCGTGTCCACGCCCTTGAGCTGGGCCTTCGACGCCTTCGTCACGCCCTCCTGGGCGCCGGACTTGGCCTTGTCGACGATCAGGTCGCCGCCGAGGACGGGGAGTCCGCCGTACGTCCGCTCGTAGCGGGTGTGCGTCGTCCCGTCCTGGTCCTGCAGCACGTCCCGTACGACGAGCTTCTCCTGGGAGCCGAGGCCGAGCTTCTTCGCGGTGTCGGCCTTGGCCTTCGTGGTGTTCGCCGCGCGCAGCAGCTCGGCGCGCTTGGCGGGGGAGAGCTTCGCGGGCAGGGCGCCCGGGTCCGCGCCGCGGGTGGCGTTCGCGGTGATCGCCGCTGCGGCCTGGCTGGTGTCGGAGCCGGCGCCCGCGGCGGCCGGGCCCGACTGGAACGCCAGGGCGAGCAGAGCGGTGACGGCGCCGGCCGCGACGGTGGCGGTGGCCCGGCGTCTGTGGGAGGTGGAGGTGCTTCTCAACGCTGACTCCTTCTGCGCGGCCGCTTGGGTGCGCGGCCAGTGGGGAAGGGACGGCGGATGGCCGTCCCGGGCAGAACGCAGTGCAGGCAGTGCGGAAGTGCGGCAATGCACGAGATCTGGAGCATGAATCCGGTGCAGGTGGAACGGCCCGGCGCAAGGTGCCCTTTCGGTGCCTGGTCGGCTCCTGAGAGGCAGCTGTGCGGCGGCCGATGGGAAGAGTGGCAGGTGGGGGGCGGGTCTGTCAGGAGCGCGTCAGGAGGTTGGCCGGAAATGGTTCGGTGCGCGGTTGATTGTGTTCGATATGCGGGGTCCCTCCGGGGGGTGCGGGTGTTGTCGTGTCCGGGGGGTGGTGTGGGGGTTTACCTCGGGGTACTTGGTGGGGTGCGGGGTGGTGGGGGTGTCCGGAACGTGGGGGTCCGGCGGGGTGGTCGGGGCGGGGTGGGCTCGTGGGGAGTGGTTTGTTCGGGGGGCCGGAGTACGGGTGTGGCTGGAAATGGTCTCTGGGGCTTGATAGTGCGGGGAGTTGGGGGCTGAGGTCGCGGGGCTCTGCCCCGGACCCCGCTCCTCGCTCTCCCCCGGCTAACGCTGGGAGGTGCCCCCAGAGGGGCTTGATTTCGAGGTGGGGCTTGAGGTTCCGAGCAAGTTGGCTTGCAGGAACGTGAGTTGTGCCTGGGCCGCCCGCTCGTGTGCCTCCGTGAACGGGGCGTAGTGGTTGCCCGGCAGGCGGAGCACCTGCGAGTTCGGTGCCCGGTGGGCCGCTCGGAGCGTGGCGGCCCGGGCGGTACGTGCCGAGTCGGAGGGCGATCCGGGCCGCGACCCTCTGGTCCCAGGCGTAACTTGCCTTCATGGCCCGTGAATTGGCGGATTCCGTACTGAGTCCCACGGATCAGCGGTTGGTGGCCGCGCTGCAGTGCGACGGGCGGGTCACCGCGGAGCGGGCCGCCGGTGTGCTGGGGATCGCGCCCGCCACCGTGCGGCGACGGCTGCACGCGCTCGGCGTCGACGGCACCGTGCGCGTGGTGGTCTCACCGGTCGCACGCCCGCGCGGCGGCGGCTCCGCCGGGGCCCTGTTCCTGCGGATCCGCGTGCTGCGCGGCAAGCTCGACACGATCGTGCTCACCCCACCACGCTCTCCCGCCACGCCCGGTGCAGCTCGGAGAACGAGCCCGTCCCCGCGATGAGTTCGGCCGGGGTGCCGTCCTCCACCACCCGGCCGTGCTCCATCACCAGGACCCGGTCCGCGATCTCCACCGTCGACAGGCGGTGCGCGATCACCACGGCCGTGCGGCCGCGCAGCACCGTGAGCATCGCCCGCTGCACCGCCCGCTCGCCGGGGATGTCGAGGGAGCTGGTCGCCTCGTCGAGGATCAGCACCGCGGGGTCGGCCAGCAACGCCCGGGCGAAGGCGACCAGTTGGCGCTGGCCCGCCGAGATCCGGCCGCCCCGCTTGCGCACGTCCGTGTCGTAGCCGTCGGGCAGCGCGGTGATGAAGTCGTGCGCGCCGATCGCCTTCGCGGCGTGCTCGATCTCCTCGCGGGTGGCCTCCGGGCGGCCGATCGCGATGTTCTCCGCGACCGTCCCGGAGAACAGGAACGCTTCCTGCGTCACCATCACCACCCCGCGCCGCAGCTCCGCGTTGGACAGCTCGCGCAGATCGACGCCGTCGAGCAGCACCGCGCCGTGCGAGGGGTCGTAGAAACGCGCGAGGAGTTTCGCGAGGGTCGACTTGCCCGCGCCCGTGGAGCCGACGACGGCCACCGTCTGGCCCGCCGGAAGACGCAGGTCGAAGCGCGGCAGCACCTCGCCGCCCGTGCGGTAGCCGAAGGAGACCGACGCGAACTCGACGTCCCTGCCCGGGTGTTCGCCGTCGCGCTCGGGAAGCCGGCGCGGCGACGCCGGCTCGGGGACCGTCGGGGTCTGCTCCAGCAGGCCCGCGATCTTCTTCAGGGACGCGGCCGCCGACTCGTACGAGTTGAGGAACATCGCGAGCCGGTCGATCGGGTCGTACAGGCGCCGGATGAACAGGATTGCCGCGGCCAGCACACCGAGCTCGAGGGTGCCGCCCGCGACCCGGTAGGCACCCCACAGGACCATGCCCGCGACCGCCGTGTTCGCGGTGAGCCGGGAGCCGACCACATAGCGGGCCATCTCCAACAGGGCGTCCCCGTTGGACCGTTCGTGCCGGCGGTTCAGTACGGCGAAGTCGTCGTCGTTGGCCTGTTCGCGGCGGAACGCGCGCACCGGCCGGATCCCGTTCATCGTCTCGACGAACTTGACGATGACCGCCGCGATCGCCGACGACCGCACCCCGTACGCCCGCGCGGCCCGCCGCCGGTACTGCCGGATCAGGACGTACAGCGGGGCGAAGGAGAGCGCCGCGACCGCGCCGATGCCGAGGTCGAGCCAGAGCAGCATCGCGGTGATGTAGACCGAGGCGAGGACGACGTTGACCAGTTCCTGCAGGCCCTCGCTGAGCAGCTCGCGCAGCGACTCCACGTCCGTCGTGGCCCGGGAGATGACCCGGCCCGACGTGTACCGGTCGTGGAAGTCGACGCTCAGCGCCTGCGCGTGCCGGAAGATCCGGCCGCGCAGATCGAGCAGCACGTCCTGGCTGACGCGGGCGGCGCACTGGATGTACAGGTACTGGAAGGCCGCCGAGGCGCAGGCGGTGATCAGGAACCCGGCGCCGACCGCGACCAGCGGCCCGTAGGAGTGGTCGCGGAACGCGGGCACCGCGCTGTCGATGGCGTACGCGACGATGAGCGGCCCGGACTGCACCGCCGCCTGCTGCAGCAGCAGCGCGACGACGGTGAAGACGGCCATGCGGCGGTGCGGGGCCAGCAGTGAGCGCAGCAGCGTGCCCGTCGCGCCCTTGGACGTGGGCAGGTCGTCCTGGTCGAACGGGTCGCCGGGGGAGGGGAGTTGGACCTCTTCCGCCGGGTCGGGTGCCGCCTGTGCCTGCGGCGGCTGCTTCGTCTGCGTCTGGTCCGTCTGGGTCTGATCCGTCTGGGTCTGATCCGTGGTCGTCATGCCTGCGCCGTCTCCCCCGTGCCGTCGGTCGTGCCGTCTCCTGTGCCGTCCGCCGTGTCCTGCGCGTCTTCAGTGTCGCCCGACATCAGATGCCGGTACTCCGCGTTCGTCCGCAGCAGTTCGTGGTGCGTGCCCACCGCCGCGATGCGCCCCTCGGACAGGAGCGCGACCCGGTCCGCGAGCAGCACGGTCGACGGGCGGTGCGCGACCACCAGCGCCGTGCTGTCGGCCAGGACGCGGCGCAGGGCCGCCTCCACCGCCGCCTCCGTGTGCACGTCGAGCGCGGACAGCGGGTCGTCCAGGACCAGGAAGCGCGGCTCGCCCACGACCGAGCGCGCCAGGGCGAGCCGCTGGCGCTGGCCGCCCGACAGGCTCAGGCCCTGCTCGCCGACCTCCGTGCCGAGGCCGTCCGGCAGCCGCCGCACGAAGTCGGCCTGCGCGACGTCGAGCGCCCGCTCCACCTGGGCGCAGTCCGCGTCGGGCGCGCCCATCAGCACGTTCTCCTCGACCGTCGCCGAGAACAAGGTCGGCTCCTCGAACGCCATCGACACCAGGGCGCGCAGCTCCTCGCGCTCCATCGCCGTGACGTCCCGCCCGTCGAGCGTGATGCGGCCCGCCGTCACGTCGTACAGGCGCGGCACCAGCGCCGTCAGCGTGGTCTTGCCGCTGCCGGTCGCGCCGACCAGGGCCATGGTCTCGCCGGAGCGTATGTGCAGATCGATACGGGCCAGGGTGGGCACCGAGTCGTCGGCCGCGTCCGGGTAGCGGAACGCGACCCCCTCGAACCGCATCCCGTCGCCGCCGCCTTCACCCGCCGAAGGCCGCACCCCCGGGTCCTCCTCCTCGGCGTCCATCACCTCGAAGAACCGCCGCGTCGCCGTCGCCGCCTCCTGGCTCATCGCCAGCAGGAAGCCGATCGACTCGATGGGCCAGCGCAGGGCGAGGGCCGTCGACAGGAACGCGACCAGGGTGCCCGCCGACAGGTCGCCGTCCGCGACCTGGACCGTGCCGATGACCAGGGCCGCGCCGAGCGCCACCTCCGGCAGCAGCGTGATCACCGCGAGGATGCCCGCGAGCAGCCGCGCCTTGACCAGCTCCGTGCCGCGCAGCGTGCGCGACAGGTCACGGAACGCGCGGGCCTGACTGCGATGCCGTCCGAACCCCTTGATGATGCGGATGCCGAGCACCGACTCCTCGACGACCGTGGTCAGATCGCCGACCTGGTCCTGCGCGCGCCGGGACGCCTCCGCGTACCCGTGCTCGAAGCGGTAGCAGACCGCGATCAGCGGCACGGCCGGGGCGAGCAGCACCAGGCCGAGGCTCCAGTCCTGCACGACGAGCACGGTCAGACCGGCCGTGATCGTCACCCCGTTCACGATCAGGAACGTGAGCGGGAAGGCCAGGAACATCCGGACCACCATCAGGTCCGTCGTCGCGCGCGACAGCAGCTGGCCCGACGCCCACCGGTCGTGGAAGGCGACCGGAAGCCGCTGCAGATGCCGGTACAGATCGGCCCGCATCGCCGCCTCGACGCCCGCGAGCGGCCGGGCCACGAGCCAGCGCCGCAGCCCGAACAGCAGCGCCTCCATGACGCCGAGCGCGAGCAGCACCCCGGCGCCGAGCCACACGCCGCCCGGGTCCTGGTCCGTGACGGGCCCGTCCACGATCCACTTCAGGACCAGCGGGAACACCAGGGCGAGGCACGAGGCGACCACCGCCACCACGGCCGCGCCCGCCCAGCGGGCCCGCACCGGACGTACGTACGGCCACAGCCGCAGCAGCGTCCGCGCGGCCGACTGCCGCTCGGGCGCCTCCTGTTGCTCGGCCTGATCGGGGTCCGTGGTGGGTGCATGTGTAGTCGCCATCAGGAGTGAGCGTACGGATCGGCACTGACAACGCCCACTGGGTTTCGGACGCCGCGCGAGCCCGGCGCGCCCCGGGGTCGTAGTGCCCCATCAACCGATCGGTTGATGCCGCTTCGAGCGCGATGGGCGATGCCCGGCCGGGGTCCGTACGGCGAATCTGGATCCATGACCACCACCAGTGCACCGCTCATCGAGGTCGCCGGGCTGCGCAAGACGTACGCCGGGCGGCCGGTCGTCGACGGCGTCTCCTTCACCGTCGGCGAGGGGGAGATCTTCGGGATCCTCGGGCCGAACGGGGCCGGGAAGACCACCACCGTGGAGTGCGTCGAGGGCCTGCGGGTGCCCGACGCCGGAGGGGTCAGGGTCGCGGGCCTCGACCCCGTACGCGATCACGAGCAGGTCACCCGGATCCTCGGCGCCCAGCTCCAGGAGAGCGAGATCCAGGCCAAGTTGACCGTCCGCGAGGCCCTGGAGCTGTACTCGTCCTTCTACCCGGACCCGCTCGACTGGCGGCCGCTCGCGGAGCGGCTGCGGCTCGAGGAGAAGCTCGGTACCCGCTTCGCCAAGCTCAGCGGCGGCCAGAAGCAGCGCCTGTTCATCGCGCTCGCCCTCGTCGGCAACCCGCGCGTCGTCGTCCTCGACGAGCTGACCACCGGGCTCGACCCGCGTGCCAGGCGCGACACCTGGCAGCTCATCGAGGACGTACGGGACAGCGGCGTGACCGTGCTGCTCGTCACGCACTTCATGGAAGAGGCGCAGCGGCTGTGCGACCGCATCGCCGTCATCGACCGGGGACGGGTCGCCGCCCTCGACACCCCGGCCGGGCTCATCCGGCAGGCCGCGGGCGCCACCGTCATCTCGTTCACGCCGTCCGCGCCGCTCGACGAGCGCGAGCTCGCGGCCCTGCCCGGGCTCTCCTCCACCGAGCACAAGGACGGCAGGACCACGCTGACCGGCAGCGACGAGACCGTCAACGCCGTCATCTCGCTGCTCGCCCGCAACCACGTCACCGCCCACCAACTCCGGGTCGCCGACGCCACGTTGGACGACGCCTTCCTCGACCTGACCGCCCACGCCACGACAGGAGCCGGCCCGTCATGAGCACTGCCACCGCACCCGCCCCCGTACGTCCCGTACGGCTGCCCGCCACCCACTCGGCCGTCCTGCGGACCGAGGTCCGCCTCTTCCTGCGGGAGCCGGGCGCCCTGTTCGGGATCATGGTCTTCCCGCCGCTGCTGCTCGTCATCCTCGGCTCGATCCCGGCGTTCCGCGACGCCGGCTCCGGGCCCGCGGGGCTGCGCCTCATCGACGCCTACGTGCCCGTCACCGTGCTGCTGCCGCTGATCGTGGCGGGCCTGCAGGCGATGGCGCCGGTCATCGCCGGATACCGGGAGCGCGGCATCCTGCGCCGGATGTCGACGACGCCGGTACGGCCGCCCGCGCTGCTCGGCGCGCAGATGGTCATCCACGGGGTCGCCGCCCTCGCCTCCTCGCTGCTGTCCCTGGCCATCGGGCGCATCGCCTTCGACGTGCGGCTGCCGCAGCAGGCCTTCGGCTACCTCCTCGCGCTGGTCCTGGCGATCGTCGTCGCGCTGTCGCTCGGCGCCCTCGTCGCCGCCCGGGCCCGCACCCAGAAGGTTGCGAGCGCCATCGGCTCCGCCGTGTTCTTCCCGAGCATGTTCTGCGCCGGGGTGTGGGTCCCGGTCCAGGCGATGCCGCACGCGCTCGCCACCGTCGTCGAGCTGACCCCGTTCGGCGCCGCCGCCCAGGCCATGAACGAGGCAGCGGCCGGCGACTGGCCCTCCTGGGCACACCTGGGCGTGCTCGCCCTGTGGGCCGTGGTGCTGACCGGCGCCGCGTCGCGCTGGTTCCGCTGGGAGTGACCATGGCCGACGCGGCCCGCGGGGCGGACGGGCAGACTGACCCCATGACCACCGAAGCCGGAGCCGACCCCGCCGCCGAGGACCCCTGGGACATCGTCCACCGCTACGGTCCCTACGTCCTGCTCGGCGTCGGCTTCGTCCTGGTGGCCGCCACGTCCGAAGTGGTCGGCATGGGCCGCGGCGAGTGGTACGTCACCGGGGGCCTCGTCGCCACCGCCCTCGTCCTGCAGCTGTGGTGGAGCCTGCGGGAGCGCACCCGGCCGGGGCCGTCCACCGCGGGTGTCCTGTGCTACGCGGCGCGCTGGGCGGTCGCCTTCGTCGTCTCCTGGATCAACCCGTTCTTCGCCTTCTACGCGGCCGCCGGGTACTTCGACGCCGACCGGATGCTGCCGCGCCGCCTGGTGCGGCCCGGCCTGATCGCGTCCGTCGTCGTCGTGGCGGGCTCCCAGTCCGGCGGCCTGCCGCCCCACGGGCCGCTCGGCTGGGCCGTCTTCGGCGGGCTTCTCGTCGCCAACCTGGTCTTCGTGATCGTCACCGGACAGCTCCAGGAGAAGGAGGCAGAGCAGGCCCGCGCACGCATCCGGACCATCCGGGAGCTGGAGGAGACCAACGCCGCGCTCCAGGCGGCCCTGGACGAGAACGCGGCGCTGCACGCCCAACTCCTCCTCCAGGCAAGGGAAGCGGGCGTCGCCGACGAGCGCCGCCGGCTCGCCGCGGAGATCCACGACACGATCGCGCAGGGCCTGACCGGCATCATCGCGCAGCTCCAAGTCGTGGCGAACGCCCCCACGCTGGAGACCGCCCGCACCCATCTCGACCGCGCCAGCGACCTGGCCCGGCACAGCCTCGGCGAGGCCCGCCGCTCCGTGCACAACCTCGCGCCGGCCGCCCTGGCCGACGCGACCCTCCCTGAGGCGCTGAAGAAGACGGTCGCGGACTGGGCCGTACGCACGGGCGTCCGCGCCGAGTTCACGGTCACCGGCACCGCGGAACCCCTGCACGACGAGATCGAGGCCACGCTGCTGCGCATCGCCGAGGAGGCCCTGTCGAACGCGGCCCGGCACGCGGCCGCCACCCGCCTCGGCGTCACCCTCTCGTTCATGGCGGGCGAGGTCACCCTGGACGTCCGCGACGACGGCCGCGGCTTCGACCCGATCGCCCTGCCCGCCCGCACCGGCACCGCCGGCTTCGGCCTGGACGGCATGCGGGCCCGCGCCGAGCGGCTCGCGGGCGACGTCACCGTCGAGTCCGAACCGGGCGGCGGCACGGCGATCTCGGCTCGCGTACCGTTGGTGCCCCATGACAAGTGACGCGACCATCACCCTGCTCATCGTCGACGACCACCCCGTCGTACGCGACGGGGTCCGTGGCATGTTCGAGTCCGCCGCGGGCTTCACGGTCCTCGGCGAGGCGGCGAACGGGGTGGAGGCCGTCACCCGCACCGCCGAACTCGACCCGGACGTCGTCCTCATGGACCTGCGCATGCCGGGCGGCGGCGGCGTCGACGCCATCAAGGAGCTGTCCCGCCTCGGCGCCCGCGCCCGGGTCCTCGTCCTCACCACCTACGACACGGACTCCGACACGCTGCCCGCGATCGAGGCGGGCGCCACGGGCTACCTCCTCAAGGACGCCCCGCGCGAGGAACTCTTCACGGCCGTACGCGCCGCCGCCGAAGGCCGCACGGTCCTCTCCCCGGCGGTCGCCTCCCGCCTGGTCACGGCGGTCCGCACCCCCGCCCAGGCCGACGAGACGCTCTCGTCCCGCGAACGCGAGGTCCTCGTCCTGGTCGCCAAGGGCACCTCGAACAAGGAGATCGCCCGCGAGCTGTTCATCAGCGAGGCGACCGTCAAGACCCATCTCACGCACATCTACGGCAAGTTGGGCGTGAAGGACCGCGCGGCGGCGGTGGCGGTGGCGTACGACCGCAAGATCCTCGGCTAGCCGGGCTCAGCCCAGCTCGTCGGGCGTGACCGTCACCCACCGCTTGTCCGCCGTCACCTTCTGCCCCAGCTCCTTCTGCCGCCGCACCCCGTCGGCCTTCATCCGGTCGATCTCCTTCATGTAGCCGTCCTTGCGGTTGACCCACACGCGCACCCCGCCGCGCGCCACGTCCACCGACCGGAAGAGCATCGGCCCGTCGCTCTTGGGCGTGTCCCCGGCGCCGATGACCGGCTTCTTCCAGGCGTCGACGTACGTGCTGATGGCCGCGGGCTTGCCCTCGTACCAGGTCAGCGGCGCCCACAGGGTCGGCGTCAACTCCCGCCCCGCCAGAGCCTTCTGGTCGTACGTCCCGGCGGCGATCTCCTTGCGCGAGCTGGTCACGTCGCCGGTGGCGCGGTCCTCGAGCAGGGCGTCCACGCCGATGACGTTCTCGGGCCGCACGTCGTACCCGTAGCGCGGATCGGCGAGCACCATCCGTACGAGGTCCTCGCTCGCGGCGCTGATGACGTACACGCGGATCCCGTGCCGGGCGAGCACGTGGTAGAGCTCCTGCATCCCGGGCGACACCCGCGGCGGCTCGGCACCACCGGGCAGCGACCCCTTGTGGGCCATCAACTCATCCACGTAGACCTTGAGTTGCTTCAGGGTGAAGCCGGAGAAGATCTGCGCGGCCCACGGATAGCAGACCTGGTCGTCGATCTCGCACAGCCGGGCGTAGTACTCGGTCAGGGTCTCCTTGTGGTCCGCGGTGTCCTTGAACGGCACGACCGTCAGCGACGGGTCCATCGTCTCCCGCGTGAGGACGCCCTTCTGCTCCATGAACGGCAGCAGGGACTCCTCCAGATCGTTGCGGTACGTGGTGTTGTCCGCGTCGAACACCGCGTAGTTGCCGCGGTGTTCGTGCTCCGTGACGACCCGGGCGAGCTGCCGGGCCTGCGCCTTCGGCCAGTGCGCAAGCTCCGCGGTCACGGCGCGTGCGCCCGCGCCCCGGTCGTCGGCCGCGGTCGCCTCGGCGCGCGGCCAGAGCACGGTGGTGGCGAGCGTGGCGAGGGCGGCGGCGCCCACGGCACCGGCGAGGAGGGGCTTCTTCTTCAGGAGGGTCACGGCGCGCAAGGCTAGGGGGCGCTCGCGCCCCGCACCATGATCGAACTCACCGCGGGTGACCGGCATGCGACACCCGCGCGCGGGTAGGTCCGCCTTTGCATACTGGAGGCATGGGCAGCATCAGCTCGTACGAGTTCGTGCACGCGACGCCGCGCCCCGGCAGCCCCGTCGTCTCCGCGGTCGGCTACCGCTCGCAGGGGCAGCGGCCCGCGCTCCACCGCGGCCTGCCCTCCCCGTACCTCACGGTGATCTTCACCCTCGACGGCCCGGTCGTCAGCGGCGCCACCCCCGAGCAGGCGCAGGGCCCGGACGCGCAGCGCACCGACGTGGTCGTGGGCGGCCTGCACCGCAGCCCCGCCTTCATCGTGCAGCCCGAGCGCGAGGCGGGCGTCCAGCTGGCCGTGCACCCGTTGGCGGCCCGTGCGGTCCTCGGCGTCCCCGCGGCGGCCCTGAGCGACGAGCTGGTCACGGACGGCACGGCCGTCCTGGGCCGGCAGGCGGCGCGCCTGCGCGAAGAACTGGCCGAGTCGGCCGACTGGCAGTCCCGCTTCACCCGCCTGTCCGGGTACCTCCTGCGGAACGTGGACGATCCCTACGCGGGCGTACGTCCCGAGGTCGCCGAGGCCTGGACGTGGCTGGCCCGGCACCGCGGCGCGGGCTCCCTGCCGGGCCTCGCGGCGCACGTGGCACTGAGCGAACGCCGCCTGACGACCCTGTTCCGCGCGGAGACGGGCCTGAGCCCGATGCAGGCCGCGCACCTGATGCGCTTCCAGCACGCGAAGGCGGCGCTGGTCCGCGCGGTCACCTCCGGGGCCCCGCCCCACCTCGCCCGGATCGCCACGGACCACGGCTACTGCGACCACTCCCACCTGGTCCGCGCGTTCCAGCAGTACACGGGCCTGAGCCCGACCGGGTGGCTCGCCGAGGAGTGCCGGAACATCCAAGCCGGGGGCCACCTGAACGGCGAAGAATCACCACCATGAACACCCACGAGAACACCAGCGAGAACACCCTCCGCGAACCCGCCGTCTGGCCGTCCCTCCAGGCGGACGACGCCCCCGCCCTGATCGACTTCCTCGTCGGCACGGTCGGCTTCCTGCGCACCGCCGTCTACGAGGACGCGGGCCGCGTCGCCCACGCCCAGCTCGACTGGCCCGAGGGCGGCGGCATCATGCTCGGCTCCCACGACCCGGACGCCGACCCCGCGACGTGGTGCCTGCGGCCCGGCACGTTCGGCGCGTACGTCGTCACCGACCGGGTCGACGAGTTGTACGCCCGCCTCGTCGCCGCGGACGTCAAGATCCTCCGCGAGATCGAGGACCAGCCGTACGGCAGCCGCGAGTTCGCGATCCTCGACCCCGAGGGCAACAAGTGGTCCTTCGGCACGTACAGGGGCGAGCCGCGTCCTTGACGGCTCTCGCCGTAGCTTCGCCGGTCCGGTCGCCGGGTGCGGTCCGGTGGGAACCGCGCGACCAGCCCCCACCGGGCCGCGGCCGTCGACGAAAGCGCACCCGGCAGACGCGTAGCTATCCCCGCACGCGAAGCAACAGCACCGATCGCGCCCCCACCACCACCGCGGAGCCCGCCGCATGGACCACCCCCGGCGGCGCGACCTCCTGTTCCTCCTCACCCGTGTCGACGACCACCTCGTACGACCGGGCCCACGGCTCACCCGGCAGCACGAACGACTCGGCCCGGTCACCCGCGTGCAGCACCGCCAGGAAGCTGTCGTCCTCCACCGGCAGACCCCGCGCGTCCCGGCCGGGGATGTCGCGGCCCGACAGATACATCCCGAGGGTCGCCGCCGGGGCGTACCAGTCCCGCTCCGTCATCTCCGTGCCGCGCGCCGTGAACCAGGCCAGGTCCCGCAGCCCGTCGGCCGAGTGCGCCCGGCCCGAGAAGAACGCACGGCGGCGCAGCACGGGGTGGGCGTGGCGCAGTGCGATCAGCCGTGACGTGAGGTCGAAGAGCGCCCGCCACCCGGGGTCCTCCAACAGCCCCCAGTCGACCCAGCTGATCTCGTTGTCCTGGCAGTACGCGTTGTTGTTGCCGCGCTGCGTGCGCCCGAACTCGTCGCCCGCGACCAGCATCGGCACGCCCGTCGACAGCAGCAGCGTCGTGAGCAGGTTCCTCAACTGCCGCTTGCGCAGGGCGAGTACGGCGGCATCGTCGCTCTCGCCCTCGGTCCCGCAGTTCCACGACCGGTTGTCGTTCGTCCCGTCCCGGTTGCCCTCCCCGTTGGCCTCGTTGTGCTTGCGCTCGTAACTCACCAGGTCGCGCAGCGTGAAGCCGTCGTGCGCGGTGATGAAGTTGACCGAGGCGTACGGCCGCCGCCCGCCCCACGCGTACAGGTCGCTGGAGCCGGAGAGCCGGTAGCCCAGGTCCCGCACGTCCGGCAGCGCGCCCCGCCAGAAGTCCCGTACGGCATTGCGGTACCGGTCGTTCCACTCCGTCCACAGGGGCGGGAAGGCCCCCACCTGATAGCCGCCCGACCCCACGTCCCACGGCTCCGCGATCAGCTTCACGCGCCGCAGCACCGGGTCCTGCGCGATGACGGCGAGGAACGGCGACAGCATGTCGACGTCGTGCATGGAGCGGGCGAGCGCCGCCGCCAGGTCGAAGCGGAAGCCGTCGACGCCCATCTCCGTCACCCAGTACCGCAGTGAGTCGGTGATCAGGCGCAGGACGTGGGGCTGGACCACGTGCAGCGTGTTGCCGCAGCCGGTGTAGTCGGCGTACCGGCGCGCGTCGTCCTGGAGCCGGTAGTAGCCCCGGTTGTCGATGCCCTTCAGGGACAGCATCGGGCCCAACTCCCCGGCCTCCGCCGTGTGGTTGTAGACCACGTCGAGGATGACCTCGATGCCCGCGTCGTGCAGCGCCCGCACCATCCGCTTGAACTCGCCGACCTGCTGCCCGGCCGTGCCGGACGCCGCGTAGCCCGCGTGCGGCGCGAAGTAGCCGATCGAGTTGTAGCCCCAGTAGTTCTGCAGGCCGCGCCGCAACAGGTGGTCCTCGTGGGCGAATTGGTGCACGGGGAGCAGTTCGACCGCGGTCACGCCGAGCCGCGTCAGGTGCTCGATCGCCGCCGGGTGCGCCAGGCCCGCGTACGTACCCCTCAACTCCTCGGGGATACCCGGGTGTTGCCGGGTGAAGCCGCGTACGTGCAGCTCGTAGATGACGGAGTCCGCCCACGGCGTCTTCGGCCGCCGGTCGTCGACCCACTCGTCGTCGGGTGCGTCGTCGTGGACCACGACGCCCTTCGGGACGTACGGCGCCGAGTCCCGGTCGTCGCGCACGGTGTCGGCCACGTGCTGCTCCGGCCAGTCCCGTACGTGGCCGTAGACCTCCGGAGGCAGCCGGAACTCCCCGTCCACCGCCCGCGCGTACGGGTCGAGCAGCAGCTTCGCCGGGTTCCAGCGGGCGCCCGTCCACGGGTCCCAGCGGCCGTGCACCCTGAAGCCGTAGCGCTGCCCGGGCAGTACGCCAGGCGCGAAGCCGTGCCAGATCTCATGGGTCAACTCGGCGAGCGGCGCCCGCCGTTCACGCCCCTCCTCGTCGAACAGGCACAGCTCGACGGACTCGGCGCCACCCGCCCACAGCGCGAAGTTCGTGCCCGCGACCCCGTCCGGGCCGACCCGGAACCGGGCACCGAGCGGCATGGGCGCGCCGGGCCACAGGGGCTCCGCCCGCGCGACGGGCCCGTGTTCCTGGACGTACGGCACCGGCAGGCGGACGGGCGGCCTCCCGTGCCCGTTCCCCGTCCGGCCCGGGGCGCGCGTCTCCTGGCCGGCCTGCACGGCCTCCTGCTCGGGTGCGCTCGACACCTGTCAGCCTCCCGCGGCTCCACGACCGGCTGGGCGCCGGGGGCGACGGCGTCCCTGCCGCCCTGTCCCCCGGGGCCTGCCCCGTCCCCTCCTCACTGTTCTGCCCAGAGCTTGGGTCGCACTCACGTTTCCCCAGAGGGGGCGGCGTCGTTTCCCTGACGTGAGAACAGCTGTGAGGCGCGCGCGGCGCGCAGGGGCGACACTGGCCGCCGTACTGACATGGGCAGGACTGGTCGGCGGGCTCGCCGGATGCGACTCGGGCGGGGTGTTCGGCAAGCCACGCTCGCCCGAGGACCAGATCCGGGTCACACCGGACGACGCGAGCAAGGACGTGCGGGCGGAGGGGAAGCTCCAAGTCGAGGTGCCCGACGGGCGGTTGGAGTCCGTCAAGGTCGTGCGGATCCAGGACGCGCAGGAGGAGCCGGTCCCCGGGCGGCTCGAGGACGACGGGACGCTCTGGCGCCCCACGGGCCCTGGCGCGGACCGGCTGACGCTCGCCGCGAAGTACACGGTCGACGCGGTTGCCGTCGACGGCCACGGCCGCCGGATGGCCCGTCACACCACCTTCACGACGTACGTGCCCGACGAGCGGTTCATCGGCTACGTGACGCCGGAGAACCGGGCCACGGTCGGCACCGGCATGATCGTGAAGCTGGAGTTCAACCGGGACATCGAGAACCGCGCCGCCGTCGAGCGCGCCGTCGAGGTCACCGCGCAGCCGCCCGTCGAGGTGGCCCCGCACTGGTTCGGCAAGAGCCGTCTGGACATCCGGCCCGAGAAGTACTGGAAGCCCGGCACGAAGGTGACCGTCGCCCTGAAGCTGCGCGACGTGGAGGCCGCCCCCGGCGTCTACGGGCTGCAGTACAAGACGTTCTCCTTCACCGTCGGCCGCAGCCAGGTCAGCGTGGTCGACGCGGCGGAGCACACCATGGAGGTGCGCAGGGACGGCGAGTTGGTGGACACCCTGCCGATCACGGCCGGGGCGCCGCGCTCGACGACGTACAACGGGAAGATGGTCGTCACCGAGATGCTCGACGTGACCCGGATGAACAGCCGCACCGTCGGCTTCGGCGGCGAGTACGACATCCCGGACGTGCCGCACGCGATCCGGCTCACCGACTCCGGCACGTTCCTGCACGGCAACTACTGGTCGGGCAGTGCCTTCGGGTCCACGAACGTGAGCCACGGCTGCGTCGGTCTGCGCGACGTGAAGGGCGGCAGTTCGCTCACCCCGGCCGGCTGGTTCTTCGACCGCACGCTCATCGGGGACGTCGTCGAGGTGCGGGGCAGCGCTGACAAGAAAGTGGCTCCTGACAACGGGCTCGGAGGCTGGAACATGGACTGGAAGGCTTGGAAGGAGGGCGCGGCCGAGACGCCGTAGCCCCGTTCCGGCTCCGTCGCAGGCGGGGAAACCCCAGGGGGGTGGGGCGTTGGGACCAAACAGTGACATAAGCGGGGATCCGTTTCCGCAGGTCGTGTGGTTATCTTTCGCCAGTGCGCGCGGGGCGCGCGGGGGTGCGGGCCCTGACCGGGGCCGTGCGAGGGGAGAAGAACATCTTGAACGGGCGACGACCGATATCGGCGGCTCTGCTGGGGGCGGCACTGCTGCTGGTCACCGCGTGCGGCGGGGGTGGATCGGACTCGGGTCACGACGGCAAGGGCGGCTCCGGCAAGGAGTCGAGCGCGGCCGATGCGAACAAGCCGTCGGTGGCCGTCGTGACCGTCGCGCCGAAGGACGGCGCGGGCGACGTGGCCACCAGCGGGGCGCTCAAAATCACCGCGGACAAGGGCAAGTTGACGGAGGTCAAGGTCTCCGACTCCAAGGGCAACGCGGTCGCGGGCGAGATCACCGGCGGCACCAGCTGGACCCCCGCGCACCACCTGGCGGCGTCGACCACGTACAAGGTGCACGCGGTCGCCAAGGACGAGGACGGTCGCGCGTCGGCCAAGGACACCAGCTTCACCACGCTCACCCCGAAGAACACCTTCGTCGGCACGTTCACCCCGGAGGACGGCTCGAAGGTCGGCGTCGGCATGCCGTTCTCGGTCCGCTTCACGCGGGGCATCACGCACCCCGAGGACGTCGAGAAGGCGATCACCGTCACGACGGAGCCGTCCGTCCCGGTCGAGGGCCACTGGTTCGGCAACGACCGCCTGGACTTCCGCCCCGAGAAGTACTGGGCCGCGGGCACCAAGGTCACGGTCAAGCTGAACCTGGACGGCGTCGAGGGCCGCCCCGGCGTCTACGGCAAGCAGGTCCGCACGGTGAAGTTCACCATCGGCCGCAGCCAGGTCTCCACGGTCGACTCGAAGACCCACGAGATGACGGTCATGCGTGACGGCAAGTTCTACAAGAAGATCCCCATCACCACGGGCAAGCCGGGTTACGACACCTGGAACGGCCAGATGGTCATCAGCGAGAAGCTCGCCGTGACCCGGATGAACGGGGAGACGGTCGGCTACGGCGGCGAGTACGACATCAAGGACGTCCCGCACGCCATGCGCCTGACCAACTCGGGCACGTTCATCCACGGCAACTACTGGGGCGGCGACGCCTTCGGCAACTACAACGCCAGCCACGGCTGCATCGGCCTGCGCGACGTCCGCGGCGGCTACGACAGCAAGGTCTCGGCCGCGTGGTTCTTCGACCGGTCGATGATCGGCGACGTGGTGATCGTCAAGAACTCGCACGACAAGACGGTGGCCCCGGACAACGGGTACAACGGCTGGAACATGTCCTGGGACCAGTGGAAGAAGTAGGGGCTGGGGGACAGGGGTGAACGGCCGCTAACCTGCGGAGCATGACCGTTCACCTCGAAGTAGCCGACGCCGTAGGGACGATCCGCCTGGACCGCCCCCCGATGAACGCCCTGGATGTCGCCACCCAGGACCGCATCAAGGAGCTGGCACAGGAGGCCACGGCCCGGGACGACATCCGGGCCGTGGTCGTCCGCGGCAGCGAGAAGGTGTTCGCGGCCGGCGCGGACATCAAGGAGATGCAGGCCATGGACCACGCGGCCATGGTCGTCCGGGCCCGCGCCCTGCAGGACTCCTTCACGGCAGTGGCCCGCATCCCGAAGCCCGTCATCGCCGCGGTCAGCGGCTACGCGCTGGGCGGCGGCTGCGAGTTGGCCCTGTGCGCCGACATCCGGATCGCCGCCGACAACGCCAAGCTCGGCCAGCCGGAGATCCTGCTCGGCCTGATCCCCGGCGCGGGCGGCACCCAGCGCCTGGCCCGTCTGGTGGGCCCCTCGAAGGCGAAGGACCTGATCTTCACGGGCCGCCACGTCCGGGCGGACGAGGCGCTCACCATCGGCCTGGTCGACCAGGTGGTCCCGGCGGACGAGGTGTTCACCGCCGCGCACGCGTACGCCGCGAAGCTGGCGCAGGGCCCGTCGATCGCGCTGCGTGCCGCGAAGGAGTCGGTCGACGCGGGCCTGGAGACGGACCTCGAGACGGGGCTCACCATCGAACGGAACTGGTTCGCGGGTCTGTTCGCGACGGCGGACCGGGAGACCGGTATGCGCAGCTTTGTGGAGGAAGGTCCCGGCAAGGCGACGTTCGCCTGACGGAGGCTCAGGCGAGTCGGTCAACTCCCTTGGAGGCAAGGCGAGTTGATCACGTCCCCCGTTGGAGCGCATTATCCTGACCTTAAGACAACCTTAAGCAAACCTTGTCCGTGACGATCAAGAGCCGGTCGCGCACGGTAAGTCATCGCAGGTCAGGCGGTGCGTACCAGACCCTTAACTGCCGCTGGCATATGCCAAAACAGCCCCCCGGAATGAGGCGTTCCGGGGGGCTTATTCAGCCGGAACGGCCCCACGGACCCCTCGGTACGGCCATCATGGGGGCATGGCGGGGCTTGAGGGTGTCGAACAACCGCGGCGGCACGGGAGTGCGACCGCGGCGCGCTGGTCTCCCGCGGTCGAGGACGAATACGCGCTGCGGGCGCTGGAGTTGTTCGGAAATCCGACCGAGGCGGAGGTGCCGCTGCCGTCGCGTCCGGAATCGGCGGCGACCGCCCGGCGGCTCGCCCAGGTGGTCGTCCTGCGTCAGTGGGGCCTGTCCCCGAAGATGACCGAGGACGCCGTCCTGCTCGTCTCCGAGCTGGTGGGCAACGCGGTCCGGCACACCGGCGCCCGCATCTTCGGCCTGCGCATGCTGCGCCGCCGCGGCTGGATCCGCGTAGAGGTGCGCGACCCCTCCCGCGGGCTGCCGTGTCTGATGCCGGTGCAGGAGTTCGACATCTCGGGCCGCGGCCTCTTCCTCGTCGACAAGCTCTCCGACCGCTGGGGCGTGGATCTGCTGCCGCGCGGCAAGACGACCTGGTTCGAGATGCGGGTCGCCGACCGCTGACCGCTGATCGCCGACCGCTGATGGCGGGAAGACGCACGAAAGCCCCCGTTCTCGCCGTTGTGCGGCGCCGCGGGGGCTTTCGTGTGATGCGCCGCGAACGGTGGGGGGTGAAGTCCGCGGCGTCTGTGACGACCTGGCCCGGGTCAATGGGGGTCGATGCACCGATCATGGCAGACAACACCACGGGCGATCAAATGAATCGTTGGTGACGTGGCCCACTGGCCTAGTAAATGAAGAATAAGTACACCTGACATCCAGTAAACGTTAAGGGACCCGGGTCGGTAGGCGGCTTTTGTCCCTGATCCCCCTTAAATAGGCGGGTGACCAAGGCAGAACCGATCCGACGCCGCTCGGCCCTGCGTGTCGGCGCCGGGCTCACCGCCGCACTCGCCACCGGCTGCGCCACGGACGAGCAGGCCGCCACCACCCCCGCCCCCAAGGCGCACCCCACCACCTCGCCACCCGCCGCCGCGCGCGCCGCGCCCGCACCCCGCCGCCTGCCGGGGCTGCCCGAGCAGATCGACCACGGGCCGCGCACCGGGAACCGCGTCGCCCTCACCTTCCACGGCCAGGGCGATCCCGCGATCGCGTACGCGGTCCTGGAAGAGGCCGAGCGGGCCCGCGCCCACGTCACCGTCCTCGCCGTCGGCAGCTGGCTCGACGAGCACCCGGACGCCGCCCGGCGCATCCTCGACGGCGGTCACGACCTGGGCAACCACACCCTCCACCACCGCGACATCAACGCCATGTCCGAGGCCGACGCGTACGCCGAGATCACCGGCTGCGCCGACCGCATCCGCCGCCTCACCGGGTCCATCGGCACCTGGTTCCGGCCCTCCCGCACCCAGAGCGCGACACCGCTCGTCGCCCGCCTCGCGCAGCGCGCCGGCTATCCGCACGTCCTGTCGTACGACGTCGACTCGCTCGACTTCACCTCGCCGGGCCCGGCCGCGGTCGTCGACAACGTCACCTCCGCGGTGCGCCCCGGCTCGGTCGTCAGCCTGCACTTCGGCTACGCGGACACGGTCGCCGCCCTGCCCGCCCTCCTGGACCACCTCGACCGCCGCGGCCTGTCCGCGGTGACCTGCACGGAGCTGCTCACGTGAACATCACCTCCCGCCGCACCTCCCGCCGCACCTCTCACCGCACCGGAGTCCTGCTCGCCGCTGCCGCCACCGCCGTCGTCGCCGCGCTCGCGGGCTGCGGTGCCGAGCAGGCGGACATCACCAAGCCGGTCAAGCCGGTCAAGCCTGCCGTGCCCGAGAAGAAGGTCGTGTACGGGCTGCCGGGCATGCCGCCGGTCCTCGACTCCAAGGACGTCTACGCCGCTGACCGCCCGGGCAAGCTGTCCCCGGTGGTGAAGGACTTCCCGTCCCGGGTCTACGTCCCCAACACCGAGTCCGACACCGTCTCCGTCATCGACCCCAAGACGTTCGAGGTCATCGAGACGATCCCGGTCGGCCGTGAGCCCCAACACGTCGTCCCCTCCTGGGACATGAAGACGCTCTGGGTCAACAACGACAAGGGCAACAGCCTCACGCCCATCGACCCCAAGACCGGCAGGACGGGCAAGACGGTCGACGTCCACGACCCGTACAACCTCTACTTCACGCCCGACGGCAAGCACGCCGTCGTGATGGCCTCGCTCGACCGCGAACTGGTCTTCCGCGACCCGCACACCATGAAGATCGACCACACCGAGCCGGTCACCTGCTACGGCGTCAACCACGCCGACTTCTCGCTCGACGGCCGCTACTTCATCGTCAGCTGCGAGTTCAGCGGCGAACTGCTCAAGGTCGACACGGCGAAGATGAAGGTCGTCGGGCAGCAGAAGCTGCCCTTCGACGGGGCGATGCCGCAGGACGTGAAGATGTCCCCGGACGGCAAGAAGTTCTACGTCGCCGACATGATGGCCGACGGCATGTGGGTCCTGGACGGCGACACCTTCTCCAAGCCGACCCTGCTGCCCACCGGCAAGGGCACGCACGGCCTGTACGTCAGCCGCGACTCCAAGGAGATGTACGTCTCCAACCGCGGCGAGGGCACCATCTCCGTCTTCGACTTCGCCCGGGACCGCGTGACCAAGAAGTGGAAGCTGCCCCAGGGCGGCAGCCCCGACATGGGCGGCGTCTCCGCGGACGGCAACACCCTGTGGCTGTCCGGCCGTTACGACTCCGAGGTCTACGCCATCGACACCCGCACCGGCGTCCAGATCGCCCGCATCCCGGTGGGCACGGGCCCGCACGGCCTCGCGGTGTACCCGCAGCCCGGCCGCTACTCCCTCGGCCACACCGGCATCTTCCGCTAGCCCTTCGGCCGCCCGGCTACAGCTCCAGCATCAAGGCCTCCGACCCCACGGCCCGGTACCCGGCCGCCTGGAAGACCCGGACGCTCCGCGCGTTGCCGGGCGACTGCTGGGCCCAGACGTGCTCCGACGGCACCAGATGCCGGGCGGCAACGGCCAGTTGCCGCCCGAGCCCCCGGTGGCGTACGGACTCGTCCACCTCGATCGACGCCTCCCAGCGCCCGCCGAGCCCCCGGCCGATCGCCAGCACCCCGCCGTCCGCCTCCCACACCCGGACCTCGTCCCGGTGCGACAGCGCCCGCGCCACCCGCGGATGCTCGCGGTCCCGGATCTCGCGCAGCGCGAGCGGCGCCGGCCCGGCCAGTGCGGGAGCCACGGTCACCAGGTCGATCGTCTCGTGCGTACGGCCCGTACGGTCCATGAACGCCGTCAGGAACCGGGCGTTCATGGGCGCCGAGAACGGGTCGCAGTCCACCGCCGCCAGCGCCTCGCGCACCCACGCCTCGGGCTCGTCCGTGACGACCACGGTGTGCGCGGTGAACGCGAGGATCCCGGCGTCCCGGGCGTTCGTCTGCGGCACGACCGTCAGCGTTCCGTCCGGCGCGGGGAAGACTCCCTTGGCCACGGCGTCCAGAATGTCCCGCAGATTCACTTCGGCTCCTCGCTTGAGTCTCCACCCACTGGAAGGCCCAGACTCCCAGACATGATCGACGACGGCCCGACCCTGCTCACGATCGGACAGCTGGCCCGCCGTACCGGCCTCACGGTGCGCACCATCCGCTACTGGTCAGACGAGGGCGTCCTGCACCCCGTGACCCGCAGCGGCGGCGGCTACCGGCTGTACGACGCGGAGTCCGTGGCCCGCCTCGAGCTGATCCGCACCCTGCGGGAGCTCGGGTTCGGCCTGGACGACGTGCGCAAGGTGCTGGCCGGGGAGGCGGACATCGCTGCCGTCGCCGCCGCGCACGTCGCGGCGCTCGACGCGCAGATCAAGGTGCTCCGGCTCAACCGGGCCGTCCTGTCGACCGTCGCGAAGAGGAAATCGAGCGCCGAGGAGATGGCTCTGATGAACAACCTGGCACGCCAGTCAGCCGCCGAACGCAAGCGGATCATGGACGATTTCGCCGAGGAGATGCTGCACGGCCTGGACAACGTCGATCCGGTGATCCAGGAGCGGATGCGCGGCATGAGCGCCGGGCTGCCCGACGACCCGACGCCCGAGCAGGTCGACGCCTGGGTGGAGCTCGCCGAGCTGCTCCAGGACCCGGAGTTCAAGGCGAAGATGCGCCGGGCCTCCGAGTACAACGCGGCCGACAGGGCCCCCGAGGAGGCGGCCGGGGCCTCCATGCGGTTCCTGCAGAAGCTCGTCGCCGTGGCCGGTGACGCGGTGCGCGACGGCATCGCCCCCGAGTCCCCGCAGGCCGACGTCGTGCTGCGCGAGCTGCTCGGCCCGGACGCCGACCGGCCCGCGGTCCTGGACCGCCTGCTGACCACGATGGACAACAAGGTCAACCGCTACCGCGAGCTGCTCACCGTCCTCAAGGGCGTTCCGGTCCAGTCCCAGCACCGTGAGGAGTTCGCCTGGGTACTCGCCGCACTGCGCGCTCACCCGGCCAGCTAATCTGGCCCCCGTCAAGACAGCAGTACGTAAACGAGGGGTGGTCCCGGTGGCGGACATCGAGGCGGCACGCAAGGCGTTCGAGCGGTTCGACGCGGACGGCGACGGTTTCATCACGGCGGCCGAGTACAAGAGCGCGATGGCGCAGATGGGCGACTTCAACGTCACCGAGTCGGTGGCCGAGGCCCTCATCGCCCGGCAGGACGCCAACGGCGACAAGGTCCTCTCCTTCGACGAGTTCTGGGCCAACCTCAACAAGGCCTGAGCACTCGGGCTCTCAGGCTCCGGGCGCGGCCCGGTTCACCGCGGACAGCACGGCCCGTACGGACGCCGTGAGGACCGAGGTGTCCCGGCCCGCGCCCCACGCCTGTCCGGCGCCGACGCGGCAGTGTACGTAGGCGACGGCCTCGCTGTCGGGTCCCGCGGTCAGTCCGTGCTGGGCGAAGGACAGGATGTCCACGTCGACACCCGCCGCCCCGAGGGCGTCCGCGAAGGCCGCCAGCGGACCATTGCCCTTGCCCTCCAACTCCCGTACTCCGCCGTCGATTTCGAGTACGCAGCTGAAGTGGTGCACGTCGACGCCGTCCTGCCGCGTCGACCACTCCCGCAGCACCACGGGCCCCTCGGCGTCCAGATAGGCGTCACGGAACAGCGCGTACAGCTCGTCCGCCGACGCCTCGCGGCCGCTGTCGTCGGTCGCTTCCTGTACGGCGCGCGCGTACTCGGTGACGCTTTCGTGGACGCCGACATCGCGCTGCACGCGGCGGTCGTCGCCGCGGCACACAATCCCGTACTGACCGATCTCTTCGGGGAGTTCGCCCCGGCGCTGCGGCAGGGCCTGATCGCCCTGCTCGGCCTCGTCGACGTACGGCAGGCGGAGGACGATCACGGGGACGCGGCGCACACGCAGCTCGTGGAGGCCGTCGCGGCCGGGGACGCCGAGGGAGCCGGGCGGGCCGCACGGGAGGAACTGGCGGCGATCCAGGGGAAGTTGGGGGTTCCGGAGGCCGATTGACCCGGCCGCGTTGCCCCGGTCGGCCCCTCGACCCGGGCCGCCCGCGGTGCCATCCTCCATCTGCTCACGCCCACGGGGGGCGAATTCGACGCAGCGGGTGCGACATGGCCGAACGGGGATGGATCACGGGAATCGGAGTCGCCCTGGTGCTGGCTCTGCCCGCGGCGGGGTGCGCCAAGGGCGGCCCCGACGCGTCCGACGGCTCGGGCGGCGCCACGGGCTCGTCCGAGCACATGACGTCGGGCGGCGCTGACGACGGGGGCGACGGGGGCGACGGGGGAGCGGTGTCCGGCGGTACGGGCGGGTCCGGTACGGGCGGGTCCGACAACGGGGGTACGGGAGGCGGCAGTTCGGGCGGCGGCGGGTCCGGGGGAGGCACGGGATCCGGCGGCGGGACGAACGGCGGAGGCGGCTCGTCGGGTTCGGGCGGCTCGTCGAACTCCGGAGGGTCGACATCGGGCTCCGGGGGAGGGTCGACGGTCGGCGGCGGAAATGGGGGCGGGAACGGCGGCGGGAACGGCGGCGGGAACGGCGGCGGGAACGGCGGCGGAAATGGGGGCGGGAACGGCGGCGCCCCCGGCTACCCCAGCGGCGGCGGAGGCAACGGCGGTGGCGGCAACGGCGGCGGAGGCGGCGGTGTGCCCGGCTCGCCCATGCACATCCCCGACTTCCAGCAGAAGGGACGCCCCCTCGACTACACGGACGACGAGAACAACGCCTGGACGCAGATCCAGCAGGGCTTCGCGGACCAGTGCCCCCAGAAGAAGCTCTGCGTCGAACTCGTCCGCGTCTACGAGGACGTGACCGACCCCGACATGGGCCCCTGCGCCTACCTCGGCTTCACCCGCCCGGGTGCGGGTCAGGAGATGCACAAGGGCGACCGGATCGAGGTCGTCGGCGCCAAGCCCTGCCCCCCGGTCGTCCCGGAACTCGGCGCCGACCTGAAGAACCGCCCGATCAACGACGCGGGCCTCGGCCCGGCCAAGCCCAGCGTCTGGCCCGACATCCAGGCGAAGTTCGAGGCCGCGTGCCCGGGCGGGCAACTCTGCGTCACGCTGGAGCGCGTCTACGAGACCATCGCCGGAGTGGACCCCTGCGGCTACGCGGGCCTCACCCGCCCCGCGCAGGGCACCCGCATCGAGGACGACACCACCGTCAAGGTCGTCGGCGGCGCGCCCTGCCCGCCCGCCGGACCGTGACCTCCGAACCGCCGTCCGGCGCCACCCCGCCGGCCCGGCCACCCCGGCCGGGCACGCCCGACACCAGCGAAATCCGCCGCCTGGGCGCGCTGTTCGGGGCCGTCGCCGCGCCGACCAGCTTTGTCACCGCGCTGCTCTACTACTTCGGCTGGCACCACGCGTACTGGTTCTTCGAGTACTACGGCGTGAACTCGACCCTGCTCGGCCTCGGCACCGTCGACTACCTGATGCGCAGCCTGGACGCGCTGTTCGTGCCGATGATGGTGATCGCCGCGTCCGCCCTGCTGGCGTTCTGGGGCCACGACGTGCTCCGCACCCGGCTCGCCGCGGGCTACCGGCCACAGGTGCTGCGCCGGGCGGTGCCGGTGCTCGCCGGCGTCGGCTTCCTGCTGGGCCTCGCCGGATTCTGGAGTGTGCTCGGGCACACGTTCCTGACCCCGTACGTCGTGCTCGACCCGCTCAGCCTGGCCTCGGGCGTGATCCTCATGTCGTACGCCCTGAACCTGCGCCGCGCGCTGGCCGCGACCGTTGCCCCGGACCCGCCGCGGCCGCCACCCGCGCCACCCGCCGACCCGGACACCTCGGACGCCGCACCGGAACCCCCCGCACCGGCGCCTACCACCCCGGCGCCCGCGCCCCTTCGGCGCGAATGGGCGGCCGTCGCCGAATGGGGAGCCCTCTTCGTCGTGCTCGGCCTGAGCCTCTTCTGGGCCGCCAACGACTACGCGGCATCCGTGGGACACGGCCGCGCCGTCCACTACGGGGCACACCTCGCGTCCCAGCCCGCCGCCGTCCTCTACAGCGAACGCGACCTCTCCCTCGACGAACCCGGAGTACGCGAACTGCGGTGCGACGGCGCCTCATCGGCGTACCGCTACCGCTACGACGGACTCGTCCTGATCCTCCAGTCGGCGAACCAGTACGTCCTCGTGCCCAGGAGCTGGACGCCCGCCACCGGCGTCGCCGTCGTCCTGCCGCGCTCCGACTCCGTACGCCTGGAGTTCGTCCCGGTCCCGGCCTGGCGCGCCCTCGACCGCACCCGGTGCTGACGTGACGTCAGGCCGCCCTGCGGTACTGCCCCGGCGCCACCCCGAACTCCCGCTTGAACGCCTTGGCGAACGCGAACTCCGAGGTGTAGCCCGCCCGTTGGGCGATGACGCGCAGCGGCACGTTCGCCTCGCGCAGCAGCCGCCCGGCCGTCGTCATCCGCCACCACGTCAGATACGCCAGCGGAGGCGTCCCCACCGCCGCCGCGAACCGCCGCGCGAACGCCGCCCGCGACAGACCCCCGAGCGCGGCCAGTTCCGCCACCGTCCACGGGTGCGCGGGGTCCGCGTGGATCGCTGCGAGGGCGGCGGCGAGCGGGGGCTCGGTGAGCGCGGAGGACCAGCCGGAGGCGTGCGCGCCCGGGCTGTCCCGGCCCAGCCACCAGGCCCGCAAGATGTACAGCAACAGCGTGTCGAGGAGTGCCGAGACGATCGTGTCCGAGCCGGGGCGCGGCTCGTCCAGCTCCTCGCCGAGCAACTCGACCGCCGCCCGCAGCGAACGGTGGGTGCCGACCCGCGCCGGCAGGTGCACCACGTCCGGCAATTCGTCGAGCAGGGGGTGGGCGCGCGCCCGGTCAAGGAGGTACGCGCCGCACAGCATCACCGCGTCGGGGGTCGGGCCGACGCGGGGCCGGGGCGGCGGGGCGGGCCACGTACCGTCCAAGTTCAGCCTGAACTCCTCCGGTTCCACGCCGAGTTCACTCACCAGTGTGTGCCCGCGCCCGTGCGCGAGGAACACCACGTCGCCCGGGGCGAGCGCCGTCGCCCGCGCCGCGTCCCCCTCCGGCAGCAGCCATGCCGAGCCGCGCAGCAGCACGTGGAACCCGGCGCCGTCGTGCGCGTCGAACCGATTGCCCCACGGGGCGAACTTGTCCCGCAGTGCAGAGTGCGGCCGCCCGAGCCGCATCGCGGCGATCGCATCACTGAGTACGTCCATGAGCCCACCGTAGCGCGGGAGTCGAGGGCGATGAGACGTACGGACATGAAAGCGAGACTGGCAGGCATGGATCGTCTCGGACGCCTTCCATACGGTCGACGCATGACGAACACCGCGCTTCCCGGCACCGCCCGCGCCGTCCTCTTCCACGAACTCGGCGGCCCCGACGTCCTGCACATCGAAGACGTGCCCCTGCTTGCCCCGGGCCCCACCGAACTCCTCATCCGGGTCGAGGCGTTGGGCCTCAACCGGGCCGAGGCCCTCTTCCGCGCGGGCGGCTACTACTACCAGCCGACCCTCCCCGGATCCCGGCTCGGCTACGAGGCCTCCGGCGTCGTCGAGGCCGTCGGCGCCGACGTCACCGCCTTCACGTCCGGCGACCTCGTGATGACGGGCCCCGGCATCGAGATGGGTGCGCAGGGCGTCTACGGCGACCGGATCGTGCTGCCCGAGTCCGCGGTCCTGCCCCGCCCCGACGGGGTCGACGCGGTCACGGGGGCCGCGGCCTGGCTCACGTACACCACCGCGTACGGCGGCCTGATCGAGACGGCCGGGATGCGCCCCGGCGACCACGTCCTGATCACCGGAGCCTCCAGCGGCGTCGGCACCGCAGCGATCCAGGTGGCCCGCCGCATCGGGGCGGTGCCGATCGCGACGACCCGCACCGAGGCCAAGCGGAAGGCGCTCCTCGCCCTGGGTGCGGAGCACGTCGTGGTGACGGACGGCGGCGGCGACGTGGCGACGGAGGTCCGACGGGTCACGGACGGCCCCGGTGCCGACGTCCTCTTCGACGCGATCGGCGGGCCCGAACTGCCGCAACATGCCGCCGCGTTGAGGGAACACGGCACGATCGTGATCTACGGCTCGCTGAACGGCGCCATCGCCTTCCCGATGAACTGGCCCCAGACCATCCACACGTACGCCAACATGGCCCTCACCGACACACCGGACGGCCGCCGCCGCTCCACCGCCTTCCTGAACGCGGGCCTGCGCGACGGCGGCTTCCGCCCGCCGGTCGCCGAGGTCTTCGACGGCCTCGACCGCATCCAGGACGCCCACCGCCTCATGGAGTCCAACACGCACACCGGAAAGATCGTGGTCACTGTCTGAAGCGCCGCGCCGTCACTCGTTCGGCGGCCACCAGGAATAGGCCCGGGCCCCTCGAGGTTCGCACTCCATGCACATGCATGTATCTCTGCGGATCCCTCCCGGATCCCTCTCGAAGGGCACGACATGAAGATCGGCATCATCGGCGCGGGCAACATCGGCGGCAACCTCACCCGGCGTTTCACCGCCGTCGGCCACGACGTGCACGTCGCGAACTCGCGCGGCCCCCAGACCCTCACCGCGCTCGCCGAGGAGACGGGGGCCACGCCCGCCACCATCGAGGACGCGGTGCGCGACGCGCAGGTCGTGGTCGTCACCATCCCGCTCAAGGCCGTGGCGAACCTGCCCAAGGGCATCCTGGACACCGCGGCCGCAGACGTCGCCGTCATCGACACCGGCAACTACTACCCGCAGCAGCGCGACGGGAAGATCGCCGGGATCGAGGACGACGGCCTGACCGAGAGCCGCTGGACCGAGCAGCAGCTCGGCCACGAGGTCGTGAAGGTGTTCAACGGCACGTACGCCCAGGACATCCTCGACAAGCCGCGCCCGGCCGGCGACCCCGAGCGCGTGGCGCTGCCCATCTCCGGCGACGACACGGCCGCCAAGCAGGTCGTCACGGCCCTGCTCGACGAGATCGGCTTCGACGCCGTGGACAACGGCGGCCAGGACGACTCCTGGCGCCAGCAGCCCGGCACCCCGGTCTACGGCCTGGCCTCCGACGCCACCGCCGTCCGCAAGGCCCTGGCCGAGGCGTCGCCGGAGCGCACGGCGGAGTGGCGCGCCTGAGCGACTGCCGCGTCCACTCCCGTCAGGGCGTGGCCCACTCGCGCAGCGCATCCTCGCTCGCGAAGTCGGCCACGTCCTTGTCGTGGGGGGTGTCGGTGTACTGGTGGAAGCGCCACTTCGCCTTGATGCGGGGCTTGCCCGCGGTCACGTAGTCGGCGATCCACAGAGCGTCACCGGCGTACGACGTCGTGTCCACGTTCAGCCAGAAATCGCGGTTCGTGTAGAGGGCCACCCGGTGCTGCGGCCGCAGCCGCTTCACCTCGCGGATGAACCTGTCCTTCTCCGCGTTCGACGCCCGCGTGCCTTCCCCGGTCGTCTCCCAGTCCACGGCCAGCAGGTCCCCCGCCTTCTCCGGGGCCTTGCTCACGAAGTACTCGGCCTGTGCCGTGAGGTTCCCCGGCCACAGGAAGTGGTAGAAGCCGACCACGCACCCGGCGTCCCGTGCGTGCTTCGTCTGGGCGGTCAGGCGTGGGTTGACGTACGAACGCCCCTCCGTGGCCTTGATGAAGACGAACGACAGGCCGTCCGTGTCGAACGTGGACGACTGGTACGCGCTGACGTCGATGCCGCGGATCATGCGGGCCTCCCGGTCGGTGGGGCGACGAGGTCGGAATCCCATGGTCCACGATCGCCCGGGAATCGGCAGTCGGTTGTTTGCGCGGCCGCAGTCTTGGAAGACGCTTTACACGAAGCCGTGCAACTACCAGCGGCCTCCGGGCTGTCTGACAGGGAGTTGGGCCTCATCAGGAGGCGCGCGGGGTGTTCAGAGAGTGGGGCAGGTCGTGGGACGGCGCAAGGGCGGCGGCATAGGGATCGCATTGGTGACGGCCGCGGTGCTGGTGGGGGCTAGTGCGTGCGGCGGGGGCGGCAGCAGTGACAACGGGGCGAAGGGGGCGGACGACGGGAAGGCAGGCGGCAAGCCGAGCGCGAGTGCCTCGCCGTCGCCGACCAAGCCCAAGGGGCCGCCGATGCTCCTCGAGACGATCATGCCGCAGTCGGGTGCGACGGTCGGCGTCGCGATGCCGATCTCGGTGGTCTTCACCAACCCGGTGGCGGCCAAGGCGCGCGCATCGGTCGAGAAGCACATGAAGGTCAGCGCGTCGAAGCCGGTCGCGGGGGCCTGGCACTGGTTCGGCGACAAGCGCGCCGACTGGCGGCCCAAGGAGTACTGGCCGTCGGGGACGCAGGTGAAGGTCGTCGCCGACATGGAAGGCGTCAGCAACGGCAACGGGCGCTACGGCACGCACAGTTACACCCACTCCTTCAAGGTCGGCGACGACGTGCGCGCGGACGTGTCCGTCACCGGACACACCCTGAAGGTCACCAAGAACGGGCAGTTCGTCCGCAACCTGTCGATCAACGCGGGCAGCGCCGAATACCCCACGTGGAACGGCACGATGGCCGTCATCGACAAGCAGGAGAAGGTCCACATGACCTCCTGCAGCGTCGGCATCAGCTGCACCAAGGGCAGCGCCAACTACTACGACCTGACGCTGCCCTGGGACGTCCACCTCACCCAGTCCGGCACGTACGTGCACTACTCGACCGGCGACCCGAACCCGGGCAGCGGCTCCGCCCGCGGCTCCCACGGCTGCGTGCACCTGTCCATCGGCGACGCCAAGTGGTTCTACGACCAGGTCAAGCAGGGCGACCCGGTCACCATCACCGGCTCCCCGCGCGCCAAGGCCCCGGCGGACAACGGGTACGCGTCCTTCAACCTGAGCTGGGACGAGTGGCTCGCGGGCAGCGGGTCGGGGGAGGGCACGACCGCGACCCTGTGAGGCCGCGGCCGTGAGCCGGTCGTGCCGGGCGGTGCTGTCAGGCGCTGTCAGGTGCTATTCGGTGCGCAGTGCCGTCGCCGTACGGGCCTTGGCCGCCCAGCCTGCCGGGAGCATCGCGCCGAGTACGGCGATGACGAGTCCGGCGCACCCGAGGAGCACCAGCTCGGGAGCGTCGTACACGTCGAGGACCGACGGCGGGAGGTTGGTGCCCGCCGCGTGTCCCATCACCGGCAGGACGAACGCGTGCAGGGCGTACCCGGCGGGCAGTCCGATCAGCCCGCCGAGTACGCCGATCCCGGTCACCGAGGCGAGTACGAGGGCCACGGTCTGCCGCGGTGTCATGCCGAGCGCCTTGCAGACGCCGAGGTCGTGGACGCGCTCGCGGGTGTCGAGGACGACGGAGTTGAGGACGCCGAGGCCGGCCACGGACACCAGCATGAGGGTGAGCAGCACCGCCATCGCGTCCAGGACAATGATCATGTTCTCCGTTTGCGACGGGGAGTTGGCGATGACGTCGCCGCCCAGCGGCCGCACCACCGCGGCCAGCTTCTGCGCGTACGCGGCCGCGGAGACGCCCGGCTCCACGTCGATCTGGAAGACCTCGGGCTTCGCCCCCGGGAAGCTCGCGAGGTCCGCGTGGAGCGACAGGCCGTCGTTGTCGGTGTCGAAGGCCTCGCCGACGATCCGCAGGGTCTCGGTGTCCTTGCCGAGGGTCACCCGGACCGAGTCGCCGATCCTGGTTCCGGTGCGGTCCAGGAAATGGGTGGGTACGACGACCTGGCCCGCGCCGGTGAGCCAGTCCCCGGAGATCATCTCGTAACGGCCCGATCGTGAGTTGCCCTGGTAGAGGGTGGCCCTGACGGCGCCGGAGAGCCCGGTCACGGTGGCGTCGGTCTGGGTCAGGCCGTAGTACGAGGCGGTGCCCGACTGCGCCTTGATGGCGGCGCCGATCTTCGCCGGGTCGGCGGACGCGGGACCGGGGCCGCCCCCGTCGGAGCGTTCGACGCCGTGGACGCCGGTGATGGCGGTGACCGCGGCGCTGTCCTCGGGGTCCTGCGCGGCGCCGACCGCGTTCAGGGAGGACGTCAGGCCGAGCGCGAAGGTCGCCGCGACCGTGCCGAAGGCCACCGCGAGCAGCATCGCCGCCGCGCGGACCGGATGGGCGAAGGGGCTGGCGAGGCCGTAGGTCACGGCGCGGGGCAGCGGCAGCCGCCCGGCCGCGCGGTGCGCCCACTGCCCGCGCCCCGTGCGGGGTGCCCGGCCCACCGCGATGGCCTCGACCGTCCGCAGCCGCCCGGCCCGCAGCGCGGGGACCAGTGCGGCGACGGCGACGATCAGCAGCGCGAGGGCCGGCACGACGACGTCCACCCACCAGGCCACGGTCAGCGAGGCGGCGCCGTACACCTGCTCGGTGTCCGCGAGCAGCGGGATCGCCAGCAGGTTGCCGAGGAGGACGCCGAGCCCGATGCCGACGCCGGCCGGGATCAACGCCTGGGCCAGATAGGCCCGTACGACCTCGCGCGGGGTGAAGCCGATGGCCTTGAGGATGCCGATCCTGCGCAGGCTGGTGCCGACCGTGCCGCTGATCACGCTGCTGACGATGATCACCGACATGACGATGCCGAGCACGCCGAAGGCGATCAGGAACGGGATGATCGGCGCCGCGCCCCGGTCGGCGGCGAGCTTGGTGTCCAGATAGGACTGGGTGCCCATCAGGGACCCGGACGGCACGGCGGCGGCGAGCGTCCTGCGGTCGGCGGCGAGCTGCCCCTTCGTGCCCGCGGAGCCGAAGCGGTAGAGCATCTGGCTGGTGACCGGACTGTCCTTCGTGGCAAGGGAGTCGACCTGTGCGGGCGTCGCCCAGGCGTCGGCGGTGCGGCCGGCCGACACCGCGAAGCCGACGACGGTCAGGGTCGCACTGCCGTCGGCCTCCGAGGCCCTCAGGGTGGAGCCGAGCCGGATGCCGGGTCCGGTGAACGACGCGGAGAGCACGACCTCGCCCGGCTTCCTCGCCCACCGGCCGGACTTCAGGTCCAGGTCGTCCACGTCGGCGCCCGGACCCGCCCGCCCGACCAGGGTCAGCGCCGGGAGGTGTCCGCCCCGCTCCTCCACCGGGCGGATGCTCATGGCGGGGTACGGCCCCGCGCTCGCGGTGACGCCGTCGAGCCGCCCGGTCTCCTTCAGCTGGGCCGGGGTCACCTTGGCCGGGTCGAACTGCGCGGTGAGGTGCGGCCCGTGCTGCTTGGCGAAGGCGTGGTCGAAGGGCGCGTTCGAGGCGACGATGAGGGACCCGGCGACCACGGCCGCGGCGACGGCCATCATGGTGGCCACGGCGATGACGAGCGTCTGCACCCGGCGCCTGGCCACTCCGGAGCGCACGACGCGGGTGAGTGCGCCCGTACCGAACAGGCTCATCGCACGGCCTCCGCAGGGGTGTCGAGGGCGAGGTGCCCGTCGACCAGCTGAATGGTGCGGCTCGCGCACGACCTGGCCAGGGCCATGTCGTGCGTGACCAGGACGATGGTCTGGCCGCCGCGGTGCAGGTCCACGAGCAGTTCCCGTACGTCGTGGCCCGAGGCGGTGTCGAGGGCGCCGGTCGGTTCGTCGGCGAGGAGCAGCGCGGGCCGGTTGACCAACGCCCTTGCCACGGCGACCCGTTGGCGCTCGCCGCCGGACAGGCGGCCCGGGTAGGCGCGGGCGTGCCGGGCGATGCCGAGGACTTCCATGAGCTCCCCGGCGCGGGCCGCCGCCGTGCGCCGCGCGGTCCCGGTCAGCTGCGCGGGCAGCTGGATGTTGTCGGCGACGGTGAGGTCGTCGAGCAGATTGAAGAACTGGAAGACCATGCCGATGCGTTCGCGCCGGAACCGGGCCAGGGCGTGCTCGCTCAGCTGGTCGATGCGCTGCCCGTCGACCGTCACGGCGCCCTCGGTCGGCTTGTCGAGACCGGCGACGAGGTTGAGCAGCGTGGACTTGCCGCTGCCGGAGGGCCCGGTCACGGCGAGCGCCTCGCCCTGCCGGACGGTGAGCGTGAGCGGGCCGAGTGCGGGCGCGCCGGTGGTCCCGTAGCGCTTGGCCACGGCTTCCAGTTGGATCACGTGAGTCATGGCGGTGTCCGTTCTTAGCGGAGTCGAGCGGAGGTCGAGCGGGCGGGAGCCGGGCGGTCGAAGAGGCATGGCCGCGTGCCGACTTCGGCGAAGGTAGGGGCGGCCGCCCCCCGGCCGCGTCGGCCACGGCACCGACTTCGGGCCCTCCCCGCGGACGATCCGGCCGCGGGGTCATCCCTGCGACGTACTCCTCACGGGCAACTGCCTCGTCCCTCTTGTCGCGCAGGCCGATGCGGGCCCGGGCGGGCGGACCGCACAATGAGCCGGTGGACACGGACGACCGGCCCGGATGGCAGCAGCAACTCCGCGAGGCGATACGCCCGGAGCCGCGGCCCGCGCCCCTGTCGCGCCGCGCGGTGCTCCTCGACGTGCTGCTGGCGGTCGTCCTGACCGTCGTCGCGCTGGTCGTGGCGGCGCGCTATCCCGACAGCGGACCGTTCCAGACCGCGAGCGACGTCCAGGCCCCGCGCGGGGTGGCGCCCCCGCGGCCGCCGGCGGTCATCACGGTGGAGGAGTCCGAGTCCGCGGCGCGCTTGTGGCCGCTGATCGTGCTGTCGGCGCTGCCGCTTGCGGTGCGGCGCAGGTTCCCGCTGGCCGCGTTCACGGTCGTGATGTGCGCGACGCTGGCCATGGTCGACGACGCGACCTGGATGAACGTGGCGACCTGCGTCATCGGCGCCTACAGCGCCGTCACCCACAGCCGTCACCGCACCTGGGCGATGGTGGCGATGCTCGTCGCCGCCGTCCTCGCGGGGTTCGCGTTCCGGGAGACGGAACCCGTCCTGCCGGGCTGGTCGAGCCCGGCGGTCGTGCTGCTCGTCGTCGGTGTCCTGGCCGGGCTCGTCCGGATCTGGCGGCGCCAACTCGCGGCCAGCCGGGCCCGGTTCGCGAGACTCCAGCAGGAACAGGACGCGGCCACCCGCCGCGCCGTCGACGAGGAGAGGTCCCGCATCGCCGCCGAACTCCACGACATCGTCACCCACAATGTGAGCGTGATGGTGATCCAGGCGGGCGCGGCCCGCAAGGTGATGGACGCGGCGCCCGAGCGGTCCAAGGGGGCGCTGCTCGCGGTCGAGGCCTCGGGCCGTGCCGCCATGGCCGACCTGCGCCACGTGATGGGCCTGCTCGCCGCCCCCGACCACGAGCGCCCCGACGGCCTCGAACCCCAGCCGGGACTCGGCCTGTTGCCCACCCTGGTCGAGCGGGTGCGGGCCGCGGGGACCCCGGTGCGCCTCGCGGTGTCCCTGCCGCCGGATCCGCTGCCGCCCGGCGTCGACCTCACGGCGTACCGCGTCGTCCAGGAAGCACTGACCAACACGATCAAGCACGCGCCCGGCGCCGACGCCGCCGTCCTGATCGGCTACACCGAGGACTGCCTGGAGATCGAGGTGACCGACACCGGCGGCGCGCGCGAGGCCGGGCCGGCGGACGGCAGCGGCCGCGGTCTCATCGGCCTGCGCGAGCGCCTCGCGGTGTACCAGGGCGAACTGACCGCGGGACCGACCCTCACCGGCGGCTACCGCGTCACGGCCAGGGCCCCCTGGCGGACCGCATGAGCAGACCGCCCCTGCGCGCCGTCATCGCCGACGACCAGGCGCTCGTACGCACCGGATTCGGGATGATCCTCGCCGCCGACGGGATCGAGGTGACGGCCGAGGCGGCCGACGGGGCCGAGGCGGTCGCCGCGGTCCGCAGGACCCGCCCCGACGTGGTGCTCATGGACATCCGCATGCCGCAGCTGGACGGCATCGAGGCGACGCGACAGATCCTGGCCGACCCGGCCGGTGCGGGCGGCGGCCCGGACGCCGGCACCCGGGTCATCATCCTGACCACCTACGACCTCGACCACTACGTCTACGCCGCGCTCACCGCGGGCGCCAGCGGCTTCCTGCTCAAGGACGTCACCCCCGAGCACCTGGTGGCGGCCGTCCGCCTGGTCCGCTCCGGCGACGCGCTGCTCGCGCCGGCGATCACCCGCCGCCTGATCGAGCGCTTCGCCCAGCACGCCGAGGCGGACACCGCCACGCTGCACCGCGACCTGTCGGGCCTGACCCCGCGCGAGATCGAGGTGCTCCGGCTGCTCGCGACGGGCCTGAGCAACACCGAACTCGCGGAGCGCCTGTTCCTCAGCCCGACCACGGTCAAGACGCACATCGGCCACATCCTGTCCAAACTGGACCTGCGCGACCGCGTCCAGGCCGTCGTCCTGGCGTACGAGACGGGCCTGATCTCACCGAGGGACAGGCCCTAGGAACGGGCCCGTGAAGCAGTCCCTCAGCACTCGATGATGTTCACCGCGAGCCCGCCCCGCGCCGTCTCCTTGTACTTCACGCTCATGTCCGCGCCGGTGTCCTTCATGGTCTTGATGACCTTGTCGAGGGACACCTTGTGCGAGCCGTCGCCGCGCATCGCCATCTTCGCCGCCGTGACGGCCTTGACCGCCGCCATGCCGTTGCGCTCGATGCAGGGGATCTGCACGAGGCCGCCGACCGGGTCGCAGGTCAGGCCGAGGTTGTGCTCCATGCCGATCTCCGCCGCGTTCTCCACCTGCTCGGGGGAACCGCCGAGGACCTCGGCGAGGGCGCCCGCCGCCATCGAGCAGGCCGAGCCGACCTCGCCCTGGCAGCCGACCTCGGCGCCGGAGATCGAGGCGTTCTCCTTGAAGAGCATGCCGATGGCGCCCGCGGAGAGGAGGAAGCGGACCACGCCCTCCTCCTTTTCCTGGGAGGAGCCGCCGGGCACGAAGTTCATGTAGTAGTGGAGCACCGCCGGGATGATGCCCGCCGCGCCGTTCGTCGGCGCGGTGACGACGCGGCCGCCCGCCGCGTTCTCCTCGTTCACGGCCATCGCGTAGAGCGTGATCCACTCCATGGCGTGGGCGAGCGGCTCGCCCTCGGCGCGCAGCTTGCGGGCCGAACTCGCCGCCCGGCGGCGGACCTTGAGGCCGCCCGGCAGGATGCCCTCGCGGGACATGCCGCGGGACACGCAGGCCTGCATCACGCGCCAGAGCTCCAGCAGGCCCGCGCGGATCTCGTCCTCGGTGCGCCAGGCCTTCTCGTTCTCCAGCATCAGCGCCGGGATGGACAGGCCGGTCTCGCGGGTGAGGCGCAGCAGCTCGTCGCCGGTGCGGAAGGGGTACTTCAGGACGGTGTCGTCCGGCACGATCGGGCTCTCGCCGGCCGCGCCCTCCTGAGAAATCACGGTCTCGTCGACGACGAAGCCGCCGCCCACCGAGTAGTACGTCTTCGACAGCAGCTCGGCGCCCTCGGCGTCGTACGCCCACAGGGTCATGCCGTTCGCGTGGTACGGCAGGGCCTTGCGGCGGTGCAGGACCAGGTCGTCGTCGAAGGAGAACGGGATCTCGTGCACGCCGAGCAGGCTGAGGCGTCCCGACTCCTTGATCGTCTCCACCCGCTCGTCGGCGTGCTCCACGTCGACGGTGCGCGGCGACTCGCCCTCCAGGCCGAGCAGCACCGCCTTCGGGGTGCCGTGGCCGTGGCCCGTCGCGCCGAGCGAGCCGTACAGCTCCGCGCGTATCGAGGCGGTGTGGGCCAGCAGGCCCTCGTTCTTCAGGCGCCGCGCGAACATCCGCGCCGCGCGCATGGGGCCGACCGTATGGGAGCTGGACGGGCCGATGCCGATCGAGAACAGGTCGAAGACCGAGATGGCCACGGTGGGACTCCAATGGTGGTGGTAGACGCCGTTGTCTGCCGGGACAAGCGGGTGGGACGTGAGAGGTGTGGCGTGACACGGGGCACCCCGCTCACTTCCCAGTGTGCGGGGTGCCCCGAAAGTTCGTACGTCTCAAAGCGTACGGAATTGCTACAGGCCGGGGTACAGCGGGTGCTTCTCCGCGAGAGCGGTCACCCGGGCCTTGAGCGCGGCGGCGTCGTAGGACGGCTTGAGCGCCTCGGCGATGACGTCCGAGACCTCGCGGAAGTCCTCGGCGTCGAAGCCGCGGGTGGCGAGCGCCGGCGTGCCGATCCGCAGGCCCGAGGTGGTCATCGGGGGGCGCGGGTCGTTCGGGACGGCGTTGCGGTTGACCGTGATGCCGACCTCGTGGAGGCGGTCCTCGGCCTGCTGCCCGTCGAGCTCGCTCTCGCGCAGGTCGACGAGGACCAGGTGCACGTCCGTGCCGCCGGAGAGCACGTTGACGCCGTGGGCGCGGGTGTCCTCGGAGGTCAGACGCTCGGCGAGGATGCGGGCACCCTCGATCGTGCGGGCCTGGCGCTCCTTGAAGCCCTCCGAGGCGGCGACCTTGAAGGAGACGGCCTTGGCCGCGATCACGTGCTCCAGGGGACCGCCCTGGAAGCCCGGGAAGACCGCCGAGTTCAGCTTCTTCGCGAAGTCCTTGTTGCGGGCGAGGATGATGCCGCCGCGCGGACCGCCGAGCGTCTTGTGCGTCGTGGAGGTGACCACGTCGGCGTGCGGCACCGGGTTCGGGTGCAGGCCCGCGGCCACGAGGCCCGCGAAGTGCGCCATGTCGACCCACAGGTACGCCTCGACCTCGTCGGCGATGCGACGGAACTCGGCGAAGTCCAGGTGGCGCGGGTACGCCGACCAGCCGGCGATGATCACCTTCGGCCGGTGCTCCTTGGCGAGCCGCTCGACCTCGGCCATGTCGACCAGGCCGGCGTCGTCCACGTGGTACGGAACCACGTTGAACTGCTTGCCGGAGAAGTTCAGGCGCATGCCGTGCGTGAGGTGGCCGCCGTGCGCCAGGTCGAGGCCGAGGATCGTGTCGCCGGGCTGGGCGATCGCGAACAGGGCGGCCTGGTTCGCGGAGGCGCCGGAGTGCGGCTGCACGTTCGCGTACTCGGCGCCGAAGAGCGCCTTCACGCGGTCGATCGCGATCTGCTCGGTGACGTCGACGTGCTCGCAGCCGCCGTAGTAGCGGCGGCCCGGGTAGCCCTCGGCATACTTGTTGGTGAGGACGGAGCCCTGGGCCTCCATGACGGCGACCGGCGCGAAGTTCTCCGACGCGATCATTTCCAGGGTCGACTGCTGGCGCTTGAGCTCGGCGTCGACCGCGGCCGCGACCTCGGGGTCGAGCTCGTGCAGGGACTCGTTCAGTACGGTCTGTTCGGTCATGAGGGTCAGCTCCCGGAGAACTCGGTGTACTCGTCGGCGGTCAGCAGGTCCTTCGGCTCCTCGGCGATGCGGACCTTGAACAGCCAACCGCCCTCGAACGGGGCCGAGTTGACCAGGGACGGGTCGTCGACGACGTCCTGGTTGGCCTCGGTGACCTCGCCGGTGACGGGGGAGTACAGGTCGGAGACCGACTTGGTGGACTCCAGCTCGCCGCAGGTCTCGCCCGCGGTGATGGTGTCGCCGACCTCGGGAAGCTGGACGAACACGATGTCACCGAGCGCGTTGGCCGCGTGCTCCGTGATGCCGACCGTGGCGACGCCGTCCTCGACGGCCGACAGCCACTCGTGCTCCTTGCTGTAACGCAGCTGCTGGGGGTTGCTCATGATGCGAATTCTCCTGTACGCGGGACGGTGCTGGTGACGGGGCGGGTGACGGTGCCGGGTGACGACGGGGCGGACCCGATGCTGACGACTGCTACGACTGTTACTTCTGTCGCTTGTAGAACGGCAGGGCGACGACTTCGTACGGCTCGTGCGTGCCGCGGATGTCCACGCCGACGCCGGTGGTGCCCGCCTCGGCGTGCGCGGCGTCGACGTACGCCATGGCGATCGGCTTGCCCAGGGTCGGGGACGGGGCGCCGGAGGTGACCTCGCCGATCACCTGGCCGTCGCGCACGACCTGCATCCCGGCGCGCGGGACGCGGCGGCCTTCGGCGATCAGGCCGACGAGCTTGCGGGGCGGGTTCGACTCGGCGCGCCCGGCAGCGGCGACGAGGGCGTCGTGGCCCACGAAGTCGTCCCCGTGCGAGGTCTTGTCGAACTTGACGACCCGGCCGAGCCCGGCGTCGAAGGGGGTGAGCGCGGTGGTCAGCTCGTGCCCGTACAGCGGCATGCCCGCCTCCAGGCGCAGCGTGTCACGGCAGGACAGACCGCAGGGGACGAGGCCGTACGCGGCGCCCGCCTCGGTCAGCGCCTGCCACAGCTTCTCCGCGTCGGCGGGGGCGACGAACAGCTCGAAGCCGTCCTCGCCGGTGTAGCCGGTGCGGGCGATGAGCGCCTCGACGCCCGCGACGGTGCCCGGCAGGCCCGCGTAGTACTTGAGCCCGTCCAGGTCGGCGTCCGTGACGGACTTCACGATGGCGGGGGAGTTCGGGCCCTGCACGGCGATCAGTGCGTACGCCTCGCGGTCGTCGCGCACCTCGGCGTCGAACTCCTCGGCGCGGTTGCTCAGCTCGTTCAGGACGTTCTGGGCGTTGGAGGCGTTGGCGACGACCATGTACTCCGTCTCGCCGAGCCGGTAGACGATCAGGTCGTCCAGGATGCCGCCGTCCTCGGCGACGATCATCGTGTAGCGGGCGCGGCCGACGCCGACCGAGCCGATGTTGCCGACCAGCGAGAAGTTCAGGAAGTCGACGGCCTCGGGGCCGCTGACGGTGATTTCACCCATGTGGGACAGGTCGAAGAGCCCGGCCTTCGTACGTACGGCGTTGTGCTCGTCGCGCTCGCTGGCGTAGCGCAGCGGCATGTCCCAGCCGGCGAAGTCGGTCATCGTCGCGCCGAGCGAACGGTGCAGGGCGTCGAGTGCTGTCGTACGAGTCATGGCTGGCGCTCCCGGGCATGGCAGATGGCGAGGTAGTCCTCCCCATCTGTCATCGGAACCTGAGAGGTTCGCCCCGAGGGGCTTGCACCTTGGGTGGGGCCGCCGTACGTCACAGGGCGGCCCGCTTTTCAGATCTGCCTCGCCCGCGCGGTACGGGGCCTGAGAGATTCAAGGGAGGAACTTGCTCCTTCGGCGTCCGGGTACCCGTCGTGCTGGTGGGGTCCGGAACTCTCCCGCGCGGATTCAAGCGGCCGGTATGCAGTTTGCGCGCACATCATTGCATGCCCGCCGAACGGGAAAACCCCTCGCAGGGCATTACCTTCTCTTTACACTTGGCGGGCAAGAGTGGCGTGACCGGAGCGGGGAGGACGATCACGGTGCAAAAGGCAGTGGCGACGGCGTACCCAGGGGTGCTCGGCAGCGTGCGGATCCCGCGGCAGCGCTCGGTGCGGGACCTGCGCGGTCGCGGCGGACGCACGCCGCGCAGGATCGGGTTCGCGGCGGGTGACCTCGTGGTGCTCTCGGGGCTGCCCGGCAGCGGCAAGTCCACGCTGATGCGGCGGGCCGTCGCCGTGGGCCCCGCCGTGCGGATCGACTCCCAGGACACCCGGGAGCGCTGGGCGGCGAGAGTGCCGCGCTTCCTGCCGTACGCGCTCTACCGCCCGCTGGTCCGCGTCTCCCACTACCTGGGTCTGCGCCGGGCGATGCGCTCCGGCGTCAGCGTCGTCGTGCACGACTGCGGCACCCAGGCCTGGGTGCGGCGCTGGGTCGCGCGCACCGCCAGGCGGCGCGGCGTCTCGGTCCATCTGCTGCTGCTCGACGTCCCGCCGGACACGGCCGTCGAGGGACAGCGCGAGCGCGGCCGGGGAGTGTCGCGGTACGCGTTCGCGCGGCACCGCAGGGCGGTCGGCGCGCTCGTCACGTCGACGGAGCGCGGTGACCTTCCGGCGGGGATCGAGTCGGCGGTGCTGCTCGACCGGGCGGCCACGGACGCGCTGGGCGGGATCACGTTCCGGGAGGTCTGAGCCCGGGCAGCCGACTGCCCCCGGCGCCGACGGGCTCCGGGGGCAGACTGCGGGCGCGATCGCTCAGAACAGGCCGGGGATCTTCGGGAGCCCCGGCAGCTGCGGGGTCGCCGGGGCCTGCGGGAACCCGGGCAGCTGGGGGAAGCCCGGCGCCTGCGGGAAGCCCGGCAGCTGGGGGAGCTGGGGCAGTTGCGGAAGCTGCGGCATGGCCGGCATCTGCGGCAGGGCGGGCACCTGGGGCGTCGCCGGGGTCTGCGGGGTGGGCGTCAGCTTGGGCAGCTTGTCCAGGCCGAGCACCTTCGCCAGGTCCGCGACGATGTTCTGCAGGCTGACGCCGAGCAGCACCTTCACCGCGGTGTTGCTCACCTGGAGCAGCGCCCCCGTCGCCAGCTTCCAGTCACCCTTGGACGTGGCGTCGAGCAGGGAATCCACGGACGTCTTCAACTCGACCTTGGCCTGGGCGAGTTGGTCCGCGGGCTTGGGCGGCTCGGGGGCGGCGGCCACCTCCGGGTCGAGCTGCGCGTCGGCAAGGATCTTGTCGAGGGCGTCCTGTACGGCGGTGTCCTCGCCGCCCGGGTTCGCGGTGTACCGGTTCACGGCCTCGTACAGGGCGTCGATGTCCTCGTACACGAGCGCGGTGACGGCGGCGGCGCGCTCGTCCTGGTCGGCGGTGGTGGTGGCGGCCGCGGCGGGCCCGACGGCGCCGAACAGGAGCGAGCCGCACAGTGCGGAACCGACGACGAGCGAGGCGGTCTTGGAGAGCTTCATGGGGGTCCTTGGGTCCTTGGGGGTGGGGTGGTCGAGCGGGTTCGGTGTTCGGGGGTTGGGGGAGTAGGCGGGGACTACGGGGTCTTGGGCGTGGCCGGGGTCTTCGGAGCCGCGGCCGGGGCCTGCGGGATTCCGGGGATCTGGGGCATTCCCGGGATTTGCGGGACGGCCGGTGCTTGGGGAGTGGCCGGGGTCTTCGGAGCCGCGGCCGGGGCCTGCGGGATCCCGGGGATCTGGGGCATTCCCGGGATTTGCGGGACGGCCGGTGCTTGGGGAGT
>NZ_JBITJZ010000023.1:0-81489 GCF_044460595.1 Streptomyces sp. NPDC050085 | reverse complement strand
ACCAGGTTCTTGCCGATGTCGTGGACGTCGCCGCGCACGGTGGCCAGCACGATCGTGCCCTTGCCCTCCGCGTCGGACTTCTCCATGTGCGGCTCGAGATGGGCCACCGCGGTCTTCATCACCTCGGCGGACTGCAGCACGAACGGCAGCTGCATCTGTCCGGAGCCGAAGAGCTCGCCGACGACCTTCATGCCCTCCAGGAGCGTGTCGTTGACGATGTCCAGGGCGGGTGTGGTCGTCAGGGCCTCGTCGAGGTCGGCCTCCAGGCCGTTCTTCTCGCCGTCGATGATGCGCCGCTGCAGGCGCTCCTCCAGCGGCAGGGCGAGGAGTTCCTCGGCCTTGCCCGCCTTCATCGACTTCATCGTGGCGCCCTCGAAGAGCGCCATCAGCTTCTGCAGCGGGTCGTAGCCCTCGGCCCGCCGGTCGTAGATCAGGTCGAGGGCGGTCTGCACCTGCTCCTCGTCGAACCGCGCGATCGGCAGGATCTTCGACGCGTGCACGATCGCCGAGTCGAGACCGGCCTTCACGCACTCGTCCAGGAACACCGAGTTCAGGACGACGCGGGCGGCCGGGTTCAGACCGAAGGAGATGTTCGACAGACCCAGCGTCGTCTGCACGTCCGGGTGGCGCCGCTTCAGCTCGCGGATCGCCTCGATGGTGGCGATGCCGTCACCCCGGGACTCCTCCTGACCCGTACAGATGGTGAAGGTCAGGGTGTCGATGAGGATGTCCGACTCGTGGATGCCCCAGTTGGACGTCAGGTCCTCGATGAGGCGCTCGGCGATGGCCACCTTGTGCTCGACGGTGCGGGCCTGGCCCTCCTCGTCGATGGTCAGCGCGATCAGCGCCGCCCCGTGCTCCCGGGCCAGCGCGGTGACCTTCGCGAACCGTGACTCGGGCCCGTCCCCGTCCTCGTAGTTCACGGAGTTGATGACCGCGCGGCCGCCGAGCATCTCCAACCCGGCCTGGATCACGGGCACTTCGGTCGAGTCCAGGACCACCGGGAGCGTGGAGGCGGTCGCGAAACGACCCGCCAGTTCCTTCATGTCGGCGACGCCGTCGCGGCCGACGTAGTCCACGCACAGGTCGAGCATGTGCGCGCCCTCGCGGATCTGGTCGCGGGCCATCTCCACGCAGTCGTCCCAGCGGGCCTCCAGCATCGCCTCGCGGAACTTCTTCGACCCGTTCGCGTTCGTCCGCTCACCGATCGCCATGTACGCGGTGTCCTGCCGGAACGGCACCGTCTGGTAGAGGGAGGCGGCACCCGGCTCGGGGTGCGGATCGCGCGCGGGCGGGGTGACGCCCCGCACCCGCTCGACGACCTGCCGCAGGTGCTCGGGCGTGGTGCCGCAGCAGCCGCCGATCAGCGAGAGCCCGTAGTCCTGGACGAACGTCTCCTGCGCGTCCGCCAGGCCCTCCGGGCCGAGCGGGAAGTGCGCGCCGTCCTTGGTCAGGACCGGCAGACCCGCGTTCGGCATGCACAGCAGCGGGATGCGGGAGTGCCGGGTGAGGTAGCGCAGGTGCTCGGTCATCTCGGCGGGGCCCGTCGAGCAGTTGAGGCCGATCATGTCGATGCCGAGCGGTTCGAGCGCGGTGAGCGCCGCGCCGATCTCCGAGCCGAGCAGCATCGTGCCCGTCGTCTCGAACGCCATCGAGACCAGCAGCGGGACGTCGATGCCGAGCGCCGCCATGGCCCGACGGGCGCCGAGGACGGACGACTTGGTCTGCAGCAGGTCCTGCGTCGTCTCCACGAGCAGCGCGTCCGCGCCGCCGGTGAGCAGGCCCTCCGCGTTGGCCTGGAAGCCGTCCCGCAGGGTCGTGAAACCGGTGTGGCCGAGGGTGGGGAGCTTGGTGCCGGGGCCGATCGAGCCGAGCACCCAGCGCGGGCGGCCGTCCTCGGCGGCGAACTCGTCGGCGACCCCGCGGGCGATCCGGGCACCCGCCTCGGACAGCTCGTGGACCCGGTCGGCGATGTCGTACTCGGACGCGGCCGAGTGGTTCGCCCCGAAGGTGTTGGTCTCCACGCAGTCCACGCCCGCGTCGAAATAGGCGGCGTGGACCGAGCGCACGATGTCGGGGCGCGTGACGTTCAGGACCTCGTTGCAGCCCTCCAGCTGCTCGAAGTCCTCCAGGGTCGGGTCGTGGGCCTGGAGCATTGTGCCCATCGCCCCGTCGGCGACCACCACGCGCGTGGCGAGCGCCGTGCGGAGCGTCTCGGCGCCCGCGGTCACCGTGGTCATGGTGCGACTCCCAGATGTGCCGCCAGTTCGTCGGCGGCTTCCGTGCCGTAGGACGCGGCGGCGACCGCCAGCAGCCGGGCCGGGTCCGCCTCGTAGGCCTGCGAGCCGACCGCGGCGAGCGCCAACGAGGCCAGTGAGCAGCCGAGTTGGGCCGCGCGCAGTCGGCTCAGACCCTGCGCGAGGGCCGCGAGGAAACCCGCGCGGAACGCGTCGCCGACGCCGGTCGGGTCGGCGACGTGGGCTCCGGCGACGGCGGGCACGGTGAGCGCCGGGGTGTCCGCGGCCTCGATCCGGACGCCGTCGCCGCCGAGCGTGGTGACCCAGGCGCCCACCTGGGCCAGGACCTCGTCGTGGCTCCAACCGGTGCGTTCCCGCAGCAGGTTGGACTCGTACTCGTTGGTGAACAGCCAGCGTGCCCCGGCCACCAGCGTGCGCGTCTGCTCGCCGTCGAGGCGGGCCAGCTGCTGCGAGGGGTCGGCCACGAAGTCGATGCCGAGGGCCCGGCACCGCTCCGTGTGCCGCACCATGGCCTCGGGGTCGTCGGGCGCCACGACCACCAGGTCGGGTGCGGGGTCGAGCAGGCCGAGGTCGATGTCGCGGGCCTCGGCCATGGCGCCGGCGTAGAACGCGGCGATCTGGTTGGCGTCCTGGTCCGTGAGGCACAGGAACCGGGCCGTCTGCCGGTGCGCGGAGACGTGCACGGCGCCCGTGTCGACGCCGTGCTCCTTCAGCCACACCTCGTACTCGGCGAAGTCGCTGCCGACGGCGCCGACGAGCACGGGCGAGAGCCCGAGCCCGCCGAGGCCGTAGGAGATGTTGGCGGCGACCCCGCCGCGACGCACCTCCAGCTCGTCGGCCAGGAACGACAGCGACACCCGGTCCAGCTGGTCGGGGATCAGCTGGTCCGCGATCCGGCCGGGGAACGTCATCAGATGGTCGGTGGCGATGGAGCCGGTCACCGCGATGCGCATGGGAACTCCCGTCCCGTTCGGTCCGGCCGGTCAGCGACCCGCGGCGGCGTTGAGCTGGTCGGCACGGTCCGTGCGCTCCCAGGTGAACTCGGGCAGCTCACGGCCGAAGTGGCCGTAGGCGGCGGAGCGCGAGTAGATCGGCCGCAGCAGGTCCAGGTCGCGGATGATGGCGGCCGGACGCAGGTCGAAGACCTCGCCGATGGCCCGCTCGATCGCGGCGCGCGGAATGTGCTCGGTGCCGAACGTCTCCACGAACAGACCGACCGGCTCCGCCTTGCCGATCGCGTACGCGACCTGCACCTCGCAGCGCTCGGCGAGCTCCGCCGCGACGACGTTCTTGGCGACCCAGCGCATCGCGTACGCGGCGCTGCGGTCCACCTTCGACGGGTCCTTGCCGGAGAAGGCGCCGCCGCCGTGGCGTGCCATGCCGCCGTACGTGTCGATGATGATCTTGCGGCCGGTCAGGCCCGCGTCACCCATCGGGCCGCCGATCTCGAACCGGCCGGTGGGGTTGACCAGCAGGCGGTAGCCGTCGGTCTCCAGCTTGATGCCGTCCTCGGCGAGCAGGGCGAGGACGGGCTCCACGACCTGGCGGCGCACGTCGGGCGCCAGCAGCTGGTCGAGGTCGATGTCGGGCGCGTGCTGCGAGGAGACGACGACCGTGTCCAGGCGCACCGGACGGTCGTCCTGGTACTCGATGGTGACCTGGGTCTTGCCGTCGGGACGCAGGTACGGCAGCACGCCGTCCTTGCGCACGGTGGCGAGGCGGTGCGAGAGCCGGTGCGCCAGGTCGATCGGCAGCGGCATCAGGGTGGGCGTCTCGCGGGCGGCGTAGCCGAACATCAGGCCCTGGTCGCCGGCGCCCTGCTTGTCGAGCTCGTCCCCTTCTTCTCCGCGGGAGGCGCCCTCGACGCGCTTCTCGTACGCCGTGTCGACGCCCTGCGCGATGTCGGGGGACTGGGCGCCGATGGAGACCGAGACGCCGCACGAGGCGCCGTCGAATCCCTTGGCCGACGAGTCGTAGCCGATGTCCAGGACGGTCTTGCGGACGATGCCGGGGATGTCGGCGTAGGCGGCGGTGGTCACCTCCCCGGCGATGTGCACCTGGCCGGTCGTGATCAGGGTCTCCACCGCCACACGGGAGGTCGGGTCCTCGCGCAGGAGGGAGTCCAGGACGGCGTCACTGATCTGGTCAGCGATCTTGTCGGGGTGGCCCTCGGTGACGGACTCCGAGGTGAACAACCGAGTTGCCATGGCTCTCCTAGGCGTGAGCAGTCGTGGTCCAACGTGCCGCCCGTGTCCGCGCGGGTCCGCTCGTCAACGAGGGCGGGAGGTGGGTGCCGGGGCTTGGGTCGGCCGCACCGGGGCGGTCCTTCCCTGGTCGTGCTGCCCGCGGCGCCAGCGTGGCGGCGGCCCGTCGAGGGCAACTGGAGGGCCGCTCGACGCCGCGCGTGCGGCCTGGTAGGGGCGGGTGCCCCGGCCGCGGACCAGGGGTCCGCTCGAAGCCCTCCAGCGCTGTCCGAGCCCCCGTCGAGGATGGCGCGGGAGTCTCGTGCGTGCGCTCAGATGCGGTCCGGCGCGGACGAGACGAAGGGACACCAACTGTGAACAGCACGTGGTTCCGGCGCTTCACCACGCCCGCGGGGGACGGACCGCGGCTCGTCTGCTTCCCGCACGCGGGCGGCTCCGCGACGGCCTACCGGCCCCTCGCGCTCGCACTCGCCGACGACTTCGACGTCGTGGCCGTCCAGTACCCGGGCCGCCAGGACCGCTACGACGAAGAGGCGTTCACGGCCGTCGCCCCGCTCGCCGAGGCGGTTGCCGCGGAGCTGGCCGCGGACCGCGGGCGGCCCTACGCCCTGTTCGGGCACAGCATGGGCGCGCTCGTCGCGTTCGAGACCGCCATGCGCCTCGCCCGGGACGAACTGCCCGCCCCGCAGCGGCTGTTCCTCTCCGGCCGCAGCGGTCCCGCAGTCCGCGACAAGGTCCGCTACGACCTGTTCGACGACGCAGCCATCCTCAACGACGTGGCCGACCTGGGCGGCACCGACCGGGATCTGCTCGACGACCCCGAGATCCAGGAGATGGTGCTGCCGGCGCTGCGCGGCGACTACCGGGCCTTCGGCTCCTACCGCTGGGGCGGCGGCGAGCCCCTCGCCGTCCCGATGACCGTCCTGGTCGGGGACGACGACCCGATGGTGACGCTGACCGCCGCGGAGAGCTGGCGGGAGCACACCACCGGCGACTTCGACCTGCGGGTCTTCCCCGGCGGCCACTTCTACCTCTTCGACCGAGTCGCCGAGGTCGCCCACGTCGTCCGCGACGGGCTGCTCGCCGGCACCACCGCCCCCTGACCGGGAGGGAAACGACGTGACGAACGCCGGTACGGACACCGGTACGGACACCGACGTGGTGATCGCGGGCGCCGGGCCCACGGGCCTGATGCTCGCCTGCGAACTGCGGCTGTCGGGCGTCGACGTGGTGGTGGCCGAGCGGCTCCCCGAGCGCACCGGCGAGTCACGGGCCGGCGGCATGCACTCGCGCACCCTCGAAGTCCTCGACCAGCGCGGCATCCTGGACCGCTTCCTCGCCGCCGGCGAACTGCAGCCGGTGGGCCACTTCTCCGGCCTCTACCTCGAGTTCGACCCGGACGAGTCCCGGCACGCGCACCCGCTGATGATCCTGCAGTCCGAGATCGAGCGGCTCCTCGAGGAGCGCGCCCTCGAACTCGGCGTACGGATCCGCAGGTCCGCCGAGGTGAGCGGGATCCGGCAGGACGAGACCGGCGTGAGCGTCGAGTTGAGCGGCGTCGGGTCGAGCGGCGTCGGGCCGAGCGGCCAGGACACGGGACCCGCGACGCTGCGGGCCCGCTACCTCGTGGGCTGCGACGGCGGACGCAGCACTGTGCGCAAGCTCGCCGGCATCGACTTCCCCGGCACCGAGCCCACCATGACCGCCCTGATCGGCGACGTCGAACTCCCCGACCTGCCCGAGGACTACGTCTGGGTGCGGCGCTGCGCGGGCGGCGACTACTCGGCGATCGCCTTCGAGCCCGGCTGGTACCGGGTGATCACCTCCGAGTACGACCACGTCGCCGACCGCGACGAGCCCGTGACGTTCGAGCAGCTGCGCCAGTCCCTGATCCGGCTCGCGGGCACCGACTTCGGCATGCACAAGCCGCGCTGGGTCTCCCGGTTCAACGACGCCGCACGCCAGGCCGCCCAGTACCGCAAGGGCCGGGTGCTGCTCGCGGGCGACGCGGCGCACATCCACTTCCCGGCCGGCGGGCAGGGCCTGAACATGGGCGTCCAGGACGCGGTCAACCTGGGCTGGAAGCTCGCCGCCGAGGTCCAGGGGCGGGCCCCGAAGGGCCTGTTGGACAGCTACCACGACGAGCGTCACCCCGTCGCGGAGCGCGTGCTGCTCAACACCCGGGCGCAGTCGGCGCTCGCCCGCCCGGGACCGCAGACCGACGCCCTGCGCGAGGTGTTCGGCTCGCTCCTCGTGATCGACGACGTCAACCGGCAACTGGTCGGCATGCTCACCGCGCTCGACATCCGCTACCCCGCCGACGGCGGCCACCAGCTGGCGGGCCGCCGGGTCCCCGACGCCGACCTCGAGACGCCCGAAGGCATCGGCGGCATCCACGAGTTGCTGCACGCCGCCCGCCCCGTCCTGCTCGACCTGGGCGGCAGCGCGGAGGTGGCGGCGCTCGCGCGGACCTGGGCCGAGCGCGTCGACTTCGTCGAGGCCCGCAGCGCCGACGAGACCTGGCTCGTGCCGGCCGTCGGCGAGATCCCCGCGCCGTCCGCGGTCCTCGTGCGCCCCGACGGCCACACCGCGTGGGCGGCCGACGGCACCCCCGACACGTCCGCGCTGGAGACCGCCCTCACCACCTGGTTCGGGCCAGCAACGAAACGTAAGGACTGAAGAGCCTTGACATCGCCCACAACTCCGTTGCCATGGAGGGTGTAAGAATGACCGAGCAGCTGATCGAGCTGATGCTGCAGCCCGGGACCCGCACCCAGGAAAGCCCCATCGAGCCGTCCCCGGCATGGCGGGAACTGCAGCACTCCGCCCCGGTCCACCGCGTCAAACTGCCGGACGGCCACTACGCCTGGATCCTCACCGACTACCAGCTGATGCGGAAGGTGCTCGCGGACCACAAGCGCTTCAGCGCCCGCTACGAGCTGTGGCACCTGCCGTTCCCGTTCGTCGAGGAGGGCGAGACGCTGCCGGCCGCGCTGGTCGGCGACCCGTCGGGCATCGACCCGCCGCACCACACCCGGATCCGCCAGGCGGTGACCGGCCTGTTCACCGTGCGGCGCATGCGGCTGCTGACCGAGCGCATCGAGAAGATGACGATCGAGCACCTGGACGCCATGGAGAAGCTGACGCCTCCGGTCGACCTGGTGAAGGTGTTCGCGGAGGCCGTCCCGTCGCTGACGATCTGTGAACTGCTCGCCGTCCCCGAGGACCGCCGCGAGGAGTTCCTCGCGCAGGCCCGCACGGTGATGAGCTGGGACGTCAGCCTGGAGGAGCGCGGGGTCGCGCACAACGCGGTCCACGAGTTCCTGCACAGCCTCGTCGTGGAGAAGCGGGCGAACCCGACCGACGACATGCTCAGCGACCTGGCCGCCACGGAGCTGACCCTCGACGAGATCGCCGGGTTCTGCGCGTTCCTGCTGGGCGCCGGGATGGACACCACGTCCAACATGATCGCGACCGGCATGCTCGTCCTGTTCGACCACCCCGAGCAGCTGGCCGCGCTGATGGCCGACGCGTCCCTGGCCGACGACGCGGTCGAGGAGCTGCTGCGCTACCTGAGCGTCGCGGACATGGCGTACCGGACCGCCCTCGAGGACGTCGAGCTCGGCGGCGAGACCATCAAGGGCGGGGAGACGGTGGTGTTCTCCCTCGCGGTGGGCAACCGGGACCCCAAGAAGTACCCCGACCCGGACCGCCTGGACCTGCGCCGCAAGCCCTCGGGCCACCTGGCGTTCTCGCACGGCGTCCACCAGTGCCTGGGCCAGCAGCTCGCCCGCGTCACGCTGCGCGTCACCATCCCCGCGCTCCTGGAGCGCTTCCCGACGCTGCAACTGGCCGCCCCGGCCGACGAGATACCCATGCGGACCCGGGAGAACATCTACGGCGTCTGGAACCTGCCGGTGACCTGGGAGGTGAAGTAACGCCATGAAACTCGTCGTTGACCCGAGCCGCTGCGTCGGCGCCGGCATGTGCGCCCTCATCGCACCCCAGGACTTCGACCAGGACGACGACGGGCGCGTGACCCCTCTTCGTACGGTCGACGCCACCGACGCGACCGTGCGTCGCGCCGCGGACTGCTGCCCCTCGGGGGCCGTGCGGATCCTGATCGAGAACTAGAAGAGGCAGAACGCCCGGTACGACCAGCACAAGCAGAACCGGGCACCATCGGTGGCGGCCCCTGTCGGCAGATCGACAGGGGCCGCCACCGTGCCGTTCGAAGGAGTAGTGGGGGAATGGAAATCTCTGCGTGTCCCTATGCGCTGGACGTCTTAGGCCGTGACCAGGCGGGCGAGGCCGCGATGCTGCGCGAGCAGGGCGCGGCCACCCAGGTCGAACTGCCGGGCGGAGTCCTCGCGTGGGCGGTCGTCCACCAGCGGTACGTCAAGCAACTCGCCCTGGATCCACGGGTGTCCAAGGACGCCCACCTGCACTGGCCGCCCTTCGCAGAGGGTGAGATCACCCTGGAGTGGCCGCTGTACAGCTGGGTCATGGGGCAGAACATGCTCACCACGTACGGGGAGAACCGTGCGCGGCTGCGCCGGCTGGTCGCCGGGGTGTTCACCACGCGGCGCGTGGCGGCCCTGCGCGACGACATCGAGGCCCGGGTCGCCGAGCTCCTCGACGCACTGGCGGCCCGGCCCGCCGGGGAGCCGGTGGACCTGCGGGCGCAGTACGCCCAGCGGCTGCCCCTCCAGGTGATCTGCGCACTGATCGGGATGGACGGGACGGACGAGCAACTGCTGTGCGAGATCATCGACGTCGGCTTCAGCAGCGCGTCCACCGCCGAGGAGATGGCCAGGTCCCACCAGGACACCGTGGAGATCCTGACCCGGCTGATCGCCGCCAAGCGCGAGCAGCCCGGCGACGACCTCACCTCGGCGCTGCTGCGCGCCCGTGACCACGACGACCGGCTGACGGAACTGGAACTCCTGGACACCCTGCGGCTCATCCTGAGCGCCGGTCTGGAGACGGTCGCCACCATCGTCACGAGCGCGGGCGCGGCGCTGCTGTCCCACCCCGAGCAGCTCGCCCACGTCCGGGAGTCCCGCGCGAGCTGGGACGACGTGGTCACCGAGATCCTCGGAGTCAAGCCGCCTGCCGCCTTCATGCCGCTGCGCTACGCGCTGGAGGACATCGAACTGGGCGACGTGCTCATCAAGAAGGGCGACGCCATCATCGTCTCCTTCGCCGCCGCCGTCCTGGACCCGCAGGCCTACGGCGACGACGTGGCCGCCTTCGACGTGCTGCGCGCCGACCGCCGCGACAACCTCGCCTTCGGCCACGGCGTGCACTACTGCCTCGGCGCGCCCCTCGCCCGGCTGGAGACCACCATCGCCCTGCGCGCCCTGTTCGACCGCTTCCCCGATCTGCGTCTCGCCGTCGAGCCCGACCGGCTCGCGCCCCTGCCGACGTTCCTCATGAACGGCCACCCGGAACTTCCGGTGTACCTCCACGGGCCCGACTCGGCCTGATCCAGGGGTAGTTCAGCGCGCGAGCGGAGAACCCGAGAGCCGGAAGGTCGGGCGGTGCGGCGCCGATCCCGGGGCCGCGATCACCTCGACGCGGTCCCCGACGAACACCGCGTCGGGGCCGCACGGGCCGCCGATGACGGTCGAGCGCACCCGCACGCCCTCCTCGAGCTCGACGACGGCCACCGCCTGCGGTGCGGCCGCGGTGCTGCGTACGACTTTGATGCTGCGTACGACGCCCAGGCCCGCGCTGCGTTCCTCGTCGAGCTCGCCACAGCCGCAGGCCGGGCACAGGACGCGGCGGAACGAGGGGGTGTGGCACCAGCGACAGCGCTGGAACACCAGGGGTTCGAAGGCAGCGGCGGCGATGGGGGACACGCGATCACATCCTCGGCGTCGAGTGTGCGGTCCAACCTACGGCGCGCGCCTAGAGGGCCTGTCGAGGAGCGGCAGAGCGTTAACTCACGGCCCATTGCAACGTAGCGCGTGCGCGCCGTTGCGTTAAAGCGCATTCCGTTGCAACAATTTCCTTGCTCTCACCTGCAGTTACTGCACTTTCATGCAACGAAGCTGTTGAAGACTCTCGGAAAGCAACGTAGCTTTTCACTCATCGGAAACAGCGAGCAGGAACGCAGAGCCAAGGAGAGAACGATGCAGAAGTTCGACACCACCGCCCCCGTGAACGCCGTCCTCGACATTGCCGCCGGGCGCATCCACCTCATCGCCGCTGACCGGTCCGACGCCACGGTCCAGGTCCTGCCCGCCGACGCCGGCAAGAGCCGCGACGTGAAGGCCGCCGAGCAGATCGAGGTCGGTTACGCGGACGGCGTCCTGAGCGTCCGGTACCCGGAGGCGAAGAACCGGCTGCTCGGCAGCTCCGGCGCCGTCGAGGTCACCGTCCAGCTGCCCGCGGGCTCCAGCGTCGAGGCGAAGGCCGCCGCCGCCGAGTTCCGGGGCGCGGGTCCGCTCGGCGACGTCGCCTTCGACGGCGGCCAGGGCGCGGTCGAGATCGAGGCGGCCGCGAGCGTCCGGCTCACCGCCTTCGACTCCGACGTCACGGTCGGCCGGCTGACCGGCTCCGGCGAGATCAGCACCCACAAGGGCGACGTGACCGTCAACGAGGCCGCGGCGGGCGTGCTCACGCTGGACACCCTGGCGGGCAACGTCACCGTCGGCGCCGCCCACGGCGTCTCCGCCGCCCTGGACGCCGGCACCGCCTCCGGCCGGATCACCAACACCCTCAAGAACACCGACGGCACCCCCGCCCTGACCATCAGGGCGACCACCAACAAGGGCGACATCACCGCCCGCAGCCTCTGAACCCGACGCAGCGTCCAAGGAGTTACTCGTCATGACCACCCAGGCCATCGCGGCGCACGGGCTGCGCAAGTCCTACGGAGACAAGACCGTCCTCGACGGCATCGACATCACGGTCCCCGAGGGCACGATCTTCTCCCTGCTCGGCCCGAACGGCGCCGGCAAGACCACTGCCGTCAAGATCCTCTCCACCCTCATCACCGCCGACGCCGGTGACCTGCACGTCGGTGGCCACGACCTGGCCACCGCCCCGCAGGCGGTGCGTGCCGCGATCGGCGTGACGGGACAGTTCTCCGCCGTCGACGGCCTGATCACCGGCGAGGAGAACATGCTCCTCATGGCCGACCTGCACCACCTGTCCAAGGCCGAAGGGCGGCGCGTCGCGGCCGAGTTGCTGGAGCGCTTCGACCTGACCGACGCCGCGAAGAAGCCCGCCTCGACCTACTCGGGCGGCATGAAGCGGCGGCTCGACATCGCCATGACGCTGGTCGGCAACCCGCGGATCATCTTCCTCGACGAGCCGACCACCGGCCTCGACCCGCGCTCCCGCCACAACATGTGGAACATCATCCGCGAACTCGTCGCCGACGGCGTCACCGTCTTCCTCACCACCCAGTACCTGGAAGAGGCCGACGAACTCGCCGACCGGATCGCGGTGTTGAACGACGGCAAGATCGCCGCCGAGGGCACCGCCGAGGAACTCAAGCGGCTCATCCCGGGCGGGCACATCCGCCTCCGCTTCACCGACCCGGACGCCTACCAGTCCGCGGCCGACACGCTTGCCGACACCTCCCACGACGTCTCCCACGACGTCTCCCGCGACGACGAGGCACTGGCCCTGTCCATCGCCAGCGACGGCAGCCAGCGCGAACTGCGCTCCCTCCTCGACCAGTTGGACGCCTCCGGCATCGAGGTCGACGAGCTCACCGTGCACACCCCCGACCTCGACGACGTGTTCTTCGCCCTCACCGGCGACAACAAGATCCCCACCCAGGCCAAGGAGTCAGTCCGATGAGCACCATCGCCCTTGCCGTGCGCGACTCGAAGACCATGCTGCGCCGCAACCTGCTGCACGCCCGCCGCTACCCGTCGCTCACCCTGAACCTGCTGCTCACCCCGGTGATGCTGCTCCTGCTCTTCGTCTACATCTTCGGCGACGTGATGAGCGCCGGCATCGGCGGCTCGGACCGCTCCGACTACATCGCCTACATCGTCCCCGGCATCCTGATGATGACGATCGGCGGCACCGTCATCGGCGCCGCGGTCTCCGTCGCCACGGACATGAACGAGGGCATCATCGCCCGCTTCCGCACCATGGCGATCCACCGCGGCTCCGTCCTCATCGGGCACGTCGTCGGCAGCGTCCTGCAGTGCCTGATGAGTGTCGTCCTCGTCGGCGCGGTCGCCGTCGCGATCGGCTTCCGCTCCACGGACGCCACCGTCCTCGAGTGGCTGGCAGCCTTCGGCCTGCTCGCCCTCTTCTCCCTGGCCCTCACCTGGATCGCCGTCGGCATGGGCCTGGCCAGCCCGAACGCCGAGGCCGCCGCGAACAGCGCCCAGCCGCTGATCCTGCTGCCCCTGATCTCCAGCGCCTTCATCCCGGCCGACACGATGCCGGGCTGGTTCCAGCCGATCGCCGAGTACCAGCCCTTCACCCCGGCCATCGAGACCCTCCGCGGTCTCCTCCTCGGCACCGAGATCGGCAACAACTGGTGGATCGCCCTCGCCTGGTGCGTCGGCCTCGCGATCCTCGGCTACCGCTGGTCGGCCGCGAAGTTCAACAGCGACCCGAAGTAAGCGTTGCCGTGGCTACCGCCCCAGGGCGGCGCACACCGACACGACGTCGGAGTGCGCCGCCCTTCTCGTACGTACTTACAGACCGGCCAGATATGCGGCGTTGCCCCGCACGGCGGCCTCGTACCGCTTGATCTCGGGAGTGTCCACGCGGTCCGCGATCACCAGCAGCAGCGCGGCCAACGCCTGGTCCTTGCTCCCCGCGGCATGCAGGGTGAGCGACCGGAAGACCCGCAGCGAATCCGACTCGGGAAACTCGGCACACGCCTCGTCGAACATCCGCAGCGACTCCTCGAGCCGCCCGAGGTTGCGCAACGTACTGCCGTACTGCAACAAGCACTTGCGCCGCGTCTCCCCACTCAGCCCCGGCAACGCCCGCTCGTAGTACCCGACGGCCTTCTCCTCCTGCCCATCGGTGTCGTACGAGCCGCCGACCTCGTACAGCACGTACGGATTCCCGGGGTGCTCGACCAGCAGCTGCTCGAAGAAGTCGATCGTGGGCTGCATGTGCGCCCGGTCGCGACGCGCGAAGGCGTCCTCGATCGTCGCGGCCAATTCGGGCGTCAGTTCGTGGGTCACGGCGCCAGCGTACGGTGGCATGCGGACCAGGCCGGTCAGGCGTAGAACCGCGACAGGCTCCGCAGCACCGCCGCCGGCTTCGCGCCGCCCTCGATCTCGATCGTCCCGTCGACCGCGATCTGCACCCCGCCCCCGGCGACCTCCTCCACCTCCGCGAGCCGCGCGGTCAGGCGGATGCGTGCGCCCACCTTCACCGGGGCGGGGAAACGCACCTTGTCCAGGCCGTAGTTGACCTTCGTCGTGACGCCCTGGACGTCGAGGAGTGCGGTGAACAGCGGGATGAACAGGGACAGCGTCAGATACCCGTGCGCGATCGGCACGCCGAAGGGGCCCTCGGCGGCGCGCTCCGCGTCGACGTGGATCCACTGGTGGTCGCCGGTCGCGTCGGCGAACGTGTTGATGCGGTCCTGCGTGATCTCGAGCCAGTCGCTGGTGCCGAGGTCGCTGCCCGCGAGCTTCTTCAGTTCGCCGAGGCCGTTGACGGTGATGCCCATGGAGCCCATAACGTGCTTGTTCCTTACGGGAGTTGAGTGATCGAAAGGCCGGAAGATCGAAAGGAAGGATCAGAGAGTGCCGTAGCGCTCGCGCACCCGGGATTTGACGAGCTTGCCCGAGGCCGTGCGCGGCAGGTCCGGCACGAGGACGGCGGACTTGGGGATCTTGTAGCGGGCCAGGCGCCCGTCGAGCGAGGCGAGGACCTCGGCGGGGTCGGGGGAGCGGCCCGCGCGCGGCACGAGCACCGCCCGGCCGACCTCGCCCCACTTCTCGTCCGGTACGCCGATGACCGCGCACTCGGCGACGTCGGGATGGGCGAGCAGCGCGTCCTCGACCTCGGCCGGGTAGATGTTCTCGCCCCCGGAGATGATCATGTCCTTGAAGCGGTCGACGACGGTGACGTACCCGTCGGCGTCGATGCGCGCGGCGTCCCCGCTGCGGAACCAGCCGTCGGTGAACGCGGCCGCGCTCTGTTCGGGCAGCCCCCAGTACCCGGGCATGACGTGCGGCCCGCGCACCACCACCTCGCCGGTCTCGCCGACGTCGACCGGGCTCAGATCGGGCCGTACGACGCGCACGTCGCTGAAGAAGTGCGGCACCCCCGCCGAACCCGCCTTGCTGACCGCGTGTTCGGCGTCGAGGAAGAGCACGCCGGGGGAGGCCTCGGTCATGCCGTAGCCCTGCAGGAAGGTGAGCCCGCGCCGCTGGTAGGCGGCGATGAGCGGCGTCGGCACGGGCGCACCGCCGCAGTTGAGCAGGCGCAGCGACGACAGATCGGCGTCCGCCCACCCCGCCTGCCGGGTCAGCTGGTCGAACATCGTCGGCACCCCGAACATGAAGGTGACACGGTGCCGCGCGATGTCCTCCAGCGTGCGCGCCGGATCGAACGCGCCGACCAGGACGCACGTGCCGCCCTTGAGCAGCGTCGGCAGCGTGAGCATGTTCAGGCCCGCCGTGTGGAACAGCGGCGCGGTCACCAGGGCCACCTCGTCGGCGAGCAGGTCCTGGTCGACCAGGACGTTGACCGCGTTCCAGGTGAGGTTGGCGTGGGTGAGCATGGCGCCCTTGGGGCGTCCCGTCGTGCCCGAGGTGTACATGATCAGGGCGACGTCGTCGGGCCCGACCGGCTCGTCGAGCGGGGCGTCGGACGCACCGGCGAGCAGTTCCTCGTACGCCGGACCGTCCGCCGCCAGCGCGAGGCGCGCCTCGGGCAGGGACCCGCCCGCGGCCGCCGCCGGGTGCAGCAGTACCGAGACGCCCGAATCCCTTGTCTGGTACGTGAGTTCAGGCGTCGACAGGCGTGTGTTGAGCGGCACGAAAACGGCACCGAGCAGCCCGCACGCGAACAGTGCCTCCAGGAAGGAGGGGTGGTTCGGGCCGAGGTAGCCGACGCGGTCGCCGCGCCGCACCCCGAGCCCGCGCAGCGCGTGCGCGAGCCGCGTGGTGCGCTCGTGCAGTGCGGCGTACGTACAGGTGCTGCCTTCGTGGATCAGTGCGGTGCGGTGCGGGGTCTTGCGGGCCCTGCGTGCGGGCCACGACCCCAGTCCCTCGTTGCGCATACCGACTCCCGTCAGGGCTTGGTTCCCACGCCAGTGCTGAGGCCGAGCAGCCGGGCCGCGTTCTCCTTGAGGATCTTCGGCCGGACCTCTTCCTTGATGTCCAGCTTCGCGAAGTCGGCGAGCCAGCGGTCGGGCGTGAGCACCGGATAGTCGGAGCCGAAGAGCACCTTGTCCTTGAGCAACGTGTTGGCGTACTGCACCAGTTGGGGCGGGAAGTACTTCGGCGACCAGCCGGACAGGTCGATGTGCACCCCGGGCTTGTGCGTGGCGACGGCGAGGGCCTCGTCCTGCCAGGGGAACGACGGATGCGCCAGGATGATCTTGAGGTGCGGGAAGTCGGCGGCGACGTCGTCCACGTGCAGCGGGTTGCTGTACTTCAGCCGGATGCCGCCCCCGCCGGGCACGCCCGCCCCGATGCCGGTCTGGCCCGTGTGGAACAGGGCGATGGCCCCCGTCTCCTCGATGACCTCGTAAAGCCCGTAGGCCAGACGGTCGTTGGGGAAGAACCCCTGGATCGACGGATGGAACTTGAAGCCCCGCACCCCGTACTCCTCGACGAGCCGCCGCGCCTGACGCACACCCGCCTTCCCGCGGAACGGGTCGAGGGACGCGAACGGGATCAGCACGTCCGGGTTGGCGGCGGCGGCCTCGGCGACCTCTTCGTTCGGGACGGGCGCGGTGCCGGTCGCGGACTCGGCGTCGACGGTGAACACCACGGCGGCCATGCGCCGCTGGCGGTAGTACGCCGCCATCTCGTCCAGCGTCGGCTTCCGTTCGCCCTCGACCTTGAAGTACGCGGAGGAGGCCGCGTGCAGATCGTCGTCGAGGGAGGCGTGCCCCTTCGAGGAGACCTCCGCGTGCGTGTGGACGTCGATGGCCACCAGCTCGCTCACGTCCATGGGCGGGTTCATCACGCCTCCGGGACGCGCGGCGCGGGGATGCCGACCGTCTCCGGTTCGGCGCCGACCGAGGTGAACCAGGCGTCGGCGAGCGCGTCCGGGGTCCAACCCCCGTCCGCATAGGCCGACTTGACCTCCCGCGGATGCGACCAAAGGGTGACCCGGTCGCCGCCGATGCCGATGGCCTGCCCGGTGATGTTCCGGGCCGCGTCCGAGGCGAGGAACGGCACGAGCGCCGCACAGTCCTCGGGCGTGCCGAACCCCTCGCCCCTGCGCAGGAAGGCGGGCAGCGGCTCGCCGCCGCGCAGCGCCTCGACGTACGGGGCGAACGCGGGGATCGTCTCGGTCATCGCCGTCGCGGCGACCGGCACGATCGCGTTCACGGTGATGCCCGCCCGGGCCAGCTCCATCGACCACGTACGGGCCATGGCGGCGATCCCCGCCTTGGCGGCCGCGTAGTTGGTCTGCCCGAAGTTGCCGCGCTGGCCCGCGGGCGAACCGACCAGGACCAGGGTGCCGCCCTCGCCCTGCTCGCGCATCCGCACCGCGGCGGCGCGGGCGCAGGTGAAGGTGCCCTTGAGGTGCGTGGTGACCACGGCGTCGAAGTCGTCGTCCGTCATCTTCCACAGCACCTTGTCGCGCAGGATGCCCGCGTTGGTGACCAGGACGTCGAGCCGCCCGAACTCGCGGACGGCGCGGGACACGAGCCGGTCCGCCGCCTCGGCCGTGCCGACGGCGACGACCTCGGCGACGGCGGTGCCGCCCGCCTCCCTGATGGACTTCACGGCCGCGTCGGCGACGGCCTCGTCGATGTCGTTGACGACGACCGAGGCGCCGTGGGCGGCCAGGGCATGGGCGTAGGCGAGGCCGAGGCCCCGGCCGCTGCCGGTGACGACGGCGGCCTTGCCGGTGAGATCGATGGACACGTGCAAGTCCCTTCTGAGCAACGCAGGTTGGAACGAGAAGGAAGCTAAGAGCAATAATTGGTGACGTCAATAGTTGTCGCCACCCTGGATGTGCGCAAGACTGCCCCCGGACGCAAGAACCGAGAACTCGGAACCGAGAACGCAGAACTCGGAACTCAGAACCGAGAACTCAGAACTCAGAACTCGGAACCGAGAAGCACCAGGGAGACAGGCCCATGAACCCCGCCCCCATCGACGCGAACGAGCCATGGATGCGCGGCCTTCACGCCGACACGGGCTATCTCCTGTACCGGCTCGGCCTGCGCGCGGGCCAGCTGTTCAACGCCTCGCTCCAGGAGTCGGGGCTGCGCCTTCGGCACTATGCGCTGCTGCGTTTCCTGGCGACCTCCGAGGGCGCCCTGCAACGGGAGTTGAGCACCCGGCTCGGCTACGACCCGAGCGCGATCGTCGGACTCGTCGACGACCTCGAGAAGGCGGGCTTCGCCGAGCGCAGGCCGTCCCCCGAGGACCGGCGCAGCCGCATCGTCGTCCTGTCCGACAAGGGCCGCGACCTCCTGCGCGACACCGACGAGGCGGGCCTGCGCGTCACCGGCCAACTCCTGGAACCGCTGGCGGAGTCCGAGCGCGAGACGCTGCACGCGCTCCTGCTCCGGATCGCGGAACCCGGCCTCGGCTGAGACCGGCCGCTCTCGGCGGGCGCGTCCCGATCTCCCCGATCGCAGGGCCCGACGCAGACAACCGCCTTAACGTGATCGCGCAGGGCACATCTGCCCACGTACACGACGGGAGGCGGCATGTCCTATCCGAAGCCCCATCCGAAGCCCCATCCGAAGCCCTGTCCGAAAGAGCTCCGTCACGCGTTCGGCGGCGACTCGACCGACGGACAGTACGGGCTCTACCGCTGGGACATGCCCCGCACGTCCGACGGGCTCGGCGCGCACGCCCACCGGACGATGTCCGCATCGTTCTACGTCCTGGACGGCACCGTCGGCCGCCACGACGGCGACCGCCTGATCCACGCCAAGCCGGGGGACTTTTTCTTCGTCCCCGACCAGTACAGGGTCTGAGCGGGGCGGTCCGTGGATCTCCTGCAACTGCGCCACTTCCAGGTGGTGGCCCGCTTCGAGCACATCAGCCGCGCCGCCGAAGAACTCCGCATCGCCCAGCCCTCGCTCAGCCGCACCATCGCCCGCCTGGAGGCCGAACTCGGCTCCCCGCTGTTCGAGCGCCGCGGCCGCGGCATCCGGCTCAACGAACACGGGGAGCTGTTCCTGCGCCACGTCGACCGCACCCTCAGCGGCCTCGACGACGCCACCAGGGCGGTGCGCGAGGCCGGTCAACTGGGGCTCGGCCGCGTCTCCCTCGCCTGCGAGACGCTGCTGACCGTCACCACGGTCCTCGCCGGCTTCCGCGCCGACCACCCCCGTGCCGACGTACGCCTCTACCAGTCCACCGCACAGGAGATGCAACGCCAACTCCGCGTCGGCGAGGTCGACTTCTGCGTCGCCTCGCAGCCACTGACCGGACCCGACCTGGAGACCGTCGAGCTCAACCGCGAAGAAGTGCTGCTCGCCGTCCCCCGCGGCCACCGCCTCGACGGGCGGGAGAGCGTCACGATCCCCGAGATCGCCGACGAGCCGATCGTGACCACCCGCAAGGGCCACTGGCAACGCGCCCTGCTGGACCGCCTGTTCGCGGCCGAGGGCCTCACCCCGACCCTGTCCTGCGAGGGCGACGAGCCGAGCGTCAGCCAGGTCCTGATCAGCGCGGGCCTCGGCATCGGCCTGATCCCGTCGACCGCCAGACAGTCCCCGATCGTGACCGGCGTCCCGGTGGCCTGGTCCCATGTGGACGCCCCGGGCTGCCACCGCGTGCTCACCCTGGTGTGGCGCCGCGACGCCCACCTGTCCGAAGGGGCCCTGAAATTCCGGGAGTTCATCACGTCCCGCCCCTTCATGACCCACCGCCTGTCGGACCCGCCGCCGTGAGCCGAGGGCTGGCGCCGAGCCGCCCGGTGGGTTACGTTGTGCGGCGATGATCACCGGGACGGCCTTGAGCCACACACGGATTGACGCCCCGGCGCTGCTCTGAGCGCCGCGCGGGCACCTCCTGTCGTGCTGATGCCAGCAGCTCGACACGCCCACCACGACAGGAGACCACCTCATGCCCCTCACGACACTGAACATCCCCACCGCGGACGGCAGCGCCGACGCCTTCGCCGCACACCCCGACGACGGCGAGCGGCACCCGGGCGTGCTGATGTACGCGGACGCCCTCGGCGACCGGCCCGTACTGCGCGACCTGGCCCGCGAACTCGCCGGCCACGGCTACTACGTCCTCGTCCCCAACTTCTTCTACCGCAACGGCCCGGCACCGCTGATCGACCTGCCCGCGTACATCGGAGAAGACGTCAGGCCCTCGATCGTCGCCCGCCTGATGCCCCTCGTCGGGGCGCACACCGCCGAACACACCCTGCGCGACGCCGACGCCTACCTCCGGTTCCTCACTGCCAGGCCCGAGGTCGCCGCCGGTCCCGTCGCGGTGACCGGCTACTGTTTCGGCGGCCTGCTCGCGACCCGCACCGCCGCGGCCCACCCGGGCCAGGTCGCCGCCCTCGCCGCGTTCCACGCCCCCGTCGCGGCCGACGGACCCGAGAGCCTGGCCAAGATCACCGCCCGGGTCCACTTCGGCCACGCCGCGACCGACCTGACCCCCGAGGCACTCGACGAGCTCAACCAGGACCTGGACGCCGCCGGACTCGACCACACCTCCGAGATCTACCCCGACACCGTCCACGGCTTCACGATGTCCGACACCGCGGCCTTCAACTCCGCTGCGCTGCAACGCCATTGGGACCGGCTGCTGCCCCTGCTGGGGCACACTCTGCGGACCCGCTGACCCCGGCCGGAGCGGTACGGGTACGCGTACGGGCCCGCAGCATCAGGCACGTCAGCGCGCCCAGCACCAGCACGGCCACCGGCAGGATCGCCGTGGTGTGCAGGGCCGCGGTGAACGCGGCCGCGTACGTCTTGCCGCCGGCCAGCTCGGCGGCAAGACGCCCCTGCAGCAGTGCGCCCACGGCGGCGGCGCCGATCACCGAACCGATCTGCCGCACCGTGTTGTTGACCCCGGAGGCGGCACCGGCGAGATGCCGCGGCACGTACCGCATCGCCTCCGTGGACATCGGCGCGACGATGCAGCCGACGCCGAGCCCGGTGAGCAGCGTGGCGGGCACGAAGGCGAACCAGGCGGTGCCGGGCGCCGCGATCAGGGCGATGGCGACGATCCCGGCGGCGTAGCAGCCGAGCCCGCTCAGCAGTACGTACTTGCCGCCGATGCGGTCGGCGAGGCGCCCGGCGAACGGGCCGAGGACCATCGACACCACCGACGAAGGAGCCAGCACAAGACCGGCCTTGACGGCGCTCAGGTGCAGCACCGACTGCAGATACAGGTTGAACGGCAGCACCAGGCCGAGCATCGCGATCGAGACGAGGCCGACCAGGGCGGTCATCGACGTGAAGTTGCGGTCGCGGAACAGCGCGAAGGGGACCAGGGGTTCGCGGTCCTGGCGGCGGCGCTGGTGCAGCAGGAAGCCGACGGCGAGGGCGCATCCGGCGGCGATGAGCCCCATGATCCCCGCGCCCCAGTGGTAGTTCGCGCCTTCTTGGAGGCCGAAGGCCAGACAGAACAGGGCGCCGGTGGCGAGGACGACGCCGACGAGGTCGAGGCGGTGGGCGCGGCCCGGCCGGATGTCGGGCACGACCAGGAACGTGAGGACCAGGGCGGCGACACCGACCGGCAGATTGACGAAGAAGATCCAGCGCCAGTCCAGGGCGGAGACGAGGAAGCCGCCCAGGGTCGGCCCGGACAGGGTGGCGAGCCCGGCGACCGTGCCCCAGATACCCATGGCGGTGCCGCGCCGTTCGGCCGGGAAGACGGCGACGATCAGCGTCATCGTCTGCGGCGTGAGCAGCGCCGCACCGAGCCCCTGCACGACGCGGGCGGCGAGCAGGGCCCCCGCGGTGGGAGCGAGTCCGCAGGCGAGGCTGGCCAGGGTGAACACGGCGAGCCCGATGGCGAACAGGTTCCGCGGCCCGTGCAGATCACCGAGCCGGCTCGCCGTGATGACGAGGGCGGACAGGGCGAGCGCGTACCCGCTGACCACCCAGAGGGTCTGCCCGAGGGAGGCGCCGAGGCCCGTCATCAGGTCGGGGATCGCGATGTTCACGATGGTGAGATCCAGCAGGGTCATGAAGAACCCGAGCGACAGCGTCACGAGGACGGCCCACGGATTCGCTCGCCACTTGCGCATGACAGATGCCCCCTTCGCCCACCCGGCGGTGCCCGGGCGCCTGCCACCAACGTAACCCATCTATTTAGATGCATCAATAGAGATGCATTAATAAAGATGCATCACCTGAGATGTAATCTGAGCCCCATGAACGGAGTCGAACTCTTCCTCCTCGGACGCACCCTCATGAAGATCGGCGAAGCCGCCATGCCCGAACCCGAAGGCGGCAGCGCCGCCCACGCCGGATCGACCCGGGCCGTCCTCATCGTCGCCAGCGACATCGCCACCCACCCCGACACCGCCGCCAGCGAGATCGCCACCCGCACCGGCCTCCCGCAGAGCCAGGTCTCCACCTCCGTCGCCCGCCTCAAAGAAGCAGGCGCCGTCACCACCACCCCCGACCCCACCGACCGCCGCCGCGCCCTGATCCGCCAGGCACCCCAACTCTCCGCCCGCGTCAAGGAAGTCAGGGCCACCACCATCGACGACGCGCTCACCACGGCCCTCGCCGACAGCACGCCCCAGGCCCGCAAGGAAGTCACCGCGGCCCTGGAAACCCTGGCCCGCCACCTCACCCCTCAGGCGACCGCGAGGTTCACGCGCTAGCCGCGTACAGATCGAGGAGCGGCTGCGCGGCGTCGGTGCCTGAGCGTCCGAACGGAGCGTCGAAGCTCCAGACCGTGAACAGCAGGAACACGACGAGCGCGCTGAAGGCCGTGGCGAGCATCAACTCCCTTGTCGAGCGCCGGATTTGGAGCGCGTACAGCAGGGCGAGCGTGACGGCCCCGCCGGCGACCAGGCCGAACCACACCACGCCGGGCAGTGTCGTCCCGGCGCTGTCGAGCCGCTGGTGCCGGGCGTCGTCGGCCGCGGCGACCTGGTCCAGGAGCGGCTGGTAGGCCTGCGCCTGCAGCTCGTCGGCGGGGGCGCGGTGGGCCAGGTCGTGTCGGATCTGCCCCAGCAACTCGCCGCCTGCGGCCCCCGGTTGGACGTCGTCCTCCATGGCCGGCCACTCGGCGGTGACGGCATGCCGGGCGTACGCGTCGATGTGCCCGCGCACCTGGGTACGGAAGTCGTCCGGGTAGACGTCGAGCCGCTGGTCGATCTCGTACAGCGCCTGCGCCTCGCGCTGCACCGTGTCCTCGGCGGCGCTGCGGGCCTCCCACACCCCGGCGATGGCGAGGCCGAGCACGATGGCGTAGACGACGCCCACCATCATGACCATGTACTCGAGCACGTCCGGTGTCTCGGAGGTGTCCTCGTCGGCGTCGACGCGGCGGTGCCGCATCACGGTGGCGACGACGACGAGCGCGCAGACGACGAGTGAGGCGAGGGTGTAGATCAGCCATTCGGGCACGGCGGTACTCCAGGAGTGGTCAGGGGGCGGGCTTCAACTGCTGCGGCGGCGCCGGGATCCGGGCCGCAGCGCGACGGCGGCGAGCACGGCGGGGGTGGTGACCACGACGGTGCTCATGGTCGTCGACATGCCCGGCGGAGCGGGACGCTGCGCCCGATTGCGGTACGAGGTACGCGGCACCCAGCGGAAGGCGGCGGCGCGCACGACGGTCTTCGGCCGGGGCTGCACGGGTGGTGGGGGAGGGGACGGAGGGGACGGAGGGGCAGGCCTCTCGGCTTCCAACTGGTCGTGCGCGGCGGGGTGTTGGGGTGCGGGTGGTGTCGGCGGCGGGGCGGGATCGTGCGGGGCCCGCGGGATCACCGGCGTCGGCGTAGGAGTTGTCGTCGGGAGTGGCGACGGCTCCGGTGATGCGCTCGCCGCGGCGGGCGGTGCCGGGGCCGGAGCCTGTGCCTCCTGGGCCGGTGCCTCATCGGGCGCGCACACCACCACGTCCGCCCGAACTCCGACAGGGCCGACGTCGACGGCCACGCCCACGTGCCCCGACACCGGGCACAGCGCGGCCGCGGCCCCGATGCCCACCGTGACCCAGCCGACCACCGCAGCCTTTCCTTCGCACCTGACGACACCGCCGGTGGAGCACAACGATCATGGTTGTCGTACGGTCACGGCGGTGGCGCCGGACGAGTCGTCCCGGCGGGACAGGGCGTCGAGCACGGGCGTGGCGAGCGCGGTGGTGACGAGGGCCATGACGACCATCGACGAGAACAGCTGCACGGTGAGCAGGCCCATGCCCAACCCGACGTTGAGCAGGACCAGTTCGGTGAGGCCGCGGGTGTTCATGAGGGCGCCGAGGGCGGTGGCGCTGCGCCATCCCATGCCGGACAGGCGGGCCGCGACGGCGACGGCGGCGAGTTTGGCGAGGCAGGCGACGGCGGTGATCGCCGCGGTCTGCAGCAGGCCGTCGGAGGTGAGTGACGTGAGGTCCACGGAGAGGCCGGTCACGACGAAGTAGACGGGCAGCAGCATCGTGCTCACGCCTTCGATCGCGGGGCGGGCGGCCCGGTGGAGCTCGGTGGCGTGCTCGGTCCTTGGCATCACCATGCCGAACAGGAAGGCGCCGAAGATGGCGTGGATGCCGATGTGGGAGGTGAGCACGGCGGAGGCGAAGGTGCCGGTCGCCACGAGCGACGCCGCGTAGGGCGCGTGCCGCGGGCGCAGGCGGGCTGCGCCGGCGGCGAGCAGGGGACGTACGAGGCCGAGCATGGCGGCCAGGTAGAGCGCGGACCAGCCGATGACGCCGAGGAATCCGGCCGCACCGGTGGCGTCGGCCAGGGCGACGACGACCGCGAGCAGGCACCAGGCGACCAGGTCGTCCATGGCGGCGAGTCCGAGGGCCAGGGTGCCGATGTGCGTTGCCTGCAGGCCGCGTTCGGCCACGATGCGGGCCAGGACGGGGAACGCCGTGATGGACATGGCGACGCCGACGAACAGGGCGAAGGCGCCGAACGGGACCGTGCGACCGTGCACCGTGTCATGGGAGCCGTACAAGGTCCATGCGAGCCCCGTGCCCAGGACCAGCGGGACGGCCAGGGAGGCGATCCACACGGTTCCGGCCGTCCGCAGGCGGCCCCGGACCGCGCCGGGGTCGAACTCCCAGCCGATGAGGAACATGAACAGGAGCAGGCCCACTTGGGCGACGACGCCGAGGGAGGTGCGGACCTCGGTGGGGAAGAGCACGGCCGGCAGGTCTCCGGGCAGGAGTCCGAGCAGGCTGGGGCCCAGGCAGATGCCGGCCGTGATCTCCCCGACCACGGCCGGCTGGCCGATGCGGCGGCACAGCGGGGTGAGGAGCAGCCCGGCCGCGAAGGCGAGGGCGATGCCGCCCAGGGCCGCGACGGCTGTGGACTCTGCGGTGGCCACCCGTGCTCCGAATCGTCTGAGAGCGGAAAGAGGCGGCGCGTGGGAGCGCCGCCTCTGTGCTGCGTGTGGGGTGAGGCTGCGCGCCGGTCAGCTTCGCAGGGGCTGTGCGGTCACGGTGGCGGTGAAGATCATGTGGTCGCCCTGGTGGGCGGTGACGTGCACGCTTTCGTGGCCGGGTGCGGTGGCCGCCACCGGCTCGGCCTGGATCCAGCAGGGGGCGTCGAGTTCTCCGTAGCGGATGAACACCGCTTCCACGGAGGTGATGACCATGGGCTGTGGATGGTGCACGGCGTGGGCGGCCTGCCGTGCTGCCTCGACGAGGAGCATGCCAGGAACGTGGTCGACCGCGTGATCGAATAACACCGGGTGGTTCAGGTCGACGCGGAGCTGGTACCGCGACTTCGTGTCGGTGGGGGAGAGCACCACGTCGGCGAAGTCGTCCCGTGCGACGTGCACCGGCGCCAGCGGCGGGACGAGCGGGATCGCCTGTTCCATGGCTCGGCGGACGTCGGAGCGCGCGCCGCGTATGCGCCGGTACAGGGCCGGCGGGTGGTTCGCGAAGCGGGTGTGCGCGGTGCCGATGCGCGTGCCGTCCCGCACCACGTCGACCTCCATGACCAGGGAGGACAGTCGGCCGCTGCGCCGGGTGACTTCCTTGCAGTCGATGTGCAGTTCGACCTCGGTGGTGTCGGAGGTGGCGGCGAGCGCCGCGGGTGAGAGTGCGTACGACGTGGAGTTCCAGGTCTGGCGGTGGTCCATGGGGGCGTCGTAGGCGAGGTGGCTCAGCAGCGGTATGCACTGGCGGGCGGACTCGACCAGGATCACGGGATCGTGCAGGCCGGCTCGTGTGCCGTAGAAGCTGTGCTGTGCGGGCCAGTTGGCGGCGACCACGTAGCTGTCGGCTCCGGTGCGGCGCCATCCGTGCAGGAGCCTTTCGTGCCCGGCGAGCTTGTGCACGTGCTCGTTGGACACCGGGGCCCAGGCCGCGCTGCGTCCCGCAGGTTGGGTGATCGAGTGGGTGGTGCTGGACATACGGACCTCTCCCCTAGCTCGTATGTTTGCCGAGTCCCTCAAACATAACGAGCGTTCTTTTTCTTCCAAGCCCCGTCCATGCAAAGGATTGGTAAGTTCTCGATCTGCTCTCGAGCGTGGCCTGAGGCGGGCTAGGGGCTAGATCAGAATTAATCGGTCTAAATCCGTCACTTGTGAAGACTTTCTGGACGCTTCATGGCTGGCTACGTAATCTAGAGAGCGTTCGTTTTTCTTTGGAGGTACGGTGCGGCAACCAACGCAGCAGAGGGCCGTGGAAACCCGGGAGAGCATCCTGCGGGCAGCGGCCGAGGTGTTCGACGAGTCCGGATACGCGGGTGCCAGCATCAACCGGATCCTCGAGCGTGCCGGGGTCACCGCCGGCTCCCTGTACTTCCACTTCAAGTCGAAAGAGGCTCTGGCCCGGGTCGTGATCCAGGAGCAGGCCAACGACCTGGCCTTCCCCGAGGAGGCCCAGGGCCTGCAGTCGCTGGTGGACATGACCGGGTACCTCGCCAGCCAGATGCAGCACAACACGCTGTTCCGGGCAGGCGTCCGGCTCGCCGTGGAGCAGTCGGAACTCGGTCTGCAGGAGTACGCCATCTACGAGTGGTGGTCGGAGCGGTTCCGGCAGGAGCTGGTCGTGGCCCGGGAGCAGGGGCAGTTGATGCCGGGCGTCGACGAGGCCGCGTTCGCCTCCATGCTGGTCGCGACCTTCACCGGCACGCAGATCATGTCCCAGGTCGCCTGCGGCCGCGCCGACCTGCCGAAGCGGCTCGGCGACATGTGGCGCTGCATGCTGCCCGCGCTCACCTCGCACCACATCAGCGCCACCTTGAAGCTGCCGGGTACGGAGGAGGAAGCCACGGCGTGAGCGGGCCGGACGTTCTGCTGACGGGAGCCACCGGGTTCATCGGCTCGAAGGTGCTGCGTCGACTCGTCGGCGGCGGAGCGAAGGTCCGGGCGCTGACCCGGGACGCCGCCGCGGACCTGCCGAGGGCGGACGGACTGACCTGGCACACCGCGGACCTGTCCGAGCCGGCCTCGCTGAGCGGCGCCGCCGAAGGCGTGGGGACGCTGATCCACCTGGCATCCGTGGTTTCCGGCCCGGAGAGCGAGTGCGCCGCGGTCAACGTCCGGGGCACCACGGCACTCATGGCCGAGGCCCGGCGCGTCGGCGTGCCCCGCGTCGTCCACTTGTCGACCGCGGCGGTGTACGGCCCGGGGCCGCACGACGGGCCGGCCGCACACGAGATCACGCCGGCGCCGGTCTCCGCGGCCAGCCGCACCAGGCTCGCGGGTGAGGGCCCGGCCCTGGCCGCGGGCGGCATCGTGCTGCGCCCGGGCCTGATCCTGGGTGCCGGCGACCGGTGGGTGGTGCCCGCCCTTGCCGATCTCCTGGACGAGGTGCCGGCCCGCTGGGACTCGGGGCGGGGACGGTTGTCGATGGTGGACGCGGACGACTTGGCCCGGCTCGTCACCGCGTTGGCCACCGGGGCGCGCCAGGTCGACACCGGCGTCCATCACGCCAGCCATCCGCACCCCGTGCGCAACGGTGACCTCATGGCCCGGCTGGCGGATCTCGGAGTGCTGCCTGCCGCGGCGGAGGACTGGACCTGGGAGGCCTGCCTCGCGCAACTGCGGCAGTCTCCCGGCAGGGTGAGCGAGCGTCAGTTCGCGCTGCTGGCGCAGGACCACTGGTACCGCGGCTCGGAGATCTGGCGGCTCGCCGACTGCCCGCCCGGACCCGGCCCACTGGCCCGCCTCGCCGCCGCAGCACCCTGGTACCGCAATCACCTTGCCGGCCGCGGGAGTTCCGGGACGGGGACCGCGCCCCGAAGGCCATGAGGGCCGCGAGCGGGGGAGCGGGGTTCGTCATTCGGTACACGAACCGGACGGGCCGGTCAGCGACTTGTACGCATCATCCACGACAAGACCGCCGCGGGCGGGGACGGGGTACGAAATGGGCGACATGCTGCAGGGCAAGACCGTAATGATCACCGGAGCGTCCAGTGGGATAGGCGCCGCCGCGGCCGTGCTCTTCGCGCGGGAAGGCGCCGCGGTGAGCATCATGGCCCGCCGGGCCGAGCAGTTGGACGGGCTCGTCAAGGAGATCACCGCGGAAGGCGGCCGGGCGCTGGCCGTCTGCGGGGACGTGACACGGCAACAGGACGTGGCCGATGCGGTCGCGCGCACGGTCGACACCTTCGGCGGACTGCAGGCCGCCTTCAACAACGCCGGGTACGCGACCGCGGGGCTGCCGGTCCACGAGATGGACGACGAGACGTACGACCGAACCATGGACGTCAACGTGCGGGGGGTGTGGAACTGTCTCAAACACCAGGTCCCGGCCATGCTCGCCGGAGGCCGCGGTGGTTCGGTCGTCAACACCTCCAGCACGGCCGGCATGGTGGCCACCGGCGCCTCGACCGCCTACGTGGCGGCCAAGCACGCCGTGATCGGTATGACCAAGGGGGCCGCGCTGGACTACGGGGACCAGGGGATCCGGGTGAACGCCCTGGTCGTGGGCGCCACTCGTACCGAGATGCTGCAGGGGGTCCTCGACGCGTCACCGCACCTGGAACAGGTCTTCATGGACGCGGCGGTGCAAAAGCGCCTGGCCGACCCGGTGGAGGTGGCCCGCGCCGCGGCCTGGCTGTGCAGTGACCTGTCGTCGTTCGTCACGGGAGCCGCCGTCCCCGTCGACGGCGGTGTGACCACCAAGTGACCTGAAGTCCGCTCCAGTCGTGCCCCGTCCCCCGCCACGCGCGCCGTGTGGGGGATGGGGCACACCTGCTGAGCGGGCGCCAAAATAAATAGAACGATCGCTTTGCTTTTGCTCGCGAACCCGTCTATCGTCCTTCAGGTAGGGGTCGGATGGCGGGCAGGAGCCTTGGAGGTGTGGACGCGTGGTGACTCAGAGTCGAGCGGCGCGCACGCGCGAGGCGTTGATCGTGGCTGCCGCCGACGACATGGACGCGAATGGCTACGACGGCTCCACCCTGTCCGCCATCAGCACGGCGGCACAGGTCTCCATGGGTGCCTTGACCTTCCACTTCTCCAGCAAGCGCGCTCTCGCCGAGGGTGTGGTGGAGCAGGCCTCGGCCCTCACTCGCGCGCGGACCGCGGGCGCGGTGACGGACCAGGCCTCTCCGCTGGCCGCGGCGATCTCCCTGCTGCAGTGCGTCGCCGGTCTGCTTGACGAGAGCGCGGTGGTGAGAGCGGCGGCACTGCTGGAGCGCGAGCGGCCGGAGGCGGTGCCGGGCTGGCGCGAGGCCTGGCTGCCGACGCTTCGCCGGCTGTTGCGGGAGGCGGACGAGGCGGGGGAGTTGCACCAGGACGCCGGGCCCCTCGAGGCAGCGAGCCTGGTGGTGCATCTCCTGACTGCGGTCGAGGTGTACCGCGGCTCCCCCATGGCGGAGGGGCTCGATGCGGGGGGCTCCCTGGCGCGGCTGTTGCCGTTCGTGCGGCGCGGCATCGTCACCGAGGGTGTCTGACTTCCAGGGAACGGCTCCGGTGTCCGTGTGGGTGTGCGGAGCAGTTCTTTGCCGAAAAAACAAAGAGAGCGTTCTATTTATTCACCTTCCCTGAAAGGGGTTTTCGCCATGGGAGCTCCAGCGATCCTCGCGGAGGACGTCTACCGCGAGGAACTGGCAAAGATCGGCGCGGAGGACGGCCGAGTGGTGTGTGTGGAGGCTCTGCCTGGCGGTGCCCGACACCCTTTCGAGACGGCTCACCCGGACCGGTTCTTCCAGTTGGGGAGCGTCGAGACCGCCATGGTGAACATGGTCGAAGGGCTCGTCACCGCGGGGTTCAGGGTGTTCGTGTGCGGACTGGGGACGGGCATCGGGGCGGAGCGGCTGCCCCGTCTCGCCCTCGCCCACCTGCAGTCGGGGGCGTCGGTCGTGGTGCCGGACTCCCAGGTCGATCCCGCGGAGCTGCTGCGCACCCCGCGCGTGCGGATCGCGGCGCCCAGCGGCGTACAGGAGATCAGGGCGGTGGTGCGCGCCGCGGCACGCTCGGGGCGGCCGCACCACATCCGCATCGGTGCGGGGGCGCCCGCCGATGTGACGGCGGACTGGGCCGGGGCCGACGACGGGGACATCCCCTCGGTCGTCTGGGACCTGTCCCGGGACTTCGGGGAACACCCCGACGCGGGGGTCTGCCTGGTCTCGGTCGGTGAGGACGGCACCCGGCTCGCGCTGGCGGCCCGGGAGCGTGCCGCGGGGCCCGCGCACGCGCACCTGGTGTACGTCGACGACAGCCATCTGTCGGCGGCGGCGGGTGAACTGGCCCGTCACCACGACCGGTTCGTGGTGCTCGGGGGCAATCGGGAGCCGGACGGGGTCCGTCGGCGGCTGAGCCGGCTGATGCCCGGCTGCGACGTGCTGGCGGTGACGCCGAGCGGCGATCTCGCCGCCGACGCCCATCGGGTGGTCTCGACCGTCAAAGGGCTACGGCGATGAACGTGCGCCGGAGCGGCCGGACTTGGCCGCTCCGGACGGGCCCGGCTGCCGGGTCAGTCGGCGCCCGGCGGCTCCAGGAGCTCGGACCGGGCCAGCAGATAGGCGAGATGGGCGCGGCTGCGGCCGCCGACCAGGTCCGAGGCCTTCTTGATGTGGTGCGACACGGTCCTGCTGCTGATGCCGAGGCGCTTGCCTATCCCCGCGTCCGTGTGGCCCTCGACCATGAGCTTCAGCACGGCCCTGCGGGTCTCGTCCGTCAGCAGCGGGAGCCGGTGGCCCTGGTCGAGGGTGACCGGCTCGGCGCGCTGCCAGGCGTGGTCGAAGACCTTGACGAGGTAGTGGATGAGTGCCGGGTGTTCGACGGCCAGCGCGGTCGTCTGCTGGTCGTAGCGGGGGTCGGGGATGAAGGCGATGGACCGGTCGTAGACGATGAGCCGGTCGACGACCTCGTCCAGCGTGCGCACCTGGGCGCCGGCGCTCGTCACGCGCTCGATGTAGGCGAGCGTCGGGCCGTGCGCGCGCACCGAGTGCTGGTAGAGCGTGCGTTGGCGCACCCCGCGCTGGTTGAGGCGCAGGGTGCGCGGCAGTGTCTTGCCCAGGGCGTCGGGGTCGCGGGCCCCGCCCGGATGCGCCGTCAGGAGTTCCTCGCGGCAGGCGTCGGAGGCCCTTTCGAGCGCCGCGTAGATGACGTCAGCGCCGTGCAGCAGGCGCACCGACGCGGCCGAGGCGCGCTGCTCGGTGCGGTACACGTCCTCGGCTGCGGACAGCGCGTCGTAAATGCCCGCCACCGTGTGCTGTTGGGCCAGGATGGCGCGCTCCAGCGGGCGGGTGAGGTCGTGGGCGGCGATGTCCGGCGGCACCGCGACCCAGCGGTTGCCGGTTTCGGCCTGTCGTCGCATCAGGCCCAACTCGGCCAGGCAGTCCGGGACTTCGTCGGACGCGAGGCCCTCCGCCAGTGCGTGGCGATAGCAATCCAGCCCGCGCTCGCACAGAGGGACGACGTTCGTTTGTGGTCCTATGTCCGGATCTCTGCACACTTTTTCCCCTTGCTGGTTCCCGCAATGCGCGATCACGACCCTACCTGTCCGTGGATTCCAGCCTTTTCCCAGCCATGCTGTTTGAGGCGGAAGGGCTCGGTGCCATTTCCGTCGAGCAGAAAGGATGGAAATGCAAAGGCATACGGTTTCGGTCTTATTTCCGTGCAGGGTGCCCGCGCCCCTTGCGCAATCAGAGGACGACGAGAACTGGACTGCCGCTCCGCACTAGCGGCGTCCTGGCGCACCCGGAAAAGGGAAACCAACACGCATCATTCACATTCGCGGGGGGCAGTGGGCGTGAACCGTGACGAGGAAACAGTTGGCATCATTCTGGCCGGCGGCAGGGGCGAGCGGGCCAAACCGATCACTCTCAAATCCTCGGACTACATCCGGAGCAAGGCGCTCATCCCGTTCGTCGGGCGACGCCTGGTCGAGTGGATGATGGACGCCTGCCGGGCGCAGGGGATGCGCCGGTTCTACGTGGTGACCCACGGCCTGGAGAACCGCAACCAGATCAAGCTCCTGCTGGGCCACGGCGAGCGCTACGGCGTCGACATCACCTACTCGCGCTCCCGGTTCGACCGGTACAACGTGGGTTCGGCCGGTGCCACCCTGCACAACCTCGAACAGTGGGACCTGCAGGGCCGGGCGCTCGTGCTGCCCGTCGACTCGCTCTTCGACTTCGACCTGGCGGCGATGGAGGCGACCCACAGCGCCGAGGGCGCGGTGGTCACGGTCGCGTCCGTGGCCCGTACCGCAGCGGAGATCGCCGGCAAGTACGGCGTCATGCGGACCGATGAACGCGGCCTGGTCCAGGGCTTCGTGGAGAAGCCCGGGATCGCGGAGCTGGGTTCCCTCTTCCCGCGGACGGCCGTCGATCCGGCCGCCACGCTCGCGACCAACGCCGGGATGTACCTGGTGGACTGTGCCCGCCTGCGGATGCTCGCCCGCGAGCCGGAGCTCTTCCGCCAGTCCCACCAGCGTCTGGACTGGGGCGGCAACCTCCTGCCCCACCTCGTCGAACGCGGCGTACCGGTGGCCACGCACACCATCGGGCGGCTGGGCGACATGGGCAACGTGCCCGACTACCTGCAGACGGTGCAGCTCGTGCTCGACGGCGCGTACGAGCAGATGAACCAGCTGATGGCAGCCCCCGACCGGACGGATCCGCGCTGCTGGATCCACGAGACCAGCCTGCAGACGAAGGACGACGTCGCCGGCACCACGCTGGCCCAGAAGATCGACGACGGCTCGGTCTCGATCGGCCCGGGCGTGCGGATCGGCCGCGACGTCGAGATCGGACCCGGGGTGCGCCTGGCACACACGGACGTCGGCGACGGAGCCGAGATCCGTGAGGGCGCCACCCTCGCCCGCTCGGCGGTGGGCGAGTCGGCGGTGGTCGGCAGCTGGGCCGACATCACCGACACCTACATAGGCCCCATGGCCCAGGTGCTCTCGGAGCGCGTACGGCCACTGCGGCTCGAACAGTTCTCGGCGATCGGCGACGGAGCCGTGCTCTGGCCGGGATCACGATTCTGCGGGGTCACCGTGTACCCCCGACTGCGGGTTCCGGCGCTGGCCGGCGTACCCGCACAGACCGAGCTCAGGCGCGCCGACGACATCCTGCGCTGGGTGTGACGGCGCTCATCCCCGGCATCCCTGGAGGGCACCATGCACAGCCCCATCGCAGTCATCGGAGGCGCCGGCCGGACAGGCGTGATCATCACCCGCCGGCTGATCGAGGAAGGCCATCACGTACGAGTGATCAGCCGCGACCCGCAGTCCGCGGGCCTGCCGCTCGGAGTGGAGACGTGCCGTGCCGACGTGCGGTACGCGGACTCGCTGGGGCCCGCGCTGCGCGACTGCTCCGGCATCGTGTTCGCCGTCGAGCCGGGCACCGCGGACTCCGGTCCGCACAGCCCCGAGTGCACGGTCTACGACGGGGTGCGCAACGTGCTCGCCGCGGCCGCCGACGGCGGCCGGCGCCCGCACGTCGTCCTGGTCAGCCAGATCTACGTGACGCGGCGCGAGCACCCCATGAACGCCTACGGGCGGCTGCTCGACTGGCGGCTGCGCGGCGAGGACGAGGTACGCGCCTCGGGACTGCCGTACACCGTCGTACGTCCCAGCTGGCTGACGGACGGCGACGCCGCGGGCGCCCGGGTGCGTCTCGAGCAGCACGACCGCGGCAACGGCTGGGTGTCGAGGAAGTCCGTCGCGGAGGCGTGCGTGCAGTCCCTGCGCCTGCCGTCCGCGAGCGGGACGACCTTCGAGCTCTACAACGAACCGGGCGACGAGCCCACCGACTGGGGTCCGCTGTTCGACCGGCTGATCCCCGACCGCGTCCCCGCGTACCAGGGGCCGGTCCACTGACGGGCGCCTGAGCGCCACCGGACCTGCCGGGATTCCCCCGTCACCGGCAGGCGGGTGACACGGGGCCGGTGACCGTGCCGTCGCGCCCTTCACCGGCTCCGTGTCCACCACCGCGCTTTTCGCCCGTGGCCGCTCATTCGCCGCGGCCGACGTATTGATGGAAGGGGAGAACAGTGTCCGCAGAAGACCGGCAGACGCTTCCCGACGACATTTCACCGGACGAATTCGCCCAGGTTCTCACCGCGTTGCGCTCCATTCCGCGAAGCGACCAGCGGCGCTGGGGCGAGGTCTATGTGCGCGGGCTGCTCGCCGTTCGCGGGAAGAAGACCATGCGCGCTCTCGCCAATGGCGCGGGCAGCGGGGCCGAGCAGAGTCTTTACCAATTCATCAGCAAGTCGCCGTGGAACGTCGATCCGGTCCGCGGCGACCTGGCGCGGCTGCTCATCGAGCGCGCGCAGCCCCGCGCCTGGGTGGTGCAGCCCCTCGTGATCCCGAAGGTGGGCCAGCACTCCGTCGGCGTGGAGCGGCAGTGGGTCTCGCAGATCGGACGGATCGTCAACTGCCAGCAGGCGATGAGCGTCTGGCTCGCCGGGGACCGCGGAAGCTGTCCCGTGGACTGGCAGCTGGCGCTGCCCGAGTGCTGGACGGACCAGGAGGACATGCGCCGCCGCGCCTCCATCCCCACCGGCGTCGGATCGTGCCCGCCCGAGCAGTGCGCCGTCGACTCGGTGAGCAAGATGGCACAGGAGTGGGGGCTGCGCGGCCGGCCGGTGGTGATGGATCTGCGGGAGACGCCGCCGCAGCCGGTCTGCACCGAGCTGACGGCTCGTCAGATCCCGTTCGTCGTAAGGGTCGACCCGTCCACCATCACGCCCGTGCCGCCGGGACCGAAGGCCGCGCCGGGCACCGCCGCCGACCGGGCCGGTGGCTGGGTCGGCTCGGCGGGGCTGCTCTCCGCGCTGCACAAGCAGCGCATGCCGGTGGAGTGGTTCGACCACACGGAACAGACCATGCGCGCCACGTCGGTGGGCGCCGCCCGCGTCGCACTGCGCAAGGGGTCCACCGTCCTCGGGCAGCCCGAACGCCTCGACCTCGTCCTGCTGGCCGCCTGGGCGGACCCCGGCAGGCGCTCCCCGAGCGAGTTCTGGCTCTCCAACCTCGCGCAGTCGCAACTCGGCACCGTGTACCGCACGGCCATGCTCTCGCGGCGCGTGGAGCGCGACCTGGCGGAGGTGAGCGACGGACTCGGCATCCGTGACTTCGAGGGCCGCTCCTACCGCGGCTGGCACCACCACATGACGATGGTGTCCCTCGCGCACGCCGCGACCCTGCTCTCGCCGTCGCGCGCGCAGGACCCGACCGCACCCGCCGCCCGGGTCACGCTCGCCCCCTCGCACGAGACGAAGGTGAGCGCCGCATGACCGGGACCGCACCGTCCACCACGACGCCCCGCACCCGCAGGACCGACGCGCTGAGCGCCGGCGACCTGGACGCGACGGTCGACGAGCTGTGCCGGCTGCTGCCGGACTGGCTGCCCCGCAGACGCTGGTACGCAGGCAAGGGCCATCGGCTGTCGGAGGTGACGCCCCTGCTCGCCGAGGTCGTCGTGCCCGGCCGGCCCGCGCTGCTGCAGACCGTGTTCCGTACCGACGACGGCGCCTGCTACCAGCTGCTCGTCGGCGCCGTGCCAGGACCGGCCGGTGCCGGTGTGCCCGACGACGCCGTCATCGGCACCGCCCGCACGCCGGACGGACGCCGCCTGACGCTCTACGAGGCGAGCTTCGACCCCGATCTGCTGTCCGCGCTCCTCGATCGCTTCGTCGCGGCCGAGCCGTGCGGGGCGCTCGAATACCACCACGTCCCCGGCGCGGTGATCCCGGCCGGGCTGCGGGCCAGGCCGCTGACCGGCGAGCAGTCCAACACCTCGGTGGCCTTCGGCGACCGGATGATGCTCAAGGTGCTGCGCCGCATCCTGCCGGGCGCCAACACCGAGCTGGAGATGCTGGCCGCACTGGAGCGGGCCGGCGACGTGCCGAGCGCGGCGCCGCTGGCCTGGGCGCAGACCGCCGGATGGCAGGGCGCGGAACCGGCCACGCTGTGCATCCTCCAGGAGTTCGTGCCCGCGCGCGGCGACGGCTGGAGCATCGCCACCGCCGAGGCGGAGTCCTGTATCCGCGGCGCCTGCGCGGCCGTTGCGCCGCTGGGCGGCTTCACGGACGAGGCGTTCGCCCTGGGGCGGGCCACGGCGCAGGTGCACCGGGCGCTGGCAGGGCAGTTGGCGGCCCGCCCGCTGAGCCTGCCGGAGGCCGTGGAGCTGACCGACGCCCTGGCGGCCCGCCTCGAGGACGCGCTCGTCGAGGTGCCCGACCTCACGCCGTACGCGCGCGGGCTGCAGACGGCGTACCAGGATCTGCGCGAAGTGGTGCGGCGCGGCGACCCGTTGCCGATCCAGCGCATCCACGGCGACCTCCATCTCGGCCAGGCGCTGCGGGCCCCGGACGGCTGGGTCCTGATCGACTTCGAGGGCGAGCCGGGGCACCCCTTCGAGGAGCGGCGCCGACTGCAGCCGGCGGTCCGCGACGTCGCCGCCATGCTGCGGTCCTTCGACTACGCGGCGCACCACGCCCTCGGCGACATCCTCGGCGCCGCGCCGGGGGAGCAGAGCGCGCGCGACGTCCACGCCACCCGCATGGCGCGCCGGGCCTCGGCCTGGGCCGTCCACAGCAGGCGCGCGTTCTGCGGCGGCTACACCGCGGCAGGCGGCCAGGACCCGCGCACGAGCCCCGTACTGCTGCGGGCGTTCGAGGCGGACAAGGCCGTGTACGAGGCGCTCTACGAGGCCCGCAACCGGCCCGAGTGGCTGCCCATTCCGCTCGCCGCGGTGCGCAGGCTCGCCCACGGCAGCCGGTTCATCGGCTGACTGCTCCCTTTATTCGGGGGAGTTGACAGTTCAGAAAGTCGATTTTCCTTCTTTGGCCTTCTCGATGACCGCTGGACATGATGAACGAGCCCGTCCAAAGGAGAATTTGATGATCCACCAGTTCATTCTGGCGGCGCCCAAGCCGGGCATGACCGCACAGGAATTCCAGGACTACTGGGTAAATGTCCACGCGGTGCAGTACGCATCAAAGATTCCGCAGATCCGCAAGTACATGGTCGACACGGTGGTGGACATCGAGGGCAACCTCGGTGAGCCGGCGCTGCCGCACCAGGGCATCGCGGAGATCTTCCTGGCCAACGGCGAGGAGCAGCTGGCCTCGCTGCAGACCGAGGAGTTCCTGCAGGGCGCCCGGCTCGACGAGCCCAACTGGGCCGCGTTCTGGCAGACCCTCGTCGTCGACACCACCGCGCACGAGATCGTCGCGGGGCCGCCCCTGGCCAAGGGGCAGGAGTGGGTCAAGCTCACCGTGCTGCAGAAGCGGCGCCCGGGCCTCGCCCTCGACGACTACCGCAAGCAGTCCCTCGACGCGTACGCCACGGTCGTCAAGGGCATCCCGGGGCTGCGGCGCTATCTGCACGCCCACACCGTCGACGGCGCCTACGTCTTCGGCGAAGCGGCCTTCGACAGCGTCGAGCAGCTCTGGTTCGACGACGTGAACGCCCTTGAGGAAGCGCTGCGTTCGCCCTACTTCACCGAGCAGGTGAAGGCCGCACGCGACGAGATCGTCGACCAGAAGTACGTCTTCTCCGTCGCGGCCAAGGAGAACTGGATCATCGGCCCCCAGGCCCGCTGATCCCGCTGATCCCCCTGATCCGGTGGCTGAGGCGCCGCCCCCTTCCGTCGCGGCGCCCGGCCACCCATCCCGAACCGAAGACCGAAGGAGTCGGCGTGCCCAGGAAGAACGCCAAGAAGATCCTCGTGATCCTGTCGGAGTACGGCTACTGGGGCGAGGAGCTCGTCGGGCCCCTGCACCACTTCGACCAGCGGGGCTACGAGGTGGAGTTCGCCACCCCGACCGGAAGGCGCGCGCACGCGCTGCCGCCGTCGATGGACCCCGAGTACATCGACCCGCCGCTCGGCCGCTCGGTCACCTCGGAGGAGGTCGCCAAGCTCACCCAGGAGGTCGATGCCTCCACCCGCCTGGACGACCCGATCGACATCTCCCGCTGGATCCCGGAGCGCCCCTACACGGCGGACGACGACTACCTGCGCGGCCTCGAGGCCTACCACCGGGCGGTCGAGGTCGTGGCGCAGGAGCTCGAGGAGTACGACGCGCTGCTCATCGTCGGCGGTTCGGGCCCGGTCGTGGACCTCGCCAACAACGAGCGGGTGCACCAGATCATCCTGGCCTTCCTGCGCGCCGACAAGCCGATCGCGGCCGAGTGCTACGGCGTCGCGCCGCTGGCCTTCGCCCGCGACTGGGAGGACCGCAAGTCGATCATCTGGGGCAAGCACGTCACGGGCCACTGCAAGGAGTACGACTACAAGGACGGGACCGGGTTCCTCGGCACCGACTTCGTGATCGGCCCGCCGCCGTACCCGCTGGAGTACATCCTGCGCGACGCCACGGGACCCGAGGGCCGCTACATCGGCAACTTCGGCAAAGAGACCTCCGTGCTCGTCGACTACCCGTTCATCACCGGGCGTTCGACGCCGGATTCCTATCTGACCGGAGAAAAGCTCGTCGAGGTGCTCGAGGACGGCCTGCGCCGCTTCGGCTGGTAATTGCTCGGCACCGATGGGGAAATCGAGAGAAGGCAGACATGGGGCGAGGGGCCAGGCAGGGAAATGCGGCGATCATCGAGCAGTTCATCGCCGACGGAATTCCGTTCATGTTCGGCAATCCAGGGACGGTCGAGCAGGGATTCCTGGACGCGCTGGAGGACTATGACGACCTCCAGTACATCCTGACCCTGCAGGAGACCGTCGCGGTCGGCATCGCGGACGGCTACGCCCGGGCCACGGGCCGGCCCGCGCTCCTGCAGCTGCACAGCGGGGTCGGCCTCGGCAACGCCATCGGCATGCTGTACCAGGCCAAGCGCGGCCACTCGCCGATCCTGACGATCGCGGGGGAGTCGGGCGTCCAGTACGAGTCCATGGACGCCCAGATGGCCGCCGACCTGGTCGCCATGGCGAAGCCCGTGACCAAGTACGCGACACGGGTCACCGACCCGCGCTCGGTGCTGCGGGTGCTGCGCCGGGCGATGAAGATCGCGATGACGCCGCCGATGGGCCCGGTCTTCGTGGCGCTTCCCCTCGATGTGCTCGACGCGCTCAACTCCGAGCAGATCGTGCCGACTTCGGCCCCCAGCACCCGCACCGTCCCGGCCGACGGGCTGGTGGCGCAGGCGGCCCGGCTGCTCACCGGCGCCGAGAGGCCGGTCGTCCTGGTGGGCGACGGCGTCTCGGCATCCGGCGCCCAGGACGAACTGGTGCGGGTGGCCGAGCAGTTGGGCGCCGACGTCTACGGCGTCAACTACTCCGAGGTCAACCTGGACGTCACGCACCCGCTCTACCGCGGGGACCTCGGCCACATGTTCGGCGCCGTCAGCACGGCCGCCGTGCGGGACGCCGACGTGGTCCTCGTCGTCGGCACGTACACCTTCCCCGAGGTCTTCCCCGACACCGGTGACCCGTTCCGCCCGGACGCCCGGATCGTCCACATCGACCTCGACGACTACGAGATAGCCAAGAACCACCCGGTCACGCTCGGCCTGGTCGCCGACCCCAAGGAGACGCTCCGTGCGCTCTCGGGTCAGCTCGACCGGATGCTGTCCGAGCTCGACCAGGTGGCGGCGTACGAACGGCTCGAGGCCCGCCGCGCCGAGCAGCCCACCGCGCCGGCCGACGACGGATCGCTGCTCCACGCCTTCCTGCGCGAACTGGCGGGCCAGGTCCCCGACGACGTGATGGTCTTCGACGAGGCGCTGACCGCGTCGGGCGCCCTCAACGCGCATCTGCCGGGCCGTCGGCCGGGCCACTGGTTCGCCACGCGCGGCGGATCGCTCGGCGTCGGCATCCCCGGCGCGCTGGGCATCAAGCTGGCCCACCCGGAGCGGACCGTGATCGGCTTCACCGGCGACGGCGGCTCCATGTACACCTTCCAGGCGCTCTACACCGCCGTACGGCACGGCATCGGCGCCAAGTTCGTCGTCTGCAACAACCAGAGCTACAAGCTGCTCGACAACAACATCGAGCAGTACTGGCGGGAGCGGGACGTGGCCCCGCACGCGTACCCGACGCCGTTCGACCTCTCCCACCCCGAGCTGGGCTTCGCGCAGATCGCCGGCGGATTCGGGGTCGAGGCCCTGCGGGTCGAGGAGCACGGCCAGGTGGGCGACGCGGTCAAGCGGATGCTCGCGGACGACAAGCCGTTCCTCATCGACCTGCGGACCACCGAAGGGGGAGACCGTGTCTGATCCGGCCGACGTGCCGTCCCGTGACGGGGCGCTCAGCGGGCGCAGGATCGCGATCCTGACGGAGAGCGACTTCTACGAGCCCGAAATCGCCTACTACCAGCGCCGGTTCGCCGAAGAGGGCGCCCGGGTCGACTTCGTCACCCGGATGTGGGGCAACAAGTCGATCACCTTCACCGGCCACGAGCACCGGGCCCCGCTGACCGTGACCCGCAGCCTGGAGGACCTGAGCGACCGGCGGCTGCGCGAGTACAGCGCGCTGATCGTGCCGTCCGGCATGGTCGCCGACCGGCTGCGCTACACCGAGGACATCGAGCAACTCGCCCCCGCCACCGACCTGTTGCGCCGCGCTTTTGCCCGCTCGGGCGTGCTCAAGGGGATCATCTGCCACGGCATGTGGCTGGCCTCGTCGATCCCGTACGTGGTGCGCGGACGCAAGGTGGTCTGCCACAACAACCTGCTCGGCGACGTGCGCAACATGGGCGCCAACTACGTCGACCAGGACGTCGTCGTCGACGGCGACCTGGTGACCGCCCGCACCGGCGACCACTGCCATCTCTTCGCCAGGACCATCATCGACGAACTCGTACTGCGAGGGGTGTGACAGCCATGTCCGTACAGCCGGAGAGCGTCAGGAACGTCGACTTCACCTTCTCGGACACCATCGCGGGACGGGTGTCCGCCTTCGACAGCGCCGCCCGCGTCGTCACCCTGGTCACCGCCGACGGCCGGTCCTTCGACGTGAGCCTCGACGGCGGCCCGAGCGCGGAGCTGCTGCACAACCTGGGGGAGCCCTACCAGGACGCCACGGGCCACGTCGACGAGTTGCTCACCCCGGGCGCCTTCGTCCTCGCGTACGGCGTCTTCTATCCGCACCACGCGACGCTGCGCTTCGAGGCCAAGCGGCTGATCTTCGTGGGGCGCGACCCCGAGGACTTCCGCTTCGAGGAGGCCGGCTGGTGGATCCGGCAGATCCGGGAGATCGCCGCCTTCTACCGCAAGGCCCAGTTCGGCGACGGGCCCGTCGACTTCGCCGACTACCGCACCGAGATCCGGCTCGGCGGCGACAAGACCGCGAGCCACGTCCAGGAGACGGACACCATCTCGCGGCTCGTCTACGGCATGGCCTCCGCCTTCCTGCTCACCGGCGACGACGAGTACCTGGAGGTCGCCGAGCGCGGCACCGAGTACCTGCGCGCGCACATGCGGTTCGTCGACACCGACGAGAACGTCGTGTACTGGTACCACGGCCTCAAGGTCGACGGCGACGTCGAGACGAAGCTGTTCACGTCCGAGTTCTCCGACGACTACGACGCGCTGCCCGCCTACGAACAGATCTACGCGCTCGCCGGGCCCGTGCAGACCTACCGGATCACCGGCGACCCGCGGATCAAGGCGGACGCGGACGCCACCATCCGGCTCTTCGACCGCTTCTACCTCGACCCCGAGGACGGCGGCTACTTCTCGCACATCGACCCGATCCTGCTGAGCCCCGACCACTCCTCGCTCGGGCCCAACAGGGCCCGCAAGAACTGGAACTCGGTCGGCGACCACGCGCCCGCGTACCTGATCAACCTGTATCTGGCGACCGGCGATCCGAAGTACGCCGACATGCTCGAGTACACCTTCGACACGATCGTCGAGCGCTTCCCCGACCTGAAGAACAGCCCGTTCGTGCAGGAACGATTCCACAAGGACTGGTCGCCCGACACCACCCACGGGTGGCAGCAGAACCGCGCGGTCGTCGGCCACAACCTGAAGATCGCCTGGAACCTGATGCGGATGAACTCCCTGCGCCCCAAGGACGCCTACCTGCAGACGGCCGTCTCACTGGGCGAGTCCATGCCCGAGGTCGGCAGCGACCGCCAGCGCGGCGGCTGGTACGACGTGGTCGAGCGGATCAAGGTCGACGGCGAGGAGCGGTTCCGCTTCGCCTGGCACGACCGCAAGGCGTGGTGGCAGCAGGAGCAGGCGATCCTCGCCTATCTGATCCTGCACGGCGTCACCGGACGCGTGGACTTCCGCACCGAGGCGCGCGACGCCCAGTCCTTCTACAACGCGTTCTTCCTCGACCACGACGAGGGCGCCGTCTACTTCAACACCATGGCCAGCGGCCTGCCCTACCTCCTCGGCGTGGAGCGCCTCAAGGGCAGCCACTCCATGTCGATGTACCACTCGGCCGAGCTGTGCTACCTGGCCGCCGTCTACAACAACCTGCTCAGGGGCGGCAAGCCGATGGACTTCTGGTTCAAGCCCGACCCCGCCCAGCTGGCGGACCGCGTCCTGCGCGTCGCCCCCGATCTGCTGCCCGCCACCGCGGTGCGCATCGCCGCCGTCGAGGTCGACGGCGCCGAACACACCGATTTCAACGCCCAGGCCCTGACCGTCCGCCTCCCCGAGACCTCGGGCCGCGTCAAGGTCAGGGTCCGTCTCGAAGCCAACTCCCGTACGGAGGTGAAGGGATGACCGTCAAGGTCTCCTCGCAGGTGCTCGCCGGCGCCACCGTCGTCGCCCTGGAGGGCGAGATCAACTCCACCACCTCCGGCGGACTGCAGTCCCAGCTGCTGCCGTTCGTCGGGCAGGGCGCGGTGGTCCTGATCGACCTCACCGGGATCTCGTACATCTCCAGCGCCGGCCTGCGCACCCTGCTCATCGTGCACCGCCACGCCCAGCAACTGGACGCGGAGATCACCCTGGTCGGGCTCTCCGAGGAGGTCTCGTTCGTCATGTCCGCCACCGGGTTCCTGGACTTCTTCCGGGTCGCCGACGACCTGGACGCCGAACTGGAACGTGCGGGCCGATGAGCACCCCCGGCCCGGCCCAGGAACTGCGCGAGCGGATCGACGCCTTCCCGACGCACCGGATCGGCCCGTACCGGGTCAGGGCAGGACGGCCCTTCCCGTACGGGGCGACGCCGGTGCCCGGCGGCGTCAACTTCTCGGTCTACTCCGACGGCGCGACCTCGATGAGCCTGGTGCTCTTCACGCGCGGCGCCACCCGGCCCAGCGCCGAACTGGAGTTCCCGCCGGAGTTCCGCATCGGCAGCGTGTACGCCATGACGGTCTTCGGGCTCGACGCGGAGGACCTGGAGTACGGCTTCCGCGCCGACGGCCCCTTCGACCCCGCCCGCGGCGACCGCTTCGACGCGGGCAAGGTGCTCAGCGACCCCTACGCGCGGCTGATCTCAGGCCGCGAGGTGTGGGGCCGCGAGCCCGACTGGGACAACGTCTACCACTACCGCGCACAGGTGCTGAACGACGACTTCGACTGGGGCGGCGACCGGCCGCTGCGCATCCCCGCCGAGGACCTCGTGATCTACGAGACGCACGTGCGCGGCTTCACCCGGCACGCCTCCTCGCAGGTGTCGGCCCCCGGCACGTACGCCGGGATGCGGGAGAAGATCCCGTACCTCAAGGCCCTGGGCGTCAACTGCCTGGAACTGCTGCCCGTGTTCGAGTTCGACGAGCTGGACAATCCCCGCACCGATCCGGTCACCGGGGAGCGGCTCCACAACTACTGGGGCTACAACACCGTCTCGTTCTTCGCCCCCAAGGCGGGCTACGCGGCCACCGGCGCCTTCGGCATGCAGGCCGACGAATTCAAGTCGCTGGTCAAGGAGTTGCACCGGGCCGGCATCGAAGTCGTCCTCGACGTCGTCTTCAACCACACGGCCGAGGGCAACGAGCAGGGCCCGACCATCTCGTTCCGCGGCCTCGACAACGCCACGTACTACATGCTCACGCCGCACGGCGAGTACTACAACTTCAGCGGCACCGGCAACACCGTCAACTGCAACCACCCCGTGGTGCGGGACTTCGTGCTCTCCTGCCTGCGCCACTGGGTCGCCGAGTACCACATCGACGGGTTCCGCTTCGACCTCGCCGCCATCCTCGACCGGGCCCCGGACGGCACCCCGCTGCCCAACCCGCCGCTGCTCGAACAGCTCGCGCACGACCCGATCCTGCGGCACACCAAGCTGATCGCCGAGGCCTGGGACGCGGCCGGCCTCTACCAGGTCGGCAACTTCCCCAACTACGGCCGCTGGTCGGAGTGGAACGGCAAGTACCGCGACACCGTGCGCCGCTTCGTCAAGGGCGAGCCGGGGCTCGTCGGCGAGCTGGCGACCCGGATGGCGGGCTCGCCCGACCTGTACCAGGGCCGCACCTCGTCGGCGTCGGTCAACTTCATCACCGCGCACGACGGGTTCACCCTGGCCGACCTGGTCTCGTACAACGACAAGCACAACGAGGCCAACGGCGAGCAGAACAACGACGGCGCGAACGACAACAACAGCTGGAACTGCGGCGAGGAGGGGCCCAGCGCCTCCCCGCACGTCCGCGAGCTGCGGCTGCGGCAGATGAAGAACCTGCTGACCATCCTGCTCACCAGCCAGGGCATCCCGATGATCCTGGCCGGCGACGAGGTCGGCCGGACCCAGCTCGGCAACAACAACACCTACTGCCAGGACAACGAACTGTCCTGGTTCGACTGGTCACTTGTCGAGGACAACGCCGAACTCCTCGACTTCACCGCCAAGTTGATCGCCTTCCGGCACGCCCACCCGGTCCTGCGCACCAGCGACCACCCCACCGGCACGGACCGCGTCGGCAGCGGCTACCCCGACGTCAGCTGGCACGGCGTCGGCGCCTGGGCCCCGGACTGGGCCGACCACGGCCGGGTGCTCGCCATGATGCGGTGCGGCCGGCACGCCAAGGGCGGCAGCGTCAGCGACGACCACGTGTACGTCGCCGTGAACGCGCACTGGGAGGCGCACGACCTGGAGCTGCCCGCCCTGCCCGACGGGCAGCGCTGGCACCTCTTCGCCGACACCCACGCCGCCGTCCACCCGGTCGGCGGCGAACCGGAGTTGAAGCATCCCGGGCGCTTCCACCTGGGCGCCCACTCCGCGGTCGTCCTCGTGGGACGCGCGGCCCCTCCGGCGACCACCTGACCCAGAAGGAGAACCATCGTGGCTTTCGACGTGCGCCTCAGGATCAACGACAAGGTCGCCACCATCGAACTCTCGGGAGAGCTGGACGCCTCCACGGCCGGCGAGTTCCACGCCACCGTCGGCCGCGCCGCCGACGGCGGCGCCGTCGAACTCGTCATCCGCGCCGAGCAGCTCGGCTACCTCTCCAGCGCCGGCCTGCGCTCCCTGGTCTTCGCCCGCCAGAAGATGGGCGACGAGGTGCGCATCGCCGTCGTCGGCGCGTCCGAGCCGGTGGCCAGGACCATCCGGCTCGCCGGATTCGACCACAGCATCGATCTCGTGGACGCCTGAAGGGACGCACCGAGATGACGTTCGACTTCGAGGCCGCGGCGGCCACCAGACTCCGTGTTCCCGCGACGGTCGACTCGCTCGAGCCGGTGTCCGCGTTCGTCCTCGGCCTCGGCAAGCAGGCCTGCCTCTCGGACAGCTCGCTGTACCGACTGCGCCTCGCCGCCGACGAGTTGGCCACCAACATCGTCGTACACGGATACCGCGGCGAACCCGGCGAGATCACCGTGGACGGCGGGATCGACCCCGGCGACGTCTGGGTGCGCTTCCAGGACGACGCGCCGGCGTTCGACCCGCGCCAGGGCATGCGCGAGCCCGCACGTGACGTGCCGCTCGCGGAGCGGGAGATCGGCGGACTGGGAGTCTTCCTGGCGTTCACGGCGGTGGACACCTTCGAGTACGAGCTCGTCGCGGGGCGCAATGTCAGCACCCTCGTGATGCGCCGGCCGGCAGCGGACTAGACGAGGCGGAGATGGCGCAGACGAGAGTCCTGATACTGGATGAGCGGCGGCACGTGCCGGCCCAACTGGCCAAGGCCCTGGACGCCGTGGGCGCCGAGTCGCTCACCTGCACACCCGGCGACGTGCTGGCGGCCTCGCGCGGCCGGATGCCCCCGGTGACCGCGCTGCTCGCCGACGCGACGCTGTCGCCGCACACCGTCAGATCGGTGGCCCGGCGCCTCGCCGACGAGGGGCAGCAGCCCACCGTGGTGGCGTACGCGGAGCACGATCTGCACCTGCTCGACGGACACGTGCGCGCGGGCTCGGACTATCTGCTCCCGCCGTTCCACCCCGTCCTGGTGGAGGCCCGGCTGCGCGACTGCCATCAGCACGCCGAGCTCAACCGGAACATGGAGGAAGTCGCCGCACACGCCGAACTGCTCAGCTACGAACGGGAGTTGGAGATAGGCCGGGAGATCCAGCTGGGGTTCCTGCCGGAGTTCCTGCCCAGCCCCGACGGCTGGGACATCCGGGTGCGCTACCGGCCCGCGCGGACCGTCGCAGGAGACTTCTACGACGTCTTCGAACTGGTCAACCGGCGCCGCCTCGCCCTCGTCGTGGCCGACGTGTGCGACAAGGGCGTCGGCGCGGCCCTGTTCATGGCACTCATCCGCTCCCTGCTGCGGCACACCGCGGAACAGAGCGGCCTGCAGAACCTCATCGCGGCGGACCTGATCGGGGAGGAGCCCGGCAGCGCCGAACACACCCGCGCCATCCCGGTCGTGGGCGCCACCCCCCTGCTCAACGCGGTCGTGGGCACCAACAGCTATCTGACGCGCAACCACATGAAGCAGGGCTACTTCGCCACCATGTTCTTCGGCGTCCTCGACCCGGTCACCGGCAACCTCGTCTACATCAACGGCGGACACAATCCCCCTGTCCTGGTCAGCGGCAGCGGCGCCGAACCGGTGCTGCTGCAGCCGACCGGCCCGGTCGTCGGCGTCATCCCGGACTGCACGTTCTCGCTCGGCTACACCCAGATCGGCCCCGGGGACACCCTGTTCATCTACACCGACGGGGTCACCGAGGCCCGCTCCGAGACCGGGCGCTTCTTCGGCGAGGACCTCCTCGTCGAGCAGCTGACCGAGGCCACCGTGCGCGGCGAGGAACTGCTCGACCACATGGACGGCGCGCTGAGCGACTTCGTCGGCCAGGCCGAACAGTCCGACGACATCACGATGCTCGCCGTGCACTGGCAGGCACCCGCGGGGGCCGCCGACTGACCCCTCACCGGCCGGTGCGCCCACCCCCAGAAACCGTCAGGTGGAGAACATGTCGCAGATCATCACGGTGCACTCCTACCGAGGGGGCACCGGCAAATCCAGCACCGCCGCCAACCTCGGGCTGCTGCTTGCCTCCTCGGGCCTGCGGGTCGCTCTGGTGGACACCGACATCCAGACACCCGCGCTGGACGTGATGTTCGGCGACGCGGCGCTCCCCGCGCGGCGCTCGCTCACCGACTACCTCATCGGCCGCTGCGAGATCGAGGACGCGGCGTACGCCGTCGACCAGAACGTCGGGCACGACGGCTTCTTCCTGGTCCCGGCCAGGAGCCAGACCACGGGGGTCAACGAGATCATGGGCCGCGGCTACGACGTGGGCCTGCTGCGCGAGGGCTTCGACCGGCTCATCGACACCCTGGCGCTCGACGTGCTGCTGCTCGACACCCACGCGGGCTTCAACAACGAGACCGTGACCGCGATGGCGAGTTCGGACGCCCTCGTCGTGGTGACCCGGGCCGACCGCCTGGACCTCGTCGGCGCCAGGGAGACCACGGCCCTGGCCGGCCGGCTCGGGTTCGGCGCCATGAGCATCGCCGTGAACATGGCCCCGGGCGGCGCCGTCGGCGACCGACTGCTCGGCGAAGTGGAGAACGCGTACCGCACCCGCGTCACCACGGTCCTGCCGTACGCGCCCGAAATGGCGCAGCTCGCGGGGGAGCGGGTGTTCTCCACGGCGTACCCGCAGCATCCGCTGGTGTCGGGCTACCGCCGGATCATCTCGGAGGTCAGCAACGGCACCACCGCGATCCGCCGCTGACCGTCCTCGCCGCCCGACACAGCCGCCGCCCGAGTCAGCCGCCGCCCGACACCGCCGCCGCCCCACACCGCAGTCGTCCGCACCACGCGGGACGCACGAGCACCATGGAGGACAAGCCCATGCAGCGCGACGCGACGCGCCCGGCCGCCGAAGCACGTGTGGGCCGCATCCCCATCGTGGACGTGGCGCCACAGATCGACGACGGCGCCGGCGGCCGCACCCCCGCCCGGGCCGTCCCCGGCGAACAGTTCGCGGTCTCGGCCACCGTCTTCAGGGAAGGGCACGACGCGGTCGCCGCCGGCGTCGTGCTCACCGACCCCGACGGACGCCCGGGCGACTGGAGCCCGATGCGCCTGGTGGCCCCCGGCACCGACCGCTACACCGGGTGGGTCACCGCCGGGCGGCAAGGCGACTGGACGTACCGCGTGGAGGCGTGGACCGACCCCTGGACGACCTGGCGGCACGCCGCCGAGATCAAGGTGCCCGCCGGGATCGACACCGAACTCGTCCTGGAGGAGGGCGCGTTGCTCCTCGACGAGGTGGCCGCCACCGTCGAGACCGACGACGCGCTGCGGCTGACCGACGCGGCCGTGCTGCTGCGCGACGGGCGCCTGGACGCCGAGGAACGGCTCGCCGCCGCCACCGCGGCCCCCGTGACCGCCCTGCTCACCGCCCACCCGCTGCGCCGGCTGCTGACCCGCTCGCCCGAGCTGCCGCTGCGCGTCGACCGCGAACGCGCCCTGTACGGCGCCTGGTACGAGTTCTTCCCCCGCTCCGAGGGAGCCGTCGTGCCCGCCGCCGTGAACGGCGTGGCCGAGCCGCCGCGGCCGGGCACCCTGCGCACCGCCGCCAAACGCCTCGAGGCCGTCGCCGACATGGGCTTCGACGTGGTCTACCTGCCGCCGGTCCACCCGATCGGCACCACCCACCGCAAGGGCGCGGGCAACGCACTCGAAGCGGGGCCGCACGATCCGGGATCGCCCTGGGCGATCGGCTCGGCCGCGGGCGGACACGACGCGATCCACCCCGACCTCGGCACCCTCGAGGACTTCGACCACTTCGTCGCGCGCGCCGGTGAACTGGGCCTCGAAGTCGCCCTGGACCTCGCCCTGCAGTGCTCCCCCGACCACCCCTGGGTCACCGAGCACCCCGAGTGGTTCCAGCACCGGGCCGACGGCTCGATCGCGTTCGCCGAGAACCCGCCCAAGAAGTACCAGGACATCTATCCCGTCGACTTCGACACCGACCCCGACGGGCTGTTCACGGAAGTCCTGCGCGTGCTGCGGCACTGGATGGACCACGGAGTGCGCATCTTCCGCGTCGACAACCCGCACACCAAGCCCGTCGCGTTCTGGGAGCGGCTCATCGACACGGTGCACGCGAGCGACCCCGACGTGCTCTTCCTCGCCGAGGCGTTCACCCGCCCGGCCATGCTGCACGCCCTGGCCCGCGTCGGCTTCCACCAGTCGTACACGTACTTCACCTGGCGCAACTCCAAGGAGGAGGTGGAGAGTTACCTCTCCGAACTGGCCGGCCTCGGCGGTGAGCCGAGCGCGGCCTACCTGCGGCCCAACCTCTTCGTGAACACCCCCGACATCCTCGGCGCCTACCTCCAGTACGGCGGCCGGGCGGCCTTCGCGGCCCGGGCGGTGCTCGCCGCGACGGCCGGACCCACCTGGGGCGTGTACGCCGGGTACGAGCTGTACGAGAACGTGCCCATGGGGCCCGGCAGCGAGGAGTACCTGGACTCCGAGAAGTACCAACTGCGGCCCCGCGACTGGGCCGGCGCGGAGGCCGCGGGGGACTCGCTGGCGCCGCTGATCCGCGCGCTCAACGACATCCGGCGCGCGCACCCGGCCCTGCACCAGCTGCGCAACCTCCACTTCCACCGCACCGACAACGACGCGGTGACCTGCTTCTCCAAACGGGCCGCCCGCGGCGAGCGCGACGACTGGGTCCTCGTGGTGCTCAACCTCGACCCGCACGGGACGCGCGAGGCGACCGTCACCCTCGACCTGCCCGCACTGGGCCTGGAGCGCTCCGAGACCTTCGCGGTGCGCGACGCCCTGTCGGGCGAGAACTACCGCTGGGGCCGCGACAACTACGTACGCCTCGATCCCCAGCATCGAGTGGCCCACATACTCACGGACGGGACTTCGCAGTCGTGACCACCGCACAGCGCCCCACCGCCCTGGCCGCCACCCACCTCAAGCGGCTCGCCACCGGAGACCTCAGCGATCCGCACGCGCTGCTCGGCCCGCACCCGGGCGCCGACGGCGTGACCGTGCGCGTGCTGCGGCCGCTCGCCGACCAGGTGTGGCTGACCACGCCGTCGGGCGACCTGCTGGCCCAACTCGCGCACCAGGGCGAGGGGTTGTTCGCCGGCCGCCTGCCGGGCACGGCCGTGCCCGACTACCGGGTGCGCGTCCACTACGGCAGCGACGTGTACGCGTACGACGACCCCTACCGCTTCCTGCCCACCCTCGGCGAACTCGACCTGCACCTGATCCGCGAGGGCCGCCACGAGCAGCTGTGGCAGGTGCTCGGGGCCCGGGTGTGCGAGCACGAGTCGGGCCGGGGCCCGGTGGCCGGCACGGCGTTCGCCGTGTGGGCCCCGAACGCCCGCGCCGTGCGCCTGGTCGGCGACGTCAACCACTGGGACGGCAGGGCCCATCCGATGCGCTCGCTCGGCGCCAGTGGCGTGTGGGAGCTGTTCGTGCCCGGCCTTGCCGAGGGCTGCCGGTACAAGTACGAGATCCTCACCCCGGACGGCCGCTGGATCCAGAAGGCGGACCCCCTCGCCGCCTCGGCGCAGGCGGCACCGGGCACGGCCTCCGTCGTCTTCCGCTCCCGCCACACCTGGAGCGACGGCGACTGGATGGCGCGGCGCGCCGAACGCACCGTGGACCGGGCCGCGATGAGCGTCTACGAAGTGCACCTGGGATCGTGGCGGCCGGGCCTCGGCTACCGCGAGCTCGCCACCGAACTCCCGGCGTACGTCAAGGCGTTGGGCTTCACGCACGTCGAGTTCATGCCGGTGGCCGAGCATCCCTTCGGCGGCTCCTGGGGCTACCAGGTGTCCTCGTACTACGCCCCGGCGGCCGGCCTCGGCAGCCCCGACGACTTCCGCGCCCTCGTCGACGCGCTGCACCGGGCGGGCATCGGCGTCATCGTCGACTGGGTCCCCGCCCACTTCCCCAAGGACGACTGGGCGCTGGCCCGCTTCGACGGGACCGCGCTGTACGAGCACCCGGACCCGCGCCGCGGCGAACACCCCGACTGGGGCACGCTCGTCTTCGACTACGGGCGGGCCGAGGTGCGCAACTTCCTCGTCGCCAACGCGGTGTACTGGTGCGAGGAGTTCCACGTCGACGGGCTGCGCGTGGATGCCGTCGCGTCCATGCTCTACCTCGACTACTCGCGCCCCGAGGGGAGTTGGCTGCCGAACGTGTACGGCGGCCGCGAGAACCTGGAGGCCGTCGAGTTCCTCCAGGAGATGAACGCCACGGTGCCCAGGCGCTGCCCCGGAGCGGTGACCATCGCGGAGGAGTCCACCGCCTGGGACGGCGTCACCCGGCGCACCGACCACGGCGGGCTCGGCTTCGCCCTGAAGTGGAACATGGGCTGGATGCACGACTCGCTGTCGTACATGGCCAAGGACCCGGTGCACCGGCAGCACCACCACCACTCGATGACCTTCCCGATGGTGTACGCGTACGCGGAGAACTACACGCTGCCGGTCAGCCACGACGAAGTCGTGCACGGCAAGGGCTCGCTGCTGACGAAGATGCCCGGCGACCGCTGGCAGCAACTGGCCAACCTGCGCGCCTACCTGGCCTTCATGTGGGCCTTCCCCGGCAAGCAACTCCTCTTCATGGGGCAGGAGTTCGCCCAGGACACCGAGTGGTCCCACGACCGCGGCCCGGACTGGTCCATGCTCCGGCACGAACCGCACGGCGCGGTGCGCGACCTGGTGCGCGACCTCAACCGCCACTACCTCGCCGACCCGGCCCTGTGGAGCCTCGACACCCGCCCCGAGGGCTTCGCCTGGATCGACGCGGACGCCGCAGAGGACAACGTCTACTCCTTCGTGCGCCGCGGCGAGGGCGGCGAACTGCTGGCGTGCGTCTTCCACTTCCAGCCCACGGTCCGCCGCGACTTCCGCCTCGCGCTGCCCGAGGCGGGCCACTGGAGCGAGGTGCTCAACACGGACGCGGCGCACTACGCGGGCTCCGGCGTCACCAACCCCGGGCGCATCCACGCCGCAGCCGACCCCCTCCAGGGCCTGCCGGCCAGCGCGAGCGTGGACCTGCCGCCCCTGGGCGGCGTGTGGTTGCGCAAGCAATGACGCGCCGCCGCCAGCAGCCCGCAGCCAAGGAAGGGACACCATGCCTGCTCCCCGTCTGAGGACCACCCCGTTGCCCGGCATCGGCGTGCAGTACGAGCTCACCACGCGGCGCCACGACACCCTGTCGGTGATCGCGCACCGCGACCGCACCCGCACCCTGAACGTGCACCACGACGACGACCCGGACTCCTGCGGCCTGTCGCTGCCGCTGACCGGAGCCGAGGCCCTGTCCCTCGCCGACGCCCTGCTGCCCGGCCACAACAACCCGAACCTGCTGCACACCAGCGACTTCGGGCTCCTCGCCGAACAGGTCACCATCACCGGCACCTCGTACTGGAACGGGCGCACCCTGGGGGAGACGCGGATGCGCACCGACACCGGGGCTTCCATCGTCGCCGTCATGCGCCGCTCCCACGCGATCCCCTCACCGGGGCCCGAATTCCGCCTGCACGGCGGCGACATCGTGATCGTCATCGGCACCCGGGAAGGCGTGGACGGCGCCCACGAGATCCTCGAGCGGAGCTGATCACGTGCACTCCGCGGTCTTTCTGATCGAGTTCGGTGCGGTCGTCCTCGCGCTCGGCCTGCTCGGCCGCTTCGCCGTACGGCTCCGGTTCTCGCCGATCCCGCTCTACCTGCTGGCGGGCCTCCTGTTCGGCGCGGGCGGCATCGTCCCGCTGGCGGGCAGCGAGGAGTTCATCGAGGTCGGCGCCGAGATCGGCGTCGTCCTGCTGCTGTTGATGCTCGGCCTGGAGTACACGGCGGGCGATCTCGTCGGCCACCTCAAGACCCACGCCCCCGCGGGCGGCGTCGACTTTCTGCTCAACGCGCTGCCCGGCGCGGCCGCCGCGCTGCTGCTCGGCTGGGGCCCGGTGGCCGCCGTCGTGCTCGCGGGCGTCACCTGGGTCTCCTCGTCCGGCGTCATCGCGAAGGTGCTCGGCGACCTGGGCCGGCTCGGCAACCGGGAGAGCCCGGTCGTCCTCAGCATCCTCGTCCTCGAAGACCTCGCCATGGCGCTCTACCTGCCCATCCTGACGGCGGTGCTCGCCGGTTCGGGCTGGCTGGCCGGTGGCGTGACCCTGGCCATCGCGCTCGCCGCGGTCGGCACCGTCCTGCTCGTCGCGGTGCGCTACGGGCGGGTCATCTCCCGCTTCGTGTCCAGCGACGACCCGGAGAAGCTGCTGCTCGTCGTCCTGGGCACGACACTGCTCGTCGCCGGGATCGCCCAGCAGCTGCAGGTGTCGGCGGCGGTCGGCGCGTTCCTCGTCGGCATCGCCCTGTCCGGCGAGGTGGCGGAGAACACGCACCACCTGCTGATGCCGCTGCGCGACCTGTTCGCCGCGGTGTTCTTCGTGTTCTTCGGCCTGAGCACCGACCCCAGCACCATCCCCTCGGTCCTTGCGCCCGCGTTCGCGCTGGCGGTGCTCACCCTCCTGACGAAGGTCGGCACCGGCTACTGGGCGGCCCGGCGCTCCGGCATCGCCCAGCGGGGCAGGTGGCGGGCGGGCGGCGCCCTGGTCGCGCGCGGCGAGTTCTCCATCGTCATCGCAGGCCTCGCGGTCTCGGCCGGCGCCGTCGACCCCTCCCTCGGCCCGCTGGCCACCGCGTACGTCCTGCTGCTCGTCGTCATGGGCCCCCTGGCGGCCCGCTTCACGGAGCCGATCGCGCAGCGGATCATCCTGTGGCGCGGCAGGGAGTACCCGGCGACCGGCCGAAACGGAACCCTCCCCACCATGCGGAACGTCGTCCATCACGTACCAAAGTCGCCGTCTTCCGGAAGGTGATCTCGCGCTCAACCACCGTGCCTCATCAGGTAGTTGACCTCGCTCTTTTACGTTCTTGTCGTCGTGCGGGGCCCTTCGCGGGCCCCCTTTTCGGTCCGGATCCAGCCATATGGTCCTCGACGCCCGCCGGGACACGCCCGGCACCTGGCCGTTCCGAAAGAGGACCACCCATGGAGCTCACCCACGCCCGCCGCCGCTTCACCGCCTGCGCGTCCGCCCTCGCCTGCGCGCTCGCCGTAGGGATCGCGGCACCGGCAGCCGACGCCCGCGCGGACGCCTCGGGCGCCCGGGCCCTGACTGTCGACCGGGCCGTGGCGCTGCCCGGCAACCAGGCCTACCCGGAGAGCATGGCCACCGACCCGAGAACCGGCGACCTGTACGTCACCTCGTACACCACCGGAGCGGTCTACCGCGCCCGCGCAGGCGAGCCGGAGGCCACCGTGTTCCTGCCCGCGGGCACGGACGGCCGCACCCAGGCCATGGGCACCGAGGTCGACCGGCACGGCCGGCTCTGGGTCGACGACGCCGGCGGGGTGACCGTCTACGACACCGCGAACGGCACCCGCCTGGCCCGCTTCGTCAGCCCGACCCCCGCCGCGTCGCTGCTCGACGACATCGACCTGACGCCCGACGGCACCGCGTACGTCACCGACTCGCTGCTCCAGCTCGTCTACCGGCTGCCCGCCGCCACCATCGAGGACACCATCGCCTCCGGCGGCACGGCGACCCTGGCCACCGGGTTCGACCTGAACGGCGTCGTCGCCCCGCACCCGGACGGTGCCATCACCCTCAACGGCATCGAATCGGACGCGACCGGCACCTACCTGATCACCGCCGACATGGCCTCCGGCGAGCTGTTCCGGCTCGAGCCCGCCACCGGCGGCGTCCGCAAGGTGACGGTGACCGGCGGCGCTCCGGTCTCCGCCGACGGCCTGCTCTGGGAGAAGGACCAGCTGTGGGCCGTGCAGTTCGGCTCGGACGGCATCAGCCGGCTCACGCTCTCCGCGGACCGCACGTCCGCGACCGTCACCAGCCGGCTCACCGACCCGGCCCTCGAACACCCCACGGCGCTCGTGCGCAGCGGCGGTTCGCTGCACGTGCTGCGCTCACAGTTCGGCTCCGCCACCCTCGACCTGCCGTTCTCGGTGGCCCGGGTGAGCGGCATCTGAGCGGCAGCTGAGCGGCGGCCGAACGGCGCGAGGCCCGTCGCCGCGGCGCCCGGGGACGCGCGCGGCAACGGACCAGGCCCGCGGCACCGCTCAACTGCCGGTGGAAACAGGCGTGGTGTCGCTCGCGGCGGCCGCCGCGGAACCGGCCGAAGGTGCCTGCACGGCAGGCACCTTGAGGAACCGGGTGGCCCAGATCGCGGGCAGCGCGAGGACCGCGCAGACCAGTGCGGTCAGCGGAACGTCCTCGATGCCGAAGGTGGCCAGGGCCCAGCCGCCGACCGCGGCGCCCGAGGCCACCCCCACGTTCGCGGCGGACGCGCCGAGCGTGGCGGCCAGGTCGGCGCCCTCCCCGGCCAGCGAGATGACGCGCAGCTGGAGCGCCGGGGTGACGCCGAAGCCGACGACGCCCCACACCGCCAGGGCCACGCCGACCATCGGCCGGCTCTCCCCGAAGACGTACAGGCCGAGCAGACCCACGATGAGGACGAGGTTGCCCACGAGCAGGGTCCGCGAGGCGTTCACGTCGGCGAACCTGCCGCCCGCGAACGTACCGATCGCACTGAACACACCGAAGATCATCAGGAAGACGCTCACCATGGCACCGTCGATGCCGGTGACGTCCTCCAGGAACGCCGCCAGATACGTGAAGGCGACGAACTGCGAGCCCATGAGCAGGACTTGGGCCGCCAGCATCGCCAGCACCCGGGGGTGGAAGGCGTGCTGGGCCTGCGAGCCGAGACCGCCCGAGCCGCCGCTCCTGACGGCCGGCACCCAGATCATGATCACCACGAGGGCGACGACGCCGAGGACGGCGACCCCGGCGAACGTGGCCTGCCAGCCCAGGTTCTGGCCGAGCAGCGTGCCCAGCGGCACCCCGAACACGGTCGACACGGAGATGCCGCCGAAGACCAGGCCGACGGCCTGGCCGCGGTGTTCGGGGGCGACCAGACCGGTGGCGACGGCCGAGGCCGCGCCGAGGAACAGGCCGTGCAGCGCCCCGCACAGCACGCGCGCGACGATCAGCATGCCGAAGGCCCCGGCGAAGACGGCGGCCAGGTTGCCCAGGACGAAGACGACGAGCGCCGCGCACAGGAGCGTGTGGCGGGCCACCTTGATGGTCGCCGCCGTGACGAGCGGGCCGCCGATGGAGATGCCGAGCGCGTACGCGGTGACCAACAGGCCCGCGGTGCTCAGGGAGACGTCCAGGTCGTCGGCGATGAGGTTGAGGACGCCGACGATGACCAGCTCGGCGGTGCCGATGGCGAAGGCGCCCAGGCCGAGGGCGCCCAGGGCGAGCGTGCCGCGGGTCTCGCCGGGCCCCGGTGCGGTGGCGGTACTCATGGCAGAGCCACTCCTTGGTGAGGGGGGAGAAGCAGGTCGCGAGGGCGCGCTCAGGCGTACTGCAGATTGAGCCTGGCGATCCGGCCGTCGCGGACGTCGAACTCGTAGTTGGCCTCGAACCCGCCCGTGCCGCCGGGGGCGAAGCGCACCAGCAGCGTCGTGCCGTTGCTCTTGGGCGTGTTCTTCAGGACGGTGAGCCGGCCGCCGATCACCTCGTCGTCGGCCCACGCGCGGATCTCGTCGCGACCGTTGAACTTCCGTCCTACGTCGATGAGTTGGGCATCGGCGTGGAACGCGTCCACGAGTGCGTCGAGGTCCTCGGCGGCCACGGCGTCGACGTAGGCCTGGGCGGCGGGGTCCACCGCCGTGTCCGCGCGGCCCTCGGTCACGGTGCCGGACTCCTTCGCCGACTCCTGCGCGGCGTCCGGCGTCACCTGTGTGGCGCCCGGCGGGCTCTCGGCCTTCTCGGAGCCCGCGGAGCAGCCGGCGACCAGCAGGGCGGCCAGCGCGAGAGCGGACATCAGGGGGCGGTACGGCACGGCGTCTCCTCGGGGTTGATGGCGCGTCAGGCGTAGCGCAGCGTGATCCGGGTGATCAGGTCGTGGTCGACGTCGAAGGTGTACCGGGCCCGGAAACCGGCCATGATCCCCGCCGGGTCGAAGTGCAGCAGCACCGTGGGGCCCTCGGGTCCCGGCGTGGTGCGCAGGACCGTGAGCCGGCCGCCGATGACCTCGCCCTCGGCCCAGTCCCTGATCGCCGCACGGCCGCGGAAGCTGCGCCCGGTGTCGTCGACGGTCGCCTGCGAGGCGAAGACCGTGACCAGGGCGTTCACGTCCCTCGAGTCGACGGCCTCGACATAGCCGCGCACGGCCGGGTCGAGCGCGGCCAGGGCCGCCGGGTCGTGCGCGTCGGGGGTGTCGCGGACGGCTTCCCTCGCCGCGGCCCGCAGATAGTCGCTGGCCGCGACGGTCGCGGCAAGGGCCAGCACGACCACCGCCGCGGCCACCGCGACGACCCGGGCCGCGGTCACCAGTCGATCCGTCTGCGGTTGCGGAAGAACCCGCCGGTGGGCCCGGAGTCCGGCAGCCGCGCCAGCCAGACCGCCGTGTCGGCGCCCTCCTCGACGCTGGTCGGGGCGGAGCGGCCGCCCATGTCGGTGCGGACCCAGCCCGGGCAGACCGCGTTGACCTTGACGCTCGTGGGCACCGCGGCGGACACCACCAGGGTCAGCGCGTTGAGCGCCGCCTTGGAGATGCCGTAGGCCGCGGGGGACGGCACGTTCTCGGTGAGGGCGCCGAGCCCGGAGGACACGTTCACCACCCGGCCGTAGCCGCGTTGTGCCATGCCGGGGCAGAACGCCCGGCAGGTGTGGAACGCCCCCATGAGGTTCACGTCCAGCGCCCGGGTCAGGGTGTCCTCGTCGAGCGAGAAGAACGAGTCGGTCGGGTAGATCCCGGCGTTGTTGACCAGGACGTCGACGTCGACGCCGTCCTCGGCAAGCCGCCGGGCGCACGCCGCCACGCTCTTGGCGTCGGTGACGTCCAACTCCTCCACGCGGATGCGCCCTTGGCCCAGTGAGCGCGCGGCGGCCCGGCCGCGCGCGACATCACGCGCGGCCAGTACGACGTCGAGGCCGGCCAGGTCCAGCTGGCGGACGGTCTCGAGACCGATGCCGCGATTGGCGCCCGTGACGAGGGCGGTGCGGGTGCGTTCCCGGTTCACGTACTCGAACTCCTTGCCGTGGTCAGACCTTGTAGCGCTGCTTGACGTCCTCGGCGAAGCCCAGGTAGTCGCGCAGCGGCCAGACGGTCTCGAACTCCAGGTACTCCCGCATGGGCAGCCGGCCCAGCGCGGTGCGGTCGAGCTCCTCGGCGTCCGGCGAGTCGATGATGGCGATGACGCGCTTTTGCGCGGCGACCTTCCAGATGCCCACGCAGAAGCCGGAGTCGACCGTCTCCTGGGCGTGCACCGCCTCGTCCTGTTCGAGCTCCCACAGCTCGTCGAGGGTGATGCGTCCCTCGTGCTTCCACTTCATCTGGACGTAGAACAGCATGCTTCAACTCCGTGTCTGTGGAGGGCTGTTGAGGGGACCGTCAGCGGGCGGCATGCGAGCGGATCAGCCCGGTCAGCGCATGGTCGGCGCCGAACACCTCGACGGCGAGGTCGAGCGGCGTCTTGCCGTCGTGGCCGCGCAGGTCGAGCCGGGCACCGGCCTCGACGAGGGTGCGCGCGCAGTCCTCGTAGCCGTGCCACAGGGCGTCGTGCAGCGGGCTGTAGCCGTTGGTCGCGCCCTGGAAGTCGAGGTCGACGCCGGGCTGGCGGACCAGGTCGGCGGTGATGCCGGCGTGCCCGTTGTAGACGGCCTTGTGCAGCGGCACCGCACCGAAGGTCGGCTCGACGGCGTTCACGTCCGCACCGGCCGCGAGCAGCAGCCGCACGATCTCGTCGTGCCCGTCGCGGCAGGCGACGAGCAGCGGGGTGTGACTGTCGTTGAAGCCACTGAGGTTGGGGGAGCGCTCGTCGACCGAGGCGCCCGCGGCGAGCAGCTTGCGGACCCGCTCTGTGTCGCCCTCCGCGGTCGCCGCCATCAGCTCCTGCTCGGCCACCGCACGCTCGTCCCCGGCCCGGCGGGCGTTGAGGTGCTTCTCGGCTTCGAGCAGCCGGTCCTTGCCGAACGTGTTGACGTTCAGCTCGTACGCGAAGTGCTGTTCGAGCGAGAAGCCGTAGTGCGTGTAGACCTGCAGCGCGGTGCCCTGGTCGAGCAAGTACGCCGCGATGTCCGGGTACTTGTACCAGAGCGCGTCCATCAGAGCGGTGTGCCCGGTGGTGGGCGCGACGGCGTCCACGAAGGCCCCGGCCTCCACCAGCGCCCGCACCACTTCGAGGCTGCCGCCCTGGCACGCCTTGTGCAGCGCGGTCGCACCGGCCCGGCTGTCGGCGGTCAGCACGTCGGCGCCGCCGTCGATCAGGGCCCGGACCGTCGGGGCGTCCGCCTGGCCCGCCGCGATCATCAGGGCGGTGAGCCCGGTGCCGGGCTCGCGGTGGCGCGCGTCGGCGCCGGCCGCGAGCAGAACGGTGACCCGCGCGGTGTCCCGCTCGCGCACGGCGGCGATCAGCTCGGCACTCATCAGGCGGCCTCCTGCCCCGACACGTCGCCCCGCAGGGCCCGGATGATCTGCGACGGGTCCGTGTAGGACTTCCAGCGAGTGATCTTGCCGCCGCGCACCGTCAGCCACTGGATGAACTCGATCTCGAACTCGACGCCGGTGCCCCGCACGGTGGACATCTCGTGGATGACCCCCGCGGCCTGGTCGCCGTCGACGACCAGGTTCACCAACTTCTCGAAGCGGACGTCCACGGCACCGGTGAAGATCTTCAGGGTCTCGAGGACGGCGTCCCGGCCGCGGTAGCTGCCGATCCACTTCATGTCGTCGTTGTAGCCGGGCACCGGCGTGTAGTTGATCCACTCGACGTCCTCGGCGAGCGTGTCGAGTGCGGTCTCGAAGTCGCCCGATGTCAGTGCGTCGAACCACCGTTGAACGACTTTCCTGGTCTCTTCCGTGGCGTTGCTCATGAACTCTCCTAGAAAGGGAAGGAATTCCAGAGAAATCCTGAGTGAGAAACTCGGGAGCCAGCAAGAAACAGATGGTCGACTTTCTGATATCGCCGCTCGGGACCGCTCGGGACCGCTCGGTCACGCCCGGTTCGGATCAGGAATTCTCGGACTGGGCCTGCGCGGCGCGGGCGAACAGGTGCTGGTTCCCGTCGGCCCAGGTCGCGGTCATGACGATGCCGCTGATCCGCCAGCCGTCGGCCGTCCGCTCCAGGTCGATGCGGTAGGTGCCGGCGAGCGTCCACAGGGGACCGCCGTGCTCGTTGGGCATGCGGTGCGTCGCCTGGAACATCGCCGTCGTGACGGCGCTGTCACCCTGCACGTCGACCAGGAAGTTGCTCAACAGGTGCTGGGTGGCGGCGAATTGGCCGAGCAGCCCCGACCAGGCGCCGATCAGGTCCTTCTTGGACACCGGGCCCGGCTCACCGCCGTTCAGGCTGGTGTAGTCGAGCATGATCTCGTCGCTGAACACGTCCCCCAGCGACTCCCACTCGCGCTGGTCGATGTACCAGCCCATGCGGGTGCACGTCTCGATGATGTCAAGCCGGTCGGCCACAGAACTCATGGGGTCTTCTTCTTTCAGTGATAGAGGTGTGCCATTTTCTGGGTCCAGCGATGATCGCTGAGCAGGGCGGCGCCTATGAGGACACCGAGCAGGACGACTTCGGCCACCGCTGATCCGGAATGGCCCACCGGAATGGCCAGGACGGCGAGCAGCGCGGCGGTGAAGTGGAATCGCTGGGGGCCGATCTTCAGGATCCCGTGGAACCAGGCGATGCCGCCGAGGTACAGCGCGACACCGCCGGCCAGCGCGATGGACGGGGCCGTGGCCAGCGGTTCGTAGGGATGCACGATGGTCTTCTTCACGGCCGCGGCGATGAGGATCAGCCCGAGCAGCATGGGGACGTGGGCGTAGAAGAACGCGGCGAGCGCGAGGCGCGAGCGCTGCAGCGCATCCGAGCGCTCCAGGGCGAGTTCGGCCCGCCAGGCCTTCTCGGACTCGTCGAAGTACACCCACCACAGGCCGGCCGGGATGACGAAGATGAGGACCGCCGTGGTCACGACCGACGGCCCCGCCTGCCCGCCGTCGGTGCCGATGCCGAGCGCCAGGAACGAGTCCCCGAGCGCGATGATCATGAGCAGTCCGTGCCGTTCCACGAAGTGGCCCGGCTTCAGCTCGAAGCCCGACACGCCCGTCAGCACCGGCGCGATGACCTCGAGGCCGACGGCCGCGGCCCACAGCACGTACACGACCCAGCCGTCGAGGAAGCCGGCGCAGATCAGCAGCAGTGCGCCCACGGCGTGGAACGGGGCGATGCGCAGCATGGTGCGGGCCGCCCCGGTGCCGCCGAACGCGAAGAGCGCGGCGTGCACGGAGACGATCACCAGATAGCCGATGCCGAACGCGACGCCGTCCCCGTCGAAGGCGTTCGGCGTGGCCAGGCCGATGACGAGGAAGGAGGCCATGCCGAGCAGCAGCAGGATCCGGTGGTGCCTGCGGTGCGGCGGCAGGTGGTTGGTCAGCCACGCGTACCCGCCGTACATCCACCACAACAGCCAGAAGATCAGCAGTACTTGGCCGACTCCGCGCAGCGTCATGTCCCGGCTCAGCACCCGGGCGAGCTGGGTGAAGTTGAAGACGAACGCGAGGTCGAAGAAGAGCTCCAGGGTCGTGACCCGTGCCCCGCTTTTCGGGGAGGACTCCACGGAGGATGCAGCGGACCCCCCGGATTTCAATTCCCTGCCCTCGAACGGGGAATTTCCGTACGAGGAACTCGAATTGTCCGGGACGCCTTCTACTTGGTGCGCGGAAGTCGTTTGAGACATGTTCCTGAAGGTATCTGCGAAAGCGGTGGCCGGGTCAAAGAAATCAAACACACATCATGAGGTCGCGGTACGGGACAGCTGCGGCCGGCGGTCAAGCACCGAGCGGTACACGGCGTGCGCCCGCTGCGCCGCCACGTCCCAGCCGAATTCCTTCTGCGCCCGCGCGAGCCCGGCCGCACCGAGCCGGGCGGCGTGGTCCGGATCGGCCAGGAGCCGGTTCACCGCGGCCGCGAGGTCGGCGGCGAACCGCCGGGGGTCCAGCGGGGTGCCGCTGCCGTCCTGCTCCTGCTCGATGGGTACGAGGAGTCCCGTCTCGCCGTCCGCGACGACCTCGGGTATGCCGCCCGTCGCGGTGGCCACCACGGCCGTGCCGCAGGCCATGGCCTCCAGATTCACGATGCCCATCGGCTCGTACAGGGACGGGCAGACGAACACCGACGCATGGGTGAGGAACTGCAGCAGGGACGTCCGGTCGAGCATCCCGTCGATCCGTACGACCCCGTCGCGCACCCGGCGCAGCTCGTCGACCAGCGCCGCGGTCTCGGCCCCGATCTCGGGGGTGTCCGGCTGCCCGCAGCACAGCACGAGCTGGGCGCGCGGGTCCAACTCGAAGGCGGCGCGCAGCAGTTGGGGCAGCCCCTTCTGCCGGGTGACGCGGCCGACGAACAGCACGATGGGCCGGTCGGGGTCCACCCCGTGCCGTTCGAGCGCCGCGGTGCCGTGGTCGGGCCGGTGGGCGCGGGTGTCGATGCCGTTGTGCACCACGTGCACCCGGTCCGGGTCGACGTCGGGATACACGCGCAGGATGTCCGCGCGCATCCCGTGCGACACGGCGATCAGCGCGTCCGCGCTCTCCAGCGCCGACCGCTCCACCAGGGACGACAACGCGTAGCCGCCGCCCAGCTGTTCGGCCTTCCAGGGGCGCAGCGGTTCGAGGCTGTGGGTGGTGGCGACATGGGGGACGCCGTACAGCACCTGCGCGAGCCGGCCGGCCCCGTTGGCGTACCAGGTGTGGCTGTGGACCAGGTCCGCGCCCGCGCACGCCGCGGCCATCTCGACGTTCACCCCGAGGGTGCGCAGCGCGGGGTTCGGTTCCCCCGGCAGTTCGGGTTCCGCGTACGCGCTCACGTGCGGCGCCTCGCGCGGCGCACCGAAGCAGTGCACCCGCAGATCGACCAGTGCGCCCAACTCCCCGGCGAGTTCCGCGACATGGACACCGGCGCCTCCATAGATCTCCGGAGGGAATTCCTTGGTGAGCAGATCGACGCGCAACCGGGACGAGGGGGCGGGCTGCTGCACATGCATGGCGACTTCCTGAGGTCTAGACGGGAGACGGCGGCACGACGACGGGCCAGCCCCGTTCCTGGGCGAGCCTGCTGCTGTCCGCGCTGCAGGCGATGACACGCGGGTTGCCGACGACGCTGAGCAGCCCCGTCCCGGCGCACAGGTCTCCGTAGCCGAAACAGCTGGCCGGGTCGATGCACAGCCGCGTCATCGCCTCCACGACCGCCGTGCACTTGTCCATGTCGCCGGTCGCGGACGGGGGCAGCCGCAGCAGGGTCCCCTCGGCGGACAGCCGCTTCGGCAGCAGCCGGTGGGCGTCGGCGACCAGGACCACGAGGTCCCCCGCCGCCCGGTGGTCCGCCAGCGCGCTGCACAGGGCCGCGTCCTGGTGCCCGGGACGCTCCGGATGGGTGAGGTCGAAGAAGGCCGCACGCCGCATCGGTCGGAACATGCCCCGCTCCCGTCTCGAACCCGAGCACTGTCGTCACTCGCCGTGACCATAACCAGAGGCCGGGGGAGGCCGCGAAAAGGGGCGTTGTACATCCTGAAGTCGCGATGCGTGGCCACGGGCAGCACCCCGGCTGTGACTTCGTTCACCGGAAATGGCGACAGTTGTCAAACTTCCTGTAAAATTTGACTCGCCCCGCCGACCGCACACCCAGCAGGCCCCGAGGAGACACTGTGGACAGCACCGCCGAAGACGGTGAAGGCACCGGCCGACGGCTGCGGGAACTGCGCCGTGCACGCGGGCTCAAGCAGCAGGACCTCGCCAGCGACGACGTCTCGGTGAGCTACATCTCGCTGATCGAATCCGGCAAGCGAACCCCCTCCGCGACGGTCGTGGCCCTCCTCGCCGAGCGCCTGGGCTGCACCACCGGCTACCTGCTCACGGGCCAGGACGACACCCGGACACGGGAGTTGGAGCTCAAGGCGTCCTTCGCCGACCTCTCCCTGCACAACGGCGCGGGCGGGGAGGCCCTGCAGGCCTACAGCGAGGTCCTCGCCTCCACGCCCGTCCTGCCCGAGGCCACCGTGCGCCGCGCACGCCTGGGCCAGGCGCTCGCCCTGGAGCAGCTCGGCCGCCTCGAGGCCGCCGTCCAGGCCCTGACCCTGCTGTACGAGGACCCCGCGTGCGTAGCCGGTTCGGCGGAGTGGAGCCGGCTGGCCACCGCGCTGTGCCGCTGCCACCAGGCCCTCGGCGACCAGGTCCTCAGCGTCGAGATCGGCGAGCGGGCCCTGCGCCGGCTCGACCGCCTGGGCCTCGAGGCCACCGACGACCACATCCAGCTCGGCGCCGTGCTGGTCGGCTGCTACCGGGCCCGCGGCGACCTGGCCAAGGCCCGCCTCGTGGCCGACCGCCTGATCCGGATCGCCGACGACCGCGGCGGCCGCACCGCACAGCGCGAGACCTACTGGAACGCGGCGCTGGTGGCACAGTCCCAGGGCCGTATCGACGAGGCCCTCGCCCTGGCCGAGCGGGCCCGCGCACTGCTGGCCGAGAGCGACCACGTACGCCACCACGCCCTGCTCTCGGGTGCCTTCGGAACGCTGCTGCTCGCCTCCGAGCCCGGCGACCCCGAGCGCGCCCATCAGCTGCTGGAGCGGTCACACGCCCAACTCGTCGATGTGGGAACGGTGTTGGAGCAGGCCTCCGCGCAGACCGCACTCGCGCTCGCGTGCCTGCGCCTGGACCGCACCGCCGAAGCCGAGCAGCACGCGGCCAAGGCGCTGGGCCTGCTGCGCGACGAACCGCGCACCGAGTCGGCGGAGGCCCGCGCCGTGCTGGCCCAGGCCCGTTTCGCTGCGGGGGAGAGCAGCCAGGCGCAGGAGACGCTGCGAGCCGCGGAGCAGCAGCTCGGCCAGCTGCCCGCGGCCCGCTCGTCGGCCGCCGCGTGGCGCCGGATCGCGGACATCTGGCAGCAGCACGGGTACGCGGCCGAGGCCACGGGCGCGTACCAACAGGCCCTGAACGACGCGGGACTGCCCGGCCGACTCACCTCCACCGACCGGGCAGGCGCACGCTGAGGAGACCGGTCAACTGGCCTGGCGGAGCCCGTCGTTGGCGCCGATGAAGATGCTGGCCATCACGGCCGGTTCGGCGCTGCGGTTGGACCAGGAGTGCCGGTTGCCGCGCAGGACGACGCAACCGCCGGGCATCAGCCGGGTCTCGGAGCCGTCCTCCAGCTGCAGCCAGAGCTCGCCCTCGAGAACGATCGACATGTCCACGGTGTCCGTCGCGTGGTGCCCCTTCTCGTCCGGCGCCAGCGCCTGCAGCAGCCCGGGGAAGACCTGCTCGACCTCGGCGGAGAGCGCCTCGGGATCGCCCTGCGGGCCGCGCCCGGTCTCCGGGGGCCAGCGCAGGATCACGAAGCGGGTCCCCTCGACCCCGGGAAAGTAGGGGGCGAAAGCCGCCTCGGCGCCGCCGTCGCCTATCGCCGGGGCGTCGTTGCGCCCCCAGACCTGGTAGAACTCGACGCCGGGCAGCGCACCCACGCTCAGCGGCGTGACGGGCCCGCTCGCCTCGACCACCGAGGTGCCGTCGGGCCGGCAGCCCGCGACGAGCCGCGAAATCGCATCGATCATGGTCTCTCCAAAGTCTCCTGGTGCACGCCTCAGCGCGCGGCGGGAAGTGCGACGGGAGCGAGCGCGCCCAGGGCTTCCTCGACCCGGCCGAGGGAGTCGGCGGGGTCCGCGTCGGGACCGACGATCCGCGGATCGAAGTTGAAGTCGAGGAAGACCTCGGTGGCTCCGGCGTCGTGCATCTGCTCGATGTCCGACCGGATCTGGCCGAGCGAACCGTGGAAGGGGGCGCGCCCTGCGGCGAGTTCGGGGCCGAGGAAGACGGTGGCCCGTACGACGATGCGCATGTCCTCGGGCGAGCGCCCGGCGCGTTCGGCGGCCGCGCGGACCCCGGTCGCCGCCTCGGCGACCTCCGCGACGCCGACGAAGCCCGGGCTGACCCAGCCCTGGGCCAGCCGTCCCGCCCGTGTGAAGGCCTTCTCGGTGGAGCCGCCGAGCAGCAGCGGGAAGGCCGGCTGGACGGGGCGGGGGCGGACCAGGGTGCGCGGCAGCTCGGTGAACTCGCCCTGGAATTCCGCCTGGTCCTGCTCCCACATGCGGCGCAGCACCTCGACGTACTCCAGTGTGCGGGCGACGCGTCGCTCCATGGGCAGGCCGACCGCCCGGAACTCCTCCTCGGACCAGCCCTGGGCGAGTCCGGCGTCGAGCCGCCCGTCCGACACCCGGTCGAGCTGGATGAGTTGTTTGGCCAGCACCGCGGGGGCGAAGAAGGGCGCGTTGAGCACGGAGATGCCCAGCCGTATCCGCTCGGTGCGGCCGGCCAGGTAGCCGAGCGTGATGAGCGGTTCGGCCACGCCGTGGTGGAAGGCGGGCTGGAAGTCGGAGGACCACTCGGCGTCGTTGCTCTGCATCGGGAAGAGCAGCCGGGTGAAGGTCCACAGCGACTGGTAGCCGAGCGCCTCGGCCTGCTGGGCGACCCGCACCTGGGTGGCGGGGGTGGCCCACGCTCCGGACAGGGGGACTCCCACGCCGAGGGCGCGGGCGGCGGTCCCGGTCATCGCGGTCACCCCTCGTCGGTGGTCGAGTCGGTGGTCGAGTCGGTGGTCGGGAACATCGCCCGGCGGGCTTCGACGGGCACCTGCTCGGCGAACCGGTAGGTGTCGTAGAGCTCCCGGAAGACCTTGATCTTCCCGTCCACGACGCGGAACAGGCCGTGGTAGACGTTCGTGTACTCCTGCCCGCCGGGTTGGACGATCCGGCCCGAGTACTCGACCAGCGCCCACTCGGGGTCGGCGAACGGCCAGGTGGTGCTGACCGGCAGTTCGATGGACTGGGCCGCGCCCACGACTCCCGTGTACAGGCTGCGCAGCGCGTCGGCCCCCTCGAGGCGGGTCGGGCTGCCCGGCGGGGCGAACGGCATCTCCATGACCACGTCGTCGGCCAGGCAGGCGAACGCGGCGTCGAGCTGGCCGCCCCCGATCCGGTCCAGGAAGTAGCGCCCCACTGACTGGGCGTCGCGCGACGGGGCGAGCTGACCCTGCGTCGTCATAGTCGACTCCTTGTTCGGTGATCGATCGAGAGTGACCGCGCCACGAACGCGATGTCAACAAGCCAGTCATATTCGATCATGAGAAAATGACTCTTGACTTGACAGTGAGTCAATCGACTTGGTTACCATGCATCGAGGAGCGCAGCGAGCGCTGGCAGGACCTGGAAGGGAGACCCCCATGAACCCCAACGGTGATGTGCGCGTCGAGGGGGTGGCACTCCCCAGCGAAGGGGTCGACCTGCGCGGCGACCTCTACCAGCCGGCGTCGCAGCAGGCCGGAGCCGCCTTACCCGCAGTGCTCGTGGTCGGCTCGTGGCTCACGGTCAAGGAACAGATGGCGGGCCACTACGCCGCCGGGCTCGCCCGGCGCGGCCTGACCGCCCTCGCCTTCGACTTCCGCGGCTACGGGGCGTCCAAGGGCGACCCGCGGAACTTCGAGTCGCCCGAGCGCAAGATCGCGGACATCGTGAGCGCCGTCGACTACCTGAAGTCCAGGCCCGACGTGGACGCCTCCCGCATCGGCGCGCTCGGCATCTGCGCCGGCGCCGGATACGTCGCGGTCGCCGGCTCCCGCACCTCGCAGATCCGCTCCGTCGCCATGGTCGCCCCGTGGCTGCACGACGCGACCCTGGTCCAGGACATCTACGGCGGCGTGGACGGCATCCGCGAGCGGATGGCCCTGGGCGAGGCGGCCCGGGCGAAGTACGACGCGACGGGCGAGGTCGACTACATCCCGGCGGCCAGCGACACCGACGAACGGGCGGCCATGTACGGCCCGTTCGACTACTACCTGAACGCCGACCGGGGAGCCATCCCGCAGTGGGGCAACCGGTTCGCCGTCATGAGCTGGCCGGAGTGGCTGACCTTCGACCCCATCGCGGTCGCCTCCCGGTGCACGGCACCCACGTACATGCTGCACAGCCCCGACGCCGCCGTCCCGGACGGCGCCCGCCGCTTCCACGAGGCGCTGACGGCCCCCAAGGAACTGCAGTGGACGACGGGCAGCCAGTTCGATTTCTACGACCAGGAATCGACGGTGGCCCCGGCCCTGGACTCGGTGAGGGCCCACTTCGAAAGGACACTGTGAGCAGGCGACCTGCCGCTGGCTCTTCCCCCGGGGCAACGGCGGCTGACGTCCGGCCGAGGCTGAGCCCCAACGCCACCGTCCTCGTGGCCTGCCTCGCGTTCTTCGTGATCACGCTGGACACGACGGTGGTGAACGTCGCCCTGCCGAGCATCGGCGCGCAGTGGGACGGCCAGGTCTCGGCACTGCAATGGGTGGTGACGGCGTACACCCTGCTCTTCGCGGCGCTGCTGCTGTCGGCAGGTGCCATCTCGGACCGCATCGGCGCGAGCCGCGCCTTCACGATCGGCCTGTCCGTCTTCACCCTGATGTCCGTGCTCTGCGGGCTCGCGCCCAGCCTCGATGTGCTCATCGTCGCCCGCGCCATCCAGGGCGCGGGGGCAGCGGTGATGATGCCGGCCTCGCTCGCCCTGGTCCGCCAGGCGTACGACGAGCCCACCCACCGCGCCCGCGGCATCGCGTGGTGGACGGCCGGCGGCGGCGCGGCGGTCGCCGCGGGACCCGTCGTCGGCGGGGCACTGACGACCGGACTCGGCTGGCGCTGGATCTTCTTCATCAACATCCCCGTCGGCATCGTCGCGCTCGTCGGCATGCTCCGCGCCCCCCAGTCCCCGCGCCGCCCGGCCCCGATGGACCCGCTCGGCCAGGTGACGGCCGTCCTGGCCCTGGCCGCCCTGGTGTTCGCGGTGATCAACGGAGGTTCCCACGGCTGGACGGACGTGGGCACCGTCGCCGGATTCGTGGTCGCGGTCGTCGCCGCGGCCGTGTTCCTCGCGGCCGAGTCCCGCCAGAGCAATCCGGCGGTACCGCTGAGCATGTTCCGCAACCCCGCGGTGGCCGTGTGCACCAGCGCCGGACTGGCCCTGAACCTCGGCTACTACGGCCTGGTCTTCGTCTTCACGATCTTCTTCCAGGACCACCGCGGCGCCTCGGCCCTGGTGGCAGGCCTCATGTTCATCCCGATGACGGCCTTCACCACCGTGGTCAACCTCCTGGCCGGCAAACTCACCAACCGCCACGGGCCGCGCTTCCCGCTGCTCCTCGGCCAGATCATCCAGACCCTGGGGATCCTGGGACTGCTCTTCGTCACCCAGGACACCCCAACTCCCCTTCTCCTGCTGCTGCTTGTTCCCCTGGGCATCGGCGGAGGACTGGCCATCCCGCCCCTGACGACAGCGATGCTGGAGTCCGTCCCGCACGAGCGGGCGGGCCTGGCCTCCGGAGTCCTCAGCGCGGCCCGGCAGTTCGGCGGGGCCATCGGCGTCGCCCTCCTGGGCGCGCTGATCGCCGACTCCACCCACTTCATGAGGGGCATGCGCATCAGCCTGATCATCGGGGCCGCGGTCCTGGTGGCCACGATGCTCGCCGTGGCCCGCTTCCTGCCGCCGGGCCACCACCACGCGGACCCCGCGGACCCCGTGGAACCCGCACAGAACGCCAAGGCCGAGACCGGCCGCCCCGCCTGACGGCACATCGAGAATCCATCCCACCAAGGAGGACTCCCATGGACTTCATGATCCACCTCGACGGTTCCCGCGTGTACGACCTGCCCGAGGAGGAGCGCGCCGAGATCGTCAAGCGCGAACACGCCCACGCCCACGACCTCATGGCCACCGGCGTGCTCAAGCACATCTGGCGCATGCCCGGCCAGCGCGGCAACGTCGGCATCTGGTCGGCCCCCGACGCGGACGCCCTGGAAAAGGTCCTTGCCTCCCTGCCGATCCGCCCCTACGCGGACATCCAGGTCACGGCACTGGCCACGCACCCCCTCACCGAGGAACTGGCGGACGCGCGCGGCTGACCCGCGATCCGATCAAAGGCCCGGCCGACGCCATCCGTATGACCGGAGGGGCGCCGACCGGGCCTCAGCCGTGCCGGGGGCGGGCAGGGGCGCGAGGTGGTGAACACCCGCGCGTGAATTCGACCGTACGCGCCCCCTTGTGCAAGGGCTTTCCAAGATCAGGCGCTGGTAGCTTCCCGCTTCGTGACCACTTCGTACTCCGACATCCCGGGCAATGAGCCGCGCCCGGCGCCGGGACACCCAGGGCGGGAAACCGCCGCCCGCCCCGTCCTCCTGCACCCCGCCGAGACCGACGACAGGGCCGCACTGGACGCACTGCTCACCTCGGGCGCCGTACGCGAACGCCACGACCGCATCGACGACCAACTCGCCGAACTCGCCCGCTGCCTGCACCCGGGCGAGAACCTGACGGGTCATCAACTCACGCGCACAATCGAGGAGTTGACCGACGGAGCGGAGCGAAGCCGATACGGCACCTGGGCGTGGTACCCGTGGTCGGGCCGCCTGGTGCACCTGCTCCCGCGCCCGCAGTTCCGCCGGGTCCGCACCGACCGCAACCGCGACAAGATCACCACCGCCCAGCAGCAGCACCTGCTCGGCCGGCGCATCGGCGTCATCGGCCTGTCCGTCGGCAACAGCGCGGCACTCACCTGCGCCATGGAAGGCGTAGGAGGATCGTTCCGCCTCGCCGACTTCGACACCCTCGGACTGAGCAACCTCAACCGCCTGCGCGCAGGCGTGCACGACCTCGGCCTGCCCAAAACGGTGCTGTGCGCCCGGCAGATGTACGAGATCGACCCCTACCTCGACATCGAGCTGTGGCACGACGGATTCACCGACGACACCGCCGAAGCCTTCTTCGGCGACCCCGACCACCCCCTCGACCTGCTGGTCGAGGAGTGCGACACCCCCTGGGTCAAGACGGCAGCCCGCGAACACGCACGCCGGCACCGCGTGCCCGTCCTGATGGACGCCAACGACCGCGGTCTGCTCGACGTCGAGCGCTTCGACCTCGAACCCGACCGCCCGCTCTTCCACGGCCGCGACGGCGACCTCACCGCCCACGACGTACGAGCCCTCGACGCACAGGCCGCCCTCGCCCACCTCCTGCGCATCTGCGACGAGTCCCGTCTCAGCCCCGCCATGACCGACGCCCTCGGCCGCATCGGACACACACTGTCGAGCTGGCCGCAGCTGGCCAGCGGCGTGATGCTGGGCGGCGCCCTGGTCACCGACACCGCACGCCGCATCCTGCTCGGCGCCCCGGTGGCGTCCGGGCGCTACTACGTAGACCTCGAAGAACTCATCGGTTCCGAGCGCGCCCTCGCGGGAGCGGCCGCCTCATGAACCGCACGAACCACCTGCCCGAACTGCACGGCGAACACCTGTGGTTGCGCGAAATGCGCGCCACCGACCTGGCCCCCTTCGAACGCATCCACACCCACCCGCTCCTCACCCGCTACCTCGGCATCGACCGCATGGACGCCCGCCAGGCCCAGGACGCGTTCGCCCAGTGCCTGGCCCAGCCCTACACGCACCCACGGCGCAAACACACCCTCGCCGTCTGCCCACCCGGCCAGGACGACATGATCGGCACCATGGGCCTGCTCGTCGAGGAGTACGGCCGCAACGCCATGCTCACCAGCCTGGTCCTGCTCCCGGACGCCCCCGTCCGCGGCCACGGCCACGAAGCGGGACGCCTCCTGATGGCCTACGGCTTCGGCCCCTTGGGCCTGCACCGCATCTGGGCCGGACACCGCGCCGACCACACCCGGATGGGCGCGGTCATGCTCGCGGCGGGCCTGCACCCCGAGGCGACCTTGCGCGAGCTGTTCCACACCCAGGGCCACTGGCACGACGTCACCACCTACGCGGCACTCGCCCCGGCGTGGACCGCCCGGGCCACCGCGGCCGAACGGGCGATCCTGGTCGGACACGTTCACGGTTCCCCCAACTCCCGCACGCCGTCGGCCACTTGAGGCCTACGTCTCAGACGCTCTGCGGGGCGGGCTGCTGGGCGGGCACCGAGGCGAGGGTCTTACGGGCCGTGCTGGTCTCGCGCAGTATCAGCAGGCCCGTGACCGCGATCAGCGCCGCGGTCAGCCCGTGGATGCCGAGCGCGGCAGCGGCGGAGCCGTGATGGGTGAAGACGTTGATCATGTCGCCGAACGGGGCGACGGCCTCCATCAGCAGGACCAGGCCGAGGGCGCGACGGTGGCCCGTCAGCAGCAGGATGCCGAGGACCAGGCCCATCGCGAATTCGCGCAGGCCCTTCATGACGAGGAAGCCGCCGCCGTCACCGGAGGGCCAGTGCGGCAGGCCGACGCCTTGAGTGGAGGTCTCGGGAGTCAGCATGAAAGACAGCCCGAGGTAGAGGACGAACAGGGTGATGGCGGCGGTCAGGACGGTGTTGATCTTCTTCAGCGACATGGTTCTTCTCCTCGCGAGTCGGTCGGTGTCGGGCTTTGGGTGAGTGCGCGGGCTCAGACGAGGGCGCTGACCAGGAAGGCGAAGGCGGCGACGATGACGGCGACGCGGGCGTAGTGGTAGCGGTCCCAGCGGCTCATCTGCTGCTTCCAGTCGGCGGGCCGGTTCTCGGCGGTCCACGTCTTGCCCTGGTTGTTGATCGGGACCAGCAGCAGGAGCGACATGATCACGCTGACGATCAGCAGTGCGCCGGAGGTGATGACGAGCCCGGTGCCGTCGTGGTCCCGCCCGGCGATCGCCCAGATGGCGACGAGGATGACCGAGCTGATGTACCAGACCGGCATGAGGGCGCCGAGCATGCGGCCGCCGTGGCTGCGGGCTGCTTGATTGCTGTCGTCGGGCAGGGCGCTGAAGATCGGGTTCATGACGAAGGCGACGGAGAACTCCACACCCACCATCAGGCCGACGCTCACGGTGGTGATGACCTCAAGTGCGTTGAGCATGATGACCCCTCCGGGTATCTAGCGTTGCTAGCTGATGAGGCAACGCTAGTCCTACTGCCGCTCGCTTGTCTAGCGGTGCTAGGATTCAATTATGTCGGTACAAGAACGCAAGGAACGCGAACGGACGGTTCGCGAGCGCCTCATCGTGGCCACGGCCCGCGAACTCGCCGAGCAGCAGGGCTGGGACGCGGTCACCACCCGCAAGCTCGCCGAGCGCATCGAGTACAGCCAGCCCGTCCTCTACAGCCACTTCCGCGGCAAACGCGAAATCATCGGCGCCGTCGCCCTCGAGGGCGCCTCCGAAATGGCCGTGGCCATGCGGGCGGCGACCTCCGCCGCGGACGGCCCACGGGCCCGGGTCACCGCGCTGGCCCGCGCGTACCTGGACTTCGCCGCGGACAACCCGGCGGTCTACGACGCCCTGTTCCAGCTCGACGGCGGTCTGGCCTACGCCCGCGAGGACACCCCGCAGCCGCTGAAGGACGCCTTCGCCGCGATGCTGGAGTGCCTCGGCGAGGTCGCCGGCGACGGCGTCCACCCGGCGTTGTTCACCGAGACGTTCTGGGCGGCCCTGCACGGCCTGGCGACCCTCACGCGAGCGGGGCGACTGCCGGCGGGAGACGCCGAACGGAGGGTGGAGCTGGTGGTGGACCGGCTCGCTGCGTTCTGAGGAGCCGCCCACGGCCCGGCTGAGCGCCCCGGCCGGTCATCCACGTAGGTCTGGGATCAATGCCCTGGGGACGCCAGTGCCTTGGCCGCGGTGGTCAATGCCGCGCCCAGACTGCAGCTCCATCCGTCGGCCGCCGCGCCCGCGTGGACCGAGATGCCGCTGCGCCGCGGCACGACGTGGAAGCCGTCCTCCTCGAGCGTACGCAGATTGCGCCTGACGGCTGGGCGGCTCAGGGCCACCTCGGGAATGGAGGGGCCGATCACGACCGGGGCCGGGCTGTTGAGGACCACGGTCAGAGCGAGCGAGTCGGGGATGCCCGCGGCGCACTTGCCGATGAAGCTCGTGGTGGCGGGCAGCACCACCACCAGGTCCGCCCACTGGGCGAGCTCCTGGTGCGGCACCAGGCCCCGCTCGGTGTCCCAGTCCGGCCCGCTCACCGGATTCCGGGACGCGGCGGCGATGGCGCGCCGGGAGACCAGGGCGTCCGCGGACGCGGTGAGGCAGACGCGGACGTCCCAGCCGAACTTCACCCGCAAGGTCAGCGCCCAGTACGGCAGGTGAATCACGTCGAACGCGCCGGTGCCGACGAGCAGCAGCTGCTTGCGGGGGAGGGGGAGCCCCGGAGGGGCAGCCGGGAGGTCGGTCGCGGCGGCGGTCGGGGTGTCGGCTGAGGTGGTCAACGCGGTCTCCTCGGCGGCAGGCGGCAGGCGGCAGGCGGCAAGCGGCAGGTGGCAAGCGGGCAATGGGCAGTGGGCAGTGGGTGTGAGGGGCGAGCAGGTTCAGGACAGGAGCAGGACGCGGTCCCAGTACGCGCCGCCGGCTTCGGACAGTGCGAGCAGGGCCGCCGCGACGCCTGCGGCACCTTCCAGAACCCCCGGCGCGTCGAGCCGCTCCAGACTCTTTCCCCGCCGCCAGGTGCTGGGATCGGCGACGCCGAGGTGGCGGAAGACGAACGGCGCGTCGTCCTCGGCCAGTTGCACGATGCTCCCGGCCACGGTGTTCGCGTGCCCGAGCAGACCCGCGTCCCCTTCGGCCCGGCCCAGGCGGCACAGCGCCGGGAGCAGCCCCGCGAGCCCGTGGCACACGGTGGGCCCGCTCAGCTGCCAGGGAGCCTCGTCGCGGCGGAAGATCGCGTGCAGGCTGTCAAGGGCGACGCGACGCCACCGGTCGTCGCCGGCCAGCCGGGCCGCGCGGTGCAGGGCGGGGGCGATACCGGCAGGCCCGTAGCACCAGGAAGCCATGGTGGGAGCGCCCTCGTGCCCCGAGGCCCCGGTGCGGCCGCCTGCCACCTCGTCGTCGAAGGAGAGCCGCGGCTCCCAGTAGGGGCCCGCCGCGTCGTTGCGTACCCGTGCCGCGAGCCAGTCGCCGATGGTGCGTATGGCATCGAGGTGGCCCTCGACGGTGACGCCCTGCTCGGCGGCGAGGGTGAGCAGCGCCAGCGGGCCGCAAATCCCGTGCGCCAGGCCCGTGTTGACCTCCCCGCGCGGGAAGTCCTCACGGTCCGCCTCGGTCATCAGGCAGTGCCCCGGCACCCACCAGCCCGGTATCCGGTGCCCCGCACGCTCGACCGGAACGGTCAGCCGCACCAGGTGGTCCAGTGTGGCCCGCAGCGCGGGTTCGGCGGCGGCGCGCTCGCCCGTGCCACCCTCGACGACGGCGGTCAGCAGGGTGCGGCCGGTGCCGACCGGTCCCACGATCGCGTCGTACGCCGCCCACCGGACACCGCCGTCACGCTCGGCCTGCGCCTGCTCGCGCGCCAGCAGGACGAGCTGCTGCTCGGCCACCAACTGCGTGAGTTTCACACGCAGTTGGGGGTAATGGCCGCCGAGCCGGGCGCAACACTGGACGGCCGCCAGAACGGCGGCGGGCCCCGAGTGCAGACCCACGGCACGGGCGTCCGCGGTCAGTGAGCGAGCGGCCGCGGCCACGTGCGCGTGGGCGACCCCCAGGTGGGCGGAATCGTGCCGGGCGAGTTCGAGGTGGAGCAGCGCCACGCCCGCGCTGCCGTCGAGCGAGGCCGCTCTGCGCCCGCCGGGCGGGGCATGCGGGGCGAGCCCGTCGGGGCGGGCGAGTGCGTCGGCGACCCGCTGGACGACCCCGGCCACGGCGTCGGGCGCGGGCCGGTCCTCGGGAGCCAGGACGGGGATGCTCATCCGAGGTGCCTCCGTCGGTCGGCGTTGCCCGCCAGACAGGCGCGGGCGGTGGCGTGGGCGCGTCGCTCGCGCGGCCGGTCGGGGCCGAGCAGACGGTTGCAGGTCATGTGGAACAGGCTGGGGACGACCGTCTCCAGCGGTGTCCAGGACGTCGCGGCGAGCTCGTCAAGACGGGCCAGGTAGGCGCGCAGGGCCGCCGCACGCCGGTCGAGCGCCGCGCGCACCCGGGGCCCTTCGGGGCGCTGCGCCAGTTCCGGCCAGCCGCCGACGGGGTCGACGAGGCGCAGGTACGCGCGGCGCCGGGCCCGGAATTCCACGGGCAGGTCCCCGGGACCCGACCAGCCTTCCAGCCAGGCGGCCGCGGGGTCGAGCGGACGGCCGTCCGAGGCATCGGCTCCCTCCGGGGCCCGGCCGATGGCCGTCGCGCAGTCGGCCAGCGCGATCGCGGCGAGCGTGTCCTTGTCCCAGACCGTGCCGTGGGTGCGGGCCAAGGCGAGGAGCGTGAGGGCGGCCCCGCTGTCGGCACAGAAGAACTCCTCGGCGGCGCACTGGGCTTCGGGTCCGCCGTAGCGCTCCCACTCGGGCTCGTAGGTGTCGAGGACCAGACGGCCGGCCAGACCCCGCGCCGTCCACCGCCCGGCCGCCTCGTGCAGCTGCGGCAGCAGCCCCTGCCACAGCCCCTGGGCAAGGCCGTGGAAGCGCAGGCGCAGATGGTCCTCGCCGTCGCGGTAGCGGATGAAGAACCACCGGTCCACCAAGTCCCGTACCTCTTCCGGCAGTTGGCGCAGCCATGGCCCGAACTGCTCGCACAGGAACGCGTCGGTGTGCCGGCCCGGCAGGTACAGCTTGGCGTACAGCCACTCCCCGCCCGGCACGGCGGCACGCTGTCGCGCGGCACCGGACCGTGGCGCGGAGGGCAGGTGCGGCCGCGGATCGCGTACGGCCGGGTCGCGGACGAGCGGGATCGACAACTCCGGCAGACAAGGGTCGCCCTCGGGGGTGCGCAGCCAGCTGTCCGTCGCCGGCTGCCCTCCGGGTGGTTCCTGTACGACAGTGTCGGCGTGCTTCGTCATCTCGTCGCGCGCCACTTCCAGATGGAGGGCGTCGGTGAGGTCCAGGGCCAGCCAGCGGTCGGCGTGGCCGAGCACGACGTGCCGGGGCACGTCCAGGCGGCGCCGCCAGTCGGCGACCGCCGCGGCCCAGGCAGCCGGCTCCAGGTCGCTGCCGCCACGCAGTTCGTCGAGCAACCACCGGGCCGGGGCCAGGACGGTGCGCCCGTGGCGGACCCGGGGCAGGTAGGGCGCCGTGGCCACCGTGCCCCAGCTCCAGGGGCGCAGCATGCGCCGGTTGGCGTTGCCGAGTTCGAGGAGCAGCCGGGCCGCGTCGGGCGCCTGGCGGTGGTTGTCGATGGCGGTGTGCTGCTGGGCGCTCAGCCGCCGGCCGGTAGGCAGGTGCAGGACGTGCAGATGGCTGCCGTCGGCAGTGATACCGATCTCGTCGAGGCGGAGCTCGGCGGCGGAGGGGGAGGGCGGAACGCCCAGGGACAGCCGGTAGGTGCCGGGGGTGGGGCTGTTGGCGATGTTGGAGGCCCGCATCGAGCGCGGGTGGAAGGCCACGGTCAGCACGGCCGGTTCACCGTCGCCGGGGCGGCAGGCTTCGGCGAGCTCGTCGTTGACGGTGTCCAGGAGCCCGGCGAAGCGTCCGTAACTGGAGCCCGCGCGCGGGCCGGTGAACACACCCGCCGCGAGCAGGAACTCGCCCTGCGCCAGGGCCTGTTCGGAGTCGGCGAGGAGCGTACCGAAGAACTCGCAGCTGCTCGGCGCCCGCCAGGCCGGGTCGGTGCCGCGCAACTCGGCCAGCCGGTCCACCATCGCATCGTCGAGAACCACTTCCCGTCGACCGTCGCGCAGGGCCTCGGCGGCCCACGCGGCCAGCAGCCGGTCCGCCCGGTCGTCCTCCGGCGCGAGCAGCGCGGGCTCACCGCGCGAGCCGCCCGGACGGGTGTACCCGGCGGGCGGACCCAGACCGGTGGTGTCGTCCAGGAGCTCGGCGAGCGGCACCACCCGCCCGGTGCCGTAACGCTCCACGAACTCCCCGTGGTACGAGCGCAGATACGGTGCACCGACCCCGGCCGGTGACAGCCGCCAGAGCACCCGCGCGGCGCGAGCCGCCTCCTCGGCCACCTCCCGCGGCAGGGTGACATCCGTGCCCAGCCGCATGTCGACATGGACCAGGCGCTCCCCGTCATGCACCCGACGCATCCGCCGCACCAGCGTGGCGAACGCCTCCGCACGCTCGGCAAAAGCCGCGGAGTCGTAGGCGTCCCGGGCCTCGGCCACCGCCCGCAACGCACCGAGAACCGGCGGCGCCTCGCCCGACCGGCCGGTCACCGCTTCAAGAGCACGCAGCGTCTGGGCCAGCGGGTCCGAGCCGTCGAGCGCCGGTCGCAACGTGCTGATCAGGAACTCCTGATCGGTCAACGAGCGCACCATGCGCGCCGCCGCACCCGGAGCAGCCTGCGGAAAACGTTCCTCCAGCGCACTCACGAGAACACCGGACTCCACGCCATGCGCGGCGAGTTCGAGGACCGCCTCGACCACGGGGGTGATCCGGACCGTGACCTCGTTGCGGGATTCGTGAACCCCACCACCCGGCGCCTCGTCGATGCGAGAGGGCGCGCACACGGCGATGCGGCCGCCGCGCCGGACCAGCCCGGCGTGGGCGTGCAAGGTGAGACGGGGGAACAGCGCAGGATCCCCCTCGACCTTCCGTATGACCTCTGCGAGCCACGCCAGGTCGACACGCGTGCGGCTGCGCGCCGGTTCGTTCCAGACCGCCTTGGGCGCGGCCCCGATACGCACCGGGGCCACCCCGGCGAACAGACCGAAGGGAGTCGCCCGCGAGCGCATGCGCGCCTCGTAGCGGGCGATGGACAGGGCCGCGCGCCGCAGTTGCGCCGACGACTTGCCCGCCGGACCGCCCGGCGCGGTGCTCGCCTCGGCGAGGTCCGCCAGCGTGGGACTGGCCACGCGCAGCGCCTCCATGAACACGGCGTCGGCGGCGGCAGCCCGCAGCACCTCGCGGCAGATGTCGTCGGTGACCGGCCTCGGCCCCGCAGCGGGGATGCGACGGGGACCACCGCGCAACGGGCTACGGAGCATGGCGACCGACGTGGGGCGATAGCGCGGGCCTGGCGACGAGGACATCAAATGCCCTTCCTCTCCTGGGACTTCGGCACTTCGGCACTGCGGGACAGAGGGTGGAGAAGGGGCCGGTTCTCCTGCCCGACCGTCCGCGGCCGAGGCGCGCGAACGGCCGGGCTCGCCACAGGCGTCAGCAGTTACCGGCCTGCGTGGTGGAGCTGATGCAGATACAGCTGGAGACGGACCAGGCGCCCTGGGCCTCCACGGGGCCTGCCTCGATGCGCAGGTCGAGGTCGAAGACGTCCCCGGAGGCGGCGTCCGCGGCGTCCATGGGGTCGAGCGTAGAAGTGATCATGGGATTCTCCTGAGTCTGAGGGGTGTGTCAACACACTGCAGACACGCTCTGAACTGCTTTTTCAGCAGGTGCAGTTGGTCTTGAGGATGCTGCAGATACACGTGCCGGTGATCGCAGCGTCGGGAGCGACAACCGGCCCGGCCTCGATCTGCAGATCGAGGTCGAAGACGTCCTCTGCCTGGACCGTCGACTGCTCGAAGTCGTCCAGTACTGCCGTGATCATGAGTACTCCTCGGTTGAGTGAGCGATGGATCGGCCCCGAGGTCCTCCGGACCGGCCTCGCGTCGGCGAGGGCCGACCGTGTGTGCGGACCCGTGCCGGATGACGGTGGTACGAGCCGTGGACGTGAGCGCTGATCGAGCCTCACGCCGCGGCGAACACAACCACCTCCGGTGACGGAGAGCCAGGGCGCTCAAGTACGAGGCAGGCGCGGCCCAAGGGGTCTCTCCGGCCGCAGGAAGCAAGGAGAATCCGCGGGTCGGCAGGCCATTGGCGACAGGAGGAACCGACCTGGAGGATCATCCTCCGCCGCCCCGCGCCTAGCCGGGATCGAGCGCCCGCTGAGCACCACTCCGCCGACCCCCTTCCGGAACCGGGCCCTTGGCCGAGTTGGGTCCGGGTGGGTTGGGGCAGGTGCTGGTTTGTTGTCCGTGGGGTCATGTGCACGCATAGGTACGCGTGTGCGAATGGCTCAGCGGGGCTCTTTGAGGCAATGTCGGCAACGTCGGTCGCTTCTCGGCAGCCGTTTCCTCTCCAGGGCTTGTGCCGTTGTCAGAACTGACGGCGGTGACAGGAGTCCAGGCGCGGAGGGTGAGCAAATGCCGGAACGAAACAAGGAGTTCGGCAAGTTCGGTGCCCAGGGCATCAAGGGCTTCGAAGCGGTGGCCCGTCAGCTCGACCGCCTCGCGGACTTCATCGCGACACCGGTCACCCAACGCCGGGGCTTGATGGCGCGGTTGCATTACCTCACGCGCACGGGCCACGCGAGGCAGGCGGCTCGTGAGGCGGGTCTGACGGTGACGGACCGTACGCTGAAGGCGTGGCTGGAGGGCAAGCGTTCTCCGTCGAGGAAGAACCTCGAGCGCATCGAGGCGGCGTACCGGACGGTGCGCCGCGCGAACGTGGCCAGGTACCTGCTGGCACGCCTCAACCGCCAAGGCCGCGGTACCCGCGTCGAGTTCCACCCGCTCAACCAGTCCCAGGTTCCGCGCCCGCGTCAGCGGGTCATTGACTACCGCTCGTTGAACGTGCGCAACTGGGACCGGATCGTGCGGGCGTGGGCGGCGGGGGATGCGCGGGCACTGGATGAAGCGTGGATCTATGACGTGGTCGTGGATCTGGGTTCGCAGTGGGGCGAGTACGAGTATGTGTCGAGTATCGGGTTCGCGGCGTGAGGCCTGTGTTATCCGTATCTGACACTTCGTTATTTTACGTTGTGTCAGTATTCGGTGTTGACTCGTCAACTCCTTTTGAGAGCAGCCGAGTTGGATCCCCAGTTGCGGTTGGTGGGTGGAACCCGGGCGCTGCAGTCGATGAGGTTCAGGAATTCGCGGAGCGAATTTCTGTAGCCTGAATTGCGGAGCAATTCAGGCCGCGGACAACGGAGTTGGCCGCAACGGACGGCGGAGCCGGACGCACTGGACGGCGGAGCCGGACGCACTGGACGGCGGAGCCGGCCAGTGGGCCACGCGGAGCGTGGCCGTTTTCCGCCACGTAGTGGCGGCGCGTCGTGTCTGCGGAGCAGACCGCGCGC
>NZ_JBITJZ010000022.1:0-89302 GCF_044460595.1 Streptomyces sp. NPDC050085 | reverse complement strand
CGAAGGGGGCACCTCCCTGCTCGAGGTTGTTCGAGAGCTTGGGGGCGCGTGCCAGACGTCGTGAGGCTGGGGGCACCTCCCAGCGTTAGCTGGGGGAGGGAGTTTGAAGACACGCCCTAGCCGCCGGCCGCTAGCCGTTCAGGGCGCGACCGAGGCGCCTGAGGCCCTCCGCGATTCCCTGCGGTGTCTGCGTCACGAAGCAGAGCCGCAGGGTCGTGGGGTCGGGGGCCGCGGCGTAGAACGGGGCGCCGGGGACGTACGCGACTTTGTGCTCAACCGCCTTGCTCAGCAGGGCGGTTGAGTCGTTTCCGGGGGCGTCGGGGCCGTCGGGGCCGTCGGGGAGCTTCACCCACAGGAACATGCCGCCCTCGGGGCGCGTCCACGTGGAGCCTTCCGGCAGGGCGTCGGGCAGTCCGGCGAGCAGGGCGTCGCGGCGCGTGCCGTACTCCTTGGCGACGCGGGCGACGTGCGCGTCGAGGTCGACGGTCGCCAAGTACCGTGCCGCGGCGAGCTGGTTGACGGTGGGGGTGTGCAGGTCGGCGGCCTGCTTGGCGACGGCGCAGGCGCGCAGCAGTTCCCGGGGTGCGCGCAGCCAGCCGAGGCGCAGGCCCGGGGCCATGACCTTGGAGAAGGTGCCGAGCAGGACGGTGCGGTCGCGGGCGCCTTCGTAGGTCGCGATCCAGGGCACGCGTGCGCCCTCGAAGCGGAGTTCGCCGTACGGGTCGTCCTCGACGATCCACAGTCCGCGGCGGGCCGCGATCCCGGCGATGGCCGCGCGGCGCTCGGCCGGCAGGGTGCGCCCGGTCGGGTTCTGGAAGGTGGGGACGGTGTAGAGCAGCTTGGGCCGGTGCTCGGCGACGAGCGCGTCCAGGGCGTCCGGGTCGATGCCGTGCTCGTCGCAGGGGACGCCGACGATCCGGGCGCCGGTGGCACCGAAGGCCTGAAGTGCCCCCAGGAATCCGGGAGTTTCCGCCAGGACGACGTCACCGGCGTCGAGCAGTGCGGCGGCGAGCAGCGAGAAGCCCTGCTGTGAGCCGGTGGTGATCAGCAGGTCGTCGGCGTCGGTCGGCAGCCCGCGGACCGTGTTCCGCGCGGCGAGCGCCTCGCGCAGGTTCGGTTCGCCCTCGGTGGTGGCGTACTGCAGGGCCCGCTGTGCGTCGTGCGTCAGGACGTGGTCGAACGCGGCCGCGATGCCTTCGGTGTCGAAGAGTTCGGGCGCGGGCAGGCCGCCGGCGAAGTTGATGAACTCGGGCCGGGCCGTCACCGCCAGGATGTCCCGGATGGGCGAGCCGCCGGTGGTGGTGGCGCGGGCGGCCAGGGGCGGGGTGGGCGCGGTGACGGCTGTGCTCACGGCTGTGCTCACGGGGCGGCTCCTTCGAGGCGGGCGGGCAGTTGCGGTGACCCTAGGAAGGTCGGTGCCCTCTGCACACACCATTTCGCCATCCGGACAGTGGGCTACTGCTCCTCCCGCTTGATCCATTCGCTGCCGCCCAGCGGGTAGTCGTAGCCGGGGCGGTCCGTGTTCGCGCTGGTGCGGAACGGGGTGCCGTCGTTGTTGATCCGCACCGTGCCGTGGCGGTCGCCGCTGGTCCACTCCAGGCTCAGGTTCCAGCGGACGTCGCGCCCGGTGGTGTGCGCGTTGACGTAGAAGACCTCCGGGTCGGACTCGCTGACCTTGTACGGGAAGTCGCGCTGGCCGTTCTTGGCGGTGACGGTGGGCCTGCCGTTGTCCAGGTCGACGTCGAACGACTTGGTGCCGACGCCGCCGCCGCAGCCGACGCCCATCGAGTAGTCGTTCCAGGCGAGCGGGGCGCCGGTGCTGACGACGTTGACGTACAGCTTGGTGAGGACGACGGTCTCCTTCCCCGTGCCCTGCACGGTGAGGGCGACGCGCTGCTCCCCGGAGGAGACGGCCCCGTACGAGGCGGCCCAGCGCGGTGCGTCCTGTTCGGTGGGGGCGGGCGGGCCGACCTGTCCCGGTTCGCTGTCGACGAGGAAGTGCTGGCTGCACGGGTTGTCGTAGACGTAGGGGCGGGTGGAGACGGTGAGGGGCGTGGCCGCGGCGTCGCCCGACCCGGTGGAGGGCGCGGCGGGGCCGGTGGTCGTGCCCCGCTTCGGCGCGGAGGTGGAGGGCGCGGCGGAGGCGGACCTCTTGGCGCCGGAGGCGGACGGCGACGCGGTGGCACCGTGGGTGCGGCCCGCCGGCCCCGAGGTGCGCGCTGTCGCCCCGACCGCCTTCTGGTCGTCGGCGTCGCCGCCCCCGGTGTGCAGGTTCACGGCGAGCGCGACGGCGCCGAGCACGGCCGCCGCGGCGATGGACGCGATCAGCGCGGTGCGCCTGCGGCGGGACCGGGGCCGGGGCCTGGGTTCGGGAACCCCGGGCAGATCGGTGGCGACCGAGGGCTCCTCGGGTGCCTCCACCACGGCGGGCTCGGTCACGGCGGGCTCCGTCACGGCAGCCTCGGTCACTGCGGGCTCCACCACGGCGGGCTCCACCACGGCGGGCTCGGTCACGGCGGCCTCGGCAGTAGCCCTGCGCCCCCGCGCCGCGTCCGCCAGGATCCACCGCCGGTGCAGCTCCACCAGCTCCTGCGGGGACGCCTTGCACAGTCGGGCCAGGCGCTCCACGGGCGCGTAGTCCGTGGGCACCGCCGTGCCGTTGCAGTAGCGGTGCAGCGTCGACGTGCTCATGTGCAGTCGCTTGGCGAGCGTCCCGTAGCTGAGCCCGGAGCGGTCCTTCAACTCCCGCAGCAGCGCCGCGAAATCGTCCCCGGCCACTGTTCCTCCATCCCCCCGCGTCCCGGCAAAGCATTCCAGGGCACGTGCGTTTCACCTGGTCAGAGCCCGTTTCGGCGTTCCAGCGTCCCCAACTGCCCGGCGATCGTGGCGACTGGGACGGATCACCCCACAAGCTCCAGTCATCCAAGCACCACACCGACCCGGACTTCGAAGGGGCTCAACGACATGACCGGCGTCCGCACCTCCCGCATCCGCACCTCCCGCATCCGCCGCACCCGCCTCGCCACCGCCGCCGCGACCGTCGCGATCGCCGCGTTCTCCCTGACCGCGTGCAACGACGGTTCGGGCGTCAAGGACGAGGGCCCGTCGGTATCGGCGCCCGCGTCCGACTCCCCGTCCCACTCCCCGTCCACGCCCCCGTCGGCCTCGGCCTCGGCGTCCGCCTCCCCCGCGTCCGACGGCAAGCCCGCCCCGGCCACGTCGCAGCCCGGCACCGCCAAGCCGAAGCCCAGGCCGACGACGCCCTCCGACGCCACCGCCGGGCGCCGCGTCTGCGACGGCTCCCACACCAGGACGACCGCGGCCCCGGTCAACCGCCCCGTGAACCACATGCTCCTCACGGTCACCAACACCGGCTCGACCGGCTGCGACCTCTACTACTACCCGGCGGTCAGGTTCGGCGAGGCCCAGTCCGTGCCCCCGGTCATCGAGGAGTCCCAGCCGCAGGCCGTGGTCTCGCTCGAGCCCGGCCAGTCCGCCTACGCGGGGGTCGCCCTGTCCGCGACGGACGGCAGCGGCTCCAACGGCTACACCGCCAAGACCCTCACCGTCTCCTTCGCGGGCCGGGACGGCCTCGCCGACTACGACGGCCCGGCGGCGCGGCCCGCGCTCCCCGCCAAGGGCGTCTACGTCGACGACTCGATCAAGGTCACGTACTGGCAGTCGTCGATGGACAACGCGCTGACCTGGTGACTTACCTTCTGGTCAGCACCCCACCAATTAGTGGGTACTTGTGGGCAATTGGGGCACGCCGAAGGATGACACCCATGACCACTCCCATGACGACTCCCATGACAACACCCGCCACAGCGCCCCTGAAGAACCACCGGTCCACCGCGTCCACCGCGTCCACCGCGTCCGTCCTGGGCCTCGGAATGATGGGCTCCGCCCTCGCCGCGGCCCTGCTCGAGGCGGGTCACGCGACGACCGTGTGGAACCGCACCGCCGCCAAGGCGGACCCGCTCGTCGCGCGGGGCGCCACCGCGGCCGGGTCCGTCGAGGAGGCCGTCGCCGCGAGTCCGCTGCTCATCGTCTGCCTGACGACGTACGACGACGTGGCCAGGCTCCTCCACGACACCGACCTGACCGGCAAGGCCGTGGTGAACCTGACCAACGGAACCCCGGACCAGGCAAGGGAGTTCGCGGCCCGCGCGAAGGCCGCCGGGGCCGCGTACGTCGACGGCGGCATCATGGCCGTACCGCAGATGATCGCGACGGACGCCGCGTACGTCTTCTACAGCGGGGACGAGGCGGCGTACGAGGAGCACCGTCCGACGCTCGCGGCGTTCGGCGGCACGCGCTGGACGGGGACGGACCCCGGCCTGGCGGCGCTCTGGGACCTGTCCCTGCTGACCGGCATGTACGGGATGGTGGCGGGCGCGCTGCAGGCGTTCGCGCTGATCGGGTCCGCGGGGGTGGCGGCGGCGGAGTTCACGCCGCTGCTGACGGGCTGGGTCGAGGCCATGCTGCGGGGCTTCGTGCCCGGCACGGCCGCGGCGGTCGACTCCGGGCAGCACCTGACGGACGTCTCCAGCCTGGCCGTGAACCAGGCCGCGTTCCCGAACCTGCTCGCCGCGTACGGGGCGGCGGGCGTCTCCACCGAGCTGTTCGCCCCGTTCCAGGACCTCCTGGACCGTTCGATCGAGGCGGGGCACAGCGCGGACGGCATGTCCCGCCTGGTGGAGCTGCTGAAGCAGAGCTGACAGGCTGCGGCCCATGGAGCCGTTGGTGTCGTACGTCGATGAACTGGCCGCCCGCGCAAGGACCCTGGCCACCCCGGGCGGCCCCCGCCGCGTCATCGGGATCGCGGGCCCGCCCGGCGCGGGCAAGTCCACGCTCGCCAGCGCCGTGGTGGAGGCGCTCGGCGGCCTGGCGGTACTGGTCCCCATGGACGGCTTCCACCTGGCCGATGCCGAACTGGCCCGCCTGGGCCGGGCCGACCGGAAGGGGGCGCCCGACACGTTCGACGCGTACGGGTATGCGGCGCTGCTCGCCAGGATCCGTTCCCCGCGCGAGGGCGAGACGGTCTACGCGCCGTGTTTCGAGCGGGAGTTGGAGGAGCCGGTGGCGGGTGCGCTGCCCGTGCCGCCCGGCGTCCCGCTCGTCGTGACCGAGGGGAACTACCTGCTGCTCGACGAGGAGCCGTGGTCGAGTGCGGTGCGCCCGCTGCTCGACGAGGTGTGGTGGGTGGCCGTGGACGACGGCGTGCGCGTCGACCGGCTGATCGCCCGGCACGTGGAGTTCGGCAAGTCCCCCTCCTTCGCCCGCGACTGGGTGCTGCGCTCGGACGAGGCGAACGCCCGCCGGGTCGCCCCGGGACGCGAACGGGCGGACGTGGTCGTGGAATTGAACACCGACACCGGCACCGGCAGGCTCGCCCTCACGCCAGGTCGGGCCAGCCGCGCTTGAAGTACGTGAACGCGGCGGCCAGGGAGTCGCGCGGCGCCGGGTCGCCGGCGACGAGGTCCGGCAGCTCCAGGACGTAGCGGGCGAGGAGGCGCAGGCCGACGTCGTCCGGGCTCTTGCCCGACTCCTCGGCGATGACCTCGGCCAGCGGCGCCTCGCAGTTCACCCACAGGGTGCGGGCGTAGCGGCGCAGCGCGGGCGTGCTGACGACGAGGTCGAGGCGGCGCCGGAACTCGTTGTCGAGGTCGTCGGCGAACATGCCGCGCCCGGCCAGGAACGTGCGCAGCGCGTCGAGCACCGACACCCCGTCCCCGCGCTCGCGCACGGCCGCCTTCAGTGACGCCTCGCGCTCCTCGCTGTCGCCGAGGACCAGCGCTTCCTTTCCGCCGGGGAAGTGGGCGAACAGGGTGGTCAGGGCGGTGTCGGCGGCGGCCGCGATCTCGGCGACCTTGACGTTGTCGTACCCGCGCTCCAGGAAGAGCCGCAGGGCCGCGTCGGAGAGCGCCTTGCGGGTGGCGGCCTTCTTGCGCTCGCGCCGCCCGGGTTCCGGCGCCTTCTGAGCCGTCGCTTTCTGAGCCGTCGCCTTCTGAGCCGTCGCCTTCTGCTCCTGAGTCTTCTGCGTCATGCCTCCACCTTACCCGGCACTCCCCTAGTCACTTCAAAGTCGTAGCGATTGCGTTTTCATAGTCGCTATGGTTTTCTGAAATGGAGGCAGCCACAGTCACCTCACTCACCCGAGCGCAGCTGCTCAGCCGCTCAGACGCTCAGACGCTCAGAAGGGAGCCCGCCATGACGTCCACATCCACATCGACATCCATCAGCCCAGCGGAGAAGACGGGGGCGGGAGCCCTCTCCAAGGCCGCGTTCTGGGTGATCCTGGCGCTGGTCCTGCTGGCCGACGCGCTCGACATGATCGACTCGACGGTCACCAACATCGCGGCGCCGACGATCGTCCACGACATCGGCGGCGGCGAGGCCCTCGTCAAGTGGCTCGGCTCCGCCTACGCCCTCGCGATGGGCATCCTGCTCGTCATCGGCGGCCGGCTCGGCGACAAGTTCGGCCGGCGCCGCCTGTTCCTGATCGGCATGACGGGCTTCACGCTCGCCTCCGCGGTCTGCGGCCTGTCCCCCGACCCGGCGCTGCTGATCGTGGCCCGCGTCCTGCAGGGCGCGTTCGGTGCGCTGCTGATCCCGCAGGGCATGGCGATCATGACGCGGAACTTCTCGAAGGAGCAGATGGGCAAGGCGTTCGCGCTGTTCGGCCCGCTGCTCGGCATCTCCTCGGTCGGCGGCCCGATCCTCGCCGGTTTCCTGATCGACGCGGACATCGCGGGCCTGTCGTGGCGCCCGATCTTCCTGATCAACCTGATCCTCGGCACGATCGGCGTCTTCGCCGCCGCCAAGCTCCTCCCGCGCGACGAGGGCGACCGCTCGCTCACGGTCGACGGCCGCGGCTCGGCCCTGCTCGCCGCCACCATGTTCGGCCTGATGCTGGGCCTGATCGAGGGTTCCAGCAGCGGCTGGAACGCCCTGGCGATCGGCTCCCTGGCCGTGGGCCTGCTCTTCCTGGTCCTGTTCTTCCGCCGCCAGCGCGCAGCCGCCGAGCCCCTTATCAAGGCGTCCCTGCTGAAGAACAAGGGCTTCACGTCGGCCCTGATCCTCGGCCTGCTCTTCTTCGCGGCCACCTCGGGCCTGATCTACGTGATCTCGCTGTTCATGCAGCAGGGCCTGGGCGCGGACCCGTCCGCCGCGGCGCTCGGCCTGCTCCCGCTCACGCTCGGCATCATCGCCGCCGCGTTCGCGACGATGGGCGGCCTGACGAAGAAGCTCGGCCGCGACGTCATCCCGCTCGGCCTGCTCCTCACCCTCGCGGGCGGCGGCTACCTGCTCGCCCTCGTCCTCGCTCAGGGCACGTCACTGTCCCTGTGGGCGACGGCCCCGGCGGTCTTCCTCACCGGGCTCGGCATGGGCTGCTGCTTCGGTACGGTCTTCGAGTTCGCCCTCGGTGACGTCACCGCCGAGGAGGCGGGCAGCGCGTCCGGCTCCCTGACCGCGATCCAGCAACTGGCCAACGGCATCGGCTCCGCGCTCGTCACCACGGTCTACTTCCACGCGGGCGCCCCGGCCCACGCGATGACGGTCTCCCTGATCGTCGTCCTCGCGGTCACCGCGCTCTGCCTCCCGGTCTCGCGCCTGCTCCCGCGCCGGGCGCCCGAGGACCCGCACGGCCACTGACACCCCGAACGCGAACTCGGCCCAGACCGCCTTCCCCGGGTTCCGCTCCCCCACCCCCACCGATCCGCACAGGCGGCGACGAGCAACAGGCCCGGCCTCCCACCCCGTCGCCGCCCTTCCGCATCCGCGGGGTACCGGGCCCACTGTCCTGCACCTCTACTCTCAACACGCCTCCCCCGTACGAGAGTTGGAGCCGGTAGCCGCGCCCGGGCGGCACGCCGTGCAGCAGGGCATTGGTCGCCGGTTCACTCACACACAGGAGTACGTCGTCGCTCCGCTCATGCGCGGCGAGGCCCCAGCCGGCCAGCGCCTGGCGTGCGCACCGGCGCGCGGCGGGGACGATGAAGACGGTCGGCCGCCAGCTCAAGACGGCCCGCCAGGCCGCGGGTCACACCCAGGCCCAGCTCGCCGACCTTGTCCGCATGGACGAGGAGACGATCGCCTCGATCGAGCAGGGGAGACGAGCGCTGCAACCGGACTTGGCGGAGGCGCTGGACGAACTCCTCGACACCAAGGGGACGTTGGCGGCCGGTGTGGCCAACATGCCGGAGGTGGACCAGTTCCCGCTGTGGGCGGAGGAGTACATGCGGCAGGAGCGGGAGGCCATCGCCCTCTCGTTCTACGCGAACCAGGTGCTGCCCGGCCTTCTCCAGACCGAGGCGTACACCCGGGCCGTGCTCCAGGAGCGTGTCCCGGCGTACGACGAGGAGGAGATCGATCGGCGGCAGGTGAATGGAAGATCCGCACCGCCCCACCGTCGCGAAGCGACGGACCTCCACCCCCACCGGCCAGGTGAGCCGGCCACGAAACCCCAACCAGGGCACCCGCGTAACCGCCAGCTGAAACTTGGGCCCCATGCGCTTCATGACAGCGACGGTGGTCAGGCGCCCCGCAGTTCCCCCTTCACCACCTTGCCGGAGGCGTTGCGCGGCAGTTCCGCCACGAACGCGACCTCCCGCGGCACCTTGAAGTTCGCCATCTCCCGCCGCGCCCACGCGATCAGGTCGTCGGCGGTCAGGACGGACCCGCGCCGCCGCACCACGTACGCCTTGCCGACCTCGCCGAGCCGCCCGTCCGGCACCCCGACGACCGCGACGTCGGCGACGTCCGGGTGCAGGCCGAGCAGCTGCTCTATCTCCGCCGGGTACGCGTTGAAGCCGCCCACGATGAACATGTCCTTGATCCGGTCGGTGATCCGCAGATAGCCCTCCGCGTCCATCACCCCGACGTCGCCCGTGCGCAGCCAGCCGTCCGGCGAGACCGCCTCGGCCGTCGCGGCCGGGTCCTCGAAGTACTCGCGCATGACGTTGAACCCGCGGACCAGGACCTCGCCGGGCTCGCCGGGGGCCGCCGAGTCGACCCGCACCTCGGTACCCGGGATGGCCCGCCCCGACGTCGCCGCGATCCGCTCGGCCGGGTCCCCGCGCCGGCACATGGTGACGATGCCGCTGGCCTCGGTCAGGCCGTACGCGGTGAGCACGGCCTCGATGTGCAGCTCCCCGTGCAGCCGCTCGACCAGGCGCAGCGGCACCACGGCGGCGCCGGTCACGACGAGCCGCAGCGCCGACAGGTCGTGGGCGTCACGGCCGGGGTGGTCGAGCAGGGACTGGTGGAGCGTGGGCGGTCCCGGCAGGACCGAGATGCGTTCGGCCGCGATGTTGGCGAGGGCCGTGTCCACGTTGAAGACGGGCTGCGGGACCATCGTCGCGCCGCGCATCAGGCAGGCGATGATCCCGGCCTTGTAGCCGAAGGTGTGGAAGAAGGGGTTGATGATCAGGTAGCGGTCGCCCTCGCGCAGCCCGGCAAGATCCGCCCAGATCTCGTACCCGCGCAGCGTCTGCGCGTGCGTGATGACAGCGCCCTTGGGCCGCCCGGTGGTGCCCGAGGTGAAGATGATGTCCGACGGTGAGGACGGTGCGACGAGGGCCGCGCGCTCGCGCACCTCCTCCCCCGTGACCTTGTCCCCGGCCGCCAGGAACTCCTTCCAGGTACGGAACCCGGCCGCCTCCGGCGCACTGTCGGCGAGCACCACCACCTGTTCCAGGTGCGGGAGTTGGGCTCCTGCCTCCTGTGCGCGGCGCAGCGAGGCCACGTACGACGTACCGAGGAAGGTGCCGGTGACGAAGAGGAGCCGGGACCTGGAGCGGGCCAGGATGTCGGCGGCCTCGGCGCCCTTGAAGCGGGTGTTCAGGGGGATCAGGACCGCGCCCGCGCTGACCGCGCCGAGCGCCGAGACGATCCAGTCCAGGGTGTTGGGCGCCCAGATGGCGACCCGGTCGCCCGGTTCGATGCCGGTGGCGAGGCAGGCGGCCGCGGCCCGCTCGACCCGCTCGCCGAGCTCCGCGAACGTGATCCTGGTGCGCCCCTCGACGACCGCCTCAAGGCCGCCGAAACCCTCGGCCGCGTCCCACACCAGCTCCGGGATCGTTCCCCACCCTCGATCCGTCTCGCCATCCGTCGTACGCATCGAACGACCTCCCACCACGCCGTAGCTGACTATCCGTCAGATTAGCTGTAGCCTGACGCGCTGTCAGCACAGAGATCCAGGTGTCCAGGTGGGGGTACCCATGGCGGGACTGAAGGACGCGACGGCGATCGTCGGCATAGGCCAGACGGCGTTCGCGAAGCAACTCCCCGAATCCGAGAAGACGTTGGCCTGCCGCGCGATCCTCGCCGCGCTCGACGACGCGGGGATCGCGCCGTCCGAGGTCGACGCGTTCTCCTCGTACACGATGGAGGAGACCGACGAGGTCGAGGTCGCGAAGGCCGTCGGCGCGGGCGACGTCACCTTCTTCTCCAAGATCGGCTACGGCGGCGGCGGTTCGTGCGCGACCGTCGCGCACCTGGCCGCCGCGGTCGCGACGGGCCAGGCGAGTGTGGGCGTGGCGTGGCGCTCCCGCAAACGGGGCAGCGGGCCGCGCCCCTGGAAGAACACCACCGTCCAACTCCCCACGCCCGCCCAGTGGACGCGCCCCTACGGCCTGCTGCGCCCCGCGGACGAGATCGGCATGCTGGCCCGCCGCCACATGCACGAGTACGGGACGACCCGCGACCACCTCTTCAACGTCGCCCTCGCCTGCCGCAACCGCGCCAACCAGAACCCGGCCGCGATGATGTACGAGCGCCCCCTCACCCGGGACATGTACATGAACTCCCGCTGGATCAGCGAGCCGCTCTGTCTCTTCGACAACTGCCTCGAGACAGACGGTGCGTTGGCGTGCGTCATCGTCTCCGCCGAGCGCGCCCGCGACTGCCGCCAGAAGCCGGTGTACGTCCACTCCGCCGCCCAGGGCCTGCCCGCCCAGCACCACGGCATGGTCAACTACTGGAACGACGACCCGCTCACCGGCCCCGCCTGGACGGCGGCCCGCCACCTGTGGAAGAACTCCGACGTCACCCCCGAGGACGTCGACGTCGCCCAGATCTACGACGCGTTCACCCCACTCATCCCGCTGTCCCTCGAGGGCTACGGCTTCTGCGGACGCGGCGAGGGCGGCTCCTTCACCGAGGGCGGCGCCCTGGAGATCGGCGGCCGCCTGCCGATCAACACCGGGGGCGGCGGCCTGTCCGAGGCGTACGTCCACGGCTTCAACCTCATCAACGAGGGCGTGAAACAGCTGAGGGGCGTCAGCACGGCCCAAGTGCCGGGAGCGGAAACGTGTTTGGTGACGGCGGGCGAAGGAGTGCCCACCTCTGCGCTCCTGCTGAAGTCATAGGGGGCGCGAGGAACTGCGCGCCCAGCCACGACGAAAGCCGCACCCCGAAGGGATCAGCAACATGGCAGACGCGACCGACAACACATCAACAGGTCTCCTGACTCCGACCCCGGACGACGACGGCGCCCCCTTCTGGGACTACGCCGCCCAACACGAACTCCGCGTACAGGCCTGCGCCAACCCGGAGTGCGGCCGACTCCGGTTCCCCCCAAGGCCCTGCTGCCCCCACTGCCAGTCCTTCGACTCGGAGTGGCGGCAGATGAGCGGCCACGGAAGGATCTGGTCGTACGTCGTCCCGCACCCGCCCCTGCTCCCGGCGTACGCCGCGTTCGCCCCCTACAACGCGATCATCGTCGAGCTCGCGGACGCACCCCACATCCGCCTCGTCGGCAACCTGGTCACCTCGGCCGACGCGCCCCTCAACTCCATCGACCCGGACCGCATCCGGATCGGCGCCAGGGTCCAGGTCGTCTTCACCGAGGTCGACGGCATCACCCTCCCCCGCTGGGTCCTGGAGCGGCCATGACGCTGCGCACGGAGACCGACAAGGAGACCGGGGTGGCCGTGGTCACCCTGGACCGCCCGCACCGCCTCAACGCCATCGACGCGCAGACGGCGGCCGAACTGGCCGCCACCTGGCGGGAGTTCAGGTTCGACGACGACGTACGGGCGATCGTGCTCACCGGCTCAGGCGACCGGGCCTTCTGCACGGGCATCGACCGGGACACGGACGTGCCCCAGCCGGACTCCCCGTACTCGATGGACGATCCGCTGCTCACGATCGGCCCGAAGGCGAACGACCTGTGGAAGCCGGTGATCGCCGCGGTGCGGGGGATGGCGTGCGGCGGCGCGTTCTACCTGCTCGGCGAGGCGGAGTTCCTGATCGCGGACGAGACGGCGACGTTCTTCGACCCGCACACCACGTACGGCATGGTCAGCGCGTACGAGACTGGCTATCTGGCGCAGCGCATGCCGCCGGGCGAGGTGGCGCGGCTCGCGCTGATGGGCGCGGCCGAGCGGATGTCGGCCCGGCGCGCGTACGAGACGGGCCTGGTCTCCGAACTCACGTCGCCCGGCGGCGCGTTGGAGGCGGCCGTCCGCTGCGCGACGACCGTCGCCGGACATCCGTCGGCCGCGGTGCAGGGCACGGTGCGGGCGCTGTGGGCGGCCACGGAGACGGCGCGGGCCCACGCCTTCGCGCAGGCCCCGCACCTGATCACCCTCGGAAATCTCCCCGCGGACCGCCAGGCGGAACTCTTCAACTCCCGTACGCCGCAGGGGTTCCGCACCCGCTGACCGCGACTCAGTAGTGCACCAGCGCCTCGGGGTCGACCTCGCAGCGGTCCACGACGGCGTCCGGGTCGTCACCGCCGACCGGCACCTTGGTGGTCACCTTGCCCTTCGCGGGCACCTTGACCTCGTGGAACAGCGCGTTCACGGTGCTGCCGTCCGCGGCCACGAAGGAGACGTGGACGTCGAACCGCACGCTCTTGCCGTTGGGGTTGGAGACCTCGACGGTGGCGTACCGCTTCTTCGCGTCCGCGCACGTGATCAGGCGCGCCGTGCCCTCGCGCGTCGACGACCCGCTCCCCGTCGCGGAGGAGCTCGGCGTGGACCGGTACCCGGGCCGCCGGGTGTAGCCGCTGCCCCCGGACGACGTGTACGAGTCGTCGTCATCGTCGTCGTACGTGGACCCGGAACTACCGCCTGAGGTAGACGAGTTGGACGATCCGGACGAACTGTCGTGGTTCTGCGACGAGCTGCTGCACCCGCCGCCCCCGCCGCTGCTGTGTCCGCGTCCGTGCCGCCCGGTGGTGAACCCCGTCAGGGCGAGCCCCAGGAGCACCGCGACGGCCGTCAGTCTGATTCCCCGTTTCATCACGCGGGGGACCTTACCCGCCCCGCAGCTCCTTGATTCTGGGCGCCCGGCTCTTCACCGGGTCGAGGACGGTGCCGCGCGCGTCGCCCAACTGCTCGCGGATGTACGTCTCCACGTCGTACTCCCACAGCCCGACGACGCGCCCCCGGTCCACGACGAGGTACGCGGGGCCTTGAAGCCGGCGTACTCGGCATGGGGAGTTCGGCCGGCAGGAGCAGGCCGTCGCCGACGTCCACCAGGTCGAGCTCGGCCAGTGCCTTCTTCGCCACGGCCGCCGTGACCCCGGAGAACCAGCGGAAGTGCGCGAGCGGGGCGGGCGCCGCCCACGCGAAGTAGCGGCGGGCGAGCTCGACGGGTGCGGCCTACGGGTGCGGTCTGCCCCGCGTCCCCCGTCGCCTTCTTGATGCCCGCGGGATCGAGCGGGACGTCGCCGAGCGCCGCGACGACCGTCCCGCGCGGGGCCAGTCTGCCGCGTGGCAGGGGTCCCGGACCCGGCGTAGCGTCGAAGGGCGAGAGCAAGGAGGAGTCCGGATGACCGCGCGCAATGTCGTCGGGTCGGTGCTCGCTCTCCTCGGAGCGACGGCCGCCGTCTCCAGCCCCTTCCGTGCCTGGTACGACGGCCGTCACGGACGCGACTACCGCCTCGGGGACCTCTTCTCGGGCAGCGGCGTCACGGACGTACGGGCCGAACTCTTCGGCTCCCTGTTCCTGCCGTTCGTCGTGGCCGCGCTCCTCACGCTGGTCGGCGTCGTCCTGCGCTCCCGCCTGACGGTCGCCTTCGCCGGGGTCGTCGTACTCGGCTTCACCGTCCTGTGGATGGTGCGGGTGGCCCAGGCCGAGGGCGAGCTGGTCCTCACGGCCAACGGGAACGGGATCGGTGACGGGGTCGCCAACGCGCTCGGCGGCGGGGTTCTGCTCCTCGTGGCCGCGCTGGTGATGAAGGGCCGGGGCAATCAGGGGCGCGGGGCTGTTCCGATCAGCGGCTCCGCCGCGGGGCGCGACCGGCCCACCACGTGGGAGAGCGTCGAGCCGAACCCCGACAAGGCAGACGGGACCGACGCTCCTGCTTAGCGGCTCGTCCCGGTCCCCTTCTCCGCGTCCAGGGCGTACACACAGCGGTCCTTGCTGCAGGCGTACACCACACCGTCCCGCACGACCGGCGTACCCGTGATCTCCCCGCCGGTCGCCAGCTTCCAGCGGAGCCGCCCGTCGTCCGCCTTCAGCGTGTACAGCAGATGGTCCGTCGACCCGAAGTGGATCCGCCCGTCGGCGACGACCGGTGAGCCGACGATGTCGCCGCCGGACTGGAAGCGCCACTTCGGGGTGCCGGTCACCGCGTCCAGGGTGTAGAGCCCCTGGCCGCTGCCGACGTGGACGTGGCCGTGCGCGACGAGGACCGGGTCGATGGACGCGGGCCTGGCCTCGGTCGCGATGCGCCAGCGGTCGCGGCCGTCCGTCGCGTCGAGGGCGTAGACGGTGCCGAGGTGGTCGGCGAGGTAGACGCCGCCGCCGGTGACGGCCGGGCCCGGCGCGAACGCGGGCGGGCACAGGAACACCGCGGGCGCCTCGAAGTGCCAGCGCACATGGCCCGAGCCGGTCTCGATGGCGAGGACGCGGGTGCCGGCCGCGACGTACACGTAGCCGTCGGCGGCGGGGGTGAGCCGGACCGGGACGCCGCCGCAGGACGCCGCGTCGCCGATCGGGTACGACCAGCGCTCCTCGCCGGTGCGGGCCTCCAGGGCGCGCAGGCGGGCGTCCTGCCAGACGAACACGGTGCCGTCGTGGACGACGGGGCCCGCCTCGGGCGCCTCGAAGTCGGTCTGGCAGCCGGTGATCTCCCACAGCATGTCGCCGTTGACGGCCTCGCGGGCCTGGACGCCGCCGCCGCGGGTGCCGGTGACGACGGTGCCGCGGTCGGCCTGGAGCGCGTACACCCAGGAGTCGGTCTGCAGGCGCCACAGGTCGGCGCCCTCGCGGGCGTCGAGGGCCCACAGGGTCGGGCCGTCGGAGGCGTGGATGCGGCCGTCGGCGACGGCCATGGACCAGGCGACGTCGCGGGTCTTGAAGCGGCGCCGGCCGGTGGCCACGTCGAGGGCGTGGACCTCGAAGGACGTGACGTAGACCTGGTCGCCCGCGACCGTCGGCGTCCCCCACACGTCGTTCGACATGCGGAACCGCCACGGCCGCCAGGCGGCGCCGCTCTCGGCGGCGGGCGCGGGCACGACGGGCGCGGCGGGCGCGACAGGTCCGGTCGGGTCCGCCGTGCCGTTGACCGCGGGCCTGGCCGCGCGGGACCAGGACGCGGCGAGGACGGACTCGGCGGGCGGCGCCTTGACGGCGGCGGCGCGCGCGTCGGCGACCCGCGGCCCGGGCCCGATCGGCACCTGCGCCCCGGCCAGGTGGACGGGCCCGTCGGCGGCGAAGCCGGTGCCCGACGCGACCGGCGTGGGCCGCCAGCCGTCGCCGGAGGCGGGCCCCGGCGGCTGCGGCGGCATCGCGGGCACGGGCGCGCCGTGGCCCGGGGTGCGGCCGGTCGGCGGCTTCACCGTGGGGCGGCCGCCGCGGCGGGACTCGATGAGGGCGACGGACCGCTCGGGCAGCCAGGCGGACGCGGTGCCGCTGTCGTCGCTGCCGGAGCCGAAGAGGTGCGGCGCGAGCTGGGCCTGGAGGTCGGCGGGAGACGGCCGCATCGCCGCCTCCATGTGCATGCACGTCTCGATGAGGGGGCGCAGCTCCGCCGGGAGCCCTTCGAGGTCGGGGCCCTCGCGCAGCAGCATGAAGACGGTCTCGACGGGGTTCGCGCCGTGGAAGGGGGCGTGCCCGGTGGCGGCGAAGACGAGGGTGGAGCCGAGCGAGAAGACGTCGCTCGCACCCGTCACGCTGCGCGAGTCCTTCGCCTGCTCGGGCGACATGTACGCGGGCGTGCCCACCGCCACGTTCGTCATGGTCAGGCGAGTGTTGGAGACGCCGGACGCGATGCCGAAGTCGATGACGCGGGGCCCGTCCTCGACGACGAGGACGTTCGACGGCTTCAGGTCGCGGTGGACCAGGCCCGCGCCGTGGATCGACTGGAGGGCTTCCGCGACGCCCGCCGCCAGCCAGCGCACCGCCTGGGCCGGGAGCGGCCCGCACTCATTCACTATTTCTTCGAGGGAGGGCGCGGGCACGTACGCGGTGGCGAGCCACGGCACGGCCGCACGCGGGTCGGCGTCGACGACGGCGGCCGTGTAGAAGCCGGACACCGCCCGGGCCGCCTCGACCTCGCGCGTGAAACGCACCCGGAACAGCTGGTCCTCGGCGAGTTCCGTACGCACCGTCTTGATCGCCACGCGCCGGCCGGACGCCGAGCGTGCCAGATAGACCAGACCCATGCCGCCCGCGCCGAGCCGTCCCAGGACCTCGAACGGACCGATCCGCCTCGGATCGTGCTGCGTCAGCTGATCCACCACTTGCCTGCCACCTCCCCGTACGGGCCACCGCAGTCACGGCCCCCGTCAGCGTCTCACCACCGAAGCGCCACGGCGGCACGCACCCCGATTGTTCCTGTCGGAGGCGCCCGTGGCGAACCCGGGGGCAAAACGGGGTGTCTCAGGCGCGAAGCGGCGCCCCCGCGGCCTCCCACAGGGCGAATTCCGCGCCCTGGTCGTCGCGGAGGACCGCGATCCGGCCGTACGGGCTGTTGCGCGGCGCCACCAGGACGTGTCCGCCGAGCCGGGCGGCCTCGGCGCAGGCCGCTTCCGCGGCGGTGACGCCGAAGTGCAGCAGGAAGCGCGGGGCCTCGCCGGGCGTGTGCAGGCGGGTCAGGCCCGGGGGGCCGGTGCGCGGCGCCTGGCCCTCGGGCGCGGACGGCCGCCAGTGCCGCAGGCCGGGCTCGGGGACGTCTGCGTCGTGACCGGCCGCGTCATCCACTCCATGACCGGCCGCGTAACCGAAAACGGCTTCGTAGAAGGGGTCGCTGTCCGCCGTGTCCGGTGTCCGCAGCTGTACGTGGCTCAGCGCGCCCGGGGCGCGGGTCCGCTCGAACCCCTGGTGACTGCCCGCCTGCCACAGCCCGAAGGCCGCGCCCTCGGGCCCGGTGGCACGGGCGACGGTGGCCACGGCCCCGTCGGACACCGGGCCCGCGACCACGCGTCCGCCCGCCGCGGTGACGCGCTCGACGGCTGCGTAGGCGTCCCGCACCGCGAAATGGACGCTCCAGGCGGCCTCCCCGGGTGCCTCCCCGGGGGCGAGGGCGCCCACCGCGCGGTCCTCGCCGTACGCCGCCGTGTAATAGCCGCGCTCGGCGCCCGCGCCCTCGTCGAAAGTCCACCCGAAGAGGTCTCCGTAGAAGCGCTTGCCCGCCTCGACGTCGGGGAGGCGGGCGTCGGCCCAGCACGGGGCGCCCTCGGGGAAGTCCGGGTACATGGAGCAACGCTAGCCAGGACCGTCGAGGGGCCGTGACCTTGATTCGAACGTCTGGCCAGTTTCCGCCGGTCCCGGCGGGTCATTTGACCGGAGGTCACCGCGGCCAACCCCATTTGCAGTCGGCCAGATCGCGCTCCGATCACCCCTCGGTAAGCTGACGGCATGACAGGACAAGTACGTACCGTCGACGGCCGTGTCGCCGGACGGCGTGGTCAGGCAACACGTCAGAAGCTGCTCGACTGCCTCGGCGAGATGCTCAGCTCCTCGCCTTATCGGGACGTCAAAGTCATCGATGTGGCACGAAAGGCGGGCACTTCGCCCGCGACGTTCTACCAGTACTTCCCGGACGTCGAAGGCGCCGTCCTGGAGATCGCCGAGCAAATGGCCACCGAGGGCGCGGGGTTGACCGAACTGGTCGCCGACCGCTCGTGGATCGGCAAGGCCGGCTGGGGCACCGCCCAGGAACTCGTGGACGGTTTCCTGGAGTTCTGGCGCAAGAACGACGCGATCCTGCGCGTCGTCGACCTCGGTGCCGCCGAGGGAGACAAGCGCTTCTACAGGATCCGCATGAAGATCCTGAACTCGGTGAACAACTCCCTTGCCGACGCGGTCAAGGACCTCCAGGACAAGGGCAAGGTCGACAAGGACGTCAGCCCGGCGGCCGTGGCCGGTTCGCTGGTCGCGATGCTCGCGGCGGTCGCCTCGCACCAGAAGGGCTTCCAGAGCTGGGGCGTCAAGCAGGCCGAACTGAAGCCGAACCTGGCGCTGTTGGTCCATCTGGGCGTGACCGGAAAGAAGCCCACGAAGTAGTACGACCCGTACTCTCTTCTCCCTGGTCCTGTCGTGCGGCGGCGGTTCACGTGGTCATCGTGAACCGCCGCCGTTGCAGTTACCCGCGCCTGTCCAGGCGGAACAGCCTGATCTCCCGTTCCACGCGCGCCTGATAGGCCGCGTACGGCGGCCAGAACTTCAGCGCCGCCGCCCAAGCCTCCTCCCGCTCACGGGAGTTGAGCAGCCGGGCCGTGACGGGAATGTCCCTGCCCTTCCAGCTGATGCTCGCCTCGGGGTGCGCCAGCAGGTTCGCCGTCCAGGCCGGATGTCCCGGGCGCCCGAAGTTCGACCCGATCAGCAGCCAGGTGCCGGTCTCCTCCTCGGGCATGCAGGCGAGCGGGGTGCGCCGCTCGATCCCGCTCTTCGCGCCCCGCACGGTCAGGATCACCCCGGGCAGCATCTGCGCGCTGAGCAGCACCTTGCCCCGGGTGAGGCGGTGCACGGCGCGGTCGAGGGCGGGGATGACGTGCGGGGCGACGCGGGCGAAGCCCTTGGTGGAGGACACCTTCTGTACGAGCTTCACGCCGGGCGGCGGCATCAGGCCGTCACCTCGAACAGCTCGGCCGCCTGCGCCGCGCGGGCCCGCAGCAGGTGGACGGGCCCGAAGAGCAGCTCGTCCCCCGCGGCCCGCTTCAGGTACAGATGGGCGTCGTGCTCCCAGGTGAAGCCGATGCCGCCGTGCAGCTGGACGGCCTCGCCCGCGGCGGTGCGCAGCGCTTCCAGCGCCTGGGCGAGCGCGAGCCCGCCAACTCGTTCCTGGGAGCCGTCACTTGCCGCCCACGCGGCGTAGTACGCAGCCGAACGCGCCGCCTGCACCTGGACGTACACATCGGCGAGCCGGTGCTTGACCGCCTGGAAGGAACCGACGGGCCGCCCGAACTGCTCGCGCTCCTTGACGTACTCGACGGTCCGCTCAAGGGCCCGGTCGGCGGCGCCGACGGCCTCGGCCGCGAGCAGCGTGGCGACGGTGTCCCCGGCGGCGGCGAGCGCCCCCGGCACGTCGGCGTCCTCGGCGCCCAGCAACTCGGCGTCCACGTCGCGCAGTTCGATGCGCGCCTGCGGCCGCGTCTCGTCGAGCGACGTCTGCCGCGTCCGTACGAGTCCGGTGGCGTCCTCGCGCACGAGGAACAGGAGGGTGCGGGAGCGGGCGAAACCGCCGGTGTGCGCGGCGACGAGGAGCAGCCCGGCGCTGTGCCCGTCGAGCACCTGCTCGGCCTGCCCGTACAGCCGCCAGCCGTCCCCTTCTTCGGCCTCCGCGGCGCGGGTGGCCTGCACGCCGCCCGCGCGGCCGCCGCCCGCCCAGTCGCCCGCGTTGTCGGCGACGAGGCCGAGGGCGGTGGCGAGGCCGGTGCCGGGCACGGCGAGCGCAGCGGTCAGGGTGCCGTCGGCGATGCGCGGCAGCAGCGCCGCCCGCTGCTCCTCGCTGCCCAGGGCGGCGATCAGTGGAGCGGCGAGGCCACTGGTGGCGAACAGCGGGCTGGGTGCGAGGACCCGGCCCAACTCCTCGACAGCCAGCGCGAGTTCGACGGCACCGGCGCCGACGCCCCCGCGGTCCTCCGGCAGCGCGAGCCCCGGCAGCCCGAGCTCGCTGCTGAGGGTGCCCCACAGGGCACGGTCGTGCCCCGCCGGGGTGCGCCCCGCAGCCTTGACGTCGTCCGGGGTACAGCGTTTGGTGGTGAGTTCGCGCAGGGTGCGACGGATCTCCTGCTGCTCCTCGGTGAACCTGGCGTCCATGCGAGCCCCTTTCTGACGGGGCGTCATATTAGGGCGGGGGCCGACGGATGGACAGCCCCGCGCACCGTCGATCCCCTCACGCACGCGACTTCCCGCGCCGCCCGAACCAGCCGCGACGCGTCTTGTGCCGGGCGGGGGGTGCGGCGGGCGGCGCCGGTGGCGGGGACTGCGCCTCGGCCTCGGCCCCGAGCCGCTCCGCCAGCGACGAGCGTCCGGCCCGGTCCAGCTCCCGCACCAGGGCCTCGCCCTCACCGCGCGCCCTGACCTGCGCGAACAACCCCAGGGCCAGCGCGCGGGCGACGCCCGGGTAGCCCGCGGAGTACGAGCTCTCCAGCCGGTCGAGGATCGCGGCGATCTCCGGCACGGTCCTGGCGGCGGCATGGGCGACGAAGGCGTCCCCGGCCCGGCCGGCCACGGCACCGCTGTCGGTGTCGGCCTCCAGCGCGACGTCCCAGCACGCCTGCCAGAAGGCCACCGCGACGTGGGCGACGCGGCGGGGGCCGTCCAGCGCGACGGCCGCGTTCACCCGCTCCACCGCCTCTTCGTCCCCGCCCTGCTGCAGGAGCAGCAGCAGCCGGCCCGGGTCGAGCCGTCCGCCGGGTGCGCGCACCGTCGCGGCGAGGAACTCCCGTGCCTGCGCGCCGTGTCCGGCCTCTTCGAGCAGCTTCAGCAGGCGCAGCAGCGTCGGTGCGGTGAGGCTCTCCGCGGCCTCGACGAGCCGGTCGAGGTGCGCGCCTTCGCCCTCGGGCCTGAGCGCCGCCACCACGGCCCGCAGGATGTTGTCCCGCAACTCGAACTCGGCCTCGGCCCGGCCCTCTTCGACGTGGCTCACCCATTGCTGGAGGGAGAAGCGGATGACGTCGTACGCGTCCTCGGCCCTGCCGCGCGGGGAGAAGAAGTCCGCGAGCTGCGCGGCGCCCATGAGCCGTACGGCGCCGGTCCCCAGCAGACTCTTGGCGAGTGCGTCGTGCCCGAGCCGCCTGAGGTCCGCGAGGTACCCCACGGCGTCGAACTCCGGCGTGTCCCACAACGCCGCGAGCACCACGCGCCCGTCGCCGGACGGCCCCAGGGCGTTGAGCACCGCGGCCACCTCCGCCACCGGCCGCCGGACCGTGGCCCGCAGCACGGCCCGCGCCTCGTCCGTCCGGCCGTCACCCTTCAACTCCTCACTGACGACGACGAGTTGCCGCGCCGGAAGATCCGCCACCTGCGCCACGAGGACGGCGAGCCACTCGCCCCCGGACCCCCCACCCAGGCCCTGCAGTTCCCGTACGACCGCCAGCACGAACCGCGGCTCCTGCCAGGCGGCGCCGTGCAGTTCCTCGGCCACCGCGGCGGGGTCGAGCTCCGCGAGCCGCCGCACGAGGTCACGGGCGTACTGCACGGGCGTCACCCCGGCCCGCGGCGCGGCGCTGTGCAGATGCACCTCGCCGATCGAATGGGCCTGCACCAGGTGCTGGTGGCTGCCGCCCTCGACGCGGTTGCTCACCTCCGCCGCCCGCTCCCCGCCCCCGGCCTCCGGCTCGCGCTCCTGCCCGGCCATCCGCGCCCCCTCGCTCCCAGCTGCCCGCCCCTCGAACTGCGTACAGGGCCGCCATGGTGCCGCATCCCTGGTGCTCCACGGGGCATCTGACATACCGTCAGATGCATGACTGGTAGCCCTCACAAGGTCGCGATAGCGGGCATCGCCCTCTCCGACTGCGGCCGCGTAGACGAAGCCACCCCCTACGCCCTGCACGCCCAGGCCGCCCGCAGGGCACTGGCCGACGCGGGCCTGCCGCCCTCCGTGATCGACGGTTTCGCGAGCGCCGGCCTCGGCACGCTCGCCCCCGTCGAGGTCGCCGAGTACCTGGGCCTGAAGCCGACCTGGGTCGACTCGACCTCGGTCGGCGGCTCCACCTGGGAGGTGATGGCGGCGCACGCGGCCGACGCCATCGCGGCGGGGCACGCCCGCGCGGTCCTCCTGGTGTACGGCTCGACGGCCCGCGCGGACATCAAGGCGAAGCGGCGCACGTCCAACCTGTCGTTCGGCGCCCGCGGCCCGCTGCAGTTCGAAGTCCCGTACGGGCACACGCTCATCGCCAAGTACGCGATGGCCGCGCGTCGCCACATGCACGAGTACGGCACGACGCTCGAGCAGCTCGCCGAAGTGGCCGTACAGGCCCGGCAGAACGCCGCCGCGAACCCCGACGCCATGTTCCGCGACCCGATCACGGTCGAGGACGTCCTCGACGGGCCGATGATCGCGGACCCGTTCACGAAGCTGCACTGCTGCATCCGCTCCGACGGCGGCGCGGCGGTTCTCCTGGTCGCCGAGGAGCTCCTCAAGGATTGCGCCAAGTCCCCGGTCTGGGTGCTGGGTTCGGGCGAGCACGTGTCGCACACGACGATGTCGGAGTGGGACGACTTCACGGTCTCCCCTGCCGCGGTGAGCGGGCGCCTGGCCTTCGAACGGGCGGGGGTCACGCCCGCCGAGATCGACATCGCGGAGATCTACGACGCGTTCACCTACATGACGCTCGTGACACTGGAGGACCTGGGGTTCTGCGCGAAGGGCGAGGGCGGCGCGTTCGTGGAGAAGGGACGCCTGCTGCGAGACGGCGAACTCCCCACGAACACGGACGGCGGCGGAATGTCCGCCCAACACCCGGGCATGCGGGGCCTGTTCCTGCTCGTGGAGGCGGTACGGCAACTGCGCGGCGAGGCGGGCGCCCATCAAGTCCGCCGCCCGGACGGCTCGTTGCCCGCACTGGCGGTGGCCTCGGGGACGGGAGGCTGGTTCTGCTCGGCGGGGACGGTGGTGTTGGGGCGGGACTGACGCCCCAGCACTGCGGAGACAACTCGGTTTCGCGCCACACCTGTTGCTACGGGAGATTCGATCGGCGCCGCGCAGTTGCAACCTGTTCCACTACTGTCTCCAGGGATCACCGGGGCGACCGTGTCCATGCACGACGAATCCCGCCGCCGGTGACGCCTCCATGCCAACGGGGAGCAGGAACATGAGATTCAAGCGCAGCGCTGCCATCACGTTCGGAATCGCGGCAGCCGTGTCGCTCGGCTTCGGCCCGCAGGCCCAGGCTTCGCAGAACAGCGGCTGGGTCTACACGAGCACCCGCAGCGGAAACGTCTACTTCGATGCCGACCTGAACGGCCAGCCCGGCATCGAGAAGGTCACGGTCTGCGACAACAAGTCCGACGGTCGTGGCATCGAGGTCCATCTGACTCGAGACGACGCCTCGAGCGTCCTCTATCTCCGCGACCCGTCCAACGACGGACACTGCGTGTCACTCAGCGGCAACTTCTACAAAGAAGAGTCGTACGTCCGGATCCACGTCTACGAGTACTGGGGCAACAACGAGGCGAACATCGGAGAAGGCTCGGCCATCGCCTGACAGATGGGCCGGCCCCGGTCAGGACCGGCGCTGCGGGGCGAGCGCTTCCGTCAGGGTGATCACTTCGGTGAGCACCTGCTGGAGCGCGGCCTCGTGGCGTTCGGCGGGCGCGAACGTCCTGAACTCCTCGAAGTCGGTGTGCAGCGACAGATGGACCTGGGAGTGCACGGCCGCCAGCTGGACCGCCCCGGCGATGTGCCGCAGGTGGTCGAGGGCGCGGGCGCCGCTGACGTTGCTGCCGTAACCGACGAAGCCCGCGGCCTTGTTGTTCCACTCGTTGTAGACGAAGTCGATGGCGTTCTTCAGGGCGGCCGGGATCGACCGGTTGTACTCGGGCGTGACGAAGACGAACCCGTCGAGCTCGTCGATCTTGGCGGCCCAGGCGCGGGTGTGGTCGTGCGCGTAGTCGCCCATGCGCGGAGAGCGCGGCTCGTCGAACAGCGGCAGGTTGTAGTCGGCGATGTCGACGAGCTCGAAGTCCGCGTCCTGGCGCGTACCGGCCGTCTTCTCGACCCACTGCGCGATCTGCGGCCCCATGCGGCCGGGCCGGGTCGAGCCGAGGATGATGCCTATGGTCGTCACGAGCTTCTCCTGAATGCGAAGGGGCGGGGCGGGGGCGGGGCGGGTGGGCCGACCGGGTCGGTGCGACGCGGGTGAGGGCGATCATTCAAGCATCCGCGGCCGCCGAGACCGCCGCCCGCGACAATCACCTCATGAACCAGGTGAACCCCTCCCCCGGCGCACCCGAGCCCGGCCTCCAGGCCCTCCTGAGATCCCTGCGCGTCTGGGACACCGAGCTGCCCGCGTTCGACCCGGCGGCGACGCCCGACACCCCGCTGCCCCTCTTCACGCAGTGGTTCGCGCAGGCCGTGGCCGCCGGGCAGCGCGAGCCGCACACCCCGTCGCTCGCGACCACCGACGCGGACGGCCGCGCCGACGTCCGTACGGTGATGCTGCACGGCGCCGACGAGGACCACGGCTGGCACTTCGCCTCGCACGCGGGCAGCGCCAAGGGCCGCCAGCTCGCCGCGCACCCGTACGCCGCGCTCGGCTTCTACTGGCCGGTGCAGGCCCGCCAGGTCCGCCTCCGCGGCCCCGTCCGCCCCGCGCCCGCCGAGGTCGCGCACGCCGATCTGCACGCCCGCTCGACCGGCGCCCTCGCCTCGGCCCTCGTCGGCCGCCAGAGCGAACTCCTGCCCTCCTACGAGGAGTTGGAGCGCGCGTCCGACGCCGCCTGGGAGCGGGCGCAGCGCGAGCCCGACGCGGTCGTCGCCTCCTGGACGGTGTACGAGCTGGTGCCCGACGAGGTCGAGTTCTTCCAGGGCGATGCCCGGCGACAGCACATCAGGCTCAAGTACCGCCGTCAGGAGGGGAGTTCGAGCGGCTGGGTCAAGGAGCTGCTGTGGCCGTGACCCCCGCACCGGCAGCGGCGGTGAAGGTCAGCACCGAGAAGTCGCGCACGGGCCGGTAGCCGAGCCGCTGGTACAGGGCGTTGCTCGTCGCGTTCGCGAGGTCGGTGAAGAGCACCACCGCATCGGCCCCCGCGGCGAGCGCCGCCCGGCTCACCTCGAAGGTCGCGGCCCCGCCGTAGCCGCGCCCGCGCAGTTCCTTCGGCGTGTACACGGGGGCGACGCGCAGACTGCCGCCGACGAGCCGGGTGACCCCGGCCAGCGCGACGGGCGTACCGTCGGGCGCTTCCCAGAGCGTCACTCCGCCGTACGCGATCCGGGAGTCGGCCCAGGCCAGGGCCTGCTCGTCGGTGACGCCGTCCTCGATGCCGCCCGCGGCCTCGTCGCTGAACTCCTTGAACCAGCGGGCCACCAGCTCCCGATCCCCGGGCTCGGCCACCCGCGCCCGGCCCGCCGGTGCGGGCCCGGGCGGCGCCAACTCCCCCAACCGGTAGAGCCGTTGCGCCATGCCCTCGGTGACGGAGGCGCCCGGGTGGCGGCGCAGCCAGGCGTCGGCGACGGCGCGGGTGGCCTCGACCGTGCCGTTGACCCCGCCGGGAGCGTCCGCCGCGTCCCCGTCGAGGGCGTCGATCAGCGCCTCGGCCGCCTCGGGCCCGACCGGGCTCACGTACGGCGCGAACGGCGGCGTCCAGAGGAAGGCACCCGTCACACGGTCGCCCTCCGCCTCGCTCCACACCCCGAACCGCGCGCTCACACCGTCGAACCGCACATCACCGGCGAGCAGCCCGGCCAGCACGCTCAACGGCACCGTGTGCAGCGCGGGATCGGCCCGCAGGAAGGCACCGGCCCGCCGCTCGAACTCCCGCGGGTCACCGGTGAGGCACCACGCACCAGAACGCTTCTCCGTGTCCACCATCCGCCCATGCTGCCCAAAGGCACGGCCGCCACGCAGCCCGATTTACGCCGCGCCACTCCCCGCCACTCCCCGCTGCTCCGCGGCCGGCCGGAACACCGGCACACCCTCACGAAAGGCGACCACAAGCTCCATCCCCACCCGCAGCAGCGCCTCCTCGCACTCCACGACCTCGGTCATCATCCGGGGCCCCTCGGCGAGGTCGACGACGGCGGCGACGTAGGGCGTGCGCGTCCCGAAGGGCGGCAGGTCGTTGCGGTGCACGACCGACCACGTGTACAGCGAGGCCCGCCCGCCGGCCTCCCGCCACGCGACGTCCTCGCTCCAGCAGTACGGGCAGAACTCCCGCGGGTAGTGGTGCGTGCGCCCGCACGCCGCGCAGTGCCGCAGCAGCAGCCGCCCCTCGGCGGCCGCGTCCCAGTACGGCTGGGTGAAGGCATCGGGCTCGGGCCGGTCGAACCGCACGGCGCCGGCCTGAGTGGTGGTCGTGTCTGCCATCAGAACCATCCGATCGCGTGGTCGAGTGACCAGGCCTGCCAGGACATGGCGAACAGCGCGACGAGCGAGATGAGCCCCATCATCGCGTTCTGCCCCTGCTCGGCCCAGTCGTGGATCATGAGCACGAAGTACAGAAGATTGAGCAGCAGCCCGCCGACCAGGGCGATCGGCGTCAGGAATCCCACCACCAGACCGAGTCCCAGGGCGAGTTCGGCGTACACGACGACGTACGCCATCGTCTTCGGCCGCGGCTTGACGACGACGTCGAACCCGCTGCGCACGGCGTTCCACTTGTGCTTGGCGGCGACGTCGGCGGCCCACGCGATCCCGGTCCCGCGCTCGAACCAGCCCTTCTTGTCCTTGTGCCGCCAGCTCTCCAGCCACCACACACCGAGTCCGATGCGCAGCACGGCGAGCCATTCGGCGCCACTGAGCCCTATCGCGTCCATGTCCGGTCCCTCGCTCAGTTTCTGACGGTACGTCAGTTCAGCGCATCCGGCGCCGCCTCCGCAAGAGCCCGTACGCCGTGATCAATTCGCAACCGGTTTCGTGATTGACCGGTCCCGATCAACCGACGGCGTCATTACGCTCCCGCTCATGACCGAGCCCACCTCCGCACCGGCCCGCAGCCACGAGCGCCCGCCGGTGTACGTCGTCGGCGGCGGCCCCGGCGGACTCGCCGCGGCCGCCCGCCTGAAGGCGCACGGCGTCCGGGCCGTCGTCCTGGAGAAGTCCGACCGGGTCGGCGCCTCCTGGCGGGGCCACTACGACCGCCTCCACCTGCACACCACCCGGCGCCTCTCGGCCCTGCCCGGCCTGCCGATCCCGCGCCGCTTCGGCCGCTGGGTCGCCCGCGACGACGTCATCCGCTACCTCGACAAGTACGCCGAGTTCCACGACCTGGAAGTCGTCACCGGAGTCGAGGTCACCCGCATCGACCGCGCACCCGACGGCGGCACCGGCTGGCTGCTGCACGCCACGGGCGGCCGGGAGCTGACGGCGGCCGCGGTCGTCGTGGCCACCGGCTACAACCACACGCCGCGCCTGCCGGACTGGCCGGGCGCGTCCTCGTACACCGGGAAGCTGCTGCACGCGAGCGAGTACCGCAACCCCGCGCCCTTCGCCGGCCAGGACGTCCTCGTCGTCGGCGTCGGCAACACCGGCGCCGAGATCGCCGTCGACCTCGCCGAGGGCGGCGCCTCCCGGGTCCGCCTCGCCGTGCGCACCGCCCCGCACATCGTGCGCCGCTCGCAACTGGGCTGGCCCGCACAGCTCACCGGCATCCTCTGCCGCCGCCTCCCGGTACGCCTGGTCGACAAACTGGCGGGCCCCCTGGGCAAGTTGAGCGTCCCCGACCTCTCGGCCCACGGCCTCCCGCGCCCCGACACGGGCCTGTACTCACGGGTGCGCGAGGGATCCATCCCGGTCCAGGACGTCGGCTTGATCGACGCGGTGCGGTCGGGCAAGGTCCAGCCGGTCGCGGCGGTGGAATCCTTCGAGGACGCGGAGGTGATCCTCGCCGACGGTACGCGGGTGACGCCGGACGTGGTGATCGCGGCGACGGGGTATCGGCAGGGCCTTGAGCCCCTGGTCGGCCACCTTGACGTGCTGGACCCGGCGACGGGGCGGCCGCGGGTGCACGGGGGCAGGACGGCGGACTCGGCGCCGGGCCTCTATTTCCAGGGCTACACCAACCCGATCTCTGGAATGTTCAGGGAGATGGCCCTGGACGCGGACCGGATCGGAAAGACCCTGGCGAAGGGATGACCCCGCCAGGACGCGGGGCGGTGTCAATGTGCGGCTGCGCCGCGTGCGCGCGCCCGGCCACGACGAGACGTGAAGGCACCCACAAACACCCACCCCCTACGGCGAGTTGACCAGTCCACCAAGGCGAGACGGAGTACGACGCATGCCACGCGAAAGACACCCGCTCAACCTCAACCCGCTCAGCAGAAACACCAGCCTGACCCGGCGCCGAGCCCTCTTGGGCGGCGCCGCAGCAACCGCCCTGGCGGCCACCGGCACGACTCAGGCCCAAGCCGCCGAGGCCGCTCAGGCAGAGCGCGACGTGGACGTCGCGATAGTGGGCGCGGGCCTCGCCGGCCTCACCGCGGCCCGCGACCTCGCGGCGGCGGGCAAGAAGGTCCTGGTCCTGGAGGCGAGGAACCGGGTCGGCGGCCGCGTCCTGAACCTCAGCCTCCCCGGCGGTGGGATCACCGAAGGCGGCGGCGAGTTCATCGGCCCGACCCAGGACCGCATCAAGGCCCTCGCCGACTCCCTCGGCGTCGCGACCTTCACCACGTACAACACGGGCAAGAACGTCCTGTTCAAGGACGGCAAGCGCACCCCGTACGCCACCGACGGCCTCCTCGGCTCCGTCCCGCCCATCGACGCGGCGGGCCTCGCCAACGCCGCCGTGGTCCAGGGACTCCTCGACGACATGGCGAAGAAGGTCCCGGTGGACGCGCCGTGGACGGCGGAGAAGGCGGAGGAGTGGGACCGCCAGACGTTCGAGACGTGGCTGCGGGCGAACGCCGTGATCCCGTCGGCCCGCTTCCTGATGGAGGTGGCCTGCACGTCCATCTTCTCGGCGGAGCCGCGTGAACTCTCGCTCCTCTTCGTCCTGTTCTACATAGCGAGCGCCGGGAACGAGTCGACCCCCGGCACCTTGGAACGCCTCACGGAGACCGCGGACGGCGCGCAGGCCACGCGTTTCGTGGGCGGTTCGCAGCAGGTGCCGCTGAAGCTGGCGGCGCAGCTCGGCGCGGACCGGGTCCAACTCTCCGCGCCTGTACGCCGGATAGCACGCCGCTCCGACGGCCGCTACACGGTCACCGCCGACGGCATCACGGTCACCGCGTCCCACGTCGTGGTCGCGGTCCCGCCGCCGCTCGCGGCCCGCATCGACTTCGACCCGCTGCTCCCGGCCGCCCGCGACCAGCTCTCGCAGCGCCTCCCGATGGGCTCGATCGGCAAGGCGATCGCGGTGTACGCGACCCCGTTCTGGCGGGCCGACGGCCTCAACGGCCAGGTCGTCTCCGACACCGGCGTCGTCCGCTCCACCTTCGACAACTCGCCGCCCGACGCGTCGTACGGCGCCCTGATGGGCTTCATCGAGGCGGACGAGATGCGTGCGTACGACGGCGCGAGCGAGTCCGAGGTGAAGGCCGAGGTCCTCAAGGACTACGTCCGCTACTTCGGCGACAAGGCGGCCACCCCCACCGCGTTCGTCCTGCAACGCTGGAACAACGAGGGCTTCTCCCGAGGCGGCCCCGTCGCCTACGCCCCGCCCGGCGTCCTCACCCAGTACGGCAAGGCGCTGCGCACGCCCGTGGGCGGGATCCACTGGGCGGGCACGGAGAGCTCCGCGTACTGGAACGGGTACATGGACGGGGCGGTGCGGTCCGGGGAACGGGTGGCGCGGGAGGTCGTCGCCGCGTTGTAGGCCGGGCCCGGGCAGTGGAGAACCGGTCGCTGTCGGCTGTGTCAGTCAGTCAGCCAGTCGCTCACTCACTCAGTCAGTCGGCCGCCGCCGGCTCCACGTCCAGGACCGCCTTGCCCGCGATGCGCCGGTCCAGCAGCGCTTGACCGGCCTCGGCGACGCGCTCCCAGGAACCGCGCCAGTCGACCTCCGGGGACAGTCTCCCCGTTGCCATGAACTCCAGCAGGGTCGCCAGGTCCGGGCCGACCTCACGGACGTCGCCGAACGTGGTCATCGTCTTGGACGGCCCGATGGAGGACAGCGAGTAGGGCGCGAACACCGCTGGTTCGCCGGAAGCCCAGCCGATGTTCTGCACGCCCCCGCCCGGCGCGAGGAGTTCCCAGGCCGCCGCCAATTGTGGGCCGCCGACGTTGTCGAGGATGAGGTCCACCGGCCGGTCGATGCCTTCCAGGCCGACCACCACCTGGTGGGCGCCCAGCCCGGCCAGGCCATCGGCACGCGCCGGCGATCCCACCGAGGCGATCACCTGGGCACCGCCCAGGGCCGCGAGCTGGACCGCGTAGCGGCCGACACCGCCGGCAGCGCCGGTGATCAGTACGCGTCGCCCCAGGATGGAGCGGGAGCGCAGCGTGCGTAGCGCGGTGATGCCGGCCATCGGCAGCGCGGCGGCGTCGGCGAGATCGACCCGGGCGGGAACTTCGGCCACCGCGGTGGTGTCCACGGCCATCCGCTGGGCCCACGCGCCGGTCCCGAACGCCGCGACCCTGGCTCCTACGGACGGCCCGGTGCCGTCCGCCGCCGCCCGCACGACGACACCGGCGGCGTCATAACCGTGCACGGTCCCGGCCGGAAGCCGCCCGGCGAACGCCACCTCGCCGCGGTTGAGCGAGAGGTGCCGGACATCGACCACCAGTTGATGCGGTGCCGCCTGGGGTTCCGCGACCGTCCCGAGGCGCAGGGATCCGGGAGCGTCGGGATCTACGACGAGCGCGCGCATGGCGATGAGGCCTCTCTGTAGGGAGCGACTATACGGACCAGCAGTCCGCTTAACGCACGCTATTATGCGGACCAACAGTCCGTCTAGCCGTCCGTCTAGTTGTCCGTCTAGCTGAGAGACGCCGAGCCAATGCCTGAACAGCGGGCCGAACGCGCCGACGCGGCCCGTAACCGCCACGCCGTCCTCCGCGCGACCGAGCAACTCCTGGCCGAGGGCGGCGGGGACCACGTGTCGCTCGACCGCGTCGCCGCACTTGCCGGAGTCGGCAAAGGCACCGTCTTCCGGCGCTTCGGCAACCGCGCCGGACTGCTGCAGGCGCTTCTGGAGGAAAGGTCCCGCGAACTGCGCGACGCGGTCAGGAACGGACCCCCGCCCCTGGGCCCCGGAGCGCCCGCACCGGAACGGCTGCTCGCCTTCCTGGACGCGCTCGGCGCGATCGCCGAAGGCAACGCCACCTTGCTGTCCGCGCACGGGCAAGCCTGCGCCGAGGACAAGTACGACGACCCCAGCTACCAGCTCTGGCACCACCACCTGAGCACCTTGTTCACCGACGGACGCCCTGCCCTCGGCGCCGCCCCCGACGCCGACTTCCTGGCCCACGCCGTACTCGCGGTCTTCGACGGCGACCTGATCCGCCGCATGACGCCCCCCGACGACCCGCGCCGCTTCACCCGCGCCACCCAACAGATGGCCATGGCACTGCTCCACCGCGCCTGAGGCATCAGCCGCCGGACGGAACCCCGGACTGCTCCTGCACGACCCGGATCCACTTCCACCCGTGCTCGACCCACACCGTCAGACCGGGCCGGGCGGGGTCCGAGCCCTTGAAGACCTGGGAGGGCTCGGCGCCCGCGGCCTCCCCCGCAGACAGCCCGCACTCGGTCAGGGCGTCGATCAGATCGGAGAGGTCGGACATGCGGTCATAGGGCGTCGTGTACTCCAGGTACACCTGCCGGGCCACCGCCCCGCCGGTCCCGGTGTAGTCCCAACTGCCGCCCTGGTGATCCAGAGTTGACGCCGGGGCCACTTCGCAGGCAGCCGGGCCGAAGCCCACCCGCGCCGGCGGCCAGGCGTCCTCCGTCGCGCCCTGGGCCTTCGGAACCCAGTGCCAACTCCCGTACCGGGGAAGGTCCTTGGCGGGGCCGAGCTGAATGGTGCCGTCCTTCTTGTACGGAGTCGTCCTCGGGAAGTCCTCCGCCGCGCTCGCCGACGCCGCGGGGCCCACCTCCCGCCCCTCCCCCTGCCCCTGCCCCTGGCCGGGATCCGGCAAGCCCCACAGCACCCCGGCCAGCACCGCCGCGGCGACGCCCCCGGCCCCCAGAATCCTGCGGCGGGTGGTGCGGCGTGCGCCGCGTGCGCGGACGGTGGCCGCGTCGGGCAGGGTCAGTGTCACGTCATCGAGCAGTTCATCGACCTCAGGCATGATGCGTGGCCTCCTTCACGGCGATGTTCGGGGACGGCGGCGGCGCGATGTCGCCCAGGCGCTCGCCGAGGAGCTTGCGGGCGCGGCTGAGGCGGGTGCGTACGGCACCGCTGGAGGCGCCCGTCTCGCGGGACACCTGTTCGACCGGCAGGTCGAGGAGATGGTGCAGCACGATCACCTGACGCTGCTGCGGGGTCAGCTCGCGCAGCGCTTCGATCAACGCGACGCGGTCCGCGGAGAGTTCGGGCAGGTCGGCCTGCGGCCCGTGTCTGCGATGCGCGAGCAGCCGGCCCCGCGCTCTGCGCCACGTACTGATCGCGAGCCGCGACGCCACGGTACGCACCCACGGCAGCGGGTCGCCTTCGCGCACCAGCCGGTCCCAGCGCTGCCAGGCCCTGACGTACGCCTCCTGCACGGCGTCCTCCGCCTCGGCCAGGTCGCCGGTCATGGCGTACACCGTGGACACGAGGCGTTTGGCGGTGGCGGCGTAAAAGGCGTCGAAGCCACCGGCGCCCCGCTGCGGCCCCGCATCATCACCGCCCGGGCCGCGGTTGTCGTCCGTCGTCATACGTCCCCCATGAGCGTCTCGTCTCGCCTCCGGTTGTGGTTCTCTTTCCCTTCAACACGCGTGGCGGGGCGAGGATGTTACGCAGGGATTCGGCGCGAGCCCGCGTGCCTGGTCATGACTGCGGGGGCCGGTCAGTGCAGGACCGGGCCCGGAACTGAGTTCTTGGTCATGGTGGTCCAGCACTCCTCCACGCTCCGGGTACCGCGGACGTGTTCCGGCTGCAGCGGGCGTGGGGCATCCGCCACTGTCACGGGCTGCCCGAGAGCGGGGGACATTCGCGTGCCGACCTTGCCCCCGAAGGGGAAGTAGAGGCGGTTGTAGCCGTCTTGGTGGCCGGAGAAGACATACATCCCGCCCTCGCGCGGTACGACGGCTCCACCCTTGTCGGTGAGAGTGCCGTCGTCGTTGACGTAGGCGGTGGTGCTGACTGCGACCGTGCCTGAAGCGGTGCCTTTGAAGGTCTTGTCGACGCGGACCCGCCACAACTGCCCGACCTCGCCCGGCTGGTCGGTGCGCGCCTGAGACGCGAGGGCGACGATCACGCCGTGGAAGATGTCGGTCGAGGCGTGGGCAAGGTACTCGTCCTTCGACACGTCGTGCGCGAGGAGCCCCTGCTCCGTCGAAGCCGTCTGCACGGTGTCGCTGTTCAGCGCGGTGGTGACGGTATATGCCGCCGCACCGAGGACGACGGCGGCTGCCGCCACGATGACCGTCTTGCGAAAGCGCTCCATCAATTCCCCCAAATCCTGTGGTGGTCGCCGCGGTCCCGGCGCGCAGGCGCTTGTCCGTAGGCGTGCTCGATGACGGCCGTTATGAGTGTGTCGCCGCCGTGGTCGGGGTCCTTGTGGCAGAGCCCCAGCGCGTCACCGAATCAGTGGGACTGCGCGCCGCCCCACCAAGCACCGTGACGCGCTCGCCCCAACGGGGGACGCAGTCGCGCATCCCCCGCCTCATGCCCCTCACGGGTCAGTGGTCGGAGTGGTCGGAGTGGTCGGAGTGGTCCTCAGGAGTCTCGCCGAGCGTCTCGTCGTCGCTGTCGGGTACGAGCAGACGGGCACCGCGGCTGTGGGCAATGCGTTTCACGTCGTGCAGCGACTCGGTCAACCTGGCGGCGAAGAAGCGGAGTTGAGGCATCGTGGCCGCCCTGCCCCCGAGGAGGTCGGCCGCGTGATCGAGCAGATCACCTGCCATGCTCAGCTGGACAGACTCGACGTTGTCGGCGATGCGGGACAGGTGGCTTGTGCCGGTCTCGTCGGTGACCGGGTAGCACGGGTTGCCTTCCAGGTTCGACCAGGGGAGCAGCCGAGGCCGGCTGACTCCAGCCGCGTCGCGGCTCCAGTGGATCACGCCGCCACCTCGACGCCATGGATACGACGCGGGCCTACGTCGACACCGTGCACGGCGAGCCAGAGGGGCGCGGCGGCGAGCGCGCTGGCGATGCGCCTCCGCGCGACGGTAAAGCTCGGCGCGGCGCTCGTGAGCGAGGACGTAGGGGCGGCCGTGGCGGCTATGGATCGGGCGGAGTCGCAGGGCAAGATCTTCGGCTCGTACGACCCTTCGTCCCTCAACTACCAGATCAGCCAGGTGCGTTACGAGCTTGGCGACACCCACGGCGCCGTGGAAGCACTCCAGCAGTCGGACCGCCTACTGGACGGCGTCTACCGCCGCACGCGAGTTCGCCAGCGCACCTACCTTGCCGAGCGGCAACTCGCGATCGGCCACCTGGAAGCCGCCTGCGCCACCTGGCACCAGGCCCTCGACGACTACCCCCAGGTCCAGTCCGGCCGCGCCGAAGACCGCATCAGAACGATGTTCACGGCCCTGCGCCCTCACCTAAAGAACCGTGCCGCCCGCGAACTCCACGAACGCGCCCGGCTGCTCACCCCCGTCGCACTCCAGGCGCGAGAGAGAACCACCTCCATCCCACTCTTTCCATGCAGCCCTGTTCCTGACGGAGCGTCAGTTCAGTAATCTGACTACGCGTCAGTTAATTCTGGAGGCCTACAGGAGCGGGCGGACCGATGCTTGGATCGACGTACGGCACCCTGACCACCGACTCCCGCCGGGCCCGCGTGATCGCCTGCGGTGAGCAGCCCGGTCCTGCTGTCCACGGCAGGACCGGCGGGGCAGCCGGGACCAGTACCGATGAAGTGGACGTCAGCGGGCGGCCGTTGCACGCCGACGTGCCGGACCTGGACCGGTTCTTCCGGCCCGAGTCCGTCGCCGTCGTCGGTGCGTCGGACGCCGAGGGGCGGCCCAACACCGGCATCACGCGGCAGCTCATGAACTGGGCGGAGCGGGTCGGCGCCCGCCTGTATCCCGTGCACCCGACGCGCGAGACCGTCTTCGGAGTGCCGTGCTCGGCCTCCGTCGCCGACCTGCCGGAACAGGTCGACCTGGCCGTGCTCCTCGTCGGCGACCCGGTGCCCGTCATCGAGCAACTCGCCGATACGAAGGTGAAGTTCGCGGTGGCCTTCGCCTCCGGGTTCGCCGAGACCGGCGAGGAGGGGGCCCACGCCCAGGCGCGGCTCGCGGCCGCCGTGGAGCGTTCGGGGCTGCGCCTGCTCGGACCGAACACCAACCTGAACGCCTTCGAGAAGTTCCGGGACGACCTCGACGGGCCCGCGATCGCGCTCATCACCCAGTCAGGACACCAGGGCCGGCCCGTCTTCACGATGCAGGAGCTGGGCGTACGGCTCTCGCACTGGGCGCCGACCGGCAACGAGGCCGACCTGGAGACCGCGGACTTCATCTCGTACTTCTCGCAGCGGCCGGAAGTCGGTGCCATCGCCTGCTACGTGGAGGGGCTGAAGGACGGACGGTCCTTCCTCCTCGCCGCCGACCGGGCCGCGCGCGAGGGCGTACCCGTCGTCGCGGTGAAGGTGGGGCGGACCGAGACCGGCGCGCGCACCGCCGCCTCGCACACCGGCAAACTGACCGGCGCCGACACGGTCGTGGACGCGGCGATGCGACAGTTCGGCGTGATCCGGGTCGACGGGCTCGACGAACTCCAGGACACCGCCGCCCTGTTGGCGCGGGCCAAGCGGCCCCAGGCCGACGGCGTCGTCGTCTACTCCATATCCGGCGGCACCGGCGCCCACTTCTCCGACCTGGCGACGGCGGCGGGCCTGACCCTGCCCACCCTCTCCGAGGCCAAGCAGAGCGAACTGCACCAGTGGATCCCCGAGTACCTGAACGTCGCCAACCCCGTCGACAACGGCGGGCACCCCGTCGGCGACTGGCGCGGGCGCAAGATCATCGACGCGATCCTCGCCGACCCCTCCGTCGGCGTCCTCATCTGTCCGATCACCGGCCCCTTCCCGCCCATGAGCGACAAGCTCGCGCAGGACCTGGTGGACGCGGCCGAGCAGAGCGACAAGCTGGTGTGCGTGGTGTGGGGGTCGCCGGTCGGCACCGAGGACGCGTACCGCACGACGCTCCTCGGATCCTCCCGCGTCGCGACCTTCCGCACCTTCTCCAACTGCATCGGCGCCGTCCGCGCCTACCTCGACCACCACCGCTTCACCGCCGACTACCGCTCCCCCTTCGAGGAGGCGCCGCGCACCCCGTCGCCCTCCTTCCGCAAGGCGCAGGCCCTGATGCGCCCCGGCAAGCAGCTGAGCGAGCACGCGGCGAAGCAGCTCCTGCGGGCGTACGGCATCCGCGTACCGCGCGAGCAGCTGGTGACGAGCGCGGCCGCCGCCGTGCGCGCCGCCTCCCTCGTCGGCTACCCGGTCGTCATGAAGGCGTCCGCGCCACAGCTCGCCCACAAGTCCGAACTGGGCTTGGTCAAGGTCGAGTTGACCTCGGCGAGTCAGGTGCGGGACGCGTACCGCGAGCTCACCGACATCGCCCGTTACGAGAACATCGACCTCGACGGCGTCCTCGTCTGCCAGATGGTCGAGCGGGGCGTGGAGATGGTCGTCGGGGTCACGCAGGACGACCTGTTCGGCCCGACCGTCACCGTCGGCCTCGGCGGCGTCCTCGTCGAAGTCCTCCGCGACACCGCCGTGTGCGTACCCCCCTTCGGCGAGGACCAGGCCCGCGCCGCCCTCGACCAACTCCGCGGCCGGCCCCTGCTCGACGGGGTCAGGGGGGCGCCCCCGGCGGACATCGACGCGCTCGTCGAGGTCGTCCTGCGCGTCCAGCGCATGGCCCTCGAACTCGGCGACGAACTGGCCGAGTTGGACATCAACCCGTTGATGGTGCTGCCCCGTGGCCAGGGGGCGGTGGCACTGGACGCGCTTGCCGTGTGCCGGTGACGGACCCGCGCCCCTGAGATGGCGCACGGAGTGCGCATTTCAGGGGCGCGGGGAACTGCGCGAGAAGCCCCACGTACCCGCACCCGGCCACGTACCCCCACCCGGCAGACGCTCCCCCGCCCACCAACCCCGAGACCCCCGAAACGGAACCCCATGACCGACACCCCCCTCGACCGGCAGGTCCTCCACACCACCGAGAAGGGCGTCTCCTGGATCACCCTGAACCGCCCCGACGCCATGAACGCCGTCACCTGGGACCAACGCGAACGCGTCATGGCCCTGCTCGCCGACGCCTCCGCCGACCCGGACGTACGCGCCGTCGTCCTCACCGCCACCGGCAAGGGCTTCTGCGCGGGCGCCGACCTGCGCGGCGGGCCCGCGGCCCGGGAGGAGAAGGTGGCGGGTGACGTCTCCCGTACGATCCGGCGCGGCGCCCAGCGCCTGATCGCCGCGGTCCTCGACTGCGAGAAGCCGGTGATCGCGGCCGTCAACGGCACCGCGGCCGGCATCGGCGCCCACCTCGCCCTCGCCTGCGACCTGGTGCTGGCCGCCGAGTCGGCCCGGTTCATCGAGGTGTTCGTCCGCCGCGGCCTGGTGCCCGACGGCGGCGGCGCCTATCTGCTCCCCCGGCTGATCGGCCCGCAGCGCGCCAAGGAGCTGATGTTCTTCGGCGACGCCCTGTCCGCCGCCGACGCGGAGCGGCTCGGCCTGGTCAACCGGGTCGTCCCTGACGGGGAGTTGGCCAAGACGGCCCGCGACTGGGCCGAACGCCTCGCCACGGGACCGACCCGCGCCCTGGCCCTCACCAAGCACCTGGTGAACGCCTCGCTCGACTCCGACCGGGCCACGGCCTTCGCCGCGGAGGCCACGGCGCAGGAGCTGAACATGACGACGTACGACGCGAACGAAGGGGTGGCCAGTTTCGTCGAGCGGCGGCATCCGGAGTTCAAGGGGCGCTGACGACGGGGTTCAGCGGCGCAGGATGCGCACATCCGGGGTGTCGAGGTCCCCGAACGGGACGTACAGCTCGGGGTGTTCCGCAGTGCCGCCGACGGTCCAGATCACGCCATCGCCGCACGAGGAGACCTCCACCTCGACGCCCTGCTCGAGGCGACCGCCGCCGCCGCTCGTGCCGGGCAGCCATATCCCGCTGCCGTCGCACCGTTCGACCTCGTCGCGCTCCCATACGTACGCGTACGGGACGTCCGACAGCTCCGCCCGCCTGTCGGCGGTCAACCGCAGCTCGGCCCCGTCACCGCGCCACACCCCGACGAGCTGGGCGTTCGTGAGCTTCGGCGGCTCGTACTCCCGCAGGAGCCCGGTCACCGAGGCGCCGATCAGACCGCCGAGGGCCAAGGCGGCGAGTCCCGCACCGCCGAGCACCGAACGCAGCCACAGGCCGCGCCGCCCGTACGGTTTCCGGCGTCCTCTCACTGCGCCCAGCGCGGGCAGCACGCCGATCGCCGTACACATCAGGGCGCTCGTGGCGTACGACCACAGGTGCAGCGCGGTCGGGAGGACCGCCCACACCAGGCCCACGCCCAGGAGGGCGAGCCCCCGCCACATCCACACCGGGCCCCGCATGCGCCGCCGCGCCAGGTCGGCGAGGGCGAGCGCGGGCCGTACCTGCGCCGCCGCCTGGAGCCGGCCCAGCAGCACGAAGACCGGCGGCGAGAACACCAGCACGCACAGCAGCCCGACCGCCGCGAGGCCGCCCCCGAGGGTCTGCCCGTAGTCGTTCTCGGTGGTCGTCTTCACCACCCATGCGGTCAGCCCGATGGCGGGCCACTGCGCGGCGCCGACCGCCGCCGCCACCTCGGACTCCCCGATCGATCTTCGACTGCCCTGATCTGCGCTTTCCCGCTTTCCCCACCCCATGGCGCAGAAGATAGACGAGCCCGCGCAGGACCTGCCCCGCACCCCTTCCAATCTGACACCCCGTCAGCTCTACTGGAGTCATGATGGGACACGCAGGGATGGCGGCCACCGTCGTCCAGTACCTCAGGTCGGTCGGTGCGCCCACGACGCAGGGGCCCCGGTCCGGGACAGTGGCTCTGCCCCGCCCCGAGTTGCGTGCCGTCGGCGACGACGAGCGCGCGCCACTGGACCCCGCCGAGTTCCGCCGGGTCCTCGGCACCTTCGCGACCGGCGTCACCGTCGTCACCGCCCCGGGCGCGGAGCCCGGCGAGGGTCCGGCCGGGTTCGCCTGCCAGTCGTTCTCGTCGCTCTCCCTCGACCCGCCGCTGGTGGTGTTCATGGTGGCGCGTACGTCGACGACGTGGCCGCGGATCGCGCGCGCGGGCGTGTTCTGCGTGAACGTACTGGGCGCGGACCAGGACGAGTTGTGCCGTGCCTTCGCCGTCAGCGGGGCCGACAAGTTCGCCGGGGTCGCCTACGAGGCGGCGCCGGTGTCCGGTGCGCCGCGGCTCGAGGGCGCCGCGGCGTGGGTCGACTGCGCCATCCACGCCGTGCACACCGGGGGTGACCACCTGATCGTGGTGGGGCGGGTGACGGCACTCGGCGCGGACGGCTCCGCCGCGGGGCCGCTCATATTCCACCGGGGTCGTTTCGCGAGCCTGGGGGATTAAGGGGGTTCGTCGTCGGCTGACGGCCGGTGGGGGCTGGTCGCGCCCCGCGGCGGAGCCGCTGATCGATACAGCCCCGCGCCCCTGAGATGCGCACTTCGTGCGGCATCTCATCGGGGAAGGCTGCGCGCAGCGCATGCCTTCAGGGGCGCGGGGCTGTGTCATCAGCGGCTCCGCCGCGGGGCGCGAGAAGCCCCACCGGCCCGCACCCGGCAACGCCACCCGAGCCCCGCAGACGCTAAGCCGCCGCCACCCGCAACGGCGCCACCCCACGTCGCCGGATCACCAGAGCCATCAGCGCCGCCACCGCGCACAGCGCCCCCGCCGCGTACCAGATCAGGTCGTACGAGCCGGTCGCGTCGCGCACCACGCCGCCCAGGAACGCGACGACCGCGGCGCCCACCTGGTGCGAGGCCAGGACCCAGCCGAAGACGATCGCGCTGTCCTCCCCGTAGTGCTCGCGGCACAGGGCGATGGTCGGCGGGACCGTGGCCACCCAGTCGAGGCCGTAGAAGACGATGAAGAAGAGCATCGGCGGGTGCACGTTCGGCGCGAGCAGCATCGGCAGGAACAGCAGGGAGATGCCGCGCAGCGCGTAGTAGACGGCCAGCAGGCGGCGCGCCTCGAAGCGGTCCGTGAACCAGCCGGAGGCGATCGTGCCGACCACGTCGAAGACGCCGATGACCGCGAGCAGGGAGGCGGCGGCCGGGACCGGCATGCCGTGGTCGTGGGCGGCGGGCACGAAGTGCGTCTTGACGAGGCCGTTGGTGGAGGCGCCGCAGATCGCGAACGTCCCGGCGAGCAGCCAGAAGGGGCCCGTCTTCGCCGCCTTGAAGAGAACCGTGACCGCACGGCGGCCCGCACCCGTCACCGGCGCCGGCTTCGGCACGAACTCCTCGGACCCGTAGGGCTTGACGCCCACGTCGGCCGGGTGGTCGCGCAGCAGCAGCCACACGAACGGGACGACGGCGAACGCGGCCAGGGCGACCGTGACCGCCGCGGGCCGCCAGTTGTGGTGGTCGACGATCCAGGCGAGCAGCGGCAGGAAGACCAGTTGACCCGAGGCGCCGGCCGCGGTGAGCAGGCCCGTGACCAGGCCGCGCCGGGCGACGAACCAGCGGTTGGTGACGGTCGCCGCGAAGGCCAGGGCCATCGAGCCGCTGCCGAGGCCGACCAACACGCCCCAATACAGGACGAGTTGCCAGGCGGCCGTCATCCACACGGTGAGCAGCGAACCCACCGAGATGACCATGAGGGCGAGGGCGACGACCTTGCGTATGCCGAAGCGGTCCATGAGCGCGGCGGCGAACGGCGCGGTGATGCCGTACAGCGCGAGGTTCACCGACACGGCGAACCCGATGGTGCCGCGCGACCAGCCGAAGCCCGTCTGCGGGTCGTGCAGCGGCTCGATGAGGAGTCCGGGCAGAGAAGCGAAGGCGGCGGCGCCGATGATCGTCACGAAGGTCACCGCGGCGACGGCCCAGGCCCGGTGCGGGCGTCGTCTGCCGCGGTCGGCCGGTCCGGTGCGGGGTGCGGGGTGCTGCGTCTGCGTCGTCACGCCTCACAGAATCCGGCAAGCGGCCCGCCCGAACGAGTGGCCCGAATGACAGTATTCGCTAGGATCGGGCCATGACGTCCGCGCCCCAGTCCGCCCCGCACCGGGTCACCGTGCTCGCCCTCGACGGCGTGATCCCCTTCGAACTGGGCATCCCCCAGCGGATCTTCGGCCGCGCGCGGGACGCGGCGGGGCGCCCGCTGTACGAGGTGACGACCTGCTCGGCCCGCGGTCCGGGCCGGGTCGGGACCGACGCCGACTTCTCGATCCTCGTCGAGCACGGCCCCCGGGCACTCGCCACCGCCGACACCGTGATCGTTCCGGCGTCGTACGAACTCGGCCCGGTCTACGAGCACGGCCGCCTCACCCCCGACCTCGAGGCCGCCTTCGCCCGGATCCGGCCCGGTACGCGCCTGGTCTCCATCTGCACCGGAAGCTGGGTGCTCGCCGCCGCCGGGTACCTCGACGGCCGGCCCGCGACCACGCACTGGGCGGATGCGGACGCCTTCCAGCGGATGTTCCCCGCCGTACGCGTCGACGCGGAGGTCCTGTTCATCGACGACGGCGACGTGCTGACCTCCGCCGGGGTCGCCGCCGGGATCGACCTGTGCCTGCACATCGTGCGCCGCGACCACGGCGCGGCCGTCGCCAACGACGTGGCCCGCCGCACGGTCGTGCCCCCGCACCGGGACGGCGGACAGTCCCAGTACATCCAACGCCCCGTCCCCGAGGCCCAGTTGGCGACCACCACGGCCGCCAGGGCCTGGGCCCTCGCCCGGCTCCACGAGCCGATCCAGCTGCGCGACATGGCCGAGCAGGAGTCCATGTCCGTCCGCACCTTCACGCGCCGCTTCCGTGAGGAGGTCGGCATCAGCCCCGGCCAGTGGCTGACCCAGCAGCGGGTCGAGCGGGCCCGCTGTCTGCTGGAGTCCTCCGTGCTCTCCATCGACCAGGTGGCGCAGGACGCGGGGTTCGGCACGGCCCAGTCGATGCGGCAGCACCTGCAGGCGGCGCTCGGGGTGACGCCGACGGCGTACCGCCGCACGTTCCGCGCCGCGGGATGAGTCACTGCTGCTGATCGACGCGGCGCTGCCCGGACCCTCGCTCGCCGGGCGCCGCCGGCGGTGCCACGGCGCTGCGATCCGCCCCCTGGTACACCGCCCCGACCACGGCCAGGACCACCGTCACCCCCACCCCCGCAAGCACCGCCCCCTGAGCGGACACCACCCGCAACAGCCCTCCCGCCAGCGCCCCGCTGCCCGCGTAGCCGGCCCCCACCGCCGCGTACATCACGGAGTAGCCCGCCGCGAGGGCCCCCTCCGGGAGGATCTCCCGCAGGGCCAGGTTGCGGGTCAGCATCGCGCCCGCCTGGAAGAATCCGGCCACCGCGAGCGCCACCGCGATCACCGCGGCCGACGGCACGAGCGCCACCACCGCCACGCACCCGGCGACGGTGAGCAGCAGCACGAGCCCCTGGGTCGCGAGCCGCCCCGGCCACGACCTGAGCCCGTACACGAACGCCCCGACCGACGATCCCACGGAGAACCCGGCGAGCAGCGGACCCGCCAACCCGACGCCCAGGCCGCGCTGTTCGAGCAGGGCGGGCAGGATCAGCTCGGCCATCGCGAGCAGCGACAGGCTCGCGGCCCCGGTGACATAGACCGGCCAGGCCCGCAGCAACACCCGTGCGCCCGCCCGCGGTTCGCCCGCGCCGGCCGACCAGCCCGCCGGCAGCAGCCAGAGCCCGGGCACCGCCACCGCCATGAGCCCGGCCGCGAGGAGCAGCGGCACCCGCGGGGCGACGGACAGCGCGAGGCCCGCCGTCGCCGCGGGTGAGAGCGCCCACACCCCGAAGGTCAGCACCGACTCGAAGGACAGCGCCTGCGCGACGGCCCGCTTCGGGACGAGGCCGGTGAGCAGCGCCCGAAGCCCGCCGGGCGCGGCCGCCGGGGCTCCCCCGGCGAGGCACGCGAAGAGCGCGAGCAGCGGCACGGGCGCCGCGGGCAGGGCGCCGAGCGCACCGAACCCGACGGCTCCCACGGCGAGCCCGACGGCCAGCTGCGGCCGCGCCCGCTCGGCCCGTATCCGCATGCCGAGCAGGGGTGCGCCGACGATCTCGCCGACGACGTACGCGGCGGCGAGCAGAGCGCCCAGCGTGTATCCGCCGGGCCGCTCGCGTACGAGGAAGACGAGGGCCAGGGGCGCCATGGCGACGGGCATCCGCGCCCCGACGGCGACCCCGGCCCAGGCCAGGACGGACTTGCGGGCGAGGGCGCGATAGCTCATCCCCCGAAGCCTAGAACTCGTGTCAAAAGCCCTCAGTGCGCGACCGGGCAGCCCCCGGTGAGCTTGCCCAGGAAGGCGTTCGGGTCGTAGAAGTGCTCGACCTCGAGGAGCTTGAGGTCCTCGTCGACCTTGGCGATGCTCACGCCGAACATCTCGATCTTCTCGCCGGTCGCCCCGAATCCCTTGTACGAGCCCTCGAAGGCGCCCCAGTGCCGCCACTTGAAGGCGATGACGGGCGGCCCGGACAGCACCTCGGTGACCTCCCAGAAGAACCCGCCGGGGAAGGCGGTGTGGAAGACGTGGTGGGAGGACTCGAAGGACTCGGAGCCCTGTGCGTAGAAGATGCTGTCCCCGATGAGGATGTTGTAGCTGCCGCGCTCCGCGATGTCGGCGGAGTCGGCCCACGGCCCGCCGTTGACCCGCGTACGGAACTTCTCCGCGACCATCGACACCCAGGTCGCCGGGTCGTGCTTGTGCGAGACCTCCATCTCGAAGACCTGCACGACGCCCTCGACGATCGCTTCGAGGGAGCCGGGGGCGTGCTCGGTGGTGCGCTGTCCCGGCATCACCGTGTGGGAGAGGTGGTAGTCGGGGGCGCCCTCGCGCCAGTCGGCCGGGTCCGCGGCGTCGATGACCGCGGACCGGCCCTGGAGCCACAGCGGGGGCAGAGCTGCTTCCGGCATGGGTGTGCACCCTTCAAGGAGGTGAGCGCGAAACGAACAGGTTCGGTCGCCATGAGGCAGGCATGCGACAGGCATGCGATCGACATGCGACAGAAAGACGACCGAGCACATACTGATTCGCTCACACTTTCTACACAACCCGTCCGCGCTCAATCCACAGCCGTAACTCCCCACTGTTTACTGGCACTTAACAGCCCACGCCCTCCCCACGCACCGCTCAGAACGTGAGCACCCCGCGCGCCACCCGCCCCGCCTCCGCGTCCTCGACCGCCTTCCCGAAGTCCTCGACGGGGTAGGTCCGCGTCACCAACTCGTCGAGCAGCAGGCGCCCTTCGGCGTACAGGTCCGCGTAGAGCCGGATGTCGCGCTGCGGCCGCGAGGAGCCGTACCGGCAGCCGAGCACCGACTTGTCCAGGAACAGCTGGGCCGGGACGAACGACGCCTCCGCGTCGGCCGCCGGCATGCCGAGGAGCACGGCCTGGCCGTGCCGGTCGAGCAGGTCGATCGCGGCCCGCACCAGCTCCACCCGGCCGACGCACTCGAAGACGTGGTCGGCCCCGTCCGGCAGCACGCTGCGCACCTCGGCGACGTCCGTGAGGAACTCGGTCGCCCCGAACTGCCGCGCGACCTCCTCCTTCGCCGGGTTGTTGTCCACCGCGACGATCCTCAACGCCCCAGCGATACGGGCCCCTTGGAGCACGTTGAGCCCTACGCCGCCGGTGCCGATGACGACGACCGAGTCGCCGCGGTCGACCCGGGCCCGGTTGAGGACGGCGCCCACTCCGGTGAGCACGCCGCAGCCGATCAGGGCCGCGGAGGTCAGCGGGATCTCCTTCGGGATCTTCACCGCCTGGACGGCCTTGACGACGGTCCGCTCGGCGAACGCGGAGTTCGACGCGAACTGGTAGATCGGCTTCCCGCCCCGCGAGAACGGCTGCCCCGGCATCCCGATCGCCTTGCGGCACATGGTCGGCCGACCCCGGTCGCACTCGGCGCAGGCCCCGCAGTTGGCGAGCGTCGACAGCGACACGTGGTCGCCCGGCACCACGTGCGTGACCCCGGCGCCGATCGCCTCGACGACACCGGCGCCCTCGTGCCCGAGCACGACGGGCCGCGGGAACGGGATCGTCCCGTCGATCACCGACAGGTCGGAGTGACAGAGCCCGGCCGCGGCGACGGCGACGAGCACCTCCCCGGGTCCCGGCTCGCGTATCTCCAAGTCGTCCACGACCACGGCCTGTTGGCCGTCGAACAGAACACCCCTCATGACGCCGGTTCCTCCCTGGGCAGGCCGAGCACCCGCTCGGCGATGATGGTGCGCTGGATCTCGTCCGAGCCGCCGTAGATGGTGTCGGCCCGGCTGAACAGGAACAGCCTTTGCTGCTCGTCGAGTTCGTAAGGAGCGTCGGCCGACCAGTCGCCGGGCCCGACCGCGGCGGCGGGCCCGCGCACCCGCAGCGCGAGCTCTCCGAGCCGCTGGTGCCAGCCGCCCCACAGCAGCTTGGCGACGCTCGGCGCACCGCCCGCGCCCGCTTCGTCGGATCCGCCGAGCGTGCGCAGCGCGTTCCACCGCATGGCCTTCAACTCGGCCCACAGCCGTACGATCCGCTCGGCGATCACCGGATCGCCCACGGCCCCCGACTTCACGGCATCGCGCACGACACCCCGCAACTCCTCCTCGAATCCCACCTGTTGGGCCAGGGTCGAGACTCCCCGCTCGAAGGCGAGCAGCCCCATGGCGACCCGCCATCCCTGCCCCACGTCACCGACGACCTCCTCGGCGACGGCCCCGTCGAAGAAGACCTCGTTGAACTCGCTCGTGCCGGTCAGCTGCCGGATCGGCCGCACCTCGATGCGCCCCGGCTGGTCCATCGGCACCAGCAGGAACGAAAGGCCACGGTGGCGCCGCGAACCGGCCTCGGTCCTGGCGAGCACGAAGCACCAGTCGGCCTCGTGGGCCAGCGACGTCCACACCTTCTGCCCGCTGACCCGCCACCGCCCGTCGCCGTCCCGCTCGGCGGCGGTGCGCAGGGATGCCAGGTCGGAGCCGGCGCCGGGCTCGCTGTACCCCTGGCACCACAGCTCCTCGCCGCGCGCGATCGGCGGCAGGAACCGCCGCTTCTGCTCCTCGCTCCCGTACGCGAGGAGGGTGGGGGCCAGCAGGTTCTCGCCGATGTGCCCGTAGCGTCCCGGCGCCCGCACCCGCGCGTACTCCTCGGCCCACACGACCTGCTGGGTCAGCGTGGCGACACGATTGCCGTACGAGCCGTCGCCCCACCCGAGTCCGATCCAGCCGCCGCTGCCCAACTCCTGTTCCCAGGCGCGTCGTTCGGCGGCGCCTTCGTGCTCACTGCCGGGCCCGCCCCGCCCCACGGCGCCCGCGAACCGCCCGACGAGATGCCCCTCGAGCCACTGCCTGGCCTCCCGCCGGAAGGCACCGTCCTCAGCCCCGAACCCGAACTCCACGCGCCCACCGCCTAGTTGAAGGACCGCACGCGGTCACTGATTGGGCCGTTCCTTGGCGGCGGCGGCCCGCGCCATCTCCTCGAGCACCGCCAGCATCGGCATCGGGTCGGTCCCGACGGTCCCCGGCAGGAAGTCCGCGATCTTCTCGGGCGTCCAGGACCCGCCCTCCGCGTACCCGGCGCGCAGCTCACGCGGCTGCGCCCACACGGCGATCTTCGGCCCGGCGACGGTGTAGACCTGCCCGGTGATCTTCTCCTCGCGGGCGCGGTCGCTCAGCAGATAGACGACCAGGGCCGCGACGTCCTCCGGCTCCCCGATCTCCTTCAGCTCCATCGGCACGTTGGCCGACATGCGCGTACGGGCGACGGGCGCCACCGCGTTGGCCGTGACGCCGTACTTGTTGAGCCCCAGCGCGGCGCTGCGCACCAGCGAGATGATCCCGCCCTTGGCGGCGCTGTAGTTGGCCTGCGCGACGGACCCCTGGTGGTTGCCGCTGGTGAACCCGATGAGCGTCCCGGTCCCCTGCTTGCGCATCACGGCAGAGGCGGCACGAAAAACAGTGAACGTGCCCTTCAGATGGGTGGCGACGACGGGGTCCCACTCCTCCTCGGACATGTTGAAGAGCATCCGCTCGCGCAGGATCCCGGCGACGCACACGACCCCGTCGATCCGGCCGAACTCCTCGACGGCCGTGTCCACGATCCGCTGCCCGCCCGCCATGCTGGACACGTCGTCGGCGACGGCGACGGCGGAACCACCGGCCGCTTCTATCTCCTTGACGACGCCGAGCGCCACGTCGGACGTCGGCTCGCCGCCCTCGATGGATACGCCGTAGTCGTTGACGACGACCTTCGCGCCCTCGGCGGCGCAGGCGAGCGCGACGGCCCGCCCGATGCCGCGCCCCGCCCCCGTCACGGCGATGACCTTGCCTGCCAAGAAGTTCCCCACGTCCGGCCCCTTCCCGCGGTTTCTGACGACCCGTTAGATTTCCCTCGGGTTCGGATTCTACGACCCGTCAGATACCGGAACACAAGACCCGGGAGGACCCGATGCCCCTGCCCGCCGAGTTCCACGACATCGCCAAACGCGTGAACAACTGGGGGCGTTGGGGGGATGCGGACGAGATCGGCACCCTGAACCTGATCTCGGACGAGGTCGTGCGGGAGGCCGCCGCGGAGGTCCGCACGGGCCGCCGCGTCCCGCTCGCGCTGCCCCTCAAGGAGGACGGCGTCCAGTCCGGGATGATCCCCGGCCGCATCAATCCGCTCCACTCCATGGTCCAGATCAACCAGGAGATCTTCGGCCCCGGCACGGTGGCCTGCAGCGACGACGCGGTGACGATGGGCCTGCAGGCGGCCACGCACTGGGACGCCCTCACCCACGTCTCGCACTCGGGCAAGCTCTACAACGGCCGCCCGGCGGACACCATCACGGCGCACGGCGGCGCCCGGTTCAGCGGCATCGACAAGGCCCCGTACGTCGTCTCGCGCGGCGTCCTGCTCGACGTGGCGGCGGCCAAGGGCCTGGACCGGCTGCCCGGCGACCACGCGGTGACGCCCCAAGACCTGGACGAGGCAGCGGAGTTCGGCCGCGTCGAGGTCCGCGCGGGCGACATCGTCCTGGTCCGCACGGGCCAGATCCAGGTGTACCTGGCCGGCGACAAGCACGCGTACGGCTACCCGTCACCGGGCCTGTCCGTGCGCACCCCCGAGTGGTTCCACGCCCGCGACGTCGCGGCGGTCGCGAACGACACCCTGACCTTCGAGATCTTCCCGCCGGAGATCGAGAACCTCTGGCTGCCGGTGCACGCCCTCGACCTGGTCGAGATGGGCATGCTCCAGGGCCAGAACTGGAACCTGGAATCTCTGTCCACAGCCTGTGGAGAGATCGGCCGCCACAGCTTCCTGCTGTCGGCGATGCCGGAGCCCTTCCAGGGAGGGACGGGAACCCCGGTGGCGCCGGTGGCGGTCTTCTAGGCCGGGAGCACGGCGAACCGCGACCCGATATTTCGCCGAGGGCCCCCGTCACAAGGGCCCTCGACAATCCCCTCGCAGCGCGAATCGCTGACCACAAGCGTGATCAAACGGACACGCGGCGTCAACACCCTTCCGGGTATTTGCGGTTAATGCGCAGAATGTTCAGGCGCTCACAGAAGCATTGGGCAGGAGTGAACCCGGCGCACTCACGCCGGAGGCCCAGCCGCCCCCGGCGGCACCGGCGGCAGCGCACCGGTCGATCTCGCACCAGATCGTCTTGCCCGCGCCCTCGGGCCGCCAGCCCCAGCGGTCGGCGAGCCCGTCGACGAGCTCCAGGCCGCGCCCGTTCGTCTCGTCGCGGTCCGCGTGCCGGGGTGCCGGGGGCCTGGCGCAGGAGTCGGCGACCTCCACGCGCACGGTCCCGAGACACGCCTCCCGGACGTCGGAACCGTCGGGCAGCACCATGCGCAGCACGGCCGGATTCCCGGTGTGCACCACGGCGTTCGTCACGAGTTCGGAGACGATCAGGATCAGCGTCTCGGCGATCGGCTCATCGGGCTCTATCCCCGAGCCGGCGAGCCGCGAACGCGCCCACCTGCGGGCCCGACCCACCTCTGCGGGGTCGGCCCCGACCTCCAGCTGAACCTGAAGCACCTGCACCGCTCACACCATCCGAATCCGGCGGGACCGTTGGAGTTCTGCCTCGCGCCACTGACCATCCTGGCCACCGAGTGGGATCACGGTCCGTGATCTCCTTGCTGCACAGCATGGTTGACGTACAGTCACCACAACAAGCGCTTCGGGCATATTCCAGCGCGAAGGAGTACGCGTGCGGCATACTGTGCGACGCGTCTCGCGGGGGGTCGAACAGGCGGGCGCGATACGCCGCCCTGCCCTGTGAGCGGCGCGCATCCCGGCCCCCGGAGCCGCCTCGGAGGCAACACCGGAACCTTCGCTCGGGTTCAGCACCACTCGCATCTGCCACAAGGTACCGGAGCCGGAGGCCGACTCCGCGCCGTGACGAGCCCCGCGAAGGACACAACCCGATATCGACGCACCGTCACTGTGCGTGCACCATTCGCTAGAGCCCGGATCCAGAACTGCCGCAGCCGCTCTACGAAGTGGCTGCGCAGCCGCTAGAGAGCTGCCGCGAGAACCTCCTCCGCGGCCCGTGCGCTGCCCCCCAACTCGGCCCGCACCCAGGCCCGCTTCAGATGCAGATGGACATCGGCTTCCCAGGTGAAGCCCATGCCGCCGTGCACCTGGAGGCAGTCGCGTGCGCCCTGCACGGCGGCCTCGTCGGCGAGGAGTTCGGCCGCGGCGATCTCCACCGGGTCCCGGGTGACGGCCGCGGCGTAGACCGCGGCGCGGGCCACTTCCACGCGCACCAGCATCTCGGCACAGAGGTGTTTCACGGCCTGGAAGGCGCCGACAGGTTGCCCGAACTGCTCGCGCTCCCGGGCGTGTTGGACCGCCATGTCGAGGGTGCGGCCCGCCGAGCCGAGCTGTTCGGCGGCGTACAGCAGGGTGGCCTCTGGCGGGGGTGCGACCGGTTCGCCCGGCACCCGGTGCAGCGGGGTGAGCGGGTCGACCGAGGTGAGCGGGACGGCGCCCGTCACCGCGCCGCGCACCGCGTCGGCCTCGTCGAGCCAGGGCACGAGCCCGCCGTACGGCCGCGTCACGACCGCCTCGCCCGTAGCCGCGCCGGCCACCTCGCCGGCCGCGAGGAACGTGGCGACGAGCGGCCCCGGCACCAGCGCCCGCCCGCACTCCTCGAAGACCACGACGGCCTCCGGCAGGCCGAGTCCGACCCCGCCGTCGGCCTCCGGCAGGCACAGCGAGAACAGCCCGGCGGCGCCGAGCTCGCGCCACAGGGCCCGGTCCACCACGGGCCGCTCCACGGCGTCCCGCAGCGCGTCCCGGCCGAACCGCCCGGCGAGCAGGTCCCGCGTGCCGTCCTTCAATGCCCGCTGTTCCACGCTCAGTTGGAAGTGCACGGTCAGCGGCCCCCCTTCGGTCCCTTGGGCAGGCCGAGGATGCGCTCGGCGACGATGTTGCGCTGGATCTGCGACGTACCGGCCGCGATCGTGTACGACAGCGACGACAGCCGGTCGAGGGTCCACTCCTGGTCCACGTCCAGGGCGCCCGCGCCGCCGAGCACCCGGGCCGCGACGTCGTAGAGCCGCTGGCGCGCGTGCGAGTACCGCAGCTTGAAGACGGAGCCGCCGACGCCGGGGACGCCGCCACTGGCCTGCGACTCGCTCACGTTCCACTGGGTGAGCCGCCACAGGGCGCCGAACTCGGCGCTCAGCAGCGCGAGTTCGCGGCGCAGCACCGCGTCGTCCCAGCGGCCGCTCTTCCTGGCGTGTGCGGCCAGCTCGCCGAGCGTGCGCCGACAGGCGACGACCTCCCCGACGAAGGCCGTGCCGCGCTCGAACGACAGGGTCACCATGGTCACGCGCCAGCCGTCGTTCTCCTCCCCGACCCGGTTGCCGACCGGCACCCGCACCTCGTCGAGGAACATCTCGGCGAACTCCGTCGAACCGGCGAGCGTGCGCAGCGGCCTGACCGTGATGCCCGGTGCGTCCATCGGCATGGCGAGCCAGGTGATGCCGCGGTGCTTGGCGGCGGACGGGTCGGTACGCACGAGCAGTTCGCACCAGTCGGCGACCTCGGCGTGCGAGGTCCAGATCTTCGAGCCGGTGATCACGTACTCGTCGCCGTCGCGCACGGCCCGCGTGCGCAGGGCGGCCAGATCCGATCCGGCGTCCGGCTCGCTGAAGCCCTGGCACCACACCTCGTCGCCGCGCAGCACCGGCTCCAGCCAGCGCGCCCGCTGCCGCTCGCTGCCCTCGGCGGCGATGGTGGGCCCCGCGTGCAGCAGCCCCACGAAGTTGGCTCCCACGTACGGGGCGCCCGCCTTCTCCGTCTCCTCCAGGAAGATCAGCCGGGTGGTCGGCGAGGCGTCCCAGTGCACGCCCCCGTACCCGGCGTCGTACAGCCTGCGCTGCCAGCCCGTGTCGTAGGCGCGCCGCCCCGGCCAGTCGCCGGGCGACGGCTTCGGCGGGAGCGTGGGCAGCACACCGCCCAGCCACTCCCGCAGCCGCGCCCGGAACTCCTCTTCCTCGTCCGTGTACGTGAGGTCCATGGAGGGCGGCCTACTTGCCGTGCTTGTCTAGGTCCAGGCCGAGCATGCGGATGGCGTTGCCGCGCATCAGCTTGTAGACCGTCTCGTCGTCGAGGCCCTTCACGTGGTCGAGGGCGACCTCCTTGGTGTTCGGGAAGGTCGAGTCGACGTGCGGATAGTCGGTCTCGAAGGTCGCGTTGTCCCGCCCGACGACGTCCAGCGAGGCGACGCCGTGCTTGTCGCGGAAGAAGCAGCAGAACATCTGCCGGTAGTAGTACGTCGACGGCGGCTCGGGGATCAGGTCGCGGACGCCGCCCCACGCGCGGTGCTCCTCCCACACGTCGTCGGCGCGCTCGAGGGCGTACGGGATCCAGCCCATCTGCCCCTCGCTGTACGCGAGTTTGAGCTGCGGGAACTTCACGAGCACACCGCTGAAGAGGAAGTCCATCATCGAGGCCATGGCGTTGTTGAAGCTGAGCGAGGCCTGCACGGCGGGCGGCGCGTCGGGGGACGCGGCGGGCATCTGGCTGGACGACCCGATGTGCATGTTCACCACCGTGCCGGTCTCCTGGCACACCGCGAAGAACGGGTCCCAGTACCCGGAGTGGATGGACGGCAGCCCGAGATAGGTGGGGATCTCCGAGAAGGTGACCGCGCGGACGCCCCGGGCGGCGTTGCGCCGGATCTCGGCGACGGCGAGGTCGATGTCCCACAGCGGGATGATGCACAGCGGGATGAGCCGGCCGCCGCTGTCGCCGCACCACTCCTCGACCATCCAGTCGTTGTACGCGCGCACGCAGGCCAGGGCGACTTCCTTGTCGTGCGCCTCGGCGAAGGTCTGGCCGCAGAAGCGGGGGAAGGTGGGGAAGCAGAGCGAGGCCTCGACGTGGTTGAGGTCCATGTCCGCGAGCCGCGCCTTGGGGTCCCAGCACCCGCGCCGCATCTCGGCACGCGTGATGCCCTCCAGCGTCATGTCGTCGCGGTCGAAGCCGACGGCGGCGATGTTGCGCTTGTACGGGAACTTCAGGTCCTCGTAGATCCACCAGTCCGTGGGCGGCCCGTCCGGGTCCATCGTGATCTGGTACTTCCCCGCCACATAGGCGAGTTCACCGATTCCCGCGGTCAGCGCCTTGGGACCGCGGTCCCGGTACTTCGCCGGCAGCCAGGTCTCGAAGAGATGGGCCGGTTCGATCACGTGGTCGTCGACGCTGACGATGCGCGGCAGTTCCGTCATGAGCACCCCTAGTTTTCTGATGGCCCGTCAGATTCCAGGCTAGCCGCGCGCCTCTGGACCGACAAGAAGTGCGGGCTTACGCTCTGAGCCATATCTGACGAACCGTCAGTTCGCTTACGTCTGTTGGGGGTCACGGCAATGACGGACACCGCGCACGCCCTCGGAGCCGCACGCACGCTCTGGGAACTGGTCGAACGCCGCGCCGCCCTCACTCCCGACCGCCCGGTCCTGCTGCAGGGCGAACGGACGCTGACCTTCGGTGAGTTGCGCGACCGCGGCGAGCGGGTGGCGGCGGGCCTGCACGAGAGGGGCGTCCGCCCGGGAACAGTGGTGGCCTGGCAACTGCCCACCCGCATCGAGACGGCCCTGCTCGCCTTCGCCCTGGCCCGCATCGGCGCGGTCCAGACGCCGATCATCCCGTTCTACCGGGACAAGGAAGTCGGCTTCGCGCTGCGGGAGTCGAAGGCGGAGTTCTTCGCGACGCCGGGCACCTGGCGGGGCTTCGACCACACCGCGATGGCCCGCGGGCTCGGCGCCCGCGGCATCTTCGAGGCGTACGAGAACCTGCCCGAGGGCGACCCCGCGGTCCTGCCGCCGCCGCCCGCCGACGGCACGACGGTGCGCTTCATCTACTGGACCTCGGGCACGACCTCGGACCCCAAGGGCGTGCTGCACACGGACCGTTCCCTGATAGCGGGCGGCTCGTGCCTGGCCCACGCCCTGCACCTGTCCGCCACGGACGTCGGCTCGATGGCGTTCCCCTACGCGCACATCGCGGGCCCCGACTACACGGTGATGCTGCTCCTGTACGGCTTCCCGGCCGTGATGTTCGAGCAGTTCGCGCTGCCGGACGCGCTCGACGAGTACCGGCGGCACGGGGTCACCGTGGCGGGCGGCTCGACGGCGTTCTACTCGATGTTCCTGGCCGAGCAGCGCAAGGACCCGACGCGCAAGGTGATCCCCACCCTGCGCCTGCTCGCGGGCGGCGGAGCGCCGAAGCCTCCCGAGATCTACCACGCGGTGGTCCGCGAGATGGACGTCCAACTCACCCACGGATACGGCATGTCCGAGGTCCCGATGATCACGATGGGCGCCCCGGACGACACACCGCAGATGCTGGCGACGACGGAGGGCCGCCCGCCCGAGGGCATGGAGATCTGCATCGTCGACGCGGACGGCAAGCAGGTCCCGGCGGGCGTCGACGGCGAGGTCCGGCTGCGCGGCGAGGCCGTCTGCCAGGGCTACCTGGACCCGAAGCAGACCGCGGAGGCCTTCGACGCGGACGGCTTCCTGATCACCGGCGACCTCGGCCACCTGCTCCCCACCGGACACCTGGTCCTGACCGGCCGCGCCAAGGACATCATCATCCGCAAGGGCGAGAACATCTCGGCGAAGGAGATCGAGGACCTGCTGCACGAACACCCCGCGGTCCAGGACGCGGCGGTGATCGGCCTGCCGGACGCGGAGCGGGGCGAACGGGTGTGCGCGGTGCTCGAACTGCACGACGGGGCCGAGGAGTTGACCCTGGACACGGTGACGGCGTACCTGCGCGGCCAGGGCCTGTCGACGTTCAAGCTGCCCGAGCAGGTGGAGGTCGTGGCGGCGCTGCCGCGCAACGAGACGCTGCGCAAGGTGCTCAAGTACCGGCTCAGGGAGCGTTATTCGGCGTAGCGGGAGCAGTCGGCGCAGCGGGAGCAGGTGGTGGGCGTAGCGGGATTCGGTGGAGCGGGGCGGGGCCCCGCTCGCTTCACTCGGGCACGGTGAAGTACAGCGCGAAGCCCCGTACGACCTCTTCCTCCGAGATCCGCCCGTCCCCGTCCGCATCCAGCGCCGCGACGGCGCCCGCGGCGACCTGGGCCTCGACGCCCAGGATGCCCAGGACCCGCCGGGCCGCGTCCGCGCCGACCCCGGGGCCCTCGGGGTCGGCCACGGCGATGGCCGCCCGCAGGAACGGGCGGGCGATCTCGGCGAACCGCTCCGGGCTGTCCCGCAGCCGCTTCACGGCCCCGGTCACGAACTCCTCCCGGGTCACCCGCTGGTCCCCGTCCACATCGGCGATCCCGGCCATGCCCTGCCAGAACGCCTCGGCTCCCGCGAACAGCGCCTGCCCCTTGTCGCAGCGGGCCGGCGTCTCGAACTCGGCGAGCAGCGCCTTGGCCGCGACATAGAAGTCCTCGCGGTCGATGTATCCGTTGCCGTCCTGGTCGAAGCCGGCGAACCGGGTCGCGATCCTCCGCTCGTCCATGCTCATGGGCCGCCTCTCGCATCGGGCTCTCGCATCGGGTGGGTGCTCCGCGTCGGAGCGTACGTCGGACTCGGCCACGGGCGCCCGGAACCGCGGCGTTTGTGTCAGGACCAGCGGAATTCCGGTACAAGGCTGTGCCACCGCGGGGTCGGACGGGTCAGGCCGACATCGGCTCCGCGTCCTCGATGACGGCCGCCGCGACATCCGGGTACACGTCGAAGAGGCGCCGCACGCCGAGCGCGCCGAGCACCCGGTTCACGTGCGAGCCGTCGACCGCGCCCTGGGCGGGCAGGATCAGCCGGAGCCTGCCCTGGCAGGAACGCATCAGCCGCCGGGCCGCGATCAGCACGCCGACCCCGCTGGAGTCGCAGAACAGCACGTCGGACAGGTCGAGCACGACGCTGTGCCGGCCGTCCGCGACCGCGTCGTGCACCCGCTGGCGCAGCGCGGGCGACGTCACCAGGTCCATCTCGCCGGTCACCCGCACGACGGCCCAGTCGCCCCGCACTCCTTGCGTCACTTCGAGTGCCACGCGCCACGCCTCCCGCGTTGATCCGGAACCACTTCCTACGTTTCGTCTGCCACGCGGCTGCCCTGCCGCATCACGCTGAAACACCTCCGCACACTTATCACATATGGCCTGATTAAGACTGGGGTGGTCCGGGCTGATCGACTTGAACCGCTCTTCAGTCGAAATCGTTCAGATCTCGGGAGTCGGGTCCGGCGGCATCCTCGGGGCCACCCCTGATGAGGCCCCCTTATCACTCACCACCGCACAGGACGAACAATGCGGCAAAGGGTCGTGCTCGGTCGGCGTCGCGGACTACATTCGGTAAGAAAGCGCAACGACACGGCAGTTCGGGCAGTCGGTGAGGGGGCCCCATGCCCAAGGACACTCCGTCCCGCTGGGACCGGAGGATGCAGCAGCGGCTCGCCCACGGCGAGGCCGCCGCTCTCGGTGAGCTGTACGACCGCTTCGCGTCCCTCGTGCACGGTCTGGCCCACCGCGTCCTGGACGACGAGAGCGCCGCCGACCAGATCACCCGCGAGGTCTTCACCCAGATCTGGGAGAACCCCGAGGCGTACGACCCCAAGCAGGGCCCCCTGCGCTCCTTCGTCGCCACGCTCGCCCACCACCAGGCCGTCCAGCGGCTGCGCCAGACCGAGTCCGCCGCCCTCGTGCGCACCGGCCTCGGCAGCACGGAGGAGCTGGAGCGCAAGGTCCGCCGCGCCTCCGCCGCCGCCCGCGCCGACTACATCGTGACGTCCATGCCCGCCCCGCTGCGCGCCGCCCTCGAACTCGCCTACTTCCAGCGCCGGGACTACCGCCAGACCGCCGCCGACCTCGGCGTCACCGAGGACGAGGCACGCCGCCGCCTGCGCCTGGGCCTGCAACTGCTGTCCACGGCGAACGACAGCGGCACGACACCGGGCCGCTACGGGAGCACGGCGTGAGCGGGGCACAGGGGCCCGGCCGCTTCGACCCGTACGACCCCGACAGCCGGGGCGGCCGGGGCGGCACGGGACCCGAGGGCGGGCAGCACAGCGAATCGGCGCCGCGGATACCGACACCGCGCAGCTCCGTCGAGGACACCGCCGGCGCCCTGCCCGACACCCGGGTGGCACCGCCCATGCCCCTCATCCTGGAACACCGCGTCCTCAAGTCCCTGCTCGGCGCCTGGGCCCTCGCGGCCTGCTCGCCCGAGGAGACCACCGCCGTCGAGGACCACCTGGGCCACTGCGGCTCCTGCGCCGAGGAGGCACTGCGGCTGCGCGACGCCGTCGGCCTGCTGCACGCCGAGGACTCCCTCGACCTCGACCCGCTGCTGCGCTCCCGCGTCCTCGAGAGCTGCCTGGGCCGCCGCCCGGCCCGCATCCCGGTGCCCGCCTGGGCCGCGCCGTACGACGCCGAGGCCGCCCGGCTCGACGCGCTCCTGAAGGACTTCGGCGACGGCGAATGGCACGCGCCGGTGCGCCTTCGCTGGTACGAGGGAGAGGAACAGGTCAGCCGCCGCACGACCGTCGCCGGGGTGATCGCCCACCTCACCAGCGTCGACGGCCTGGTCGCCCGCGCCCTCGGACTCGACGACCCGCTCGGGGTGCCCGCCCGGGACGGCCGCGGCCCGACCGCGCGCACGGAGGCGTACTGGCAGGCGTCCCACTTCCCGCCGACCCGCGCCGTCCGCACGCCCTGGCGCGAGCAGTCGCACGCCCTGATCCGCACGGTCTCCTTCACGGGCTCCGACCCCTCCGACACGGACGGCTCGGGTCAGCTCCCCGTCTCGTACGGCGACTTCGAACTCGCCCTGCGGGACGCGATGATCGACCGGGCCTTCGAGTGCTGGATCCACGCGGGCGACATCGCCGACGCGGTCGACTACCCGTACGAGCCGCCGCCCCCGCGCCACCTCAACCGCATGATCGACCTCGCCGCCCGAATGCTCCCCGCCTCCCTCGCCGAGCGCCGCCGCGCCGGCCTCGCGGCCCCGGCCCGGGCGAGTGCCTCCGGCCGGACGCTGCGGCTCGAGGTCGAGGGTGCCGGGGGCGGCGAGTGGCTGATCGCCCTCGACGACACCGGCTCCGCCTCGGAACAGGTGGCTCATGTCGCCCTGGACGGCGTCGAGTTCTGCCGCCTCGCCGCGGGCCATGTGTCACCGGACGAGGCGGCGGCGGGCCAGGTGGGCGACAGGGAGGCGATCAGGGACGTGCTGTCGGCGACGGCGGCGCTGAGCCGTATGTAGGTCGGACGGCCACGCGTCTGCCGAGTTGCTGTCCGTTGCCGAGCGCGGCTCTCGTCGTGGCTGGTCGCGCAGTTCCCCGCGCCCCTTCAGGGGCGCGGGGAACTGCGCGAAGCAGGACCACGGCCCGCAGTCGGCAGCGGACAGTCACCCGGCAGACGAGGAGCCGAATCGGCCTCAGGCGAAGACGACCGTGCGCCGCCCGTTCAGCAGGATGCGCCGCTCCGCATGCCACTTGACGGCCCGCGCCAGCGCCTGGCACTCGACGTCGCGGCCGATCGCCACCAGCTGATCAGGCGTGACGTCGTGCCCGACCCGCTCGACCTCCTGCTCGATGATCGGCCCCTCGTCGAGGTCCGCGGTCACATAGTGCGCGGTGGCCCCGATGAGCTTGACGCCTCTGGCGTGCGCCTGGTGGTACGGCTTCGCGCCCTTGAAGCTCGGCAGGAACGAGTGGTGGATGTTGATGATCCGCCCGCTCAGCTGCTTGCACAGGTCGTCCGAGAGCACCTGCATGTACCGGGCGAGCACGACGAGCTCGACGCCCTCGGCCCGCACCAGCTCGAGCACCTGCGCCTCGGCGTCGGCCTTGGTCTCCTTCGTCACCGGAATGTGGTGGAAGGGGATGTCGTACGAGCCCACGAGCTCGGCGAAGTCCGTGTGGTTGGAGACGACGGCGGCGATGTCGACGGGCAGCGCCCCGATCCGTGCCCGGAAGAGCAGGTCGTTCAGGCAGTGGCCGAACTTGCTCACCATCAGCACGATCCTCATCCGGTCCGAGGCCCGGTGGATCTGCCAGTCCATCTGGAACGAGTCCCCGATCGCGGCGAAGCTGGCCCGCAGCTTCTCCGCGGTGACGGGGGCGTCCGCGCTGAAGTGGACGCGCATGAAGAACAGCCCCGTGTCGTGGTCACCGAACTGCTGGCTGTCCTCGATGTTGCAGCCGGTCATGAAGAGATAGCTCGACACGGCGTGCACGATGCCCTGCTTGTCGGGGCAGGAGAGGGTGAGGACGTACTGCTCGGAGCCGGTGGCGACAGGTGCGGGCGCGTTCATGCAGAAAAGGTTCGCACACTACGGGCCGGCGCGATCCGGCGTCCCGAGGTGCGGACTGCCGGGGCCCGCCCGGCAGGGACTATGCCGCCCGCGTCATGATCCGCAGCACTTCCAGCGTCTGCGGTGCCGCCGAGGGATCGTCGCCGTCGCTGGTGGCGAGCCTCACGTGCGCGTCCCGGGCCGCCCGCACCGCCTCGTCCCACGCGGGGTGGTCCATGTACGCGGACACGGGGGCGTCGGGCCCGACCTGGTGCATGATCCGCAGCACCCGCAGCACCGCCGAGTCGACGAGCGCGGCCTCCTGCGAGTCACGGAAGATCGTGCCGACGTACTTCTCGGCCGACCAGTTGTCCAGCCAGGTGTCCTCGACGAGGCGGTAGACGGCGTCGGTCACATCCCCGTACCCGGGCGTACCGGCGAGCCAGACGTCCCGCTGGAACCCGGGGTCGGAGAGCATGTGCAGCGCGGAGCGCACATTGCTGCGCCAGCGCCACCACGGCATGTCGTTGAGTGGCATGCCGCCCATTTTCGTGGAGCGACGGCCGCGGCGGGAAGAGTTCTCCGAGCTTTGCACGGTCATCGATCGTACGTCCCGCCCTCCGGGGCCTCACCGGGCCCCCGTAATTCACCTCCGCGTCACCACATGTTGACCACGGGTCACACAGGGGTTAGGGATGCGGCGGAATCGTGCAGGTCCATGACCGGCCGGCGCCACACCACGCTCAAGCACACCGTCCGTATTGCCGCTGCCACCGTCACCGGCGCGAGCCTGGTGACCGGCTGCGGGCTGATCCCCGGGGCCACGGGGGGCTCCGGGGCCCAGCCCGTCACGGTGATGACCTGGGCACCCGAGGGGACGTACGCGACGAACATGCCGGGCATGCCCGCCATGGCGCAGGCGTACGGGCGCTGGGTCAACGCCCACGGCGGCATCGCCGGTCACCGGGTGAAGGTCGTCACCTGCAACGACCACAACGACACCGTCGGCGCCGCGCGGTGCGCGCGGGCCGCCGTGGACCAGCACGTCGTGGCCGTCGTCGGCTCCTACAGCCAGCACGGCCGGGCGTTCCTGTCACCGCTGGAGTCCGCGGGCATTCCGTACATCGGCGGCTACGGCGTCAGCGACGCGGAGTTCACCAGCCCGCTGTCCTACCCGGTCAACGGCGGCCAGGCCGCCCTCCTCGCGGGCAACGGCGAACAGCTCGCCGACTCCTGCGACCGCACCGTCCTGGTCCGCCCCGACACCATCGCGGGCGACGAGCTCCCGCCCCTGCTCAACACCGGCCTCTCGCTGCGCCACCGGCACGCCGCCACCGACCTGCGGGCCGCCGAGGACGCCACCGACTACGAGCGCCAGGCCCAGCAGGCCCTGACCGCGGCCGCCGCGGACCCACAGATCCGGGGCTGCGTCGCGGCCGTGCTCGGAGACCGTACGGATACGTTCATGGACTCGTTCCGGCGGCTGCGCTCGGACTATCCCTCGGTGCGCACGGCGACCGTCCTCGGCAGCGTCGACCAGTCCGTCATCAACCGCACCGGCGGCGCGAACAGCCCGTACGAAGGGGCGTCCGTCACCGGCTGGTACCCGGCGGCCGGCGACGGACGCTGGAAGCCGATGCGCAAGGCCATCAACGAGGAGGCCTTCGACGACAACCGGATCGACCCGGCGGACACGGGCGTGCAGACGACCTGGATCGCGTACACCGTGCTGAAGCAGGTCATCGAGTCGCTCGGCGACGGCGAGGTGAGCGCGCACTCCGTGCGCATCGCCCTCGACAAGGGCATGAAGGTGACGACGGGCGGCCTCACGCCCGACCTGCGCTGGGACTACGACCACCTGTCCGCGGCCGGTGACTTCCCCCGCCTGGTCAACGCCCGCGTCGCCTTCCAGAGGGTGGAGGGCGGCCGCCTGGTGTCCACCCGCAGGGGCCTGGTGGACGTGACGGACACCCTGGCGAAGGCTCCCTAGCCCCAGCCCCTGCCTACCTGCCTACCTACAGCTGCACGCTGGAGCGCTGCGTCAGTCCGTACTTCGACGCGATCGCGTTCCACAGCTTCGACGCCTGCGCCTTCTGCTTGGAGGCCGTGACGCTGGACCTGTCGCCGGCGTGCCGCTGCGGCGTCACCTTGGCGCGCCCCTTGTTGCAGCCCTTCTTCCCGGCGACCTGGTCGCCCCACGACGCGTAGTGGCTGTCCGCCGACGCGGACGCCTTCCACGCCTGGGTCAGGGCCGAGGTCAGCGCCGCGTGGTCGGGGAGCTTGTCCACCGTCAGGGCGTTGAGCTTCGTCACGAGGTCGTTGCGCTGGGTCGCCGCGTCCCGCAGGTCCTTGGAGGACTGGGCGAGGACCTTGCAGCCGCCGATGTTGGCGACGGCCGTCACCACGGCGTGCCGGCTGTTGCCCGACTCGGCGAGCAGCTTGTCGAGCGCGACGGCCTGGTCCTTGGCCGGGTCGGCGGCCGGGGTCGACGGTCCTGACGAGGCCGCGGGCGAGGAGTCGGAGACCGTCTTGGTCTGGTCCGCCTTCTTGTCGTCGTCACCGCCACTGCTGAGGAGCGCGCCCGCGCCGATGCCGACGATCAGGATGCCGACGCCGATCGCCGCGATCAGCGGCACCTTCGACCCGCTGCGACCGCCGCGCCGCGACGGCTCCGGCTCGTCGTACGCCGGCCGCTGCGGCAGCAGGGGCTGCTGCTGCGGCGCCTGCTGGGAGTGCTGGGCGTGCTGGCCGTACGAGGCGGGCTGCTGGTGCGGGATCTGCTGCGCGTGCGGGTCGAAGCGCGGCATCTGCTGCGTGGCCGCCGACGAACCAGCCGCACCCTCCGGCTCCGTACGGAACAGGGCGTCGAACTCCGCGGGCGGCTGCCGGTCCTCCGGTGCGCCGGGGCGCACGCCGTAGGGCGCGGCCTGCGGCTGGGCGGGCACCGGCGGTATGTACTGGGTCGCCTGGTTGTCCGGCATGCCCTGCACCGCGTCGGGCAGCGCGCCCGGCATCGGCTGCTGCTGCACCCGGCCCAGGTACTGCGTGGCGTCGGCGGCGGGCGCCTCGGGCGGCAGCGGGGCCGCGGGCTGCTGCCCGAGGGGCGCGATGTACTGCGTGGCGTCACCGTCGAACCCGGCCTGGTAGCCGCCCGGCGCGGCGGGCGGCAGCGGGGCCGCGGCCTGCTGCTGCGGGGGCAGCGCCTGGGCCTGCTGCTGCGGAGGCAGGGGCGCGGCCGCCTGCTGCGGCGCGGCCGACTGGCCCCACTCGTACGTCGGCATCGGCCCCGCGGCCTGCGCCTGCTGCGACTCGGGCCCCCACGGCTGGCCCCACGGGGCGGCGCCGGTGGGCCCCGCCTGGTCGCCGAACGTGCCCGGCAACAGGGGCTCTCCGCCGTCGGCGGGCAGCACGACGCCTTCGTGCGCCTGCCGTTCCGCCGGGAGGTGCGGATCTTCGCCCTGTCCGCTCTGCTGCGCCACCGGGACTCCTACGTATGGGGGGCCGTTATCGACTGCGGAATCGTCGGCTCACGCTACCGGGTCCTCGCACGCGCTTGCTACGCACCTCAATTCACGGAAGGGGCCCGGAAGCTTCCCCCGTGACGGGAGTAACAAAACCGGGCCCCTGCACGCTGTTGTACTTCTGCCTCTCCGTTTCCTCTCCGGCTACGCGGCCGCCTGCAGCTCCATCCGCGCCCCGAACTCCCGCACCACGGCCTCCTCGCGGAACGGATCGAGCCGGTCCTTGAAGTCCTCCAGGTACTCCGCGCCACGGTTGGACCGCAGCGTGCCGAGCAGTTCGACGGCCCGAAGTCCCGTGTGACAGGCCTGTTCCACCTCGCGCTGCTGCACCTGGGCCGTGGCGAGGAGCACGAGTCCGATGGCCCGGCGGCGCACCCGCGACTCGGGGTGCCCGTCCAACGACTCCTGCGCGCACCGCGCCGCGTCCCGCGCCTGCCCCAAGTCCCGGTGGCAGTGGGCGAGTTCATCGGCGAGATAGGCGTGGTCGAAGTGCGCGATCCAGACCGGGTCGTCACCGGAGCCGGTGCGCCCGTCGGCCTGCTCCATGGCGGCGACGGCCTTGCCTCCCGCGGCCTGCGCGGACCTGGCGTCCCCGAGCAGCGCATGGCCGCGCGCTTCGGCGGCGTGGAACATCGCCTCCGCGCGCGGCGTCACGCGCCCGCGCGCCCCCTCCTGAGCCGCGCGGGCGAGCTGGGCGATCTCGCGCGGGTTGCCGAGCTGCGCCGCGAGATGGCTCATGGACGCGGCCAGCACGTACCCGCCGTAACCGCGGTCCCCCGCCGCCTGGGCCAGCCTGAGTGCCTGGATGTAGTAGCGCTGGGCGAGACCCGGCTGCCCGGTGTCGACCGCCATGTACCCGGCGAGCTCGGTCAACCGGGCGACCGCGGCGAACAGTTCACGCCCCACGGCCTCCCGGTACGAGCCGGCGAGCAGCCCGCTCACCACACTGTTCAGGTAGTGCACGACGACCGGCCGCACGTGCCCGCTGCCGTACTGGTGGTCGAGGTCGGTCAGCGCCTGCGTCATCGCCCGCACCGCGGCCACGTCCGAGGGCCCCACCCGCGGCCCGGCACTGCGCGCCACCTGCGAATCGGGGACCGAGATCAGCCAGTCGCGGCTCGGCTCGACGAGCGCGGAGGACGCGACGGACGACCCGGACAGGAAGTCCCTGCGCCCCACGTCACTGCGCCACAGCTCACACACCTGCTCGATGGCGCCGAGCACGGTCGGCGAGAACTGCAGTCCGACGCCGGACGCCAGGTTCTTCCCGTTGGCCATCCCGATCTCGTCGATGGTGACCGTGCGGCCCAGCTTGCGGCCCAGCGCCTCGGCGATGATGCCGGGCGCCCGCCCGCGCGGCTGCTGCCCGCGCAGCCAACGGGCCACGGACGTCTTGTCGTAGCGCAGATCGAGCCCGTGCTCCGCCCCGCACATGTTGACCCGGCGGGCCAGGCCCGCGTTCGAGCAGCCCGCTTCCTGGATGAGCGCCTGCAACCGTTCGTTGGGCTGTCGCGCGACGAGTGGCCGTGCGGCCATGGCGTACCCCCTGCTGTGCCCGTCCGGGTGTCCTACGGATCGGTGACCGGTGGACCGGTGACCTGCGGATCAGTGACCAATGGATCAATGCCCAGCAGACAAAAGGAAGATGCATCCCAAACAGGTACGGAAAACGTGATCTCCGCATCTCGCCCAGGTGACTCCCCCTCGTCCACAGAGGTGGCTACCCGCGCCCCGCTGCCGCCTCCCGTGCGCGCCCCCACCCATGCACCCATGCGCCCCACATGCGGGAACGATGCTCCCGCCCCGCCCGTACGTGCGCCCGTAACCCCACATGACGGCGGGAGTTGAGAACTCCGTGGAAGAGACCATCGCAGGCACCTCGGACGTCACCTCACCCGCCACCGCTGCCGGCCAGATCCCGCAGCAGCGCGGCGAATCCCTCCTCGACACGGCCGTGCGCTACGCGGAAGAGCGGCACTGGGACGTGTTCCCCGGCACCTGGCTGGAGTTCGACGAGGGCGTCCAGCGCTGCTCGTGCGGCGACCTCCAGTGCGCGGCACCCGGCGCCCACCCCGCGCGCCCCGACTGGGCCACGCAGGCCACCGGCAGCGCCACGGTCGCCCGCCGCCTGTGGTCCAAGCAGCCCAAGTCCTCGATCCTGCTGCCCACGGGCCGTACGTTCGACGCGATCGACGTGCCGGAGACCGCCGGGTTCCTCGCGCTCGCCCGCATGGAGCGCATGGAGCTCACGCTCGGCCCGGTCACCTGCACCCCGGACCGCCGCATGCAGTTCTTCGTGCTGCCCGGCGCCACCCTCAAAGTTCCCGACCTCGTGCGCAAATTGGGCTGGCCCCCGGCCTCCCTGGACCTGGTCGCGCTCGGCGAGGGCGGCTACGTCGCGGCGCCCCCGACCCGCTTCGGCAGCCAGGGCGCCGTCCAGTGGGCCTGCCGCCCGACCGCCGCGAACCGCTGGCTGCCCGACGCGGAGGAACTGATCTCCCCGCTGGCGTACGCGTGCGGGCGCGAGGGACGCCGCAAGTAGCGCCTCTGGGGCGCCTCCTGAGGACGATGCCCCGGCCGACGTAGGGTTCCGCTCACGGACGGACGAAGGGCGGACCCCAGGTGACCGAGGCAGCGGCAACAGCAGCCGTACGCGTGCACGACCTCTGGAAGTCCTTCGGACAGCAGCCCCCCAACTACGCGGTCGCCGGGATCGAACTCACCCTGCCCGCGGGCAAGTTCATCGGACTCGTCGGGCCGAACGGGGCGGGCAAGACCACCACCCTCTCCATGGTCACCGGACTGCTGCGGCCCGACCGCGGCACGGTGCACGTGGCGGGCCACGACGTCTGGGCCGACCCCGCCAAGGTCAAGGCCCGCATCGGCGTGCTCCCCGAGGGCCTGCGCCTCTTCGAGCGTCTTTCGGGGCGCGAACTCCTCGCGTACACGGGCAGGTTGCGCGGCCTGCCCGGCGCGGAGGTCGACCAGCGCGCCGCCCAGCTCCTCGACGTGCTGGACCTGGCGGGGGCCCAGCACAAACTCGTCGTCGACTACTCGACCGGCATGCGCAAGAAGATCGGCCTCGCCGCGGCCCTCCTCCACAACCCCGAAGTCCTGTTCCTGGACGAGCCGTTCGAAGGCGTCGACCCGGTCTCCGCCCAGACGATCCGCGGCGTCCTGGAACGCTTCACCCGCTCCGGGGCGACGGTCGTCTTCTCCTCGCACGTCATGGAACTCGTCGAGTCGCTGTGCGACTGGGTCGCGGTGATGGCGGCGGGCCGCATCCGCGCGCAGGGACCGCTGGCGGACGTGAAGGGGGGCGCAGGGTCGTTGCAGGAGGCGTTCCTGGAACTGGTGGGGGCCAACGAACGGAGCGGCGAGGGCACCCTGGACTGGCTGGGCGGCAACCCCGAGGCCTCGGCATGACGGGCGGCGCCCCGTCCCTCACCGGGACCCTCATCCGCCTCAAACTGGCCCTGCTCCGCAACGGCCTCCGGCAGTCCTCCGGTCGCCGCGCCGCCTACGTCGCCTCGGTCGCCGTCGTCCTCCTGATCGCCGCCCTCCAACTGCTCGGCCTGATCCTGCTCCACGGCAACGACCACGCGGCCACCGTCGGCACCGTCCTCACCGCCGTCCTCGCCCTCGGCTGGGCCGTGCTCCCCCTGTTCTTCCCGAGCGGCGACGAGACCCTCGACCCGACGCGCCTCGTGATGCTGCCGCTGCGCCCCGACCCGCTCGTCCGGGGCCTGCTGGTGTCGTCACTCATCGGCATCGGGCCCCTCTTCACGCTCTGCCTGGCGCTCGGCGCGGCGTACGCGGTCGCCCGCACCGGAGCGGCCGCGGCCGTCGCCGTGCTCGCCGTCCCGCTCACCGTCCTCACCTGCGTCGCCCTCGCCCGCGCCGTCGCCGCCGCCAACATCCGCCTGCTCACCAGCCGCAAGGGCCGCGACCTCGCCGTCCTCAGCGGCCTCGTCGTCGCGATCGGCGCACAGCTGGTCAACTTCGGGGCGCAGCGGCTCGGTTCGGCGGGCGGGGTCGCCGCGCTCGACCCGGTCGCGGACGTGCTGCGCTGGGTGCCACCGGCGTCGGCGATCGCCGCGGTGGACGCGACGGCCACGGGCGCCTACGCCACGGCCGTGGCCCAACTGGCGCTCTGTGCGGCGGGTTTGGCGGGCCTCCTCGTCATCTGGCGACGTGCCCTGACGCGCCTGATGACGAGCCCGGACGGCTCGACGCTCCAGGCCGCGGAACCCTCCCGCCGCACGCGCCGCACCACCGGCGCCCTTCGCCTGCTCCCCTCCGGCCGCACCGGCACGGTCATGGAACGCAGCCTGCGCTACGTGTGGCGCGACCCGAAGACGAAGGCGGCCTGGATCACGTCCCTCGCGATCGGCCTGATCGTCCCGGTCTTCAACGCCCTCCAGGGCACGGGCTCCGTCTACTTCGCGTGCTTCGCCGCCGGGATGCTCGGCATCCAGATGTACAACCAGTTCGGCCAGGACACGTCGGCGTTCTGGATGGTGGCGATGACGATCGCGTCACGGCGGGACGCGTACGAGGAACTGCGCGCCCGAGCCCTGGCACTGCTGGTGATCACCCTCCCGTACGCGGCTCTGGTCACCCTCGTCACGACGGCGATGCTCGGCGCGTGGAGCGACCTCCCCGAGGTCCTCGGCCTGTCCTTCGCCCTCCTCGGGGCGATGCTCGCGACGGGCGCCTGGTCATCGGCGCGCTTCCCGTACTCGATCCCGCAGGAGGGCTACAAGAACGTCGCCCCCGGGCAGGCGGGCCTCGCCTGGATCTCGATCTTCGGCGGCATGGTGGCGGCGGCCCTGCTCTGCGCCCCGTTCCTGGCCCTGACGATCACCCTGCACGCGACGGGCGCGGACGCCTGGACCTGGATCCTGCTGCCCGTCGGCACGGCGTACGGGGCGGCGGTGACGCTGCTCGGCCTGCGCCTGGCGGCGCCGCGCACGGCGGCCCGGCTGCCGGAGATCCTGGCGGCGGTCAGCAAGGGCTAGGTCGTGTCCGCAAAGCCCCTGGGAACGGGCAGCCCGCGCAGCAACGTATCGACGTAGACCTCGAACGCCGGCTCGTCCGGGCCTTCACCGGCCGCCGCCAGCCAGCGCACCACACCGGGTCCGAACACGTCCCAGCTCGCCTCGGCCCGCTCCTCGTCGGCGCCCGCGGCGCGGAACGCGGCGATCGCCCGGCCCCGAAGCCGCGCGAAGGACTCCGCGTGACGGCGGTGCGGACGGGCGACGTGGGCGGCGTACCCGGGCACGGCCAGGAACTCCTCGCGCATCGACCAGGCGAGGCGCGCCAGCCAGTCCCGCCAGTCGTCGGGCCCGGGCTCGCCCTCGGGCAGCACCCGCTCGACCATCACCTCACTGACCAGGTCGAGCACGCCGTCGCGATCGGGCACCCACCGGTACAGGGACGAGTGCGACACCCCGAGCCGCGCCGCCAACTCCCGCATGGTGAGCGTCTGCACGCCCCCTTCGAGGACGGCGTCGACGATCCGCTCACGACTCAGCCGCGGCGGCCGCCCGGGCCCGTTCTTTCCGGTGCTGTTCATCGCGGCAAGGTTATGCGACCAATTAACGACCGCTGGTCACTAATGACGCTAGGCTCAGCCCATGGACGTACGAGAGATAGATGCGGCCCGACTTCCCATGCCCGAGGCCCAGGACCTGATCCTGCGGGAACTGCGCGAACTCACCGACAGCGCGGCCCCGTTCGCCGCCGTCCTCCTCATGCCCGCGCCGGCGGAGCGCCCCACCGGCGCCCCCGCCACGGACCGGGTCCGCACCCTCAAGGAACTCCGCCCCGCTCTCACGGCCCACTGCCGCGGCCTGGCCTTCGTGGCCCGGCGGCCCGAGGCGATCCACAGCGGCGAGACCCTCTGGGGCTGCCCGACGACGGCCACGCAGGACGCGGCGGCGGCACGCGCATGGGCGCGGGACCGCATGGGCCACTGAAACGCAGACGACCCGCGAGCCATGGTTCCTCCCGTACGAGACGGTCGGAAGCCGGCCGGACGTACCGGCGGCTCGCGGGTCGGGTGACTGCTTGGGAATGGGGCCGACTGCACGCACATCACACGTGCTGGTCCGGCGCCGAATCCGAGATGCGACGTCGGGCCGTCAGCCCGCAGTCACCTCACGCGTCCGGAATGCATACATCTGCCGAACCACCTCCCTTCTTGTGTACGCCACAGCCTAAAAAGACGCCCCCCACGGTTCAACCGGTTTTTCGAGAACGTGCCCTACGCCCCCGCCACCCCGTCGATCGCCTCCCTCAGGAGATCCGCGTGGCCGTTGTGGCGGGCGTACTCCTCGATCATGTGCGTGAGGATCCAGCGGAGTGAGACGTGGGGGTCGCCCGTGTAGGACGCCTCCTGGGGGGAGAGCGTGCCGAGGGTGTCGAGGGGGGTGTCCGCCGTGAGTTCGCGGGCGCGGGTGATCTGGGTGCGCCATTGGGTCAGGGCCGCGGGGAGGTCGTGGTCGGGGGTGAGGGTGAAGCCGTCGGGGCCTGCCGAGGGGGTCACCAGGGGGGCCTGTTCGCCGGCCAACACCCGTTGGAACCAGTTGCGTTCGACCTCCGCCAGGTGCTGGACCAGGCCGAGGAGCGTGAGGGCGGTGGAGGGGATCGGGGCCTGGCGGGCCTGGGCGTCCGTCAGGTCGGACACCTTCAGGGCGAGCGTTTCGCGGTGGAAGTCCAACCAGGCTTCCAGGGTGGTGCGTTCGTCGGCGTGCGGGGGCGGAACGGGGCGGCCGTCGGGGAGAGTTGTCGTGGGCTGCATGCTGGGCATGTGTACTCAACAGATTCGTTGAAGTTGACCGAACTCCGTGTGGGATGCGTCACGTTCGAGTTGAATGATCTGAAGCAGTACGAGGACTGCGCGGTATTCGTAGCGCCGACACAGCCTGCAGGGGGTGCCAGGTGAGTGCTTCCCGGCGTAGTGGGACCACCGATGCGCTCGGGCCCGAAGAGCCCGAGGAGCCTGAGGGAACCGAAGGGGCCGAAGGGCCGGACGGGGCCGATCTGTTGGCCGCGTTGCTGGACGGGATGGACGCCGCGCTGTGTGCCTTCGATGCCGACGGGGTCGTGACCCATTGGAACCGGGAGGCGGAGCGGATCCTGGGCTGGTCCGCGGCGGAGGCCGTGGGGCGGCAGGGGTTCGCCGGCTGGGCGGTGCGGTCCGCCGACGCGGACGAGGTGCAGGGGCGGCTGCTGGCCGCCATGCACGCGCCCGGGCGGCAGGTGCACGAGTTCGCCCTGGTGACCAAGGACGGCGGGCGCGTTCTCGTACGTACGCAGTCCGCTGCCGTGCGCGGCGGGGACGGGAAGCCCGCCGGGGTGTACTGCGCCTTCAGTGAGGTGCACGCACAGATCGACCTGGAGCGGTCCATCGCGTTGAGCGAGGCGCTGTTCCAGGACGCGGCGTGGGGTGTGGTGCTGGTCGACGCCGATCTGCGGCCCGCCGTCGTCAACGCGCATGCCGCGCGGGCCCTCGGGTCGGGCCGGACCGCCGTACTCGGGCGTCCGCTGGGCGAGTTGGTGTCCCAGGGCGTGGAGGAGCTGGAGAGCGCGCTGTCGCACGTGCTGGCCGAGGGTGCGCCGCCCGCGCCCATGGAGGTGTGGGTGACGCTGCGGCTGCCCGGCGAGGGGGGCGCCAAGCAGGAGCGGCGGTGCTGGCGGAGCGGGTTCGTGCGGCTCGCCTCGCCGCTCGCGGAGGAGCCGGTGCCGCTCGGCGTCGCCTGGCTGTTCCTCGATGTCACCGAGGCGAAGCAGACGGAGCAGGAGGCCTCTCAACTCCGTTTCCGGGCCCACCAGTTGCACCGGGCCGCGCGGGCCGCCGCCGAGTGCGAGGATCCCGGCGAGGCGGCGACGGTGCACCTGGACTTCTCGCTGGCCGGGTTCGCCGATCACGCGCTGATCGACCTGGTGGCGAACGAGGAGCCGCTGCGTCTGGTGCGGGCGGCGGCGACGCCGGCGGGGGCGCCGGGGCCGAGTCTGCTCGTGACGCGGGGCGCGGTGCCCGTGCGGTACGGGGAGGGGCATCCGGCGCTGCAGTGCGCGGAGCGGACCGGGTCGGTGCGGGCCGGTGCGCCGGTGACCGCGCGCGCCGGGGAGTGGGCGGCGGCCCGGCAGTGGCCCGAGGGGTCCGTGTACGCGCTGTGTGCGGTGCTGCGCAGCCGGGGGCGGACGCTCGGGGTGGTGACGTTCCTGCGGGGGACGAGCCGGGCGCGGTTCGAGCAGGGGGACGCGATGTACGCGGAGAGCGTGGCGGTCCGGATCGCTGCCGCGGTGGATCTGGCCTTGATGGGGGCCGGGTAGGGGCTTCCGGGCGGGGTGCTCAGTGCTGGTAGAAGATGCGGTCCCGGTACTCGGCGAAGACCCGGCCGTTCCAGTCGTGGCCGCCGTCCACGTTGCCGGAGCGGAGCAGGGGCGGCTGGATGCCGCGGTCGGCGAGTGAGGTGGCGCAGGTGGCCAGCGTGGCCTGCATCAGGGCGCTGGTGGTGACGGTGGACGCGGAGGCGAAGGGGGCGTCGACGCCTTCGTAGGTGAGTTCCGCGTCGCCGATCTGGATCTTCGAGTCCAGGACGACGTCGCAGTGGTCACGCAGGTACGTGCCCGAGACGTGCCGGGATTTCGGGGCGTCGGGCCCGGTGGCGTAGGCGAGGGAGGTCACGCCGATGACCTTCAGGCCGAGCGCGCGGGCGTTCATCGCCATCTCGACGGGCAGGGCGTTGCGTCCGGAGAGGGAGATGATCACCAGGGCGTCGCCGGCCTTGGCGGGGCTGGTGTCGAGGACGGCCGCGGCGAGGCCGTCGACCCGCTCCAGGGCGGAGCCGAGGGTGGCGGGCATGACGTCGACGCCGACGGCGCCGGGGACGGCCAGCAGGTTCATCAGGGCGAGGCTGCCCGCGCGGTAGACGACGTCCTGCGCGGCGAGCGAGGAGTGTCCGGCGCCGAAGGCGAACAGGCGGCCGCCCCCGGCGACGGTGTCGGCGAGCAGGGTGCCGGCCGCCGCGATGTTCCCGGCCTCTTCGTCGCGGACCCGCTGCAGCAGGCCGATCGCGGCATCGAGGTACTGCGTGGCCGGCTTGCTGTCGCTCATCGGCGTAGCCCCTTGCGTCGTCGTACGTCTCTGCGTGTGCCGCGGATCACGGTGCGGTCTGGACCAGCCCCCTGTCAATACGCCCTGAGGGGCCTGTCGCGGCCCTGCCGGGGCCCTGCCGGGCCGCTGTTTCCCTGGCGCGGCACGGTTGTCAGCGGTATGCGTCAGAATTGGGGGCAGGGCCAGCACGAGCGACGCGGCGAGCCAGTGGGGCCGTCGCGGAGCACAGAGCTACACGAGGGGCACGTATGTCCGGACTGATCGACACCACGGAGATGTACCTCCGCACCATCCTCGAGCTCGAAGAGGAAGGTGTGGTCCCCATGCGCGCCCGGATCGCCGAGCGGCTCGACCAGAGCGGCCCGACGGTCAGCCAGACCGTGGCCCGTATGGAGCGTGACGGCCTGGTGGCCGTGGCCGCGGACCGGCACCTGGAGCTGACCGACGAGGGGCGCCGGCTCGCGACCCGCGTCATGCGCAAGCACCGGCTGGCCGAGTGCCTCCTCGTCGATGTGATCGGCCTGGAGTGGGAGCAGGTGCACGCGGAGGCCTGCCGCTGGGAGCACGTGATGAGCGAGGCCGTGGAGCGGCGCGTCCTGGAGCTGCTGCGCCACCCGACGGAGTCGCCGTACGGGAACCCGATCCCGGGTCTTGAGGAGCTGGGCGAGAAGGACGGGGCGGACCCGTTCCTGGACGAGGGCATGGTCTCGCTCGCGGACCTGGACGCGGGCACGGACGGCAAGACGGTGGTCGTGCGCCGCATCGGTGAGCCGATCCAGACGGACGCGCAGCTGATGTACACGCTGCGGCGGGCGGGCGTGCAGCCCGGTTCGGTGGTCAGCGTGACGCAGTCGCCGGGCGGGGTACTCGTGGGCAGCAGCGGTGAGGCGGCGGAGCTGGAGGCGGACATCGCCTCGCACGTCTTCGTGGCCAAGCGCTGAGCATTCGTCGCATGGTCAACTGGCCCCGAGGGGACGGGAGTTGACCACACCTGCCGGATTTCCCCCCGCTCACCTGGGCGGGACGGATTCTCTGCGCAGAATCGCAGCAACCATCCCCATTGCGTGCCAGGCTGTCCCCCGAGGCATATGACGCGGCGGGCGGCGCGGCGGCGGGAGGGTACCCATGGGGGCGCTTATCCGGACAGAGGGCCCCGGCGCCTTGCGGCGCCGGGGCCTGTCCTCCCCTGTGCTGACCCGGAGCCCCGAGCTCCCAGGGTCATCCCCTTCGGACCGATTTCCCCGAGCGGTCCGCCTCCCGAGGAAGAGATCCCCTCGGCGGCGCGTGTCATTCCTTGAGCGCTGTCACTCAAACGAGGGGTGTTGCCGGAGAGCGCCACGCTTTCGAAAAAGAGTTCGATAGCGTGCGCGGGTACGCGACTGCAGGCGCGACCACGAGGGGGTGCCAGGGCCAATGGCGCGGCGCATCGACGTGACCGGCGCGGGCGGGATCCGCCTGGCCGCCTGGGAGTTCGCCGACCCGCCCAAGACGGGCGAGGTCGGGCGCACGCCCGGAGTCCTGTTACTGCACGGCCTGATGGGCCGGGCGTCCCATTGGGCCGGCACCGCGCGCTGGCTGGCCGAGCGGCACCGTGCGGTCGCCCTGGACCAGCGCGGGCACGGGCAGAGCGACAAGCCGCCGCAGGGCCCGTTCGACCGCGAGGCGTACGTGCTGGACGCGGAGGCGGCACTCGTACAGCTGGGGCTCGAGCCCGCGGTGCTGATCGGCCACTCGATGGGCGCGCTGACCGCCTGGCAGCTGGCCGCGCGGCGGCCCGATCTCGTCCGGGGCCTCGTCATCTGCGACATGCGGGCATCGGCGCTCGGGGCCGCCTCCCAGCGGGAGTGGGAGGACTGGTTCAAGGCGTGGCCGCTGCCGTTCGCGACGCTGGCGGACGTACGGAAGTGGTTCGGGGAGGACGACCCCTGGGTGGAGCGGCCCAATCCGGCGCGCGGGGAGTTCTACGCGGAGGTGATGACCGAGTCGGCGGACGGCTGGCGGCCGGTGTTCTCGCGCCGCCAGATGCTCGAGGCGCGGTCGACGTGGGTGTACGACGCGCACTGGGAGGAGCTGGCCGCCGTGCAGTGCCCCGCGCTCGTGCTGCGCGGGCTCGACGGGGAGTTGGGGCGGGCGGAGGCCCAGGAGATGGTCCGGGTCCTGCCCAGGGGGGTGTACGCGGAGGTGGCCGATGCGGGTCACCTCGTGCACTACGACCAGCCGGAGTCCTGGCGGGCGGCGATCGAGCCATTTCTGGACGGGGTGTTGGCTGAGCTGTGAATCGCCGTGGCTCTGCCGGTACGCATGCCGGCTGACGGCTGGTGGGGGCTTCTCGCGCAGTTCCCACGCACCCGCAGTCGCGCACCCGCGTCAAACCCCGAGCTGCTGGGCGGCGCCTACGGGCTCAGCCTCTCCACCCGCCAGGCGCTCGGGCCCGTCGACACGAACCGCAGCCTGTCGTGGAGGCGGTTCTCGCGGCCCTGCCAGAATTCCACCGTGTCCGGAGTGATCCGGAAGCCGCCCCAGTGCGGGGGCACCGGGACCGCCGAACCCGCCGGGTAGCGGCGGGCCAACTCCTCGTACCCCGCGTCGAGTTCGCCCCGCGAGGTGAGGACGGACGACTGGGCGCTGGCCCACGCGCCGAGTTGGGAGCCGTGCGGCCGGGAGTGGAAGTACGCCTCGGTCTCCTCCCGGGAGGTGCGCACCGCCGTGCCGGTGACCAGGACCTGCCGGCTGAGCGGGTGCCAGGGGAACAGCAGCGCGACGTGCGGGTTCGCGTCGAGGTCCCGGGCCTTGCGGGAGCCGTAGTTGGTGTAGAAGACGAAGCCCTCGTCGTCGTACGACTTCAGCAGGACCGTACGGGAGCTGGGGCGCCCGGCGGCGTCGGCGGTGGAGACGACCATCGCGTTCGGCTCGACGAGCGGTGAACCGGGGGCCGCGGCCTGCTGGAACCAGCGCGTGAACTGTTCCATGGGGTGCGCGGCGAGGTCGGTCTCGAGGAGGCCGCCGCCGCGCGGGTGGTACTGCTCGCGCATCGCGGCGGGGTCGGGGGTGTGGTCGCTCACGGCGTCATCCTGCCGGACAAACGGCCCTGAGCGCGCGCAGGGTGAAACATGGCACTCAGTGCCGTGAAGTCTCGCCAACTGTGGCACCGAGGGCTATCTTCCAAGAGCCGAAACGGTTGAGCAGGATGCCGTACGGGGCATCACGGGTGTGACCGCCCCGGAGCGCGAGTGGTGGACGAACCGCCGCGTATCCGATGCCTTCAGTCCCATCAGTACAGTCCACGCCTCAAGAGGAGCCGCCTGATGTCCGACTTCGTGCCCGGCCTTGAAGGAGTCGTCGCGTTCGAGACGGAGATCGCCGAACCGGACAAGGAAGGCGGCGCCCTGCGGTACCGGGGCGTCGACATCGAGGATCTGGTGGGCCACGTGTCGTTCGGGAACGTGTGGGGGCTGCTGGTCGACGGCGCCTTCAACCCCGGACTGCCGCCCGCGGAGCCGTTCCCCATCCCCGTCCACTCCGGCGACATCCGCGTCGACGTGCAGTCCGCGCTCGCCATGCTCGCCCCCGTGTGGGGCCTGAAACCGCTGCTCGACATCGACGAGAAGAGGGCCCGCGACGACCTGGCGCGGGCCGCCGTCATGGCCCTGTCGTACGTCGCCCAGTCCGCCCGGGGCCAGGGCCTGCCGATGGTGCCGCAGAGCGAGATCGACAAGGCCTCGTCCGTCGTCGAGCGGTTCATGATCCGCTGGCGCGGGGAGCCCGACCCCAAGCACGTCGCGGCCGTCGACGCGTACTGGACGTCCGCCGCCGAGCACGGCATGAACGCCTCGACGTTCACCGCCCGGGTCATCGCCTCGACCGGCGCCGATGTCGCCGCCGCGCTGTCCGGTGCGGTCGGTGCCATGTCCGGGCCACTGCACGGCGGTGCCCCCTCGCGCGTCCTCGGCATGATCGAGGAGATCGAGCGGACCGGGGACGCGGAGGCGTTCGTCCGCAAGGCCCTCGACAAGGGTGAGCGGCTGATGGGCTTCGGGCACCGGGTGTACCGCGCGGAGGACCCGCGGGCCCGCGTACTGCGGCGTACGGCACGGGAGTTGGGCGCTCCGCGGTTCGAGGTCGCCGAGGCGCTGGAGAAGGCGGCCCTGACCGAGCTGCACGCCCGCCGGCCCGACCGGGTGCTCGCCACGAACGTGGAGTTCTGGGCGGCGATCGTGCTGGACTTCGCCGAGGTGCCGGCGCACATGTTCACGTCGATGTTCACGTGTGCGCGTACCGCCGGTTGGAGCGCGCACATTCTTGAGCAGAAGCGAACGGGGAGGCTTGTTCGCCCTTCGGCCCGGTATGTGGGGCCGGGGACGCGCCCGCCGCGCGAGATCGAGGGCTTCGCGGATATCGCCCAGTAGCTCGGGGGCTTCTGCCGTCGCGCGACCGCGGCGCCGTTGTGGTTGCGCGCGCAGTTCCCCGCGCCCCTGAAATGCAGGCGCTGCGCGCCGCATTTCCCCGATGAGATGCCGCACCGAAGGTGCGCATCTCAGGGGCGCGGGGCTGTGTCATCAGCGGCTCCGCCGCGGGGCGCGAGAAGCCCCACCGGACCCGCACCCGGCAACCGGACCACCGAAGCTACGGCGCGCTGCCGAGCACCCGGTCCACCACCCCGGCCCACTCGGAGACGACCCGTTCGCGCCGCGCCCCGTCGTCCGTCAGCAGGTTCGCGAGACCAAGACCCCGGGCCATGTCCAACAACCCCTGCACCGTCTCCCGCACCCCGGGAACGGACTCGTCCGCGCCGAGCAGCTCGACCGCCATCCGATGCGTCTCGCGGCCGACCCGCGCCTCCAACTCCGTGACCCGCGTGCCCAGTTGGGGTTCGTTCGACGCGGCGACCCACAGGTGCAGGGCCGCCCGGAACAGCGGGCCCGTGTACAGGTCGACCAGGGCCGCGACCGCCTCCGCCCGCCCCTGCGGACGCAGGGCCCGCAGTGCCACCGACCGTTCCTCCGCGACGTACTCGACGGCCGCCGTGAACAGGTCCTCCCGGGTCGGGAAGTGGTGCTGGGCGGCGCCGCGCGAGACTCCGGCGTGCTCGGCGACGACCGAGACCGTGGATCCCGACCAGCCGCGTTCGGCGAGGCACGCCACCGCGGACTCCAGGAGTCGGCGGCGCGTCGCGCGCGAGCGGTCCTGTTTGGGCTGGGCCGCGGCGCGTGGGGTCACAACACCCATGAGGGGTCCCGTCGTTCGAGGAAGGCCGTCATCCCCTCCCGGGCCTGGTCGGAGGCGAACAGTCGCGCCGACAGTGCCGCCAGCGCCTCCGCGTCCCGGTCGAGGGCTTGAAGGACCTTAACCGTGAGCAGCGCCTTCGTCTCGGCCAGCCCCTGCGGCGAGGACCGCCGCAGCCCGTCGAGGACAGGAGAAAGGGCCGTGTCCACGTCGTCGGCGTGCGCCGTGACGAGCCCCAGCCGCACTGCCTCCGCCGCGTCGAACCGCTCCCCCGTCAGGTAGTAGCGGGCCGCCTGCCGTGGGTCGAGGCGCGGCAGCATCGGCAGGGAGATGACGGCGGGCGCGACCCCGATCCGCACCTCGGTGAAGGCGAAGGAGGCGCGGGCGGAGGACGCCGCGATGTCGCAGGCGCCGACGACCCCGAGACCGCCCGCCCGTACGTGGCCGTCGATCCGGGCCACCACCGGCTTGCGCAGGGTCACGATCCGGCGGAGCAGGCCGACCAGTGCGGCGGGCTCCGGCGGATCGCGCAGGTCGGCGCCCGAGCAGAACGTGGTGCCGGTGTGGCCGAGCACCACCGCGCGGGTGTCGGCGTCCTTGTCGGCCCGGCCGAGGCGTTCGGCGAGTTCGCCGACGAGGGCCGAGGAGAGCGCGTTGCGGTTGGCGGGCGAGTCCAGGGTGAGGGTGGTGATGCCGCGCGTGTGGGCGTACTGGACGAGGTTTCCGGCTGGCATGGACTCCCTTTAGCTTTCCCTGAGTTGGCGGCGCAGGATCTTGCCCGACGCCGCGCGCGGCACCCCGTCGATGAACGCGACGCGGCGGACCTTCTTGTACGGGGCGACGCGTTCGGCGACGTACGCCATGACGTCCGCCTCGCTCAGGTCGGGGTCGGTGCGGACGACGAAGGCCTTCGGGATCTCGTTGCCGTCGTCGTCCGTGACGCCGATGACGGCCGCGTCGGCGATGCCGTCGTGGGTGAGCAGCAGGGCCTCCAGGTCCGCGGGGGCCACCTGGAAGCCCTTGTACTTGATGAGTTCCTTCACCCGGTCCACGACGAACAGCCAGCCGTCGTCGTCGACCTGGCCGACGTCGCCGGTGTGCACCCAGCCGTCCCGGTCGATCATCTCGACGGTGGCCTGGGGGCGGCCGAGGTAGCCCTTCATGACCTGCGGGCCGCGGATGAGGACCTCGCCGGGTTCGCCGGGGGCGGCGTCCTTGGCCGGGTCGTCGAGGGACAGGAGCCGCATCTGCGTGGAGGCGATGAGCTTGCCGACGGCGCCCGGCGGCGGGTTCTTCGCGGCGAGCGGGACGACGTGGGTGCCGGGTGAGAGTTCCGTCATGCCGTACGCCTGGCCGACGGGCGGCAGGCCGAGGCGGCGCGAGCAGGCCTGGGCGAGCTCGGCGTCCAGGGGGGCTGCGGCGCTGATGACGTAGCGCAGCGAGGAGAGGTCGTAGCCCTCGACGGCCGGGTGTTTGGCGAGGGCGAGGACGATGGGCGGCGCCACGTACAGGGCGTTGATGCGGTGCTTCTCGATCGCGGCGAGGAACGTGTCGAGGTCGAAGCGGGGCAGCACGACGACGGTGGCGCCCTGCCGCAGCGGGGCGTTCATCAGCGCGGTCAGGCCGTAGATGTGGAAGAAGGGGAGGACCGCGAGGAGGCGGTCGCCGGGGCCCATCGGGATCAGGGGTTCGAGCTGGGCGAGGTTCGTGGCGATGTTGCGGTGGGTGAGCATGACGCCCTTGGGGACGCCGGTGGTGCCGGAGGAGTACGGCAGTGCGGCGACGTCCTCGGCCGGGTCGATCGTCACCGCCGGATCGGGTGCCGTCGTGGCGAGCATGTCGAGGAGGGAGCGGTGGCCTGACTCCCCCGCGGGGTCGCAGACGAATATCTCCCTTATGCCGCCCGCGAGTTCGGCCGCGGCGCGCGCGGCCGCGAGCAGCGGCGTGACGGTCACGATCCAGCTCGCGGCGGAGTCCCGCAGCTGCTTGCCGAACTCCTCGGGCGTGGCCAGCGGGTGCACGGTCGTCACGGAGGCGCCCGCGCGGGTGGCGCCGTAGAACGCCACCGGGTACGCGATCGTGTTCGGGCTGTGCAGGGCGACGACGTCGCCCTTGCGCACGCCCGCCTCGGCCAGACCCGCGGCCACCTTCCGGTGGAACTGGTCGAGTTGGACGTACGAGAGGGTCGTCCCGGCCACTCCGTCGACGAGGGCGGGGGCGTCGCCGCGTGCGGCCGCACCCCCGAGCACGGCGTCGTGGATGGGCTCGTCGACGACGGCTACGTCCCCGTACTCACTCACGTACACCATGCTGAACTCCTCATCGGTGCGGGCGGGTTGGCTCGGCTCAGAACATCTCAGAACAGCTCGGAACGGCTCGGAACGGTTCAGTACGACTTCGGCAGTCCCAGGGTCTGGTGGGACACGTAGTTGAGGATCATTTCCCGGCTCACCGGGGCGATGCGCGCCACCCGCGACCCGGTGATGAGGGAGGCGAGGCCGAACTCGCGGGTCAGGCCGTTGCCGCCGAGGGTGTGCACGGCCTGGTCGACGGCGCGGACGCAGGCCTCGGCGGCGGCGTACTTGGCCATGTTGGCGGCCTCGCCGGCCCCGATGTCGTCGCCCGCGTCGTACAGCCGGGCCGCCTTCTGCATCATCAGGCGGGCCAGTTCGAGCTCGATGTGGACCTGGGCGAGCGGGTGGGCGACGGCCTGGTGCGCGCCGATCGGGGTCTGCCACACGGTGCGGTCGCGGGCGTACTCGACGGCGCGGGCGAGCGCGTAGCGCCCCATGCCGATCGCGAACGCGGCCGTCATCACGCGCTCCGGGTTGAGCCCGGCGAAGAGCTGCAGCAGTCCGGCGTCCTCGTCACCCACCAGAGCGTCGGCGGGCAGGCGCACCTCGTCAAGGGTCAGCTCGAACTGCTTCTCCGGGGCCTGGAGTTCCATGTCGATCCGGTGGCGGGTGAACCCCGGGGTGTCGCGCGGGACGATGAAGAGGCAGGGCTTGAGCTTTCCGGTGCGCGCGTCCGACGTACGGCCCACGATGAGGGTCGCGTCGGCGATGTCGACGCCGGAGATGAACACCTTGCGGCCGGTGAGGACCCAGGATCCGTCGTCCTCGCGGCGGGCGGTGGTGGTGATGCGGTGCGAGTTCGACCCGGCGTCGGGTTCGGTGATGCCGAAGGCCATGGTGCGGCTGCCGTCGGCGAGCCCCGGCAGCCAGGCCCGCTTCTGCTCGTCGGTGCCGAACCGGGAGATCACGGTGCCGCAGATCGCGGGCGACACGACCATCATGAGGAGCGGCGACCCGGCTGCCCCCAACTCCTCCAGGACTATGGAGAGTTCGCTGATGCCGCCGCCTCCACCGCCGTACTCCTCGGGCAGGTTCACGCCGAGGTAGCCGAGCTTGGCGGCCTCGGCCCACAGCTCCTCGGGGTGGCCCTGGGCGGCGGTCACCCGGGTCATGTAGTCGCGGCCGAACCGTTTGCCGAGCGCGGCGACGGCGGCGCGCAGCGCCTGGTGCTCTTCGGATTCGAGGACGGGACTGTTCACGACTGTTCCTCCTGGACTACGGCGAGCAGGGCGCCGACCTCGACCTGGCGGCCGACGGCGGCGTGCAGAGCGGTGAGCGTTCCGGAGGCGGGAGAGGAGATGCGGTGCTCCATCTTCATGGCCTCCAGCCAGATCAGGGGCTGTCCTGCGGTGACGGCGGCGCCCTCGGCGAGCCCTTCGGCGACACGGACGACGGTGCCGGGCATGGGGGCGAGCAGGGAGCCGGGGGCGCGCTGCTCGCTCGGGTCGGTGAAGCGGGGCAGGGCGGTGAGGGTGACGTCGTTGACGTACACCCGGTCTCCGTGGGTGGCCAACTCGAACTTCCTTTGCACACCGCCCACTTCGAGCACGACGCGGCCAGGGGTCGCCCGTACGACGCGTACGCCGTCGGCCGCGAGGCCCTCGCGGGTGTGCCGGTAACGGACCTCGTGCTCGGTGCCGTCGGGTTCGCTGCGGTAGCGCCTGGTCTGCGGCTGGGAGTGGAGGTTGCGGAAGCCGCCGAAGCGGTGACGGCCCGCCTGGGCCAGGGCTGCGGCCAGGGGGGCGTACGGGTCGGGGGCCGGGGTCGTCAGCTCGGCGAGGTGCCGCTCGTAGAACCCGGTGTCCATCCCGCCGCCGGTGAACTCGGGGTGCCGCAGCGACCGTACGAGCAGGTCGCGGTTGGTGACGGGCCCGTGCACCGCGGCCCGCTCCAGGGCTCCGGCGAGCGCGCGGACGGCGGCGCTGCGGGTGGGTGCGTGGGCGACGACCTTGGCGATCATGGCGTCGTAGTGCACGCCGATGGAGTCGCCGTCGGTGTACCCGGTGTCGAGCCTACAGCTTCCATCAGCCGCTCCGCGGCGGGTGCCCGGTACGGACAGCCGGTGCAGGGTGCCGGTCTGCGGGGCGAAGGCGGCGGCCGGGTCCTCGGCGTACAGGCGGGCCTCGACGGCGTGCCCGCGCGGCGTCGGGGGTTCGGGGTCGAGGGCCTCGCCCTCCGCGACGCGCAGTTGCAGGGCGACGAGGTCGATGCCGAACACGGCCTCGGTGACGGGGTGTTCGACCTGGAGGCGGGTGTTCATCTCCAGGAAGTGCGCGGTGCCGCCGTCGGCGCTGTCGCCGTCGGTGACGAGGAACTCGACGGTGCCCGCGCCGACGTAACCGGTGGCGCGGCAGGCCCGCTCCGCCGCCTCGTACAGGAGATCCGATACGCCGGATACGAGCCCGGGCGCCGGGGCCTCCTCGATCACCTTCTGGTGGCGCCGCTGCAGCGAGCAGTCGCGCGTGCCGAGCACCCACACGGTGCCGTGCGCATCGGCGAGCACCTGCACCTCGACGTGCCGCCCGCCCTCGACGTACGGCTCGACGAACACCTCCCCGTCCCCGAACGCGGACAGCGCCTCGGCGCGGGCCGCCACCAACTCCGCCTCCAGCTGGGCGAGTTCCCGTACGACGCGCATGCCGCGCCCGCCACCGCCGGCGGCGGCCTTCACGAGCACGGGCAGGTCGGCCTCGGTGACGTCGCCGAGGGGCGCGATGCCCATCAGTTCCTTGGCCCGGGTCTTGGACGCCATCGCCTCGATGGCCTCGGGCGGCGGCCCGATCCACAGCAGGCCCGCGTCGGTGACGGCCCGCGCGAAGTCGGGGTTCTCGGACAGGAAGCCGTACCCGGGGTGCACGGCGTCGGCGCCCGCGTCGAGGGCGGCCTTCACGACGAGGTCGGCGCGGAGGTAGGTCTCGGCGGGGGTGGCGCCCGGGAGCCGCACGGCGAGGTCGGCCTCGCGGACGTGCAGGGCCTCCGCGTCCGGGTCCGAGTGCAGGGCAACCGTCCGTATCCCCAGCTCGCGGCAGGTGCGGAAGACGCGGCAGGCGATCTCGCCGCGATTGGCGACGAGCACACTGGTGATGGTCATCGGGTCTCTCACATCCTGAAGACGCCGAAGCCGCCGCGGGCGCCCTCGTACGGTGCGGTGTGGATGGCGGACAGGCAGATGCCGAGGACGGTGCGGGTGTCGCGCGGGTCGATGACGCCGTCGTCGTAGAGCCGCCCGGACAGGAACATCGGCAGGGACTCGGACTCGATCTGCTGCTCGACCATGGCGCGCAGCCCCGCGTCGGCCTCTTCGTCGTACGGCAGTCCCTTCGCGGCGGCGGACTGCCGGGCGACGATGGACAGCACACCGGCGAGCTGCTGCGGGCCCATGACGGCGGCCTTGGCGCTGGGCCAGGCGAACAGGAAGCGGGGGTCGTAGGCGCGCCCGCACATGCCGTAGTGCCCGGCGCCGTACGAGGCGCCCATGAGCACGGACAGATGGGGGACGCGGGAGTTCGAGACCGCGTTGATCATCATCGAGCCGTGCTTGATGATGCCGCCCTGCTCGTACTCCTTGCCGACCATGTAGCCGGTGGTGTTGTGCAGGAAGAGCAGCGGGATGTCGCGCTGGTTCGCCAACTGGATGAACTGGGCGGCCTTCTGGGACTCCTCGCTGAAGAGGACGCCCTGGGCGTTGGCGAGGATGCCGACGGGATAGCCGTGGAGTTCGGCCCATCCGGTGACGAGGGAGGTTCCGTACAGCGGCTTGAACTCGTCGAAGTCGGAGCCGTCGACGAGCCGGGCGATGACCTCGCGCGGGTCGAAGGGCACCTTGAGGTCGTCGGGCACGATGCCGAGCAGTTCGTCCGGGTCGTACTTCGGCGGGTCCACAGCCTGTGGAAACTCCGAATCCGCGTACGCCTTGCGGTGGTTGAGGCGGCGCACGACGCGGCGGGCCTGCCGGATCGCGTCCTGCTCGTCGAGCGCGAAGTAGTCGGCGAGCCCGGAGGTGCGGGCGTGCATCTCGGCGCCGCCGAGCGACTCGTCGTCGCTCTCCTCGCCGGTCGCCATCTTCACGAGCGGCGGCCCGCCGAGGAACACCTTGGCGCGCTCCTTGACCATGATCACGTGGTCGGACATGCCGGGGATGTAGGCGCCGCCGGCCGTGGAGTTGCCGAAGACGACGGCGACGGTGGGGATCCCGGCGGCGGACAGCCGCGTGATGTCGCGGAAGATCGCGCCGCCGGGGATGAAGATCTCCTTCTGGGACGGCAGGTCGGCGCCGCCGGACTCGACGAGCGAGATGCAGGGCAGCCGGTTGGCGAAGGCGATCTCGTTCGCCCGCAGGGCCTTCTTCAGGGACCACGGGTTGCTGGCGCCGCCGCGCACGGTCGGGTCGTTGGCGGTGATCAGGCACTCCACGCCCTCCACCACGCCGATGCCGGTGACGAGGGAGGCGCCGACGGTGTAGTCGCTGCCCCAGGCGGCGAGCGGCGACAGCTCGAGGAACGGGGTGTCCGGGTCGAGCAGCAGCTCGATGCGCTCGCGGGCGAGCAACTTCCCCCGTTTCCGGTGCCGTTGTACGTACTTCTCGCCGCCGCCGTTCAGCGCCTTCGCCTGCTCGGTGTCGAGCGCGGCGAGCTTGTCGAGGAGGGCGGCGCGGTGGGCGGCGTAGTCGTCGGACCGGGTGTCCAGGGCGCTGGCCAGGACGGTCACAGCAGTGCCTCCGGTATGTCGAGGTGGCGGGAGCGCAGCCATTCGCCGAGCCCCTTGGCCTGCGGGTCGAATCGGGCCTGCGCGGCGACGCCCTCGCCGAGGATGCGCTCGACGGTGAAGTTCAGGGCGCGGAGGTGGGGCAGGACGTGCCGGGTGACGGTCAAGTCGGCGGTCTCCGGAAGGAGTTGGCGGAGCCGGTCGACGGTGAGGGTGTGGGCGAGCCACGGCCAGGACTCGGCGCCGAGCGCCCATACGCCGATGTTGGCGTCGCCGCCCTTGTCGCCGCTGCGGGCCCCGGCGACGAGGCCGAGGGGTGCGCGGCGGGTGGGACAGTCCCCGGTGGGCTCGGGCACGGCGGGCTCGTCGACGGGGGCGAGGGCGCGGGTGGGCCCGTCGTACGGCGGCACGTCGACCCGTTCCCCGTCGGGCAGCACGGCGATGTGCGGGACGTCCGCGCGCGGCACGTGGGCGGCCTCGAAGACCCCGTACGGGGAGCCCTTGCCGGGTGGGGCGGTGACGTGGAACCCGGGGTAGGACCCGAGCGCCAGCTCCACCGCGGCCCCGCTCAGCGCTCTCCCCACGGCGTCCTGGTCCTGGTCGCGTACGACGAGACGCAGCAGGGCACTGGCGGTCTCCTCGGTGTCGGCGTCGACGCGATCGGTCCTGGCGAGCTCCCAACGCACGTGTGCGGGGCGGGACTTGGCGCGGGCGAAGGCGTCGTCCATCTGCCGCCGGACGAGCTCGGCCTTGGCCTCGATGTCGAGTCCGGTGAGGACGAAGACCACCTCGTTGCGGAACCCGCCGAGCCGGTTGAGGCCGACCTTGAGGGTGGGCGGCGGCGCTTCGCCGCGCACGCCGTGGATGCGTACGCGGTCCTCGCCGTCCTGCTCGAGGCGAACGGTGTCGAGCCGGACGGTGACGTCGGGTCCGGCGTACCGGGCGCCCCCGGTCTCGTACAGGAGTTGGGCGGTGACGGTGCCGACGTCGACGAGGCCGCCGGTGCCGGGGTGCTTCGTGACGACGGCGGTCCCGTCCTCGTGGATCTCGGCGAGGGGGAAGCCGGGCCGCCCCAATTGCCGTATGTGCGAGGCGAACGGGGCGTAGTTCCCACCGGTGGCCTGGGTCCCGCACTCCAGGACGTGCCCGGCGACGACGGCCCCGGCGAGCCGGTCGTACGCGGCCTGCCCCTGGCTCGCCCAGCCGAAGTGCCAGGCGGCGGGCCCACTGACGAGTGCGGCGTCGGTGACGCGACCGGTCACCACGATGTCCGCACCGGCGTCGAGGCAGGCGGCGATGCCGGAGCCGCCGAGATAGGCGTGGGCGGTGAGGGCGCCGGGGAAACGGCCGGTGGCGAGCAGGTCGTCGCCCTCGACGTGGGCGACCCGCACGGGTATGCGGAGCCGGTCCGCCAACTCCCTTACGGCAGTGGCGAGTCCGGCTGGGTTGAGCCCACCAGCGTTCGTCACGACCTTGACGCCCCGGTCGACGGCGAGCCCGAGGCACTCCTCCAACTGCCGCAGGAAGGTGCGGGCGTAGCCGCGCCCGGGGTCCTTCATCCGGTCACGGCCGAGGATCAGCATGGTCAGCTCGGCGAGGTAGTCCCCGGTGAGGACGTCCAGCGGCCCGTCGCTGAGCATCTCCTTCATGGCGTCGAACCGGTCGCCGTAGAAGCCGGACGCGTTGCCGATGCGCAGGGGCGACCGGGTCACGGCCGGGTCCCCTTGGGCGAGCGCCCCTGTCCCGGCGGCCCGGCGAAGGCCTGCGCGATGTCGAGCCAGCGGTCGGCGTCGGCTCCTTCGGCGCGGACGGCGAGGTCGTCGCGGTGGGCGCGCTGGGTGACGAGGAGGCAGAAGTCGAGGGCGGGCCCGGTGACGCGCTGGGCGGCGTCCTCGGGCCCGTACGTCCACAACTGCCCACCGGGCGCCAGGAGTTCGACGCGGAATTCGCCCCCGTCGGGCGCGGGCAGCCCCTGCACGGCGAACGCGAAGTCACGGGCGCGGATGCCGATGCGGGCGATGTGCCGCAGCCGGTCCGACGGCTCCCGTACGACGCCGAGGGCGTCGGCGACGTCCTGTCCGTGCGCCCAGGTCTCCATGAGCCGGCCGGTCGCCATGGAGGCGGCGGACATGGGCGGCCCGTACCAGGGGAACTTCGTCCTGGTCTCGGCGGCGCTGCGCAGCACCTTCTGCAACTCGGCCCGCCCGTCCCGCCATTGGGCGAGCAGCACGGCGGGCTCCAGGGCGGCCCCGGCCTCGGCCCCGTCGTCGACGAACGAGTCAGGCGCGGCCAGGGCCTTCTCCACCTCCCCGGCGAACGCGTCCGGGTCGCCCATGGCGAGCAGCGCCGCGCGATCGGTCCAGGCGAGATGGGCGATCTGGTGGGCCACGGTCCAGCGGGGCGCAGGGGTGGGCGTGGACCACGCCTCGGCCTCCAAGTCCCGTACAAGAAGATCGAGTTGCTCACTCTCGGTCCGCAAGTCGTCGAAGACAGCCAGCGGTTCGGACACGGTGCGCTCCCCTCCGGGGCACGGCAATGTGCGGTGTGGTCTGGAGCATGGCAGCGGGCCGGGAAACAATCAAGCGTGCTTGCATGAAAATTGGCGAGGCGGGCGGGCAGGCGCCCCAGAGGCCCGGGACGGGTGCTCAGTCCCGGCCCTGGGCCGTGCACACGCACACGCGGTTGCCCTCGGGGTCGGCGAGCACGGTGAACGACGGTGCGCAGGAGTCGTCCACGAGGACCCCTCCCGCGGCGAGGGCGGCCTCGATGCGGGGTGCGGCTTCCTCGGGGGCGAGCCACAGGTCGGGGTGCCAGCGCTGGCGCGGCGTCTCGTGAGCGTCGGTGCGCTGGAACCACACGTTGGGGACGCGCTGGTCGGGGTCCATGACGTCGTCGCGGACGACGTGGTCCGGGGAGCCGGTGAGGAGGGCGGACCAGAACGGGCCGACGAGCTCGAAGTCGGTGGCGTCGAGGCCGAGTTCGAGCTGGGTGAGGTCGGAGGGAGTGGCGCGCAGGCCGTGCTTGCGGGCGATGCCGCTGATGGAGTGGGCGAGGTGGAGATCGGCGGCGGTGACCCAGCGCCCGCCGTCACCGTCCACGGTGCAGAGCGCGACCTCGACGAATCCGGCCCCGAGCCGCATGTCGGGCTCCCGCCCCGTGGCCTCCGCCACCTCGGCGACGGCGGCCGCGAAGGCCGTGGCCTCCGCGAGGCCGGAGACGCGATAGCGGGCGACGAGCGGCTGGGCGAGTTTGCGCCAGTCGCCGAGGCGGTCGGCGACTGCGGAGAGGATCTCGGGGTTGCCGAGCTTGTCATCCATACGCTGATCCTGCCGCATCCACCCCGGTCATGTGCGGGCTACGCGCCTGCCACCCGCAACGGGCACCCGGTGTCGACGCGCTCCACCAACTCGGCCCGCAGCGCGGCGAGTTCGGCCATGCGCGCATCGACGATCCGGATCTTCTCGGCGAACAACGCGGACAGCGCCTGGGCCGTGTCCGCCGCTCCGCGCAGTTGCTCGCCGATGCGCGCGATCTCCGCGAGGGAGAAGCCGAGGGCCTGCGCGGTGCGCACGTACTGCAGCCAGGGCACGGCCTCGGCCGGAAAGTCCCGGTACCCGTTGGCGAGCCGCTCGCCCTCGACGAGCCCGACCTTCTCGTAGAACCGGATGGCATCCCTGCTGAGCCCTGTCCGCGTGGCCAACTCACCGATGCGCATGGCGTGTTCTGTCCCCCTCCGACCCCTCCGAACCTCCGGATGCCTTGACCTTGGACCGTACTCCAGGGTCGAGCATGAGCCGCGGAACCGACCACCGCCCCCGGCCCGAGGAGCACCCAGCCATGTCCGTCACCGGCCCGCGCTACCTGCGCACCGTCCGCGCCAGCGCCTGGTACGACCTCGTGGTCACGGCGGGCTTCGCCACGCCCTGGACGTACGCACTCGTCCACGACGCCCTCGCGGCCCTGTCCACCACGCTCGGCGGCCCCGCCTTCCCCGCGCCCGACCCGATGCAGACGCTGTACGCGAACCTGATGGGCTCGGTGGTCCTCGTCTGGGCCGCGCTGCGCCTCCTGCGCCCGCTCCCCCTGCACGGCCTGTACGACGGTGCGGCGCGGGTCCTGTTCACGATGTGGCAGGGGTATGCGCTGGTGCAGGGGGCGCCGCGGGTGCTGTGGCTGTTCCTGGTGGTGGAACTGGCAGGCGCGGTGGTGCAGTTGACGCCTTGGGTGCGCCTCCGCGTGCGCGGCAATGCCCGGGCTGGGGATGGGGCCAGGGCCGCCGGCTGAAGACTTCTCAGGCGGCCCGGACGACGTCCAGGCGTTCGGGCGACGGCTCGTATCCGGCCGCCCGGTAGGTGGCGACGGCCGCGGTGTTCGAGCTCGGGGTGGCGACGAGGGCGCTCGACGCACCCATCTCGCGCAGCGCCGCCGCGGCGGCGACGCTGATCGCCGTCCCGTGGCCGTGACCACGGTGGTCGGCGTGGACGCCCATCGGCTCCAGCAGGCCGGGCCTGCCGGGCCCGGCCGACCAGACCGTCGCCGCGGCCACCGCGTTGTCCTGGTCGTCGTAGCCGATCAGACAGCGGGCGTCGGCGTAGACCGGCCCGGCCGCCAGGACGTGCCAGACCTCCTCGGTGAACTTCGGGCTGTCGAACGCCGAGCGGTGCACCGCGGCCCGCGTGCCCGCCGTCCGCGGACCGGCCACTTCGATCCGCAGGCCGGAGTCCTCCACCGGCTCGGCGAGGTCGCGGCGCAGGGGCGTCCACGGCTCGTCCAGGTTCCAGCCGGCTTCCACGAGGACCTCGCGGAGCAGGGCGCCGTCGGGGATCTCGAGACCGACCTGCCCGGGCGGCAGGACCCCGCGCCCCGGATCGTCGAGGTCCGCCAGGAGCTGACGCGCCAGGGCCTCGTCCTGGCGCAGGTCCGGCGCGGTCGTCAGGCGCAGTACGTCGGGACCGTCCAGATAGCCGACGGCGATGATCCGCCCGTCCGCGGTCCAGGTGCGGACGTCGGCGGCCAGCCGCTCGGCACCCAGCGCCCAGGCCCAGCCGAGGTCTCCCGGATGCAGTTGCAGCGGCGTCCGGTCGTCCTGCCAGGTGCGGAGCGCGTCCACGGCCCCGGTCAGGCCGTCGACGCCGGGCTCGTTCAAAACGATCGTCATGACCCGCATCCCACACCATCGCGGCAACCGGCCGCATCCGGTTTTCGATCCGGTCCAGGCCGATCTAGGGCGTGTCTTCAAACTCCCTCCCCCAGCTAACGCTGGGAGGTGCCCCCAGCCTCACGACGCCTGGCACGCGCCCCCAAGCTCTCGAACAA
>NZ_JBITJZ010000021.1:0-98204 GCF_044460595.1 Streptomyces sp. NPDC050085 | reverse complement strand
CTCGTACTGGATGTACTTGGGTCTGCGCCCGGTGCGGCGAAGGGGGCACCTCCCTGCTCGAGGTTGTTCGAGAGCTTGGGGGCGCGTGCCAGACGCCGTGAGGCTGGGGGCACCTCCCAGCGTTAGCTGGGGGAGGGAGTTTGAAGACACGCCCTAGGGCGAAGGTGCTCCTGGCCCCGTGACGGAACGTTCCGGGCCCCGTTATCGTCTACACACATGTAGACGGCCTGCTGGGCGGTCCGCACGCGACCCGACGGAGAACCATGCGCCACAAGATCCTGGTCGTCGAGGACGATCACGCCCTGCGTGACGTCCTGCTGCGGGGGCTGCGCGAGGAGGAGTTCGATCCGCTGCCCGCCGCGGACGGCGCCACCGCGCTGCGGCTGGCGACCGGCGACCTCGCGGCCGCCGTGCTCGACGTGGGGCTGCCGGACGCCGACGGGCGCGACGTGTGCCACGCCATGCGGGCGAACGGACTCACCTTTCCCGTCCTGTTTCTGACGGCCCATCACCGGCTGTCCGACCGGCTGTCCGGGTTCTCGGCGGGCGGCGACGACTATCTGCCCAAGCCGTTCCACCTGGCGGAACTCGCCGCCCGGCTGCGCGCGGCCCTGCGGCGGGCCCCCGCGCCGCCCAGCCGGGCGGGAGACCTGACGCTGGACGCCGTCCGCCACCGCTGCCGCGTCGGCGACACCGAACTCGCCCTGGCACCGACGGAGTTCCGGCTCCTCGCCGCCCTGATGGCGACGGACGGGGGCGTGGTGCGGCGGCGCGACCTGGTCAGAGCGGGCTGGCCGGAGGGCGCCCGGGTCAGCGACAACACCCTCGACCAGTATCTGACCCGGCTGCGCCGCAAGCTCCGGGACGCGGGCAGCACGCGTACCGTCGCCACCGCCCGCGGGATCGGCCACCGCCTGTCATGACCGCCGTGCCGCACCGCCTCCTGCCCCGCACCCTGCGCGGCCGGCTCTCCCTGGTGGCGCTGACGACGGCCACGCTCCTGATCACGGTGCTCACCGTCGCGTTCAACGCGGTGGTCCGCCAGCGCCTGCACCACCAGGCGGACGACGAACTGCACGCCCGGTCCGCGGCGGTCGCCACCACGGTCGACACCAGCGGCCCGGCCGTACGCGTCCACGAGGGCGCCCACGACGACCTCCTCGACAGCAACGTCTGGATCTACGACGGCGCACGCCTGGTGGAGCAGCCGCCGAACACCACCGCCGGGAGCCCGCTCGGCACCGCCGCCCACGGGCTCATGGCGCGCGACAGCCCCGCCTGCGTCACCGTGGACACGCACGGGGCGACCCGGCTCTGCTCCCAGCGCCTCACCGGCCGGACCGCCGACGCCACGATCGTCACCGCCCTCGACCTGTCCCCCTACACCGGCTCGGCGGACACCCTGCTGTTCGGCTCCCTCGCCCTCGACGTCGTCATGCTCGCCTGTACCTACACCCTGACCCGTCTCGCCGTGGGCCGTGCGCTGCGCCCGGTGGGCACGATGACCGACCAGGCCGCCCAGTGGAGCGCCGTCGCCTCCGGCGAGCGCTTCGGCTCCGTGGGCCGACCCGCCGAACTGGCCCGTCTCGGCTCGTCGTTGGACGCCCTCCTCAACCGCATGGGCACCCTGCTGCGGCACGAGCAGCAGCTCACCGCGGAGCTCTCCCACGAGCTGCGCACGCCGCTGAGCCGGATCGTCGCCGAGCTCGACTGGTGGCGGTCCCGTCCCCGGACGGCCGCCGAGACCAGGGCCGCGCACGACGTCATCGCGCAGTCGGCCGCGTCCATGCTCAGCATCTGCGACACGCTCCTGAGCGACGCCCGCGCCGGCACCTCCCCCGCTCCCGGATCCGCCCACGCGCTGCCCACCCTGCACGAGATGGCCCAACACCTCGATGTTCCGGGCCACTTGACGCTCACCGTCACCGGCCCGGACACCATGCCGGCCGCCGGTGTCCCCGCCGCCCTCCTGGAACGTACGGTCAGCCCCCTGCTCGCCAACGCCCTGCGGCACGCCCGCACCCGGGTGCTCGTGCACGCCGGCCACGACGCGGACGGCGTGCGCATCGACGTCACCGACGACGGTTCCGGCGTGCCGCCGTGCTTCGTCGAGCACCTCTTCCTGCCCGGCCGCCGCGCCGACCCCGCCGACGGGCACGACGGAGCGGGCCTCGGCCTTCCGCTGGCGCGGCGCCTGGCCCGCTCCGTCGGCGGGGACGTGCGCCACGACGAACAGCACGCCCCCGGGGCTCGGTTCACAGTGACACTGCCGCTCGCCTGACCGCACGTGGAGTGAAGCGACCAGGCGGCCTGGCGGTCCCGTCGCGCCGCCTCGGTGACGTCCCTGCGTGTCCTCGCCCGGAAGACGACCAGGGCGGAGATAACCGCCAGGAACAGCACGCTCGTCACGACCGTGCCGAGGCCGAGCCCGCCGTCCCCGGTGGGCTGCGAGAGGTGGTCGCCCGTCGAGGCACCCAGGGGGCGCGTCAGCACGTACGCGATCCAGAAGCTCCACACCGCGTTCAGGCCGAGCGCGAAGTGCGCCGCCGCGACGGCGCCGATCGCCAGGGCGAACAGGACCGCGGACAACCAGTACCCCACCGCCATCCGCTCGGCGACCAGGTCACCGGCGGCCGTGCCCAGCGGCACGCCCATGTTGTCGGTGAGGTTGTCGCTGACGAGCGTGCCGACGACGCTGATCAGGGCCACCGCCGTCCAGTAGACGCCCGCACGGTAGGCGTTCGTACGGAAGAGGTGCCAGAGGTCTCGGAGGTCTCAGAGATTTCGGAGGTCTCGGAGGTCTCGGAGGACTCGGAGATTTCGGATGTCATGGGACCCGACGCTGTCATCGCGAACCTGAACGCATCCTGACCACCGCGTGGCCCGGCCTGCGCTCCGCGGCCCGCGCCCGCAGCATGATGGTCATGAACTCCCGTACCGACGGGGCCACCCACCTGCTGCGCCGTCACCTGGGGTGGGCCGTGTGCCTCGCCTATCTCACCGCGCTGCTGTTGCCCGGTCCCGGTGTGTGGCTGCGCCACCCGCACCTCGTGCCGCTCGGCCCCGGCCGCCACCTGTCCCTGCACACGGCCGCGTCGCTGCTGTCGCTCGTACTGTTCTCGGCCGGACTCCAGGTGCCGGTGCGGTCGCTGGCCCGGCTGCTGCGCCGGCCGGGCGTCGTCCTGACCGGCGTCGCCCTGCACCTGGCCGCCCCGCTGCTGATCATCCCGCCGCTCGTGTTCCTGATGCGCGGCACGCCCGACGCCGACGGCGGCAGCGGTCTGGTCACCGCGATGATCCTGATCGTCGCGATGCCCGTCGCGGCCGGGGCGACGGTGTGGACCGGCAAGGGACAGGGCGACCAGCCGACGACAGTGGGCCTGGTCCTGGCCTCCACCCTGGTCAGCCCGCTCACCATCCCGCTGACGGTACGGGTGCTCGCGCCGCTCCTCGGCGGCGGGTACGCGGACACCCTGGCCGCGGCCGGACGCACCCTGCACGGCGGCTTCGCGCTCACCGCGGTCGTACTGCCGTGCGCCGCTGGCCTGTTGTGCCGCTGCCTGCTGCCCGGCCGGTGGGCCGAAGGCCTCGCCGTCCGGGTCGCCCCCGCCGCCTTGGTCGGCTCGCTGCTGCTGACGTACGTGAACGCGAGCGGGGCGCTGGGCTCGTTCGTCGCCCATCCGCGCCCGCTGCTGTGCGCGGCGGCCGTCACCGTGGCCGCTCTCGTGTGCGCGCTCTCCTTCGCCCTGGGGCGGTTCACCGCCCGGGTCCTGCACCTGGACGCGCCGGTCGCCTCGTCGCTCACGCTCGCGTGCGGGATGAACAACAGCAGCGCGAGCGCCGTCCTGCTGACCACGGCACTGCCGGACAAGCCACATCTGCTGCTGCCGGTCCTGGCGTACGGGCTGCTGCAGAAGACGGCCGCGAACCGGGTGGTACGGGCGCGTGTTCGGGGCGGGCCCTGTGCCGCTCCGTCCTGAGTCGCGTCGACGAGCCGGCAAAGAGGAACGAATCCGGGGGTGGCCCGGGTTCGTCTTCCATCTGAGTTCGTCGTCCGGTGTGCCGCCGTACCTGCTGCTCGTCCATCAAGTGCGGGGCGGACTCCTGCTCGGCTATCCGGTGCCGGGCGACCGGCTGCCGCTGATCCGTGAGGTGGTCGGCGAGCCGGCGATCGACCCGTTCCCGAGGAGACGCAGGGGCCGCTCCGGTCCGGCCTCACCGTTCACCCTTCGCCCTTGGCCCTTGGCCCGTCACCCGTCACCCGTCACCGCGAGTCCGCAATCGCTTGCGCCCGGCGGACGTTCAGATGCAGGTCCTCCACGGAATCCGCCGCTGTCGCCGCCGTGAGGGCGAAGCAGCACACCAGGCCGGCGGCGACGGTCGCCCGCCACACGCGTCGCCGCACGGACGGAGCCGGGTGGCCGACCTCGATGAGGGCCCTGACGCGGCGCGGCACCGCGCCGCCCGCGGTGGCCAGGATGGCCCCGCGGCGAGCCGCGGGGCTCTTGGCGTCGTGCGCCGCGAGGGCGGCCCGGCCGATGGCCCGGGCCGCGAGCCCCCGGTCGCCGACCGCGCGTGCGGCGTCCTCGTCGGCCCAGCGTTCCAGCGCGTACGCGAGCGGTTCCCGCAGGCCGAGGAGTGCCGGGTGCAGGCGGGCGGCGAGTTGGCCCGCCGCGAGGAACCGGTGGTGCTGGCCCGCGAGGTGGGCCCGTTCGTGGGCGAACAGTGCCTCGCGCTCGCCGGGCGGCAGCGAGCGCAGCATCGCGGAGCTGACGACGATGTGGCCGGGTTTCCCGCGGCGGCCGGGAAGCGCGTAGGCGTACGGGAACTCGTCCGGGCGGACGGACAGTTCGGTGCCGGTCGGGCGGACGGTTCGCTGGTCGGCACGCACCTCGCGATGGTGGCGACTCATGGTCCGGGCGACCTGGGCGATGCCGGTGAGCAGCAGTGCGAGGGCCACGGGTGCGGCCCACAGGGCGGGCGAGGTGTGTCCGGGCAGGTGCCGCGGGTCGAGGGCGAAGGCGGCGGCGACCGGCCCCAGCTGGAGGACGCCGAGTACCGCGAGGGCGCTCACGGAGACGGTGCTGCAGCAGGCGAGCAGCACGGTGCCGACGACCAGGATCCGGGCTGCGCGGACCGGGGCGCCCCCAGCGGTGACGTGCCGCAGGGCGGGAACGGCGAACAGCGGGGCGAGCAGCGGGAGCCAGACCGCGTAGATCACGTCCGGGTTCCCTCGTCGCCCTCCAGCAGGGCGCGCAGCATGTCCTCGTCCTGGGGACTGAGGTCGGAGACGAACCGGGCGAGCACGCTGCCCCGGTCGTCGCCCCGGTCGAGCTCCGCGTGCATGCGCAGGGCGTGGAGTCCCGAGTCGTCGGTGACGGGGGCGTAGGCGTATCCGCGTCCCTGCCGGGCGCGACGCACCGTCCCCTTTTCGAGCAGGCGCGTCAGGATCGTGGTGACGGTGGTCCGCGCGAGGTCGGCGTCCAGGGCTTCGCGCACCTCGCCGGGCGTCAGGGGCCGGTCGACCGCCCACAGTGCGGCCAGGATACTTGCTTCGAGTTCCCCGGCCGGCCGGCGGTCGCCCTGCTGCTCCGTCATGGCTCGCATTCTGGCAGACGGGTCGAACACGCGGAGGATCCGTTCGGCTCGGCGTCGTCGTGGGTCATCTCCGCTCGAGCGGGCCCACCAGCGCGACGAGGAACGCGAGACAGGCGACCGCCAGCAGCCACCCGGCGAGGACGTCGCTCGCCCAGTGCACGCCGAGGTAGATCCGGGTCAGTGCGACGCAGACAGCCCAGACCACGGCGACGACGCGTACGCAGCAGGCCACGGTTCGGTGCGCCGTCGCGGTCACCGCCCAGCACACAAGTCCCGCGGTGAGCGCGGCAGTTGTGGTGTGTCCGGAGGGCATCGAGAAGCCCGAGGCGTGCGTGGCCCAGTCGGAGCGCGGGGGCCGGGGTCTGCCGATGAGGCTCATCGCGGCGAGGCGAACGCCCTGCCCCGCCAGCAGCAGGGCCACGGCGGCAAGACCGCGGATCAGCCGGGGGCGGAGTGCGGTGCCGGTGAAGAACCCGGCGGCGAAGCAGATCAGGCAGGGCCACACCGACGTGCCGCTGTCGGTGACGGCGCGCGCCACGCTCACCGCCGCCTGCGGGCGGTGGGTGAGTGACCATGTGTGCAGCGCGCTGTCGCCCGCCATGAGTCCGTCGCCGGAGACGAGGACCGCTGCGGTCACCGCCGTCGCAAGGAGGGTGGCGATGCCGCCGGTCCACCACAGGAACGCCGGCTGCCGCGCGCGATGGCCCACGCCGTGCGCGGATGGCTCAGCGGCCCGCGCACTCATGGGGTCAGGACCTCGGAGGGGGTCGTGGCACTCGCATGGCGGCGGCTGACGAAGTGGAGGAGTACGCGCATCAGGACGAGGGCGACGACCGCGCCGACGACGAGTCCGGCCAGCGCGTCGTGCGGATAGTGCGCGCCCACCCAGACGCGGGAGAACGCCATGAGCAGTGCGGCGGGCACGGCGAGGAGAGCGAGCCTGCGGTCGACGCACCACAGGGCGGCGGCGGCCGCGGCCGCGATCGCCGCGTGGTTGCTGGGGAAGGACCAGTCGCCGGCGCCCGGGCACGCCTGCAGCGGCGTGACGTGCAGGACCTGGCAGGGGCGTGCCTCACGCAGGACGCTCTTGACGACATCGTTGACCCCGAAGGCCACGACGACGGCCAAGGGGGCGGCCAGGGACGGCAGTTGGGACCTCCCCTCGGCGCGCGCACGCAGCCAGGCCCAGATCAGCAGGGCGGCGAACAGGACAAGGCCCCAGTCCGACCAGAGCGTGATGAGCGTGTTCACGGCGTCCGGCGTGTGATCGGTCAGGTGGGCGATCCCGCTGTAGAGGGAGTCGTCGAAGAAGGCCGCGGTGGCGGTGCGGGCGGTCACAGGTGCTCTCCTGCGTTCGGTGCGTGCGGCGTGATCGTGCGCTGCCGGTTCTTGCGGCCGCGGAGGATCTCCAGGGCGAGGGGGATCAGGGAGACGATCACGATGACGGCGACGAGGGGCAGCAGGTAGCGGTCGACGTTCGGGACGGAGGAGCCGAGTGCGTATCCGGCGAGCACCAGGCCGACCGTCCACACGGTGCCGCCGACGACCTGCCAGAGCGCGAAGGTGCGGGCCGGCACGTCCAGGGCGCCCGCCAGCGGGTTGAGCACGGTGCGCACGACGGGCACGAAGCGGGCGAGGACGACGGCCTTCGCGTGCCCGTACCGGGTCAGGAGTTCTTCCGCGCGCTGCGCTCCTTCCTGGAGCCGCCGGGACCGGCTGCGGGCCAGCAGGGCACGGCCGCCGCGCCGCCCGATCCCGTACCCGGCCTGCGCACCGGCCAGGGCACCCACGACCGAGGCGATCAGCACCTGCGGCAGGGAGAGGTGAATGTCGCCGGTTCCGGAGACGCACAGGAGCCCCGCGGTGAAGAGCAGGGAGTCGCCCGGCAGGAAGAAGCCGATCAACAGGCCGGTCTCGGCGAAGAGGACGACCGCGACTCCCACCGCACCGAAGGCGGACAGCAGGGAACGGGCGTCCAGGACATTGACCGCGAGCGGGTGCACTGCGGCGGTGACGCACGCATCCAGGCACATGGGCACGCCGAGTCCTTCCGTAGGGGATGCGCGCCAGGCACCGGAGCACCTCGACGTCTACACCCGAGTAGTCGGTCTACGTCACTGTAGACGTTCTTCTGCCACACTGAGTTCCATGGCTGAGGAGACCGCGAGCCGCCGCCCGTCCGGCGAGCTGGAAGCAAAGGCTTTGGCGTGCCTGTGGGGAGCGGGCCGTCCGCTGACTCCGGGAGAGCTGCGCATGCAGCTCGGGGGCGCACTGGCCCGCACCACCGTCACGACGATCCTGAGCCGCATGTACGAGAAGGGCGTCGTGGTCCGCTCCCCCGCGGGGCGCGGTTTCGCCTACGCGCCCGCGTCCGACGCCCCGGGGCTGACGGCACGCCGCATGCACGCCGAACTCGACCGCGGCGAGGACAGGAGCAGCGTCCTGGCCCGTTTCGTCTCCGACCTCAACGAGCAGGACGAGGAGACACTTCGGGCACTCCTCTCCGGCATGGGAGGATCTCCGGCGTGATTTTTGCCGTGTGGTTGCCGCTGGTCGTGCCGCTGCTGGCCGTGCCCGTCGCCCAGCGCGTCACGGCACGGCTCTCGCCGCGGGCCGCGGTGTGGACCCTGACGCTGACGGCCGCGGCGCTGGCCGTCTGCAGCACGCTGGCGCTCGGCACGTTGCTGCTCGCCGGCGCTCTGCGCCTGGCCTCGGTCGCCGCGCTGGAGGACATTCAGCCGCACTGGCTGGGAGCCGAGTCCTGGTGGACCGTGCCCGCCGCGATCGCGGCGGGCGGTGCGCTGGCGGCGAGCACGGGGATCGTGGCCCGGCGGCTGCTGCGGCAGTGGCGTGAGCTGCGCGAGGCCCGGGCATCCAGCGGGCCGGCGGCCGGTGATCTGAGCGTGGCCGCGCACGACCATCCCTACGCCTACGCGCTGCCGGGGCGCTTCGGCCGTCGCGGGACCGTCGTCGTGAGTTCGGCGATGCTTCGCGCGCTCTCCCCCGCCGAGCAGGAGGCCCTGTTCGCCCACGAACGCGCGCACCTGCGCGGGCGGCACCACCTCCACCTGAGCGCGGCGCAACTGACGGCGGCCGCGCATCCGGTGCTCGGTGCGCTGCGCCGCCCGATCGCGTTCCACCTCGAGCGCTGGGCGGACGAGTCGGCGGCGACGACCGTCGGGGACCGCGTGCTCACCGCCCGGGCCATCAGCCGAGCCGCCCTCGCCGCGCACGACTCCCGTACGCGGCCGAGGCAGCCGGGCCCGGCCCTGGGAGCGACCTCGGGCCCCGTGCCCCAGCGCGTCCTCGCCCTGCTGTCACCCGCGGCCGATGCGCGCGGGCTGGTCGCCGGGCGCGCCTGGCGGGCGGTCGCCGCCGCGCTGCTGTGCTGCCTGGCCGTCTCGGCCGGGAGTGCGCTGCACGCCGTGGTCGATCTCCATGCGCACGTGGAGACGGCGGAGAGCCACCGGGCCCCTTGAACCCGGGCCGGTCCAGGGTTCAGCGGCCGGACGACAGGCGCCGGGCACAGGCCCGGACCAGCTCCGCGAGGAACCCGAGGACGAGGACCGCCTCGGCGACCGGAAGCGAGCGGCCCGACGCGTCGGTGCGGAGCGTCTCGGCCAGGCTCTGGCCGGGGAGGAACGCCAGAGCCGTCAGCGTGACCGCGACGAAGCAGAGCACGTACGACGTGCCCGCCGCGACGACCGGGCGCAGGACGCCGGTCGGCGACAGCGGGCGCCCTGCCAGTCGCCAGGCGAACACGGCCCCGCCCACGAGGGCGAAGGCGAGCCAGCCGTAGTTCGTCGTACTGAATCCGTTGATGCCGTGGTAGTCGAAGTGGCGCCCGGCGCCGACCGCGAGATTGACGAGCGCGGCGGCGCCCAGCGCCGTGAACCACGGCCAGGTGGCGATGAGTTGCCGTGGCCCGGGCAGTCCCCCGCTCCGGTCGCCCGTCGGGGGTGAGGTCGTCCGCGCCGTGTCGTGGGAGGTGCCGGATCCCGTCATGTGGGGCCTCTTGTCGTCGCTTGCCTACGAGATCCACGGTGGCGCGACACGCGTGACGGCACATCGGGGATGACCCCGAAGCGACCCCGACATCGGCCTCCGGGGTCATCCGGGGGCGCCGGTCACGCGTCGGAGTGAACCTCCAGGGCGGACAACTGGCCTGCGGGCCAGCCCGTGTTGGCGGTGAACTGCAGTCGTAGGTGGCGGGTGGTCGGGGCGGGCAGGGCCAGGGTCACCGTGTTGCCCTTCGCCGGGTCGAAGGTGTGGCCCGCGGAGGCGAGCAGCGTGGTGAAGTCGCTGCCGTTGGTGCTGCCGAGCACCGCCAGGGTCTGGGTCCGCGTGGCCCACGCCGGGTCCGGCGGCAGGGACAGGACGAGGCGGCGGATCGTCGTCGTGGCGCCGAGGTCGACCTGGAGCCACTGCGGGAAGGCGTTGTTGGCGCTCTCCCAGTACGTCCGCGGGTCACCGTCCACCGCGTTGCCCGGCCCATAGGCCTGGGTGGTGCTGGAGGCGGTCGCCGGTCTGTGCAGGGCGAGGTCGCCCGGCGGCGGCGTGGTCCCGCCGAGTACGGGGAGCGTCGGGCGCACCTCGGTGAGCGGGAGTTGGCCCTTCAGCATGCGGCCGCCGTCGCCGGTGAGCCGCAGGTAGTAGTCCGCGGAGCACGCGGTGCCGTCCTCGTCCAGGCCGAGGAAGCCCGAGTCGGTCGGCACGTGGGCCGTGCTCTCCGCGGTCTTGGCGATCTGGTTGCCCTCGTTGTACTCGTCGAACATCGAGATGTAGATGCCCTGGGCGCCGACGCGGACCATGTTGTAGAACTGCCGCCACATGAAGTCGCCGTGGACACGCTGGCGCGACTGGACGTCGCCGGGCAGCACGCACGGCTGGTAGTCGATGCCGTGGGCGTTGCACTCGGCCTGGTCCGGGGTGTTGACGTTCGCGTAGAAGCGATCGGTGTCGGCGATGTTCCCGATCCGGCCCACCATCCACGGCGAGAGCATGTCGAACGCGTGGTAGACGTCCTGGTAGCCGACGCGGGAGTCCTCGGTGCCGGTGCGCCAGTGGGTGGGCACGCCGCCCATCACGTAACAGCCCTGGGACTTGAACCAGTTGACGACTTCGAGGCAGTCGGCGGCCGGCCACGTCTTGTCGGGTTCGTTGAAGCCGAAGCCCCAGATGCCGACGACGGGCCTGCCGTTCTGGACGGCGTAGGCGGGGGACGCGGTGTGGGCGCGCATCTTGTTCGTCCAGTCGGCCGGCAACTCGCTGCGCATGTTCGCCCAGCCGGTGGCGTCGTACATGATGTAGAACTTCCGGCCGTGGCTCTCGGCCGCGCTGCGCACCTTGGCGGCCATGGCGTCGCGGGTCGCGCCCTCGGAGCTGTTCGGGTTGAAGCGCTGGAGCGCGGCGGTGTCGATGCCGTTCTCCTGCAGCCACCGGAAGTGGGTGTCGACCGTCTGCTGGTCGTACGAGGAGAAGAGGGTCGCGGGGGCGCCGTTGCCCAGGTTCGCGAACGACGTGGGGTATCCGCGGGTGTAGTCGCGCATGTCGGGCCAGGCACGGATGGCCTTGTTGGCCGGGGAGGGCGACTGGCCCCAGTTGCCCGCCCAGTGCCACCAGCCGTCGATCGGCGCTCCGTCGCCCTTGCAGGCGAACCAGCCCTGGTAGCCGACGGTGATCCGCCCGACGACGTCCCCGGGCGGGGACGCGGCCACCGCGCGGCCCGCGGCGGAGAGGCCCGCGACGGCCACACCGCCGGCCAGTGCGGACTTGATGACGGAGCGCCTCGACAGGGTCATGGGGGTTCTCGCCTTCCATGGGGGGCGGGGGCATGACAACTTTGCGAGGGCATGGCGAAGGTTTCAAGGTGGGTGAGCGCAAAATATCTACTGCAGCACTCAATTTACGTACACGACAAGGGAGTTGCAGGATCAGACCGGGGTCGACCCCCGGACGCGCAACAGGCCGGGCACGCCGTGGAGTCGGCGTGCCCGGCCCGTCCGTACCGCGCGGTCACCCGCGCCGAACACCCTCGGTCAGTCGAAAACGAAGGGGCCCGGCGCCTGGGGGGAGGTCGCGGTGCAGGTGGCGGTGATCCCGAAGACCACGACGGTGAGCGACGTGGCCTCCAGGCTGTCGCCCGGGGCGACGGTCCCGGTGAGCGGTCCGGTCGACACCGGGCTCCCGGCGGGGATGGCCGGGTTGGAGTTGCCGGTGAACTTCACCTCGCCCGTGCCGTGGTTGGTGAGGCTGAGCGTCGAATTGACGGAGCCCGCACCGACGTTGACGGGCGCGGTGATGGCGGACGTGGACAGTTCGATCGTGGCGGAGGTGCCGCTCTGCGAGGCAGTGAGCGTCGCGTTGCCGGATCCGAAGCTGCCGCAGTCGAAGTCGATGGTGGCGGTGGTGGGGGTGACTGCGCCCGCGGTGGGGGCGAGCGCGAGTACGCCGACGGCGGCCAGACCGGCGCCGATGGCGGTGCACAGGCCGATTCGGGTCGTGCCACGGGGACGCGTTCCATGTCTCATGGGGGTTGCCCTTCAGGTGGGGGGAGGTCGTTCCCTGGCGGGCGTTGCGGCGGGCGCTCCGATGGGTGCGGGTGCGGCCGCCCAACGCCGTGCGGGTGCTGCAGTTCTGACGTTCAGTCAGAAGCGATCGCCCGGCCATTGAGGCACTCCCGCCCCGAGACAGCAAGGCACACGGCCACCCGACTTGACATGGTGCGATCAATTCTGGCCTTGGTCGCGAAGCGCCGATCCAGTAATCGCTTTCATGCCTCTCTCGACGTCACATGCACGGGACACCGAGAACGTGCTCTGGTCACAGCAAGCGTTTACTGCCAGTCTGTGCCCCGCAGTTCGGGTGATTCACCAGTCACCGCGACGGAACACCAGTCAACTCGACAGGACACCAGTCATCACGACGGGAGGCCTCCTCGTGGCCGGACGGACGGTACGTCTTCAACGACTCAAGCGGATGGGCCAGTTGGCGGGGGTGGCGGCCGCCGCGCTCGTGCTCACGCTGCAGAACCCGGCTCCGGCGGCGGCAGCCGTGACGCCGGGGCACATGATCAACGCGTACACCCGGGTCGACGGGGCCCCCGCCGACGGCCTGACCAGCATCAGTTACCACATCACGATCAACAAGCAGCCCGACGCCAAGGGGTACTTCTTCGCCCAGGCCTTCTACTTCAAGAACGGCCAGGTCGGCTACATAGGTCTCCAGCCGCGGGTCAACGCCACCGAGCCCAACCGGGCGTTCTTCAGCGTGTTCGGTGCCGGTACGACGGACAGCGACGCCAACTGCAATCCGGGCGCCGACGGCGGCGAGGGCACGAGTTGCAACATCGCCTACGACTACGTGACGGGACGTCAGTACCGGCTGAAGATCCAGCAGTTGTCGGCCCGGGTCTGGGAGGGCATCGTGTACGACACGGTGACCGGTGCGACGCAGCACATCGGGACCTGGACGGTGAGTACGGCGGCCGGACTGCTGAAGCCGACCGGCGTGGCGTTCGTCGAGCACTTCCTGCCGGTCGCGGACTGCGACTCCATCGCTCCCGCCTCGGCGTACTTCTCCGATCCGCAGGGCAACGGCAGCACGTACTCGGGCACGACCACCAGCGCGGTCACGCTCGGCGCGTGCAAGGCGAAGGCGTCCTACTCCATCGGCTCGACGGGCTTCACCTCGACGACGGGCGGCTGAGTCACCCCTCCCGGGGGCCTGTCACCGCAGGATCGACTCGAGGAAGTCACTGCCGAGGCGCGCGACCACGGTGACGTCCAACTGGTACTGGACGTACCGCCCGTGCCGCCGCGTGGTGAGCATCTCGGCCTGGCGCAGGGCTTTCAGATGGCGGGACACCTCGGCCGCCGTCATGCCGAAGCCCTTCGCCAGTTCGGTCGTCGTGTACGGGGCGCGGGCCAGGGCCCAGCACAGGCGTATCCGGGCCGGGTGGGCGAGTGCCGTCAGGCGCTTCTCCATCAGCTCCGACGTGCCGGGCCCCGGTCTCAACTCCGCGGTGGCGACCGGGTATTCGACGACGGGTCGCCAGCCCGGCGCGTGCCGAACGATCAGGTGGGGCCGGCCGAACGCGGTCGGGACGAACGTGAGGCCGGGCTCGACGCCCGGCTGCACGGCGTCCGTGCGCGCGTGGGCCAGCGTGTCGACGGTGATGCGCCTGCCCCGCGGGTCCTCCTCCAGGGCGACGGCCGGCGACACCGCGCGCAGCGCGTCGCCCAGGCTCCTGTGGCGCAGCAGATCCGTCTTCTCCCGTGCGTCGGCGGCCAGTTGGGGACGCACGCGCTCCCAGGCGTCGGCGAAGAACGCCTGCTCGCAGTCCTCCAGGAGGCGACGGATCCAGGCACGGACCCCGCCCGGGTCCGTCAGCAGGTGGTGGGCGAAGTCGCGTTGCCGTGGTCCACGTGCGGACGCTCGCTCCAGGGCGGCGTCCCGTGCCGCCGCGTCCACCAGCGGGGAACGCCCGCCGGCGGTGCGCAGCTCGCACCCGGCGGTGTTGATCTCCAGTGCGGCGTCGACGAAGGTCTGGTCGTCGAGCTGGTCCAGCTCGTCCAGTTCCTGCGCCAGCGTGGCCGACGGCATCGGGCGCCGCGGCAGCAGGATGTCGGAGCGCGTCGACCGCCACAGGAACTCCGCCTCCACCAGCCGGGACTGCAGGTCCGGCTTGAGCGCCGCGGCCGTCGTCGTCACCCAGCCGTGCGCGCCCGGGTGGTGGGCGGGTTCCGAGAGTACGTGCAGCGCGGCGGACAGCTCGGCCAGCGGGGACGGTCCGAAGACGATGCGTTCCTGCGGCAGCCCGGTGATGTCGATCTGTACGCCCATGGCCTCCATGGTGCACGCGGCCGCCGCCACCCGCCGTCCCGATTAGCAGAGTTGGCCAATCGGGAGGCCAACACACCCGATCATGCGCACCGTTGGGACATGAACACCACGACCGCACCCCGCATCCTGCTCATCGGCGGCACTCCCCAGCACGTGCGCAAGGCCACGGAGCACGGCCTGGACGTGGTGCTCGTCCAGTACCCGGACGCGTACGACCGCGAGCACGGGCCCTGCGTCGATCAGGCCCTACTGCTCGACTACGGCGATCTGGACCAACTCCTGCCTCTTGTACGGGTGTTGCACGAGGCCCATCCCTTCCTGGCGGCCGTATCGCTGTACGAGCTCGGGCTGCTGTCCGCGGCGCGGGTCAACGAGGCGCTCGGGCTGCGCGGCGAGTCCGTCGGGACGGTCGAGCTGCTGATGGACAAGTGGCGGATGCGGCAGCACCTGGACGCGAAGGGCATCAGCCCCGTGACGTCCGCGGTCGGCCGGTCCGCCGAGGACGTACGGGAGTTCGTCGCCGCGCACGGGCTGCCCGTCATCGTCAAACCGGTCCGCGAGTCGGGCAGCCTGGGGGTGTTCCGCATCCAGGACCCGGCCGACGTCGAGGCCGTCGCCGCACGGTACCGCTCCCTCCACGACCAGGACTGGTCCCTCGGTGACGTGGCCTTCGCCGACTCGTTCGACGCGTTCCTCATGGAGGAGTTCCTGGACGGCCCCGAGATCAGCGTGGAGACCCTGACCTTCGACGGACGGCATGTCGTCGTCGCGGTCACCGACAAGGAGACGGGCGGTTCCGGATTCGTCGAGCTCGGGCATGCGCAGCCCAGCGCCCACTCCCCCGAAACGCTGGCCGGGGCACGGCAGTTGGTGGTGGACTTCCTCGACGCGGTGGGGCTGCGCAGCGGGCCCGGGCACACCGAGGTCAAGCTGACCTCGCGCGGCCCGCGCATCATCGAGTCGCACAACCGCATCGGCGGCGACCGCATCAACGACCTGACCGAGATCGCGTACGGCGTCGACATGGAACGGTACGCGCTGGGTGCGGCCCTCGGTGTGCCGGAGCCGCTCGCCGCATCGCCGCTGCCGCGGGGCGGAGCGGCCGTCCGGTTCCTCACGCCGGAGCCCGGCAGGGTCGTGGCGGTGACCGGGGTCGACGCCGTGCGCGCGGACCCGGCGTGCGTCGACCTCCGCCTGTCGGTCGGGCCGGGTTGCGAGGTGCCGCCGCTGACGTGGAACGAGGACAAGGTCGGTCATGTCGTCGCGCGTGGCGCCACCGCCGCCGAGGCGGTCGCCCACAGCAGGCGCCTGGCCGCGTCGGTCCGCATCCACACCGAGCCCGCCGGATGAGCACCGGGGCGCGGGCCCGGCCGGGCGGCGGCGAGCAGCGGTTCCGTGACGCGTTGCGCGCTCTGCCCGGCCGGGTCTGGATCATCAGTCTCGGCATCCTGGTCAACCAGGTCGGCAACTTCCTGCCCGTCTTCCTCGTGCTCTACCTGACCGAACGCGGCTGGTCGGCCGGTGCCGCGGGGCTCGTCCTCGGCGCGACCGGCGTCGGCAAGGTGCTCGGCAACGCGGTCGGCGGGCAGCTCGCCGACCGGATCGGCCGGCGCCGGACCATCGTGCTGTCCGCGGTGAGCACCTCCGCCCTGACGGCGCTCGTGCCGTTCCTCGGGCCGCTGCCGCTCATCGTCACGGTGGTCGGGCTGATCGGCGTGACGTCGCAGGTCTACCGTCCGGCCGCGGCCGCGGTGCTGCTGGACTCCGTGGCGGCCACCGACCGCCAACGGCTCGCCGCCTTCGGGGTGTTCAGGTTCGCGATGAACGTGGGCGCGGCCCTGGGCGGGGTCGTCGGCGGCGTCCTGGCCGGCACGTCGTACGTGGGCCTCTTCCTCGGCAACGCCGCCGCGTGCCTGTTGTTCGGCGGGGTCGTGGGGGTGCTGCTGCGGGACGCGCCGCCTCGGCCGGGGACCGACGAGGACGCCCCGAAGGCGCGTGCGGCCGGGTACCGGCAGGCGCTCGCCGACCGCACGCTGACGCGGTTCCTGCTGATGACGGTGCTCGCCGAATTCGTCTACGTCCAGTCCACCGTCGGGCTGCCGCTGCACGTGGCCGACGTGGGGCTGAGCGAGCGCGACTTCGGTCTGCTCATCGGGCTCAACGGACTGCTGGTCCTGGCCCTGGAACTGCCCCTCACCGGCGCGGTCGCCCGGTTCAGGCCCGAGTACGTCCTGGCCGTCGGCAATCTGATCACCGGGGCGGGCCTGGCGCTGACCGGATGGGCGACCGGCATGCCGGCACTCGCCGCGACCGTGCTCGCCTGGACGCTCGGCGAGATGCTGACCAGCTCCCTCTCCCAGGCTTACCTGGGACGTCTGGCCCCGCCCGGGATGGTCGGGCGCTATCAGGGGCTGCACGGCGTCGCGTACACGACGGGCACGGGCGCGGGACCGCTCGTCGGCGGCGCCGTGTACGCGGTCGGCCCGTGGGCGCTGTGGGCCGTGGTCGGCGTGGCGGGCCTGCTGTCCGCACAGCTCGGCCTGCCCCGCCGACCACGCGGCTCCGCTCCGGTCACCGCACCGCTGTCGGCCTCCGGGACATCCACGTCGCCCGGTCCACGTCCGTGATCAGCCGCAGCCGGTACGTGTACGCGTAGTCCCGGTCGGCGAACAGCTTGTACGCGTCGTGGGTGTGCGCGCCCCAGCTGTTGTCGCCGCCGATGCCCATCTGCCGGTGGTTGACGCGCAGGACCACCTCGTCGCGCGGTGTGAGCTGGTAGTCGTGGCGCGCGCCGACGGAGAGGTCCTCCGGCGTGACGTGCGAGGCGTTGACCTCCAGGAGGCCGTCGCCCCACACGAGCAGTCCGCGCCCGCGCCGGTCGGTGAGCGCGGCCCAGCGCACGTCCGTCTTGTTGCCGTTCTCCTGCGGCCGCAGGTACGGGGTCCACTGGTCGCGCACCGTGGAGGTCCAACTCCCCACGTCCGTACCGTCGTTGCGGTCCCAGTGGTTCTCCTCGGGCCCGCGGCCGTAGTAGTGCAGCTGCTCGAAGTCCCCCGGGAGGTGCAGGATCGTGCCGACCTCCGGGATGTAGGGGAGGTTCGGGGCGCCCGGGTGGAGGGTGTTGTCGACCTTGATCTCGCCGTTGCCGAAGACGGTGTAGACCGTGCTGTACGACGACTCGGTGGCCGTCGGCAAGGTGCCCTTGACCGTGATCTCGACGGCGCGGTCACCGAGGGCGCGGACCGTCACGCCGGTGACCTTGCGCCGTGCGCCCGCGTCCCGCCAGGTCTGGTTGCGGGTGTGCTGGCCGTTGCCGCGGTCGTTGTCGGTCGGGGCGCGCCAGAAGTTGGGGACGGCGCCCGACAGGAGCAGCGCGGTGCCGTCCGACTCGAAGGTGGTGAGGAGTCCGGTCGCCTTGTCGACGACGGCCTTGAGTCCCTTCCCGGTGACGGTGACCGCGGCGGATCCGTCCTCGTACGACACGACGGGTACGTCCGCCAGCGGTACGGGGACGACGTCCGGACTCCCTGCGTCGAGGGGCAGTTGGACGCGAGCCACCTCGAAACCGGCGTCCGCCCACGGGGTGCGTTCCCTGGTCGTGAAGGAGAGCTGGAGGAAGTACTCGGCGCCGGGGGCAGGATCGGCCGGCAGGCGCACCGGCACGGTGATGTCCTTGCTGCTCAGCGGTGCCACGTCGAGCTGGTCCCGGCCGAGCTTGCCGCGCCCGACCACCTTGCCGTCCCGGGCGAGTTCCCACCTGCCGTCCCAGGCACGGAGGTTGGTGAAGAGGTTCTCGTTGGTGAGGGTGATCTCGCCGGGAGCGCCGCCGTCCTTCGCGGTCACGCCGATCGCCTGGTAGATCCGCTTGACCTCGGCGGCCTTCCCGGTGAGACGACGGTCGGGCAGGATGATGCCGTCGGCACAGAAGGCGCCGTCGTTGGGGTTGTCCCCCCAGTCACCTCCGTACGCCTCGAAGGTCTTGGCTTCCGGCTTCTTCACCTCGTGGGCGACCGTTTCCGCGTCGAACCAGAAGCGCACGCCGTCGTCCTTCGGGCCCCGCCCTTCGTCGGCGAGTTCGGCGGCGCTCAGCGCGCGGGCGTGGACCCGGGCCCGGCGGATCGTGCCGCTGAACTCCCTTGTCTGGTTGTCGACTTCGCCGCCGAGCGACAGGGGCGCGGTGTTCGGGGTCGGCGTGCGGGTGGTCGTCTTCGTGGCCTTGGCCGCGCCGTCCACGTAGAGGGTGAGCGTCCCCGCTTCCGCGTCGAAGACGCCCGCGACGTGGTGCTCGGTCCCCGTCCAGCCGTCGTCCGGGGTGGTCCAGGACGCGGTGACCCACTGGCCGTCCGAGTGGAAGAAGAACTCCAGGCTGTTCCCGGACTGCTTCAGCGCGTAGTGGGTGTCGCCCTTGGCCAGGATCGGCTGGTGGGAGTAGGGCACGTGCGGGGTCACCCAGGCCTCCAGGGTGAGCGAGCCGCGCAGGTCGAGGCGCTCGTCGCGGGCGAAGACGGTCGCCCCGGCCACTCCCTTCTCGCGGCTGAACGAGCCCGAGGGATTGATGACTTCGCCCTTCAGGCCCAGCGGTCCCGTCTCGGTGAGCAGGGCGCGGGCCGGGGTCGGCCAGTTCAGCGCCTGGTCGACGAAGTCCCAGATCCAGCCGCCCTGCAGGACGTCGTGGCGGCGGACCACGTCCCAGTACTCCTTGAGGTTGCCGGTCGAGTTGCCCATCGAGTGGGCGTACTCGACCATCACGTACGGCCGGGTGTCGGAGGTGTCCTTGGCCCGGGCCTCCACGCTGCTCGGCGACTCGTACATCTTGGAGCGGATGTCGCTCACGCCCGGCCGGTCGTCGCCCTCGTAGTGGATGACGCGGGTCGGGTCGTAGCCGTGGATCCAGTCGTGCATGGCCTGGAACGCGGAGCCGCTGCCCGCCTCGTTGCCGAGCGACCAGATGACGGCGCTGGCGTGGTTCTTGTCGCGGTGGACCATGTTCTGTGCGCGGTCCACACACGCCTTGGTCCACGCCGCGTCGCTGGTCGGGTACTTGTCGCGGATGCCGTGCGTCTCCAGGTTGGTCTCGCCGACGAGGTACAGGCCGTACTCGTCGGCGAGTTCGAGCCAGAGCGGGTTGTTCGGGTAGTGGGACGTACGGACGGAGTTGATGTTCATCCGCTTGATGAGCGTGATGTCCTCGACGAGGTCCGCGCGGGTGAGGGCCGTGCCGCGGTCCGGGTGCATCTCGTGGCGGTTGGTGCCGCGCAGGGAGACGGGCTGCCCGTTGATCCGCATCAGCCCGTCCCGCAGGGCGAACTCACGCAGTCCGACGCGGTGCGAGAGCGTCTCGACGACCTTGCCCGAGGGGTCACGGAGCCGGAGGACGGCGGTGTAGAGGTAGGGGCTCTCGGCGGACCAAAGACGCGGTGAGGGAACGGACTTGGCGCCCTGGACGCTCACCTCGGAGTCGGTGAGCGCGGCGGTCTGCGTCAGCGGACGCGTCCAGACGGCGTGCCCACCGGCGTCGTACAGCTGCGTCTCGACGGTGTACGTCGTCCCCGCGGCGTCGCCCGCGTAGTCCCGCACGTGCGCCGTGACCGACAGGTCCGCCGAGGTGTGGCCGTCGCCGAGCGGGGTCTCGATCTTGAAGTCCCGCAGATGGACCGTCGGCGTCGAGAACAGGTACACCGACCGGAAGATGCCACTGAGGCGGATCATGTCCTGGTCCTCGAGCCAGTCCCCGTCCGAGTAACGGTAGACCTCGACGGCCACCTGGTTCGTGCCGTCCTTCAGATACGGGGTGATGTCGTACTCGGCGGGCGTGTAGGAGTCCTCGTGGTATCCGGCCAACTGCCCGTTGACCCAGACGTAATGGGCCGACTTGACGCCTTCGAAGTGCAGGAAGGTCCGCCGGCCCGCCCAACCCTTCGGCAGGGTGAAGCTGCGCCGGTACTGTCCGACGGGGTTGCGGTGGGTCGGTGCGGCGGGCGGCTGGGCGTTCTCGCCGCGCCCGTTGGGGCCCCACCACGGATAGGTGATGTTGACGTAGACGGGGGCGTCGTGCCCGTGCAGCTGCCAGGCCGACGGGACCGGGGTGGTCTCCCAGCCGGAGTCGTCGAGGTCGGTGCGGTAGAAGTCGTCGAGCTTGTCGGCGGGGCGCTCGACGTACGCGAACTTCCAGTCGCCGTCGAGGCTCTGCCGGTACGCGGATCTGGTGCGGTCCGCGGCGAGGGCCCGCTGGACGCTCTCGTACGGCATCAGGGTGGTGTGCGCGGGCTCGGTGCCGAGGCGGAAGACGTCGATGTGCCCGTTCCACTCGTCACCGGTGGCGGTGACGCCCTCCCCGGCTCCCCCGGCATCCGCGGCGGCGAAGGCCCGGGATCCGGGCAGCACACCGGGCAGGGCGAGCGCGCCGAGCACGGCTGCACCTGCTCCCAGAAGGCGACGACGGCTGACGTACATGCTGTGCGGGTGCGGCATGACTGTGCCCTTCCTCAAGTGCGGACATGCAACTGGTGAGGCCAGGAACGCCTGTTGAGCCGCGCCCACCCTAGAAAGAGAACACAACCGAGACAATATCGACGTCAGATTCTGTCGCTTCCTGAGCGCTGACGGGGTGCTGACGGCAGGGCCGGGTGTCCGTCACTGTGGAGGCCGCTCTCCATGGCTCAATTCCATGGTTCAGAAGGGGACTTCGCGTGCCGTCGACCGACCTGCAGCACACGTTCCGCGTCGCCGCGCCTCCGGAACAGGTCTTCGCCCATCTGTCGGAGCCGTCCCACTACGTGGGTCTGTCACCGTTGCTCGTGGCGGTGCGTGACGTCCGTACGACGGGAACGGCCGTGCGCTACACGGCAGTCGAGCGGTTCCGGTTCCTCAAGGTGCTGCGGCACGACAACCTCATCGAGGTCACGCTCCTGGCCGCGGCGGACGGGCTGCCCCGGTCCGCCGAGATCTCCGGCGAGGTCCGCAGCCCCGGCCGGGTCCGGATGGACTACCGCTTCACCATCGAGCGGGACCCGTCCGGCAGCGTCGTCACCGACGCGCTGCACCTGCGTACTCCCCCGGGCCTGCTCCGCTTCGCCGCGTCCCAGGCGGGTGCGGTGCAGCAGGCACGGGCCCGGATCCTGGCGCAGCGGCTGGCGCCGGGAACGGCCTGATCCGGCCACTCCCGGCGCCGCCCCTGCGCGGGCCGCCCGGATCGCACCCGGGCCGCCCGCGTCACTCCCAGGCCGGCCCGGACACGACACCGTGCGGCGACCGCCCGGCCCGCGCCTCGGCCACCGCCTCCTCGACCGGCGTGCGCGCCTCGTCCCAGTTGCTCGCCGACCAGCCCTCCTCCGTGGCGATGATCTCGCGGCCCCGCCCGGCGTCGACGTGCACGAAGGTGCCGGTGGCCACGGCTTCCACGAGCTCGTCGACCGCTTCCAGGAGATTGGCGGAGCCGTCGTCACAGGCGTCGCAGCCGCAGTCCGGGAGCACCCCGAGCACCGAGGCCGGCTCGCCCGCCCCCACCACGACGACCGTGCGGGGCACCCCGTCCATGGCCGCGAACCCGAACACCAGCGGCACCGCGTCCGCCCGCACCGGGCGCAGCCGGACGGCACTCTCGACGGTGACGTCGGTCGCGCGCCGCCACAGCCCCACGGGATCGGCGGCGGGCTCCTCCTCGGCGAGGCCGAGCGTGCACAACGCCCGCGTCCACGCCTGGGCGCGGGCGGCGATGATGCGGTACTTCGCGGGATCCAGGCACCGCGAGTACTCCTCGTCGCGGACATCGCCGTCGGGGTGCGGATCCGGCCAGGGCGGGGTGTCGGCCCCGGTGACGGTGAACGCCTCGTCGACTGCCCCGCGGAGCACAGTGAGATCCATACCGGGACTCTACGCACGGGCCCGCGGACCGGCTCGGGGCGCACAGGCCCTCGACCGCACGGCCCGTCCCCGGTCGCGCGGACCCCTCGGCCGCACGGGTCCTCGCCGGTCGCACGGCCCCCTCGGCCGCACGGGTCCTCGCCGGTCGCACGGCCCCCTCGACCACAGGGCCCGTCCCCGGCCGCACGGCCCGCTTGCCCGCAGACTCGTCCCCGGCCGCACAGACCCCTCGACCACACGACCCCTCCCCAGTCGTACGGAGCCCTCGCCCGCACGGGTCCTCGCCGGTCGCACGGCCCCCTCGACCACACGACCCCTCCCCGGCCGTACGGCCCGCTTGCCCGCACGACTCGTCCCCGGCCGCACGACCCCCTCGACCACAACGCCCCTCCCCGATCGCACAGACCCCTCGACCACACGCCCCCTCCCCAGTCGCACGGAGCCCTCGCCCGCACGGGTCCTCGCCGGTCGCACGGCCCCCTCGACCACAGGACCCGTCCCCGGCCGCACGACCCCCTCGACCACAAGGCCCCTCCCCGATCGCACAGACCCCTCGACCACACGACCCCTCCCCGATCGCACGGACCCTCCCCAGTCGCACGGCCCCCTCGGCCGCACAGCCCCTCCCCGCTCGCACGGACCCCTTGGCCGCACAACCCCTCCCCAGCGGCACAACCCCCTCGGCCGCACAGGTCCTCGCCGAACGCACAATGGAAAGGATCACTCCGCACCGGAAGGCTTCCGCACATGCGCCTGCTCCTCGTCCGTCACGGCCAGACCCCGTCCAACCTCAAGCACCTCCTGGACACGGCGGCACCGGGCCCGGGGCTCACGCCGCTCGGCCTCGAACAGGCCGCCGCGCTGCCGCAGGCGCTCGCGCGGGAGACGATCGACGCCCTGTACGCGTCCACGCTCACGCGCACCCAGCTCACCGCCGCACCCCTGGCCGCCGCCACGGGTCTGGACGTACAGATCAGGGACGGACTGCGCGAGGTGGCCGCCGGGGACGTGGAGATGCGCGGCGACGAGGAGGCGGTCGCCGTCTACCTCACGACCTCCTTCGCCTGGTCGGCGGGCGACACCGGACGCCGGATGCCGGGCGGTGAGACCGGCGACGAGTTCCTCGCCCGCTTCGACGGCGTCGTCGCCGAGGCCGCGGCGTCGGGGGCGGGGACCGTGGTCATGGTCAGCCACGGCGCCGCCATCCGTACGTGGGTCGCGGCGCGGGCCGACAACGTGGACGTCGCCTACGCCTCGTCCCACGCCCTGGGCAACACCGGCATCGTCGTGCTCACCGGCTCTCCCGCCGAAAGCTGGCAGGCCCTGCTGTGGGAAGGCGCCCCGCTCGGTCCCGCGGACCCCGCTCCGGAGGCCGACGGGCCGGCGGGCGCGGCCGTCACGGAGAGCTGAGCGGGCGTTCGTAGGCTGACGGCCGAGCGCCGACTCCCGAACCCGGCGAAGACGAGAACGTACGAAGACGTGGACGAGCAGCGGAACAGGAGACCAAGGTGGCAGAGGTGGCCGGGACGACCGTGGCCGAGGTGATGGCCGAGCTGGCCGCGCTCGAGGACCCGAAGGCGCGTGCCGTGAACGAGCGGCACGGTGACGATCACGGCGTGAACCTCACCAAGCTGCGCGCGCTCGCGAAGCGGCTGAAGACGCAGCAGGACCTGGCGCGCGGCCTGTGGGAGACGGGCGACTCCGCGGCGCGGCTCCTCGCCCTGCTGATCTGCCGCCCGAAGGCGTACCAGCGGGACGAGTTGGACGCCATGGTGCGCGAGGCACGTACGCCCAAGGTGCACGACTGGCTCGTGAACTACGTGGTGAAGAAGAGCCCGCACGCCGAGGAGCTGCGCGCGGCCTGGTTCGCCGACGCCGATCCGGTGGTCGCGAGCGCCGGCTGGGCCCTGACCACCGAGCGGGTCGCCAAGAAGCCCGCGGGGCTCGACCTCACGGGCCTCCTCGACGTCATCGAGGCGCGGATGAAGGACGCCCCCGGCCGGCTGCAGTGGGCGATGAACCACTGCCTCGCGCAGATCGGCATCGAGCATCCCGAGCACCGCGCGCGGGCGATCGGGATCGGCGAGCGCCTGGGGGTGCTCAAGGACTACCCGACGTCGCCGGGCTGCACGTCTCCGTACGCGCCCGTCTGGATCGCCGAGCTGGTGCGCCGCCAGGGCACATAGGGGCCAACTCGCCCTGATGTCGGGAGGGTTGGCCCCTATGGACGGATCAGGGGCCTCACCCTACATTCCAGACATGCCGGTGAACCTGCGCAGCCTCCGGTCGCTGCGGCCCCTCGAACGGCGGCTCGTCACGTGCGCCGTCCGCGGCGAGGCCCTCGATCTGCTCGACGGCGGCGAGGCGACCGTCGCCACCATGCGCGGGTGGGGCCCGCAGCGGCGCATCAGGGCGGAGGTCGTGCGCGAGCTGCTGCGGGGCCGGCTCGACCAGAGCGTCGACCCGATCGGCGTGCGGGTGCGCGGCGCCGTCGTCGAGGGGCGGCTCAACCTCGACTCCATCAGCGCCACCCACCCCCTCAACCTCGACCACTGCTATCTCCCGCACGGCCTGTCGGCGCGCGGGGCGTCGATCCCCGGCGTGACCCTGCGCGGCTGTCGCATCGAGGGCCGGGACATGTCGCCGCTGTTCGCTCCCGGGCTCACCGCGGACTGGATCGATCTGACCGATGCCTCGGTGAAGTTCGCGGGTTCGGGCACGGCGGTCTTCATGCCCGCGGCCAAGGTCGCGGGCAGCGTCAATCTGAGCGACATGTACCTGTCCTGTCCGCGGGCGAGGGCGCTGTTCGCGCAGGGGCTGGACGTGGGTGGGGACCTCGTGATGGAGGGCCGGTTCCGGGCGGTCGGCGCCGATCCCCGCGCCCTGGTCGACCTGGCGGGCGCGCACATCGGCATCGACGTGTCGCTGCGGTCCGCCACCGTCGAGAACAAGGAGGGGCCCTGTCTGCACGCGCGGGGCATGCACGTCGAGGGGCGGCTGCTCCTCAACTCCGGGCTCGTGGCGAGCGGCAGGACCGACCGGGCGGCGGTCAACCTCTCGGGCGTCCATGTCGGCGGCTGGTTCTACCTGGACGACGCGGAGATCAACAACCCGGGCGGCTCGGCCGTGTGGATGTCGCACGCGCAGGTGGGCGGCAGCGTCAAGATCGGGCCGCGGACCGAGGTGCGCAGCGGGGGCACGCTCGCGTCGATCGACATGGACCGTTCGCAGGTGGTGGGCAACGTCCAACTGGAGCACGTCACCATGTCCAGCACGGGCGGCACCTGCCTGTCGCTGCTGCAGGCGTCGATCGGCGCCTCGCTCTCCGTCTTCGGCGAGGTGCACCTGCGCAACGCGGGCGACGATCCGCTGCTGCGCCTGGACGGGATCAGCGTCGGCGGCAACGTCCGGTTCGAGCGCGCCACGTTCGAGGCGCAGCGCAGCACCGCGATCTCCGCCGCCAACGCGCAGCTGGGCAACGACTTCCTGCTCGGTGACGAGGTGACCGTCACCTGCTCCAGCGACGACGACGCCGTCAAGCTCAAGCGCGCCCAGCTCGGCGGCGACCTGAACCTGCAGGGCGTCCGCATCGAGAACCTGCGCGGCGGGGCCCTGTCCGCGTACGACCTGACCGCGGTCAACGTGCGGATCGAGCACCATTCGATCCTGTCGTCCTCCTCCCGCCGATCGACCGTCCGTCTCTACGGGGCACGCATCCAGGCCCGCCTGCTGCTCGGCGAGGCCGTGCTCAGGAACGACCGCGGGCCCGCACTGTCCTGTTTCAACATGCGGGCCCGCGACTCCCTGCGCATGTCACGGGACTTCCGCGCGATCGGTCGTACGGAGGAGGACGGTGACTGCACGGTCGACTTCGGGAACTTCCGGGTGGACGGCGACCTCGTGTGGGACGTCCGCGGGATCCAGGACACCGGCCGCGTCCGGGGCCGCGTGAGCCTCGACGGCATGACCTATTCGGGCATCCCCGGCGGCATGGACGTCCAGGCGATGCTGGCCCTGATCCGGGACGGCTCCTCGGTGTACGCGGCGCAGCCCTACCAGCAGTTGGCGGCCGTGTACCGGGCGGCGGGGCACGACCGCGAGGTCCGCAGGATCCTGATGGCGCAGCGGCGCGACCAGGTGCGGGGCGATGCCCTGGCGGGCGTGGCCCAGCGGGCCTGGGTCCGGACGTCGGGGCTGCTGATCGGCTACGGCTACCAGGCGTGGCGGGCCCTGGTGTGGCTGCTGTGCATCCTGGTCGTGTCCGTCACCGCCGCGCTCGCGCTCGGCGCCCACGGAGCCCTGATCCGCACCTCGCAGTCCGGGACGCCGGGTGCCCGGTGCTCGGTCGTCGAGCAGGTCGGCGTGGGCCTCGACATGGGCCTGCCGCTGGTGCGGGCGAGCCAGACCGCGGCCTGCAAGGCGGCGCCCACCGAGTGGGGCCAGGCCCTCGTCGCGCTGGGCTGGCCGCTGCAGATCACGGCGTGGGCGTTCGCGACGCTGTTCGTCGTGGGGTTCACGGGGGCGGTGCGCCGGCACGTATGAACGGCGGCCGTGAACTCCCGTACATGAACAGCTAGTTGAAGTAGTGCCCCTTCTCCAGGTCCGCCAGGAGTCCGGGCCGCGTCGGCTGCCACCCCAGCAGTTCGCGGGTGTACGCGCCGGAGGCGGGGCCGTCGAGCCCGATGAATCCGGCCATCCACGTGAAGTGCGCGGGCGCCTGCTCGGGCGAGAGCGAGACCACCGGCAGGTCCAGGTGGCGCCCGATGACCTCGGCGACGGCCTTGATCGGCACGCCCTCGTCCCCGACGGCGTGCAGCGTGGACCCCGCGGGGGCGCTTTCGAGAGCGAGGCGGAACAAGTGCGCGGCGTCGTCCCGGTGCACGGCGGGCCACCGGTTGGCGCCGTCACCGATGTACGCGGACACCCCGTTGGTCCGCGCGGCGGAGATCACGGTGGGGATGAAGCCCTGGTCGCCGTCGCCGTGCACGGTCGGGGGCAGCCGCAGGACGGACGAGCGCACGCCGCGCTCCGCGAGGGCGGTCACCGCGTGCGCGTTGGCCTGCCGCTTGGCGGGGCCGCCGGGCACCGCTCCTGCCGGGCCGCCCGCCTGCCCGTCCTGCTCGGTGGCGAGCCGCCCGGGCGCCACGCCGAGGAGTCCGGAGGCGATGACGAACGGCTTGTCGGTGCCGGCCAGCGCCTCACCGATCGCGTCGATGGCGCTGCGGTCGGCGTCGGCGGCCGCGTCGAAGCTGCCGGTGAAGGCGAGGTCGTGCTTGAAGGCGAGGTGGATCACGCCGTCGGACGCGGCGGCCGCGCCGCGCAGCGTCTCGAGGTCGTCGAGGGTGCCGCGCAGCACCTGGGCGCCCGCCGCGGTGAGAGCGGCGGCCGAGGCGTCGGAGCGGGCGAGCCCGACGACCTCGTGACCTGCGCCGATGAGCTCCGGGACGACGGCCGAACCGATCCAGCCGGACGCGCCGGTGAGAAACACACGCATGGGAAGACCTCCGGTTGCGATGCATGCGACGGATGCAGCGTTCGGCATGGGCGCGCATCCATCGATGTCAGTGACTGACATCGACAGTAGCACTGATGTCAGTCACCGTCATCACATAGGATCGAGCCATGGGCCGATGGGAACCGAACGCACGCGACCGCCTCGCGCAGGCAGCGCTGGACCTCTACAGCGAGCGCGGCTTCGAGCAGACGACCGCCGCACAGATCGCGGAGCGCGCGGGACTGACCGAGCGGACGTTCTTCCGGCACTACGCCGACAAGCGCGAGGTGCTCTTCGGCGGCTCGGAACTGCTGGAGAAGGCGTTCGTGGACTCCATGGCCGCGATCCCCGCGTCGGTCGCGCCGGTCGACGCGATCGCCACCACGCTGGAGACGGTCGCCTCCTACTTCACCGACCGCCACGATTACGCGCGCCGGCGCCGTGACGTCATCAACGCGCACCCGGGGCTGCGCGAGCGCGAGCTGATCAAGATCGCCTCGCTGTCCGCCGCGCTCGAGACCACCCTGCGCGACCGCGGCGTACCGGCCCACGCCGCGAGCCTCGCCGCGGAGGCGGCGATGGCCGTCTTCAAGGTCGGCTTCGAGCGCTGGGCCGATACCGAGGAGGAGCACCCCATGGCGGACTTCTTCCGGGAATCCCTGGACGAACTCAGGAACGTCTTTGCGGGGAAGGCCAGTTGACCACCTGAGGCCGTGACACCCCTGTCCCATATTTGCCCATAAGTGCAATTACCTGCACACTCGGTACCGAACGTGTGCCGCACCATCGCGAAAGGAGGCAGTCATGCGCTCCGAGCCCCCCAGTCCGCACTGCCTCCCGGGCACCCTCCGATCTTCTCTCTGATCGTTTCCGTCGCCCCCTTCCCGGGCGGCCGCTCCCTGCCTCGCCCCACGCCTCCGGGCTGAGCCGCGCCCGCGCGCCTGTCGCGCCGACGGCTGCCCTCGGCGTGGCCGTGGCCGGAGGTTTTCGCGATGACTTTCCGCAAGCACGCCCTTGCCCGCCCGTCCGCCCGCTTCTCCTGGATCGACGCCGCGGTCGCCGCCGCCGTCCTCGTGCTGCTCTTCGTCGTGCTGCGCGTCGGCCAGGGCACCACCGTCGCCTTCGACTCGCACGAGACGCTCAAGGTCGACACCGACCCGGCGCGCCTGCCGTACGACGCGGCGCGCTCGCTCCTGCGCATGTTCGCCGCGCTCGCCGCGTCGATCGTGTTCACGTTCGTCTACGCGTACGCGGCCGCCAAGAGCCGCCGCCTGGAGCGCGTGCTGCTGCCCGCGCTCGACATCCTGCAGTCCGTCCCGGTGCTCGGCTTCCTGACCGTCGCCGTCACCGGATTCATCGCCCTGTTCCCGGGATCGCTGCTGGGCCTCGAACTGGCCGCGATCTTCGCCATCTTCACGTCGCAGGCGTGGAACATGACGTTCGCCTTCTACTCCTCGCTGACCACGCTGCCGCGTGAACTCGACGAGCTGTCACGGTCGTTCGGCTTCACCCGCTGGATGCGGTTCTGGAAGGTCGAGGTGCCCGCGGGCATGATCGGGCTCGTCTGGAACGGGATGATGAGCTTCGGCGGCGGCTGGTTCTTCCTCGTGGCGTCCGAGGCGATCAGCGTCAACCACCAGGAGTACGCGCTGCCCGGCGTCGGCTCGTACGCGGGCGCCGCCATCACCGACGGCGACCTCGGCAAGGTCGGCTGGGCGATCCTCACCATGGCCGTGCTCGTGATCGGCGTGAACTTCCTGTTCTGGCGCCCGCTGACGGCCTGGGCCGAACGCTTCAAGTACGAGCAGTCGGAGGCCGGCCGCGCCCAGCGCTCCTGGGTCCTCGACTTCGTGCGGCGCTCGCGCTGGCCGTCGCTGCTCGGCCGCGCCCTGCGCCCCACCGGCCGCGCACTGAACCGGGCGGGCCGCGTATTCGGCACGGACGACCGGCAGTTGACCGTGAACGCGCGTGCGCGCCGCACCGGCGACATCGTGTTCGGCGTCGTCGCGGCCGCTCTGATCTGCTGGGGTCTGGTCGACCTGGCGCGCTACCTCGACGACCGCACCGGCCTCGGCGTGTTCGGCGAGCCCCTGCTGCTCGGGCTCGTCACGCTCGTCCGCGTCCTCGTCCTGCTGGTCGTCGCGACGCTGGTCTGGGTGCCGGTCGGGGTGTGGATCGGCTTCTCGCCGCGGCTCACGCGCATCGCCCAGCCGGTGGTGCAGGTGCTCGCCTCGTTCCCCGCCAACTTCCTCTTCCCGCTGGCCGTCTGGTTCTTCCTCAAGACCGGCCTGAGCCTGGACGTGGGCGGCACGCTGCTCATGGCGCTCGGCGCGCAGTGGTACATCCTCTTCAACACGATCGCGGGCGCCATGGCCATCCCGTCCGACCTCCGGGAAGCCATGGACGACCTCGGAGTGCGCGGCCTGCAGCGCTGGCGTCGCCTCATCCTCCCGGGGATCTTCCCCTCGTACGTCACCGGAGGCATCACCGCGTCGGGCGGCGCCTGGAACGCCTCCATCGTCTCCGAGGTCGTCGCGTTCGGCGGCACCACGCTCACCGCGACCGGCCTCGGCGCGTACATCGCGCACGCCACCGAGCGCGGCGAGACGCCTCAACTCCTCGCCGGTGTCGCGGTGATGAGCCTGTACGTCGTGGCGCTCAACCGGCTGGTGTGGCGACGCCTGTACCGGCTCGCCGAGACCCGCTACGCCCTGTGAACCGGCACGCACAGCCGCGCGCCCCCGTGAACTTCCCTTCCCTTCTCCCCACTTGGAGTACGCCATGATGCTGACCGCGAGCCTGCGCGGACTGCGCGGCCCCTACGCCCTGCGCCACCCCCGCCCCCTCCCCCGGCCCGTCCCCCAAAGCCCCGCCGACCGCGTCCTGTTGTGGACCAAAGGGCTCACGAAGAGCTATGCGGGCGCCGACGGTGAACTGCCCGTGCTGTCCGGCATCGACCTGCGGATCCGGGACGGCGAGGTCGTCGCCCTGCTCGGCAAGTCGGGGTGCGGCAAGTCGACGCTGCTGCGCTGCCTGGCCGGGCTGCTGCCCGCCAGCTCCGGCACCGTCAGCTACCGCGGCGAGCCGCTGAAGGGCGCGAACCCGGGGACCGCGATGGTGTTCCAGACCTTCGCCCTGCTGCCCTGGCTGACGGTCCGCCAGAACGTCGAACTCGGCCTTGAGGCCAAGGGGTTGGGGCCCGCCGAGCGCGCCGACGCGGCCCGGCGCGCCATCGATCTGATCGGCCTGGACGGCTTCGAGTCGGCGTATCCGAAGGAGCTGTCCGGCGGGATGCGCCAGCGCGTCGGCTTCGCGCGGGCCCTGGTCGTGGAGCCCGACGTGCTGATGATGGACGAGCCGTTCTCCGCGCTCGACGTGCTCACCGCGGAAAACCTGCGCGGTGAGCTGATGGAGCTGTGGGAGTCGGGGCAGTTCCCCACCCGCGCCATCGTGCTGGTCACGCACAACATCGAGGAGGCGGTGCTGCTGGCCGACCGCATCGTCGTGCTCGGCTCGCGCCCCTACGGCACCGTCCGCGAGATCGTCGAGGTGGATCTCGACCGGCCCCGGGACCGCAGGACCCCCGCGTTCGAGCAGATCGTCGACCACGTCTACCGGACCATGACGGGCCGCGAGAAGGAGACCCGGGCCCCCGGCGGTTCCCCGGCGCTCGAACGGCGCACCCCCGCCAACACCCCGCTCCCGCCGGCCGGCGTGGACGGCCTGTCCGGGCTCGCCGAGCTGGTGCTGCACCGCGGCGGACGCTGCGACCTGGCCGATCTCGCCGACGGCCTCGGCCTGGCGGTGGACGACGTGGTGCCGCAGGTCGACGCCCTCGACCTGCTCGGGTTCGCCCGACTCTCCGACGGGGAGCTGGAGTTGACCCCGGCCGGCACCGCGTTCGCGAGCGCCGACGTGCAGGAGTCGAAGCGGATCTTCGGCACGGCGGTCTGGCACGCGCCGCTGGTGAAGCTGATCGCGGGCAGCCTGCGGCAGAACCCCAGGGGCAGGCAGCGCGCCGGGTTCTTCCGCGACGTCCTGGCGCACCACTTCACCAGCGAGCAGGTGCAGCGGCAGCTCGACACGGCCACCGACTGGGGCCGCTACGCCGAGCTGTTCGGCTACGACGCGGACCGCGCGGAGTACCGCCTGCTGACCGGCACCGACGCGCAGCTGGAGGAGTAGGCCGTGCAGACGACACACTTCGTGACCGGCCTGGGCGCCGGTCTGCTGAGCGGGGCGCTGATCGGCGTCGAGCGGCAGTGGCGCCAGCGCATGGCCGGGCTGCGCACGCACACGCTGGTGGCCACGGGGTCCGCCCTGTTCGTGCTGCTGTCCAGTTCGTTCGGCTCGGGCGACCCCAGCCGGGTCGCGGCGCAGGTCGTGTCCGGGATCGGCTTCCTCGGCGCGGGCGTCATCATGCGCGACGGGCTCAACATCACCGGCATCAACACCGCGGCCACGCTGTGGTGTTCGGCCGCCGTGGGCTCCCTGGCAGGGGCCGGTCTCGGCGGGTACGCGCTGGCGGGGGCCGGGGCGGTAGTCGTCGTGAACACGGCGGTGCGGGGCCTCGCGGGCCGCATGGACCGGCAGCCGGGTTCCGGCGACGAGGTGCCGACGCCGTACCAGGTGGAGGCGGTGGTCGGCCGGGCCGACGAGCCCCATGTCCGTACGCTGCTCGTCCAGTCGCTCACCACCCCCGACAGCCGCCTGCACGCGGTGTCGTCCACCCGCGCCGACGGCGACGCCCAGGTGCGGCTGCGCGCGCAGATCACGACGAACGGGGCGAGCAGCACCACCGTCGAGTCGGCGGTGGCCCGGATCAGCATGGAGCCGACGGTGGTCTCGGTGTCCTGGTGGCAGCCGTCGGGATGACGCACGACCTCGGCCGGGGCCCTGGTCACGTACGGCCGACGGCGTGTTCGGTGAAGCGGCCGCAGGGCCGGAACCCGAGGCGCCGGTAGACGGGTTCGCCGTCGGCCGAGGCCTGCAGGACGGCGATGCGGTGGCCGTGGCGCAGGGCCGTGAGCAGCGCGGCACGGGTGAGGGCGCCGCCGAATCCGCGGCGGCGCTGCGCGGCCAGGGTGCTGATGTTGTAGATCCCGGCGACGCCCGCGTGCAGGAAGACCTCGGCCGTGGCGACCGGGCGCCCTTCGGCGTATCCGACCAGGTAGCGCGCCGGGCAGTCGGCGGCGAGCGCCTGCGGGGCGGCCCGCTCGAAGAACGTGGCGACGGTCGCGGCGGGCGGGGACCAGTTGGCGGCGAGGACGGCCGCGTAGTGGGCGAGCTGCCCGGGCGTGGTGACGGGCCGGATGTCGAGTCCGTCGGCGGCGGGCGCCGCCACCGCGTCCGTCTGCTCGACCCACATGGCGGCCTCGGTCTCGGCGCGCGGCGCACCGGCCCGGGCGAGTCGGGCCGAGAGGTCCGCGGGCGCCGAACTCGGCCCCACCCACCAGGAGAAGGGCCGGCCCGCGGCGGTCAGGGTCCGCAGGGTCGCGTCGATCCGGGTCGGCGCGGTCGCCTCGGTGAAGCGGGCCGCGGCGACGATGTTGAACGTGTCGTCGTCCAGGCCGCTGTCGGCGATCAGCAGGTCGGCGCTCTCGGTGACGCGCGCACCGTCGAGGCGGCGATGGAGGTGGCAGGCGTGCTCCGCCAGGTTCCGCTCCGTCCGGGCCATCAGGTCGGCAAGGTCGGTGGGGTCGGCAATTCCCGCAGGGTCGGCGGAAGGGTCGTACGGCGCGTCCATGAGGACCGATCCCATCACAGCGGGACGCTCACCGGCGACCTGCGATGCGCAGAGTGACGCCGCTACCCCGCCCGGGCTGCCGCCCCTACGCGCCCACCGCGCTCCCCGTCCCGACGTCGATGCTCAGCGCGCGCACGAACGCGTCCTCCGTCTCCGCGCTGAAGAACCCCGTGATGCCGCGCAGGAGTTGGAGCGCGGTGCGCACCCCCGCGGGCAGCGGGCGCGGCATGCCGGCGGTCGGCACGGCGAGTTTGTCGGGTGCGGTGCGCGCCGCCTCCAGATGGGCGTGGGCCTGGCGCAGATCGCCGGTTCCCGCGTGCCGCACGGCGCAGGTCACCTCGTACGAGGCGCTGCGCGAGAGTTCGAGCAGGGAGCGGATCCCCGACGTCTCCGCGTCGTCGTGGACGGCGGCGCTGAGGTGACCGCCCGCCCGGTCGAGGATCTTCGCGATGGCGGACAGCCGCCCGGACTCCAGAACTGCCTGAGGTGCCATGCCGATTCCCTTCATCACCCCGTCCGCTGAGCCTGTGCCTCCAGCGTTATCACCGGGGCCCGCCCGGCGCGAACCTCCGGGCGGGGGCGCACAGCACGCGCAGAGAGAGGGGCGACGGCGCCCGGGTCGGAGATTGAGGCACGAAGCGGCGCACGACGCGGCCGACGGGACCTCTGGCGTCCCACGCGTCGCCCCTCACCCCAGTGCAGGCGGCCCGACGGGAGGCGGGGGTGCGAGCGGCTGCGGGGGCACCACGGGCGCGGCGGGCCGGGTGTCGTGCACGACGCGGGCGAGCTTGAACTCGTACTCGAAGGTCTGGGTGAGACCCTCGGCGATCACGAGGTACCCCTCGCCGCTCTCGTACACCGTGCGTCGCTCCAGATTGAGCGGGTGGCGCGGTTCGAAGCCGAGCACGTGCCGGTGCAGCGCTTCCCTTGCCTCGGCGCGCGTCCCGGTGACGTGTCCGACCGGGCGGGTCGTCATCCGCACCCCGCCGAGCCCGCCGCCCAGACACGACATCATCAGGCCCCAGGTGAACCTGGTCGTATCGTCCGTCACTGCTCCCCCGTACGCCGATCGTCCCCGAACTCTGCCACACCCCCGGGGTGGTGCCGGCGACACCCCCGGTCCGGGTCCCAGGCCTCCTGTCCAACTGCCTTTGCCGGAGCAGGATTTGAGACCTCGGCAGGTGACGGACGCAACTACAGGGAGACAGACGATGAGCGGACCTACGCGACGCAGGGTTCTGCAGGGTGCGGCGCTCGCGGCGGCGGGCAGCGTGGTCGGCGGGTTCGGACCCGCAGGTCAGGCCGTGGCCGCCGGGCGGCCGACGGCCGGGGGCAAGGACGCGTTGCCCTTCCTGGAGGGGGCCTTCGCGCCGGTCACCGAGGAGTTGACCGCGTTCGACCTGAAGGTGAGCGGGCGCGTGCCGCGCGACCTCGACGGGCGCTATCTGCGGACGGGCCCCAACGTCCTGGGCCTGGAGGACCCGCGGGCGCACCACTGGATGCTGGGCGACGGGATGGTGCACGGCGTCCGGCTGCGGGGCGGCCGCGCCGAGTGGTACCGCAACCGGTGGGTGCGCTCGTCCCAGGTCGCGAAGAAGCTGGGCGAGCCGTACCGGGGCGAGGTCCCGCCGGACGACTTCGCGTGCAACACGCACGTGATCCCGTACAAGGGGCGCGTCCTCGCGCTCCAGGAGAGCGGACCGCTCCCCTACGAACTGGACGGCGAGCTGAACACGGTGCGCCCCTACGACTTCCGCTCCACGCTCGAGGGCGCGTTCACCGCGCACACCAAGTACGACGCGGCGGCGGACGAGCTGCACGCGGTGGCCTACTACCCGACGTGGGACCACGTCCGGCACATCGTGATCGACCGGACCGGCCGGGTGGCCGCCGTGCACCGCATCCCGCTCGCGGGCGCCCCGATGATGCACGACTTCGCGCTCACCGAGAAGTACGTGGTCCTCGTGGACGTGCCCGTCACGTTCGACGCGGCGGCGGCCGAGGCGGGCGCCCCGGTGCCGTACGCGTGGAACGACCGCCGTCCGATGCGGATCGGCGTGACGCCGCGCGGCGGCGGCGCGACCCGCTGGTTCGAGATCGACCCGGTCTTCTACTCGCACACCCTCAACGCCTACGACCAGGGCGACACCGTCGTCCTCGACCACACGTCCATGCCCGCACCGTTCTACGTCGCAGGACGCGGCAACGGCGGCCCCTCCACGCTCGGTACGCCGACGCTCGACCGCTGGGTCGTCGACCTGCGCGCCGGCCGGGTCACGCGCACCCGACTGGACGGCCTGCCACAGGAGTTCCCCCGCGTGAACGAGTCCCTCGTCTCGCGGCGGCACCGCTACGGGTACGCGGCGAGCGCCGCCGAGATGTGGCGCGCGTACGAGACCGTGGACGGGGTCCCGCCGGACGACAAGTTCACCAACTGCCTCGTCAAGCACGACCTGTTGCGCGGCAGCCGACAGGTGCACCGCTTCGCGCGCGGCGCGGCGGCGAGCGAGCCCGTGTTCGTCCCCAGGCGCGGAGCGCGCGACGAGGACGACGGCTACGTCCTGTCCTACGTGCACGACCCCGACCGGGGCGCGACGGACCTGCTGATCCTGTCCGCGCAGGACTTCACGGGCCACCCGCTGGCCCGCGTCCAGCTGCCGGGTCGGGTGCCGCTCGGCTTCCACGGCAGCTGGGTCGCCGATTGCTGAGCCGCGGATCGGACGCTGTGGGAGACTCCTGGGGTGAAACGGCAGGATCTCGACGATCTCGTCCGCCTGCGGCGGGTGCGCGACCGCATGGACCGCGACTACGCCGAACCGCTCGACGTGACGGCGCTCGCCCAGCAGGCGCTGATGTCCCCCGGCCACTTCTCCCGCAGCTTCCGCGCCGCGTACGGCGAGACCCCGTACAGCTATCTGATGACCCGGCGCATCGAGCGCGCCAAGGCGCTGCTGCGGCGCGGCGACCAGACGGTGACCGAGGTCTGCTTCGCGGTGGGGTGTACGTCGCTCGGCTCGTTCAGCTCGCGCTTCACCGAGCTCGTCGGCGAGACCCCGAGCGCCTACCGGGCCCGCAACCACGACGAGGCGGCGGCCATCCCCGCCTGCATCGTGAAGATCCGCACGAGGCCCGTCAGAAACGGAGAAGCGGGCCCCGCCGCCCGGTCGTAGGCTGCTGCACATGGACGACATCAAGCTTTCCACGTGCTTCATCGCCGTCGACGACCACGACAGGGCGATCGCCTTCTACCGCGACGTTCTGGGCCTCGAGGTGCGCAACGACGTCGGGTACGAGGGGATGCGCTGGGTGACGGTCGGCTCGCCCGCGCAGCCGGACGTCAGCATCGTCCTCGAGCCGCCGCTGGCCGATCCGAACGCGTCGGAGGCCGACCGGCAGGTCATGGCCGAACTGCTCGCCAAGGGGCTGCTGCGCGCCGCGCTCTTCACGACGGACGACTGCGACGCCACGTTCAAGCGGCTCAGCGAGGCGGGCGCCGAGGTGGTGCAGGAGCCGATGGACCAGTTCTACGGCGTCCGCGACTGCTCCTTCCGCGACCCGGCGGGGAACCTGCTGCGCTTCAACCAGCCGCTCGCGCAGTGACCTGCACCTTCGACGGCACCTTCACCTTCACCGGCACCGACTGATCGGGGCCGGTGCGCTGCGGTGCCTTCAGGCGCACCTGCGGCACGGACTTCTCCGGTACGAGTCCGAGCGGTTTGCCGGTGAACCGGTGGACGGTCTTGCGTGCGAGTTCCCCGACGATGTGCGCCGCGGGCTGTATCTCCTCGCGGGGCGTGGTGTGCGACTCGGTGACCGGCACGGGCGGGGGCTCGGCGAAGGCGGCCACGGTCGGCATGGTGGTGGCGGCGAGGGCTCCGACGACGATCAGCAGGGCCCGCAGCCGGGCGTGGTGCGCGGCCACGACTCAGGCGCCGGGCAGCGCGGCGGACGAGGCGGAAGGCACAGAAGGCACGAGAGGCACGAAAGGCACCGACGGTGCGACGCCGATACCGACGATGTCGCCGTCGTCGAAACCCTGACCGTCCGGGGCCGTGGTGTCGCCCGGGGACGGGGTGGGTTCCGCGGCGGATCCCGTGCTCGGGGAGGCCTTCGCGTCCGGCGAGTGCCCGTGCCCCTGCCCATGTCCATGTCCATGCCCATGCCCATGCCTGGACGCGGTCGGCCGACTGGTGACGGCCCCGTCCGGTGACAGCTCGACCCGCAGCCCGTGCACGTCGGTCGCGGCGCGCTTGCCGCGGGCGAGCAGCGTCGCGGCCTTCTTCCCGTGATCAGTGATCTCGGCCCGGTAGGCGTGCGGGCCGAGCCGCGAGACCGTCGCGCTGTATCCCTCGGCCGCCAGCGCGACGGTCCGCACCTGCCCGCCCGCGGGGTGCCCCGCGGCCAGCGCCCCCGAAGCCGCCCCCGTGGCGAGGGCGACGGCGGCCGTGGTCGTGACGATGCCGGTGCGCAGGACGCGTGAGATCGGACGCATGGGAGGGCCTTTCCGTGGCGCGGTCGGTCGGAAGGCGGCCGCCTCGTGCCGCGGCGGCCACGACCACGAAGCTACGCACTTCACATCAAGGTCAGACATAAGCCGCGTAACAGCAAAGGCGCGCATTCACGACAAACAAGGCCAGAGGCCGACTGGGCTCCCGGCACCCGGCATCGACCGGGCCGAGGTGTACACCGACTAGGGAGCGAGTGTCCGCCCGGCCGTTGACTCGGGCCTGGGCTGGACCGGGACCTCGAGCAGGATGCGTTCCGCCGCCTCCAGGGCCTGGCGTGCCGCGCCGATCCGGTCGCGGACGTCGGCGGTGTGGGCGGCGTGCGCGCCGGGGGCGGCCGGAGGCGCGGCACGCGTGTCCGGCCGGTCGCCGCTGCCCTCGTCGCCCTCGCTCTCGCGGGCCTCCTCCATGGAGTTGATGACGACGCCGATCAGCATGTTGACCAGGATGAAGGAGCTCAGCAGGACGTAGGAGGCGTAGAAGGTGAGGGACCAGGGGGAGATCGCGAGGCCCGCGTGGATGGCGTCGCCGAGGCCGTCGAGGCTCATGAGGATGAACAGGGTGACGGCGGCCCTGCCGAGGGATCCGTAGTGCTCCGGGTCGGTGGTCCCGAAGCAGAGCCAGCCGATCATCGCGTACACGTACAGCATCAGGGTGCCGACCATCAGGAAGCTCACGGTGCCCGGTGCGCTCTTGCCCAACGCGACCACGATGACACGCAGTTGGGGCAGGTAGCGGGCGGTGCGCAGCACCCGGAACAGGCGCAGGAGGCGCAGCAGCGTGGTGTTGTCGCCGAGGACCGGCAGGAACGCGCCGATGACGACGAGCGCGTCGAAGAGGTTCCACGGGTTGCGGAAGAACTCCTTGGGGCGGTCGAGGTGCGCCACCACCCTCAGGGCGACTTCGAAGGTGAAGAACGCGAGGAATCCGTTCTCCAGGCGGCCCAGGAACACGTGCTGCCGGGCAGCGAATCCCGCGTAGGTCTCCAGGCCGAGCAGGACGGCGTTGCCCAGGATGGCGGACATGACGGCGACCCCGAAGCCGCGTGACTCGGTCAGCTCGCGGGCCCGCCGCGCCGGCACGGCGAAACGCTTCGTCTCTTGAGGGGTGTCGCTACTCATTCTTCTCCTCAACTGCCCTTTCCCGAAGATGATCTCGGTCATTCGACAACCGACTGTCCTTCCTGAGCAGGCGTCACACCCGTCGCTGTGCTTTGTCGACCGGAACGAGCGGTGATCCGCATTTCTGTGCGAGGCGCAACCGCGACGGCCATGCGGTGCGCCGTCGTGCGCCGCCGAGCCCCGAGCACATCCGTGCGCGTCCCCCACATGGCCCCGACCGCAGGCATCGACGGGCGGGGTTGCGGAGACTCCAGGTGCTGAAGGGTTCTGTCGAGGAAAGGCGCGGCCATGGCGACGAGCTCTGCGGAGTGGTTTCACCGGCTGGCGTGCGACGTGGTGCGGCGCCTGTGGTCCCTGGCCGAGGAGTACGGGCGGGTCTCGGCCGACCGCCCCGGGCGGCTGCGGTTCGCCCGGATCGGCGAGGGGGTGTGCATCGCCTTCCCGCCGGGGGCGATCTTCGGTGAGCGGCACATCGAGATCGGCGCGGGGACGCTCGTGGCGGCGCAGGTCAGCATCTCCGCCGGATTCCTGCCGGGCCAGGACCTCGGCCCCGGCACCGTCGTCACGATCGGCAGCCGCTGCTCGATCGGCCGGGGCAGCCACATCGTCGGCCACCGGCGGATCGTCGTGGGCGACGACGTGTTCATCGCGCCGTACGTGTACGTCACCGATCAGAACCATTCCTACGACGCCCTGGCACAGCCCATCGGCCGCCAGATACCGACGAACGACCCCGTGGTGATCGGCGACGGCTGCTGGCTCGGCACCGGTGTGATCGTGCTGCCGGGCACCCGGCTCGGCCGGAACGTGGCGGTGGCCGGCGGGGCGGTCGTGCGCGGCGAGTTCCCCGACCACTGCGTCATCGCGGGCGTCCCCGCCCGCGTCGTCCGCCGGTACGTGCCCGGACAGGGCTGGCGGTCCACCAGCAGGACAACGAAGGAGGAGTCGTGAAGAAGCCACCCGAGGGTGACATCCCCATCATGATCGTCGGCGATTCGATCAGCCACGGCAGCAGCGGTGACTGGACCTGGCGCTACTTCTTCTGGAAGCACCTGAAGAACCACGACGTCAGCGTGGATCTCGTCGGCCCCAAGGCCACGCTCGACAACATCCGCACCGCCGAGGTCGGCGACGACGACGCGACGTACGCCGACGCGGAGTTCGACCGCGATCACGACGCCCAGTGGGGCCGCCCCTATCTCACCGAGAAGGACGTGATCGAGGCCAAGGTCGCCGAGTACGAGCCGGAGTACCTGCTCGTCCTGCTCGGCATCAACGACCTGTTCTGGTACGGCGTCGAGCCGCCCGCGTTCGCGGACAACCTGCGCGAGTTCATCGCGAACGCACGCAGGCCCGCGCCCGACCTGCGGATCGTGCTCGGCACCGTCCTGGAGACCCGGAAGGCCCTGGACGAGCCGGAGTTCGCGGCCAAGGTCGCGGCGACCAACGAACAGATCCGGCGGGTGGCCGCCGAGCAGGAGGCCCAAGTCGCCGAGACGGCACGGGAGTTCCGGGCGCCGGAGCACACCTGGGACGGCACGCACCCCAATCCCGACGGAGAGGTGCGCATCGCCGCGGCGTTCGCCGATCTGCTGGCCGACACCTACGGGCTGGGCGCCCGCTATCCGCGCCCGTACCCGAAGCTCGACGCCATCGACCCGCGGGCCAAGGCACCCATCGACTGACGCTTCGTCAGTTCTCGGTCCTGGTCGCGGTCACGGCCGTCGCGGCGTACGCCATCGTGAAGGAGCCACCGAGGGCGTCGATCGCGGCGCCCGTGCGGGCCAGGAGGTCCTCGGTCTGCTCGGGCGAGTAGTGGACGGCCTCGCCGCTCGTGCGCAGCTGCTCGAGCCAGACGTCGCGGGTGTAGGTGCACTCCCAGTCGAAGCGCCGCTCCTCGGGCTCGTCGAAGCGACCAGTGGCGCGCAGGCCGTCGGCGACCTTGGCGACGATGCCGCCGTACGCGTCGAGGACGGGCCGCGCCCAGGGGTTGCGGGGCGCGTCGGGCAGGGCGCGGGCATGGGCCTCGGTGAAGGCCTCCGCCACCTCGGGTGCGGGGCGGAACACGTTCCAGAACAGGGTGATCCGGCCGCCGGGGCGCAGCACTTCGGCAGCCTTGCCGGCGCCTGCGACGGGGTCGATCCAGTGCCAGGTCTGCCCGGCGACGACCGCGTCGAACCTGCGGCCCGCGGCGTCCCACGTCTCGAACGCCGCCACCTCGACGTCGAGGCCCCGGGTGCGTGCGAACGCGGCCATGCGCGCGTCGACGTCGACGCCGAGGACCGTGCAGCCCGCATCGCGCAGCTGCCGGGCGGCGATTCCGGTGCCGCAGCCGACGTCGAGGACCTCGGACCCGGGGGCCGACGCGGCGATCCACCGGACCAGGGCCTCGGGGTAGCGGGGGCGCGTGCGGTCGTAGCGCTCGGGGTCGACGCCGAAGGACTCGGCCATCCGCCGGGCCTTGTGCGGTGCGTTCTCGGGGTTGCCGCGCGGCTCTTCCAGAGGCTTAGTGGGCATGCGCCCACTCTAGTGGGCACATGCCCACTCGTCTACGGTTGCCTCGTCCCGACGACTCCGAGGAGCGATGCAGTGCCCACAGGTGTGGCCCTACGCGACGTGCGCACCCAGCTGTTCGACGCCGCCGAGCGCGTACTGCTGCGGGACGGCGCGGCCGCACTGACCAGCCGGGCCGTCACCACCGAGGCGGGCTGCGCGAAGGGCGTGCTGCACCGGCACTTCACCGACTTCGACGCCTTCCTGGCGGAACTCGTCCTGGACCGCGTCGCCCGGACCGACACCCTGCTCGCCACCCGGGACTCCGGCGCGGTCGTCGACCTGCTCACGGACGCCCTGGTCGGCCTGTTCACGCCGGTCGCCGTGGCCATGGTCGGACTCATCACGTTCCGGGACGGGCTGCGGGCGCGGCTGCGCGCCGCCGGACAGCCCGGCATCCCGATCCTCACGCAGGGCGGCGCGGCGATCTCCGCCCGCCTTCGCGCCGAGCGTGACGCGGGCCGTCTCGCGCCCGGCACCGACGTCGACACGCTCGCCCTGACCCTGCTCGGCACCGGACACCTGCTGTACGCGGGCCGGTTCGACGGCCGGCCCGAGCGGGCGGAGGTGCGCAAGGTCGTGTCGTCGGTCCTCGGCGGCGCCCTGGTGGAGCCCGGCTCCCGCTAGGGCGTGTGCCGAGAACGGCGCCCTGGGCACACGCGATCGACCGGACAACCGTTTGAGGGGGAAGGGCGCGGCGCCCGTCACCCGGGGCGGATGGCGGCAGTTGGGGTCCGTGGATGCGCCCCGGCGACCGACTGCGCGTGCGCGTCCGGGCGGCGGTCACGTCACTGTGCGGGTGTGTTCGACGTGACCGCCGCCATCACGGGGGGCGACGGAAACAGCGGCGGGCCCGCTCCGGGAATCGGAGCGGGCCCGCCTGCGTGGAGTGGTGCGGCACTCAGCCGCTCACGGGCTCCAGCTCCCGCTCGTCGTCCTCGGCAGGGCGCGGGGCCGACAGGTTCTTCTGCAGCTTCTCACCCTCGACGTCGACGTTCGGCAGCAGCTTGTCGAGCCAGCGCGGCAGCCACCAGGCCGCCTTGCCGAGCAGCGCCATGACCGCGGGCACGATCGCCATGCGGACCACGAAGGCGTCGAAGAGGACGGCGACGGCCAGGCCGAAGCCCATCATCTTGATCATGTCGTTGTTCTCCAGGATGAAGCCGGAGAAGACGCTCATCATGATGATCGCGGCAGCACCGACGACCCGGCCGCCGTGCCGGAACCCGGTCACGATGGCCTCGCCGGGGCGGGCCCCGTGGACGTACGCCTCACGCATCCGCGTCACGAGGAAGACCTCGTAGTCCATGGCCAGACCGAAGACCACGCCGATCATGAAGATCGGCATCATCGACATGATCGGGCCCGGCTGGTCGACGCCCACGATGTCGGCGAGCCAGCCCCACTGGAAGACCGCGACCACGGCGCCGAGCGCCGCCGCGACGGACAGGAGGAAGCCGAGCGCCGCCTTGAGCGGGACCAGGATCGAGCGGAAGACCAGCATCAGGAGCAGGAACGCCAGGCCGACGACCAGCAGGAGGTACGGCACGAGCGCGTCGTTCAGGGTCTGCGAGAAGTCGATCGTCATGGCCGTCTGACCGGTGACGAGGACGTCCGAGTCGGTGTCCGCCGCCCACTGCTTGGCGTCGGAACGGATCGTCTTGACCAGTTCCTCGGTCTTGTGGTCGCTCGGGCCCGTGCTCGGCACGACCGACATGATGGCGGTGTCACCGGCCTTGTTGACCGACGCGGGGGCGACCTTCGCGACACCCGCGACCTTGGCGAGCGAGTCGCCGACCGACTTGGCCGCACCGGCCGCGTCGTCGCCGGAGACGGTGACCATCAGCGGTCCGTTGAAGCCCGCGCCGAACGACTCGGACAGCATGTCGTACGCCTTGCGCTGCGTCGTGTCCGGCGCCGAGGTGCCCTCGTCGGGCAGACCCAGCTCGAGGCTGGTGGCCGGGACGGCGATCGCACCGAGGCCGAGGACACCGACCAGCAGGACGGCGGCCGGGCGGCGCAGGACGAAGCGGGACCAGCGCGTACCGAGGTTGGGCTTGCCCGCGACCGCGGGCTGTCCCGAGGCGGCGGCCTTGCGGTCCTTGCGGCGCAGCACCTTCTTGCCGGCGAAGCCGAGCAGCGCCGGGATCATGGTGAGCGCGATCAGGACGGCGATGGCGACGGTCGCCGCGGCGGCCAGACCCATCTTCGTCAGGATCGGGATGTTCACGACGGCCAGGCCCGAGAGGGCGACGACCACGGTCAGACCGGCGAAGACGACCGCGGAACCGGCCGTGCCGACCGCGCGGCCCGCCGCCTCCTCGCCCTCACGGCCCTCCGCTATCTCCGCACGGAAGCGGGAGACGATGAACAGGGCGTAGTCGATGCCGACCGCGAGGCCGATCATCGTGGCCAGCGTGGACGTGGTGCTGGAGAGGTTCAGGACGCTGCCGAGCGCGGCGATGCCGGAGACACCGATGCCGACGCCGATGATCGCGGTGAGCAGCGGCATGCCCGCGGCGACCAGCGAGCCGAAGGTGATGAGCAGGACGACCGCGGAGATCGCGATGCCGATCATCTCGGCACTGCCGCCCATCTCCTGCTCGGCCTCGACGGCGTCGCCGCCCATCTCGACGGTGAAGCCGTCGGCGCGGGCGTCGTCGGTGGCCTTGGTCTGCGCCTCGTGCGCTTCCTTGGTCAGCTCGGTGCCGGCCACCTTGTAGGTGACGGAGGCGTACGCGGTGGTGCCGTCCTTGCTGACGGCGTTCGCCTTGTACGGGTCGGCGACCGAGGAGACCTGCGGGCCCTTGCCGAGCGCGGACACCAGCTTCTCGACATCGGCCTTGCGGTCCGCGTCCGTGAGCTTGTCGCCCTCGGGCGCGCGGATCACGACACGGGCCGTCGCGCCCTCGGCGCTGGCGGCGGGGAACTTCTGGTCGAGCAGGTCGAAGGCCTTCTGCGACTCGGTGCCCGGCATCGAGAACGAGTCGGCGGGCGGGCTCGGAGCGGCCGACGACGCGAAGCCGATCCCGCCGAGCAGCAGCACCCACAGCAGGGCCACATAACGGCGGCGCCTGAAGGACAGCCGCCCGAGTTTGTACAGGAACGTAGCCACGGCGAAAGGGACTCCCGTCGGGGAAGTGGGCAGGAGCGACCGCCCGCCATGCGTCGTTGCACGTCAGGATGGTCGGCAGGATCGTTCCTCTATCCTCGCCTGTCCCCCGGGCGTCCAGGTCAGCCTCTGAGCCGGACTCCCCGCCCGCGCCCGTGGTAGTCGAAAGCGGCGCATGTCCTACCCGGGGAGGAGACGTGGACGATGCGTGTAGACCCCACGATGGAGCGCCGGGCGCGGAGGGCAGCCGTCCGCCACCCGCGTCCACGTCGGTGTCGGACCTGGGCGCCCGGCACCCGGTGCTCCACCACGACCGAGGCGCGCGTGCTCACCGGAGCGCTGTTCGCACATCTGGCGGCCGGCCCAGCACATCCGGCGACGCGGACCGCAGGACACCGTTCCCGTCACCGGACGGCCACCCGCGAACGACGGGGGCCGGGCTCTTTGCCCGGTGCGGAAGTGCTGGCAGATTGGGGGCGCCGGGCCGGAATCCGGATCCGGCGTCAACTTCATTGTTTCCAGGACGTTCCCAGGACGAGGTGTGCGATGAGCCCGCAGTTCGGCGACTACCAGTACGAGATCTACCTCGACGGGCTGCGCGGTGTGGTGCCGACGCTTCCGATGGAGTTCTCCGCACTGGAGGAGCGGGCGCGGGCCGCGCTGCCCGCCTCGCTGTGGTCGTACGTCGCGGGAGGCGCCGGTGACGAGCACACGCAGCGCGCCAACGTGCGGGCCTTCGAGGGGTACGGGCTCGTGCCGCGCATGATGGTCGGCGCGGCCCAACGGGACCTGTCCGTGGACCTGTTCGGGCATCGCCTCGCCTCGCCCCTGTTCATGGCTCCGGTCGGCGTGATCGGGCTGTGCGCGCAGGACGGGCACGGGGATCTGGCGACGGCGCGGGCCGCGGCGCGGACGGGCGTGCCGATGGTCGCCTCGACGCTGTCGGTCGACCCGATGGAGGACGTGGCCGCCGCGTTCGGACAGACCCCCGGCTTCTTCCAGCTGTACACGCCGACCGACCGGGCGCTGGCCGAGAGCCTCGTCAAGCGGGCCGAGGCGGCGGGCTTCAGGGGCATCGTGGTCACGCTCGACACCTGGGTGACGGGCTGGCGCCCGCGCGACCTGTCGACCTCCAACTTCCCGCAGCTGCGCGGCCATTGCCTCAGCAACTACACCTCGGACCCGCGCTTCCAGGAACTGGCGGCGAGCGGTGACCCGATGGACACCGTCTCCACCTGGGTCGGCGTCTTCGGCAATCCGCTCACCTGGGACGACCTGCCGTGGCTGCGCTCGCTCACCGATCTGCCGCTGATCCTGAAGGGCATCTGCCACCCGGAGGACGTACGCCGGGCCCGCGACGGCGGCGTCGACGGCATCTACTGCTCCAACCACGGCGGCCGCCAGGCCAACGGCGGTCTGCCCGCGCTCGACGCGCTGCCCGGCGTCGTCGAGGCGGCCGACGGCCTGCCCGTGCTCTTCGACTCCGGGATCCGGTCGGGCGCCGACGTCGTCAAGGCCCTGGCCCTGGGCGCGACCGCCGTGGGCGTGGGGCGGCCGTACGCGTACGGGCTCGCGGTCGGCGGCGAGGACGGCCTGGTGCACGTCCTGCGCACGCTGCTCGCCGAGGCGGATCTGACCATGGCGGTGGACGGGTATCCGACGCTCGCGGATCTGACGCCGGAGGCGCTGGCTGTCGTACGCGGCTAGGGGCTGTCCGACGGGCCGGCTAGCCGGCCGGATGCGGATCGGCCAGGAGTTCCGTCGCCGCCGCCCAGCGGAACGGGCCCTCGGCGAACCGCACGCCCATCCCGCGCAGGCGCCGCACGCTGTCCTGATAGGCGGGATGCAGGGCGAGTTGGTCGTTGACGCAGGGCACGGCGACGACCGGGACGCCCGCGCCGTACGCCTCGCAGAGCGTCGCCACGGCGAGGGTGTCGGCGATCCCGGCCGCCCACTTGTTGACGGTGTTGAAGGTGGCGGGCGCGACGACGATCGCGTCCGCCGGCGGGAACGGGCGCGGCGTCGCGGGCGTGCGCCACGCCGCGCGCACCGGACGCCCGGTCTGCGCCTCGACCGCCGCCAGGTCGAAGAAGCCGCCGAGCGCGGTCGGCGTCGCGATCACGCCGACGTCCCATCCGGCGCCCTGTGCGCCGCCGATCAACGTGCCGACGCCGTCGGCGACTCCGGCCGCGCACACCACGACGTACAGGAAGGGTTGCGTCGTCTCGGGCATCGTGTCAGGCACCGTGCACCGCCTCGACGAGGTGCGCGAGGCAGGCCGCGGCCTCGGCCAGGCCGTCGTGCGGGGTGACGGGTTCGTCGAGGTAGACGTCCCGGCGCAGTTCCAGCATGAGGGCGGTGACCCGGGCGTCCTTGCCGTAGTGCCGCAGTGGTACGTACGTCCCGGCGAACGGGGTGTTCAGGCCGATCTCGCCGAGCGGCGCGAACGCCTCGCGGGCCAGCGCCAGGAGGTCGTCCGGTGTGTGGAAGGGGTCCGTGCCCAGGCAGACGGGCGGGCGCGGGTCCTCGCCGTGCAGTTCGTAGGGCAGGGCGCGGCTCGGGTACGAGTGGACGTCGATGATCACGGCTCGGCCCGTCGCCGCGAGGCGGTCCTCGACGGCGCGGGTCATCGCCTCCGCGTACGGATGGAAGTACGTGGCGAGCAACTCCCCCTCGTCGGCGGGTGGTTCGGGGCGCAGGGGCGAGCGCTGGGTGGTGCGGGTGTAGACCGCGCCCATGCCGACGGCACGCATCTCCTCGCGCTCGTCGGGGAACCGCTCGGGGTCGACGACGAGCCGGGAGCGTTCGTTGACGAAGCGCCACGGTGTCACGGGGGCGGAGCGCGCGGCCCGGCGTGCGACGTCCTGCGTACGGGCGTCGGTGATGAGGTCCAACTCCCGTTCCAGGGCGGCGTCGTCGAGCAGCAGGTTCGCGCGGACGTCCGGCGGGACGGTGCGGGAGCCGTGCGGCACATGGAGGACGACCGGCGAGGCCGGATCGCCGGGCACGAGGCGGTGAGCGGGAGCCGTGTCGGTCGTATCGGCCATGGCGTCCGTGCTGTTCGTGGTGTCCGTAGTATCCGTGGTGTCCATGTGCCTACTGTCTCCCGACCGCCCCGGATCCCGGCGCGCGGGGCCGTCTCCGGATCGCCTCCGGGCCGTCTCCCTTACTGGACGGGTGCGGTGGGTCCGGTCAGCGGGAGGACCGTCTGGCACTTCACCGGGCGCGGGTGCGCGGGGTCGAGCGCGTTCAGGACGTGGGTGAGGGTGATCGGGTCGTACGGTGCCTCGAGGTGGTCGGCGAAGTCCTTGGCGCAGGAGTCCTGGAGCAGGATGTTCTTGACGGTGGCGCCCGGGCCCGCGGTCAGGAAGCCGTTCGAGTACGGCGTGACGACCTCGTCGTACTTGGTGGCGATGACGGTGTAGTCGACGCCGGGCACGGTGTCGCCGCCCGCGTCGAGCGCCTTGTTGAAGTCGGAGCCGATCTCCTGCTCGACGAGGGCGGGGGCGGTCTTGTCGAGGAGTGCGTTCGCGGGCTGCAACAGGTAGAGGGCGCGGCCGAGTTCGGTGATGCCGTCGAGGGTGGTGCCGTGGTTCGACGGGGTGATGCCGATGAGCTTGTCGACCTTGCCCGCGGCGCTCGGGTCGTTCTTCAAGTACGCGCGGGGCATCGGGCCGCCGCCCTGGGAGTGGCCGACCAGGTCGACCTCGGCGGCTCCGGTGGCGCCGCGCACCTTGTCGACGAACGTACCCAGTTTCGCGGCTCCGTCCTCGATGCGGGCGGTGCCCTGGACGGGCGCGGTCTCGCTGTCGGCGCCGTAGTTGAAGGCGAAGACGCAGTAGCCGTTGTTGGCCAACAGGGGCGCGGCCCCACGCCAGTTGTCGTTCATGTTCTCGAGCGTGCCGTGGATCAGGACGACCGGGTGGGGGTGCTCGGCGCTCGGCCGGCAGTTCCAGTCGTTCGCCCCGGGAGGCGCCTCGCCCGCCTTGAAGAACCCCTTCAGGAATCCGGCGGTGAAGTTGTACTCGACGGGCCGCTGCGTTTCCGTCGCGCCCGCGTTCGGGGCGCCGACCGCGACCAGTCCGGTGATTCCGATGGCGCCTGCGGCGATCGCGCCGACAATCCTGTGTCTCATTTCCAGTACCGTCCCTTGTTCTGGAAATTCCTGGAAAGCCGCGGCATTCGCGGCTTCGAACGGCGCGAAGCTAGAAGGCGGTTCGGGGGCGCGGCAAGAAGGTGCGCGGCGCGGTGTGCGAGGCGCGCAGGCCCGTGCCAGGAATGCGGGCGCGGCGAGTCCGAAAGTGTCACGGAGGTGAGCGCTTTGCGGGCAGGCCGCTCTCCTTGCCCGGCATCAGCGCTGGTGGAGACTGACTAGCACTGGTAGTTGACTTGCCGTCAACATCTTGACCCGCGAGTAACCTCCGCTCATACTCGGCGGCACCGACGGTCCTAGGAGTGGCGGGATGAGCGCTTCCGGCACGTCCGGCGCACCGGGTTTCGCAGGCGCGTGGGCGGTCTTTCCGCCCCGTCTCGCGGCCGAGCTGCGCAAGGAGAACCGCACGCTCGCTGCCGAGATCATTCATGAGATCCGCGGCCAAGTGCCGGAATTCTCCCGGCCGTTGTCCGGGCAGTTCGGGGCATCCATCCAGCACGGGGTGGAAACGGCACTGGCCGAATTCGTCGAACGCGTCGAGGAAGGCGGCGGTGAACTCGACGCGGAGCGCCTTCCGGTCTATCGGGCGCTCGGCCGGGGCGAATTGGCGGAGGGCCGCAGCCTGGACGCGCTGCAGGCGGCGTACCGGCTCGGGGCGCGGGTGGCGTGGCGGCGGTACGTCCGCGTGGCCCGGCGTCTGTCGCTCGGCCGTGACGCGGTGGCCCGGCTCGCGGAGACCGTCTTCACCCACATCGACGAGATCGCGGCGGCCTCGGTCGCCGCGTACGCCCGCGCCCAGGCGGACGCCGCGGGCACGCTCGGACGCCGCCGCCACCATCTGCTGACGCTGCTGATCGCCGAGGAACCGCCTCCTCAGGACGTGCTGCGGGCGGCCGCCGGGGAGGCGGAGTGGCGGTTGCCGCAGACGGTTGCTGCGGTGGCGCTCGCGCCTCGGGGGGTTGCGTCGGCGCCCAGGGCTGGGGCGGGTCCTAGTACGAGCCCGGGGGCGGGTCAGGGGCCGCCGAGTCCGGATCTGGGGGCGGGTCCCAGCGCGGGGCAAGGGCCGAGTCCGGATCTGGGGGCGGGTCCCAGCGCGGGGCAAGGGCCGAGTCCGGATCTGGGGGCGGGTCCCAGCGCGGGGCAAGGGCCGAGTGCGGGCCTGGGGGCAGGTTTCAGTGCGGGCCCGAGGGCGCATGCGGCGGCGGGCCCGAGGTCAAGTCCGAGTGCGGGGGCGGATCCGAGCCCGAGTGCGGGGGTGATGATCGGCGCGGTCGACGGCATCCGGGGCGGCACGGGCCGGACGGACGACACGCACGGGACGCACGGGATGTACGGCACGGACAGGACGCACGGCGCGGGCGGCACGGACGGCACGGGCGGCACGGGCGGCACGGGCGGCACGGGCGGCACGGGCGGCACGGACAGGACAGGCCGCACGGACGAGACGGACCGCACGCACGGGACGCACAGCACGGGCGGCACGGGCGGCACGGACGGGGCGCGCGGCACGGACAGGACAGGCCGCACAGACGAGACTCACCGCACGGACAAGACGGACCCCACGCACGGGACGCACAGCACGGACGGCACGGACGGCACGGGCCGCTCGGACGGCACGGACAGGTCGCGCGGGACGCGCGGCACGGACAGGACGGGCCGCACGGACAAGGCGGACCGCACGGACGGGACGCACAGCACGCGCAGCACGGGCGGCGCGCGCAGCACGGGCGGCGCGGGCGGCACGGGCGGCACGGGCGGCGCGGGCCAGACGGACAGGACTGACGGGACGGACCGCACGCACGGCACAGACGGCACGGACCCCGCGCACGGCCCGGCGCAGGCCCCGCTTGGACCGGGCCTAGCCGCCGCCCCCGGCACAGCGCCGGGTGACGTCGGGCCCGGCGGTGGCCGGGCCGGACTTCGGGGCAGGGGCGTGCGCCCGGGTGACGCGCCAGGCGGGCCGGGCCGCAGCGCACCCCGCAGCGCATCCGACCCGTCCGCCGGAGGCCACCGGCGGCTGCCCTCCGTCGTGCTCGTCGATCTGGACGGGCCCGCGCCGTGTCTCCTCGTGCCGGATCCTGCCGTGCTCCTCGACGACCCCCGGGTACGGCGGCTGCTGCACGAGCGGGCCGGGGTCGCCGGGCCCGAGGTGCCGCTGGCGCAGGCCGCGGACTCGCTGCGCTGGGCCCGGACACTGCGCGAACGCGGGCCGGGCGGCGCCACACCGCGGCTCGCCGATCTGCTGCTGCTCGCGGACCCCGCGTTGGTGCGTCTGATGGCCGCGCGCAGGCTCGCCCCGCTGTCCGCGCTCACCCCGAAACAGCGCGACCGGCTCGCCCGTACGCTGCTCGCCCATCTGCAGAGCCCGCACGGCAGCGCGCCCGAGCTGGCCGAGCGTCTGGCGATCCACCCCCAGACGGCCCGCCGCCGCCTGCACCATCTGCAGCGCCTGTTCGGGCCCGCCCTCGGCGACCCGGACGCCCGTTTCGAACTGGAGGCGGCACTCCGGGCCCAGCTGCGCTGACCTGCGGCACACGGCCCCGGGAATATGCCGGGTGCCGCGTCCGTTGACGGCGCACAAGGAGGTCACCGTGGAGCAGAAGCACGTGGAGCAGACGTACGCGGAGCAGGAGTTCGCACAGCAGGAGTACTACACGCACGGGACGGCCGCGGAGCGCTGGGAGCGGGCGCGGATGTTCTTCGACGCGAAGGAGTTCACGACCGCCGCCGGCATCCTGAACGGCCTCGTCGAGGAGGTCCCGGAGCAGGTGGGTCCGCGGCTGCTGCTCGCTCGCTCCTACTACCACTCGGCTCAACTGCGGCGCGCGGAGAGCGAGTTGCGCATCATCGTCGAGCGCGACCCGGTCGAGCACTACGCCCGTCTGATGCTCGGGCGGACCCTGGAGCGGCAGGGCAGGGACGCGGAGGCGGCGCCGCACCTGCGGATGGCGGCCGCGCTCTCCGGCGAGTTCCCGGAGAGCTGAACCGCGCGAGAAGCAATGGTGCGGCCGGGTGCGCGACACCCGGCCGCACCGCCGTGCACGGGCGCACAGCGGCCGCGCGTAGAGCCGCGAACGACTGCATACGGCTGCTGACGACTGCGTACGGCTGCGTACGGCGTGGCCGACCCTGTGAGCTGGGGCTCCGCTAGCCTTGGCGGACGATGAACCGCACCGATCAGCCCACCGCCCAGCCGGCCGACCAGCCCGCCCGGGACCGCCGTATGAACACGCCCTGGGGCGATGTCGACCTCACCCGCTTCCCGGCGGACCCCCGCGACCAGCTGCGCGCCTGGGACGCGGCGGACACGTACCTGCTCAACCATCTCGCGGAGTCCGGTACCGACCTGTCCGGCGCCGTCGCGGTGGTGGGCGACCGGTGGGGAGCACTCGGCACGGCGCTGACCGGCGTCGACGGCTGCGTGCCGACGCTGATCTCGGACTCGTACCTCGGACAGCGGGCCACCGAGGAGAACCTGGCGCGCGCCGGACGCAGCGCGGTGCCGCTGCTCACCACGCAGGACACCCCGCCTGACCGGGTCGACGTGCTGCTCGTGCGCGTCCCCAAGAGCCTGGCACTGCTCGAGGACCAGCTGCACCGGCTGCGGCCCGCGGTGCACGAGGGGACCGTGGTCGTCGGCACCGGCATGGTGAAGGAGATCCACACTTCTACGCTGAAGCTGTTCGAGCGGATCATCGGGCCGACCCGCACCTCGCTCGCCGAGAAGAAGGCGCGACTGATCCTCAGCACGCCGGACCCGGCCCTGGAACCCGGCCCGAACCCCTGGCCGCACCGCTATCAGCTCCCCGACGACATCGGCCTGTTGGCGGGCCGTACGGTCGTCAATCACGCGGGTGTGTTCTGCGCCGAGCGCCTCGACATCGGGACCCGTTTCTTCCTGGAGCATCTGCCGCGCAGCACGGGGGCCGCCCGCATCGTGGACCTGGGGTGCGGCAACGGCGTCGTGGGGACGAGTGCCGCGCTCGCGGAGCCGGACGCGGAGGTCCTGTTCACCGACGAGTCGCACCAGGCGGTGGCGTCGGCCGCGCACACGTACGCGCAGAACTGCGGCGACCGGCCGGGCAAGGCCGTCTTCCGGGTCGGTGACGGCCTCGCCGGCGTGCCCGACGGGAGTGTCGACCTGGTCCTCAACAACCCGCCGTTCCACACGCACCAGGCGACGACGGACGCCACGGCCTGGCGGATGTTCACGCAGGCGCACGCCGCGCTGCGGCCGGGTGGCGAGCTGTGGGTCGTCGGCAACCGGCACCTCGGCTACCACGTGAAGCTGCGCCGGCTGTTCGGGTCGAGTGAACTCGTCGCCGCCGACCCGAAGTTCGTGGTCCTCAAGGCCGTGAAGCGGGAGCCGCGGTCACGGGGGCGTGGCGCGCAGCAGCGGTGACGCGGCGAGCGCGGCGGCCAGCAGGCACACCGCGCCGCAGCCCGCGAGGAACGCCCCGGTCCCCCACGCGTCGGCGACGAGACCGAGCAGCGGGAACAGGAACGGGCCGAGGCCGAGCGTGCACAGCGAGGTGACGGAGGTGACCCGGCCGACGTAGCCGGGCTCGGTCCACTGCTGGAGCAGGGCGTGCCCGAGGATCATCGGGATGCCGCTCGCCGCGCCGAGCAGGGCGCACAGGGCCACGGCGACGCCGGGGGCGGGACGGGTGAGCCCGAGCGCGGTGACGAGGACGGCGGTGACGAGCAGACAGGCGGCGAGCAGCGTGCCCGCCCTCGGGACGCGGGGCAGCGCGGTGAGGGCGATGCCCACGGCGGCGCCCGCGACGCTGAACGCGCCCAGCAGAAGCGACAGCGTGCCGGGGCCCCAGCCGCGTTCGCCGGTCAGCAGGACGAGCGCGCTGCCGACCGGCCCGCTGAAGCACATCTCCCCCAGGCCGATCACGGCGACGAGCCGGACCAGCCGGGGCCTGCCCCTCAAGTACCGCAGCCCGTCTTGGAGTTCGGACCGCGCGCTCCCCTCGGTCCGCGCCGTGGGCGCGGCCGGCACCCGCAGCGCGACGAGCAGCACGAGCGAGACGGCGAACAGCACGCCGACTCCGGTGAACGCCGTCGCCGCACCGCCGGCGGCCAGCGCCGCGCCCGCGGCGAACGGCCCGGCGGTGTTGGCGAGGCGCACCGCGAGCGAACGCAGACCTTGTACGCGCGTCAGCTGCCCCGGCGCGGTCAACAGCGGGGGCAGCGCGCCGACGGCGGGCAGGAACAGCGCGTCGGCAACGCCGAAGCACACCGCGAGCACGCACAGGACCGCGATGCCGGGACCGTTCGCGTACGTCACCGCCGCCGCGGCCAGCACCGTCAGACAGCGCACGAGATCGCTGCCGATGAGCACCCGGCGCGGCCCGAACCGGTCCGCGAGCACACCGCCGCCGAGCATCAGCACGGCCCGGGGCACGGCCCCCGCGGCGAGCACGAGCCCGGCCGCGGCCGGTCCTGCCGCTGCGGCGACGGCCCAGGTCAGCGCGGTGAAGTAGACGACGTCGCCGGTGACGGACGCGGTGTAGGCGCCGAGCCAGCGCACGACGTTCGGGTCGCGGTGCGCGGCGGCCCGGGCGGGCACCGTCACCGTCACGACGTCTCCGCACCCTCCGCACCCTCGGCAGGCGACGCCGGAATCACCGGCGCCGGAACCACCGGAACCACCGGAATCACCGGAATCACCGGGAACGCCTGGAACTGCACGGTGGCGACCGCGGCGCCCGCCGCTGCCTCCTTGCCGCGATAGCGCGCCACGACCTCGTACAACTCCCCTTTCAGCGCTGCCAGTTCAGCCGGGGTGACGTGCACGGTGAAGTCACTGAACGCCGACACGGCGAACCACTCCTCGGGCATCCCCGGCACGGCCTGTACGGCCGCCCGGCGCAGCGTCTCCGCGGCGGCGAGGGCGACGGCCTGCGTGTAGGCCCGTCCGTCGGGGCCGCCCTGCTCCCCCGGGTCGTGCTGCGAACCGTCGTGCAGGGCCCGCCACCAGCGGTCGCGCCGGTTGCCGCGCGCCGCGTCCTCTTCGATGAGCCCGCCCGCCGCGAGCCGCCGCAGGTGGTAGCTCGCGGCCCCGGAGTCCAGGTCGAAGTGGCGCGCCAACTGCCGCGCGGTGGCGGGTCCTTGCTGCCGCAGCCGGTTCAGCAGGGCCAGACGGACGGGGTGGGCGAGGACGCGCAGGGCGGCGGTGTCCAGGGGGAAGTCGCGGGCGTCGGTCATCCCGCGACCCTAGAACCAGAAGACTCGTTCGGGAAGAGTTCTTCGGGAAGACTTCTTCGCAATGAGAGCGACAACAGCGCACCGGGCAACCGATTACTACGGGCCCCACCACTCCCGCCATAGTAAAAAGCAGTAACTCCCCGCCACCTCTTGCGAGTTGATGGCAACCGCTTACATCCTGCCGCCCATGAGACTTCCCTCCACACGAGTCCGCCGCGTCCTCACCACGCTCGGCGCCACCGCCCTGCTCACCCTCGGCGCGACCGGACAGAGCTGGGCATCGACGCCCACCGTCCGCTGGTCGGCCGGGGCCCCGACACCCGTCACCAAGCTGACGCTGCCCATGGCGTTCGGGGCGGCGCCCGACGCCTCCGGGATCTACTTCGCGTACTACACGACGCTGGAGAGCGGCACGCGCCCGTACGCGGGCTTCCAGCCCAAGCCCGTCGGCAGCGACGGACACCCCCAACTCCAGGCGGTCTTCAGCTCGTTCAACGCCAACGCCACGACCACCGACAGCCACTGCTCGTACGGTGCGGACGGTGGCGCCGGCGTGAGCTGCGCGGTCCGTTTCACCTACACGAAGAACACGATGTACGGCATCGTGCTGCAGCGGGCGGGCGACGACGGCTCCACGCAGCTGATGACCGGCGACGTGGTCGAGACGTCCACCGGCACCACCGTCGCCCACATCGGCAGCTTCCGGCTCCCGGTGGCGTCCGGCCGCTTCAAGGCGTCGGACTCGGGCTTCGTCGAGCCGTACCTCACGGCGGGGTGCGCCCAGCGGGTCACGGTGACGTACGGCAGGCCGAGCGGCGCCGAGGCAGGCACGACGTACACAGGAGGCCTGCCCACGGTCACCGACCCGGCGTCGGGCAGCTGCCTGAGCAGCACGTCGACCGACACGTCGGCAGGGCGCCAAGTGACGGTCACCGGCGACCAGTTCACGGGGTAGCGCCCACCGGGCCTCGGCGCGGTCGGCGTCAGCGCAGTCGGCGTACCCGCAGCACCACGTCGTCGGTGTGGTGGGCGCCGGCACCGCCGTCGGGGGCGACGCGCGGGCGCTGCTCGTCGACCTCGATCCGCCAGTCGTCGTCGAGGAGTTCGGCGACCATCGACGGCCAGACGTAGTCGGCCGGGTCGAAGCCGCCCTCGTCCACGTGCTGGGTGTCCATGCCCGCGTGGTGGACGACCAGCAGTACGCCGCCGGGCGCGACAGCGGCGAGAAGCGCCCGCTCGGCCGCCGAGTCCGGGGTGCGCAGCAGGGCGGGGTACTGCGCGGTCACCAGGTCGAAGGAGGCCGGCGGGAGCGCGGCCTCGGTGAGCGTGGCGTGCACCCAGCGCACGGCGACGTCCGCGTCCCGCGCGTGCCCGGCCGCGCGCTCCAGCGCGATGCCCGAGACCTCGAGCGCGGTGACGTCCCAGCCGCCGCGCGCGAGCCAGACGGCGTCCGCGCCCTCGCCGCAGCCCACGTCGAGCACCCGCCCGGGCGTGAGCCCGTCGGTCTCGGCCACGAGCGCACCGTTCGGCTGCCCGCTCCACAGCTGCTGCCGATCGGCGTACCGATCGTCCCACTCGGCGCGCACGGCCGGGTCCCCGACGTACGCGCCGACGGGCGCGGGACGGTCGGCGGCCTCGGGGGCGGGGGCAGGGGCGGGGGTTCCTGTTGCGATGTTCTCGGTCACGAGCCCACCGTCGCCCGTCGCACCCCGGTCACGCCACTCTTGTTGCCGATCCGGCAAAACGCCTACTCCTACTCCTACTCCTACTCCTACTCCTACGCGCTGTGCAGCTGGATCTCCCGGTTGACGAAGAGGTGCACGAACCCGCACCGCCAGCAGATCAGCCCGGTCGCCGTCTCATCAGCCCAGGCCAGGTTGAAGAACTCCCCGCCCGTACTGTTCAGCTTCACACCCCGCTCGCGGAAGAGATCCCCCTTGCAGACCTGGCAGGTGATCCACATCTCCCCGAGCGAAGCCCGCACCGCTTTGGCCACAGCCCCTCCCTCCTGATCGCGCGTCGTGAACGAGTCACCACATGATCATGGCCGCCACAGCGGTCCGAAGAGAAGCGGATTGAGCTACATCTGAGCGTCGGGGACGAGGCCGGGCGAATCCTCTCTTTGCATCCGAGTCTCTGCATCCGAGTCTCTGCATCCGAGCGGGCCGGATCCCCGGCATTCCTCACCTCGCACCGGGCACGTCAGCCACGGTCGGCGATGCCGTCCACGTACGCCTCAGTCCGTCAACACCAGCAGGCCCCGCGATCAGATCCCGCCGCCCGTGATCCCTAAGAGGGCCCCTGGCCCGAGAGCGAGGCGGCTGCGAGGGCGAGCAGTGAGCGTACGGCCGGGTCGGCATGGGGCCGGTGCAGGGCCGCGATGGTGGTGGTGAGTTCGGGAGTCTCGTCGGTGAGCGGGAGGAAGCGGACGCCGGGGAAGGAGAGCGCGGCGGTGTGCTCGGGGACCAGGGCGACGCACAGGCCGGAGGCGACGTAGCTGAGCAGGCCCGGCAGGTCGTCGACGTGGGCCTGGAAGGTGGGGACGAATCCCGCGCGGTCGCAGGCCCCCAGCACGCGCCGTGCCAGTTGCTGCAGTGGCCCGTGGCTGAGGCGGGCGAAGTGGCGGCCGCGCAGGTCGGCGAGCGCGAGGCGCTCGGCCTTGGCGTGGGGGTCCGTTGCGGGCACGGCGACGACGAGGCGTTCTTCGGTGAGTAGGTGGACGGTCAGGTCGTCCTCGTCGAGTTCGGGCTGGCGTACCAGCGCGAGGTCCACGGTGCCGCTGCGGACGAGCTCGGTCAGCGTTCCGCTGGTTCCCTGCCGCAAGTGCACACGCAGGCCCGGCAGTTGCTCGGCGGCGTCGGCGAGCACGCGCGGCAGGTGCCAGTGGCCGAGGCTGGTGACGAAGCCGACATGCACTTCGCCCTCCTTGCCGGAGGCGATCCGGCGCGCGCGGGCGAGGGCGGACTCCTGCGCCTCCAGTATCCGCCGGGCGTCCGCCGCGAAGGCCTCACCGGCGGGGGTGAGGCTGACGCCCTGACTGCTCCGGTCGAGCAGGCGAGTGCCGATGATCCGCTCCAGGCGCTGGACGGCCTGGCTGAGCGGGGGCTGACTCATCATCAGACGGCTTGCCGCGCGGCCGAAATGCTTCTCCTCGGCCAGTACGGTGAACTGTTCCAGCAGGCGCGGCGTGAGATCCATGCGGTGAGCCTGGATCGAGTGGTGGGCGGTAGGGGGCGGATGCGCGGGCCCCCGGCCGGCCGGGGGCCCGGATGACGCGCCGGTCACCCGGCGAGCAGCGCCCAGACGTCGTCCGCGGCGAGCGCCTCGCGGCCCAGCCGTGCGGCCCAGTACGACTCGTCGCCGTCCTCGTCGCGCCAGGACCACAACCGGGTGGTGGCGAGGCGCAGCTCGCTGAGTTCGGTGAAGCCGATCGCGCCGTGCAGCTGGTGGGCGATGCGGGCGATCTCGGCGACCGACGCGGAGGCCTGCGCCTTGGCGGCGGCCACGCCGACCGGCGACAGGTCGCGGGCGGCCGCGTCCACCGCGGCACGGACCAGCGCACACTCCTCGATCAGGCGGGCCTCCTCCTGTTTGACGGCCTGGAAGCGGCTGAGCGGGCGGCCGAACTGGACGCGGGTGGTGGTGTGTTGGACGGTCAGCTCGACGCAGCGCTCGGCGGCTCCCGCGATGAGCGCGGCGCGGGCGAGAGCGGCGCGGAGTTCGGCCTCGGCGAGCTCGGCCTCGGAGAGGGGGTGGACGTCGGCGGCGGCCACCGCGTAGTCGTGCAGGTGGAGGGTGTCGCGGGGCTCACCGGCGAGGTTGGTGCCGGAGACGACGGTGACGGCGGTGCGGGCCGTCTCGACCGGGAACAGGACGGGCCCGCCCGGACCCTGTGCCAGTACGAGGACCGTGGACGTGGCGCCGTACGGCACCCGGGGCAGGGTGCCCGAGACGCGCAGGGCGGCGTCCTCGCCCGAGGTGCCGACCGGGCCGACCCGGGTGAGGGCGGGACGGGCGTACGCGAGGGTGAGACCGTCGGCGAGCGCGACCGTCAACGGGGCTTCGGGGAGCGTGAGTTCGAGGTGCCCGAGTACGGTCTCGGCGAACGGGCCGGGCGTGGCGAGGCGGCCCGCCTCACGCAGGGCGACCTGGGCGGCGGACCGGCAGGACTGCCGGGCTTCCTCGCCCACCTCGGCCCGGAGATGGAGAAGGCCTGGCCGGCCCTCGGCACGCCGGCCTTCGACGAACCCACCCTCGCCGTACTCACCGAGCAGGCCAAGGAGTTCCTGGCGGAGGGCAGCGTGAGCGAGCTGGCCGCCGAGCGCGACCGCCGCCAGATCGCGCTGCTGCGCACGCTCGACGAAGCCTCCTGAACCCGACCGCTTCCCCCCTGGCGCTGCACCGCCTTCTGACAACAGCTGCACCACCTTCCGACAACAGAGGACACCGTGAACCTGCACGACTCCATCGCCGCCGCCATCGCGGCCCCCGCCACCGACGACACCTTCGACATCCACGCCGCCCTCGCCGACGTACTGGGCGGAATCGGCCTGAGCCCCGCGGACACCGGCGGCACCTTCACCTTCCGCGGCGCGGACCCGATCGTGCCCAGCACCCTGCGGCTCGGCGCCGCCACCTCGCTCGCCCTCTCCGCCAAGTCCGCCGCGATCGCCGCCCTGTGGCGGCAGCGCGGCGGGCCCGGCCAGGACATCTCGATGGACCTGCGGGTCGCCCCGCACCGGCTGTGCCCCTTCTACGACCAGAAGTGGGAACTGCTGGGCGGCTACCCGGGCGGCGCACCGTCCGTCCCCACCATGGCCTTCGTCAACGGCTTCTACCGCACCGCCGACGACCGCTGGGTGATGCCGCTCAACCCCTACCCCAACCTGCGCATCGCCGCCGAACGCCTGCTCGGCGTCCCCGAGGACCCTCAGGCGGTGGCGGCCGCCATCGCCCGTCGCGAGGCGCTGGAACTGGAGCGGTCGGCCCAGCAGGCGGGCGCCGTCCTGCCGATGATCCGCACCCCGCAGGAGTTCCTGAAGGAACCCCAGTTCACCGACGTACTCGCCGGGATGCCACTCGTGGAGATCACCCGGGTCGGCGACAGCGAGGCCGAACCGCTGCCCACCCTGTCCGCCGGGGCCACCGCTCCACTGGACGGCGTACGGGCTCTGGGCATGGGCCACATCATCGCCGGGGCCGGGCGGGCGCTCGCCCTGCACGGCGCGGACGTGCTCAACCTGTGGCGGCCGGGCGAGCTGGAACACCCCATGACGTACAACTCGACCCAGGTGGGCGTCCGTTCAGCCACCGTCGAGCCCCGCACTCCCGAGGGCGCGGCCGCCATCCGCAGCCTGCTCGTCGACGCCGACGTCTTCTACGCCAACCGGCGCCCCGGCTTCCTCAACGGCATCGGCCTGTCCGAGCAGGAGGCCACCGCCCTGCGCCCCGGACTGGTGTACGCGACGGTGTCGCTGCACGGCACCACCGGCCCCGGGGCGCACCGGATCGGCTTCGACCAGACCGCGGGCTCCGTCGCCGGCCTGCTCCATCTCGAAGGCGACGGCGACCGCCCCGCCCTCCCCCCGATCACCGTGGTCAACGACTACCTGGTCGCCTGGTTCCTCGCCGCCGGCATCGTCGAAGCCCTGCGCCGCCGCGCGCGGGACGGCGGCTCCTACCGCGTCCACGTCTCGCTCACCCGGGTCGCGCTGTGGATCCTCTCGCTGGGCATCTTCGACCAGTCCTATGCCCACACCGTCGCCGGCACCGGCGACGAGCACGCCTACCTCGACCCCGAGACCTTCACCGCGCACACCCCGCTCGGCGACTACCAGGGCGTCACCGACCAGATCCACCTCTCCCGGACCCCGGGCGCCTACCGCCACGTCCTCCTCCCTCTCGGCTCCTCCCGCCCCACATGGGCCTGAGCAGCCCCTTGTCGGAACCATTCCCTCCGGGCCACGATGCCCGCATGAAGGGTGATCTTTTCGCAAGTGAGTACATGGTGCAGGCCGCTGTCGCGCCGGGCATGACCGTGCAGAACGCCAAGTCGATCCGCTACGTGGTCAACGGCGAGATGCTGGCTCGGCAGGGGGCGATGATCGCCTACCGGGGGAATCTGCAGTTCGAGCGGAAGGGCCAGGGGGTCGGCGGCATGCTGAAGCGTGCCGTCACCGGGGAGGGACTGGCTTTGATGAAGGTGCGCGGGCAGGGCGAGGCCTGGTTCGCGCAGGAGGCGCAGAACGTGTTCGTGGTCGACATCGAGCCCGGCGACGCCTTCACGGTCAACGGCCGCAACGTGCTGTGCTTCGACGCGACCCTGTCGTACGACATCAAGACCGTGAAGGGCGCAGGGATTTCGGGGGGCGGCCTGTTCAACAGCGTGTTCACCGGGCACGGGAAGCTCGGGCTCGTCTGCGAGGGCAATCCGCTGGTGCTGCCCGTGTCGCCGCAGCAGCCCGTGTACGTGGACACGGACGCCGTGGTCGGCTGGACCGCCGACCTGCGCACGTCGTTGCACCGTTCGCAGTCCATCGGCTCGATGATCCGGGGCGGTTCGGGCGAGGCGGTGCAGTTGATGCTGGAGGGCGAGGGCTTCGTCGTCGTACGTCCCAGTGAGGCGACTCCGCAGAAGCCGCAGCAGCACTAGCCCCACAGGCAAGGGCACGCAGCACTGGTCAGTCGCGTTCGTTCACCGCGATCCGCGCCAGTTTGGTCAGCATCATGCCGTTGCGGACCTTGACCAGATAGTCCACCGGGAGCCCGTGCATCCGCGTGCCGGGCCCCCGCAGGGGGTGCCAGTCGAGGACGAAGAGGGTGTTCTCGGCCCAGGGGATCAGGTTCATGGCGATGCGGGCGGCGCCGAAGGGGTCGGCCTTCGCCTCCAGTTCCAGGCGGTGTTCCGGCTCGCAGATCCGCACGACGCTGGTGTCGTCGAGGGTCAGCGGGCCGAGGCCGACGCGCACCTTGAGGGCGGCGCCGACCTGCGGCCACTCCGGGTCCGCGTGCAGCACCTGCCGGGTGCCCGTCACCCACTCCCCGAAGCGGTAGCCGTCGGCCAGCAGGGCCCACACCGCGGACGGCGGGGACAGGATGAGACGGCGGGTCCGTGCCACCGGGATCACACTCCTTCGCGGGCCCCCTCCTCGTCCCAGCATCACCCCTGGTCGCGTGTGCCGCGATCCGTCGCGGGCACGGTCGGTCCCGCTCACGCACGCGGGACCGGTCCGGCGTCCAGGACCGCACGGCAGTGCTCCAGGACGCGACGGCGGTCCGTCACCTGCCAGTCGTGGCTGGTCGCCGCCGACAGCAGACCCGGGTCGGGTTCGAAGGCCAGCGGCGTCCCGACCATGTCCAGGACGTCGATGTCCGCCGAGGAGTCGCCCATGGCGAAGGATCCCGCCCAGTCCACGGACGTACCGGAGTCGGCCTCCAGGAGGGAGGTCGCGTGCAGCAGAACGGGGCGTTTGGCGCCGCGGAGGGCGGGCGCACGCAGGGGCCGGCCGGTGCACAGGCCCTCGTCGAAGGCGAACTTCAGGCCCCAGGCGTGATCCATGTCCAGTTCGTCGGCCGCGCACAGCACGGCCTCCTCCGGGCTCCCGGAGAGCAGGCACGTCACGAAGCCGCGACGCTTCAGGAGGGTGACCAGTTCGGCCGCGTACGGGAAGAGCCGCGCACAGACCTGCTGCCACGCCTGGTGCCCGACCTGGGTGAGGACCGCCGTGGGCAGCCCGCGCACGGCCCGCCCGTAGGCGGGATAGAAGCGTGTGGCGCACGCGTCGTGGTCGATGGTTCCGCTCTTGTACGCGTCGATGGCCGCGAGCGCCTCGCGGGCGGCGGCCGGGACGCGGGAATGGCTCCGGGTCAGCGTCGTGGCCATCGCGGCGGCCACGAACCCGTCGAGCAGGGTGCCGTCCAGATCGAGTACCGCGAGTCGGATCGCCATGAAGAACCTCTCGGCCGGGGGAAAGAAATCACAAGGCGATTTCTTTCCCCCGGCCGAGGCGCTGGGCAGGTGCGGCCGTTCGCATGTGTTGAACGCGTTGCACGGACCCGAGCCCAACAGGCCTCGGCAGGGCGCCGGTTGACCGCCCCCTCAGCATCTAGCCGCGATACGTCTCGAGCAGCCGCAGCCACACCTCGCTGACCGTGGGGTACGCCGGTACCGCGTGCCAGAGCCGGTCGATCGGCACCTCACCGGCGATCGCGATCGTGGCCGAGTGGATCAGTTCGCCGACGCCGGGGCCGACGAAGGTGACGCCGAGCAGGACCTCCCGGTCCAGGTCGACGATCATGCGGGCACGGCCGGTGTAGCCGTCGGCGTAGAGGCCGGATCCGGCCACGTTCGCCATGTCGTAGTCGACGGCGCGGACACGGTGGCCCGCCGCCTCGGCCTCGGCCAGGGTCAGACCGGCGCTCGCCGCCTCCGGGTCGGTGAAGACGACCTGGGGGACGGCCGCGCGGTCGGCGGTCGCCGCGTGGGCGCCCCAGGGGTCGGTCTCCAGGAGCGGGGTCCCCGAGGCCCGCGCGGTGATCGCGGCGCCCGCGATACGGGCCTGGTACTTGCCCTGGTGGGTAAGGAGGGCACGGTGGTTGGCGTCGCCGACCGCGTAGAGCCAGTCGCTGTCCTCGACGCGCAGCGAGTCGTCGACCGTCAGCCAGGACCCGGGTTCCAGGCCCACCGTCTCCAGGCCGATGTCGTCGGTGCGCGGGGCGCGCCCGGTCGCGATGAGGATCTCGTCGGCCTCGATCGCGGAGCCGTCGCCGAGGGTGACCGTGACCGTGGCGCCGTTGCGCTCGACGGCCTTCACGGACACTCCCGTACGCACGTCCGCTCCCGCCTCGCGCAGGGCGTCGGCGACCAGTTCCCCGGCGAACGGTTCCATGCGGTTCAGCAGTCCGTCGCCGCGGACGAGCACGGTGACCTGCGAGCCGAGGGCCTGCCAGGCCGTGGCCATCTCGGTCGCCACGACTCCGCCGCCCACCACGACGAGCCGGCCCGGCACGTGGTCGGAGCTGGTCGCCTCGCGGCTGGTCCAGGGCTTGGCGTCGGCGAGGCCGGGAAGATCCGGCAGAGCGGCGCGGGTACCCGTGCACACGGCTACGGCGTGCCGGGCGGTGAGCGTGGTGAGCGTGCCGTCGTCGGCGGTGACGGTGACGCGGCGCGGGCCGTCGAGGCGACCGTGGCCGCGGTACAGGTCCGCGCCGATGGACTCGATCCAGCCGACCTGGCCGTCGTCCTTCCAGTGGGAGGTGTAGTAGTCGCGGTGGGCGAGCACGGCGGGGGCGTCGAGCGGGCCCTGCACCAGCTGGCGCAGGCCCGGCACGCGGCGGGCGTCGGCACGGGCGATCACCGGGCGCAGCAGCGCCTTGCTCGGCATGCACGCCCAGTACGAGCATTCGCCGCCGACGAGCTCGCTCTCCACGATCGCGGCGCTCAGCCCGCCGGCCCGTACCCGGTCCGCGACGTTCTCGCCGACCGGCCCCGCTCCCACCACGACAACGTCGTACTCCAAGGCATCCGTCATGACGCCCAGTGTGGTCGTAGGTGTGCCCGTGAGCCACATGGGTACGTGCGCGGAATACGTCCGGTGTACGGACGGTTGTGCACAGCGGCATCGCCCCCTGCGGCTTCGCCCCGAACCCAGGAAGCAGGAAGAGGGAACACACCATGAGCAGCACCACTGTGGAGCTGACCAAGGAGAACTTCGACTCGACGGTCTCGGAGAACGAGTTCGTCCTGATCGACTTCTGGGCGTCCTGGTGCGGGCCGTGCCGGCAGTTCGCGCCGGTCTACGAGAAGGCCGCAGAGGCCAACCCGGACCTGGTGTTCGGCAAGGTCGACACGGAGGCGCAGCCGGAGCTGGCCGCCGCGTTCGGCATCCAGTCGATCCCGACGCTGATGATCGTCCGTGACCAGGTGGCCGTGTTCGCGCAGCCCGGCGCGCTGCCGCAGGAGGCCCTGGACGACGTGATCGGCCAGGCCCGCAAGCTCGACATGGACGAGGTCCGCAAGTCCGTGGCGGAGCAGCAGGCGCAGGCTCAGCAGTCCGACGAGGCCTGACCGAGGGCCGAGGTCCGAGCTCCGGCAGAGGCAAGAGAGCTCCGGCAAAGGCAAGTGAAGAGGAGGCGGCTGCCCGGGGCAGCCGCCTCCTCCTGCGCGTTCAGGTGGACTCGCGTGCCACCACGCTCGCGCCCATCACGTCCCGCGCCTCGCACCGTCCCGCAGGGTCGCGCACCAGCCGGTCGACGAGTTCGGCGAGCTCCTCGCCCGAGGGCAGGTCGATGCGGACGGTGCTGAGACGGGGCCGCAGCAGCCGGCCGAGCATCAGGTCGTCGGCGCCGATCACGGCGACCTCGCCGGGGATGTCGACGCCCGCGTCCTGCAGGGCCCGCATCAGCAGCATCGCGTACTCGTCGTTGTACGCGAACACGGCGTCCAGGCCCAGCTCCTGCACCTGCTCGGCGACCTGGGCCGCGTACTCCTCCTCGTACGCGAGCGGGAGCCGCACGACCTCCGTCCCCGGCGTCTCCTGTACGCCTTCCAGCCGGGGCACGGAGAAGACCTCGAGGCCCGGTTCGCGGGGCATGACGACGCCGAGGACGCGGTGGCCGCGCTCCACGAGGTGGCGGCCCGCGGCGCGGCCGACCTCGCGGTGGTCCATGAGCAGGGCGTGCGCGCCGTCGACGGGGTCCTGGCCCAGGGTGATCACGGCCTTGGCGCCGGAGCGCTTGAGGACCGCGATGCCGTCGGGGCCCATGCCCATGGGCGCGAGCACGGCGACGGGGCGCAGCTCGGCCCAGGCGCGGGCCGCGTCGTCACCCGCGAGGCCGACGCTGCCGTACTGCACGACGGTGTAGTCGAGGCGGCTCAGTGCCCACTGGAGTTCGTTGAGGAGGGCGCTGTAGAGCGGGCCCGCGGGGACTTCGGGGGTCGGCATCAGGACGATGCGCGTGTGTCCGGCGCGCAGGCTGCGGGCGGCGGCGTGCGGCACGTAGCCGAGTTGCCGCGCGGCCTCCTGGACACGGCGCCGGGTGGGTTCGCTGATCCGGACGGCGCTGGTGTTGTTCAGGACGTAGCTGACCGTGGCGCGGGAGACCCCGGCCAGGCGGGCGACGTCCGCGCTCGTCGGCACGGCGCCCCGGGCGGGCTGCTGCTTCGGTACCTGAGGACTCTGAGTGCTCGGAGTGCTTTGAGCGCTCGGAGTGCTTTGAGCGCTCGGAGTGCTTTGAGCGCTCAGAGGATTCTGGGGTGTCTGAGGTGTCTGACCCATGGCGTAGGGCATCTTTCCAGACGGCTTCGGCCCGGTGCCCCCCGGGCGTACCCCGCTCCCGGCGGGGGCGCTAACGTGCGTTCACCCCAGGGGAATTGGAGGTGTCCATGACCACGGGCACACAGCTCGGTCTCGGCGCCGCTGCCCGGGCCCTCGCCGCCGGGACCGTGTCCTCGCGCGACCTCGTCGAGCAGGCGCTGGACCGGATCGAGCGGTCGCAGCCGGTCCTGAACGCGTTCCGCCGGGTGCGGGCCGAGGCGGCCCTGGCGGAGGCGGACGCGGCGGACCGGGAGTTGGCGGCCGGCACGCGGCTGCCCCTGCTCGGGGTGCCGGTCGCGGTCAAGGACGACATGGATGTCGCGGGCGAGGTGACGGCGTTCGGGTGCGCGGGCGACTTTCCGGTGAGCGGCGAGGACGCGGAGGCGGTGCGGCGGCTGCGCGCGGCGGGTGCGATCGTCGTGGGGAAGACCAATACGTGCGAGCTGGGGCAGTGGCCGTTCACGGAGGGGCCCGCGTTCGGCGACACGCGCAATCCGTGGGCGCCCGCGCACACCCCGGGCGGCTCGTCCGGCGGCTCGGCGGCGGCCGTCGCGGCGGGGCTCGTCCCGGCCGCGCTCGGTTCGGACGGAGCGGGCAGCGTGCGCATTCCCGCGGCGTGGACGCATCTGGTGGGGATCAAGCCGCAGCGGGGCCGGATATCGACGTGGCCGTGGGCGGAGGCGTTCCACGGCATCACGGTGAACGGCACGCTGGCCCGCACCGTGGAGGACGCCGCGCTGCTCCTCGACGCGGCGAGCGGCAGCCACAGCGGGGATCTGCACCGGCCGCCGCCCGTGCGGGCCGCCGATGCGGCGCGTCGTGAGCCGGGGCGTCTGCGGATCGCGCTGTCGCTGCGGATGCCGTTCACGGCAACTCCCAAGCGGCTCAGCCCTGTTGTGCGGGCACGCGTGGTGGCCCTCGCGGAGCGGCTCGCCGCGCTCGGGCACGACGTGGAGGAGGCCGATCCGCGCTATGGGCAGATCGGGCTCGCGTTCGTGCCGCGGGCGACCGCAGGGGTCGCGGACTGGGTCGGCCGGGTGCCCGACCCGGACCGGCTCGACCCGCGGACGCGCGAAGCGGCGCGGATGGGACGCGTGTTGGGCGGCGCGCCGCTGCGGCTCGCCAGGCGGGCGGAGTCCGCGCTGCAGCACCGGGTCGGCGCGCTCTTCGACCGGTACGACGTGCTGCTCGCGCCGACCACGGCGACTCCCCCGCCGAGGATCGGGGACATGGCGCGGCTGAACGGCTGGCGCACGGACCGCGCGATGATCGCCGCGTGCCCGTACGCCTGGCCGTGGAACGTGCTCGGCTGGCCCGGGGTGAACGTGCCCGCGGGCCGCGTCGCGGGCGGCCTGCCGGTCGGCGCCCAACTCCTCGGCCCCGCCCACAGCGAACCGCTGCTGATCTCGCTCGCGGCCCAACTGGAGGCGGATCAAAGGTGGTTCGAGCAGTGGCCTACTGTCTAGCCGGGTGCGCCATCCGGTCGCGCTGACCCGTCGCCAGCGTGCGCCACAGCTCGGGCTGCTCGAAGCCTAAGGCCCACAGCACGGTGTGCGGCACCCCGTACTTGCGCAGGACCGGCAGGTGGGCGGCGGTGCCGCGGGCGTCCTGGTACCAGACGGTGCGGCGCTTCTTTCCGTCCCGGTACGTGAAGTGCGGGGTGCGGGAGTCCGGGTCGAGGGCGTAGGGCGCCTTGACCTGGCGGCGCAGCGCCTCGGCCTCGTTCGACGTCACGTGCCGCGCGCGGGCCTTGCCGTCGACGGCCCAGTCCCAGCCGTAGGCGGGCAGGCCCATCTCCAGCTTGGCGCGCGGGACTTCGGCGGTGGCGCGGGCCAGGATCTCGTCGTACCACTGAGGCGTCGACAATGCTCCGGGCGGGCCTTCGGCGTGGTGCATGTTGTACGCCATGACGCGCATCCGGTCGGCGGCGGCGCCGATTGCCCGGTAGTCCCAAATGCGGCCCGTGGTACGGGTCTTGGGGCTGACGGTGACGAAGCACTGCTTGCGCAGGGCGTGCAGGCGCGCGCACAGGTCGGTGACGAAGGCCGCGTAACCGGCGCGCACGGCGCGGTACTTGGACTCGGGCGTCGGCGCGATGGTCTCGTAGTCGAGGTCGAGGCCGTCGTAGGCGCGGCTGCGGACGACCGCGAGGAGGGCCTTGGCGTGGGCGGCACGCTGCGCCGGGCTCGTCATGATCCCCGCGAGGCCGCCGGGCTTCATCTGCTCCATGACGGTCGGGACGACCTGGATCCCCTTGGCGTGCAGGCCGTCGATGATGCGGCGGTCACCGGCGCCCGGGTGTCCGTCGACGCGGGTCGCGGACTTGGTCTCGTACCAGAAGGGGCTGATGGTGCGGATCTGTGCGGCGTGCGCGAGGGCGTCGCGGTAGGCGTTCTCCTGGTCCCAGTACGGGAGCCAGGCGGAGACGGTGCGCGGCGGCGCCGCCTCGGTGCGCAGGGGTGCGGCGGCGCTCAGGGTCAGCGTGACGGCGAGGACGGACAGGACGCTTCGGCGTATTCGGCGCGTGTGACGGGGCATGTGCCGAGCCTGTGGGTCATCCGGCGCACCCGCCGCGCGGATTGGGCCGTCCAGGCTCTAACGTGACCCGCGTGACTGCCTTTACGGATGACCACGCGTACGAGTACCCGGGCCGCAGCGGCGCGACGGCCACGGTGGAGGCCGAGCCGCACCACGTGGGAAGCGTGCGCACCGAGTACGCGCCCGCGCACGACGGCGACCCCGATCCGGGCGAGATCGTCTGGACGTGGGTGCCCTTCGAGGAGAACGACGGGCGGGGCAAGGACCGGCCGGTGCTCGTCGTCGCGCGGGAGAGCGCGGGCACGCTGCTCGCCGTCCAGTTGTCCAGCAAGCGGCACGACCACGACCGCGAGTGGGTCGCGCTCGGCACGGGGCCCTGGGACAGCAGCGGCCGTGACTCGTGGGTGGACCTGGACCGGGTGCTGCGCGTGCACGAGCGCGGGATGCGGCGCGAGGCGTGCGCCCTGGACCGCGGCCGGTTCAACACGGTGGTGCTGCGGCTGCGGGAGCGCTACGGCTGGAGCTGAGCGGCGCCCAGGACCCGGGTGAATGCCGAGCGGGTCGTCGCCTCCTTCGTCCGGTCCAGTACGGCGAAGACGACCTGCTCGAAGTACCCGGCGAAGCGGCCGTCGAGCGCGGCCCGGAACGCCTCGGCGACTTGCGCCGGGTCGTTGCGGAACACGCCGCAGCCCCACGCCCCGAGCACCAGCCGTCGGTAGCCGTGCGCGGCGGCCACTTCCAGGACTCTCTCGGCGCGGGACGCCAGGGCACCGGGTATCTCGGGCACGCGCTCGGGGGTGTGCCGGGCGATCACGCCCGCGTTCGGCGCCGGTGACGTCAAGAAGCCCACCGTGTACGGCTCGTCGAGCAGGCGGCCCCGGTCGTCGCGGAACACCGGGACACCGGGGGCGTGGATGACGCGGTCGCTGTAGAAGACGTCGCGGTCGGCGCGGTGGTGCGCATAGAACTCCGGGGCCTCGATCAGGCACGTGTACAGCGCGGAGGAGCGGCACACGGCCTCCTCCTGGGCCTGCGCCCCGTTCAGGTAGCCGCCGCCGGGGTTGCGTGCCGACGCGAAGTTCAGCACGGCCACCGGCTGCGGCCCCTCCCCCGTCAGACGCCGGGCCGCGTCCAGGCTGCTCTCCCCCGTGACCTGGACGTGCGCCGGTCCGCCGCCAGGCGCGTCCGGTGTCCCGACCGGCTCCGGCCCGTACATCCGCGTGCCCGCCCTGGCCCGCGCCACCGCGTCGCCGATCGTGACAGCGCGGCCGTCCCCCGTCACGTACCGCCCCGCGGCCACGATCTTCTCCGTGCTCTGCGCGATCTCGCGCAGGCGGGCGCTCACGCCCGCTCCCCCGTCGTGCTCATGAACAGATCGTGTGCGCCCGGTGACCGCCCCGGCAACAGGTTTTCGCCTCCGGACGCGATGCGTGGGGCACTCTTGTGCGAATGGCCGGGAACGTCTTGGGTGGGACGAGCGTTGCCCGAAACGGGCCGCGGCAGTGGTCTGCGCGCGGCCGAATCGACGCCGTGGTCCCCACCGGGGACCATGGAACCCGTGAGGACCAGGAGGATCCCGGGATGAGCGAGGGAGACTGTACGACCCTCGGTGACCTGGTCACCGAGCCGGAGGTGGAGGCCCTGGTACGGGGCATCTGCTTCAAGACGGGACCGCCCCGCGCGGTGGGTGTGGAGCTGGAGTGGATCGTCCACGAGCCGCACCGGCCCCGGGTCCCGTTACCCCCCGAACGACTCGATGCGGCCTATGCCGCACTGCGCGCCCTGCCGCTGCGCTCGGCGCTCACCGTGGAACCCGGCGGCCAGCTGGAGCTCAGTTCGCTCCCCGCCGCCACGCTGACGGACTGTGTCTCGGCCATGCGGGCCGATCTGACCGCCGTCCGCACCGCGCTCCGCGGCCACGGATTCGTCCTGTCCGGCCACGGCACCGATCCGTGGCGGCCCCCGCGACGCGTCCTCCACCAGCCCCGGTACGACGCCCTGGAGGCGTCGCTCGACCGTGCGGGACCCGCCGGCCGGTCCATGATGTGCTCCTCCGCCTCGGTGCAGGTGTGCCTGGACGCCGGGTACGAGGAGCCGGGTCCGCTGGGGCACGGGCGGCGCTGGCGCCTGGCTCATCTGCTGGGCGCCGTCCTGGTCGCCGCGTTCGCCAACTCACCGCTCCTGTACGGCCGTTCGACCGGCTGGCGGTCCACCCGGCAGTTGCTGTGGGAGCGCATCGACGTGGGCCGCTCGGGCGCACCGCCGCTGGACGGCGAGCCGCGCGAGACCTGGGTGCGGCACGTGCTTGACGCGCCGGTGATGTGCGTACGCACGGACAGCGGTCCGTGGCAGGTGCCCGAGGACCTGACCTTCCGGGAGTGGGTGCGAGGCGGTGCGCCGCGGCCGCCGACCCGCTCCGACCTCGACTACCACCTCACGACGCTGTTCCCGCCGGTGCGGCCGCGCGGCCACCTCGAACTGCGGATGATCGACGCGCAGCCGGGCGACGACGGCTGGCTCGTGCCGCTCGCCGTGACGACCGCGCTCTTCGACGATCCGGAGGCCTCGGAGACCGCCTACCGGGCCGTCAAACCCCTTGCGGAGCGCGCCGGTTCGATGCCCGCTCCGCACAACCCGCTGTGGCGGGACGCGGCCCGGCTCGGCCTCACCGACCCGGAGCTGCGCGAGGCCGCGACGGCCTGTTTCACGGCGGCTCTCGACGCGCTGCCCAGGATCGGCGCGGACCGGGACGTACGGCAGGCGGTCGCGGACTTCACGCACCGTTACGTCGTACGCGGCCGCTGCCCCGCCGACGACGTACTCGACCTGCTTCCCGCCTCGGCACAGGGAAGTCCCGCACAGGGGAGGACCGTCCGCTCATGACCATCGAGGAGAACGTCACCACGGACCCGGAGGCGCTGCGTGCTCGTGCGGCGGACGCCCTCGAGACCGCACGCCGCCGTACGACCCTCCTGACGACCTGCGTCGAGGAGCCCGAACTCACCGCGCAGCACTCGCCGTTGATGTCGCCGCTCGTCTGGGACCTGGCCCACATCGGCAACCAGGAGGAGCAGTGGCTGCTGCGCGCGGTCGCGGGCCGCGAGGCGATGCGGCCGGAGATCGACCCGCTCTACGACGCGTTCGAACATCCGCGTGCGGAGCGTCCGCGGCTGCCGCTGCTCGCCCCGCAGGAGGCACGCGGCTATGCGGCCGAGGTGCGCGGCCGGGCGCTCGACGTCCTGGAGAAGGCGTCGTTCGACACGGAGGGCGCGGCCGGGGCGGCGCGCCTGACCCGTGCCGGATTCGCCTTCGGCATGATCGCGCAGCACGAACAGCAGCACGACGAGACGATGCTGATCACCCATCAGCTGCGGCAGGGGTCGGCCGCGCTCACCGCGCCCGACCCCGACCGGCCGGAGCGGCCCTTCGACGGTCCGGCCGAAGTCCTCGTCCCCGGCGGGCCGTTCACGATGGGCACCACGGCCGAACCCTGGGCGCTGGACAACGAACGTCCGGCGCACGCCCGGCTCGTGCCGCCCTTCCACATCGACACGACACCGGTGACGAACGCCGCGTACATGGAGTTCATCGCCGACGGCGGATACCGCGAGGCACGCTGGTGGGCGCCCGCGGGCTGGGCCCTGGTCCAGGACGCCGGACTCGAGGCGCCGCTGTTCTGGCGGCGGGAGGCGGGTCAGTGGCTGCGCCGCCGCTTCGGCGTGACGGAGGTCGTCCCGCCCGACGAGCCCGTGCTGCACGTGAGTTGGTACGAGGCCGACGCCTATGCCCGGTGGGCGGGGCGCAGGCTGCCGACGGAGGAGGAGTGGGAGAAGGCCGCCCGCTTCGACCCGGCGTCCGGCCGCTCGCTGCGCTACCCGTGGGGCGATTCCGACCCGACGCCGCAGCGGGCGAACCTGGGCCAGCGGCATCTGCGCCCGGCCCCCGCGGGCTCGTACGCGCTCGGCGAATCGCCGCTCGGCGTACGGCAGTTGATCGGCGACGTGTGGGAGTGGACGGCAAGCGACTTCCTGCCCTATCCCGGGTTCGTCGCGTACCCGTACCGCGAGTACTCCGAGGTGTTCTTCGGCCCGGACCACAAGGTGCTGCGCGGCGGTTCGTTCGCCGTGGACGCGGTGGCCTGCCGGGGCACCTTCCGCAACTGGGACTACCCGGTGCGCCGGCAGATCTTCTCCGGCTTCCGCACGGCCCGTGACGCCGCGCCGCAGGAGGTGTCCTGATGTGCCGTCACCTGGCCTATCTGGGGCCGCCCGTACCGCTCGGCGAGGTGGTGGACGCGCCGCCGCACAGCCTGTTCCGGCAGTCGTGGGCGCCGCGCAGACAGCGGCACGGGACGGTCAACGCCGATGGTTTCGGGGTGGGTTGGTACGCGGACGGGGACCCGGTGCCCGCCCGCTACCGCCGCGCCGTGCCCATCTGGGGCGATCAGGCCTATGCCGATCTGGCTCGGGTCGTGCGCTCGGGCGCCGTGCTCGCCGCCGTACGGGACGCGACCCTCGCCGGGGCCGACGGCGAGGCCGCGGCGGCGCCGTACGCGTCGGGGCCCTGGCTGTTCAGCCACAACGGCGCGGTGCCGGGCTGGCCGCGCTCGCTCGCGCCCCTGGCGGGCACGGTGCCCGCGGCGGAGCTGCTGTCCCTGGAGGCGCGCTGTGACGCCGCGTTCCTGTGGGCGCTGGTGCTGCAGCGGCTGCGGGCGGGCGACGGCGAGGCGCAGGCGCTGGCCGACACCGTCGTCGAGGTCGCCGAGGCGGCACCCGGCGCCCGCCTCAACTTCCTTCTGACCAACGGCGAGACGATCGCCGCGACCGCCTGGGGCGACACCCTCTGGTACCTCGCCGAGCCCGGCCGCCGCACCGTCGTCGCCTCCGAGCCGTACGACGACGATCCGCACTGGGTCGAGGTGCCCGACCGCACGCTGCTCGCGGCGAGCCGCACCGACGTCCTGCTGACCCCGCTCAAGGAGCCTTCCGCGTGAGCCCGTACTCCCCCCTCCCCCCTTTCCAGCTGACCCGCGCCCTGCCCGAGGACGCGACGGACGCCGCGCTGCGCTCCGACGTCCTGCACGGTCTGACCTCCACGCCGAAGACGCTGCCGCCCAAGTGGTTCTACGACGCCCACGGCAGCGTGCTCTTCGACGAGATCACGATGCTGCCCGAGTACTACCCGACGCGCGCCGAGCGGGAGGTCCTCGTGGCGCGTGCCGCCGAGATCGCCGACGTCACCGGGGTGCGGACCCTGGTCGAGCTGGGCTCGGGGTCGTCGGACAAGACCCGTCATCTCCTGGACGCCTTCACGGAGTTGACGACGTACGTGCCCGTGGACGTGAGCGAGAGTGCGCTGCGGGGCGCCGCCGACACGCTCCTCGCCGAGCACCCCGCGCTGTCCGTCCACGCCCTCGTCGCCGACTTCACGCGGCCGCTCGCGCTGCCCGAGACGCCCGGGCCGCGGCTCGTGGCGTTCCTCGGGGGCACGATCGGCAATCTGCTGCCCGCGGAACGGGCCGATTTCCTGCGGGCCGTGCGGGGGATGCTCTCCCCCGGCGACTTCTTCCTGCTCGGCACGGACCTGGTCAAGGACGAGGCGACTCTGGTCGCGGCGTACGACGACGCGGCGGGCGTCACGGCCGCGTTCAACAAGAACGTCCTGGCCGTGGTGAACCGGGAGCTCGGCGCCGACTTCGACCTCGGGGCGTTCGAGCACGTCGCGGTGTGGGACGGGGAGCGGGAGTGGATCGAGATGCGGTTGCGCTCCGCCGGGGAGCAGGTGGTGAAGGTGCCGGCGCTTGATCTCGCGGTGGAGTTCGGGCCGGGTGAGGAGCTGCGCACTGAGGTGTCGGCCAAGTTTCGGCAGGACGGGGTGCGGGGTGAACTGCGTGCGGCCGGGCTGGAGTTGGAGCGGTGGTGGACGGATGCGGCGGGGAGGTTCGCGGTGTCGTTGAGCTCGGTGTCGATGGAGGGCTAGGCGTGCGGGCGCGGGTGACTGCGGGTCCGTGAACGGGTGCGGCTGCGCCGACCGTTCTACGCAGTTCCCCGCGCCCCCCCGGGGGCCGAGCAGGCCGCGCGATGTGCGAGGGCGCACGGTGAGCGAGTGCAGCGGGGAGGGGCGACCCCCCGGTCGAATGCAGTGCAGACCGCGTACGCCAAGCCCTTCGCTCCCGCGCTTCGCTCGCAGCCGCTCTGACGCTTGCGGCATCACCGGATGCGGAATGCGCCGCCCGTCGGGCCCTGTTCGAAGTCGGGCGGGGTGAACGACCCGCCGCCGCTGCCACCTTCGGCGATGACCTCGAGGGCGCCGATACCACCCACGTTGTCCGAGGTGGCCGTCTTCGGCGTGACGACCGGGCCTGCGTTGTAGACAGCAAGCACACGCCCCTCGTCGTCCACCACGGGGATCGTTCCTGGGATCAGGTTCCCCGGACCGCAGGTCAAGGCGACCACGCCGTCGGCATTCGTGCAGGTGAGCATCGCCGGCTGGTCCAGGGAAAGCCTCTCCCCGTCCGGTGCGTCACTCTGCGGGGCCTTGTCGGTCATGGCTGTGCGCCTCCTCTCGGACGACCCGGTGTCGCCGCAGTGGATCTTCCCGCGGTGAAGGAGCCTCACTCCGCCGTTCGAGACCGAACTGCGCACGGCGCACGACGGAGCATGCCCGGTCAGCAGCGGCCGACGCGCCGCCCCGGCCGGGTCGTGTCACTCGTTGCTCTCGTCCAGGCGGCGAGTGATCTCCTGGGAGGCCTTCTTTGCCTGGGCGGGGGCCGGGGCGCCTGTGAGGACCTGGGTCATGTAGGCCTTGATGGGGTTGTCGGCGGCCTCCACCGTTGCCCAGAGCGGGGACGCGGGGGTCGCCTTGCCGTGGGCCGCGCCCACCGCCATCGCCGCGACGCCGGGCTCGCCCGCCACCGCGGACGCGAGGGTCGTCTTGTTGGGGACGTAGTTCATGTCCTTGGCCAGCTCCACGTTCCACTTCTCGCCGGCCAACGCCTTGACCACGGCCACCGCGCCCGTACGGTCGTCCGTGTTGCTCGCGACCACGAGGTCCGAGCCGCCGGTGAAGACCGAGCCCGCGCGGGCCGCCGTCTTGCCGGGGATCGGGAAGTAGCCCAACTTGCCCTTCAGGGAAGGGTTCTTCTGGATGATCTGCGTGGCCGCTCCGGGCACCGAGATGATCTGGGCGATGTCGCCCTTCGCGAACTGGTCGGCCTGGGAGGGGTGTTCCTCGTCCGCGCCCTTGGGGCCCGAGCCCAGCGCCTGCAGCTTCTGGTAGAACTCCATGCCGCGCAGCGCGGCCGGGGTGTCGAGCGCCCCGGTCCAGGTGCTGCCCGAGTCGTGCGCCAGCTCGCCGCCCTCGTCCCAGATGAACCCGGACAGCGAGTACCAGTCCTGCCCGGCGAGATAGATGCCCTGCGTGCCCCCGGTGTCGAGACGGCGCGTCATGTCGAGCCACTCGTCCCGCGTCTTCGGCGGGTTCTTGACGCCGGCCTTCTCAAAGAGGTCCTTGTTGTAGATGACGACGCGGTTGGCGGCGTACCAAGGGATGCCGTACTGGCGGGAGTTGTCGACTCCGGGCTCGGCGAGACCGGGCAGCCAGTCCTGCATGCCGAGGTCCCGCGCCGACTCCAGGGACAGGTCCATCAGGCCGCCCTCGTCGACGTACTGCGGCACCTGGGTGTTGCCGACCTCGATCACGTCGGGGGCGCCCTCGGCACCCTTGGCCCCCTTGAGCGCCGTGGAGACCTTCTCGCCGATCCCGGTCCACTCCTGGATGCGTATGTCCAGGCGTACGTCGGTGTGTTCGGCCTCGAAGTCCTTGGTGAAGCGCTTGAGGAACGCGTCGGACGCACTGTTGCGCATCAGCCACACCGTGACGGTGCGCCGATCCGGTCCGTCCCCCGGCAGGACACCACAGGCGCTGATCAGCGTGCCGGTCACGACGACGAGGGAACCGAGGGACAGCACGGCACGGCGGGATCTCACGAGGGTCACTTTCTGCCTGCGGACAGGGAGGTTCGGCCCGGCGTGGGGGAAGAGCGCTCGGCTCATACGGGTGTGGCTGGATTTTGGTATGTACCAATCGGAGGGGTCAAGAGTTACCAGGCGGTAATTCCGGCCTGCGGAACCCGCACACCCGCTTCCGTCCCGTTCCCGACGTCCGCCCCCTCGCGGACCGCGGGCCTCTGGGGCACGGTGGAACCATGTCGAATCACACGTATCGCGTCACCGAGATCGTCGGCACCTCCCACGAAGGCGTCGACCAGGCGATCCGCAACGGGATCGAGCGCGCTTCACAGACCCTGCGCAACCTGGACTGGTTCGAAGTGACCCAAGTCCGTGGTCAGATCGTCGACGGGCAGGTCGAGCACTACCAGGTGGGCCTCAAGGTGGGCTTCCGGCTCGATGACGAAGGCAATGAAGGCTGAAGGCAACGAAGGCCACTGATACCGGCCTCAGGTACGGCCTTCGCGCTCCTGCGCGTCCTTGAGCGCCGTCGACGTGCTCGCCCAGCGGGCACGTACGACGGTGAACCCGGCGCGCTCCGCCTCGTCGCAGACCAGTTCGTCGTCGTCGACGAGCATGCGCACCTCGCGGCCGCGCGCAATGCGCCGCAGGACCTCCAGTTTCGTACGGCGTGCGGGCCTGCGGTCGTCGTTGCGCCGCATGTGCAGCCGCCCGTCCGGCAGGCCCTGCGCGGCGAGCCACGCCGTCGTGTCCGCCCGGCAGCGCTCGGGCCGCCCGGTCAGGTACACGACCTCGCACTCCGGCGCGGCCTCCCGGGCGAGCGCGACGCCCTCGGGGAGCGGCGGATCGGCGGGGGCCGCGGCGAAGAACGCGTCCCAGTCCCGGGGCCTGCCCTCCAGGAACCGCTGGCGGTGCGCGGTGTCGGCGAGCGTTCCGTCGAGGTCGAAGACGGCCAGTGGGCGGGTGTCCCGGGTCATGGCGCCAGCTTACGGAAGACCGCGCCGAGGGACCGTCGGAGGGACCGGGCGGGCCGCTTCGGGAATCCTGCGGCCTCCCGCGCGTTGAACAGGAACGTGAGCACCGTGATCGAAACGACCCGCTTCTCCGTCCTGGACCGCTCCCGCACCCGTGAGGGCCGGTCCGCGCCGGACGCGCTGCGCGACACCGTCTCCCTCGCCCAGGACCTGGAGCGCCTCGGCTACCACCGCGTGTGGGTGTCCGAGCACCACGGCGTGCCCGGCGTCGCGGGGTCCGCGCCGACCGTCCTCGCGGCGGCCGTCGCGGCGGCGACCCGCACGATCCGCGTCGGCACCGGCGGCGTCATGCTGCCGAACCACCAACCGCTGGTCGTGGCCGAGCAGTTCGGGGTCCTGGAGTCCCTGTTCCCCGGCCGCATCGACATGGGCCTCGGCCGGTCCGTCGGGTTCACCGACGGGGTCCGCAGGGCGCTGGGCCGCGACAAGGACGTCGCCGACGACTTCGCGGGCCAGCTGGCGGAGCTGCTCGCGTTCTTCACGGGCACGTCGCCGACCCGCGTGCACGCCCGGCCGAGCGAGGGCCTGAGCGTGCCGCCGTTCGTCCTGGCGATGGGCGAGGGCGCGTCGATCGCGGCCCGTGCGGGCCTGCCGATGGTGATCGGTGACTTCCGGTCCCGGGAAAAGATGCTGCGCGGCATCGACCGCTACCGCGCCGAGTTCCGCCCGTCGGTCTGGGCCGCGGAGCCGTACGTCGTGGTCTCCGGGACGGTCGCCGTGGCGGGCAGCGAGCCCGAGGCGCGGCGGCTGCTCGTCCCCGAGGCCTGGTCGATGGCGTACTCACGCACGCACGGCACGTTCCCGCCGCTGCCGCCCGCCGAGCGCGTCGCCGCGCTGGAGATGAGCGCGAAGGAGCGCGAGCTGTACGAGGGCGGGCTGCGCGGCCACATCGTGGGCACGGAGCAGCAGGTCGCGGACGAGCTGGAGACCGTGATCAAGGAGAGCGGTGCGCAGGAGGTGCTGGTCACGACCAGTACGTACGACCGTGAGGGGCTCCTGGAGTCGCTGCGCAGGCTGGCCCGGGTCGCGCGGCTGAGCCCGGCCTAGGATGGTGGGGTTTGCCCCCCGTACGACCTGGAGTCCGCCCGATGCCCGACGCCCCCGGCCCCGCCCTCTCCGCGCAGGATCCCCGTCACGACGGGTTCGTCCGGGTCCGGGGCGCCCGCGAGCACAACCTGCGGGGCGTCGACGTCGACGTTCCGCGCGATGTGCTGGCCGTGTTCACCGGGGTGTCGGGCTCGGGCAAGTCGTCGCTCGCCTTCGGGACGATCTACGCGGAGGCGCAGCGCCGGTACTTCGAGTCGGTCGCGCCGTACGCGCGGCGGCTCATTCACCAGGTGGGCGCGCCGAAGGTCGGCGGGATCAGTGGGCTGCCGCCCGCGGTGTCGCTGCAGCAGAGCCGGTCGGCGCCGACGTCGCGTTCCTCGGTCGGCACGGTGACGACGCTGTCGAACTCGCTGCGGATGCTGTTCTCGCGGGCGGGCGACTATCCGCCGGGCGCGGAGCGGCTCGATTCGGACGCGTTCTCGCCGAACACCGCGGCGGGCGCCTGCCCCGGCTGCCACGGGCTCGGCCGGGTGCACCGCACGACCGAGGAGCTGCTCGTCCCCGACCCGTCACTCACGGTGCGCGACGGCGCGATCGCGGCCTGGCCGGGCGCGTGGCAGGGCAAGAACCTGCGGGACATCCTCGACACGCTCGGCTACGAAGTGGACCGGCCCTGGCGGGAGTTGAGGCAGGAGGACCGGGACTGGATCCTGTTCACGGCCGAGCAGCCGGTGGTGACGGTGCATCCGGTGCGGGACGCGGACCGGATCCAACGCCCTTACCAGGGCACGTACATGAGCGCGAACCGGTACGTGCTCAAGACGTTCGCCGACTCCAAGAGCGCGACGCTGCGCGCCAAGGCGGAGAAGTTCCTGGAGAGCGCCCCGTGTCCGGTGTGCGGGGGCGCGCGGCTGCGGGCCGAGGCCCTCTCCGTGACGTTCGCGGGGCGGACGATCGCCGACCTGGCGCGGCTGCCGCTGGCCGAGCTCGCGGGGCTCCTCGACGGCTCGGCCTCCGAGACGGCGCGGGTCCTCACGGACGACCTGCGGGCCCGGATCGCGACGGTCACCGAGCTCGGTCTCGGCTATCTCAGCCTCGATCGGGCGACACCGACGCTCTCCGCGGGCGAGCTCCAACGCCTGCGGCTGGCCACGCAGTTGAGGTCCGGTCTGTTCGGTGTCGTGTACGTGCTCGACGAGCCCTCCGCCGGGCTGCATCCGGCCGACACCGAGTCCCTCCTGGCGGTACTCGACCGGTTGCGCGGCGCGGGCAACTCGGTGTTCGTGGTGGAGCACCACCTGGACGTGGTGCGGCGTGCGGACTGGCTGGTCGACGTCGGGCCGTTGGCCGGTGAGCACGGCGGGCAGGTGCTCTACAGCGGCCCGGTGGCGGGACTGCGCGCCATCGAGGACTCGGCGACGGCCCGGTTCCTCTTCCCCGACCTCGACGGCACCCCGCCCGCCACACGTGAAGTACGTACGCCGAAGGGCTGGTTGAAGGTCGGTCCGGTCACGCGGCACAACCTGCGGGACGTCGGCGCGGAGTTCCCGCTCGGCGCCTTCACGGCCGTCACCGGCGTCTCCGGGTCCGGCAAGTCGACGCTGATCGGGGAGATCACCGAGGAGCTCGACGGTGTCGGCCGGCTCGTGGTGGTGGACCAGAAGCCGATCGGGCGCACTCCGCGCTCCAACCTGGCGACGTACACGGGCCTGTTCGACGTCGTGCGGAAGGTGTTCGCGCGCACGGACGAGGCGAAGGCGCGCGGCTACGGTGTCGGCCGGTTCTCGTTCAACGTGGCGGGCGGGCGCTGCGAGACCTGCCAGGGCGAGGGGTTCGTCAGCGTCGAGCTGCTCTTCCTGCCGAGCACGTACGCGCCGTGCCCGGACTGTGCGGGCGCGCGCTACAACCCCGAGACGCTCGAAGTGACGTACCAGGGGCGGAACATCGCCGAGGTGCTCGGGCTGACCGTGGAGGCGGCGGCCGCCTTCTTCACCGAGGCCGCGGCGGACGACGACACGGCCCGCCCGGTGCTGCGCAGCCTGCACACCCTCCTCGACGTCGGTCTCGGCTATCTCCGGCTCGGCCAGCCCGCCACCGAGCTGTCCGGCGGCGAGGCCCAACGCATCAAGCTGGCCAGCGAGTTGCAGCGGCTGCGCCGCGGACACACCCTGTACCTCCTCGACGAGCCGACGACGGGACTGCACCCGGCCGACGTGGAGGTGCTGCTGCGCCAGCTGCACGGCCTCGTCGACGCGGGCCACTCGGTGGTGGTCGTCGAGCACGACATGACGGTGGTGGCCGGTGCCGACTGGGTCGTGGACATGGGTCCCGGCGGCGGCGACGAGGGCGGGCGCGTGGTGGCCGCGGGCCCGCCCCGCGAGGTCGCGGCCGCCGCCGGGAGCCGCACGGCGCCGTACCTAGGGCGCGCCCTGGGCGTCTGACCGCAGCCTGCCCTTGGCGAGTTTTCCGGTGGGGGTGCGCGGTAGCTGGGGTGCCGTTAACGAACGGCGAACCAGGTGACAAGTAACCGGCCGGTAGCATTCGGATCGAAGGCGCAGCGCGGAAGAGGACCCCGGCCGTGGCCGGGGTCCTCTGATGTTCAAGGGTGTCGGATTACGCGGCGGCCGGCTCGGGGTCCGGTTCCTGGGGTGCGGGCTGGGTGAGTTGGAGCCGTCGGCCCATGTTGAGCCGTACCTCGCCATACGGCTGGATGTGCATCCAGAAGAGCGGAGTCAGCGCCCGTTTGTCCTCGTCGGTCAGGAGGTTCGCCCACTCCGGATCGGCGAGCATTTCCTGGATCATCAGTGCATTGACGAAGACGAGCGCTGTTTGCAGGAGATAGAGCGCGAGGACGGACAGTTCTTGCTGGTCACGGCGGTTGGAAGAGAGTTCGCCGCTCTTGCCGAAGAAGATGATGTCGTTGGCGCCGTTCCAGCCCTCGACGACGTTCAGCCCTTCCTGGATCTCGCGCTGGAGGTCGCGGTCGCGCAGGTGGCGGGCGACGAAGATGGTCTTCTGCGCGCGGCCGACTTCGAGCATGGCCTGGTAGACGGGGTGGGAGGCGGTGCGGGTGAAGCGCCGCAGGATGGCCTCGGTGGAGGCGGTGCCGACCCGGATCGCGGTGGCGTACTTGATGAGCTGGTCGTAGTTGTTCTCGATGACGTCCCAGCGGATCGGGCGGGTCATCGCATCGGCCAGGCGCTCGTAGCTGTCCTCATCCTCACGGCCGGGCCGGTACAGCTTGACCTTGTTGATCTGCTTGATGCGCGGCAGCAGATCGTAGCCCAGGAGCCTGGTCAGTCCGAACCCGATTTCCGACTGGCCGTGCGAGTCCACGTAGTTGCCCTCGGCCTGCATGGTCGTGGCGTGCCGCATCATGCCCTCGATCGCGGCGGCGACCTCCGAGGCGGTGCAGTTCAGAAGCTGGCTGTGAATGGCCATCGAACCTTTCTCGATGTGCCAGTACACCAGAACTCCGCGGCCCCCATACCGGAAGTGCCACTCGGTGAAGATGTTGCGGACCCAGGCTTTGAAGTGCGTGGAGTCCGAGGCCACGGTGGTGGTGCCCTGCCCCCACACGGCTTCGGAGCGGGCGGCGAAGGTGGCGTTGGCGATCTCAACGCCGGCGGCTTTTAGGCCGACGGCGGTCAGGCAGCGCCGTGCGGTGCAGCGAAGTTCCTCTTCGGTGTGCTTGTGCTCGCCGGAGGCGACGGAGCTGATCCCGGAGTTGGTGCCGTATGCGTAGGCGATCAGGAGTAGGCGTTCCAGGAGCTTGGCCTCGTCGATCGCCCCCCCGGGTGCCCACGGGTGCGAGGGCCTTGAGCATCCCGGTGCGCAGGGCGGCTTCCTTGAGGATGTCGATGAGGGCGACGGTGCCCCACTTCTTGCGGATCGCCTTCTTGAGCTTGCGCAGGTTCTTGGGTTCCTTCTGCGGCTCGGGCTCGGTGAACTTGATCGCTCCGCCTCGGTGCTTGGCGCTGATGGTGACCCAGGGCAGCTTGGGGAGCTTGGTGTCCGGGGCGCCGAGCTCGGCGCGCATCTCGGACTGGAGCTGGGCGGTGAACAGCTTCGCGTCGCGCGGCTTGTTCAGCTTCTCGTAGTACTCCGCGCGCCTCATCTCGAAGTCGTCGGGCAGGTCGTCGTCGGGGCTGCGCCACTTGTCGGCGCCGACGACCCAGATCTCCTTGCAGCGCAGCCGGTCGCGCAGGGCCTGGAAGACGCACGCCTCGTACACCGTGCGCATGATGCGCTTGGGCCCCTTGTCGGGGGTGAAGATCGCGAATTCCATCCAGTCCTTGCGTACGACGCCGTCGAGCGGGATGGTCTCGCCGAGCGGCAGGTAGGTGGTAGATGAGACCTTGTGTCGTTCGATGAACTTCAGCGCGTCCATGACAGGCTTGTGCTGGTCGTTGGAGGAGCGGAAGTCCAGCACTTCGAGGAGCTTCATCAGGCCGCTGCGGTAGTGGTTGCTGTAGGAGGACTTGAACACCCCCCGCTTGGAGCGGGCGAACTCCGCGTTCGTCGCCTTCATCTCGGCGACCAGGTCCTTGAGGGTCTTCTCGCCGCCGGCCGCCGGGTACACCACGGAGCGGACCGAGCCCTCCGGCGCGGCGAGCGATGCCGCCGCGATCTTCCCGAGCAGCCCGGCCTTGCCGCGGACCTTGGTGAACTCGGCGACGAACGCCTCGGTCACCTTCTTCTCCGCCCGCGCGTTGATGCGGTGCACGGTGGAGTTCAGCAGCTCCACCAGGGTGTCGGTGATCTCCCGCTGGCGCTGGAAGAGCAGGGCTGCGAGCAGGACGTGCCGTACGGGGTCATCGAAGCGCCGCAGGTGGCTCGGGGAGGCGGCCGACGCTCTCGCCCGCCAGGCGCCCACGACCTGTACGCCGATGCCGGTGAACGCCTTGGCCGGGATGCCGACGGCGCGGACCTGCTTGAGCTTGGAGATCTCGTCCAGCAGTGAGTTGAGGCTGACGTTTCCCGGATGGGACTTGACGTCGGCCAGCACCGACTCCACATCGTCCTCATCGTCCGAACCGCCGCCATCGCCGTCCACGCTCTCGGTGCCGGTGTCCTGTGCACTGTCGCCGGTCGGATCGGAGAAGACCAGCGCGTCCAGGCGGCGGGGACAGTCCTCTTTCCGGGCGAGCCGTGCGGCAACCCCGGCGACGGCCCGCTCGTCGGCCTGGTGCAGCGCGGACCGGATGATCGCGTCGACCTGGGCCACGGTCGGCGGCTCGATCAGGTCCGCGCGCATCTGCCGACCCAACTCGGCCCGCACCTGTTCCTCGCGGCGCTCGTCATGCCAGATCACATCCACCAGCTGCGAGATGAGCTTGACCTGGTCGGTCAGGCTGCACTCGTGCCACCCGGTCAGATCCCGCAGTTCGCTGCGGTGCCGCTTCGCGGCGCGCGAGGTGAAGTCATAGAACCCCAGCTCGGACGCGGCGACGCCGACCTGCTTGGCGACATGCTCGACCGCGTCGGGCGGCAGCTCCAGACGCATCTTGGGAAACCGGCCGCGCCAGGTCAAAAACTTGAGCTGGACGGCGAAGCCCAGCCTCGTGGCCCCGGTTTTGTTCCGTAACCAGTCCACCTCGTCACCGGACAGGGTGAAATGCTCCACCACCCCGTCCGGACCCAGATCCCGCCCCACGCGACAGCCCCTTCCGTCACCCCCGTGATCAGCATTCGGGCTGGACGGTAGGGGTGCTGCTGTACGGCGCACGCGGATATCCGCGAAACAACCCGGCAGAGAGGACCGGCCTGGTAAAGCGACCGGCCTGCGTCTCCATCGTGGCGCGTCCTGTGCCGCCGGCCCTGGGCCGGCTTTGCAGGTATGCGGCGCTCCGCATGAACGTACCGCCTGGTCCGGCGAGCCTGTCGTGCCACGGCCGTCTCTGCGGGCAGATTGCCGATTATGCAAGATCCGTTCGATCACGTCTGCGGCTCCTCGAGCCCGCTGTCTCCTGTAACACCTGGTCAGACCGCCGTGGGGTCGGCGGATCGCAACGCTGGCAGCGTCCCCTCGACCGACGCCTCAGTGCAGGGTGGCGGCTTGGGCCAGGAGGTGGGCGGTGGCGTGGTGGCGGCGGTGGGGGTGGAGGAGTTGTCGCATGGCGTGGAGGCGGTGGGTGGTGCGGGTGGAGTGAAGGGTGGGGTAGTCGTCGAGGAATGTCTGCCAGTGGGTGAGGGCTTGCTCGAGGTGTCCTTGAGCGAGGAGGGTTTCGGCGAGCCGGGCGCGGGTGAGGGTGCGGGCCTGGCGTTCGCCGGGGGCGCGTAGGCGCAGGGAAGTCGTCAGCGCACGACTGGCGCCGGTGCGGTCGCCGAGGGCGGCGAGGGTCTGGGCGCGCTGGTAGTGCAGGGCGCCGGCCGGATAGTGGCTGAAGGGGCCCGGGGCGGCGCGTTCTTGCTCGTAGAGGTGTTCGGAGGCGGTCAGGGCGGTGAGGGCGGCGTGTTTGTCGTGGTGGGCCTGCATGACCGCGAGGTGGGCCTGGGCGTAGGCGCAGATGATCGGTGCGGCATGGCGGGTGGCGTCCGTGGCGCGTTGGGCGAGGTTCAGGACGGCGGGGGTGTGGTGGCCCAGGTCGTGTGCGTGGGCGGACATGGTGCGCAGCGCGATGGCGAACGTGGTGGTGTCGTCGGCTTCGGTGGCGAGGTGGGCGGCGGTGTGGTGGTAGCGCTGGGCGAGGGCGTCCGCGCCGCTGCCGGCGCACATGGTGCCCAGCAGCAGGCTCAGTTGGGCGGCCCCGGACAGTAGACGCCGGTGGGCCTCCTCGCCGGCGGGGGCGTGCAGGTAGCCGGTCACGTCGTGGTGGAGGTAGGCCGCCAGCGCGGTGCGGACATGGCCGGGCCCGTGGGCCTCGGCGGCCTCCGCGAACATGCGGGCCATGGTCTGCATCTGCGCCACCTCCGCCCCGCCCGCCCGGCCCCGCGCACGGGCCGTCCGCGGAGGCGGCCCGGCGGGCGATTTCTCGGGCGTCGGCCAGGCGTCGGGCACGGCAAGGGCGGCCAGGCTGAACATTCCGGCACCCAGTAAGTGGCGGCGGCTGGGGTCGAGGTCGGATCCGGTGAGCAGGGAGAGTCGGCGCAACGGGTCAGCCTCCCAAGACAGATCGAACACATCGGACCCGTGCACCGGGGTGCGGCTCAGGCCCGCCTCGCTCGCGGTGACGGGGCGCTGCAGCCGCCGCGACAGCACCCCCAGCAGCAGCGCGGGCATGGGCGGCCGGGGTGTGGTGCCGGACAGCCAGCGCGACACCGTCGACTGGCCGCAGGAGACCTGCTGCCCGCGCTCAGCCGCCATGTGCCGTACGGCTATCGCGAGTTGGGTACCGCTCCAGTCTGCCTCCTGAAGCAGGATCCGCAGGTTGGTGTTGGGTGATTTAGGCACGTCCCATCCCCTCTTGGTTCCGGTCAGCCGGCCCGCCCCGCCCGAATTCACAAGCGCGCAATGTTGCATGGGGTGCATCGCATCCACCGCCTTGGCCCCCTGTGCGGCCCGGAACCTTGGCGGTGCACTGGTTGTACCCGGCGGGCATGCGCCTCCAACGACGGGCGTGGGCCGCTGGGTTGGTTCCAGCCGTACCCGCCATCCGCTCCGGCGAGAGGAAGAGCCTGATGGGTGCTCCCCCGCGTGACCGCTTGGCGGTCGCGGATCTGGCCGGTCTGACAGGGCCGGCCGCGGTGCGGGCCGTCCCGGCGGGAGAACTCCCGGTGCTGGCCGGGCGGATCAGGGAGTTCCTGGTCGAGAAGGTGTGTGCATCAGGCGGGCATCTGGGCCCGAACCTGGGGGTGGTGGAGCTCACCCTGGCCCTGCACCGGGTGTTCGACTCACCCCGCGACGCGCTGGTCTTCGACACCGGGCACCAGGCGTACGTCCACAAACTCCTCACCGGCCGGGGCGCGGAGTTCGACACCCTGCGCCAGGCCGGCGGCCTGTCCGGCTACCCCTCCCGCGCGGAGTCCGTGCACGACCTGGTGGAGAACTCGCACGCCTCCACAGCGCTGTCGTACGCGGACGGGCTGGCCAAGGCCCGCGCCCTCAACGGCGAGACGGACCGGGCGGTGGTGGCGGTCATCGGCGACGGCGCGATGACCGGCGGCATGGCCTGGGAGGCACTCAACAACATCGGCGGCGCACCCCAGAGGCCGGTGATCGTGGTCCTCAACGACAACGGCCGCTCCTACGCCCCCACCACCGGGGCCCTCGCCGCTCATCTGAAGGTGCTGAAGCAGAACGCGGGTGCGCAGGCGTGCCAGAACCTGTTCACCACCCTCGGCTTCACCTACTTCGGCCCGATCGACGGGCACGACACCACCGGGATCGAAGCCGTCCTGCGCCGGGCGCGGGCGATGAGGCGCCCCGTCATGGTGCATGTGAGGACGGTCAAGGGCCGCGGCTACCGGCCTGCCGAATCGGATGAGGCGGACTGCCTGCACGCGGTCGGCACCATCGACCCCGCCACGGGCACAGCGCCCCAGCCATCCACACCGTCGTGGACCAGCGTGTTCGGCCAGGAGCTGGCCCAGGTGGCCGGCGAACGCGAGGACGTCGTCGCCATCACGGCGTCGATGCTCCGGCCCACCGGCCTGCACCCCATGGCTCAGAAGTTTCCGGAGCGGGTCTTCGACGTCGGCATCGCCGAGCAGCACGCCGTCACCAGTGCGGCCGGCCTGGCGATGGGGGGCTTCCACCCCGTCGTCGCGATCTACGCCACCTTCCTCAACCGGGCCATCGACCAGGTCCTGATGGACGTCGCCCTACACCGGCTACCGGTGACCTTCGTCCTGGACCGGGCGGGCATCACAGGTCCCGACGGGCCGAGTCATCACGGCATATGGGACCTGTCCCTGTTCTCCGCGGTGCCTGGGCTGCGGATCGCGGCCGCACGCGATCCGGCCCGGCTGCGCAGCCTGCTGCGCGCGGCACTGGACATGCAGGACGGACCCACCCTGCTGCGCCTGCCCAAAGCCCCCGCCGGAAACGACATCGACGCAATCGCCCGCATGGACGGCCTGGACATCCTGCACCGCAGCGCCGGCCGCCCCCTCGATGCGCTCCTGGTTCCGGTCGGCCCGATGGCCCAGGCCGCATTCGAGGCCGCCGCCTGGCTGGAGGCTCAAGGGATCGGTGTCACGGTCGTCGACCCGCGCTGGGTCATCCCGGTCAATCCAGCATTGCCCGCGTTGGCAGCCCGCCACCGCCTCGCCGTCACCATCGAGGACAACTCCCGTACGTCAGGAGTCGGTTCGGCCATCGCCCAGGCGTGCCGTGATGCCCGAGTGCGAACCCCGGTCACTGTGCTCGGCCTGCCCCGCGCCTTCGTAGGCCATGGCTCAAGGACCGACCTGTTGGCCGAGGCGGGACTGGATGCTCCTGGCATCACACGCACCGTGCAAGAGCTGATCACGCAACCCCCCGTCGCCTTCTCGTCGCAACGCCCCGCCTTCTCCCAGCCTGCCCGGAGGGCCCGATGACGGTCATCGACCTCGGCCTGCCCACCGCACCCGCCAAGACCCCGGTGCGCCGCCCCACACGCCAACTCAAGGTCGGCGATGTCCCAGTCGGCGGCGGTGCACCCATCAGCGTGCAGACCATGACCACGACGCTGACCGCCGATGTGGATGCCACTCTGCGCCAGATCGCCGAAGTCACCGCCGCCGGCTGCGACATCATCCGCATCGCCGTCCCCTCCCAGGACGACGCCGACGCCCTGCCCGCCATAACCGCCAAGTCACCGATCCCAGTGATCGCCGACATTCACTTCCAGCCTCGCTACGTCTTCGCCGCCATCGATGCCGGCTGCGCTGCAGTCCGCGTGAATCCCGGCAACATCAAGAAGTTCGACGACCGTGTCGGCGACATCGCCAAGGCCGCTGCTGAGGCGGGGGTACCGATCCGGATCGGCGTCAATGCCGGCTCCCTCGACCCGCGCCTGCTGACCAAGCACGGATCCGCCACGCCCGAGGCCCTGGTGGAATCGGCCCTGTGGGAGTGCTCCCTGTTCGAAGAGTACGGCTTCACCGATCTGAAGATCGCCGTCAAGCACCACGACCCCCAAACGATGATCGCCGCCAACCGTCTGCTCGCCGAAGCCTGTGACTACCCTCTCCACCTCGGCGTCACCGAAGCCGGCACCGCCATGCAGGGCGCGATCAAGTCCGCGGCCGCCTTCGCGATCCTCCTTGCCGAGGGCATCGGTGACACCATCCGCGTTTCCATCTCTGACCACCCCGTGCAACAGGTCAAGGCCGGCAACCACATCCTGCAGTCCCTGGGCCTGCGCCCCCGCAAACTTGAGATCGTCTCCTGTCCCGGCTGCGGCCGGCTGCAGGTCGACATCCACCGCCTGGCCGCCCAGGTGGAGGCCGCCTTCGACGGTTTCCCTCATCCTCTACGCATCGCCGTCATGGGGTGCATCGTCAACGGACCGGGCGAATCCCGCGAAGCCGATCTTGGCGTGTCCTGCGGCAACGGCAAGGGCCAGATCTTCCGCAAAGGGAAAGTCGTCACGACCGTCCCCGAATCAAAGATCGTCGACACACTGCTGGAGGAGGCTCTGCGCCTGTGCGGGCCGGAGGCGGGCCAATGACCTCGTCACCCGTCTACGACCTGCCGTTTCCCGCACGTCTCAATCCTCGAGCCGGCCTGCTCGAGGAGCACATGCGCCGTCGGGGCCTGGCTTCCAAGGCTCGCTTCGATCAGCTCGTGGCACGCATGTATCCGACCGCGCCTTGGCCGTTGCTCGGTTCGATCGGCCAGATCATTGTCTGGCTCTTTCTGTACGACGATCGCCTCGACCCCGGCGGAACACCCAGCGCCCACGACGAGTTCGTCCGCTCGACCGAGCAGGCCCTGACCGAGGCGGGACCCGGGGGGAGCGCCGACCCGGTCGTGAGGTGCCTGGCCAGCTGGCGTGCAGAGGTCGAGTCCACAGTTCCGGCCGCCTGGTGGCAGAACTGCGTGGCCGATCTGGTCGAGGTCGTCCGCAGCATCGCCCGCGAGCACCGCGCCCAGGACTTCCCCAGCTTGGACGCCTACCGCTCGGCCCGGCTGCACACCTCAGGCTGGACACTGCTGACCGATCTGGCCGAACTCGCCGACGATGCCGTCCTCCCGCAGAGTATGCGCCACCTCCCCATGGTGCGGCAGCTCCGCGTAACCGCCGGAGACGTCGCCTGCGCGGTCAACGATCTGCTGTCGCTCGGCAAGGAGATCAAGGCCGGCGAGTGCCACAACCAGGTCCTGATCGTTCGGCGGGAGGAGGAGTGCACCTTGCAGGAGGCGATCGAACGGACCGAAAACTGGGCCGCCGGTCGACTCCGTGACTACCTGAACCTCCGTGGCGCGCTCGTGTCCGACAGCCATGTTCGGCAACGGGCACTTGTGGACCGGTACGCGACTGGGATGGAGAACCTCATGCGCGGAAGCCTGGACTGGAGCATCGGCACCAGCCGGTATCTGCAGCCGGAACTGGAGCAGACCCGATGAGCCCGGGACCCCGCGTCATCGTGGTGGGAGCCGGGATCGCTGGGCTTGCCGCCGCCTTCCGGCTGCAGCAGGCGGGCTGCACCGTCCTGATCCTGGAGCGGTCCGGCCCCGAGTTGGTCGGCGGCCGGATGGCCACGGTGGAGCGCGGCGGGTTCCCCATCGACGTGGGCGCCACGCTTCTCCTGTCCTCCTACACGGCCATGCTTACCTTGGCTGCCGACGCGGGAGCCGCCGACCTGATCAGGCCTGCGGGCACCACGTACGGTCTCGTCCGCGACGGTGAGGTGCAGCGCTTTCGCAGCGACTCGGTCGGCTCGGCGGTCACCAGCACGTTTCTGCGCGGTCTCGCCAAACGGGACCTGGCCAAAATCGCAGCCGATTTCCTGCGCATCCGGCCCCACCTGGGCTGGGACGACATGACCCGCACCGCCGGACTGGACTTCGAAACGGTCTACGACTACACGCTGCGTCGCGGCCTGCGCACCGACACCTTCGAATACCTGCTCGCGCCGTTCACCGCTGGTCCCGCGCTGGCCGAGCCGGAACATGCCTCTATCGTCAGCGGCTTCTTCGCGTTCAACACGATCATCGCCAGCCGCGGCGGGTTCACCACGCCGCAGGGCGTCGGATTCCTGCCGCAGGCGCTGGCCAGGCAGGTCCCGGTCGAGTACCACGCGGAGGTCACCTCGGTCGAAGAACGCGCTGGCGAGACCGTCGTCACCTGGACGCGGGAGGGACAGGACGAGCGGCAGGAGTCCTGCGACGCCTGCGTCCTGGCCGTGCCGCCGCCCCACGCCGCAGCACTGTTCGGCCAGCTGAACGACCTGGAGCGCGCATACCTCACCGCGGTCGAGTACTCCCGGAGCGTCCATGTGGCCTTCGGGCTGGAGCGGACAACCCGTGAGACGTCGCTGCTCGTCCAGGTTCCCCGGATCGAGCATCCGCATCTGGTCGCCTATGTCCTGGAACACAACCAGGCCCCCGACCGCGTACCGGCCGGCAAGGGGCTGGTGATGGCCCATTTCCGTGGCACCTGGTCGGCTGAGCACTGGGACCTCGACGACTCCAAGGTGGTCGACCACGCGCTCGCCGAGACCACCCGCCTGGGCATCCTGCCCGAGCTCGCCGAGCACACCGTGCTCAGCGAGGTGTTCCGAGTCTCCCCGTGCACGGTCATCCGCCGTCCGGGGATCTACCGGGAGGCCAGCCGGATCGCCGCATCACTGAATGGGCGGACCCGCGTGCAGTTCGCCGGCGGCGACTTCCTCGCCCAGTCCACGACCAACAGCAGCCTGGTGTCCGGCGAGAACGCCGCACGCAGGCTGCTGGCCGCGCTGCGACGCAGCTGAAAGGAGCACCGATGCGAACCCCGATCCCTGGACGTGCAGCTATGTGGCCGCACGAACTGTTCCCTGGCCTGCCGGACGCCACGGCCAGGCTCTGCGCCCAGGTCCTTGCGCGGGTCGACACCGACGGCGCCGTCCGCGACCCGTGCCGCAGCCGTGTCTTGGAGTCGGCACTGACACTTCGGCTCCTCGAGCTGACCGGCCATGCCCCTGGCAGCCGGGCGGCCCTGAGCCGCTACCTCAACCAGAGCACGCCCCAAGACCCGGCCGAGCGCATGCTGAAGGATGTGGCGCTGCACGGCATCGCAGGTTCAGCTGCGGCGGTGGCCGACCGCGTGATCGGCCAGTCCCCGGAATTCACCGGGCAGCGGAAACGGGCCTTACTGGAGGCCCTGTTCGCACTGTGGGGCGCCCCACCGGCCCTGCTCACGGGCGATGTCCCACTGACCGGCCTGCACAGTTGGGCGCGCGTTCAGGTGTCGGCCGTCAAGACCGTGCTGGCCGACACCGCCGGACGGCCCGGGCTGATCACCGACGAAGACGTGCGGCGCCTGCTCGACACCCAGAAGCTCCCACACGCATGGGAAGGCAACCTCCTCATCTCGCTGTGGGTGCTGCATGCGCTGGCCCGGCTGCCGGGCACCGAGCACATCGTTGCTGACGGCGTGCGCAAGGTCCTGGCCCATCAGCGGGCCGATGGCGGACTCCCGTTCGTGTCCGACACCGACACCTGGTGCACCGCCACCGCCGGGATCGCCCTGGCCGCCGCCGGGATGTCCCACCTGCGGCTGCGGCCGCTGGCCGCACACCTGCTGAGCCAGCAGCGGCCCGGCGGCGGCTGGACCTACACCGATCTGTCCGATCAGACCGACGTCGACGACACCTCGGTGGCCGTCCAGTTCCTGCACCTGCTTGACCCGCACAGCCACCAGGCGACGATCGGGCGTGGCATCTCTTCGATGCTCGCGACACGCGGCACCGACGGAGGCTTCCCGACCTACCTGGCGGGAGCGCCGTCGGAAGCGTCGATGACCGCAGCCGTGCTCGACGCACTCTCGACCCACCCCGCCGAACACGCCGTCACCATCTCGGCAGGGCTGGAGTACCTGGCCAAGGAGCAGAACTCCGACGGGTCCTTCCCACCCGACTGGAGCTCCAGCCGTCTGCACACAGTGTTCCGTGTCCTGCTCGCCGCCTCGCGGCACCCCGCCCAGACGCCCGCGCCCGTCGCCGCGATGACCCGCCGCGCCCTCGGCCTGGTCCGCGAGCAGCAGCACCTCGATGGCGGCTGGGGCGCACAAGAAGGCACACCCAGCGACGCGATCACCACCGCCTACGGACTCATCGCCCTCTGCCTGCAGGACGACCCGCGGCCCGCAGCCCGCGCCCTGACATTCCTCCTTGGCCATCAGCGCGAGGACGGCGGCATCACCGCGCCGCCCGACTCGATCGGCCCGCGCCCGTTTGTGTTCACCGTGCCGGCGCTCGCCGACATCTTCACGCTGCTCGCACTCGGCCACCTCGGGCACCGGATCCAGCCCCTCACAGCCACTGGGAGAGGACATGAGGAAGCGCTCCAACCCAGCCTCGGCAGGTGACTCGTTCGCCGGACAGGTCTGCCTGATCACCGGCGGCGCCCAGGGCATCGGCTGGGCCCAGGCCCAGGCGTTTGCCGCAGCAGGTGCGCAGGTACACGTCTGCGACCATTCGCCAGCCCATCTGCACCGCGCTCAACGCGAACTCGACGGCTCACGCAAGATCGTCCTCGACCAGGTGGACGTGACCTCCAAAACCGCCGTCGACCAGTGGATCACGGGCATCGGGAAAGCCGACGTGTACGTGCACAACGCCGCGTTCGTACGCTGGTCCGACGTCCGCGACATGAGCGTCGAGGATGCCGAACTGTCGATGCGCACCGGCTACGAAGGCCTCGTCTACGGCGTCAAGGCCGTGCTCCCGCTGATGCTCGAGGCAGGCGGCGGCCACATCGTGGCGATGGGCTCCTCGGCCGGCAGGCTGCTCGTGGTCGGGCCGTCCGCTGCCTACGCGGCAGCCAAGGCAGCGATCGAGGCATACACCGAGATCCTGCGGATCGAACTCGCCAGCACCCCGGTCGCGGTGACCCTGATCCGGCCCGGCGTGGTCACGGGCACCGACTTTTTCAAGACCCACGTCCGCTCCGACCGGATGCCGCGCCTGGTCGACTTCCTCCCACCCGCCACCCCCGACCAAGTCGCCGGAGCCGTCGTCGACGGGGTACGCAAACGCAAGACCGTGGTGGACATCCCCGGCTACCTGCCCGCGATGTACCGCATCTACTGCTTGAGCCCGGCACTGTTCCGCTACCTCACCACGCTCGGCGGCCAGGCCCGCCACGACTACACCAGGACCAGGCCATGACGAGCACCTACCCACCCCCGCCCTGGCACTCGACCGGCACCCTGTGGCTCGGCCTGCTGCGGACCCGCGAAGCGGTTCCGCAGCCACCCGAACTCACCCGGCTCCTCCCCGCCCGCCGGATGGCCTTCATGCTGATCCGATACCTCACCGGCACACTCTGCTACGACGAGTTCATGGTGGGTGCCCTCGCCAGGCACGGCCGACACGCCGCCCTCTGGGTACACGCCATCTGGGTGAACGACCCGCAATCACTGTCGGGAGGCCGGGAGATCTGGGGCGTCCCGAAAGAGCTTGCCACCTTCAACTGGTCACCAGACGGCGTCCACATCAGCGACTCCCACAACACCATCGCCGCCATCCGCCTCGGCGGGCGTACCCCCACCGGCCCACGCATCCCCTTGCTGGCAACCGGCTTCGGGAACCTGAAAGGCGACCTCACCTACTTCAGCGGCCGACTACGCGGCCCGGTCGGCAAGGCAACCGCCCACGTCACGCAGTGGAGCACCTCGCTGCCCGCCCTTCAATCCACCACCGCACGCCCTGTTCTGCAGATCAGCCCGTTCTCGATGACGGTGAACGCTCCCTCTACCAGACGCTGCTCAGTCAGCTCCGGTCTTGAGACGTGAGCCGAGACCGTCGTCGACGGCCCCCTCCACGTTCTTCCTGGTGAGGGGATATGTGATCAACAAGCCGGCTACGTTCCGCGAAGCCGACCCCGGCTCCTGGGATAACGGCAAGGTCAGATCAACCACCGCGGCCCTGTGATCACGGCGGTCCCCGAATCAAAGATCCTGGCTGCGCCCTTCGACCAGGACCGCAAGGTCGCCACCCTCACCCGCGAGGAGCCCTCATGACTCTCTCTCCTCCTACTCCTACCCTCGATCTGAGCCATCTCAAGACATCCGCGGATGAGGTCCTGGACGGCTTCCTCGTCCGTAAAGCCGCCGCCCGCACCCCCGATCTGCCCGACCTGGCCACGTCGTTGCGCCGGTTCATAGCGGTCGGCGGGAAACGCATCCGCCCCCTATTCACCCTCGTGGGCTGGCACGCCGCCGGCTGCAACGGCACCGTGCGCGCGGCCCACCACCTGGCTGCCTCCCTTGAGCTCTTCCATGCCTTCGCCCTCATCCACGACGATGTCATGGACCGCTCCGATACCCGCCGAGGCCACCCCACCGTCCACCGCCACTTCGCCCAGCAGCACGCTGGACTGCCCGCTGCCGCGGAGCAGTTCGGCACCGGCGCGGCGATCCTCGTCGGGGACCTGGCGCTGATGTGGTCCGACGAACTCCTGCACACCGGCAACCTGACCCCCCAGCAACTGGCCGCCGTGCGGCCGCTGCTGAACAAGATGCGCACCGAGGTCATCCAGGGCCAGTACCTCGACCTCAACCTCGACTGGCGCCGTCACCAGCAGCCCGACGTGCAGGCCGCACTGACCGTCATCCGCTACAAGACCGCCAAATACACCATCGAGCGGCCCCTCCAGCTCGGCGCCGCCCTTGCCGGGGCACCCCCGACCCTCCTCGCCGCGCTGTCCGCCTACGCGATCCCGCTCGGCGAAGCCTTCCAACTGCGCGATGACCTCCTCGGCGTGTTCGGCGACCCGGCGACCACCGGCAAACCCGCCCTCGATGACCTCCGCGAAGGCAAAGCCACCGTCCTCATCGCCCTGGCCCTCACCCGCGCCCGGCGCGCCCAGGCCGATCAGCTCCGCCTCTTCCTTGGTTGCCCCACCCTCACCGAGGAGCAGGCCCAGGTGGCGCGCCGCATCATCACCGCCAGTGGCGCCGTCCGCACCGTCGAGACCATGATCGCCGAACGGTACGAGCAAGCCCAGGCCGCCCTGGACACCGCCCCCATCGACCCGGCCGTCAAGGATGCCCTGCATCGCCTCGCCGACACCGCCGTCCGGAGGCGGACATGAACCCTCCCACCACCCGCCGTGCCCTCCTGGCCGCCCCTCGCGGGGCGTGCGCGGGTGTCAACCGGGCCATCCAGGCTGTGGAGAAGGCCCTTGAGCAGTACGGCGCACCGATCTATGTCCGCCACGAGATCGTGCACAACAAGTACGTCGTACAGACCCTGGAGAAGAAGGGCGCCATCTTCGTCGAGCAGACGGAGGAGGTCCCCGAGGGCTCCATCGTGATGTTCTCCGCGCACGGCGTGGCCCCGACCGTGCACGAGGAGGCCGCCCAGCGGAACCTCGCGACGATCGACGCGACCTGCCCCCTGGTGACCAAGGTCCACAAGGAGGCCATCCGGTACGCCAAGGAGGACTACGACATCCTCCTGATCGGCCACTAGACGAGTAGTTCCGAATGTGATCGTCCTATGCCGTGACGGCCCCCGCCGGTTTCAGCGGGCCAGGAGTACCAGCGTGAGTACGGCGAGGGCGGGGACGGTCTGCACGAAGAGGATCTTGCGGGACGCTGTCGCGGCGCCGTACAGCCCGGCGACGGCGACGCAGGCCAGGAAGAAGACTCGCACTTGGAAGCCGATCGGATCGGAGGCGAAAGCACCCCACAGAAGTCCGGCTGCCAGGAATCCGTTGTACAGGCCCTGGTTGGCGGCCATCGCCTTGGTCGAGACCGCGAACTCCTCTGTTGTCCCGAAAGCGGCCCGGGCGCGGGAACTGGTCCACAGGAACATCTCCAGAACCAGGATGTAGGCGTGCAGGAGGGCGAGCGCGACAACCGCAACCATGGCAATAACGGACATGCTGGACACATTACGTCACGGCATGACCGGCTATCGCTCACGTCGGGACCAGCAGATTTCCGGCGCAGCCGATCCGCATTCAAGGCGTTTCGGCGACATAGGGGCCCAGCGGTTCGCCTGGAGACACAGAGAGGGCATCCAAGATCGTTTTGTGAAGAACGAAGACCTGGACACCCTCATCACCGGACTGTACGTGAAGATCGACGACGAGATCGGAGGAACCCGATGGCTGGGCAGGCCACCGAAGTTGAGCGACTCCGAACTCGTGTGTCTGGCTGTCGCGCAGGCTCTGCTGGGCTTCGCCTCCGAGGCCCGCTGGCTGCGCTTTGCCCGCAGCGACCTGGCTGCGATGTTCCCGTACCTGCCCAAACGGCCCGGATACAACAAGCGGCTGCGGGCCGCGCTGCCGCTGGTCAAGAGGGCGATACGTCTCCTTACGACGGATACGGACTTCTGGTTCGACAACCACTGGATCATCGACTCCACACCGGTGCCGTGCGGCATGTCGCGGCCCACCGTGAAGCGGTCGGACATGGCCGGCTGGGCCGGATACCGGTACTGCGCCTGATCCTGGTCTGCACCCCGAACGGGATGCCGATCACCTGGGCCCTGGCCAGTCCGAAGATCGACGAGCGGGAGGTACTGGCAGCCATGCTGGACCGCGAACCCGATCTGACGACCGACAGACCAGGCCTGCTCCTGATCGCCGACAAGGGCTTCGCTTCCAAGGAGTTCGAGGCCGATCTCGCCTTCCAGGGCGCGGAGCTGCTCCGCCCGTCGTTCAAGCGGGAGAAGCGCCGCAGAGGCGAGTCGCTGCTGAAGTCGATGCGGCAACTGATCGAGTCGGTCAACGACACGTTGAAGGGCCAGCTCGACCTGGAACAGCACGGCGGCCGCACCTTCGAGGGCGTCGCCGTCCGCGTCGCCCAGCGCATCCTCGCCATGGCCTCGGCCATCTGGCACAACCACAAGACCGGAGCCCCGGTCCTGCGGTCGCTGACCGCATTCGATCACTGAACACATTCGGAACTACTCGTCTCTAGGGCGTGTCTTCAAAGTGGTTGCAGCCAGAGCAGTGTGGCGGCGAGGGTGATCACGGCTTGGTACGAGGTGGCGGTCTTGTCGTAGCGGGTG
>NZ_JBITJZ010000020.1:0-127689 GCF_044460595.1 Streptomyces sp. NPDC050085 | reverse complement strand
GCGCGCGGTCTGCTCCGCAGACACGACGCGCCGCCACTACGTGGCGGGAAGACGGCAACGCTCCGCGTTGCCCACTGGCCGGCTCCGCCGTCCGGAGCGGCCAACTCCGTTGTCCGCGGCCTGAATTGCTCCGCAATTCAGGCGACAGAAATTCGCTCCGCGAATTTCTGGTGGTTGCCTAGCTGCCACCCTAGCCTCCGTCCCACAAACAACAACTAGACAACCAACTCCGGTACTAACAAAGGAAGCTGACGGACCATCACTGATTGCTGACACAACGTAAGATAACAACCTGTCAGATATAGCCCGTACTCCAAACCACTAATCCCCCACCAGCTTCCTGAACCAGTCAACAGCTACTGAAGCCCGGCAAATTGATACCGCAGACAGCAACAAACCAAGAACCAACGCCGATCCGACACGCGACCTTGCGCCTCTTAAGGAAAGAGGGCACTCGGGAGAAAGTGCGTCTGACCTGGGGTTCTGCGAGACCCTATGTGTCGGGGCTGGCACATAGGACTCCAAAAATGTGTCAGTGGTGCCACCTCGGCACTCATATGTGCCAAGTAGGCCTGTACAAAACGCTGTTCGTGCAGGTCGAGTCAGGTCCGCGTAGATCAGGGTGAGTTCGACGTGTCGGTGTCGACACAGAAGCACCATGCCAGCATGTACAAAAGCGCAAACTGGAGTTGGCGAACTGCTAGCGTCTGCGGTGACCACAGTGATCGAGGACAGGACCGTCGATGGCCCGTCAGCCCAAGCGCCCTGTGTCCGGCCGGAGTTCCCGCCGAATCACCGCCGTCCCTCCCGACGGCGACAGCGCCTTCCGCGAGACCCTGTCGTCACGGTTCGGGCAGGACATCAAGCCCCCGACACGCAACCGGCCCGTTCAGAAGATGGACGTGAGCGTGCGGTACACCTACCGAGCGCCCCACGAAATGTACGGCCGCTCCGGCTACAGCGTGGTCTCCAATGACTTCCTCGCCGACGTCCTGGCGGTACTGATCGCTCAGCACGGCATGTCACCGATCCAGTCCGCCGTCTTACTGTGGTGCATTGGCCGACAGCGCGAGGGGTGGGTGCGCTCCACTCACATGAAGATCGCAGAGAAGCTCAACGTGGAAAGATCAAACGTCACTCGTGCGATCGGCAGACTGGAGGAGTGGCACATGATCCAGCGCGTCGATACCGGTCTGATCTTCGTGAACCCAATGCTCGGCTTCGAGGGCAATGGCGACCGCCAACAGGAAATCCTGAACGCACTGCGCAACGGAGACGGCCACCTTCCCCAGGACGCGTTCCCGGCGCTGAACGCGCCGAGGCCGCCACGTAACGTGCGAGTGGAGCTTCGGGACGAAGACGGAGACACCGAAGGTACAAACGAGGAGGGCAGGGCATGCTGATCCAGGCAAGTGCCGGCTTCGGAATGCTGTACCGGCTGAACCTCACGAAAGCCGCCCAGGACCTCTTGAGCGTTCTCGTCGAGCGCCAGCGGCCTGGGGGCGAGGTCATCGCCTCTCAGGCCGAACTAGGGGCCCTCGTGGGTCTGTCCCGCAACTCCGCGAACACCGCGATGGCACTACTGGAGAACCGGAATATCGTCCTGCGGCCCAAAGACCGTTCAGGACGCCGCAAGTACCGCACGTACTACCTGCATCCCTACATCGCCTCGTACGCAACGCAGGAGCAGCTCGAAGACGCAATCCAGGATGCCTCCGAACGCATCGTGGACGGCGAACTTCCCGAGATCACCGCCCCGTTGTACGAGACCGCACCCCCCAAACACCAGCCTCAGCCCCTCCGGTCCGTCCCCGCCGCCGGATAGTTCAGAGAGGGCCAGCCGTCCACGTGCCCTACGGCAAGGTCCCGTTGCGAAGGTAGCGGGAACGTCCGTCCACGGCAGCAGCCAGCGCAGCCATGAAGCGAGGGCGCAGTCGGTCGCTGAGTCTGCTCGGGCCGCCTTCTCAGTGGCAATCTTGTGGATGTTGGCGAAGACGTCGGGAGCCGCCTCGAAGTCTTCGTCTGTGAGATCAAGGCCGATCAGGCGGCGCACAACCTCACGATCCACAGCCAGCCGCTCAAGCATCACGCCGCGAACCCGATGCTCGACACGTACTCGTACTCACCCCACTGCGAGCCGAGGTCCACCACCGCGTCGTTGATCCAGGCCTCGTCCAGAGCTCGCATGTCACCCGCCGCCCACGCCCGCACGATCCGGGCCCAGTTGCGTACGTTCAACGAGCGGTAGTCGATGACCCGTTGGCGCGGGCGCGGCACCTGGGACTGGTTCAGTGGGTGGAACTCCACCCTGGTGCCGCGGCCGTCGCGGTTGAGGCGGGCCAGCAGGTACCGGGCGACGTTCGCGCGGCGTACCGCGCGGTACGCCGCCTCGATGCGCTCCAGGTTCTTCTTCGACGGGGAACGCTTGCCTTCCAGCCAAGCCTTCAGCGTGCGGTCCGTCACCGTCAGGCCTGCCTCGCGTGGTCTGTGCGGGTCAGGTAGTGCAGGCGCGCCATCAGGCCCCGGCGTTGGGTGACCGGTGTCGCGATGAAGTCCGCGAGGCGGTCGAGTTGGCGAGCCACCGCCTCGAAACCCTTGATGCCCTGCGCGCCGAACTTGCCGAACTCCTTGTTCCGTTCCGGCATTTGCCCGCCCTCCGCACCGTGTTCCTGTCACCGCCGTCAGCTCTGACAACGGCACAGGCCTTGGGGAGGAAACGCACCTCCGCGCAATTCGCACACGCGCACCCATGCCTGCACTGAAGCTTCAAGTCATTGGCTATAGCTGGAAGTTGATAACCTTGACCAGCTACGCTCCCGCAACTGCAGGCCCTATGGGCATAGGTTGACCCCGGCGGCGCTGCCAACACCCCGGGGCCCGACACCGAAGAGACACCCTGCCGACAAGAACCCCGGTATCGGCCGACGCGGCATCTCAAGGCCGTAATACAAGGCGCGGCAGGGGACATGCTGACCGACACGAAGCACCCACCACCGGTAAACCGCGACGGGTCAGGGACCTTCGCTGAACCAGGTGTCGGCGTGTCTCAGCAGCGCGAGCACAGCTGGGTGGGGCGTGGGGCGGTGTACGGCGTAGACAGGGATTGCGTCTTTGGCACCGTCGTCGGTCAGGGGGACGACGCGGATACCCGGGAAGGACAGTTCGGCGGTGTGTTCGGAGACTATGGCAACGCACAGGCCGGAAGTGACGTAGCCGAGCAACCCGGAGAGGTCCTCGGCCCGGGCCCGGACCTGGGGTGGGTAGCCCGCCTGACGGAACATCAGCATGCAGGCACGGGCCAAGTCGGGCACGGACCGCTCGCTGAGAAGCACCCACGAGTCCTGCTGGAGGTCGGACAGCGCGAGCTCTGCCGCGCCCGCGAGCGGATGCGCCTCGGGCAGGGCAACGGCGAACCGTTCCCAGCTGATCTCGGATATCTCCATGTCCTCGCTGCGCGGCGGCAGAGAGCGGATGAAGGCGAGGTCGAGTGAGCCCAGCCGCAGGGCCTCGACCAGGGCCATGGAGGAGGCCTGTGTCAACTGCGCTCTGAGGTCCGGTAGTTGACGTGCCAGAGCGGACAGCAATCGTGGCACGTGCCAGTGCCCGAAGCTGGGGACGTAGCCGACGCGGATCTCGCCCGCGTCCCCCGAGGCGATCTGGCGGGCGCGGGCGAGTGCGGATTCCTGGGCGTCCAGCAGGCTCCGCGCATCGGCGGCGAAGGCCGCACCCGCCGGGGTGAGTTCGACGCTGCGGCTGCCCCGGTCGAGCAGCCGCACACCGACGATCCGTTCCAGGCGCTGGATGGCCTGACTGAGCGAAGGCTGACTCATCGTCAGCTGTTCGGCCGCCCGCCCGTAGTGCTTCTCGTCGGCCAGTGCTATGAACTGCTCAAGCAGGCGCGGGGTGAGGTCCATACCGAGATCATATAGAGCGTCATTTGGAGCCGGTGAGTGCAGGCCAGAGCTGTTCGGGCCGCTGCGCTAGCGCCGCGCGGCCGAGGCGGGCGGACCAGTACGCCTCATCTCCGTCCTCGTCGCGCCAGGACCACAACCGGGTGGTGGCGAAGTGGAGTTCGCTCAGCTCGGTGAAGCCGATCGCGCCGTGCAGTTGGTGGGCGATCCGGGCGATCTCGGCGACCGAGGCCGAGGCCTGGGCCTTGGCGGCGGCGACCTCGAACGCGGCTTCGGCGCCGAGTCGTTCGAGGGCCTCACCGGCCGCCTCGACGGCCGCGCCGACCAGGGCGGACTCCTCGATCAGCCGGGCCTCCTCCTGCTTCACTGCCTGGAAGTGGCCCAGCGGGCGGCCGAACTGGATCCGCGTCGCGGTGTGGGCCACCGTCAGCTGCACGCAGCGTTCGGCCGCCCCGGCGATCAGCGCGGCCCGGCACAGCGCGGCCCGCAGCTCGGACTCGGCGAGCAGTTGGGGGGTGAGGGGCCGGACGAGCTCGGCGGGGACCTGGTAGTCGGACAAGTGCAGGGTGTCGCGCGGCTCGCCGGCCAGGTTGGCCCCGGTCTCGACGCTGGTACGGGTGGGGTCGACGGGGAACAGTACGGGCCCGCCCGGCCCCTGGGCCGCGACCAGCACGGTGGCTCCGCGTGCCCCAGGCACGCGGGGCAGGGTGCCGGAGACGCGCAGGGCAGTGTCATCGCCCATGGTTCCGGCCGGTCCGACGTGGAAGACGGCGGGGTGGGCCCAGCGGATGACCAGGCTGGTGGCCAGGCAGTACGTCAGGGGTCCTGCGGGCAGGGCGAGTTCGGCGTGCTCGGCCAGCGGCCGGGCGACAAAGTTGTCCTCGGCCAGCGGTCCGGACCCGGCTGCGGATTCCGTCCCGGCGGTGCGCCCAGCGGTACGGACGGTGGCAAGCTGCTGCGGGATGCTCATGACTGCTGCTCCTTGTGCTCGACGTGCTCGACGTGTTCGACGGCGCGGGTGATGATGCCGCGCAGGATTTCGTTGGTGCCGCCGCGCAGGGTGTAGGCGGGGGTGTGCAGCAGCGCCAGGGCCAGGAGTTCGGGGTAGGTGCCGGGGGTGGCCTCGGCGTCGGGGGCGACCGGCAGGATCCGGCGGACCTCGTGGACCAGTTCGCCCTCGAGCCGGGTGCCGAGGTCCTTGACCAGGGCGGCCTGCACGTCGGCCGGGCGGCCCTCGTCCAGCGCGGCGGCCACGCCCAGCGACAGCTGCCGCACCGCGTACAGCCGTGCGATCAATGCGCCCAGGCGGGCCTGCTGGTCGGCGGTGGCCGGCTTGTCGGACAGCTCGCGCACCAGCGCGACCAGCAGCGGGAAGGTGCTCAGGTACCGCTCGGGGCCGCTGCGTTCGAAGGCGAGCTCGCCGGTGACCTGTGCCCAGCCGTCGCCCTCGTTGCCGAGCAGCATGCCGTCGGGGACCTCGACACCGTCCAGGTGGAAGTAGTTGAAGGTGTGCTCGCCGGTCAGCAGGTGGATCGGCTCCACCCGCACCCCGGGGGCGCGCAGGTCCACGATGAACTGGCTGAGCCCTTGGTGGCGGTCCTCGTGCTCGCTGGTGCGGGCCAGCACGATCGCGTAGTCGTTGCAGTGTGCGCCGCCGGTCCACTTCTTGGTGCCGGTCAGCCGCCAGCCGCCTTCGACCCGTTCGGCGCGGGTCTGCACGCCTGCCAGGTCGGATCCGGCCTGCTCCTCGCTCATGCCGATGGAGAAGAAGCAGCGCCCTTCGGCGATCGCGGGCAGGAAGCGCTTCTTCTGTTCCTCGCTGCCGTGGTTGAGGATCGAGGGCGCGGCCTGCCGGTCGGCGACCCAGTGCGCGGAGACGGGGGCACCGGCGGCGAGCAACTCCTCGATCACCACCACCCGGGCGAGGAAGCCCAGGCCACCGCCGCCGTATTCCTTGGGCAGGGCCATGCCGACCCAGCCCCGCTCGGCGAGCCGGCGGCTGAACTCCGGGAGCCAGCCGGTGAGCCAGGAGTCGGGGCGGCCAAGGACGGTGCCGCGGGCGCGCTCCTCGGCCAGGAACCGGCGTACCTCCCGGCGCAGTTCGAGGGTTTGGGCGGACTGCAGTGCGGTCATGTCCTTCTCCTTGTCAGACAGCGTGCGCGGGGCGCAGCAGGTTCGGGTCGAAGCCGGCCTCGCGCAGCACCTCGTCGGTGTGCTCGCCGACGGCCGGGCAGGGCCGCAGCGGCGGTTCGGGGTCGGCGGAATAGCGCACCGGCCGGCCGATGGACCGGTAGGGGCCCTCGGTGGGGTGGACCACCTCGGTGAGCACCCCGCCCTCGCGGGCGTAGTCGGTGGTGGCGGCGGAGGCGATGGAGTGCACCGGGGCGGCGGGGATGCTGACGCGGTGGCAGAAGTCCTGCCAGCTGGCGGTGGTGTGCTGCCGGGCGAGCTCGTCCAGTACCGGGTAGAGCTCGTCGGCGTTGGCCGCGCGCAGGGCGCGGGTGGCGAACCGTGGGTCCTCGGCCAGGTCGGGCCGGCCCGCGAAGGTGGTGAAGTCGCGCCAGTTGCGGTCGCTGTGCGGCAGGATGCACATCCAGCCGTCGGCGGTGCGCTGGGCCCGGCGGGCACGGCTCATCGAGCGGGGCGCGCCGAAGGGTCCGTCCGGCTCGAGCACCGCCTGGCCGAGGTGCTCGACCAGGTTGAAGGCCATCATCACATCGGCCATCGGCACCTCGATGTGCTGGCCGCCGCCACCGTTCGCGCGGTGGTGCAGGGCGGCGAGCACCGACTGGGTGATCTGCAGGCCGCAGATCTTGTCGACCAGGAGTGTGGGCACGAAGTGCGGCTCCCCGCTGGCCTGCTGGTTGAGCCAGACAAGGCCGGAGACGGCCTGGATGATGTCGTCGTACGCGGCGAGGGTGCCGAGCTCGCTGTCGCTGCGGAAGCCCTGGGCGTTGACCTGGATCAACTCCGGGTTCGCGGTGGCCAGTTCCTCGGGGGTGAGCCGGAGCCGGGCGAGGGCCTGCGGGCGGATGTTGGTGAGGAACACGTCCGCCGTACGCAGCAGCGCGAGCAGTGCGTCGCGGCCGTGCGGGGCCTTCAGGTCGAGGGCGACACTGCGCTTGTTGCGGTTGAGGTTGAGGGCTGCACCGCCCATTCCGGTGTGGCGCAGCGGTGGGTAGCTGCGTGTCATGTCACCGGTGGGCGGCTCGACCTTGATGACGTCCGCGCCCAGGTCACCGAGCTGCTGGGCGGCGTAGGGCACCATGATCACGCTGCCGAGTTCGACGATGCGGACGCCGGCCAGCATTCCTTTGTTGGTCATCTCGCCTCCATTTCGGTTCGTTGCGGTGGAACCAGAAAAGCCCGCCGGACGGGGTCGCGTCCAATATCAATGAGCCGATGGATATGTGAGGCCGGGCGTATAGCGGCAGGTCGGCGGCGGTCGATAGGACGGGTCGTATCGGTGGTGGGCGTCCCGCGTATGGGCCTCCCTGGAACACCTGCCGCTAAATCTGTGCAGGTCAGCGCGGGTTCATAGGTGAGCGCCAATCAATGCCGGGCGCAATTCGTATGATGCGGGCTTTGGTTGGCCGTCGGCCGTTCACCCGGCCCGACGCCGTGTTATATGGCAGGGCCTATCACCGCTGCGTGCGGTCCATATTGGACGTAATTCGCTTCCTGGGGGTTTTCTTGGAGGCGCCGGAACTCCTCCAGATAGGAAGCCCGTTATGACCAGCACTCCCTATGACGCACTCGACGGCCTCTACCGTGAGCTCGGCATCAGCGCCGCGGACGCCGGCGGCAAGATCACCATCACCGGTGCCGACCCCGTCACCCCCTCCGTGCACCGGATCGGCGACGCGGCCGCGGCCGCCCTCGCGGCGCTCGGTACGGAGGTCGCCGCGCTGTGGCGGGAGCGCGGCGGGGACGGCCAGGACGTCACCGTCTCGGTCGAGTCGGCCGTGCACCAGCTGATGGCCGCCTTCCTGACCAGCGCCAACGGTGTACCGATCACCGAGCTCGCCGAGGACCCCAACCTGCTCGGCCACAGCGACTTCTACCGTGCCGCCGACGGCCGCTACATCTACGTCCTGCTGTCCTACCCGGCCCTGCGCGACCTCGCCTGCGAGGTACTGGACTGCCCGCCCAGCCGCGAGCGGCTCGCGGACGCCGTCGCGCACTGGGACGCGTTCGCGCTGGAGGAGGCGATCTGCTCGCGCGGCGGCACCGCCATCGCGGTGCGGACGCAGGCGGAGTGGCGCGAGCACCCGCAGGGGCGGCTGCTCGACGCGGGACCGCTGATCCACCTCGAGAAGCTGGGCGACAGTGCTCCCGAGCCCTTCCCCGCCGGAGCCGAACTCCCGCTCTCCGGTCTGCGCGTACTGGACAACACGCACGTCATCGCCGGTCCGATCGCCGCGCGGATGGCCGCCGAGCTGGGCGCGGACGTGCTGCACCTGTCCTCCCCCGGGCACCCCGACCCCAACGGCATGATCATCGAGACCGGCATCGGCAAGCGCGCCGCCTTCTGCGATCTGCTCGACCCCGACGCGGCCAGGGCGTTTGGCCGCGTGCTGGCCGACGCCGACGTCTATGTGAGCAACTACCTGAACCTGGACGCCAAGGGCTTCGGACCGCGGGCGCTGGCCGAGGCGCGCCCCGGGCTCGTGCTGCTGGACTTCCACGGCTGGGGCGGCACCGGACCCTGGTCCCGGCGCGGCGGATTCGACCAACTCGCCTGTGCCGCCAGCGGGTTCTCGGCCGAGGAGGGCTCCTTCGACGGACCACGGCTGCCGCCCACCTACCTGCTCAACGACTACCTGGCGGCGATCCTCGGCGCGGCCGGGGTGGTGGAGGCGCTGCGCCGCCGGGCGCGCGACGGCGGGACCTGGCGGGTGCACGTGGACCTGGCCAAGGTCTCGATGTGGGTGCAGGACCTCGGGCTGCTGCCGCGCGAGCAGGTCCGTGAACTGCCCGCCCCCGACCCCACCGACGCCGCCGGACAACTGGCCACCGTCGAGGGCCCGTTCGGCCACGTCCGCTACCTGCCGACCCGGATCGCGTACTCGACCCTGCGCCCCCGCCTGACCCGCTCCGCCGAGCCGCTCGGCGCCTCCCCCCTGGCCTGGTGACCGCGATGCGTGCCGAGGACGTCCCCCAGCTGATCACCACCCCGGTGGGCTCCCCCGCCTACCCGCTGCCGCCGTACCGTTTCACCGACCGCGAGTACCTGACCATCACCTACCGCACCGACCCGGCCGCGCTGCGCCGGCTGGTGCCCGAGCCGCTCACCGTGCCCGAGCCACTGGTCCGCTTCGAGGTCATCCGGATGCCGGACGTCACCGGTCTCGGCAGCTACAGCGAGTCCGGCCAGCTGGTCCCGGTCGAACTCGACGGCGAGCAGGGCGAGTTCAGTCTGGCGATGTACGTGGACAGCGCACCGGCCATCGCCTCGGGGCGCGAACTGAGCGCGTACCCGAAGAAGGCGGGATCGCCCCGCCTGTACGTCGACGGCGACACCCTGGTCGGCACCCTCGACCACGGCTCGCTGCGGGTGGCAACCGCGACGATGGGCTACAAGCACCAGCCGCTCGACCTTTCCCAGGCCCGCGCGGAACTCGCCGCGCCCACCTACCTCCTGGGTATGGACCGCGGATACGACGGCGCTCCCCTGCGCTGCGAGCTCGTCCGCACCCGCATCACCGATCTCACCGTCAAGGGCGCCTGGTCCGGGCCCGCGCGGCTCCAGCTCTTCGAGCACGCGCTCGCACCGCTGGCCGATCTGCCCGTACGCGAGGTCGTGTGCGCCACCCATGTGCTGGCCGACCTCACTCTCTCCCCCGCCGCACCCGTGCACGACTACCTCGAGAAGGTGCCTTCCGCATGAGCCCCCTGCGCGCAACCGTCGTCGGCGCCGGCCTGATCGGCGCCTCCTGGACCGCCCTGTTCCTGGCAGGCGGCCTGGAGGTCACCGTCTGCGACCCGCGCCCCGACCTGGACGCCTACCTGGACACCGAACTCGCCGCCTGTGAACCGGCCCTGCGCGAACTCGGCTTCGACACCGCGCAGCTGACCGCGCGCCTGCGCCTGGAGCCCGACCTGGCTCTCGCTGTCGCGCAGGCCGATGTCGTACAGGAGAACGGCCCGGAGCGGCTGCCGCTCAAGCAGGAGCTGTGGCAGCGCATCGAGCAGTACGCCCCGGCGAACGCGCTGCTGGCCACCTCGACCTCCGGCATTCCGGCCACCGCCATCGCAGGCGCCCTGCGCAGCCCCGAGCGGCTGGTGGTGGGGCATCCCTTCAACCCTCCGCATCTGATCCCACTGGTCGAGATCGTCCCCGGCGCGCTCACCTCGGCCGAAACCGTCGAGCGGGCACGGCAGTTCTACGCCTCGCTCGGCAAGCAGCCCCAGGTGCTGCGCAAGGAGGTCCCCGGGTTCGTCGCCAACCGACTGCAGTCCGCGCTGTTCCGCGAGGCCGTGCACCTGGTGGCCACCGGTGTGGTCACCGAGCAGGAGCTGGACTCCGTCGTCACCTCCTCGATCGGCCTGCGCTGGGCGGTGGACGGGCCCTTCCGCTCCTTCCACCTGGGCGGCGGCCAGGGCGGACTGCCCGACTTTCTGGCCCACCTCGGACCCCAGATGGAAGCCGCCTGGCCGGCCCTGGGCACTCCCTCCTTCGACGAGCCCACGCTCGCCCTGCTCATCGCCCAGGCCAAGGAGTTCCTGGCCGAGGGCAGCGTCACCGAACTGGCCGCCGAACGCGACCACCGCCAGATCGCGCTGATGCGCGCGCTCGACGAGAACCGCCCCCTCCCCCGCAGCTGACCCCCGATCCCGGCAAGCACCCTGGAGACGCCATGTCCCTGTCCGACAGCATCGCCAAGGCGGTCGCGAACCCCGCGACCGACGACGCCTTCGACATCCACACCGCGCTCGACGAGATACTCGCCACCATCGGACTGAACCGCGCCGACACCGGCGGCACCTTCACCTTCCGCGGCGCCGACCCGATCGTGCCCAGCACCCTGCGGCTCGGCGCCGCCACCTCGCTCGCCCTCTCCGCCAAGTCCGCCGCGATCGCCGCCCTGTGGCGGCAGCGCGGCGGGCCCGGCCAGGACATCTCGATGGACCTGCGGGTCGCCCCGCACCGGCTGTGCCCCTTCTACGACCAGAAGTGGGAACTGCTGGGCGGCTACCCGGGCGGCGCACCGTCCGTCCCCACCATGGCCTTCGTCAACGGCTTCTACCGCACCGCCGACGACCGCTGGGTGATGCCGCTCAACCCCTACCCCAACCTGCGCATCGCCGCCGAACGCCTGCTCGGCGTCCCCGAGGACCCCGATGCGGTCGCCGCGGCGATCGGCACATGGCGGGCCGCCGAGCTGGAGGAGGCGGCCGAGCGGGCCGGGGTGGTGCTGCCCATGGTCCGAACGCCCCAGGAGTTCCTGAAGGAGCGGCAGTTCACCGAGGTCCTCTCCGGCATGCCGCTGGTGGAGATCACCAGGATCGGTGACAGCGACCCAGAGCCGCTGCCCACCGTGGGCGCGGGCGCGACCGCCCCGCTGGACGGCGTACGGGCGCTGGGCATGGGCCACATCATCGCGGGCGCGGGGGCCGGCCGGGCCCTGGCCCTGCACGGCGCGGACGTACTGAACCTGTGGCGTCCGAACGAGCTGGAACACCCGGTGACGTACAACACGACCCAGGTGGGGGTGCGCTCGGCCACCGTGGAGCCGCGCACCGCAGAAGGTACGGCGGTGATACGCGAACTGCTGGCCGGGGCCGACGTGTTCTACGCCAACCGCCGCCCGGGCCTGCTCGCCTCGATGGGTCTGTCCGAGGACGAGGCCATCGCCGTGCGCCCCGGCCTGGTCCACGCCACCGTCTCGCTGCACGGCACCACAGGCCCCTGGGCGAGGCGGATCGGGTTCGACCAGACGGCCGGTTCGGTCGCGGGCCTGCTCCACCTGGAGGGCGACGGCGACCGTCCCGCACTCCCGCCGATCACCGTGGTCAACGACTATCTGGTGGCCTGGTTCCTGACCGCCGGGATCGTGGAGGCGCTGCGGCGGCGCGCGGTGGACGGTGGCTCCTACCGCGTCCATGTCTCGCTCACCCGCGTCGCGCTGTGGATCCTCTCGCTGGGCGTCTTCGACAAGGCGTACGCCACGGCCGTCGCCGGAACCGGCGACGACCACGCCTACCTGGACCCCGAGACCTTCACCGCCCGCACCCCGCTCGGCGACTACCAGGGCGTCACCGACCAGATCCGGATGTCCGAGACCCCGGGCGCGTACCGCCACGTACTGCTGCCGCGAGGCTCTTCCGGTCCCGCGTGGGAAACCCCTGCCCGCGCCTGAACACGGCTTCCTCAGGGCGAGACCGACCGGTGGCCGACCGTCGTCTCACCCCGAGGAGCCCGGCGGCACCGAGCTCCTTCTGGAGCCGCCCGCCACCCGGCCGCCAGGACGTACCGGGACGTGCTCGTCGCGGACGGCATTGCCCTGGCCCAGTTCGCCGTCGACGACGTGCGGGCGGTGCAGGAACAGGCAACTCCATGACGGAGAACGGTTCTTGTGTTAGGGGCTTGCCGGGAATCAACACGTTGGTTTGATCTTGGTTTTGTTGGGGTCGAGGAACCTCGCGACGTCTTCCGGCGTGCGGAAACGGGCTGTTGAGGCCGAGACGTGGACGTCATGGGCTTCAAGGAGGGGGCAGACGTCTTTCGCTGCGCGGCTGACGGTCATGGCGGTGGTGTTGAAGAGCTCGCCCAGGAGGTCCATGGTCGCGAGTTTTCGCAGGTGGAGCACGGTGACCAGGATTCGGTCGGCTGAGGTGAGCTCGGCTTTGGCACCCGCGCCGGGGGCCACCAGGCGCTCGTGGCCACGACGCGTGCGGAGCACTTGCTCGCGTTGGATCTCCATCGCTGGAGTTGACGAGTCGATGAACCCATCTCAACCTGCCGTCGCGGTCCGCCAGTTGGTCGGCTCTGTAACGTGGTGAAGGTCCTGGCAGACGGTGTCACGACCAAGATCCACCGTGCACCACCAGGAGCTTCACGTGCTCGTCCATCCGTCGGCGATCGATCTGTCGACCGCACACCTGCGGCATCTGGCATGCCAACTGGCCAAGCACCGCCGGGAGACCGGTACACGATGGCGGCGGCTGAGCGTCGGCCGTCAGGCCCTGCTCGTTCTGGCGCACCTGCGCTGCGGTGACACTTACGCCCAGCTCGCCGCCGGGTACCGCTACGTTCGCGAGGAAATCGAGGGGCCGGCCGACCTCGCACCGACGCTCGACGAGACGACGGCACCGGCGCGGAAGAAGGCGTATCCGATCCTGGACGGCACCGTTCTGCCGATCGACCGGATCGCCGCCGACCGTCCGTACTGCTCCGGTAAGAAGAAACTCCACGGCAGATACGTGCAGGTCCTGACCGGTCCCTTCGGCCGGCTGCTGTGGGCCTCACCCGCATTGCCCGGCGCGACCCACGATCTCACCGCAGCCCGAGAGCACGGGATCATCAACGCACTCGCCGCGGCCGGTCTTCCCACCTATGCCGACAAGGCGTACCAGGGCGCGGGCCGTCCCGTCCGCGTCCCTTTCCGAGGACGCCACCTCAAGCGGTGGCAGCGCCGACCCAACACTGTCCAGCGGGAGATGCACTGATCTGTGGTGGGCCGTTCCGCTCAAGCCTCTCGCCCTGCTGCGTTGTGCAGATGGTCGACCATCCAGAACTCCTCGACCCGTTCGCTGTCTCCCGTCATCGCCATGACCAGGGAGCTGAGGATGTCGGGGAGGCCGTCCGTGGTGGTGGGCAGGTGTGCCGCAACGCACTGCGCGAGGACACCGAAGACGATGGCCTGCCGATAGGCGAGGTGGGACGGGCGCTCCCACTCGGGTGCGAAGTCATCATCCTCGTCAGCCCGCAGTGCGTGGGACTGGGAGAGAGCCATCTCGTGGGCGACGGTGAGGTCGTCTCGCAGCCGCTCCCGCGCGGCGGCCAGGATCTCATCCGCCGCGAGGGCCGCAAGGGCCAAGGGGTGTGCGCGCAAATCGGCATGAGCCAGGGCCAGGTCCAGAGCGTGGCGCCGCATCTGTCCCACCAGCGCGGGCCCCAAGTCGGCCAGGTAGCTCACGAAGGGCTCCCTCTTGAGCAGCGGAGAGTCGATGAGCCCCTGCCCCAGCAGGTACTGCGGTACCGGCGTGATCGCCACGGCGCGGTGCGGGCCGCGGACCCAGGCGGAGTCGAACCGTGCGCCCGTCGCGCGCTCGACGGCCGCAAGGCCTTCGCCCCAGCCGGAGCCGACCCCGAAGGCAAGACCCTCCAGCAGAGGCTGCCAGGCCTCGGGGCGCGCTCCGAAGGCGTCCTCAGGCATGACCATGTCGAGCATGGACAAGACCAGTCCGTCCTCGGCCAGGCTCAGCTGGGACACCGCGTTGACGTTCCAGAAAGCGCTGGCGCTACGGCCGAGGCGGGAGAGCGGGCGCAGCACCTCCTCGCGGGCGCCCTGATAGTTGTTGTTCTCCACGACGACGACCGCCGGCCCCGACCGGGAGACCAGGATGAGGTCACCGTCGTAGTGCTCACGCAGTTCCTCCAGGTACATGGGGCTGGCCTGCCCAAGGTCACCGCCGAAGAGGCGGATCACCGCGTCCTCGTCGGCACCGCGCACCGCCGTGAACGTGGCCGCCTCCGCCAGCCCTAGGTCGGTGAGGAGGCCATCGAGGTGTTGGGGTGAAGTCATGCCCGGATTGTCACCGCCGCCACTGACAACGGGTGTCCGTCAACCGGGCCGGGACCCTGGAGGCCGAACGCATCGACGAGATCGATCCCGACTGGCGCCCGGCCTGGGACATCGCCTGGCAGCGTGCCCTGCGCCTCGTCCAGATCCACGTACAAGCCGGTGGGATCGTGCCGACGGCAGCGGGTGAACTGCCCGCCCAGCAGGAACTCCTGACCGGCGGGCTCCGGCTCTTGCCGGCCGCCGCCGACGAACGGCCCGTACGCCGCACGCAGGACCACGAATGGGAACTCAACCTCGCCGCCGCGAAGCAGTTCCACACCCGCGAAGGACACCTCAACGTGCCCCGCAAACACATCGAGCACCTGCCCGTCGTAGACGCCGGACCCGCGGCCACCGGACGCGAGACCACCCCCGAGGGCACCGTCCCCACTGCACGACTTTCGCGTCCCGCGCACGTCATGCATTACCACGTGCGCCGAAGTGCTTGACGAATTCCTGGGAAATCCATCTCGTTTTCCCGTTGGGCCATGTGCCGCAATTCTGCACCGCTTTCATGTAGAGGTGCCACTGGGACTGACGTCGCAGGTTGGCGCCGTTCTCCTGCCTGGAGGGTGATGTGAAATCGCCGCAAAGCAAGTAATCCGGATGGGTCGATTAATCGCTTCCCATTTCCCGTATATATCTGCTCGTCACTCTGGGGGAGACGAGGAAGAAGAGACCTTTGAGAAGACGGCTATCGAGACCGGGAGTACGCGGCCCCGCGCTGCTGGCAGCGGGGGTGCTGGTGATCGGCGCGCTGGGATCCGCCCCCGTCGCGGCGCAGGAGTCCGCGCAACCGGGCGACGGGAACGTCAGCGTCCGGGTGGTGCGTGAGGTCGATGCCGACGGCGCCTGGGACCAGGTGCTCGAACCGGGGCTGCCCGGCGTGCGGGTCACGCTCAGGGACGACGCGGGCCGGACGATCAGCGCGGTCACCGGCAGCGACGGGGTGGCCGTGTTCACCCCGTCCACCAGTGCGCTGACCGGGGGCAAGTACCGCATCGCCGTGAGCAATCCGGACCCGGACACGCTCACCCCGGCGATCGCGGGGCTGGGTTCGGGCGCCGACGTGGTGCGCAGCAACACCGGGTTCGTGGACGTCGGCGGCGGCACCGACGCCACGTACACCACCGGCTTCTGGGAACCGGACACGTACTGCCAGCAGAACCCGAAACTGGTCACCTGTGGTCTGGCCCGGGGCGACGCGACAAGCGAGAAGGGGCTGGTCTCCTTCGGCAGCGAGCTGGACACCACCCACCCGGGTGGACCGCTCGAGGACCTGACGGAGAACCAGGAGCAGGGCGCCGTCTTTGGCGTCGGCACCGACCGCGACGGCAACGTGTTCACCGGCACCTACGTCAAGCGGCACACCGAGTACGGCCCGGCCGGCCCGGTCAACGCCGTCTACCGCTACAACGCGACGAGCGACGCGGTCACCACCTTCACCACGCTGCCCGGCGCGCTCACCGCGCACGAGCCAGGACCCACGGACCCGCACTACATCTCGGACGACGCGGTGTACGGCCGCGTGGGCCGCGAGGGCCTCGGCGACGTGGACGTGTCCGGTGACGGCAAGACCCTGTACGCGGTCGACCTCAACGACTCCACCTTCTACACGGTGCCGATCAACGGCTCCGGGGACGGCGTCACCGCCGGCGCCCCCGTCGCCCACCCGATTCCGAAGCCGACGGCGAACTGCGCGGGCCAGTGGCATCCCTTCGGCATCGGGGTGCGCGGCAAGCGGGTCCTGGTGGGCGGCGTGTGCGGGGCCGAGAACACGGTCACCGCGAGCGCCCCGTACGGGGATCCGGCCCAACTGCGCGCCCACGTCCTCACGTTCACCGGATCCGGCTTCACCCCGCTGTTCGACACGGCGCTGAACTTCGAGCGCGGCTGCGTCTACCGCTTCCTCGGGTCTCCCGCCTCGGCGTACCGCTGCGACGACTCGACCACCGTCGGCGAGGTCATGAGCGCCGACTGGGAGGCCTGGAACGAGCGCGTGCCCGGTATGGAGTCGCACGGCTTCGTCAGCGCGCCGCAGCCGATGCTCTCCAACATCGAGATCGCCGACAACGGCGACCTGGTCCTCGGCTTCCGCGACCGCTTCGCCGACATGCAGGGCCAGGCCGCCGAGCAGTTCGGCGGGTCGACCTTCGTCAATGCCGTGGCCGCGGGTGACGTGTTGCGGGCCTGTGCCACCGGCGGCGGCTTCGCGCTGGAGTCGAACGGTACGTGCGGTGCGCTGACCGGGGCGGTGCCGGGCAACCGGCAGGGGCCCGGCGGCGGCGAGTTCTACGACGACGATGTCACCCTGTGGGACGCCAAGCACGAGCAGACCGGCCAAGGAGGAACCGTCCTCCAGCCCTACAGCGGCAAGCTGTGGGGCACGTCCTTCGACCCGTTCGACGGCAACGCCTACGAGCAGGGCGTGCGGCAGTGGGACTCCGAGAACGGGTCCCGCACCGGCAGCCTGTCCATCCACACCACCGACTTCTCCAACACCCGGTTCGGCAAGGGCAACGGCCTCGCCGACCTCGAAATGATCTGTGACAAGGCCCCCGTCCAGGTCGGCAACCGCACCTGGTTCGACACCGACAGGGACGGCATCCAGGACCCGGGCGAGCCGGACCTGCCCGGAGTGAAGGTGACGCTGACGCCGAAGGGTGGCGGCACCCCGATCACCGTCACGACCGATGCCAACGGCGAGTACTACGTGGGCACCGCGCAGGGGCTGCGGCCCGACACGGCGTACGACATGGTCTTCGACTACAGCGGCGTCGACACCTCCACGCTGCCCGGTTCGCCGGACCTGGAGGACCTGCGCTGGACCAAGCAGAAGGCCGGGTCCGACCGGACCATCGACTCGAACGTCGACGCCGACGGGAACACGAGCGTGTCCGTCGGTCCTGCGGGCTACGTCAACCACACCATCGACGCCGGTATCAACGCGCCGCGGGCGAAGCTGACGGTCGCCAAGACGGACAAGGTGACCCACAAGCCGCTGGCGGGCGCGGCGTTCGAGGTGTGGCGCGAGACCAACGGCCGGCCCGGTCTGCAGACGTCGGGCGCGACCCCGGACACCCGGGCGGGCGCCGCGTGCCGCACCGGGGCGAACGGCCGGTGCGTCTTCCAGGAGCTGTCCTTCGGGACGTACTACGTGAAGGAGACCGCGGTGCCCGCCGGCTATGTCCTGCCCCGGAGCACCGTCGTCGGCCCGTACACCCTCACGTCGGCCAACGCCGTGGCAGGCGACGGGAAGCTGGTCTCCCTGTCCAACGCGCCGGATCTGCGGCTGACGCTGCTGAAGAAGGACGGCAAGACGGGCAGGCCGCTGCCGGGCGCGGTGTTCGAGCTGTGGCGTGAGACCAACGGCAAACCGGGCTTGCAGACCTCCGGCTCCGCCAAGGACACCCGGCACGGCCCGGGGTGCGCCACCGACCGCCGCGGACGCTGCACCTTCCGCGGGCTGCCGCCGGGCACGTACTACCTGCGGGAGACGGCGACCCCGGAAGGGTATGTGGCGCCGCGCCGGCCGGTGTCCGGTCCGTACCGGCTCACGTCCGGCGGCGCTGCCACCGGTGACGGCAAGGTGGTGACGCTGACCAACAAGCGCGGCGAGCCGTGCAAGGGCAAGAAGTGCTAGGAGAGTCGGCGATACGGGTGCCCTGCGCGGTCACCGCAGCCCGTCCCCCAACGACGGGCCCGCGCAGGGCAGTACGTAGCCGATGGCGGAGCCGCGGGCCTGGGTGAACGCGGCCATGGCGTCCCCGGCCGCGAGCCGTTCCTGGACGCGCACGAAGAGGCCGGGGTCGCGCATGTACGCCAGGAAGAGCAGGCCCTGGTCCCCGTTCCCGTCGTCGTAGGAGTAGCCGCGGCGCAGCATCCGGGCGCCGCCGTCCAGGCGGGAGTGGGCCAGGCGTACGTGGGCGTCGGCGGGGACGACGTAGCGGCCCTGCGGGGTCTTCGCGTACAGGTCGACGGGGGTGTGTTCGTGGTCGGCGCCGAGCGGGGCGCCGCTCGCGCGGTGCCGGCCGATGATCTCTTCCTGGCGGCTCGCGGGCAGCGCGGTGAAGCGCCGGGTGTCCATGTGGATGCGGCGGTGGACGAGGTAGGTGCCGCCGTCCGCGTCCCAGACCCAGCGCGGCAGTTGGCCCCGGGCCGGGTTCTCGGTGCCGTCCTTGAACCCGAAGAGGTTGCGGGGCGTCTGCCCGGCGCGGTGCGGGGGCAGGAAGCCGTCCTGGCGCCAGCGGGGGGTGAGCACGCCGTCCGCCCGGTCGGTCAGCCGGTGCACGGCGCGGGCGCACCGGCCGGGGTCGTCGGCGCACACCTGGACCAGCAGGTCACCCCCGCTGTAGGCCGGGTCGAGCCGGTCGCCGGGGAAGGCGGGGAGCTCGCGCAGCAGCCGCGGCAGGCGCAGGCCGAGCGTGCGGTAGAGGCCGGGCCCCACCGCGACCGTCACGGTCCGGCCGCCGCTGCGGGTGCCCCATGCGGTCAGCACCCGGCGTACGTCGGCGAGGCGGGGAGTCCGCCCGGCCGCGAGGTCGAAGGCCAGGAGCGTGACGTGTCGCGGCTGCGGTTCGGCGACACCGGCCTGCACGGGGAGCGCGGGCCTGCGGTCCTCGGGGGCGCCGGGGCGGGGCGGCCCGCAGCCCAGGGCCGAGGCGAGCACCGCGGTCGCCGAGGTGAGCAGCGTGCGGCGACGGGCCGGGCGCGGGGCGGCGTTCAACCGGGCCTCCTGGCGGAACGGGCGACGCGGGGCGGAGCGGGGCAGTGTGTCGCGGCGGGACCGAGCAGACGGTACACCTGCCCGCCATGAGATCTCTTGTCATGAAATTCCGGAATCCGGCGGTGAGTTGGTGCGGCGTCGGCCGGGGGCCACGCCTCCCGATGGGGTTGTGCGCCGCGCTGACGGCGTGGGTGGCGTTGGTGGCGCTGGCCGGATGCGGCGTGCTGCCGGGCGCCGACGACCGTCCGGCCCTCAGCGGGCCGCCCACGGTGCTGCGGGTCCCGGCGCGCTATCCGTCCATCCAGGAGGCGGTGGACATCGCACGATCGGGTGACGTGGTACTGGTCTCTCCGGGGGTTTATCGCGAGAGCGTGGCGGTGCGCAGGGCTGGTGTGATCCTGCGCGGCGCGGACCGCAACCGTACGGTGATCGACGGCGAGTTCGTCCGGGCCAACGGCGTCACGGTCACCGGCGCCGGTTCGGTCGTGGAGAACCTGACCGTGCGCAACCACCTCGCCAACGGCGTGCTCTTCACCGGCGTCACCGACGAACGGCTGCAAGGCGCGGGCGCGGGCGGCGGAGCGGGCTACGACCCGCTCGACACCGTCAAGTTCCCTCCGCTGCAAGGGTTCCGGGCCTCGTACGTGACGGCGTACGACAACGCTCTGTACGGCATCTACGCCTTCGACGCCCGCAGCGGTGTCATCGAGCACTCCTACGGTTCGGGGCACGCCGACTCCGGGATCTACGTGGGCCAGTGCGACCCGTGCGACACGGTGGTGCGCCACAACACGCTGGAGCACAACGCGATCGGCGTCGAGGTCACCAACGCCTCGCGCGCGCTGTACTTCCTGGCCAACACGGTGCGCCGCAACCGGGTCGGCATCACCGTCAACTCCAACAACCTCGAAGCGCTCGGCCCGCAACACGAGGCCGTCGTCGTCGGCAACACCGTCGTCGACAACAACGACGCGGGCAGTCCGGAGCAGGCCGACGGCGGCTTCGGCATCGGCATCGGGGTCGGCGGGGGCACCGGCAACCGGTTCGAGCGCAACCGCGTCACGGGCCATCGCGTCGCCGCGTTCGTCCTGCGTGACGTGCAGGGGTATCCGGTGCGCGCGAACCGCGTCACCGCCAACGCGGTCGACGCTCGGGGCACGGCGCTGGTCGTCGTCGCACGCTCGACGGGCGGCAACTGCTTCGCGGACAACGGCACTTCGGGCGCGGCCACCAGTCCCGCGCCGCTGCCCCGCACGCTCGCGACCTGCCCCGGCACCGACGCCCCGCTCACCGCGCCCGGCTCCGTGCGGCCGGTCGAGGCACCCCCGGGCATCTCCTTCAAGGAGGTGCCCGCGCCCGCGCCGCAGCCCCAGCTCCCGCATGCCGGGGACGCTCCCGGCCGGGCGGCGCTGCATCTGCCGGGACCGGTCCGGCTCGCCGACTACCGGCTGCCGGGCGCCGCTTCCTGACGCTGCCAGGGCCGGCCGGGCACCCGGGCCCCGGCCGGCGCGGGAGCGAGGTCGATCCGGGCGGGCCGGTGCAGCGAACCGATCGCGACCTCCACCCGGCCCAGCCGTCCCTTGCCGTCCACCCAGTACGTCAGCGGGGAGTCGCCGACCGCCGGTGCCGCGGCGGCCGCGGCCCGGGGGCGGGGTCCTGAGAAGACGGTGTACGCGGTGCCGTGCAGCGTCTCCCCGCGCAGCCGGCGCGGGCCGGCCTGGGCCAGCAGCTGCGCGTTGTCGGGCCGGTCCGCGCCGAGCGCCGCGACCACGCGCAGCACGCTGTCGAGCGGGTCCGCCGTGTACGCGCGCGGTACCCATGAGGCCGGTGGCACCCCCTGCACGGCGCGGGTCAGGCCCCTGCCGTCGAGCGTCCGCGGCTCGGCGAAGGGGGCCACCGCGAGGCCGGTCGCGTCCCAGGCGATCAGCCCGCCGCTGCGTGCCCCGTCCCGGCCGGCCGTGTAGGAGCCGACTCCGCGGTGGCGACGGTGGTCCATCAGCCCCTGTACGCAGGTGCTCCCGGCCCCGTCGTCCAGGGTCACGGTGACCTGCTCGGGGCTCGTCTCGTACGTGGTGAAGCGGGCCATGGCCAGGCGCTGGGCCTCGGCCAGGGTGACCGCACGTGGCTCGTCGGGGCGGTTCAGCGCCACGGCCGTCAGCCCGCCCGTCACGGCGAGGGCGGCGAGAACCGTGCACGTCAGCACGGCGGAGGTGCGGCGGGAGCGCGGGCGGGAGGGCTTGGCCATACGGGGATGCAAGCGCACGCCCGCCGCCGCGGCTCCGAGCCGGGGGCGAGCGGCGCCGGGCTGTCACCCGATCGCCGGGTACGAGGTTCCGTCCCCCGCGTCTCGCGAGATTCTCACGGCACGACCGAAGGGACGCCATGAACCGACTCCTCGTGACCGTCACCGCACTCGCGGCGCTGATCACCGCCCCCCTGGCCACGACGGAGTCCGTCGCGGCCGCCGGTACCGCGAAGGCCGGGTGCACGGCCGGGACCGGCCCCTACCAGCGCCAGTTGGAGGGCTTTCTGCGGCTGCCCGTCGACGGGGTGCAGTCCGTCCGGGACTGCGAGGCGATCCGCCGCTTCCAGGCGCGGCGCCACGTGCGGCCCGCCGACGGCCGGGCGAACCTGTGGACGTATCGCATGATGCTCGTCGCGCAGGCGGGCAAGGACCCGAACAAGGCCGGTCGCTGCCCGGTGCGTGCCTTCAAGGTGACCTGTGTGGACATGAGCCGGCAGCTGCTGTGGGTGCAGCGGGGCCGCACGGTCCTCTTCGGCCCGGTGCCCATGCGGACCGGGCGTGACGGGCAGGAGACCCGCCCGGGTCCGCACCGCATCTACTACCGGCACCGCGATCACCTCTCCACGCTCTACGCCGACGCCCCCATGCCGTACTCCCAGTTCTTCGACCGGGGCCAGGCGATCCACGGCACCCCGCACGACCTCTACAACGGGGGCGGCTCGGCCGGCTGCGTCAACCTGCGGCTGCCCGACGCGAAACGGCTGTGGTCCCTGCTGAAGGTCGGCGACCAGGTGTACGTGTGGGGGACGAAGCCGGGCACCGCGGGGTGAGAGCCGGTGCGGCGGTCGGTCGCTCCACCAGGTCACTTCACCACGTCACTCCACCAGGTCAGCGCACCGCGCGAACGCACGGCGAGCGGCCCAGGCTGAGGCCATCACGCGTACCTGACGCGGCACCATCCGTACTCGAAGGAGAGCCATCATGCCGAAGCCGAAGCAGTCCGAACCCGGACGGCTGTCCCGCATAGTCGTGGCCGTGGCCTGTGCCGCCGGATTCTCGGTCGTCACGGTTCCCGCGGTGGCCGCCACGCCCGTGGCCGCACCGGCCGACACCGCCGACTGCGCCGGTGTCGCGTACGACACGGACCACGCCTACTGCGCCCTGAACAGGCACGTCGTGCCGATCGGCTACGAGGCGTGTCTCATCGGCAACACGGTCGTGGCCTACGACAAGGACTTTCACGAGTGTGTGGACGGCAACCTCAAGCCGAAGGTGGTCGAGGAGGACGGAAGCGTCCCGGCCGGGCAGGGCTGAGCGCGAGACCCGTGGCGGGTCCGGACCGAAGGCACCGGACCCGCCACGCGACGGGGTCAGGAGGCGGTCTTCGTCACCTCCAGGTCGGCCAGGGGCTCGGCGACGCCGCCGCCGGGCGGGTCGACCGGGTCGCTGCCGCTGTTGCTGAGATCGGGGTCCGTGGCCTCGGAGCTGGAGGAGGCGGTGTTCTTCAGGTCGCTGCCGTCACCGGTGTACGCCGGGTCGAGCCTGACCTTGAAGGTCCACGACTTCGACTCGCCGTTCTTGATGACATCGGCCGTGCAGGTCACCGTCTGGCCCTCTGCCGTACAGGCGTCGGACGAGGACACGAACGTCATCGGCGCCGGCAGGACGTCCTTCGCCTCGGCCTTCGGAGCATCCGACGGGCCCGCGTTCTTCGTGGTGATGGTGTACTCGATCTCCTGACCCGGCGCCACCTTCTCCGAGCCCACCGCGGTCTTCGTCGTGGACAGGTCCGCACTCGCGGTCCCGATGCCACCGCCGCCGGGCAGTTCGGCAGCGGCGGTGTTGTTGCCGCTCACCGGGTCCTTGGTGTCCGAGGCGATGACCGCGTTGTTCTTGAGGTCCCTGCCGTCACCGGTGTAACCGGAGTCGACGCGGGTCTCGAAGGTCCACGTCTTGCTCTCACCGACAGCCAGCTGGGCGACCGGGCCACAGGTGACCGTCTGGCCGGACGCGGTACAGCCGTCCTTGGAGGAGACGAAGGTCAGACCGACCGGGAGGGTGTCGGTGACCTTGGCGTTCTTGGCCACGGAGGGGCCGTTGTTCTTGGTGGTGAGGGTGTAGGTGACGGTCCCGCCGGGCGGGATCGGCGCCTTGCCGCGCGCGACAACCGCGCGGTTCGTCCCTTGGACGCTCATGGCGGCCGTGAGGGAGAGGTCCGCGCCCGCCTTGGTGGGCGCGGGGGCCGTCGTGGCCTGGGCCAGAGCGGTCGGGGCGGCGCACAGGGGCACGGCGCAGGACAGGGCGGCCACCATCGTGGCCGAAGCCAGGTGCCACCGACTCTTGGTCGTCGTCATATCGTTTTCTGCTCTTCCTCGGTCGTGCCACGGCGGTCCGGGACCGCGCACGCGCAGGCGTGAGGGCGGCCCGGAGGCTGTGGCGTGGGGGACACGGCTGCCACGAGGCGGCGGCCGTGGGCCCGGGCCGGGCTGTCCGGGGATGACGGACAGCCCGGCCGGGAGTCAGGAGGTGGTCTTGCCCAGGTCCAGGTCGGCGGCGGATTCGCCGACCGTGCCACCGGGGAGACCAGCGGGCGGGCTGGTGCCCGCGCCCGCGTTGGGGTTCGTCGTGGAGGACTCGGCGGTGACGGTGTTCTTGATGTCGCTGCCGTCGCCGTCGTAGGCGGGGTCGAGCCGGACGGTGAACGTCCAGGTGCGGGAGGCGCCGGCCGCCAGCGGGGCGTCTGCCGGGCAGGTGATCTTCCGGCCGACGGCGGTGCAGCCGTCCACGGAGGAGACGAAGGTCAACTGGTCGGGCAGGTTGTCGATCAGCTTGACGTTCTCGGACGCCGAGGGCCCGTCGTTGATGGCCTTGACCTCGTAGTCGAAGGTTCCGCCCGGCGAGACGGGGGTGGTGGTCGTGGGCTTCTTTTCGGTGTGCAGCGCCGCTTGGGGCTCGGTGCTGCCGCCGGGGATGCCGACCGGGGCGCTGGTGTTGTTCTCCGGCTTGGGGTCGCTGGGCGCGTCCGAGGCGGCGGTGGCGGTGTTCTTGATGTCGCTGCCGTTGCCCCGGTAGTTCGGATCCAGCTTGACCTTGATGGTCCAGGTCTTGGAGCCGCCGACCTCCATCTGGGCGGCGGCGGGGCAGGTGACCTTCTGGCCGGAGGCGGTGCAGCCGTCCGGAGAGGAGACGAAGGACAGCGGGGCGGGCAGGTCGTCGCTGATCCTGACGTTGGTGGTGCCGGCCGGGCCGTAGTTGCGGGCGGTCAGCTTGTAGTCGAAGGTGTCGCCCGGCTTGACCGGGTCGGTGCTGCCCAGTTCCTTCTGTGCCGCCATGTCGGTCGGGCCGTCGGTCACCTTGGTGGTGGCGTCGGCGGAGTCGTCCGCGGGATGGACGTCGGTGACGCTGGCGGACGGCTCGACCGTGGCGGTGTTGGTGATCTCGGTGCCCGGAGTGGCGATGGCGGTGGCGGTGATGGTGTAGGTGGCGGTGCCGCCGCGCTTGAGGTCGGCGGTGGTGTCGACCCTGCCGCTGCTGCCCGATGTCTGACCGCAGGTGCTGCCGGCGGAGGCCGTGCACGTCCAGGACGCATCGGTCAGGCCCGCGGGAAGGAGGTCCTTGACCTTGGTGCCGGGGGCGTCGTTGGTGTCGTCGTTGGCGACCGTGACCTTGTACTCCAGCTTCCCGCCGGACTGCACGGTGGCCGGAGCGGTCTTCTTCACGGACACGTTCACCGGCAGGCTGACCTTCAGGTTGCCGATTTCGTGGTTGTTCGTCGAGCCGCCCGTGCCCGCGGAGAAGCCGAGCTTCAGCGTCTCCGGCAGCGCGGGCTGCTCCGGGAGCCCCACGAGGTCGTAGTCGTTGATGATCTGCTGCATCTCCGTGCCGGGGCCGGTGTTCGAAGCGACCGAGATCAGCAGCTTGCCGTCCTTCGGCACGATGCTGACCTTGGCCGTCCGGAACTCCTTGCGGCCTTCCTTGGTCTGGACGGTGCCCACACCCAGACCGGTCGCGTACCGGTAGCCGACGGCCTTGCCGTCGACCTTGTTGCCGCCGCCGCGCAGGACGATCTGCTCCTCCCTCCTGCCGGGGCCTCCCCACCCGTCGGAGAAGTTGCCGTACTCGTCGAAGCCCACGCCCAGGAACGCCCCGGGCACTCCGATGTAGCCCAGCGCGCCGCCCGTCTGGCCGACGCCGTTGGGAGCGGTGCCGTCGGCGAAGTACATCGTCAGTCCGTCGCCGTACCCGTCGCAGATGACAAAGAAGCAGTGGTTGCCGCCCCAGGTGGCGTAGGTGAACTCCGCGACCACACCGAGGTCGGTGGAGAAGTCGCGGTTCATCTGCCAGCTGCCGGACTGGTTTTTGCCCGCCGTGGTCAGCTGCAGCCAGCCGCCGGTGTCCTTGTCGTCGTACTTGGCGTTGCCGGTCAGGACGGTGTCCGAGGTGGGGCCGGCGAAGCCGTTGACGTAGGGGAAGGCGACCGGCGCCGCCTGCCGGGCGGGTGCGCCCGGGGCCGGCGGGGGCGCGGCCGCGGCCAGCGGCGCGAGCGAGAGCGCGGCGAGCACGGTGGTGATCAGGGCCGCGGCGCGGCGCCCGCGCAGGGCGCGTCCGGGCCGCGGCCGGGAGGGCCGGGGCGGGGTGGGGTGGGTCTGCACTGTTCTGCCGTTTCCTTTCCTGGCGTGCGTCGCGGCACGCTGCCGGACCGCGACGCAGGCGTACGGGGATGCCTGGGGGCGGGGTCAGCTGGGGCGGCGGCGTGCCGCGTACATCAGGCCGGCGCCGCCGGCCAGGAGCAGGCCGGTGGCCCACAGCGTCCACTGCGGTGCCTCGTCACCGGTCTCCGCCAGATGAGGGGGCTTCGGGGGGGTCTCCCCGGGGGGCGGGGTCGGAGCGATGGGATGCGAGGGGGGCCGGGTGACGTGCAGCGGCCCGCCGTCGAGGCCCGAAGTGCCGGCCTGGTTCTGGTTGTTGTCCGGGTTCGGGTCGGGCGTGGTGGACCCGACGGAGGCGATGTTGTCCAGGTCCTCACCGGTGCCCCGGTAGGCGGGAGAGAGCCGCACGACGATGTCGAACTCGACGCTGCGCCCGGCCGCCACGGTTCCGGCTTGGCAGGTGACCGTCTGGCCTTGGACGGTGCAACCGGAGGTGGCGCGCTTGAACAGCAGGCCGTCCGGGAGCCGGTCGGTGACCTTGACGTTCTCCGCGTCGGACGGGCCGTTGTTGGTGACCTTGATGTTGTAGGTCAGGGTGTCGCCGGGGCCGACCTTGGTCTGGCCGGGCGGCAGGATCGCCCTCTTGGTGGTGGCCAGATCGGCGCTGCCCTGCGTCGCGGTGGTCACCGCGAAGGTGTCCGTGTTGTTGTCCGGGGAGCTGTCCTCCGCGCTGGTCACCGTCGCCGTGCCGCCCGACAGCGTGGTGCCCACGGGTGCGTCCGCACCGACCTGTACCGGGTAGGAGACGGTCGCCGACGAGTCGGCCCTGTGGTGGGCGGCGCGGCCGGTGGTCCTGCCGTCCTTGGGGAGTACGGCTTCCAGGCCCGCCTCGATGGTGCAGCGCAGCGCCTTGCCGCCGTTGCGGACGGTGCACCCGGCGGGCAGTCCCGTGTTCCGTACGGTGACGTGCGCGGGCAGGGTGATGTCGATCAGGGCCGGCCGGCGTGTGGTGGAGGGCCCGTGGTTGGTCACCGTGACCCGCCCGCGCGCCGCCGTGCCCGGGACCACCGCGTCGGTGATGTCCTCGTGGACGATCCCCAGGTCGGCCTCGACCGCGCCCGGGGCATGCCCGGCCTCTCCCGGCAGCCCGGACACGGTGAGGGTGTTGTTCTCCGGCTTCGGATCGGCCGTCGTCGCCGTCACCTTGGCGGTGTGGACCACGTCGGTGCCGTCTCCGTCGTACGTGGGGGACAGCCGCACCGTGACCGTGAACGTCCTGGTCTCCCCCGGCTTCAGCTCGGGCAGTTCCGGACAGGTCACCGTGGAGCCGAAGACGCCCTTCTCGCCGGTGCAGCCCTCGGCGGAGGAGACGAACGCCAGCGCCTTGGGCAAGGTGTGGGTGCTCATGACGCCCTTGGCCGTGGACGGTCCGTGGTTGGCCACAGTGATCTGGTAGGCGAACGTGGCCCCCGGCGCGACCGTGGTGCCGCTCTCGGGCACCTTGGTCACCTTGGTCACCGCCACATCGGCGGCCACGGGGGCCGGGCGGCCGCCCCCGGGCAGCCCCGCTCCCCCGGTGGGGCCGGTGTTGTTGCCGTCGTTGGGGTCCTTGGTGGTCGATTCCACCTGGGCGATGTTGGCGATGTCCGAGCCGTCCCCCTCGTAGTCGGGGTCCAGGCGCACGGTGATCACCCAGGACGCCTTCTCGCCGACGGCCAGCGACTCCTTCGGGGTGCACGTCACCATCTGCCCCTGGGCCGTGCAGCCGTCCTTCGACGACACGAACTGAAGCGGCGCGGGCAGCTCGTCTCTCACCCTGACGTTCTTGCCCACCGACGGGCCATGGTTGGTCGCGGTGATGGTGTATTCGAACGTCTCACCCGGCGCGACCGGCCCCCCGGCCCGCTGACGCCTGAGCGACAGGGTGGCGGAGTCGGAGGCCTTGGCCTTCCGCACCGCGGGCCGGACGCCGCCCGCCTTGCGGGCCTTGGCCTCGGACGGCCCGGACTCGGTGCGCCGCTTTGGGGCAGCGGCGGAAGCAGCCCGGCGCGGCGCCTCCGTACCGGTCCGCTGTCGAGCTCCGCCGTCGCCGGTTCCCCCCTTCCCACCGTTCTGCCCGGCGCTGTACTTCCGGTGTGAGACGTCCTCCGTCGTCCGACGGCTCGCACCGTCCTCCCCCACCCCGGCCGGGCTTCCTCGGCCGGCCCCTTCCCTGCTCTTCACCTGCATCTGATGCTGCGTCACATGCCCTTGCGGCTGCGGCAGTTCGTCCTGTTCGGCGGCGTGAGCTCCAGCGGGAGCGGCCAGCAGGGCAGCCGCCGCAAGGGTCGAGGACGTGATCGCGGTCATCAGGTGACGCTGCATCCGTCCGTCCCTGCCCCTGCGCTGGGAAGAGCTGGTCATGTTGAGGCCTTCGTTCCGTGTCCGAGTCGATGAGTCGGCACCCCCGACGAACGCTCGGGGCCTGCGGACAGGCAGACGTGACGGAACGTCATATCTGAGTCAGCCTGATTTGCGCGGATCTCTACAGGTCAGATCCGTGACCGGCAGCCACACCTCTGCCGTGCCACACCTGTTCGAGTACCGAACACGTCGTGGGTGCATCAATATGATCATTGGGATAAATCGCGAAACGCGGCGCGACGCACTCCATGTCACCCTGCTGGCCCATTGCCGTGGCCACGCCACATCTCGCCCAAACAGGCCTTGACACATATGAGTTGACCAGGCGTCAGTCGATGCCGAGGTACAGCGTGTGCTCCGGATCACGCCGAACCGCATCTGGCTGCCGCGCGGCCGTGCGGACCCACGGCCCAGTGCAGTCGGCCCTCATGCCCGGTCGATTGCACCCTGCCGATCGGCGCTGCCGGAGGCGGCCCTCGAGCAGGTCATCGCGCAGTCACGGCAGATCTGAGCGGCGGGCAGGTCCTCGATCTGCTGCCTGGACCCGCCTACGCACCGGTGGGCATCGCGTCGCGGACCAGGGCGGTGTCCACGAACTGTTCGAAGCGGACGATGAGTCCGCCACGGACGGTGAAGGACGGTGAAGGCGTGGGCGACACGCACCTCGATGTCTTTGCCGGTGGCCTTGTTGGTGGCGGTGTAGCGGGCGAGGACGACGACCTTCTCACCGTCGACGACGCAGGTGTCGTCGTGGGCGGTCCAGCCGCCCCACTCCGCGCCGAGCCGTTCCATCACGTGGGAGGTGACGCCTTCGGGGGTGCGGTAGGTCCCGGCCAACGGGAAGCCGACCATCTCGGTCCACTCCACGGCGGGGGCACAGGGTGGCGCGCAGGGCGTTCAGGTCGCCGACGGCGGAGGCCAGGTACTGGCGTCGGACGACATCGGCGGGTGCAGTGGACGTGGCGAAGTCGGTGTCCGCTGTTGTCGCCATGGTGGTCAGCCCCAGCTCATCTCGCCCTTGGCCACCTTCGCGCCGAGCTGGGCGGCGATCAGCCATGCCGTGGTCCGGGTAGCGGGCGACCAGCGCCTCGGTGAGCGTAGCGTCGTCGGGGGCCTTGCCGAGTTCCTCCTCGAAGACGGCCAGGCAGTCGCGGGTGACGGTGATCGCGAAGGCATCGGCGGCGGTGTCGGGCAGGTCGGCCAGGCGGGTGGGCAGGTTGGGGCCGGGCGCTTCCCATGCCTCGTGCTTGCCTTCGTACGACGCCGTGATGTGGTCGATGACGATCGGGGTGGCAACGAACCGGGCCTGCGGGAAGGCGTCGGCGACGGCCTCGGCGCCGAAGGAGAAGTCGGGGTCGGCGTGGCTGACGAAGACGGTGGTCAGCTCCTTGCCGGAGTCCAGGACTGCGGCGACCAGGCGGTGGCCGTCAGCGCGGGTGAAGGCGGCATCCACCAGGAGCGCCTCCTTCTCGCCGGTGACGAGGGGGGCGGTCTTGTTCTTCGAACCGGCGGGTAAGTCGAGGTCGAAGACGGTGAAGTCGAGCGTGGTCACGGGGGCTCCTCAGTGGTGGGGTGTGGGCAGGAGATCGGCGCCGCGGCGAGGGCCGTGAGGCGGGGGGCACTTCCTCGGCGGCGAGCAGTGCGGGAAGCCCGTGACGCCGAGGTACACAGTCGCGGAAGTCCGCTTCCGCCACCGAGACGGGCAGGCTCTGCCCATCGGGAAGAAGGTGTCCTGGAGCGCGGTACCAAGAGCGCGAGCGCCGGTGCCGCAACGCCGACGCCACCGCCCGCGGGGGCCTCTCACCGAGACGCTGCAGAACGCCACGCACTGACCAGGCTTCCCGTACGACCCCTGCCGCGGTCAGAGCCACACAACAGACCCATGACACCCACTGGCCCCAGAGCTCTTTCGACGCCACCGACCAGATCGCCGCCGGGGCACCCCTGGACGACAAACTCTTCACCCGCCTCGTCGAGCGGCTGCCACCCCGCCAGATCGTCGAACGGATGGTCACCATCGGCTACCACCTCATGATCGGCCGCCTGATGACCACCCAGGACATCGCCCCGGCAGGAGACCGGCTGATCGAGAACGCCCCACGCTGGGTCGAGCGGTAGCGAATCACCCCGCCCACGCGCCGGTGCGGCACGCACACGGCACACGCATTCCTCCCCGGCGCATCCCGCGCTTCTGTCGACGACGTGCACGCCTGTCCGTCACGACGCTTTCCAGTCAGAGTCGACCCAGGGCCGCTCGCCGACCCTTCGGCCGCTGGCCCCGTGAAAGGGCACTCCGCATGACCAGCTACTTGTTCGACAACACCGCCACCCAGGCCCCGGATCGTTTCACCGTCCTCGAAACCTGCTACGACCCCGTCTCCCGCCACCACCTCGGGCAGGCGGGGCTGCGCCCCGGACTGCGCTGTCTGGAGGTGGGCGGGGGCGGCGGCTCGCTGGGCACCTGGCTGGCGGACGCCGTCGGGCCCGAGGGGCGCGTCCTGGTGACCGACCTCGTCCCGCCGCCTCCCGACATCGCCCGGCCCCGACCCCAACTGGACCGGGTGCGGCACGACATCGTCCACGACCCCCTGCCAGACGCCGCCTTCGATCTGATCCACGCCCGTCTCGTCCTGCTGCACCTGCCCGAACGCATCGACGTCCTCGACCGGCTGATGGCTGCGCTACGGCCCGGAGGTCATCTGGTCCTGGAGGAATTCGACTGCGGCTGGACCCCGGTCCTGCGCACGCCCGGCCCCGACGCCGCCGATCTGTTCGAGCACATCCACGGCCACGTCCTCGACCTGCTGCGCGAGGCGGGCGCCGACCCGCTGTGGGGACGCCACGTGTACGGGGCCATGGCCCGGGCGGGGTTCGTCGGCCTGACGGCCACCACCCATGCCGAGGCCTGGCCCGGCGGCGACATCGGAACACGACTGCACCGGGCCAACACCCAGCAGTGCGAGGAGAAGCTGCTGGCCCGCGGGGTCACGGCGGACGAGTTGCGCGCGTTCTGGACGCTGCTCGACAACCCCGGCTTCACGGTCAACTCCTATCCGCTCGTGAGTGTGTGCGGGAGGAAGCCGTGACCGACGACGCACTCCGCTACGAGGAAGTACTGCTGCCTGCCTCCCCCGACCCGCTCTCCGCCGTCGCCCGACTGGCCCGCTCCGGACTTTTCCAGCCGTACGTGGCCTACGAGGGCGCTGGTACGTGGTACTTCGCCGGGGGCGACCTGACGAGCCTGCGCCTGACACGCGACCACCTGGTGACGTGGACGAAGGGCAGGGCGGTACGCCAGCAGCCTTGCCCGGGAAGCCCGTTGGACGGCGTACGGGAATTCCTCGCCACGCTGCCCGGGCCCGACTGGCGTGCCTACGGCTGGACCGCGTTCGAGCTGGCGTACCTGCTGGCGGGTGTGCGCGACGGGCTGCCGGACTCGGAGCTGCTGCACCTGATGGTGCCCGAGACCGAGGTGCGGTTCACCCCGCAGGCCACCGTGCTGCGATGCACGGATGCCGGCCTGGCCGGGCCGGTGGCGGACCTCGTCCTGGGCCACACCGGCAGCGACACAGTGCCTGACGACCGGGTCGGCCTGGAGGTGGCTGACGGCCACAACTACCGGGCCGCCGTGGCCGCGGCCGTCCTGGAGATCCGCTCGCACGCCCTGGAGAAGGTGATCCTGTCCCGCACCGTGGAGGCCCCGGCCCCCGTCGACCTCGTCGCCAGCTACGTCGCGGGCCGCCGCACCCACGCCCCGGCCCGCTCCTTCCTCCTTGACCTCGGCCGGATGTGCGCGGCCGGATTCAGTCCCGAGACGGTCGTGGTCGTGTCACCCGACGGGCAGGTCACCACCCAGCCCCTGGCGGGCACGCGCGCCCGCACTGGACACGCGGACACCGACCGGCGACTGCGCGGCGAGCTGCGTACCGATCCGAAGGAGGTCCACGAACACGCGATCTCCGTCCGCCTGGCCTGGGACGAACTGGCCTCGGTCTGCGCGCCCGGCACCGTCCGCGTCGCCCCGTTCATGACCGTACGGGAACGCGGCAGCGTCCAGCATCTCGCCTCCACCGTGAGCGGCACCCTGCACGAGGGAAAGGACCGGTGGGACGCCTTCGCCGCGCTGTTCCCCGCGGTCACCGCGACCGGCATCCCCAAGGCCCCGGCCTACGATCTGATCCGCCAACTGGAGGGTGAGGCCCGGGCGTTGTACTCGGGCACCGTCCTGACCTGCGACAGCCAGGGCGGCCTCGATGCCACGCTGGTGCTGCGCAGCATCTTCCAGCGCGGCGGCCGGACCTGGCTGCGGGCCGGTGCGGGGATCGTCGCGCAGTCGCTGCCGGAGCGCGAACACGAGGAAACCTGCGAGAAGTTGCTCAGCGTGGCCCAGTGTCTGGTGCCGAGCCAGACGGCCGAGCCCGCGCCGTCCGGCTACGCGCCCGACCCGAAGGCCCATACGAGGGCGACGAAGTGATCGAAGCGGTCGTAGTGGATGTTGAGCGAGGTGTCCGGCAGATGGCAGGCGGCCCTGTGCCTCCAGGACGCCGCCCCGGTCGGGTCCGGCCATCAGCAGCAGTAAGGGCCGGGCGTGACCTCGCTTCCTGTCCACGCCGGAACTGGCCCGTCCTCATCAACGAGGGCCGCGGACCGGAATGGGTCCACACGGCAGGGGGACGCTCAGCCGTCGCGACCGCAACCATGACGCTCTCGCACGGCGCAGACACGTTCACCGACATCTTCCTACTGGTCCGCACCGACGACAGCTGGCGCATCGCCAACAAGGCGTATCACCGAAACCCTGAGTACAGCGGCCCTCCATGGGCTCCCGAGCATGGCTCCGCTGCGCCTCGACGCGGCCTTGACATGGTGGAGGAGCCCGCCCGTTCGGGAATCGGTGGGAGCCGCCCGGCGAGGTTGCGTCATCGCAGCTCGCAGGCCGTCCTGAACGGTTACTTCTAGCGAATCGGGTGAGGCACCGGTGCAGCACGACATAGAAGTCAAACTCCTGCGTACTTTGCTGGCGGTCGTCAATGAGGACGGGTTCTCGCGTGCCGCCCGGTCGTTGCATGTGACTCAGCCGACTGTGAGTCAGCAGATCAATCGCCTTGAGGCTGTCATTCATGCGCCGTTGTTCCACAGCACCAGGCGGCCGTTGCGGCTCACTGCGGCTGGGCGGGAGATGGTGGCGCACGCCCGTCGCGTGATCCTGCTCAATAGTCAGGTGCTCGATAAGTTATCGGCGCTGCGCAGCCAGGAAACGTTCTCCATGGGGTGTTCGATCCATTTCACGGACGGGCTGCCGGCGATGATCACCCGGCTTGCCGAGGAGCGGCCGCAGTCGCGGTGTTCGATGGTGACCGGCTTGAGCGCGACGCTTGCCGATCAGGTGAGCAGTGGCGAGTTGGAGGCGGCGATTCTGCTCGGGATCAGGACGGAGCGGTCCGAGATGTTGGGGCGGCTGCGGCTCGGCTGGTTCGGGCAGGTGTCGCAGAGTCCGGATGAGCGGGTGCCCGTGGCGCTGGTGGGTGACAGGTCGGCGTTGAACATGCGGATCGTGGAGACGCTGGCCGAGCATGCCGTGCCGTGGCGTTCGGTGCCCTGGTACGCGGACCCGTTGTCCGTCCGTGCCGCGGTGGGTGCCGGCATGGCGTACACGGCTCTGGCCGAGAACGCCCATCACAGTCATACGTCGTTGCGGCCTGCCGCGCCGGGAGTGCTCGGTCCCGCTCCGGTGCCGCTGCCGGTGTATCTGGCGATCTCCCCGTCGGTGGGGGAAGCGATCGGTGACGCGGTGCACGCCGCGGCCCGCGCGATCGTCGCGGACGCGCCGCTGTCCCCGCCCTGAGAACTCTCGGAGCGGGGCGCGGCCGCACTGCCGGCCGGGGGATGCAGGCGGTGCGGCCGCGGTCTTGGGTGCCGGGCGGTCAGTACGACGTACGCGCCGCTCCTCGTGCCGCCAGCTTCGGCCCGTACGGTGCCGCGTCCAGCCATGCGCCTGCCCGGCGTCCGGCGTCGGCCACCGCCGCCGCCGCGCGCTGGCGCAGCCACATCGAGGGCCGCTGCGCCAGCATGTGCTCCAGGGCCGATGCGGCGCAGGCGCGGTTGTAGGACGCCGCTTCGTGGCGTTGTGCCGCGAACCGGGCCACGGCGGCCGTGGCGGTGTGCGGGCGGGTCGCGTCGAGGGCTTCGGTGATCGCTTCGACGGCGCCGATGGCGTCGGGGATGCTGGAGTTCATGCCGCGCGCGCCGAACGGGGCGAACAGGTGGGCCGCCTCTCCGGTGAGCAGGACGCGGTGGTGGGCGTCGGTGAAGTGGGTCGCGACCTGTTGGGCGAAGCGGTACGTGGACACCCAGCTGACGCGCTCCCCGTAGGCCGCGGGCAGGATCCGAGAGAGCCAGTTGCGCAGTCCCTCGGGGGAGATGTACTTCTCCGGGTCGTCGTCGGCCAGGAGGTTCAGGTCGACGCGCCAGCCGCCCGCGAAGGGCACGGTGAGGACGTTGCGGCCGCCCGCCTTGGGGTGGCGGTAGTGGAAGACCCGCTCGATGGGCATCGGGTGGTCGGGGTCGTCGACGAGGTCGACCACCACGAACGTGTGCTGGGACCGGGGCCCTTCCAGCGGGCTGCCGATCGCGGCTCGCAGCGGCGAGCGCGAGCCGTCCGCGGCGACGACGTAGTCCGCCTCCCAGGTCCTTCCGGCGGAGTCGGTGAGGCGTACTCCGTCGGGGGTGGTCTCGGCCGATGTGATCTCGACGCCCCAGTGGAACTCGGCCCCGGCCTTGCGGCACGCGTCGGCCATCAGGTCTTCGGTGATCACCTGGGGCAGGCTGGTGAACGGCGGCAGTCCGTCGCGGGTCAGGGGTGCGTAGGTGCGGGTGAAGACTTCCTTGCCTGCCCAGTACGAGCGTTTCGTCGCCCACATCTGTCCGCGGCCGGCGATGTCGTGGCCGAGTCCGGGGCTGAGCCGCTCGAGTTCGCGCAGGGACGCTCCGTGGAGGTAGGCGGCTCTGCTGCCGGGCCGGATGCTGTCCTCGGTGCGGCGGTCGAGGAGGACGGCGGGCAGTCCGGCGGCTCGCAGGGCGAGGGCGGCGCTGAGGCCCGCGGGCCCGGCGCCGACGACGAGGACGGGATGGCGGCGGGTGGTCCCGGTGTCGGTGGTCATGCGATCTCCCCTGCGGCCAGGTGCAGTTCGTCGGATGTGTAGGAGACGATGCGGCCGTCGAGGCCGCCGGTGAGGGCCGCGTGCCACAGTGCGGGGCGGGTCGACTTCTCGTCGCGGCGCAGGATCGCCTCGGGTGTGCGGGCAGTGAGTGTCACGTAGTCGCCGACCCGGCCCGCCACCATTCCGGCGGCTTCCGCGGTACGCACGATGGGGGCGAACTCCGGTACGCCCAGGATGTACAGGGTGAGTGTCATGGCCGGGCCACCTCCTCGTTCTTGCGGATCAGTTCGGCCTTGCGCTGCCACAGCGCCTGGGCCGAGGGGTGCGGGTTCTCGGCGACGTCGACGAGGGCCTGGACGGTGATCTCGGCGTCGCGTGCGTCGATGGCGGACATGACGCGCAGCGGCCGGGTGATCTCCAGCTGGATGCCGTTGGGGTCGTCGAAGTAGATCGACTCGATGAGTTCGTGGGCGAGGGGGCGGGTGACCCGTACTCCCGCTTCTTTGAGGCGGTCGCGCCAGGCGAGGAGTTCTTCTTCGGTGTCGACGTGGAAGGCGAGGTGGCGGGAGCGGTGCATGAGGTCGCTGGGTTCGTCTTCCTCGGGCAGGCCGAAGTAGTAGAAGAAGGCGATGCGGTTGCCCCGGCCCATGTCGAAGAAGAAGTGCACGAAGTCGGGGTAGTCCTCGGTGACCCAGCCGGTCGCGGTGATCGCGTGGACCAGGGGCATTCCGAGGGCCTTGGTGTAGAACTCGTAGGTCTCGCGGGGCTTCCAGGTGACGAACGCGAGGTGGTCGACGCCGTCGACGCGCAGGCCCTGCTGGCCGGCCCGAGGGTGGACGGACGGTGGGGCGGTTTCCATGGCTCCTCCTGAGGCGGGGCGGTCTGTCGGGTGCTGCGCGTCGTACGTCGTATCGCGTGGTGGTGCGTGGTGGTGCGTGGTGGGTCGTAACTACGGGGTCAGGATGCGGAGTTGCGGGGGCGTAGGCCGGTGAAGGCGATCAGTCCGCCGATGAGCAGGACCGTGCCGCTGACGATGAGCGTCCAGCGGGTGCCGTCGGCGTTGGTCGAGGCGAGGCCGAGGATCACGCCGAGGACGGCGACGCCGAGTGAAGCGCCCACCTGGCGGGCGGAGTTGAGTGCTCCGGCGCCGATTCCGGCGAACTCCGGCGGTACGGAGCTGGCCATGCCGGCGACGAGGGCGGGCAGGGCGAAGGAGACGCCGCAGCCGAAGGCGAACAGGCCGACGATGGTGGCGGTGAGGGCGAGCGCGGAGTCGCCGGTGAAGGGCGCCTGGAGCAGCGCGCCGATGCCCATCAGTACGAAACCGATGGTGGCGGGGCGGCGCGGGCCGATCCGGCCGACGAGGCGGCCGGTGAACATGGGGTTGAAGGCGGTGGGCAGGGTCAGCGGCAGGAAGGCGAGGCCGGAGGTGAAGGAGGAGTAGCCGCGGCTCTCCTGGAAGTACAGGGCGAGGACGAAGAGCAGGCCGGACAGGCCGAAGTTGGCGAAGAGGCCGACGGTGAGGGAGGTCGAGAAGCCGCGGCTGCGGAACATGCGCAGCGGCAGCATCGCGGCGTCGCCCGCCCGCTTCTCGGCGGCCAGGAAGACGATCGCGCCGATGAGGGTGAGTCCGAAGCCGATGAGGACCGCGGGGGTGCCCCAGCCCTTGTCGGGGCCTTCGATGAGTGCGTACGAGAGCGAGGCGATGGCGACGACGGAGCTGATCTGGCCGGGCACGTCGAGGCTGCTGCGCTGCTTGCGTGCGGTCTCGGGGGCGAGCTTCGCGGTGATGACGAAGCTGACGAGGGCGAGCGGTACGTTGACGAGGAAGATGGCGCGCCAGCCGACGCTGTCGGTGAGTGCGCCGCCGATGAGGGGGCCGGCGGCGAGGGCCGCGCCGGTGATCGCGGCCCAGTTGCCCACGGCGCGGGCGCGTTCGGCGGGGACGGTGTAGGCGTTGGTGATCACGGCGAGTGAGGCGGGGAGCAGCAGGGCGCCTGCGACGCCGAGGGCGAGGCGCAGGGCGACGAGCATGCCGAGGGTGTTCGACGCGGCCGTGATGCCGGAGAGGATGCCGAAGAGGGCGAGTCCCCACAGGAAGACCTTACGTCCGCCGAAGCGGTCGGAGAGCCAGCCGGCGGTGAGCAGCAGCGCGGCGAAGGTGATGGTGTAGCCGTTGGTGACCCACTGCAGGCCGCTGAGGCCGATGTGCAGGTCACTGGAGATCGCGGGCAGTGCAACCGAGACGATCGTCGTGTCCAGCAGGACCATGAAGTAGCCGAGCGAGAGCCCGATCAGCAGGGTCCGGGAGGGCTTGTCGGTACGCGCTGGTGCGACGGAAGCCCGCCGCGGTTCCGTCTGCGTCGACATGTTTTCTCCTTCGTTTCGGATTCGCCGTTTCACGGATTTGCCTCCGTGGGCGGGCGGTTGAGGGCGCACGCCACCGCGGAAAGAAGTGGTGGGGTGGGAGCCGCAATCGCCTGGTCGGTGGCGGCTGCTTCCATTGAAGCGGACCGGAAAGGCGAATTGGTGCCCCTGACGAAGGGAATGCCCTATGGGTAACATCGGCTCAGCCGATCGGACAGCAAGGGGGCTTTGACATCGTGGAATTACGGCATCTTCGGACGTTCGAAGCGGTCGCCCGGACGCTCAGCGTCACGCAGGCGGCCAAGGAGTTGCATTACGCGCAGTCGAGCGTCAGTGACCAGATCCAGGCGCTGGAGCGCGAGCTGGAGGTGGAGTTGCTCGACCGCTCGCAGCGCAAAGTGCGGCTGACTCCGCAGGGCGGGGTGCTGGCGGGGTACACGGAGCAGATCCTCAAGTTGATGGAGGAGGCGCGCTGGGCGGTGTCGCGGCCCAGCGAGGAGGTGGCGGTCGGTGCTTTGGAGACCGTCTCGCTGCATCTGCTGCCGGCGGTCCTGAGTCGTTATCGCGAGATGTATCCGCAGGCCCGGGTGCGGCTGGCGCAGGACAACAGGGGTGAGCTGTACAAGGCGGTGCGGCGCGGCGATCTGGATGTGAGTCTGACGTTCGGGGATCCGCCCGCGGACCTGGGTCTGCACGCGGAGACGCTGGCGGAGGAGCCGTTGGTGGTGATCACGCCGCCGGGGCATGATCTCGCGGGCCGTGGCCAGGTGGATCTGGCGGAGCTGACGCCCGAGCCGTTCCTCGCGACGGAGCGGGGCTGTGGTTTCCGGGAGATGTACGACGGGGTGTTCGCGGGCCCGGGCGGCAAGGAGCCGATCGCGGAGGTGTCCAGCATCGGCACGCTGGGGGCGTGTGTGGCGGCCGGTATGGGATGTGCGCTGCTGCCGGAGCTGGCGGTGCGTCCGCTCGCGGAGCGTGGTGAGGTCGGGCTGGTCAAGGTCGGTGACGCGACGTTGCGTACGAAGGTGACGATGACCTGGCTCGATCGCAACTCCACGAATCCGAATCTGGTGAATCTGCAGCGGGTGCTGCGCCGCCAGCTCGGCGGCTGAGGCCGGTCCGCTCACCGGCCCACTTCCTGTGGTTGCGGTTGCAGCAGCGGCAGTGACGTGAGTCTGGCCCGGGCGATCTTGCCGGTGACGGTGGTGGGCAGCTGGTCCACGACGACGAGTTGCTCGGGCAGTTTGTACGTGGCCAGGCCCTTGCCGGTGAGGTGGGCGACGACGTCGGGCAGGCTCAGCTCGGTGCCCTCGTGCAGCGCGGCGAGCAGGCAGGAGCGCTGGCCGAGGCGCGGGTCGGGGCGGGGGATCACCGCGTGCTGCGCCAACTGCGGGAGGTCGTTGAGGAGTTCCTCCACTTCGAGGGCGCTGAACTTCAGTCCGCCCCGGTTGATCAGCTCGTCCGCGCGGCCCCGGTAGTGGACCGAGCCGTCCGCTCCGATGGCGGCGAGGTCGCCGCAGCGCAGCCAGCCGTCGGCGGTGAGTGCCGCCCGGGTGCGCTCCGGCGCGCGGAAGTATCCACGGAACATGTACGGGCTGCGGTACTGGAGTTCACCGGTCTCGCCGACGGCCGCCACCGCTCCGCTGCGGTCGACGACCCTGACCTGGGCGCCGGTCGCCGGCCTGCCGACGGTGGAGGTCGCCTCGGGCGGGTCGCCGGGCCGGGTGTACGTGCCCGCCCCGATCTCCGTCATGCCCCACTGCACGATGAGGTGGGCGCCCAGGGTGCGCCGGACGCCGTCGGCGAGTTCGTGGGGTACGGGGGCGCCGCCGGTGCGCACTTCGCGCAGCGCGAGCCCGGTCGGCCGCTGCCCCGACAGGCGCAAGAGGTCGCGCAGTTGGGCGGGGACGGCGAACGCCGCGGTGGCCGATGCCGCCGCGAGGGTGTCCGTGAAGCGTGCCGGGTCCCAGCCGTCGAAGAGGCCGACCGCGCCGCCGGTGACGAGGGCGAGATGCACCGAGAGCAGGCCGAAGGCGTGGCTGAGCGGACTCGCGGAGACGATCGTGTCGGTGGCGTCGAACCCGCCGTCCGCGGCGACGGCCGCCGCGTTGCCGAGCAGTCCGCCGTTGCTGTGCACGCACAGTTTCGGGAGCCGGGACGTGGTGCCGGACGAGGCGAGCAGGACGAGCGGGGCGTGCGGGTCCGCGGGCGGCGGCGGCAGCGTCGGCCCCAAGTCCCCTGCGGGGTCCATGAGTTCGGCCGCATCGAGCAGTCCGGCGGCCGCCGGGGGCGACAGCGGCGAGCGGGGTGATGCCTGCGACACCCATATGTCGTGCAGCGTGGCGCAGCGGCCGCGCAGGTCGACGAGTTCGGCGAGGCGGTCGCGGCCCCGGTAGGAGCCCCTGGCCACCAGCCCGACCGCGCCGGACTGCTCGATCAGCGACGCCATCTCGTGCACGCCGTACGCGGAGTGCAGTGGCAGCAGCAGGGCGCCGATCCTGGCGGTGGCCGCGTGCAGGGTCAGCAGCTCCCAGGAGTTGGGGAGTTGGGCGGCGAGTACGTCCCCTGAGCGCAGGCCGTGGCGGTGCAGGGCGGCCGCGGTCCGTTCGGCCTGGAGCAGCAGGTCGCGCCAGCCGCGCCATTGGCCGCCGTCCCACACGCCCTGCGCGTCGCGGCGGTCCGCAGCGCGTTCCAGGGACGCGGTGAACGTAGGAAATTCCGCAGTCGATTTCAGGGCAATTACGGGAGCGGTCACGCGGAAACCTCCGTATAGGGCGGAAGGTGACGGTCTTGTCGATTGACGCCGAGGATTCTGCGCGGATGCCGAAGACCGCGTCCAGAGCGGACCGATAAGGAACCCGGATCGGTCCCGTGTCCGGCGCATCCGATAAGAGATTCCTATACCGGCAGCGTACGGCGGCCGCCCACCCGTCCGGCGCCGGTCCCGTTCGGCAAAGAGTCGGGAAAAACCGCTGGATGAGCTCCTGGGCGTCGTTAAGAACTCTCAATAGCGGGGCCCGTGTTCCACCGTCCATCGATGCCTGGACCCATCGGAAGATTCTGTTCGGCAGCACCGATGACGGCTATCGGCAAGCGTGAACCTTCGGCATCTTCGCAGGTCAACCGCCATGGCATGGCTTGATTTCGCTATTAAATCAAGGAAATGCGATGCCGCCCCACCTGATCGGACTTGCTGTTTCTGCGACGGTTCCCACAGAATTCCAACCGACCCGAGGCAGGAGGTATCCATGCCGTTCGATCCGCTCTCCGGAAAGCCCGCCGCCCAGCGGCGCACGACCGTCTCCGCATTACCGGGCGACGCTTTTTCCCCGACCGACCTGCGCCGCCTGGACGAGGTGGTCCGCGACGCCCGTTCCGCGTCCACCGCACAGCCGTCCGCGCTGCTGTCCCCGCTCGCGACGAACGCCGAGGCCACGGCCCTGACCTCGCGGAACTGCGTCTTCGACCACTGCGCGGTGCTGCTCTTCCCCACCACCATCGAGGCGGGCCTGCACCATCTGGAGCGCCACGGCCTCGCCCCGCGGCCGGCCGTGCCGAGCACCGTGGTGCGCCGCCGGCTGAGCGCGCGGCACGGGGTCCACGAGGACTTGTGCGACGTGCGGATCACCCGGCTCTGCCTGGATCTTCCGACCGGCCGGCGCCACCCCGCGGTCGAGGTGTTCCTCTTCCCGCGGGACAGCCCCAGCTTCACGGAGCGGATCGAGGCCGACGAAGTGGCGTACGGCTACGAGAACCACACGGCGTTCGTGATGGACGCCCCGCGGCCCGCCGTCATCGAGCGGCTGGTCGGCGCCTGGCGCACCGACGCCGGGCTGCTGTGGGAGGGCGGCGGCCACAATCCGCACGAGGGCGGCCCCGACGGCTCGACCGTCCTGTACTTCGTCCGGGCCGCGGGGCACCCCGGCACGCGGCGCCGATTCGAGCTCAACTGCCCTGGAAACGTACGGGAGTTCACGGCTCGCGCCGTCCCGCAGGACGAGGGTGTGCACCGCGCCTATCGGGCGTGGCCGCGCCTTACCGACGACGTGCCTGCCTGATCCCTGCCTCACCTGACAGGCCTGCCTCACCTGCCTCACCCGACAGACCCGTTCCATGGCTCCACGCTTCACCCCCACCTCATCCCCGCACAGCAACCGACGGGAGAACTCCGTGCTGCGCAACGACACGCTCCGGAACATCGCGCTCACCCCCGAGCTGCACGACTACCTCCTCACCCAGGGCAGGATGAACCCCGACCCGCTCTTGGCCGAGCTCGCCGAGCTGACGCAGAGCGCCATACCCGACCAGGCCCACATGGTGGTCGCGCCCGAAGAGGCGGCGCTGCTCACCTTCCTGGTGCGGCTGCTCGGCGCCCGCCGCATCGTCGAGGTGGGCACCTTCACCGGCTCCTCCTCGATGTGCCTGGCGCGCGGGCTGCCTGCCGACGGCTCCCTGATCACCTGCGACATCTCGGCCGAATGGGCCTCCGTGGGCCGGGATTTCTGGAAGCGCGACGGCGTGGACGACCGCATCGAGCTGCGGGTCGGCCCGGCCCTGGACACGCTGCGCGCGATGCCCCGCGAGCCCCACCTGGACCTGGCGTTCATCGACGCCGACAAGCCGGGGTACATCGGCTACTGGGAGGAGTTGGTGCCCCGGATGCTGCCGGGCGCGCTGATCCTCGTCGACAACACGCTGTTCAGCGGTGAGGTCGTCGATCCGCTGCCCGGCGAGAAGGCGACCGCCATCCGCGCGTTCAACGAGCACGCCCGCAAGGACGACCGGGTGCAGCTGGTGATGCTGCCGGTCGCCGACGGACTGACCATGGCGCGGCGCCTGCCGGCCGGCGAGTCCCTGTTCTGATGGCCGGCCCGAAGACCGTTCCGCAGGCCGACCCGCAAGCCGATCCGCAGGCCGAGCCGCAGGCCGATCTGACGGCACGTCCCGCGTATGTGCGCCGAACCCCAGGAGGACTGACGTGACCGCGGTGCCGCCGCCCGGCTACCCGCTGACGACCCTCACCGCCGAGGACCCGCTCGCGGAACTCGACGATGACTACCCCCGCGATCTGGGCGTCGCCCCTCAACAGCCCACGTGGGACGACCCGTTGCAGGTCGCGGCCGTACGCGCCGAACTGGCCCAGCTGCCGGGCCTGGTCACCGGCGAGGAGGTCCGGCTGCTGCGGGCCCTGCTCGCCGAGGCCGCGGCCGGGCACTACCTGGTCGTCCAGGCCGGTGACTGCGCCGAGGACCCGGCCGAGTGCGATCCGCCCGCGGTGCTGCGCAAGGCCGGGCTGCTGGACGCGCTGGCCGGTGTGATGGTGGCCGGCACCGGGCGGCCCGTGATCCGCGTCGGCCGGATCGCGGGGCAGTTCGCCAAGCCCCGCAGTTCCCCGACCGAGACGGTCGACGGCATCGAACTGCCCGTCTACCGCGGCCACTTGGTCAACTCCCCCGAGCCGACCTCATCCGCCCGCCGCCCCGACCCGAAGCGGATGCTGAGCTGCTATTACGCCGCCCACCGCGCGACCACGTATCTGCGTCAGCGCACCAGTGACTGGACCATGGCGTCCGGCGCACCGGTGTGGACCAGCCACGAGGCGCTCGTCCTCGACTACGAACTGCCGCTGCTGCGCAGGACGGTGACCGGCGCCATCCTGCTCGCCTCGACCCATCTGCCCTGGATCGGCGAACGCACCCGCGAGCCGGACGGGCCGCACGTGATGATGCTGGCTCAGGTCACCAACCCGGTTGCCTGCAAGGTCGGCCCCACGACGCGGCCCGAGGATCTGCTCGCGCTGTGTGCCCGGCTCGACCCGAACCGCGAGCCCGGGCGGCTCACGCTCATCTCCCGGATGGGCGCGGACGCGATCGGCGAGGCGCTGCCGCCGCTGGCCGAGGCCGTGCGCCGGGCCGGTCATCCGGTCGCCTGGCTGTGCGACCCGATGCACGGCAACACCGTCAAGTCGCCGTCCGGCGTGAAGGTCCGCTCCGTGCGCACCGTCGTCGCCGAGGTGCACGGTTTCATCAGGGCGATCACCGAGGCGGGCGGCGTCCCCGCGGGCCTGCACCTGGAGACCACTCCGTACGACGTCGACGAGTGCGTCTGGGACGACCCGGCGCAGATCGACACCATGCCCGGCAACTCCCGCACCTCCCACTGCGACCCGCGCCTCAATCCGGCGCAGGCCCTTGAGGTGGCCCGCGCCTGGTCCCGCGACCCGCGCAGGTGACTCGGGCAGCGACTCGGGGAGCGTACGAGCAACTCCCCCTGGATCAGGCCCACTTCAGCAACCACACAGGCCAATCGAAGAGAACACCGAAGAGAGAGCAGACCACCATGTCCGAAGCCACCCTGTCGGAGACCACCCTGTCGGAGACCACCGTGTCCGAGAGCACCGTGTCCGAGACCATCATCCGTACCGACGACGGCACTTTCGCCATGATCAACGTCTTCGAGGTCGACCCGGAGCGCCAGAAGGAACTGGCCGAGGTGCTCAGCGAGGGCGCGGACAAGGCGATCCGGCACCGGCCGGGCTGCATCTCCGTCAACATCATGACCAGCCTCGACGGCAAGCGTCTCGTCTACTACGCGCAGTGGCGCAGCAAGCGCGACATCAAGGCCACGATGAGCGACCCGGACGTGCAGTTCTACCGCGACAAGGCCATCGAGATCGGCAAGCCGGACCCGCACGCGTACACCGTGTACGCGGTGCACCACCCGGACACCGCCCCGGAGACCCTCCCGGAGAGCTGACACCCTTGCGCCCCCGGCCCGCGGTGCCACACCGTCCATCGACGGTGTGGCACCGCGCGCTTGCCGGGCGATCGGACTTCACCGTCCAGGTGCAGCGGCGGGATCCTCGCCGAGGAACCCGGTGACCACGGCTGTGAACCGCTCGGGCTCCTCCACCCATGGCCGGTGCCCGGACTTGTGCATGATCTCCAACCGGCTGTCCGGATGGCACTCGGCCACCGCGCGTGCCGGAGCGGTTCCGATCATGCCGTCCGCCGCGCCCGCGAGCACCAGGACGGGAGTTCGGGCACTCGCCAGTCGGGCAACCCGCTGTCCGCGGGCCTCCGCAGAGGCGGCCCCGGCGTAGAAGGCCGCACGCAGCCAGGGCAGCGCGGTCGCATGCTCAGGCCGATGTTCGCTGCGCCTCTCCTCGGTCCACCGGTGCCAGAAGAACGGGAGGATCTGCCGCTGCAGGTCGGCCAGTTCGGCTCCGGACCAGCCGCCCTTGGCCAGCAGGCGGTCCGCCTCCGCCGCATTGCGGTACCAGGGCTCAGCGGAGCGCGATGCGCGCAGCGCCGCCAGTTCCGCCTCGTCGGGCTCCCGGCCGACGCGGCCGACCGGCGCGACCAGCACGGCCCGGCGCACCCGCCCCGGGAAGGCCGCGAGGTACTCCTGCGCCGTCAGGCAGCCGGCGGAATGGGCAAGCAGGTCGAAGCGGTCAAGGCCCAGGTGGGTCCGGAGTGCTTCCAGATCGCGCGCCTGCTCGACGAAGGAGACCGTCCGCCGGTCGGCGGGCACCGCGGACCGTCCGGCGGCTCGCGCATCGACCAGAACCAGCTGACGCCGCCGGTCAAGCCCGCCGAGGTCCGCCAGGTAGCGGATGTCCATACCCGGCCCGCCTGGAAGGACCACCAACGGCCGGCCCGTGCCGGTCACTTCGAACCAGATGGCTGTGTCGTCGTACGACGCGAAGTGCGGCATGCCGTCACCCTCACACGCCGGGTTGGCCGTGTCACCCGTGGTCCATATTTTGGTATAGACCACACGGTGCCAGCCACAGGAATTGATCTGGCTGAGTCCGAGCGGTCCCAGAAGATCTGCTCGAGGGGCGATCCAGCTCACCTTGGGCCCGGGTAATGTCACCGTCCGTTGTGGCAGGTGCGTTCTCAACGCCTTTGCCTCACGGCTGATCCACCAAATGGGTACCGGAGTGGCCGGAGACCCGGGCCCCGCCCTGGTGGTGGTGCCGAAGCCTCGTGGAGCCGAGCAGAAGACCCGCACCGCCCGAACCCGCAAGGGGACGGGCGCGCGGGCGGCCGGCGGAACACCCCACCAGGGGACGGAAGAGTCGCCGAGACTCGAAGCAACGGGATGGGTGCTGTGATTCGGTCTGCGAGGGTCAGCACTGTGGTGGTGTTGGCTGCGTTCGCCGCGATCTATTTGATCGCCGGTGCCCTGCCCGCCGTCGCGGTGTTCGTGCTCCAACTCTGTTATGTGCTGCCCGCGTTGCAGCGGTTTCGCGGGCCGTGGCTGTTGGTTGCGCAGGCCGTTGCCGGTTATGTGGCGGTGCTGGCCGCTGGTGCGTCCGTGGGGATCCTGGGCTTCCTCGGTGGGTCGCTGTTGCTGTTCCGGTCGTGGTGGCCGTTGCTGGTGTTGCCGGTGGTGGGCAGCGCCATGGTGTTCGGGCCGGTGGATCCGGTGATCAGCATGGTGTTGGTGAGTCTGGTGGTGTACGGGCTGATCCGGCTGACCGAGCGTGCCGAGGAGGCCGAGGCTGCTCGGGTGGGCGGTGTTGTGGCGGCAGTTGCCGAGGAGCGGCTGTTGATCTCCGCGGAGCTCGGTGATGGTCTGGGGCGCGGTCTCGCGCAGATCGGTGCCGGTGCGCGGGCTGCTCTGGCCCGGCCGGATCGGGCGGGTGAGGTGCTTGCCGAGGTGACCCGGTCTGCCCGTACGTGTCTGGCGTCGGCTCGTGCTGCCGCTGCGGCGTACCGCGCGTTGTCGCTGACTCCGGAGTTGACCACCGCGCGCGCCCTGCTGACGGCCGCGGGTATTGAGGCGGAGGTGCGCACCGGGCATGCCGAGCCGCTGGGGCCGGCTGGTGCGCTGCTGGCGCATGTGCTGCGCGAGGCGGTGACCGGGGTGGTCCGTCGGGGTGCCACCAGGTGTCGTATCGAGACGCGTGCCGCTCATGGCCGGGTGTGGCTGCGCGTGGTCAGCGACTCGGCCCGCAGCGCCGATGACGAGAGCCTCGGTGACGTTCCGGCGCGTGTCGTCGAGGCCGGTGGCACGCTGACCACCGGGCTGACGCCCGAGGGGCGGTACTTCACGGAGGCCGTGCTGCCCGGTGCGGTCGCGGTGGCGAAGGAGGAGGAGGCGGCGGCGGATGGCGGACGGGCGTACCGGCTGTCCATCGCTCTGCTTGCCGCTGTGCTCGTGGGCTTCTGCGTAAAAGCGTTGTTGATGTTGGACGGTGCTCAACTGCTGCCCGCCTCGGCCGGGTTCGCGGTGATCGTCTATTTGCAGTTGTCCTCGGTGCACGGTCGGCATCCGTACAAGCTGGGGGTGATGGCGCTGCTCGCCACGCTGCCGGTGTTCGTGTTCGGGCAGGCGTGGCTGGGTGCTGCCGGGTTCCTGGCCGGGCCGTTGTTGTTGGCGCTGCCGTGGCGGATGGCGTGGCCGTTGGTGGGCGTGCTGGTCGGGTGGGTGGCCGGGATGGGCGTGGAGCTCGGGCTGGCTGCCGGGCTGGTCGTCAATCATGCGGTGTCGGCGGTGGTGACCGGGCTGGTGATGTTCGGGCTGTTGCGGCAGGCGCAGATCGTCGGGGACCTGCGTCGTGAGCGGGATCGGCAGGCTCGGGCGGCCGTGGTCGCGGAGCGGTTGCGGGCGGCCCGGGATCTGCACGATCTGCTGGGGCACAGCCTGGCGGCCATCTTGTTGAAGTGTGAGTTGGCGCGTCGGTTGCCGGCGGAGCGGGCTCGTGCCGAGTTGGCCGATGTGCTGGCCATGACGGAGCGCGGTGAGGCGGATCTGCGGGCGGCTTCGGGCGGGGAGCAGGTGCGGATGAGGCTGGCTGCGGAGGCGGAGTCGGCTCGGTCCGTTCTGCTGGCGGCCGGTATCGAGGCGAAGCTGCGCCTCGGGCACGTCGGGTTGCCGTCGGTCGCGGAGACGGCGCTCAGTGCCGGGGTGCGCGAGGCGGTGACGAACGTGCTGCGGCACAGTTCCGCCGCGGTCTGTGAGATCAGTACCGAGTCGGTGTCGGGTGGCACGGTGCTGCGGGTGCGCAATGACGGGGTGTCGGGTCCGTCGGGTCGCCCGGGTTCGGCCGGTATCGGGAATCTGACGACGCGGTTGGCGGCCTTGGGCGGGACGCTGGTTGCTGGGGCGGCGGACGGCTGGTATCAGCTGGAGGCGTGGCTGCCCGCGGTGCCTGCGGCGGGTGAAGTGGCTTAGATCCAGCCCGACTTGGTGGCGATGCGGACCGCGTCGGTGCGGTTGCGGGCGTTGAGTTTCGCGACGATCCCGGTGAGGTAATTGCGTACGGTGCCGGCCGACAGGTAGAGGCGGGTGGCGATCTCGGTGGCCTCCGCGCCTTCGGCCACCAGGCGCAGCACGTCGGTCTCGCGCGGTGTGAGCGGGTTGTCGGCGAGGTCCCAGGCGGTGACGGCGAGGGAGGGGTCGAGGACCCGCCCTCCTGTGGCGATCTTGCGTATGGCGGCGAGGAGTTCGTCGGGGGGCGCGGTCTTGAGCAGGAAGCCGTGCACCTGGGCGTCGAGTGCCCGGCGCAGGTGGCCGGGTTTGCCGTAGGCGGTGAGCATGAGCATCCGGCAGCGCGGCACCTTCTCGGCGATCTTCGCTGCGGCGTCGAGTCCGTCGAGTTCGCCGGGCATGTCGATGTCGAGTACGGCGATGTCGGGCTGGTGGACCAGTGCCTGGGAGAGCGCTGCGGCTCCCGATTCCGCTTCGGCGACGATCTGGAGGTCTTCTTCCAGGCCGAGGAGTGCGGCGAGTGCGCTGCGGATGACGTGCTGGTCCTCGGCGAGCAGTACGCGTATCAAGTCTGTTTGCCCCTTTCCCCCTGGCGCGCAATGTATAGCAGTGTCCGGATCATGACGAGGTCATGGTCATTCCAGGACGACGTCTGTGGGAGGGATCCGTCCAGGTCAGCAGGCTTGGAGACATGACGGATGCAGTGCAGTTGGAAGCAGTGAGCAAGGTGTACGGCAAGGGGCAGGGGGCGGTGGCCGCGCTACGTGAGGTGTCGGTGCGGATTCCGCGCGGCTCCTTCACCGCGGTGATGGGGCCGTCCGGTTCGGGCAAGAGCACGTTTCTGCACTGTGCGGCGGGGCTTGATACGCCGTCGGCGGGGTCGGTGCGGCTCGGTGACACGGAGCTGGCCGGGATGAACGAGACGCGGCTGACGCAACTGCGGCGCCGCCGGGTCGGGTTCGTCTTCCAGTCGTTCAACCTGATTCCGTCGCTCGACGTGCTGGAGAACATCACGCTGCCGTTGCGGCTGGCGGGTGCCCGGGTGGAGCGGGCCTGGCTGGACGAGATCATCGGCCGCGTCGGGCTGACCGGTCGTACGGGGCACCGTCCCGCGCAGTTGTCCGGCGGGCAGCAGCAGCGGGTGGCGATCGCGCGGGCGCTGGCCACGCGTCCGGAGGTGGTCTTCGGCGATGAGCCGACCGGTGCGCTGGACACCGTGACGGCGCGCGAGGTGCTGACGATGCTGCGCGAGGTGGCCGGTGACATGGGGCAGACGGTGGTGATGGTCACGCACGACCCGATGGCGGCGGCGTACGCGGACACCGTGCTGTTCCTGGCCGACGGCCGGATCGTGGATGCGATGGCGGACCCGACGGCCGACAAGGTCGCGGAACGGATGACGCGGCTGGGAGCGTGGAAGTGATGATGGGTTTCGCCATGAAGACGCTGCGGCACCGCAAGGCCGCGTTCCTGGGTGCGTTCGTGACCCTGATGTGTGCGGCGGCGCTGGTGACGGCGTGCGGGATGCTGCTGGAGACCGGGCTGCGCGGGAAGGTGGCCCCGGAGCGGTATGCGGGGGCGCCGGTCGTGGTCGCCGGTGATCAGTACGTGCACCAGACGATCACCAAGTCGAAGGGCAAGAAGAAGCACAAGGCCAAGCAGATGGCCGAGCGGAACTGGGTGCCGGATTCGCTGGTCGACGAGCTGCGGGGTCTGCCGGGTGTGCGCAGGGTCGTGGCGGAGGTGACCTTCCCTGTCTATGGGGTGGACGGGGCGAAGTCGCTTGGGCACGGCTGGAGTTCGGCGGCGCTGACGCCGTTCACGCTGGCTTCGGGGCGGGCGCCGAAGGGTGCGGGCGAGGTGGTGGTCGACGCCGGGGCCGGGCGGGCCGTGGGGGCGCGGCTCGAGGTACTGACCTCGGCCGGACCGGCGGCGTACAAGGTCGTGGGTGTCACCGCGCAGCAGCTGCCGAGCCAGCGCACGCTGTTCTTCTCCGCTGCGGAGGCCGAGCGGTTGGCCGGGCGGCAGGGGCAGGTCACCGCGATCGGCGTGTTCCCGCGGGTGGACGTGTCGAAGGTCGTGAAGTCCGGTGAGGTGGTCGCGTACGCCGGTGAGGATCGCGGCAGGGCGGAGTTCTTCGACGCGGAGCAGGCGCGGATCAAGCTGATCAGTCTGGGGGGTGCGCTGGGCGGTACGGCGCTGCTGGTGGCGGTGCTCGTGGTGGTGGGTACGTTCGCGCTGTCCGTGCAGCAGCGGCAGCGGGAGATCGCGCTGCTGCGGGCGATCGCGGCGACGCCGAAGCAGTTGCGCCGGCTGCTGGGCGGGGAGGCGCTCGTGGTGGCGGCCGCCGCGTCGGTGGTGGGCGCGGGGGCGGGGCTGGGGCTCGGGTTCTGGCTGCGGTCGCGGTTCGTGGCGCTGGGGGCGATGCCGGAGCAACTGGGGCTGGTGGTCAGCCCGTTCCCGGCCGCGGCCGCGGTGCTGGCCACACTGGTGGCGGCCTGGGCGGCGGCGCGGCTGTCGGCCCGGCGGGCGGTGCGGATCAAGCCGGTCGAGGCGCTGGGCGAGGCGGCGGTGCCGACCGCGCGGCTGCCGTGGACCCGGCTGCTGGCCGGGGTGGTGGCCGCGGGTGGTGCGGTGGCGCTGACGCTGGTGCTGTCGACGCTGACGACGGAGGCGGCGTCGGGGCCGCTGACGATGGTCACCGCTCTGCTGTGGACGGTGGTCGTGGCGCTGCTCGGCCCGGTGCTGGTGCGGGGCGCGGCGGCGGTGCTCGGGGTGCCGCTGCGGATGGGGCGGGCGGGTGGCCATCTGGCCGCGGCGAATCTGCGGACCGGGGCGCGTCGGATGGCGTCGGTGGTGGTGCCGCTGACCCTGATGATCGGCGTGACGTGCACGATCCTGTTCGTGCCGACCACGATGGGGCACGCCGCGCAGGCGGAGGCCGAGGCGGGCAACCGGGCCGACTTCGTGCTCGGGCCGCACGTCTCCGCGTCGGCGGCCGAGGAGCTGCGCGGGCGGCGCGGGGTCGAGGCGGTCACGGAGGTGCTGCACACGACGGTCCGTGTGGGGCTGACGAAGTACGGCGTGCAGGGGGTGACGCCGCAGCGCCTGGAGAGGACGTCCGACCTGGGGGTGACGGCCGGGTCGCTGGGCCGGCTGGGGCGGGACACCGTCGCGGTCAGCGAGAACGCGGCCGGGCGGCTGCACGTCGGTGTCGGTGACACGGTGAGGCTGACGCTCGGCGACGGCGAGCGGGCCGGGCTGCGGGTGGTCGCGGTGTACGGGCGCGGCTTGGGCTTCGGCGAACTCACCCTGGATCACGCCCTGGTGGCGGCGCACGTGGACGATCCGATGGGCACGCTGCTCGTCGCCGCGCCGGGCCTGTCCCGTGCGGAGCTGGCGGCCGCGGTGCCGGGTGCCGGGGTGCTGGACCGGTCGCAGGCCGTAAAGGCGGCGGCGCCCGACGCGGAGGTCAACTACGTCGCCATGGGGCTGGTCATCGCGTTCACCGCGATCGCGGTGGTCAACACGCTGGCCATGTCGACGTCGGACCGCACCCGCGAACTGGCCCTGCTGCGCCTGGTCGGCACGACCCGGCGGCAGGTGCTGCGGATGCTGCGCCTGGAGACCCTGGCCGCGCTGACGATCGCCGCGGCCCTGGGCACGGCGCTGTCCTTCGTCACGCTCACGGCCTTCAGCCGGGGCATGACCGGCACTGCCGTCCCGCACATCCCGCTGTCGGCGTATGCGGGGGTGCTGCTGGCGGTGGCCGGGCTGGCGCTGACGGCGACGGCGGTGCCGGCTCGGGTGGCGCTGCGGCAGCGCGCGGCGGAGGCGGTCGCGGGGCGGGAGTGAACCGGCCTGATTCCGGGCGGTGTTGGCATCGGTTCCTTCCCTGTTCGGCCGGGTTCCGGCCGTGCGGGGAAGGAATTGTTTGGCAACACCGCTCTCGTATTGCCAAGGTGGATCATGCCTTTCATCAGTGGTTCCATTCGTAGTTGAGTCGCTCTGGACGTCATCTCCAGGCGGGGTTGCCAATCTTCAGGCAATAACTTGCCAAGCCGGAAGGGCCTCCTTCCCGACCTCCTGGAGCCGATCATGTTCGAGCAGACGCAGATGAAGGTGGCCGCCCTGGACGGGCCGGGGGTCAGCCGGATCATCGAGAAGCCGTTGCCGCGCATTGCCGAGGACTACGTCCTGGTGAAGGTGATCGCGGCGCCGATGTGCAATGAGCATCTGGCGTTCGAGCACTGGGACTTCCGTGATCGCAATCGCCCGGATTCATTGGGGCACGAGGCCGCCGGCGAGGTGGTGGAAGTTGGTTCCGGGAGTTCTTTTCGGCCGGGAGACCGGGTCGTGGTGCTCAGTGGTTATCCGTGCGGGCGTTGTCAGCTGTGCGTCTCGGGGCGGTATGCGCACTGTGCGGACACCGAGGATCCGCTCGCGGTGTGTGCCAGCGAATCGGGTGAGTGCGGTTTCGCGCAGTACATGATCAAGCGGGAGCATTTGCTGGTCCCGATTCCCGATGGAATGTCGTACGAGCATGCGTCGATGGCCTGTTGCGGAATGGGTGCGACGTATACGGCGATGGAGAACATGGAGGTCAAGGCCGGGGATTCGGTGCTGGTCACGGGGCTCGGCCAGGTGGGACTCGGGGCCGTGATCAACGGGCGGGCCCGGGGGGCCCGGGTGATCTGTGCCGGGCGCAGTGAGTATCGGCGGGAGCTGGCGCAGGAGTTGGGTGCGGAGCTGCTCGTGGACCTGGGGGCGCCGGATGCGCTGTCCGCCGTACGGGAATTCACCGGTGGCAAAGGGGTCGATCACGTCATCGACTGTTCGGCGCAGGCGGCCTATCAGCGGTTCGGTCTGGACGCGGTGGGGCGTGGCGGGCGGGTCACGTTCCTCGGGGAGTCCGGTGAATTGACGATCCACGTCGACCGGGATCTGATCCAGAAGGGCGTCACGCTCTACGGCAGTCTCGACCTGTACTTGAGGCATGCTCCGGGATTGCTTGATGTCATCTCCAAGGCGGGCTCAGCGATCGACCGGCTCATCACGCACACCTTTCCGCTCGAAGAGATCGAGCAGGCCTGGAAGCTCCAACTCACCAAGGAATGCGGAAAGATCATTCTGCATCCGTGGGGCTGACGGGTCTCCGTCACCTCCACGACGTCCCGATGGGGCGAAAGGCAGCCACTTCATGTCTGAGAACCAAGGGAATCACGACCCGAACACGCCGCTCTATGTCGGTACCCGGACGTTCCTCGGAAAGCGCGATCTCGTCCTGTCGTTCTACACGACGAAGTGTCAGTTCCAGTGCACGTACTGTGCGTTGCCCACGCGGTCCGCGACGTTCTACGTCTCGGCCGAGCAGATCAACCAGCAGATCGACCACGTCTTCGACGCCAAGGCCGATCAGCTCGGTCAGTTCCGTCAGCTGTCCTTCGGCAACGAGGGCTCCGCGCTCGATCCGCGGCGCTTCCACCGTGAGTCCGTCGACTATCTGCTGCACCGTGCCAGGGAGATGGAGAACCTGGAGGTGCTGTCGATCGAGACCCGTCCCGAGTACGTCAAGCGCGAGTACCTCGAGCACATCGCCAAGGTCACGCATGCTCCGCAGCTCGAGGTGACGGTCGGGTTCGAGACCCAGGACGATCTGATCCGGCAGACCCTCCTGCGGAAGAAGATCTCGCGTCGCGTGATGGAGGACCGTGTGGCGTTGCTGGGTGCCATGGGAGTGCGCCTGACGTCGTACGTACTGATCAAGCCGGCGCCGCGGATGTCGGACGAGCACGGCGTGCGTGAGGCCGTCGCCACGATGGAGTACCTGAAGGAGCTGTGCGACCGTCACGGCGTGGAGCTGACGATCTACCTCACGCCGACCTATGTCGCCGAGGGCTCTCATCTGCAGCAGACCACGCAGCCGGGTGACTGGGTCCCGCCCACCATCCAGGGAATCTTCGAGGTGCTGATGGCCGGCCACGCCATGGGCCTTCCGGTGTACACGGGGCTGTGGAGCGAGGAACTCGCCGACGAGAGCACCGACTTCCGTGGCCGTGAGGGGTACGACCCGGAGCTGCGCAAGGCCATGGTGCGCTTCAACCGCGATCACGACATCAGTCATCTGACGCCGTTCGTGTCCGCGCCGCTCGCGCTGGTGGGCTAGCGGCGTGCGTGCCTACCGCAATCTCCTCAAGCAGCTGTGCGAGGACGCTCCTGAGACGCTGACCCGGCTTCCCGCGGGTTTCCTGGCCGCGCAGGTGCGGTGGCTGGTCGAGAAGGACGAGATCTACGTCCTGGAGCAGGTCAACAAGTACGTCCCCGTCATGGTGCAGCTGCCGGTGGGTGTGGTGGCCCGTGCGGCCGAGCGGGCGCTGGAGCGGGGCGTGGTGGACGACTTCTGTTTCCTCTACGCGCAGCTGCCGCCCGCCGAGCGGACCGGCCCGGCCCGTGTGCGCCGTGCCTGTGCCCGTCTTGCGCGGCGCGGGAACGCCGGGGGCATCGAGCAGATCGTCGCGGCGACGGGGGTGCGTCCCGTTCTCGACGAGGAGACGGTCCTGCGCTCGTACGACGTACTGGTGGCCGCCGGGCGGCTCGGTGCGGTGGACTACATGCGTCAACTCTCCGGTGTTGCCGTGCAGTTCGGCGCCGATGCCGCGGCCACGGGGATCCGCACCCTGCTGGCGAGCGGTCGGCACGGGGCGCTGCGCAGGCTGGCGCGGCTGGCCGATGTGGAGGTGCGCCTCGATGCGCGGGAGGTGCGGCGGGCCGTCGAGGAGGCCGTGGCCGACGGCAGTCTGCAGTCCCTGGCCGGGGCCCTCGCGTGTCTGCGGCCCGCGCCCCGCATCGAGGGGTTCGCGGCCGTCTTCGGGCGGTTGGTGGCGCAGGAGCGGTTCGCCGAACTGCCCGCCCTGTTCTCGGTGTTCGCCGATGCCGACCGGCGGGTTCTGGATGCCGGTGTGTGGCGTCGGCTGGCGGCCTCGGGCAGTGCGCCCGCCGTCCGGTTCGTCTTCGAGTACTGCGACGATGTCGCTCTGCTCGGTCAACAGGCGCCGGAGGGTTATGTGCTGGGGGTGACGGCCGGGGACCGCGAGCTGGTCCGTCTGGTCTGCGTGCGGGGTGGGCTGCGGCTGCGTTCGCGGGACGTCGGGGCGCTGCTCGGCGACGCCCTGGAGGACGGCGACGTACGGTGGGTCGATTTCGCCTTCGCCCAGGGGGCCGCTCAGGGGCGCGCACTGCCCGTCCTCGATCCCGATCTCGTCCAGCTCTATCTGGCCCGGCGGGCGGCCGTGGATCCGCAGCGGGTGCGCGAGGAGGCCGAGGCTCTGGGCGTGGCCCGGGATCCCGAGGTGGGTCAGTGGCTGCTCGCTCTGGCCGAGGGGCGCCCCGTGACGGTCCCCGAGTTCCTGGCGGATCATCAAGTGGCCGGTGTTCTGGCCGGAGTTGGGGCAGTGGCGTCATGATGTCCGCGCCCGCTCTGCGCTATCGGGGCATCGCGCTGGCCCTGGCGGCCATGGCCAGCGTGCAGACCGGGGCCGGTGCGTCCAGCTATCTCTTCGACAGGTTCACTTCCTCCGGTACGGCCTGGCTGCGGCTGACGTGGGCGGCGGTGGTCCTGTGGCTGATCGCCCGGCCGCGCCTGCGGGGTCGCGGCCGCCGTGAGGTGGCGACGGCCCTGCTGCTCGGTGCGGTGAGCGGGCTGCTCACGCTGCTGTACTTCGAGGCGGTGGTGCGCATCCCGCTGGGCACGGCGACGGCACTGGAGTTCCTCGGCCCCCTGGGGGTGGCCGTGGCGGGGCTGCGGCGGCGGGTCGATGTGCTGTGGCCACTGACAGCGGCTGTGGGCGTGCTGGCGCTGACCCGGCCGTGGAGCGGTGCGGTCGATCTGGCCGGGGTCGGCTTCGCGCTCGGTGCGGCGGTGGGCTGGGCCGGGTACATCGTGCTGACCAAGCGGGTCGGTGGCGATTTCACCGGCCTGGACGGGCTGGCCGTGTCCATGGCGGCGGCGTCGCTGGTGACGCTGCCGTTCGCCGGCGTCGGCCACATCGCCGGGCACATGGACCTGTCGGCCTTCGCGCTGTCGGGTCTGGCGGCGCTGCTGCTGCCGATCCTGCCGTACGCCGCCGAGATGGTCGCTCTGCGCGATCTGCCCACGGCCGTGTTCGGCACCTTGATGAGCCTGGAACCTGCCATCGGTACGATCGTCGGCTTCGTGCTCCTGTCCGAACAGCCGTCCTGGGCGCAGGTGTTGGGCATCGTGCTGGTCACCGTCGCGGGGATGGGCGCCGTGCGCAGCGAGGCCCTGCAGGTCCGCTTGCCGACGGCCGGGGTGCCCGGGTGAGCCGGTGCGGGGGCCGTCATTCGCTGCGCGGCCGTCATTCGGTGCGAGCTCCGAAGGCTGCCGCTCCTTCCCGGCCCGTCTGCTGGTTGGCTTCGGCGTAGGGGCGCAGTTCTGCCTCGTACGCGGCGAATGCCGAGGCGTGGTCCCCGGCGGCGGTGAGGTGGCGGGCCAGGGAGCGGGCGCCGATCAGGGCCTGGGAGGTGCCCATGCCCGCGGTCGGTGCCGCGCAGTATCCGGCGTCGCCGACCAGGGCCACGCGGCCGTTGGACCAGGTGTCCAGGTGGACCTGGGCGGAGGAGGAGAAGTAGAAGTCGTCCGCGGCCGCCATCGCGTCCAGGAGCTGGGGCACGATCCACTTGTGGCCGGTGAAGGCGTCGCGTATCGCGTGTTCCTGCTCGCTGCGCGGGCGGCGGTCGAGGGTCGGGGCGTCGGTGGCGAAGGACAGGCTGACCGACATCCGTGCGGGGTCGGCGGCGCTGAAGGCGTACACGGCCGCGCCGTCGGTGGTGCGGAGCACTCCGCGGTGGGTGAGGCCGAGGATGTTGTCCGCGGTGAAGCCGGCGCCTGACATGCCCAGGTGGCGCAGGCACTGCTCGTGGGGGCCGAACGCGAGGCGCCGCACCTTGGAGAACAGGCCGTCCGCTCCGATCACCAGGTCGACGTCGCGCGGTGCGCCGCGCTCGAACTCGACGGTGACGCGGTCCGGGTGCTGGGTGAGCGTGGTGATCGAGTCGTCGAAGACGTAGCGGATGTGCGGCTCGGTGATGCGGTGCAGGATGCGCGTCAACTCCGGCTTGGGGACCTCGAGTTCACCGGCGAAGGCCTCGGCCGGCAGCTGTCCCGCCTCGGTGCCGTCGGCGTCGACGAGGGTGGTGCCGAGCATCTTGGTGTCGTGTGCGCGGATCTCGTCGAGGACGCCCAGCTCGGCGAGGACGTCGAACGCGTCGCCGCGGAAGTCCACCGCGTAGCCGCTGCCGCGCAGGCCGGGGGCGCGCTCGACGACGGTCACGTCGAAGCCGTCACGGTGCAGGAAGTGGGCCAGTGCCGCGCCGGCGACACCGGCGCCCGAGATCAGAACCTTCGTCTGGGTCATGGGCACGACCGTAGCGAGTGTTTGACCAAATGGTCAATCCATTTGGATGAACCGGACGGTCAAGGCCGCGCTATGCTCACGCCATGGGAAACAAGGAGGACCTCCTCGCCGGCGCCAAGCAGTGCCTGACCGAACGCGGTTGGGCCCACACCACCGTGCGCGACATCGCCGCCGCGGCCCAGGTCAGCCACGCCGCCATCGGGTACCACTTCGGCTCCCGCGAGGCGCTGCTGACCCAGGCGCTGGTGGAGGCGGTCGACGAGCTCGACGACGTACTGGCCGCCGATGCACCGGCGCACGGACCGGACCGCTGGCAGGCCCTGATCGACAGTTTCACCACCCACCGGGCGCTGTGGGTGGCGCAGCTCGAGGCCGTCGTCCAGGCCCAGCGCTCCGACGTCGTACGCGAACACCTGGCCAAGGGGCAGCGGCAGGCCCGCGAGGGACTAGGCGGTTCCGTGCCGCTCGCCCTGCTCGGCGGGCTGATGCTGCAGTGGCTCGTCGACCCCGAGCACGCGCCCTCCGCGGCCGAGGTCGCGGACGGCTTGCAGGGGCTCACCGACCTGCGGGCGTAGGGCGACTACTCGGGGACGCTTGGCGCTTCCTGTGCCCCACCGCCCGCGGGTACCAGCCCTTCGAGGACCGCGGGATCGGCGATCCTGGGCAGCAGCAGGTCCCAGAACCGGGTGATCACCGAGCGGGAGAGCCAATGTGGGGCCGTGCCGCCGAGTGTCTCGAATCCGACCGTGGCCGCCACCACGGCGGTCATCGCATGTTCCGGCGCGACCTTCTCGCTCAACTCGCCCTTCATGTCCGCGCGTTCGATGGCCTGCGTGACCCACCACTGCCAACGGCCGCGCAGGTCCTGCTCGGGCGGCCGCACGTTGGTCCCGCTCATGCTGAATCCCGCCCGCAGGACGACGTCCGTGCTCAGTTCGCGCATCAGTCCGTGCGAGGCGTCCACGAGCGACTGGAGCGACCGCAGCTGTGCGGCGCTGGATTGCTCCGTGATGCTGTCCAGGCGCAGCTGCGCCGCCTCCTGGACGGCGTCGGCCAGCATGGCCTTGGTCGCGAAGTGGAAGTGCAGCGCGCCGCTGCTCACCCCGGCGAGCGAGCTGATCGTGGCGAGCGACGCCTCCGCGAAGCCGTCCCGGTCGAAGACCTCGGCTGCGGCCTTGATCAAGGCCTCACGGGTGCGCGCTGCCCGTTCTTGTTTCACCATGCCACTATTTAATAAACCGCATGGGCGGTCTGTAAATAGAGGAATTCTCGCCTCCGGGGAGCCTTGAGCGAGTCCGATCCTGACCCAATCGGCAACTCATGGATTCCCCGTCGACTCCGGCTGGAGCCAGTAAGAGACCGTGCGACTGGTTTTCGTGGTGTGTGGCGCCCCGGCGGTGGCCGGCTCGACCCCCGCTGGAGGGGGTCCCCCGGGCCGTTGAGTCCGGGGTCGGCTGCCGCGTACTTTTCAGGCGGCCCATTCGATCCGATCCTTCGGGGCACCCATGGCGATCGCCTCCGTACACGGGCACGAACAGGCCGCGCAGCAGCCGGTGTTGGGCCTTCAGACGCTCGTGGGGGACGTCGCGGCCTTCCACGGCGCGGTGCGCGGTGTCAGCGCCCACGTCTTCCGCTCGCGCCCGCGGGACAAGGCGCTCACCTGGCAGCTGGTGCGGGCGCGCATCGAGGACGGGCTGGCCGTCGATCCGTGCCCGGACGTGATCGGCGAGCCGGGCACGGCGTCGGACGCGATACGCCGGTCGGCCGCGCGGACGCTGCGCGTGCGGCGGCCGCAGGAGTGGCATCCCTGGATCGACCGGCTGCGTACCGGCCTGAGCGCCGATCTGGGCACGGAGGTCGCCGCTGCCCTGTATCTGAGCCGACCTGTCTGGCACAACCGGTTCGGTGGCTCCGGCGGTGCGGCGGACGTGCCTCGGCCCGAGTGCGCCACCGGGGACCACGACGTGTTCGTCCTGCAGCTGGACGGGCGTACCCACTGGACGACGGAGGACCGCCGGGAGGATCACGGCGACCACCGGTCGGTGTCCCTGGCGCCGGGCGACGTGCTCTATCTGCCGGCGCAGCAGGCGTACGCGTCGGCCGTCCGCGAGAGCGGGTCGCTGCACCTGGTGCTCAGCGCCCCGCTGTGACGTCGGGGACGCAGCGGTCAGGAAGCGGCCGGGACTATCTCCGCCGTGCCCTGGGAACGGGCCGTCTTCTCCCCCACCCTGCCCGGCGCGACCGTGCCCGGGTCGACCGCCTCGAGCGGGGACCCCACGTTGTACGGGCACTCCGGGTCGTCCGGCCGGTTGGGTCGGTCGTGGGGCAGCAGGTAGAACGTACGGCGGGCGAACAGGCCGCTGTCGGCGCTGCGCGGTGCCTTCGGCGCGAGGTTCGAGTAGCCGATGAGCCGGCCGTCGCGCTCGTAACGGGGCTTGCCCCTGCGGGTGTTGACCTTGTCCAGGGCCTGGCGGACGTAGTCGAGGTCCGTCGGGTCCTCGAGCCACACGATCTCGACCTCATGGGCGACATCGCCTTCTTGCGGCAGCGCGCTCATCGGCCCTCCTGCGAGTGGGTGGCCGCGGCTCGGCCTGGCGGTGTGACGGTCATGGGGCTTCCGGTCGGGCCGGCCGTACGGGACAGGCCGGGGCAGCCATGTCTATCGTACGGTCGCCCGCCGCGTACGGGCAGGGCGCCAGGGTCCGTCATCGCGCGCTCCCCTCGCTGTCGTCCGCCAGCAGGGCGAGACCGGGGTACAGCTTCGTCGCGTTGTTCTTGATCATTTCGGCGGGTGAGGCAAGGCCGAGTTCCTGGCGGATGCGGCTGGCGAAGGCGCGCGGGGTGGAGGCGCGGATGCCCTCGTCCGAGCACCAGCGGCCGTAGGCCTCGTAGAGGAGTTTCTGCTCGACGCGCAGGTCGGGGTTGGAGCGTCCGGACTCCCCCGTGGTGCAGCGCTCGGTCAGGAAGCGGCCGATGTGGTCCTCGGTCGTCTCGTACGCGGCCGTGGCCACGCGGACCGAGGCGGGTCCGGTCAGCGGGTCGCGGGAGGCCAGGTAGCCCTGGGCGCCCTCGATGAGCCACTGCAGGATGCCGGGGCCCTCGTCGGCGACGAGTTCGGCGGCCAGGTTGTCGATCTTGCGTTCGTCGGGGACGCGTCGCTCGAAGGGGATGATGCGCATCCGGCGCCAGAAGGCGTGCCCGCCGGTGCCGACCTCGGGGCGGTGGTTGCCGAGCAGCCAGAGCTTGTGGGTCGGGGTGAAGGTGAAGAAGTTCTGTCGCATGCGGCGGGCGGTGATGGTGTCGCCGCCGGTCAGGAGCTTGACGCGGGCCTCGTTGAACTTGTCGTTGGGCTTGAGCTCGCTGCACACGACGATGCGGCGGCCGTGCAGTTCGGTCAGTTCGGTGGAGTGCTCGGTGAACTTGCCCTTCTCCATGAGGAATCCGGGCGGCGCCGCGTTCGCGTAGTCGCCGAGGATCTGCGTCATGACCTCCAGGAGCACGGACTTGCCGTTGGCCCCGGAGCCGTACAGGAACGGCAGGACCTGGGCGCCGACGTCGCCGGTGATGGAGTAGCCGAGCAGCAGGTGCAGGAAGCGGGTGGTCTCGAGGCCCTTGTCGTCGCTGCCGAAGGTGTCGCGCAGGAAGCTGTCCCAGCGCGGGATCGGCATCTTGTGCGGGGCGACCGTGGTGGCGCGCGAGTGCATGTCGGTGAGCGGGTTGGGCTTGCGCAGCTCGCCGTTGCGCAGGTCGACGACGCCGGAGGGGGTGCACAGGGCGTAGATGTCGCCGTCGAGGATGTCGGGGTCGAGGCGCAGGCTCGGGGCGGCCTGGGCCTGGAAGAGGAGGGCCTTGACGCCCGCGGTGGACTCGGAGTGGCGGCGGTGCGCGGCGAGTTGACGGTCGGTGAAGCGGCCGGTCGGGTCGTGGTCGGCGTACTGCTCGGCCATCTCGCCGGCCGCCCAGACCGCGGCCTCGTCGCCGCCCGTGAGTTTCCACCGGTACGTGTCCCAGCAGTGCCAGCCCATGCCGATGACGTAGCGGAACCGGTCGCTGTAGAGGCGGGCGAACAGCTTGGCGTTGCCGCGGTCGGTGAGCGAGTCGGGCAGCAGCGCGGCGGGGTCGGCGGGCCCGGTGAAGGGGCCCTCGCTCTGCTGGGCGGGCAGGCTCGGGTACTGCGGTGACAAGGACTGGTGTGACGCGGACTGCTGTGACAGGGCCAGGTCGAGGCTCTGCTGGTGGATCTGGGCGGCAGCGGCTTCGGCGTCGAAGCGTACGGGCTCGGCGCTCATGAACGTCCTCGGGGGTGGAGCGGGCGTCGCGCGCCGGCGGACAGAGCGGATTCGATGATGGCGCCATTGCGGCGTTCCTGGTGCGGGCGGGCCGAACAGGCGGCGTCCAGCAGCAGGTCCCGTGCTTCGGGATCGGTCAGGTGGCCGCCTTGGACGAGGCCGCCCGCAGTGAAGGCGGCACGGTTGAGCTTCTCGGTGAAGCTCGCGCCCTCGGGGACGGCGGCGCAGGCCGCCACTTCGGCGAGGAGCGGGTCCAGGAGACGCTGGGCGGCCTTGGGCGCGCGCCGACGTGGTCGTACGAGTACGGGTGCGGGCGCGGCTGTTCGGCGTTCGGTGGTCGGGACGTGTCCGGTGCGGGCGAGCTCGACGGCGAGCCAGCCGGGCAGCGGGGCCGGGTGGCGGGCCGCGCCCACGGGCTCGTAACTGCCCGCGAGGGTACGGGTGGTGGGCGCCACGATGTAGCCGTTGTCGGAGCGGACGTCGACCTGCCAGGCGAGTGCGGTGCGCGGGCTGGAGCCCGTGGACGAGCGGTAGCGGGTCGCCGGCTGCGGGTTGGCGTACCAGATGTGCAGTCCGCCGGAGGGGGTGCGCACGCGCAGCGTCGTCTCGTCGTCGGCCGGGTTCGGGGCGCCGCGCAGCGCGGCGAGCAGCGCGAGGGTGTCGAACCCGGTGGCCAGGCCCGCGAGATCGACCTGCGGGCCGATGGGGATCCCGGGCAGCAGCCGGGAGCGCTCGGGGACCTGCGCCGCGTGTGCGTCGACGTCGAGGACGACGAGGTCCGCGGGGCCGCAGGAGACGCCCACTCCGAACCGGGGCTGCGCCTGCCACCAGGCGTCGATCAGGTCCGGGTCCGTCGTCGCCGCGTGGAAGCCGTGGCACCAGCGGCCTGCGCTCCGGCAGGGGCAGTCGGCCGGGGCGTGCGGGTTCTCCTTGCACTGCGGGCAGTTGGCGGGCGGCACCTTCTGCCCGGGAGCCAGGGGGTGCACGGGCCAGCCTGTCCGGGCACACCACCGGGCCATCGCGTGCCCGGAGCCCCCGGGTACGGCCGCGGACGGGTCCGTCGACGACGGCGCTGGCTGGTGGAGCAACGTCTGTCCTTGTCGGGATCTTCGTCCGGCAGCGGGGCCCTGTCCCGAAGCGGCCTCGTGACGGGCCCAACGGGTCTGAAGGGACTGAGGTTTCGGGTTGGCCTGACAGAGCGTAGCCCACCAGGACCCGTCCTGACAGGCGGGGATCGGCGTGTCGGGAAAGTTGAGTCCCGTCAGTCCCGTAGTCCCGTGGACGGGGTGAGGACGTCGCGGCTGGTTCAGTCCCGCGGGGCTTTCAGCCCCTTCAGTCCCGCACAGCAAAACTGCAGGTCAGATGCCCTAAGCCCTCAATCTACGGGACTGACGGGGCTAAAGGTCGTAGTTATCAGCTACGTAAACACTTTTAGAACATGCGCGCGCGTACGTGAACATGCCATTTCTTCTGTAGCTGATAACTACGAGGTCCAGCCCCGTCAGTCCCGTACAGGATCAGGAAAACGCTCTGACCTGCACTTTTGTCGACGGGTCTGAAACGGGGCCGAAGCCGACGGGACTGAACGGTCCCGCGGGAGGAGGGCGGTGTGGGCGTTTTTGCAGTGGCCGGGCGTTCTGCCCTGGTCCGTCCTGAGCGGCCCAGCCCTGTGCGGGACGTGGGCGGGCCACCAGGAGGCACCTGGTGGCCCACCCACCGGAGGGGGGACTCCGCTCTCACGCGTACCGCAGGGGACGCATCTCAGAAGGTGTCAAAGGTGCCTCGAACACCGCCGCATGCCCGATCGAGGACCACTGGAGGGCCACCCGGGCTCTCCCTGCCGTCGACTTGTGCTCCACCCGGCGTAGAGCCCTCCCCGGAATTCTGGAACGGACGTTGGGCCTAGGCGAGGAGGTGGCACATGACGCGGACGACCTCCAGGAACGCTGTCCAGCAGGAGGTACTTGGCGCGTGCGAGGCGGGCCGGTCCGGGGTGGTGCTGGTCGAGGGCGCCGTCGGCTGCGGCAAGAGCACCCTGCTCGACCGGGTGGCGGCACGGGCCGGGACGGCCGGCGCCCTGGTGCTCACCGCCACCGCCACCGGGCGCCACCGCCCGCTGGACGTACTGCTCCAACTGGTGCGCAGCGCACCGGCGTTCGCCCTCAGCGGCGCGGGCAGGGCGGACGACGCGCGGCGGCTCGACACCGCGGGAAACGCCTTCTGCGCCGAGCTGCGCGCCCTGTCCCGCAAGGTCCCGCTGACCCTGTGCGTGGACGACGTGCACAAGGCCGATCCGCAGTCCCTGAGCCACCTCCAGTACGTGGCGCGGTACGCGCATCCCGCCAAGATCACTCTCGCCGTCACGGCAACGGCGTACGGCAGAAGGCGCGACGAAGTCTTTCCGAGCGATGTGCTGCGCCGCCGTCATGTCCAGCAGGTGCGGCTCGACCTGCTCACTCCCGATGACGTCGTCGACGTACTGGCAGCCCTGGGCGGGGCGCCCGTACGCGGCCGCCGTCCCGCCGCGATGCGGCTGCACGGGCTCAGCGGTGGCAATCCGCTGCTCCTGCGCGCGCTGCTCGCCGAGGACGCGGTGGTGCGGCAGCCGACGGCCGACGGTCCGTTCGGCCGGGCCGTCGCCGACTGTCTGCACCGCAGCGGTCCGGCGGCGCTCGAGACCGCCCGTGCCCTGGCCGTCCTGGGCGACAGCCCGGCCGAACGGACCGTGCTCGCCGCCCTGGTGAACGGCGGCGCCTACGAGGCCCTCGCGGGGCTGTCGGCGCTGCGGGCGTGCGGCCTCCTCGACGCCCTGGGGCGCAGGGAGCCGGTGGTGCGGGCCGCGGCGCTCGCGGGCTGCGACGCGGTCACCCTGGCGCAGTTGCGGGTACGTGCCGCGCACGCGCTGCGCGCGGCGGGGGCCCCGGCAACGGCCGTCGCCGCTCCGCTGCTGGCGCTGCGGGACGACGACGAGGCCGGCGCGCCCGTACAGGCGGCGGACCGGGAACTGATGGCACTGACCTCACAGACCTTGCTCGACGAGGGCCGTGCGCTGCGCGAGCGCGGCAGCCTGGCGCAGGGCGACGCACTGCTGCGGGCCGCCGACACCCTGGTCAAGCAGGCCGGTCGTACAGCGCCGCGCCCCGCGGCGACCGCCCGGCCGCTGAGCGCCACGACCCGCTCGGTGGGGCTGCTGAACCGGCGCGAGCAGCGGGTCGCCCAGCTCGCCGCCGAAGGTCTCACCAACCGTCAGATCGCGGCGGGCATGTGCATGGCCGTCAGCACGGTCGAGCACCATCTGACCCGGATCTACCGCAAGCTGCGGGTACGCGGCCGCGACGAACTGACGCTGGGCCTGGTGGGTGTCGCCGGACAGTCGCTGTCCCGCGACACCCACAAGACCCTGGTGGCCGCTTCCGCGCGCGGGTGAGGCCGTAGGTGAGCTCCGGGGTGCCACTCCCCCACTGCGGGCCTGTCAGGCGTCGCGGCGGCCCGGCAGGTACTGGTCCAGGACGATCGCCAGGAACTTGGTGTGGTCCGGCAGCCCGGACTCGGTCACCAGGCCGTCGATGACGCCGCGCTGCGCCCGCGTCGGCTTGTACTGCAGCTGTACGGGGCCCAGGCCCTTCAGGTCCGTGTTGTCCGGCGCCACGGCGAACAGCTTGGACTGGAACTTGGGTGCACGCCGCGCGTCCTCGACGACCTGCGCGAGCCCCTTCTCCACGGCCGCTTCCACGGCCAGGAACACGATCTGCGTGTGCGTCAGGTCGCTCTGCTTGCGCAGCCGCCGGAAGCGGGTGGCGACGTTCGTCGACACGTAGAAGCCGACCGGCTTCGCGGTGTCCGCGTCGTCGACGGCCGGGGCCTGCTCCTCCACGGCCTCGCGGGCGGGCGCGGGGACGACGGCCACGGGACGGGCCGTGACCGGTGCCACGGGGGCCGCAGGGGCGGGCGTGGAGGCCTGCGGGGTGGCCCATCCGGCAAGGGCGTTGGACGGCGCCGCTCCCCCGCTGAACAGGTTGCCGACGCCTTCGTCCGACATGCTCGGCTCGGTGTCCTCGTCGGCGCGGGTCTGCTTGTTCTTCGGCGGTGTCATGCCGTGGCTTCCTTCCTCAGTTCGAGCGCCCTGGCGAACATCTCTTCAGTGAATCCTTCGTAGTCTGCGGCAAGCCCGTGCACGGTCTCGGGAACCGACCGGTCCCCGTCCGCGCGCCGCTCCGCGAGCTCCTGCACGAGCAGGCCGCGCTTGCGGACGAGCCGCGCCACCGACTCGGTGTGCCCGATGAGGTGCTTGAACATGTGGGCCTCTTCGCCCAGCACCTTCTGCACCTGCCTGCGCACGTCGGCGTGGATCCCGGTGTAGGTACGCCCGGTGTCGAAGAGCAGCACGCCGAGCAGTGCCAGGTGCGGATTGATCTGGCTGACGAACTTGACGTAACTGAACTCCAGGCCGATCTGCGCGAGTCCGTCCTCGGCGCCGCCGTCGCTCTTGACCGGGATGACGAGCCAGCGAGCCGTGGAGAGCGCGAGGCGCTGCAGCGACGGGTTCTCGGGCGGGGTGTCGAGCACGATGATCTGGTACCGGTGCGCGATCGGCAGCAGGCACATCAGCAGCCGCAGATACGCGTGCGGCCCTTCCTTCGCGAGCAGCGTGTGGAAGAAGATGCCGAACTCGTCGCCGAGCGCGGGACCGCCGAGGACGACGTCGAGGTTCTCCCGTACGTTCTCCCGCGGCTTCAGCGGTGTGCCGGTGCGCAGGGACTCGAGCAGCCCCGCTCCCCCGTCGTTCCACTCGGCCCGCTTGTACCCGAGCTCGCGCGCGATGTTGCCCTGCGCGTTGCAGTCGATGATGAGCGTCCTCAGGCCGCTGCGTGCGGCCTTGCCCGCGGCGTTCGCCGAGACGGACGACTTGCCGACGCCTCCCTTGCCGTTGCCGAACATGAAGATGTGCGACAGCGACTCCCAGGGAATGCCGGACAGCTGCGGATGAGCGTCAGGCGCCTCGAAGGGACTGGCCATGGGTCCTCTCACTCTGGTTCAGGCCCGAAACGAGGGCGCGATTTGCCCCTTTTGAGCCGGTACGGATGGTCAAAACTTCGCCCAGAACGATCCTGCGGTCCGCAGGGCCTCTACGAGGGGTCTGGGTAGGGTCCGACGCCGCTGTTCGTGCCGCGAAAACGGTCCCTGCGCCGCGTTCCCGCAGCTCACCGGAGCTTGTCGGGATGGGCTGCCGATAAGGGGCACGGCGTTCGCACCAGCACGAGCTCACGCCGATCAGGACGCTTGCTCCCCTGCCGTCGTACGCGCCGACTGTCCGGCGAAGACACCAGCTGACGCCTCCACAAGAACAGCCACCTCCAGAGCAGTTGTGCCACAAGACGGTGCTCACGGTACCAGGCGTGTCGGCTCACCTGTCACTCGACGCGCCGTCATATCCACCCGTCGTCAAGGAGTTGGGCTCGTGCGGGGGCTTGCCCGGCTGTTGGGGTGCCGGGGTGCTCCCGACCGTGCTGACCTGTTGAGGGGTGGTTACACCCGGCTTCCTGTCCGCCTGCGTGTTGCCGAACCGGCCGTGCATCGGACGGGCGGGTCAATGGCGCGGCGCATGGTGCACTTGGCCTGGTGGCTGAGTGGTGAGCGGGCTGACCTGCCTGCGCTGGGGCTTGTTTGTCGGCGTGTTGGGCTGTGTGTTTGCGGTGGGGCGGGCAGTCGGGCGGTGCTGCCTGTGTGCCGGGAGGCGAGCGGGGTTGCCGGGAAACCAACAAGGGGGCTGGCTGGCAGCCGGGCTGTCTGCTTGGCCTGTCGCCTGACACGTGGGCCCGCAGTGAAACCTGCGGGCGGGGGCGTTGACCGGTTCGCTGGTGGTGTGGCTTGCCGCTGGGTAGTGGTGCAGGCCAGCACTCGGGGAGGCGGGCAGGTGTTTCTTCCAGCTCGCTTCCAGGCTGGTCGGTTGGCTAACAGAGGGGCTACCGGGGCTGCCTGGAAGCTGGTTTCTCGTCAGGCTGGGAGGTTGGCCGGGTGGCGTGTGGGCGTACTGGCACTGAGGCTGGCGGTGGAGCACGCCCGGCAGTCGACGTGAGGGCCAGTCGTGATGCTGGCCCGCAGGCAGTCCTTCGAGCTGGTCGGTCTGCCAACCGCCTTGCAGGGCGGGAGGTTGACGTCCGGGCAGGCTGTGTTGCTGGCTCACATGTCGGCCAGCGCGCCGCTGTGCGTGCTTGCTGCTGTGCGTGCTTCCGTACGGGCTCGCGTGCTGGCCGCCGGGGAAGCTGAGCCATGCGCCTTCCGGCTTGCCTGCAAACCGACTGCTCTTAACGCCTCGTGGGAGGCGGAGCTGGCCGCTAGTACGACTGCTGACCTTTTGGCAGTAGCTCACGCCGACTTCGAGGCGAAGTGCAATGTTGATGTCCATGCCTTCCTCCTCAGTTGCGTGCAAGCTTGTATCGATGTTTGCAGTGGTATTTGTTTTGCCTGGTCAGAGGCGGTTTTTTGACGGTAGATCGATGGCCATAGTAGGTCATCCGCTTGAGCAGTTCGAGGGGATAGTGGTGATGTCGTTGGAGTCGTGGCTACTGAACAGGTGGCGGTTTGGGGTGAGGTGAGGGTGTGCCAGCTCGTGGCAGAGGGGGGTGCGAGTGCTGGGATGGTGGCGACAGGGCTCGGGTGCGGACGTGCTTTTGGCGTTGAGGAGGCATGGGGATCCGGGCATTCTTGCAGTGCGTTGTGCACTCGGTGAGGGGCCGCTCCTTGCTCCGTGCCGCTCGGGCTGTCTCTCGTATCGAGTTGGGTTGGTGTGGTTCTGGCGTTGTGTGTGAAGGGGGCGATCTGCTCATGGTCGTACAGCAGGAGAGGTGGGATGCCTCGCGCGATGTGCAGATCGATTGGTGGCAGCGGGATGCGGCAGCGGTGGTCGTGATCGCCGCTGGGGGTGCCGTAGAGGGTGGGGGAGTGCGGGCGGCAACCCGGTGTTGAGGTGGGGGTGTGGCCCCTGGCTGTGCCGCGGGTGGAGGTGGGTGACGTCCTGTTGGGGCGTGGCTTCGGGTGTCGGCGTGGCGCCACAGTTGCCGAGGGCTGTCGGGTGGGGGTTGTGCGTGCGGTGCTATGAGTTCGGTGGTCGTGATGCGGGAGCTGCGGGGGCATCGGTCGTCCCTTGGCGCCGCCGACTTGGCCGATGGGAGGCGCTTGAGGTGTGCCGACTTCATTGCCGTGGATGTCTGGCGCGCGCGGGATCCGGGTGATCCGGTTGGCGGCTGGTGGGCCGTGTCGTGGAGTCGAGTGGTCCCGCGTCATGGCCTTCTGGGCTGGGCCCGTGTGTGTTGCTTCTCGGCGTGGTTGGTGCGCCATGTTCTTGTGCCGGGCTCGCGGCGACGTTCCGTACGGGGGGTCTTGGCCTTGCCGGAATCGGATGCGGCACGGCGTTCTCGGGGGTGAGGAGCGCGGGGGAGTGGTCGGTTCAACGGCCTTGTTGGTCGAGCCGGTTCAGCCGCCGGTGCGTCTCTGGCGGCTGGGCGTCGTGAAGGGCGCACTACCGGTGAGGGAGTTTGTCTCGCTCGACCCTGGCCCAAGGGGGGGGGCGCGGCCGTGGGGCGCCCTCCCCTTGGTGTCGATCAAGGCCGCGTGTGGGACGGATGGCCGGCGTGCGGGCCTGATCGCTGTCGGGCGGTGCGCGCAGCGCCTGGTGGCGGGGGAGAGGCCGGGAGCCGCACGGGCCGTGTTCGCGTCTTGGGCAGCTGCCTGCGGAGGGGCAGGTGGCCCGGAGTGGTGAGGGGGGCGAGGGCTCGGAGCCTTGAGCCGTCGAGGGCCGGCGTTCCGGATTCGGCCCACTGGGCGCGTCAGCCCGTGTCGGTGGGGGAGGCGTCGGCAGGTCCTGGCCGGGGGCGCGGCCGGGCGCCGACGGGCGGTCCGGCGGGCGGGGCGGGGGAGTGGCGGGCGTAAGGCCGCAGCCGGCCGACGGCGGCCACAGGCCCCGCGGGGACGGGTGAGGGCGGGTCAGGCGGCCCGCACCAGCGGAAATCCCGCGGTGCGGGCGGCGCTCACGATGGCTCTCACAGAATTCGTTGAGAGTTGAAGTACTGATCAGGGTTGGGCGTCGTTGTGTTGTTACGCGGTGTCGGCGTTGTCGGCCTCGTCGATCAGCACCTGCACGCCGTCCAGGATGCGTTCCAGGCCGAAGCGGAGCGGGTCCGTGTCCGCGTCGGTGTCCGAGTCGGCGGGGGCGAACGCGCCGTCCGCGAGGGCCCGGGTGAGTGCGGGGAAGCGGTCGGGGTGGCGGGCCAGGAGTTCGCCGGTCAGGCGGCTCCACTGGGCGTCGTGCTCCGCGTCGAAGTCCGCGCGCTGCTGCGCGACGCTGCGCACCTGGCCGATGAGGAGCAGGAAGACCTGATGGCGGTGGGCCGCGCTCAGGCCGGTCGGCTCCATGGCGGCAAGTGCGGCGTCGAGCCAGCCCAGTTGGTGGGGGCCCAGGATCTGGCGGCGCATCGCGGTGGCGGCGAGCAGCCAGGGGTGGTCCCGGTAGACCTCCCAGGAGCTGTTCGCCCAGGCGGTGAGTCGGGAGCGCCAGTCGGGGCCCGCGGGCGTGAGGTCGGGGATGTCCGCGAGGACGGACTCGACCATGAGCTCGACCAGTTCGGACTTTCCGGGGACGTAGCGGTACAGGGCCATGGCCGAGACGCCGAAGGCCGCGGCCACCTTGTTCATCGACACGGCATCCAGGCCCTCCGCGTCGGCGAGGGCCACGGCGGACTCGGCGATCCGCTGCGGGGTGAGGCTGGGTTTGGGACCGCGCGTGGGCCGCTCCTGCTCTCCCCACAGCAGTGCGATGCCGGCCCGCAGGTCTCGCGGCTTCTTCTCGCTGGTCGTGGCCTTGGCCATGGCGGCCTCCTCGTCTCGTGCTCGTCTCGTGTTCCGTCGGGCTGTTGACGCCTGCCGTAACTGTTTATACCTTAAACCCAATCGCGTAAGACATAAACAGTTTACGGAGGTACGTCATGCTGGGCACCGTCATCGCCGCCTCGTCCGCCGCCGTTCTCGCCGGCCCCGCCGCCGGGCTCCTGGGCTACCGGCAGCTCAAGCGGATCTCCCGGGGGAGGCAGCTGCGCATCACCGCGGCGAACGGGATCGAGGAGTCCGGGTTCGTCCGCATCGGCGGGATCGACCAGTGGATCTCGGTGCGCGGCGACGACCGCGACAACCCGGTGATCCTGGAGATCCACGGCGGGCCCAGCGCCGCCAACCACGTCTTCGCCCCGCGCACCCGCACCTGGGAACGGCACTTCACGATCGTGCGGTGGGACATGCGTGGTGCGGGACGGACCTTCGCCGCCCACGGGCCCGACGGGCAGGGGGAGATGAGCCTGGAGCAGGTGTACGACGACGCCCTCGAGGTCACCCAGCACGTGCGCGCCCGGCTCGGCGTCGACACGGTCGTCCTCGTCGCCAACTCCTTCGGCACCGTCACCGGGCTGCGCCTGGCCCGCAACCACCCCGAGTTCTTCTCCGCGTACGTCGGCACCGATCAGAACATCTGTGGCGGCGGGCGGGACGACTCCGTCTACCGGGCGCTGCTCGAGCGGCTGCGCACCTCGGGCAAGCGCAAGGATCTGGCCGCCGCCACCGGGATGGGGCCCGACCGGGCAGCCTGGAGCCCGGAGCAGTGGTCGACGTTCGCCAAGCTCGTCATCACCAGCGACCCGCTCTCGTACGACACGATGAAGACCGTGGTGATCCGCTCCCTGTGGTTCTCGCCGCTGCACACCCTGCGCGGGCTGCGCAGCTATCTGCAGGGGATGACCTTCTCCGAGCGGATCGCGCCCGGGGCGGTGACCATCGACGAGTGGGACGAGGGCACTGAGTTCCGGCTGCCGTTCTTCGTGTTCCAGGGCGCGTGCGACGTGCTCACCCCGCCCGAGGCGGCGCGGCGCTTCTACGACGACGTGCGGGCGCCCGTGAAGGACTTCGCGCTCATCGAGGACGCCAGCCACTTCGCGTCGTTCCGCCGGCCTGAGGTTTTTCTCGACCTGATGCTGACCAAGGTGCGGCCGCTGGTGACCGGCGAACCGATGAAGGATCGCTTCAACGTCGCTTGAGTCGCTCTGGGTGTTCCCGGTTGTTCTCGGACGGGGACGGCGAGTTTCGGTCGCTGTCCCCGCCGGCGCCGGGGGAGGGGCAGCGACCGAACGACAGCGACCCTGAGGAGGGTCGGTCGCTTGCTGGTCGCTCGGCGAAGTGCCAGGTCAGACAGGGTTCTTCAAGAGAACAGCGACTGAAGCGACTCAAGGTCCAGGTATATGAAGACATTGGCGCGTGTGTGTGCGTGCGCGTATTGGCTTCATAGATAGAGACCTTGAGTCGCTTCAGTCGCTTTTTGATGATCCACAACTCTGTGACCTGCAGCTTCGTGAAGCTACTTGGGCAGCTACCGAAATCCCTTCGGTAGCTGCCCAGTTGGGCGTCGGTCGCTGGTGCGCCGTGGCCGATCGAATCTTTGTTTTCCCATGAAGCTCTGAGGCCTCACAGGCTTCGCTACGCTGTCTTCGTCGCTCAGTCGCTTCGGTCGCTGACGGGGGGTGCTGATGGTCTCTGAGCTGCACAATTCACCCAGCTACTCACCCAGCTACTCACCGCAGGACGCTTCTCTTCCGCGAGGTCTCGCGATCGCGCGGTGGTGCGCCGCCCGGGGCTGGCCGGTGCATCCGCTGGCCCCTGGGCGCAAGACGCCCGCGGGCAACTGCGCCGCCTGCCGGGGTTCGGGGCACGGCTACCGGGAATGTCCGTGCGCGGTCGCGGGCCGGTGGTGCCACGGGTTCCACGCGGCCACGCTCGACTTCGCCAGGATCGAGCAGTGGTGGGGCGCCAATCCAGGCTTCGGCGTGGGCGTCGCGTGCGGTGCGGCGGGCCTGCTGGTCGTCGACATCGACGCGCACGCCCGTGAACTCCCGTCACGGGACCGGCTGTTGCCCGGGATAGGCATCTCCGAGAGCGTCGACCTCGCCGGGCTGAGCAACGGATTCCACACCCTCGGTGTGCTGGCCGCCCTGCGCGGCGCGGCCAGCCCCGCGCACGACGCGACCACGCTGCGCGTGCGCACGCCCTCTGGAGGCCTTCACGTGTGGTACCGGATGCACAGTGGGCACCGGTGGCAGTGCTCGACCGGATCGGGCGGCGGCCGCGCACTGGCCTGGCAGGTCGACGTACGCGCGCACGGCGGGTACATCGTCGCCCCGGGCACGGTCACCGAGGCGGGCGCGTACGAACCCGTGGGCACGGTCAGGGAACCCGCTCCGCTGCCCACCTGGCTCACCCGTGAGCTCCAGCGCACCGGACACCTGCCCCAGGCCTGCGCTCCCGCCTCCCCCCAGGCCCCGCCGCGGGCTCGTCAGGCCGTCGTCGCGGCCGGCGGCGGGTGCCGCCCCGCGCTGGCCGCGCTGGCCACCGTGCTGGCCGAGGTGGACGCCTGCGCCGTCGTCGCGGAGGGAGCAGGGTTCTCCGAGAAGCTCAACCGCGCCGCGTACACCGCGGGCGGTCTCGTCGCGGCCGGGCTGCTCGACGCCGACGAGGCGCACGCGATCCTCGCGGCGGCCGCCGCGAGCGCCCGCCCCGGGCAGCAGCGGCGCTGTGCCGCCATCATCCGCGGCGGTCTGCGCGCGGGGCTGCAGCGACCCCTGTCCCCGGGCACGGGGAGCCGCGGATGACCGCCGACGACCGGACCCTGTTCGACTTCGACGCCGAGGCCGTAGCCGCGCAGATCCTCGCCCGACCCGTGCAAACCACCGCCCTGCCACGGCAGTTGGACCGCAGCGAGGGTGCCCGGCAGGACGGGGGAGAGGCGAGCGCCGACGGGCTGCTGCCCGACTCGCTGTCCGACCGGGGCAACGCCAAGCTGTTCGCCAAGCTCTACGCCCAGGACTACCGGCACGTGCCCGGTCTCGGCTGGTGCCGGTGGGACGGCACCCGGTGGCAGATCGACGAGGACGACACCGTGCTGTGGGCCGCCGGTGACCTGGCCGAGGCCATCGCCAGCAGGGACCCGCGCGGCGTCCACAGCGAGAGCGCGCTGCAGCAGCACCGGCGCCGCGCCCTGAGCACCAGCGGCATCAACGCGATGCTCGCCCAGGCCAGGACGGCCCCCGGCATGGTGCTCAACGCGGCACTGCTGGACGCCGATCCCTACGCCCTGTGCACGCCCGGCGGCATCGTCGACCTGCGCACCGGGCTGATCCACGCGCCCGCCCCGGACAAGGACTTCCACTCCCGTTCCACGACGGTCGCCCCCGAGGCGATGTGCACGCCGCGCTGGGACCGGTTCCTCTCGGACACCTTCGGCGAGGGCCCCGACGGCCGGGAGATGATCGGCTTCCTGCATCTGCTGCTCGGGTACTCCATCACCGGTGACGTCGGTGCGCAGGTGCTGCCGTTCCTGTTCGGCTCCGGCAAGAACGGCAAGTCGGTGCTGCTCGACGTGGTGATGCGACTCGTCGGCGACTACGCGGACGCCGCCCCGCCCGGCTTCCTGATGGCCCGCCCCTACGAGGGCCACCCGACAGATCTCGCCGAATTGCACGGCCGCCGGGTCATCGTGTGCAGCGAGGTGAAGCCGGGGGACCGGTTCGACGAGGCACGGATCAAGCACCTGACGGGCGGCGACCGGATCAAGGCGCGGCGCATGCGGCAGGACTTCTTCAGCTTCCAACCCACCCACAAACTCTGGCTGTTGGGCAACCACAGGCCCGAAGTCGGCACCGGTGGCTTCGCGTTCTGGCGCCGGATGCGGCTGATCCCGTTCGAGCGGGTCGTCTCCGACCAGCGCAAGGTCGACAACCTGGCGGACATCCTCGTCAGCGAGGAGGGCCCGGGCATCCTCAACTGGCTTGTCAGCGGGGCCCGTCGCTATCTGGCGGGGGAGAAGAACCTGCTGGGCCCCGAGCGGGTGCGCATCGCCACCACGGCCTACGCGGAGACCGAGGACCACGTGGGGCGGTTTCTGGCCGAGTCCTGCCGCCTCGACCCGGGCCTGAGAGCCGAACAGGCCGGACTCTACGCGGCGTACAGGTCCTGGTGTCACAATGACGGTGCTCCGGCTGTCTCGTCCCGGTCGTTCGCGGCGCGGGTCCGCGAGGCGGTGGGACTGGAGTCTCCGAAGGAGATGATCCTGTCCAATCAGCGCAAGTACTATCCGGGCATCGGGTTGGCCGCCGACGAGGAGACAGCATGAGTGCCCTCATCGCCGAGGACGAGATCGCCCACGAGGCCGACCTGGTCTGGCTCGAGGACATCGACGGCCTGGACTACGTACGCCAGAGCCTGGACCGGCTGCCCACCCGCCGCGGCAAACCCGTCTACCACCGCGACGGCCGCATGGTCGGCTACGCGGTCCTCGGCCCCGGCGCCAAGCCCTCCCGCTCCTCCGGCACCTTCCGGCGCCGCGTCTTCTGGCTGCTCCCGCACGACCGGGACGCCGTTCCGGATGGGCTGTACACCACCGGGGCTCCGGCGGAGGCGGTGGACCCGCGGACGCTGGAGCCCGGGAGCAAGGGACGCAAGACCGAGCGGTCCGAGGGCGTCCCGCGGCGCCCTGCCACTCATTCCGCTTGAGCCGTAGAACGGCTCACCCCCGTCACCGACTGGCCAGTCGGTTTCTTCTTGACGGAAGTTGGTTTCCGCCCCTTGGTAGCGATGGTCCGGCTTCGCTCATCCCCAACGTAAAGGCAACGCCAGGAAAGGGATGAGTAAGGAAAAGAAAAAGTATTGTGTCGGCAAAGCGCCGAGAAATCCCACACCTCTGTGGCAATGCAGGACGACCGTCCGCACTGATCAATTACGCCCGACTCTTGAGTGAATTTCTAGCAGCCGTCGAGCGGGCCGGAGATCCGTGCGGTGAAGACGTCCTGATCGTTCTGCCGGCCGACCACTTGAACGCCCGCGGTGCCCGGCTCCGCGGTGGGTTCGAGCGACGCCTCGATCCAGCACGGAGCGTCGAACTCGGCGTACCGCAGGAACTCCGCGCGCAGGTGGGACGGCGTGAGCCGGAGCGGTTGGGCGAGCGCGCAGGCGGCCTGACGTGCGGCTTCCATCAGGACCATGCCCGGGAGATGGTCGGCGTCGTGGTCGAACAGGATCGGGTGCCGGGGGTCAGGGTCGACCAGCCAGCGTCCGGGCTGCTCGGTGGGTGCGAGCACCACGTCGAAGGGGAGCACCCTGCCGAGCGCCGACGGCGCCTCGGACCCGACGGGATGGAGTCGGCGCGTATGTCGGACTTTTGACATCGAGCCACGCACGCGCTGGTAGGTCGCGGGAGCTATGCAGGTGAAGCTGCTGCGGCCGACGGCGCAGGGAATCCCGTCGCGCTCCATGACGACCTGCAGGGTGAACCCTGAGAGGCGTTCTCCTTTCCACTTGATGTCGGTGCACTCGCCGGTCACGGTCAGCTCGCTGGGAGTCGGGCCGATGACCAGCTGCTCCGTGTAGGTCGTGGCCTCCATGTCCCACAGCAGAAAGTGGTGGCCGAGGGGTACGCCGAACTCCGCGTGAGCCAGGTAGAGCCCGACCTGCCGAATGGTCTCCACCGCCTGCATGTGATCGTGCTGGGTGCCATCGGTGCTGGTGAAGAAGGTGTGGGCGCGAGGCCACTGGCCGGAGAGCGTGAAGCGGGTCTCGTCCAGCCGCTCGCAGCCGCTGAGGAAGACCTCCGCCAGGCTCCAGCGGTGGACGTACTCGCGCGGCACCGTCGTGGTGAGCCGCGGCATATCGGCTATATGTGGCACAACAGGGCGTTTGACCACCTGTGCCTGCGTGGAGCGGTCTTCCTCTGGGAACGTCAGAAGGGTCACCTTTGTCTCCGTTTCGTCGGCGAAATGGAACCGGGGAAAGACCGTGCAGATATCGTAAGATACGAACCTACCGGTTTTCTTTTCAAGCCCCTTCTTCTGTTGGATCTAGTCGTGCACCGTGATGCCGGTGTTGCTCGATTTCGTCAGCGATCTCCGGAGAAACGGCAGTTAGCATTCCGCTCCCGAGGATTACGGAGCGGTGCGCGAGCTCGGTCTTGATCAGCGGGTGGGAAGGGAGGGGCTTCACGGAAGGCGCTCGTCTCTGGTAATAATAAACCGGCTTTGCGGTTTTGTTCGTGCGCGTAAAGGTCCTACTGGCCCACCCCCACCTGGGAGACAGTGATGTCCGCAGCACAGTGTCCGTACGCGATCGATCCGTCCGGAACCGACGTCGGGGCGGAGGCCGACGCCCTCCGGCTGCGCGGACCGGTCACCCCGGTGGAGTTGCCGGGAGGCGTGCGGGCCTGGGCAGCGACGGAGCCGGCGGTGATCAAACAGCTGCTCACCGACCCGCGGATCTCCAAGGACGCCTACCGGCACTGGCCCGCGTGGATCAACGGTGAGATAGCCCAGACCTGGCCGCTGGCCATCTGGGTCTCCGTGCAGAACATGTTCACCGCCTACGGTGACGAGCACCGACGCCTGCGCAGGCTGATGACTTCGGCGTTCACCGCACGCCGGGTCTCCCTGCTGCGTCCGCGGATCGGGCAGATCGTGGCCGCCCTGATCGAGGACCTCGCGGCACAGGCGCCCGGCGTGCCGCAGGATCTGCGCAGCCGGTTCGCCGCACCGCTGCCCAGTGAAGTGGTGGTCGAGCTGTTCGGCGTACCGGAGCCCTTCCTCAAGGACCTGTGGGAGATCGCCGACAAGATGTTCTCCACGGCCCTGTCGCTAGAGGAGGCCCAGCTCAACCAGCAGGCCCTGTACGAGCTCATGGACGAGCTGATCGCCCACAAGCGCCGTACGCCGGACGAGGACCTGACCAGCGCGCTCCTGGCCGCAGCCGATGACGAGAGCGGTACGAGGCTGAGCGACAAGGAGCTGACCGACAGTCTCGTTCTGCTCCTCACTGCGGGGTACGAGACCACGGTCAATGCCTTGTGCAACACGGCAGCCCTGTTGTTGTCCCACCCCGACCAACTCGAGTTGATCCGCAACGGCAAGGCGAGTTGGGGGGACGCCCTCGACGAGTCGCTGAGGCTGATGGCGCCGGGCGCGAACGTGCTGCTGCGCTACGCGATCGAGGACGTGTCCGTCAACGACGTCGTCATCGGGCAGGGCGACCCCGTGGTCATCTCACTGGTGGCGGCCGGACGGGATTCCAAGGGGCACGGGCCCGACGCCGATCGGTTCGACGTCACTCGGGCGAGTCGCGGTGATCATCTCGCTTTCGGCCACGGCCCGCACCGCTGCATGGGGGCGCCGCTGGCGCGGCTCGAGGTGGAGGTGGGCCTCGAGGCACTGTTCACCCGGTTCCCCGACATGTCCCTCGCGGTGAGCCAGGACGCTCTGCGCCCGTTGGAGTCGTTCATCTCCCACAGCTACCGCGAACTGCCGGTGCTGCTCGAGAGGTCTCCGTCCTGATCCGTCAACTTCCGGTACCAGGGCAGGAATTGCGGAAGGTTCCGGGACGGCTCCTGTCCCGGGTCCAAGGACAGTAGGTCCCAGATCGAGTCGCTGAGGAACCAGTGATCGCTCGACAGCATGTCGAGGTGGTGCTGAGCGACAGGCGAACCGGTGGCCCGTTCCCTCGCCTCGTCGTAGGTCAGGGAACGGGCCCCGCGCATGTGAAGAAGCTCCTGGGCGAGGGAGACGAGGGCCGAACCGGACAGGGGGACCGGGTGGTTGACGTGATGGGCGCCGGCCGTGTCCTGCTCGGACAGGGCTGCCTCGACCGCGACGTCCGCCAGCGTGCGGGCGTCGACGGCGGAGTGCATCGACGAGCACAGCACCGGTGCCTGAAGGTGCCGCAGGAGTGCGACGAGCCCGGGAACCACCCAACGGTCGCCCGTGCCGTAGACCAGATGGGGCCGCAGCACCGTGCCACCTGCCGCCAGTACGTGCGCCTCGGCGGCGGCCCGACTGCGACTGGTGGCGGAGGCCGGTCGCAGCGCCAGGGCGGAGACGTCGCTACGGCGGTGGGGGCCACGGCCGTAGACGGCGGCGGTACTCACATAGACGATCCGGCGGACACCGTGGCGCCGGGCGTCCGCCACCAACGCCTCGGTCCCACGGGCGTTGGCTCGATCCAGAGCCTCCGCGTCGCCTCTGATGAGGGAGGCGCAGTGCACCACTGCGTCGACGTCCCTGCACACACCGGACAAGGAGTCGGAACGCGTCAGGTCGGCGTGGACGATGTCGACCTGTGCAGGAGCGGTGAGATTCGGTGGGCGACGGTGGTGAATCAGCCGAATTGGGAACTCCGCTTTCCTGAGGGCAGCGGAGACGACATGGTGGCCGATGAAGCCGCTTGCGCCGGTGACCAGTAGGCGACGTGACATGGGGCACCCCTCCGGACGGTGTGGTGGACACGTAGGAATGAGCTATACGCCCTGTGGTGGATCGTCGGCCGGGCTTGTGAATATACGGACTACCTGGTTTGGTTCTAGAAGTCGCAGAACATTTTGCGACAGACAGGAACGATCTCTGGAGGGTTCGTGGTGCGACAGGAGCGTGCGGTGCGCACCCGGCGCGCGATCTTGGAGGCGGCGGCCGAGGTTTTCGACGAGAACGGCTACCAGGCCGCCACGATCGGTGAAGTCCTGAACCGTGCCGGCGTGACCAAGGGCGCGCTCTACTTTCACTTCCCGTCCAAACAGGCGCTGGCTCAGGGTGTCCTCGACGAGCAGTTCCGGGGCGCGGGGGTGGTGCCCCAGGCGGTCAAGCTGCAGGAACTCGTGGACATGGCACTCGCCCTGGCCCACCGCATGCGACACGACCCCCTCGCGAGTGCGTCGGCCAGACTCGCTCTCGAAATGCAGATGACGGAGATCTTCGGCACCGGGAACACCACCATCTGGCTCAAGGTCGTGGAGGACGTGCTCCGCGAGGCCGCCGAGCAGGGAGAGCTGCTTCCTCATGTCGACCCGGCCGAATCCGCCTGGGTCTTCTCCGCAGCCTGGACCGGCGCCCAGGTCTATTCGCACATGCTGTCGGGTCGGGCTGATCTGGAGTACCGGATCTCGTCGCTCTTCCTGCATCTGCTGCCGAGCATCGCCGTGCCCGCGGTCCTGAACACGCTGGACTGCAGGCCGCAGAGGGCGGCCGAGGTGGCCGAGGCGGGCCAGCGTCTGGCCGCGGAGGAAGCGGAGAGAGCCGAGGCTGCAGCCTCGGCCGTCTGACGCCTGACCAGAAGCGTTCGGGCGTCATCGCGGGTGGCCGCTGCTGCCGTGGGCTTCCGCCGTCCTCGTCGGCATTTCTCCGACGTTCCCGAACCCGGCTGGTCCTGGTCTGTCGTTGGTGCGTCCGCGTGTGGAACTCTCCCCATAGAACAAACCGCCTATGCGGTTTATGTGTATCCTGGAAAAGGTGCACTCCTCGTCTCTCTTGGGCGAACCGAAGCTCTCTCGTCCCCTCCGCCTTTCGGCCGAAGCGCGATGGGACGAATGCGAAGTCTTAAATAAACCGCGCGTGCGGTCTTTTGAGGGGCGGTCTTGATGGTCAAGCAGGTCCGGGCGGCGCGCACGCGCGAGGCCCTGATCCGCGCAGCGGCGGATGTTTTCGCCGAAGACGGATACGCACTCGCCTCGTTGCCGTCGATCAGCAGGCGGGCGGGTGTGAGTACCGGCGCCCTGCACTTCCACTTCGCGAGCAAGGACGTGCTCGCCGGCGAGGTGGAGACCGCGGCCGCCGCGACGGCCGCGCGGTTGGCCGAAAGATTTCGGTCCGACGGTACGCCGTTGCAGTCGCTCCTCGACGTCTGCTCCGGCCTGCTCCACGCCCTCGCGGACGACCCCGTGGTCCGTGCCGGGTTCCGGCTGAGCGCCGATCCGTCCCGCAAGGCCGGAACCGAACTCCTTGACTGGTGGCACCGCCGGGTGAGCGCGCTCGTCGTCGAGGCCCAGCGCGCGGGCGAACTCGATCGGAGCGTCTCGGTGGACGCGGCCACGACGGTGCTCGTGTCCTCCACCGTGGGCTTCGGGCTGCTCGGTGCGGTGGACCGGTCCTGGCTCTCGGCCGGGCGGGTCGAGCCGCTGTGGTCCTTCCTCGTGCCCCATCTCGCGGCGTCGCCCCACCGGGTGCTGGCGCCGGTGGCCACCGGGGCGCAGGGGAGCAGTAAGTAAAACCGCGCGTATGGTTTGTTAATGAGTTGGCCAAGCTTGATCATGGAGGGCTCTGACCTGGTTCTTTTGCTGCGTCGCGGCAGTCGGCCAACGATTGTCCGTCCGCGGTTTCCGTTGACAAACCGCACGCGCTGTTTTTTGCTGGTGGTACGGAGAACTGATACGAGCTTCGCCACCGGCGGGAGACGGTATGGACAGCGACATATTCGGCAGGCTTGCCGTGCGGGTGAACGGGATCTCCATCACGCCGACCGCACCCAAGCCGCGCCAGGTGCTCGCCCTCCTGGTCCTGCACGCCGACCGGTTCGTGCCCGCCGAGATGCTCGTCGAGGAGCTGTGGGGACAGCACCCCCCGTGCAGCTCCCGGCCGACCCTGCAGACGTACATCCTGCAACTGCGCGAACTGATCACCGCCGCCCTGCGCCTCGACCCTCCCGACACCCCGCGCAGGACCGCCAAGGACGTGCTGCTCACCCTGCCCGGTGGCTATCTGCTGAAGACCGAGGGCGGTGTGCACACGGTGCCCGAGTTCAAGCGGCTGATCGGCATGGGGCACCGGGCGATGGACGCCGAGGACCACCAGGCGGCCGGGAAGCTGCTGAGCGAGGCCCTGGCGCTGTGGACCGGGCCGCCGCTGCCGGAGGTCTCGCCCGGCGTGCACCTCGGGCAGGAGATCAAGAAGCTCGAGGAGCACCGGCTGTGCGCCCTGGACCGGCGGGTCGACGTCGACCTGCGGCTCGGCCGGCACCGTGAACTGCTCGCCGAGCTGTCCGTCCTGGTCAGCCGGTACCCGCAGCACGAGAGCCTGTGCGGCCAGTACATGGTGGCGCTGCACAGGTCGGGGCGGCGCAGCGAAGCCCTCGATGCCTACCGGCAGTTGAGGGACACCCTGGTGCGCACCCTCGGCATCGAACCCTCCGCGGACCTGGCCCAGCTGCAGCAGTCCATCCTGCGCGCGGGCACCGGCGTCGTCCCGCGGCCCCGCGCGCACAGGTCGGACCCCCGGGTCGGCCTCAAGCCGGACTCCAGGGGGGCCCCGCATCCTTGACCGGGGTCGGAGAGGGGACCGTTCATGTCGTCACAGCGGGTGCACGCGGCTGAGCACGCGGTAGGCGTAGCGGCCCCGGCAGGTGTCGTGTACGGCCTGCTCGCCGACGCGGTCCGCTGGCCGGTGCTCTTTCCCTCGTACGTCCATGTCGAGCGCATGGACCATGACGGCACCGAGGAACGGCTCCACCTGTGGGATCTGGCGCAGGGCCGGGTACGGCCGCTGCGCGTGCGGCGCCGGCTGCGCCCGCGCACCAGGACCATCGAGACCGAGCGGCTCGACCCGGTCACTCCGGGCGCCACGACCAGCGGACTGTGGCGGGTGACGCCGGACGGCGACCGCTGCGTACTGAGCCTGAGCAGGGAGCACGATCCGCTCCCGCTGTTCGGGGCGTCGCCCGAGACGGACGACAGCGCCCTGGACGCCGAGGTCAGGACCAGGCTCGACGAGGTCAAGGCCGTGGCCGAGCGCTGGACGGCGCTCGATCAACTGCTGGTCGCGTTCGAGGACAGCATCCGTGTGTCGGGGCCGCACGAACTCGTCTACGACTTCTTCCACCGCATCCAGGACTGGCCCGACCTGGTCCCGCACATGGACTGGGCCGAGGTCGAGGAGGACATCCCGGGCGTGCAGGTCGCCCGCCTCGGCAGCTGCGACTGGGACGGCGGCTCGGCGGCCGTCTCGCGGGCCGTGCGGCTGTGCTTCCCGTCCGCGGGGCGCGTCGTCCACAAGGACCTCATCGGGCCGGGCCTCGGCGAGGCGACCGACCGGCCCGATCTGTCCTGGCTGCTCGCCGGACACACCACCGAGTGGTCCGTACTGCCCGCCCCGACGGGGACGACCGTGGTCTGTTCGCACGCCGTGATGCTGAAGGAAGCGGCCGTCGATCCGGTCCTCGGGGCCGGCGCCACCCTCGCCGACGCGCGCCACGAGGTGCGGGCCGGCCTGGGGCAGGCGAGCCGCGAGGTACTCGGCCTGGCCAAGTGGCACGCGGAGAGCGCACTCCGCCGCGTCGGATGACTCGGCCTGCCGTGACGGCGGTGACGACCGGGAGGAACGGCCCGATGGATCGGACCGGGCAGGGCTCGATCCTGCGCCAGGGGGGTGCGGTCCCGACGGCCGGGGCGGCCGGGACCCGGCTGCCCGCCGACGTCGTCGCGCGCGCGTGGCAGCTGGAGGAACTGCTCGGCGACCCGCGCGACCCCGCCAACCACCGTGGATACGAGGCCCTGGCCGGCCCCGGGACCCCGGGGCCCGTGGCGCTGCGCGAGCGGATCGCGGCCGAGTTCCTGCCGCGGTCCAAGGGCGGCCACTTCGCCAGCGCCTATCTGTCGGCGCCGGGGCTGCGGCCCCTGCTGCGCCGCGATCCGGCGCTCGGCCACGCCGTCGCCACCGCGATCCTGTTCTCCTCGGACGGGGCCGACGCCCCGGTGCTGCCGCAGGCCGTGGACCTGGCCCGGCTGCTCGCCCCCGTGGCGCTGAGCGCGGCGGTCGGCACGGCGCTGCGCTGTGCGGTGCGGGCCGTGGTGTGGGGCGAGGAGAACGGGGCGCGCTGGCGGCTTTCCCTCGCGGGCGCCTTCGCCGATCTGCTCGCCTGCGAGAGCCTGTTGACGGTCGCGCTGCGCACCCTGAGCCTGCCGCCCGACACGGGCCGGCTGGTGCGGGCCGCCGCGGGCTACGTCGTACCGGGGCTGCTCGCCGAGGTGCTGGACGAGGTCACCCTCACCCTGTCCGAGTGCGGGCACGGCGTCGGCGATCACGAGATGCAGCTGTGCGCGAAGGCGGTGGGCGACATGGCCTACGTACGGGAGGCGGCGGGGACCGCGACGACGTGCAGGACCGAGTTGACGAGCCACGTGCCCGCGTTCGCCGAAGCAAGTGCCGTGAGCGCGGCGGCCGGTGGCGGCGGTGGCGTGGCGAGCGAGGCCCTGTTCGGCGAGGCCGAGGAGCATGACGCGGCCGTGTCCGTCGACTGCGCGGGCGCTCTGCTCGGCGTGCTCGCCGACACGGCGGCCAGGGTCGGCGAGGGCAGCACCTCGGAGCCGGCCCACGATCTGGCCAGAGTGGCCAGGCGGCTGCTCACCGAGTACCGGCTGCTCGGCCGGCCCGGCAGGGGCGCGGCCCGCACCGGGCTCGCGGCGGGGCCCGCGCTGGTCGACCGGTACGCGCAGATCGTGCTGGCCTGCGCGGTACTCGGCGTGCACCGGGGTGCGGCGGCGCCCGGCGGCAGCGGCTTCCTGGCCCGGCCGGCGTGGGCGCTGCTCGCGCTGTCCCGGACCACTCAGCGGCTCGGCGTCACCTCGGCGGGTCCGGTCCAGGATCCGCGCACGGACGTCGCGGCGGAGCTGGAGGCCCGGGAGTGGCAGAACATCGACTGCGATCTGCACGCCACCCGGATGCCGTGGTGAGCGGGCGGCACGCGATGGGGGCGGACATGACGGAGTCGCTGGAGATGACGGAGCCGCTGTACGTGGCCTGCCCGGACGGTCCGTGGGCCGAGGTGCAGAACCGATTCCGTGCGACGGGGTGGGCCGTGGTGCACACGACGTGGGGTGCCTGGGCGCCCACCGCGCTGCTCGACCCCGCGCTGCCCCGGCTGCTCGACCGCGACTGGCCGCGCTACCGCCAGTACCCCAACGCCGAGCAGCGCCTCGGCTTCGCCGCCTCGCGCTACGTCATGAAGTACACCGCCGCCGCGGCCCTCGAGGTCGGCGTCGACGAGATCGACCTCGTCTACCAGCCCGGCGGGCGGCCCGGGGTGCGCGGCCACGACAGCCTCTCGCTGAGCCTCGCGCACACCGACGAACTCCTGGTGGTCGGGGTGAGCTGCACCGGCCCGGTCGGGGTGGACGCCGAACTGGCCGACCGCGACATCTCGTTCGACCTGATGAGCGGCCACGTGTGCACGCCGGAGGAGTCGGCGGAGCTGTCCGCCCTCCCCGTCTCCGAGCGCCGGTCCCGGCTGCTGCGCCTGTGGACGCTCAAGGAGGCGTACACCAAGGCGCTCGGCTACGGGCTGCGGCGCCGCTTCAGCCAGATCGGCTTCGAGCGCGACGGGACCGGTGCGCCCGCGCTGTCCGGAGCGGTCGCGGACGCCGGGGCCTGGGAGTTCCGTACGCATCGCGTCCAGGACCGGTACCTGGTGAGCGAGGCCCATCGCAGCGATGTGGCAGCCGGGGCGGTCCCGCCGGACGGCGGCGCCTGGAGCGGGTCATGACCAGCCCCCGGTCCTTCGAGGACGACCTGCTGTGCGTGGTGTCCCTGCCCGGCGCCGTGCGGCGGGGCGAGAGCCATGTGCTCGATCTGTGCGGGCCGTTGACGGCGTCCGAGGCAGAGCGGGTGGCGGCGCGGGCCGCGATCCGGCACCGGGCGTTCGGCGTGCAGCTCGAACGGCACGCCGCCGACCACCACACCCTCTCCCTCGTCCCGCACGACACCTCGGGCCCGTCCCACGACCCGGTGCCCGAACTGCTCGCCGAGGTGCTGCTCGTGCCGCCCGGCGGTGAACCGGTGCCCGTCCTCGGGGCGCAGCGGGCCGCCGTGCGCGCGGCCGTGCGCGAGCAGGACGATCCCGGCCGCCACGTCGAACAAGTGGTGTGGCGCTGGGCGGGCCACCTGGACCTGCTGCGCTTCGTCGCCGCCTGGCAGTCGGTCGTCGAGCGCGAGTCCGTCCTGCGCACCAGCCCCGACTGGGTCGCCGTTCCCCGACTGGTGGTGCACCCGCACGCCACGGTCGACGTGACCCGTCACTCCGCGCTCAAGCAGTCCTGGGGCGAACTGCTCGAGCAGGACCGGGACCGCGGCTTCGACCTGCACCGGCCCGCCCTGCTGCGCCTCACGCTGCTCGACGAGCCCCTGCCCGGCGAGGAGGGGGCCCGGCGGTCCACGCGGATCCTGCTGACCTATCACCGGGCGCTGCTCGACGAGCGGTCCGTGCACCTGTTGCTGCGCGCCTTCTACCGCGCCTACCTGTCGGGCGGGGTGCTGCCCGGTGGCGAGCGCAGGCCCGACGTACGCGACCACGCGCGCTGGCTGGCCGCGCGGCCGACCGGGGCCGCGCGGGCGTTCTGGGCCGGTGCGGTGCCGCCGCCGGGCACCGGGCTCAGCCCCGGCAGGCCCGGGAAGGACACCGGGCAGCAGGGCAGTGCCCGGGTGCGGCGCCGGCTGCGTCGGGCGCAGACCGTCCGTCTGCGGGCCTGGGCCGCGGACTGGGGCATCGGCGAGAGCAGCGCACTGCACCTCGTGTGGGCCCTGCTGCTGTACCGGGCGACCGGTGTGAGCGGGCCGGGGCGGGTCGGGTTCGGGGTGCATCTGGCGGGGCGGGACATCGCGCTGCCCGGGGCGGCCGACGCGCCGGGGCTGCTGGGGTGCGTGATGCCGCTGACCGTCACGGTCGACCCGGAGGCGCCCGTACGGGCCCTGGCGCTCCAACTGCGCAACGCCGTACTGGACATGGCGGCCTACCCCTGGGTCGACGACGAGCTCCTGCGGTGGTCCGGCAGCGCCTCGCCCGAGCACAGCGTCGACACCGCGCTCGTCTTCGACAGCGTCCCCGAGCAGCCCAGGGCGCTGCGCGGGGAACTCGCCGCGCAGGGCGTCCGCGTCGACCCGCCGATCCTCGCCGGTGGTGGCACGAGTCATGCGGTCACGCTCGTCGCGCGGCACGAGCCCGACGGGAGCCTCGGTCTTACCGCCCTGTACGACCGTGCGGTGCTCCGCGACATGCACGCGGCGCGCACGCTCGCGCACGTCGTACGGATGCTGTGCGGCCTGGCGGACTTCCCCGACCCGAACACCACGGTCGCCCAGATCCTCGAGGTCCTGGACGGCGCGGACGTGCCCAGCGTCGCGTCCCGGCCGCCCGGGGCGAGCCCGCCGGAACTGACCACGCTGCGCCCCGGGGAGCCCGGCGCGGACGTCATCTGCCTGGTCGCGGACTCGGGCGTGGTGCCGCGCGCCTACGAACGCTTCGCCGGCCGGCACAACGGCCCCGAGCACGTCGTGGAATGGCGCTGCCGGGGCCCCCGGCGCACGCTGCCGCCCGAACTCGTCGAAGTGCTGGGCGGCGCGCGGCTGTTGCTGTGCGGCAGCGGTCCCGGCGCGCTGACGGCGTACGAAATCGCCGCGACCGCCGCACTCGGCCACGACGTCGTGGTCGTGATGACGGGCACGGGGAGCGCGGACGCGGGTGCGAGTGCGTTGGCCGCGGGGCTGAGGTCGGTGTTGGCGGGGAGCGTCTGAGGTTGCCGGGGCTGGGTCATGGGGCGGCTCGTGGGCCGGGTGGTGGGACGGGGCGGGACCTGGGCGGCTGCGAGGGGGACGGCGGGGCGGGTTGTGGGCCGGGCCGCGGTCCCGGACCCGGGGTCGACCCCGGCCTCGGCATCGGCTCCGGCCTCGGCTCCGGCCTCGGCATCGATCGCGAGCCGGTCCAGGGGCCGGGCTCGTGCTGGTCGTGGTCCTGGGCCGTGCATCGGCTGCGTGCTGGGTCGTGAGTCGGGCTGTGCATCGGCCGCGGGTCCCGGACTCGGGCCCAGCATCGAGCATGAACCGGGCCGGGGGCCGGGTTGCGTGCCGGGTTGTGGTCCTGGGCCGTGCATCGGCTGCGCGGTGGGCCGTGAGTTGGACTACGTGTCGGTATTGGGCTGGGCCGTGGTCCCGGACCGGCGTCGAGCACGAACCGGGTCATGACTCGGGCCATGAATCGGCCGCGCGGTGGGCTGCGTACCGGTATTGGGCTGGGCCGTGGTCCCGGGCCATGCACCGGGCGCGTGCTGGGCTGCGTACCGGTATTGGGCTGGGCCGTGGTCCTGGGCCATGCACCGGGCGCGTGCTGGGCTGCGTACCGGTATTGGGCTGGGCCGTGGTCCTGGGCCATGAATCGGCCGCGCGGTGGGCTGCGTACCGGTATTGCGCTGGGCCGTGGTCCCGGACCGGCATCGAGCACGAACCGGGTCACGACTCGGGCCATGAATCGGCCGCGCGCTGGGCGGCTTTCCGGGCACGTACTCGGTCGTGAGCTGGGCGGTGAGCCGGGCCACGTCCCGGGTCGTGTGTCGGCCGTGCGCTGGACCACATTCGGGACCAGGACTCGGGCCAGGACTCGGGCCAGGACTCGGGCCAGGACTCGGGCCAGGACTCGGGCCAGGACTCGGGCCAGGACTCGGGCCAGGACTCGGGCCAGGACTCGGGCCAGGACCCGGACCAAGACTCGGAGCAGGACCCGGGCCAGGACCCGGGCCAGGACCCGGGCCAGGACCCGGACCAGGACCCGGACCAAGACTCGGACCCGGACCCGGACCCGGACCCGGACCAAGACCCGGACCAAGACCCGGACCAAGACCCGGACTCGGGCCAGGACCCGGGCCAGGACCCGGGCCAGGACCCGGGCCAGGACCAGGACTCGGGCCAGGACTCGGGCCAGGACCAGGACCCGGACCCGGACCAAGACCCGGACCAAGACCCGGACCAAGACCCGGACCAAGACCCGGACCAAGACCCGGACCAAGACCCGGACCAAGACCCGGACCAGGACCCGGGCCGCGCAAGTCGGACCACACGCGTCGGACCACCCGTCCGACACGAGTCGGACCACGCATCGCACGCGAGTAGCAAGCGAGTTGGGCGCGAGGTGGGCGCGAGTTGGGCGCGAGTTGGGCCACGGCCGGACCACGGATCCGGCCGTCGTCCGCCCCGCGAATCGGCCATGATCCGCACCCTGAATCAGCCATGCGGCGGGTCGCAACCCAGGTTCGAGCAAGGTGAGAGTGCTTCTCCACCGGGCTGAACGACCGTGGCCGGGAAGCCGGAGGAGGCCCCATGACGGACACGGGCATCGTCGAACCCCTCGCACCGCGCGACGTCATACGCGTCGAGCGCGGCACGGCCAGCGCGGAGGAGCTGGCGGCCCTTCTCGTGGTGCTGCTCGGGCTGCGTGCGCAGTCCGAGCAGGAGCTCGAGGAACAGGCCGGTGCGCACAAGCGGCGGTGGCGAGGGCCCGAGGCGTACCAGGCGCCCGGCAGCTGGAAGTGACGGGGGCTCGGTTCCCCGTCCCAGGAAGGGGATTGGACTGACATGACTGCGATAACTTCCCCCGTGCTTGCCGAGCCGGCGGCGGGCGACATCCGCGGCCGCGTCGCCGAGCTGGACGCGATCCGTGCGGAGGCACTGGCCGGGCCGAGCGAGAGGGCGACGCAGGCGCAGCACGCCAAGGGCAAGCTGACGGCGCGCGAGCGCATCGAACTGCTCCTGGACCCGGGCTCGTTCAACGAGGTCGAGCAGCTGCGCCGGCACCGCGCGGTGGGTTTCGGGCTCGAGGCGAAGAAGCCGTACACCGACGGTGTCATCACCGGGTGGGGCACGGTCGAGGGGCGGACCGTCTTCGTCTACGCGCACGACTTCCGGATCTTCGGTGGTGCGCTGGGTGAGGCCCATGCCACGAAGATCCACAAGATCATGGACATGGCCATCGCGGCCGGTGCGCCGCTGGTCTCCCTCAACGACGGCGCCGGTGCCCGTATTCAGGAGGGCGTCAGCGCGCTCGCGGGCTACGGCGGCATCTTCCAGCGCAACACCAAGGCCAGCGGGGTGATCCCGCAGATCAGCGTGATGCTGGGCCCGTGCGCGGGTGGCGCGGCGTACTCGCCCGCCCTGACGGACTTCGTCTTCATGGTGCGTGAGACCTCGCAGATGTTCATCACCGGCCCGGACGTCGTGAAGACGGTCACCGGCGAGGAGATCACCCAGAACGGCCTCGGCGGCGCCGACGTGCACGCGCAGACCAGTGGCGTCGCGCACTTCGCGTACGACGACGAGGAGACCTGCATCCACGAGGTCCGCTACCTGCTGTCGCTGCTCCCGCAGAACAACCGCGAGAACCCGCCCCGCGTCGAGCCCGACGACCAGCCGGACCGGCGCAGCGACGCGCTCCTGGACCTGGTGCCGCTGGACGGCTCGCGCCCGTACGACATGGCCAAGGTCATCGAGGAGCTCGTCGACGGCGGCGACTACCTCGAGGTCCACGAGCGCTGGGCCCGCAACATCATCTGCGCCCTGGCCCGTCTCGACGGCCAGGTCGTCGGCATCGTCGCCAACCAACCCCAGACCCTGGCCGGGGTGTTGGACATCGAGGCGAGCGAAAAGGCCGCGCGCTTCGTGCAGATGTGCGACGCCTTCAACATCCCGATCCTCACCCTCCTCGACGTCCCGGGCTTCCTGCCGGGTGTCGCCCAGGAGCACGGCGGGATCATCCGGCACGGCGCGAAGCTGCTGTACGCGTACTGCAACGCCACCGTGCCGCGCATCTCGCTCATCCTGCGCAAGGCGTACGGCGGCGCGTACATCGTGATGGACAGTCAGTCCATCGGCGCCGACCTCACCTTCGCCTGGCCGACCAACGAGATCGCCGTGATGGGCGCCGAGGGCGCGGCCAACGTGATCTTCCGCCGGCAGATCGCCGAGGCCGAGGACCCGGAGGCCATGCGGGTGCGCATGGTCAAGGAGTACAAGGCCGAGCTCATGCACCCCTACTATGCGGCCGAGCGCGGCCTCGTCGACGACGTCATCGACCCCGCCGCCACCCGCGAGGTGCTCATCAAGTCGCTGGCGATGCTCCGCACCAAGCACGCCGACCTGCCGTCCCGTAAGCACGGCAATCCCCCGCAGTAAGGAAAGGGTCAAGAAAACAGCCTGCTTGGTTGCTTTCTAGGCGCAGTTGAGGCGAACGGATCGGTCATAGCGACCGATTTGTTCGCCTTTTCCGCGTCGGGAGCCGCTCAGGAGTAGGTAGTGCCGCACTGGAGGGCTGTTGACAAACCGCTCGTGCTGTTTTTTACTCGAGAAGCTTGATACGGCAAGAGCTCGGGGAGGCGGCGGCGTGGACATCGAGGTTCTGGGGGCGTTGGAGGTGCGGGAGAACGGGGTGTCCATCACCCCGACCGCACCCAAACCGCGCAAGGTCCTGGCGCTGCTGGCCCTCCACATCGACCAGGTGGTTCCCCTGTCGGTGATCATCGAGGAGCTGTGGGGCGGCACCCCGCCGCGCAGCGCACGGACGACACTGCAGACCTACGTGCTCCAGCTGCGCGACCTCATCGCCACGGCCCTGTTGAAGGACCCCGAGGACACCCCGCCGCGCACGCCCAAGGACGTACTCGTGACGGCGCCGGGCGGATACATGCTGGTCGGCGGCGAAGGCGTCAACGACGTGCGGGAGTTCGAGCGGCTGGCGGGCACGGGCTACCGGGCCATGGACGCCGGCGACTTCCCCAAGGCCGCCGCCGCGCTGCGCGAGGCGCTCGACCTGTGGACCGGGACCGCCTTCGCGGGCATACAGCTCGGCGCGCAGCTGTCCATGGAGGTCAAGCGGCTCGAGGAGAGCCGGCTGTGCGCCCTGGACCAGCGCATCGAGGCCGACCTGCGCCTCGGGCACCACCGCGAACTCCTCGCCGAACTCACGGTGTTGGTCAGCCGCTACCGCACCCACGAGAACCTGCACGCCCAGTTCATGATCGCCCTCTACCGCTCGGGGCGGCGCGGCGAGGCCCTGGGCATCTACCGCAGGCTGCGCACCACGCTCGTACAGGAGCTCGGTCTCGAACCCTCGGCCCGGCTGATCCGGCTGCACAAGTCCCTGCTGGCCGTCTCCGGCGAGGGCGTGCGCGCGGTGGGGGAGGACCCGGGACTCTCCCCGTCCACCCTGGGCACCGTGCCGATCGGCTGACGGGCGCCGGGAGGAGACACCTGTGACGAAGAGTGATCCGCGCGGGCCCGGGCAGGACGGCCTGCCCGCCACCGAGTCCGCGGCGCTCGCCGCCTGCACGGCGGTCCTGGCCGAGATGCTGGAGCTCGCGCCGGAGGCCGTCGATCCCGAACGGCCCTTCCAGGCCCTCGGGTTCGACTCCATGCTGAACGTCGCGTTCACCTCGGCCCTCAACCAGCGCTACGGCACCCGCATCGGCCCCGCCGACCTGCTCGAGTACACGACCCTGCGGGCGCTCGTACGGCACGTGGTGGGGGAGGGGGACGCCGCCGGGTATCCCGCTGGGTATCCCGCCGGGCCTGCCTCCGGGTACGCCACCGGGGGCATCCCGGGGAACACCGCCTCGCCCGCGGCGCCGTCGCCGTCGCCGCGCTCCACCGTGGGCCGCACCCTCGTCCTCGGCGAACTGCGGCGTCAGCTCGCCGGGTTGCTGCACCACACGCCCGAGGACATCGACGCCGAGCGGGCCTTCGCCGAGCTCGGGCTCGACTCGGTGCTCGCCGCCGAGTTCATCGCGGGCGTCAACCACACCTACGGACTGGCCGAACCGGCCTCCGTCCTCCACGACCACCGAAGCCTGGCCGCCCTGGCCGCCCATCTCGCCTCCCTCGTCCCCGTCGCTCCCCGGACGGCCGGGGACCTGGAGACGCTGCTCGACGCGGTACGCGACGACGTGCTCAGCGTCGAGGAGGCAGTGGCGCTGCTGGGGTCCCGCGCCTGACGGGACGGATAACGCAGCGTCATGGACAACCGGCAGATACTCACCCGCTACAAGGACGGCGTGCTCGAGCGCGAGCACGCGCTCGCGCTGCTGCGCGGAGCGCTGTTCACGGCGCCGCCCGAGTCCGGCGAGCGCACGACAGGCGTGGCCGGGCCGGACCCCCGCCCCGGGGCCGGCCCGGCCCGATCCGCCGTACCCGCCGTACCCGCGTCAACCGCCTTGTCCCCCGCGCCTGTTGAGCCCGTCGCCCCCGTGGTCGCGGACGGTTGCGCCGTCATCGGGGTCGCCGGGCGCTACCCGGGCGCCGAGGACGTGGACGCCTTCTGGCACGGCGTGCTCCAGGCCAGGGACACCGGGTCCGCGGCGCCGGGGCACCTCATCGCGGACCCCGACGCGTTCGACCCGCAGCTCTTCGGCCTCACCGAGGAGGAGGCCGCCGCGGCCGATCCGCGCGAGCGGCTGCTCCTCGAGGCCGCCTGGGACGTACTCGAACGCTGCGGCCACACCGGCGCACGGCTGCGGGAGTTGACCGCGGCCGACGGCGCGGAGCGCAGCCTCGGCGTGTACGTCGCGGCCGGCCGGACCCTGCCCCCCGCCGACGGGGCAGGGCCGGACCGGGACGCGTACGGCAGCCCCTGGCGGATGGCCGACCGGCTCGCGCACCTGCTCGACCTGCGCGGTCCCAGCTGCACCGTCGACACCGCGGAGTCCTCCTTCCTGACCGCCGTGCACCAGGCGCTCGGCGCCCTGGCCGCGGGGGAGTGCGCGGTCGCCCTCGTCGCCGCCGCCGACCTGGGCCCGCGCCCCGCCCGGCGGGCCGGGGACGGCGAGGCGGTCGGCGCCGTCCTGCTCAAACCGCTCGCCGCGGCGCGCGCGGACGGGGACCTGGTGCATGCCGTCATCCGCTCAAGTGCCGTCGTCCAGCGGGGCCGTGGCGGAGCCGAAGCGGCCGAGGACCGGCTGCTGCGTGCCGCCGCGCACCGCACGGGTCTCAGCCCGGGCGACATCTCGCTGTGGGAGACCCCGCAGTCGGTGGCCCGCTGCGTCGGTGACGCCGGTGCGGCCACCGGTGCCGCCGCGCTGACCCGGGCCGTGCTGCAGCTGCACCACGGCACCCTCGCGCCGAACCTGCCCGGGGCCGACGCGATGCCGTGGGTGCCGAGCGGGGACGACGGGGCCCCGGTGTGCCGCCGGGCCGCGGTCACCGTGCACGGCAGCGGCGGGGTGTGCGCGCAACTGATCGTCGAGGAGCCCGGTGAGGGCGCCGCCGCCGACGTCGTGCCGCGGCGTGCCGAGGGCAGGACCCGGGCCGAGGGCGAACAGCTGGTGCTGCTCTCGGCGCCGACCCCGCGTCATCTGACCGCCACCGCCCGGCAGTTGGCCCGGTGGGCGGCCGCGCTGCAGGACGCGGGCAAGACCGGGCCGACGCCCGCCGAGGTCGCCGCGGAGCTGCGCACCGGCCGGGCCGCGGGACCCTGCCGGCTCGCGGTGGCCGTCCGCGACCTCGCCCAACTCACCTCCCTGCTCAAAGAGTTCGGCCGCCAGGAGAAGGAGGGGGCGGACTCCGGTGCGGTGCGCGGCGTCGATCTGCGCGGCCGCGAGGACGAACCCCCGCTGATCGAGGACGTTCCCGAGACCCGCGCCTACGTCCGCGCCCTGTGGCAGGCGGGGCGCAACGAACAACTGGCCCGGCTGTGGCTGGCCGGCGTCGACGTGGGCGCCGAGGCCCCGCCGCCGCCGCGCGTGGTGCGGCTGCCCGGCACGGCCGTACTGCGCCGGCCGCTGGGCCCCTCGGGCGCCGGGAGCGAGCGGTGAGCGCCTCACAGCCCGCCCCACAGCCCGCCGCGGGGCCGGGTGCCGCGCCCGGGGTGAAGCTGTGGCTGTGCGCCAACGAGGACCTGCCGGACGGCATCGCCACGGTGCTCGCCACGCACTGGCTCGACGGGCAGGAGAAGGAGACCGCGGACCGGTTCATGTTCGAGCGCGACCGACGGCAGTACGTGGTGGCGCACACCCTCGTGCGGCGGGCGCTGGCGATGGAGGTCGGCCTCGTCGAACCCGAGCTGCTGATCTGGCGCTCGCCCAAGGGCAGGCCCTCGCTGCAGTACCCGGCGGGCGGACTGCCGCGCGGCGGGCCGGAGTTGGACTTCAACCTGTCGCACGCGGGCGGCTACAACCTGCTCGGCGTCGTGCGCCGCCAGCGCATCGGGGTCGACATCGAGCGGCTCGACCGGGACGCCAAGTCCCTCGAGACCATCGCGCGTACGTACTCGCCCGGGGAGCAGACCTGGATAGGTCAGGCGCGCTCCTCGGGGCCGTGGCAGCGCCGGGTGCTGCGGCTGTGGACGCTGAAGGAGGCGTACACCAAGGCACGCGGTCTCGGCCTCGGCCTGGACTTCGACTCCTTCGCCTTCACCCTCGCCGACGACCAGGGCGTACTCGGCTTCCAGGCGCCCCCTGACGACACCGAGGGCGCCTGGACGTTCGTCGAGCTGGAGCCGGTGCCCGGCGTGCTCGTCGCCGTCGCGATCCAGGCCGACCAGGGTCCGCTGCCGGGCCTCGAACTGTTCCACGGGTTTCCCTGGAAGCGTTCCGCGCCACTGACGCTGACGCTGCCCGAGCCGGTGCGCGACAGCGGAAACGGCCTGCTCGTCTCCTGACACCGGTCCCGTCGGTCCCGCCGACCCCGCCGGTCGAATGGACGCACGAAGAATTGTGGATGAATTCGAAAACAGTTGAGAACCAGCGGAATTAAAGGCGCGCTACAGATCCACTGGAGAAATCTGATCGATTGGTTAACGGTCGGATAGCTTGCTTTTCTGCGCAAACAAAACGGGCCGTGCACGTGGCGGAGAACGGACGAGCGACGGGGAAGGTGCTCGCGTTGAAGATTCAGCTCTTGGGCCCGTTGGGTGCCGAGGTCAACGGAGAATCGATCGTTCCTTCTGCGGGGAAGCCGCGGCAGATCCTGGCGCTGATGGCGCTCTCTCCCGGCCGGGTGATCCCGGTGCCGACTCTGATGGAAGAAATCTGGTCGGTCAACCCTCCACAGAGCGCACTCACCACCTTGCAGACCTACATCCTGCAGTTGCGCCGGCGCATCGGTGTGGCCATGGGTCCCGGGGACGCGGGCAGTGTGAAGGACGTGCTCGCCACCCGGCACGGCGGATATCTGCTGCAGATTCCCAGCACCGATATCGACGTACGACAGTACGAGACGCTGGCGCGTGAGGGTCAGGTCGCTTTCGAGGCCGGCGACAATCAGGTCGCCGCCGATTGTTTTCGTAACGCGCTCGATCTGTGGCGGGGCCGGACGATGGTCGACGTGCGCCTCGGGCCGGTCCTCGAGATCGAGGCGATGCGCCTCGAGGCGAGCCGCCTGGTCACCGTGGAGCGGCGGATCGACGCGGACCTGCGGCTCGGCCGCCATGCCGGACTCATCGCGGAACTCGTCGAGTTGACGGCACGGCACCCCCGCCACGAGGGCCTGCACTCCCAGGTGATGGTCGCGCTGTACCGCTCCGGGCGGCAGAGCTCGGCCCTGGACGTCTACCGCAGGCTGCGCGGCCGCCTCATCGAGGAACTGGGGGTCGAGCCCTCTCCGCAGCTGCAGCGGCTGCACCAGGCGATGCTGGCGGTCGACCCGATGCTCGACGTGCTGGCGGGGCCGCGGCGCAGCTCCACCTTCGACCTGTTCGCGGCGTAAGAGCCTGTGCGCTGACCGGACACGCGGGTCCCGAGCTGTCCCGGCGGGGGATATGAGGCAGCTCGGGAGCCACGCCTTCCGGCGGTCCGGTTCGCCGGAGTTCCATGGTGGCCGGTCGCGATAGGGCGGGCCTCGAGCGCGAACGGCCCGCCCGGTGGACCTGGTTCAGACTCCGTAGGAGTGCAGCAGGTCGGAGGCGGCGCGGGCGACCTGGGTGCTCTTGAAGACGGCCGTGTGGTCGTCGGAGAACACGATCTCCTCCCGTACGAAACCGGCCTCCGGGAGCAGCAGGGCGCTGCGGGCGCGGGCCAGGCCCCGGTCAGGGCTCGACGAACACAGGGCCGTCCGCGTGGACCACAGCGGCAGTACGTCGACCGGTTCGGCGCGGGTGAGGGCGTCGAACCGCCTTGCGGCGAGCGCCAGTTCCGCCTCCTCGACCCCGGGCACGCCGGCCAGCAGGCCGCGCAGGTCGGCGGCGAGCGCCTCGACGTCGTCGAACGCGGCGTCGGCAGCGGTCGCCGCCTTCAGCTCCAGGGTGCCGAGCTCGTCGTAGGCCAGCGGGGTGGACAGCTGGGACAGCACCCGGTGGAACTCGTCGATGATGCTGCCCGCGTCGATCAACTCCGGGTCGAACAGCAGGAGTTCGGGCCCCGCGTCCTGGTGCCTGGCCAGCGCCCGGGCGATCACGCCCGCGTAGATGCCGCCCACCCTGCTGCCCAGGACGGTGTGCACCCGCAGCCCGGTGGCGACGACCCCGGCGATCCACGGCCGGACGTAGGCGTCCAGCCCTTCGCCCTTGAGTCCTTCGCCGTCCGGTCCCTCGTCGTTCGGGGACGGCCCTGACCCGGTGACCGGCAGGGCGCGCCACAGCGCGTGCGGGGTGTCGAGCAGCGGGGCCAGATCGCAGAAGCCCGACGGGAATTCGGCGCCGGGCAGGCCGTCGACGGCGAGGATCACCTGCCCCGTGTCGCCGCTTCGCAACTCTTCCCAGTATTCGAGAGCAGGCACGGCCCCTCCTCGGTGATGGCATCGGTGTGCGGCGTCCGCTCGCACGACGAGGACGAAGACGGAAGGCGAGAAGCGGCGGGCCCTGACCGTGAGCCCCTCGGGGGTCGGGGCTCGCGATAACCCTCGGTGTCCCGCCGCTCTCGCCGCATCGAGCGTAGAGCGGTCCTGAGCGCCTTCAGTACCCCTATCGACCCCTAGGGCCGAACTACGGGTCAGGGGAACGGAAGGGGGTGCGGACGAGCGGCACGCTGCTGCTCCTCCGGCGGGACAGGGGTGAATCTCGAGCGTTTCTCCACCGCGTCTGGTGAGGGTGGGCCGGGCCAGAGGTCCGTCCGTCTGCCCGAGGGAGGTCCGTCATGCCCACGACCACACGGCAGTTGCGCGGTCTGCCCCCGGTGTTCTGGTGGATCTGGGCGAGCCTGCTGGTCAACTGGCTGGGCGCGTTCGCCGGCCCGATGCTGGCCTTCTCCCTGACGGCGGACCGCGGCTACTCGGCCTCGTACACGGGCCTCGTGCTGGCGTTCCTCGGGGTCGGCGCGCTGCTGGGCAACGGCACGGGCGGGGTGTGCGCCGACCGCGTGGGCCGGCGTCCGACGCTGATCGCCGGACACTGCCTGAGCGCGACGAGCATGCTGCTGCTCGGCTTCGCCCAGGGGCGGACGGCCGTCGCCGCGGCCGCGTTCGCGGTGGGCGCGGGCGCCGGGATCGTGCGCCCCGCGGCCGGTGCCGCGCTGGCCGACGTCGTCGCGGCCGAGGACCGGCAGCGGGCGTTCTCCCTCAACTACTGGGCCGTGAACGCCGGGTTGGCCGTCTCCGGCACGCTCGCCGGTCTGCTGGCCGCCCACAGTTACACCGTCCTGTTCGTGGCGGACGCGGCGACCACCGCGCTGTGTGCGCTGCTGGTGTGGGCCAAGGTGCCGGAGACCCGCCCGCACACCGCGCGCGGACCCGGCCCCCGCCCGCTGCCGGGCCGCACGCTCCGTTCCGACCGGCTGTTCCTCGCCTTCGTCGTGCTGACCGTGGTGTTCGCCGTGGCCTTCGAGCAGCGTTCCGGCGCGCTCGCCGTGGTGATGGCCGGGCAGGGGCACTCGCCGCAGCTGTTCGGCGCCGTCAACGCCCTCAACGCGCTGCTCGTCGTCACCCTCCAGGTGCCGCTGACCCGGCTGCTCGCCCGGCGTTCACGGGCCCGGGTGCTGGGTGCCGCGGGGCTGCTGGGCGGTGCGGGCTTCGGCCTGAACGCGTTCGCCCACGGGGCGCCCGTCTATCTCCTCGCCGTCGGCGTGTGGACGCTCGGCGAGATGCTCCAGGCGCCCGCGGGGAGCGCCGTGACGGCCGAGCGCGCCCCGCGCGATCACCGCGGGCGCTATCTGGGGGCGTACGGCGCGGCGTGGTCCGTTGCCGCGTTCATCGGCCCGGCGGCCGGCGGCTGGTGCCTGGACCGCTTCGGCCCCGGGACCTTGTGGGGCGGCTGCGTGGCGCTCGGCGTGCTGGCCGGCTGCGGCTGGCTGCTGATCGTCGGCAGCGAGAGCTTCCGTACGGCGACTGCCGTGCGGGGTGGGGGCGGCACACGGCCGTCCCCTGGCAACACCGAGTACGAGACCGAGCACCACTCCGAGCATCACTTCGAGCACGAGACCGAGCACGAGACCGAGTACGCGACCAACAACCTGAAGGGACACGTCACATGAACCCGATGACCCTCGCCTCCGCCACCCTGCCCGGTGACCAGGACGTGCTGTTGTACAACACCTGCGTCTTCGCGTCCTTCGACGAACAGGGCGTGTTGCCGTACAACACGTGTGTTTCCGCGTCCTTCGAAGACCACGACGTGTTGCCGTACAACACCTGTGTGCGCGCGACCTTCCTCGAGGAGGACTTGGCGCTCAAGGACTGTCTCGCGACGTACGCGGCTTGATGTCCGTGCGTCTCGGTGAGCCCGGCCGGTCCGCGACGACGCGGACCGCGCCGGGCTCCGGCCCGCCCTTCCCGTACGTCACCGGTGTGCGCGCCTTCCGGGGCCTGGACGGCGCCCCGGCCGCCCTGCACCTGGCCGTGGCCGAACTGGACTCCGTGCAGCGGGAGTTGCCGTGGTCCGGCACCCGGCAGACCTTCGGCACCTCCTGGCACTCGGCGCAGGAGGCGGAGGTGTGTGCACGCGGCGAGGCCGTCGAACGGCGCTGCGGCGACCTCGCACCGCCGCCCGGCCGCCTGCTGTACGCCAGTCACGCGCAGCTGCGCCGGCGCGGGGTGCCCGCCCTGGATCCGGCGGACCTGCCGCTGTACACGCCGCGGCAGTACGCCACCGCGGGCTTCCCGTTCCTGCCCTTCACCGCCGACTCGCCCGTCCACTGGGTCGAGGCCCGCTCACTGACCCGCGACGCCCCCGTCCACGTACCGGCGTTCCTGGTGTACTCGGCCTGGCGGCAGATGCCACGGCCGCGCCCCGAACCGCCCCATGTCTTCCCGCCGTTGGGCGGCACGGCCGCCGGGGCCGGTGCCGGGCAGGCGGTGGCCGGTGCGCTGGCGGAGATCGTCGAGCGGGACGCGGCCGCCCTGTGGTGGGCCGCCGCGCAGCCCCTGCCCTCGCTGCCCCTCCCCGAGGACCTGCGGCCCCTGCTGGCGGGCGCACGCCACGAGGTGGACGTGCGCCTGGTCCACGTGCACAGCGAGTTCGGCCTGCCGGTGCTCGCCGCAGGGGTGCGCAGCCGTGCCGAGGGCTGGCTGACGTACGGCTTCTCGGCGCGCTCCGACCCGTACGAGGCGGCCGCGAAGGCGCTCGCCGAGGCCTGGTCGCTGCAGCGCACCTGGCGGCTCCTGGACCGGCCGGACGCGGCGCGGGCGGCGGGCGGCTCCCGATTCCTCAAGCCGTACCGGGCCGACCGGCGGTACCTGGACTCGTACCGCACGCCCACCGGTGAAGTGGGCGGATTCCACGACCAGTTGTGTGGGGCGCAGCTGTACCTGGACCCGCGGGCCGCCGAGCGGGTCGCGCCCTGGGCGTGGGACCTGCCCGAGGGCCGCTGGCCGGCCGGGCCGGGGCCGCGCGGCCCCGAGGCGCTGATCGCGGCGGCCGACGCCGCCGGGTTCGAGGTCATCGACGTCGACCTGACCAGCCCCGAGGCCGCGGCCGCCGGGCTCCACGTGCACCGCGTCATCGTCCCGGGCACGGTCCAGGCGGCGCCCGCGGCCTACCCGATGTGGGGGCCGTCCCGGGTCCGCGAGACTCCGGTGCGGCTCGGATGGCGCGAAACGCCTCTCGTGGAGGGGGAGTTGAACGGGTTTCCGATGCCGCACTGCTGAGGCGGTCCGGGTTCGACCGCGGACCGCCTCACCGCACGCATGCTTCCTCAGCGGTTCGGGCACAGCGTCAAGGACGAGTCGTACACGTCCTCGACGTCGGTCAGGCGGAAGCTGCGGGTGCCGATCCAGCCCTCGTACTTGCCGGTCAGGCCCCAGGCCTTCAGGCTCTCGTCCTTGCCGGCCACCAGGTCGTTGACGTTGGTGACGCCGATCGAGCGGACGACCGAACCGTCGGCCAGCGTGTCCGTGTTGTCCTGGTGGGTCCACAGCACGTCGCCCTGCGCGAACAGCACGTGGCTGTTGCCGGTGACGTCGGCCACGACTCTGCCGCGCGAGTCGGTCAGCTGGTTGTGCCAACTGCCGCTGTCGCCGAGGCTGTAGCCCTTCGGGTCCGCGTCGTCGTACGTCGCGTTGAGCACGGTCTCGGTGAGGTTCTTGAACGTGACACAGCCGTGGTGGTGGGCACGGGCGGTGGACGCGTCGGCCGGCATCGTCACGAGCACGCCCGCGATACCGGCGGCCAGACCAACCGCCACCATTGCCCGTCGTCCCAGTCCCATTCGGAGCATGATCTTCCTCGTCTCTTGGTGAACAGCGTGCCCGTCAGTGTCGGGGCGGCCGCTAAGGCGGTTCTTAACCGGTGGCGCATCTTCCGTGTACCGCGCGCCGCGCTCGAGCGACTGTTGAGCGATGCTCCGCATGCTGAATCGCATGGCGCTGACACGAGTGACGAACGAGAGCGACGACGAGGGGTGGGTACGCCGCTTCCACCCGGCCGACGGGCGGGCCCATCGCCTGGTCCTGCTGCCGCACGCGGGTGGGGCCGCATCCTTCTTCTTCCCGTTCTCCGCGGCGCTGGCCGAGCACGCGGACGTCCTGGCCATCCAGTACCCGGGACGTCAGGACCGCCGCCACGAACGGCTGTTGACCAGCGTCGAGGAGCTCGCGCACGGCACGTACCAGGCGCTGCGCCCCTGGGCGGACCGGCCGCTCGTGCTGTTCGGGCACAGCATGGGAGCCGTCGTCGCGTTCGAGGTGGCGCGGCTGCTCGAGCGGGCGGGCGACCCGCCCGCCGGGCTGATCGTCTCCGGCCGCAGGCCTCCGCACGTACAGCGGGCCGAGCGGGTGCACCTGCTGGACGACGACCGGCTGCTCGAGGAGATCCGCAGGCTCAGCGGGACGGACCCGGGCGTGTTCGCCGACGCGGACGTGCTGCGCATGGTGATGCCCGCGATCCGGGCCGACTACCGGGCCGTCGAGACGTACCGGTACCGGCCGGACGCGGACGGTCCGGCGCTGGCCTGTCCGCTGAGCGTGCTCACCGGCGACAGCGACCCGAGGGTGAGCGTCCAGGAGGCCGCGGGCTGGCGGGAGTTCACCAGCGGCCCGTTCTCTTTCCGCCAATTCCCCGGCGGCCACTTCTACTTGACGCCGCGCCGCGACGACGTGGTGCGCGCGATCACCGAGAACCTCGACAACTTCGCTCTGCCCCTGGCTGGTTGAGCGGCTCGCCCGGATTAGGGGTGGTTAGGGGTATCGAGCTGCTCATGCGGATCTCTAGCGTTTCGGGAGGACGGACCCCCACCACTGCGCGTGCCCTGTGGCAGGGCGACGCGCGCCCTCCAGGAAGTTGAGGTCATGGAGACAATCCTCAGGAAGTTAGGGCGGACCACCGCCCGTCGCCCCCTGCTGACGATCGGCGCGTGGGTGCTGGCCGTCGTGGCGCTCTTCGGCCTGGGACAAGCCGCGGGCGGAGGGTTCGTCAACGAGTTCCGCATTCCGGGCTCCGAGGCGCAGAAGGCGGTCGACCTGGCCACCGAGCACTTCCCCGAGATGGGGGCCGTGAGCGCCGACGTCACCTGGCGGGCCGAGAGCGGCAGTCTCTCCGATCCGGGCAAGGCCGCCGCCATCAAGGACGTCGTCGCCGCGTTCGGCACGCAGCCCGACGTGAACTCCGCGGACAATCCGATGGCCGCCCAGGGCACGCGCAGCGAGGACGGCAAGACCGCCCTCAGCTCCGTCCAGTACGGCAAGCCGATCGGTGACCTGACGGCCGACGCCTTCAAACGCCTGGACAAGGCGGCCGACAAGGCCCGGCAGGCCGGTGTCGACGTCGAGTTCCGCGGCCAGGTCGCCGACCTGGCGTCCGCGCCGGAGACCGGCAGCTCCGAACTGGTCGGTGTCGCCGTCGCTCTGCTCATCCTGCTGCTCGCCTTCGGTTCGGTGGTGGCCGCGGGTCTGCCCGTGCTGGTCGCGCTGGCCGGCCTGGCCGGCGGTACGGCACTGGTGCTCATCGCCGGCACGGGCATGGACATCCCGGCCACCGCACCGATCGTGGCGGTCATGCTGGGGCTCGGCGCCGGGGTGGACTACGCCCTGTTCGTCGTCACCCGGTTCCGGCAGAGCCTCGCGCGGGGCCAGGACAAGATCGAGGCGGTCGGCGAGGCCATGGCCACCGCCGGGCACGCGGTGCTGTTCGCCGGTGCGACGGTGGTCGCGGCCATCCTCGGCCTGCTGCTCACCGGCATTCCCTTCATCGGCGGCATGGGCGTGGCGGCGGCCCTGACCGTGGCGATGACCCTGACCTCGGCGCTGACCCTGCTGCCCGCGGTGCTCGGACTGCTCGGCCACCGGGTCAACGCCCTGCGCGTGGGCCGCCGCAGGCGCCCCGTCACGGATCCGGAGAACAGCTTCTGGGGACGCTGGGTGGGGGCCGTCGTCCGCCGCCGCTACCTGTTCGCCGGTGCGTCCCTGGTGGTCCTGGCCGTCATCAGCATTCCGCTGTTCAGCCTGCGCATGGGCACGCCCGACGACGGCAACAACCCGCAGAGCTTCACCCAGCGCAGGGCCTACGACACGGTCACCGAGGCGTTCGGGCCGGGCAGCAACGCCCAGCTCATGCTCGTCGCCAAGCTGCCCGGCGGCAGCGGTGACGACGCCGTGCTGAAGCGGCTCGGCACCGCGCTCGGCAAGGACAAGGAGGTGGCCAACGCCACCCCGGCCGCGCTCAGCAAGGACAAGGAAGTCGCCCTGGTGACGGTCGTGCCCAAGCACGGTCCGCAGGCCCAGCAGGTCAGCGATCTGCTGCACCGGATCCGGGACGACATCGCGCCCGGGGCGGTGGCCGGCACCGGCGTCAAGGTCTACGTCGGCGGGACCACCGCGTTCGTCACCGACCTGTCCGACGCCGTCGGCAAGCGGCTGCCCTGGATGGTGCTCGCCGTGCTCGGTGTGGCCGTGGTGCTGCTGATCGGCATGTTCCGGGCGCCGTTGATGGCGCTCAAGGCGGCCCTGATGGCGCTGCTGTCGGTGGGTTCCTCGATCGGGGTGCTCGTCGCGGTCTTCCAGTGGGGCTGGGGCCTGTCCCTGATCGGTCTCGACGCGACGGTGCCGATCATCTCCATGGTTCCGATGCTGCTGTTCGCGGTGCTCTTCGGACTCTCCATGGACTACGAGGTGTTCATCCTCTCCGCGATCAAGGAGGAGTACGACCGGACGCGCGATCCGGTGCGTGCCCTGCGCGCGGGCCTGGGCAGCACCGCCCTGGTCGTCGTCGCGGCGGCCGCCATCATGGCGCTGGTCTTCCTGTCCTTCGTCCCGATCAGCGACCCGTCCATCAAGATGATCGGCGTCGGCCTGGCGGCCGCGGTCCTGGTGGACGTCGGCATCGTCCGGATGATCCTGCTGCCCGCGGTGATGGGCATCCTCGGACACACCGCCTGGCTCGGCTCGGGCGTGCGCGGCCGGTCGGCCACCGCCACGAGCACGGTCGAGGTGCCGGCGCCGGTGGGGGCGACCACCGCCGCGGACCTGGCGGACCTGGACGAGGCGCTCCCCGAGGTCGGCGCCGACGTGCGCTGACGCGTCCGCCACGCTTGCGACCCGGTCGGGGGGGGGGGGGGGGGGGGGGCCGGCGCCGCGCGGGCGCCCCCCCCCCCCCGGGGGGGGGGGGGGGGGGGGGGGGGGGGGGGCCCGCCCCCCGCCCCCCCCCCGGGGGGCCGCCCCCCGCGCCCCGGCCCCCCCCCCCCCCCCGCCCCCGGGGGGGGGGGGGCCCGGGGCCCCCCCGGGCCGGGGCGCCCCACGACCACGTGCGGGGGAGGGGAAGCGGACGGGGTTCCGACGGGCCCCTACTTACGGACCGTCAGGTTCCGCAGCCGGATGCCGTAGCGCGTCGCCGGGACCAGCCAGCGCGACGCGAGGCCCGCGAACCGCTGCTTGGGCATGACGAGGCGGCGGTGTGCGGCCTCGTACCGGGCCAGCGCCGCGCTCAGGTCGCCGGAATCGGCCGCCACCTCCTGCGCCAGCGTGCGCGCCCCGGCCATCGCCAGGCTGGAACCGTCGCCGAACAGCGAGATGCAGGACGCCGCGTCGCCGAGCAGCGCCACCCGGCCGTCCCACCAGCGGTCCAGGCGCACCTGGCTGACCGCGTCGAAGTACAGCTCGTCACAGGCCCGGGCCCGCTTCAGCAGCTCCGGCACCCGCCAGCCGGCGTTCGCGTACGCGGCGCTCAACAGCCGCTTGTGCTGCGCCATGTCACGGTGGTCGAACCCCGGCACCGTACGGCTGCGGAACACGAAGAACGCCAGCGCGCCGGTACGGGCCGGTGACACGGCCACCGCCTTGCCCGGGGTGTTGTACATGACCACCCGCTGCGGGTCGTGCTCGAGCGAGGGATCGGCCGGTGTGGTCGCCGCGTACAGGCCCATGCCGCGCACGAACCGCGACTCGGGGCCGAAGACCAGCCGCCGTACGTTCGAGTGCAGTCCGTCCGCGCCGATCACCAGGTCGAAGCGCCGGTCCCCGGCCCGCTCGAAGGTGATGTCCACCCCGTCGGCGTCCTGCGCGAGACCGACGACCGAGTCGTCGAAGAGGAACTCGGTGTCGTCCCGGCAGGCCTCGTACAGAATCGCGGCGAGATCCCCGCGCGGCAGCTCCACCTGCCGGCTGATGTCGGCCTGCGCCAACCCCATCCGGGCCGTCGCGCGCCCCGAGTCGTCGACGAACGTCATGGCGCGCGCCCCGGTCGTCGCCTCCCTGATGCGGTCCAACACCCCCATGTCCCGGGCCACTTGGAAGGCCGGGCCGCGTACGTCCACCGGACTGCCGCTGGAGCGGGCGGTCGCGGCCCGCTCGACCACCGTGACCCGTAAGCCGTGCCGGGCCAGCCAGTACGCCAGGGTGGCCCCGGCGATCCCGCCCCCGGAAATCAACACGCTCCTGCTGCTCATCACGTTCTCCCGTCCCGGCAGTCCCTTGATCTCGCTACGCAGTCTGGTGCCCGCACGGGCGGAGCGCGTTCGGAACTCAAGTGGCGCTCAAGCGTGCCGCGATCGCCGGTGCGCACCCTGGTGGGGTGAGGGACACCCCTGTCGCTCCGCCGTGCCCGCACGTGTGCAGCCTGTCAACTCGGTGCCCCTCCACACCTCTTGAACCGCTCCATCTGTTCACAATCCGCCCTGGAGGCTGCTTTGACAGCACCTGCCCTCTCGACCTCACCACGCCGTTGGTGGGCACTGGCCGCACTGGCCCTCAGCGTGCTGATCATCGGTCTCGACGGCACGATCATCAACGTCGCGCTGCCCACCGTCGCCCGCGACCTGGACGCCAGCAACTCCCAGTTGCAGTGGATCAGCGGCGGATATCTGCTCACGCTCTCCGCCGTCATGCTGCCGGTGGGCATCCTCGGTGACCGCTTCGGCCAGAAACGGCTGCTGCTCACCGGCATCAGCCTGTTCGGCGTCGCCTCCCTGGTCGGGGCGCTGGTCGACTCGACGGGCGCACTGATCACGGTGCGGGCCGTGCTCGGCGTCGGCGCGGCGATGATCATGCCGCTGTCGATGGCGCTCCTGAACCGGATCTTCGCCAAGGAGGAGCTGTCCAAGGCGATCGCCACCTGGACCGCGGCCGCCGCTCTCGGCATGCCGGTCGGCCCCGTGGTCGGCGGCTGGCTGCTCGATCACTTCTGGTGGGGATCGATCTTCCTGTTCAACATCCCCGTCGTCGTCATCGCGCTGGTCGCGGCCGCGTGGCTGCTGCCGAGCGACCGCGACGCCGCAGTGTCGCAGGTGAAGGAGAAGGCCCAGGCCGCCTCCTTCGACGCACTCGGAGCGGTGCTCGGCGGCCTGGCCATCACCGCGCTCGTCTACGGCACCATCCTGGTGCCGGAGGACGGCTGGGGCAGTTCTGGAGTGATCGTCAGCCTGATCGCGGGTGTCGCGCTGGCCGCCGGGTTCGTGGTGCGCGAGCGGACGTACGCCCATCCGCTGGTCGACCTCAAGCTCTTCTCCCACCGGGGTTTCCTGTGGGGCACGCTGGTCGCGATCTTCGGCAACTTCGCCATCATGGGCATCCTGTTCGTGGTGCCGCAGTACCTGCAGGGCGTGCTCGGCAGCGACGCGCTCGGCACCGGCGTCCGCGTCCTGCCGATGATGGGCGGTCTGCTGGTGGCCGCGACGCTGAGCGAGAACCTGATGCCCCGGCTCGGGGCCCGGATCGTCATGCCGGCAGGCCTGGTCCTGCTCGCCGCGGGCGCCCTGCTGGGTGCCCGGACCGACAGCGGCGACGGGTACGGGTTCACCGCGCTGTGGCTCTCCGTGGCCGGACTCGGCTTCGGCATGGTCATGGTGCCCGCCACCAGCATGGCGCTGTCCTCGCTGACCACGGAGAACTCCGGCCAGGGCGCCAGCCTGCTGGAGACCGTGCAGCAACTCGGCGGCGTACTCGGTGTCGCGGGGCTCGGCAGCCTGCTCAGCGCGGGCTTCCTCGACCGGCTCTCGGTGACCGGGCTGCCCGAGCCCGCCGCCGACGCGGCACGCGAGTCGGTGACGGCGTCCAACGCCGTGGCCGACCAGCTGAAGAACCCCGAGCTGCTGGCCTCCGGCCATGCCGCCTTCATCCACGGCGTGAGCCTGGTCCTGATCGCCGTCGCCGTGCTCTCCCTGGTGTCCGCGGTGTTCGCGGCCCTCTTCCTGCCGTCGCGCGGTGCGGTGGCACCGGCCGACGCGGCGGAGACGACCGAGGACAGCGGCTCCGTCCCCGCCCCGGGCGCGCAGACGTCCGAGGCCGGGAAGAGCACGCTGGTCTGACGACACGACAGCAGGCACGGAAAACCCCCGGACACACCCTGTGTCCGGGGGTTTTCCGTGGAGTCTCAGGCCTGGTCGGGGCAGAGGGTGATCGTGGTGCGGGCCGTGTCGCCCGAGGTACGCACCCACTCGCGGGTGCCGTGCCAGCCGAGGTAGCGGCCGCCCGTGCCGCTGAAGCCCTCGACGACCGCCGTGCCCTTCATCAGGTCAGCGATGTCGGTGACGCCGACCGCGGTGCCCTTGCCCCCGTTGACGAACTCGAACTTCTCCGTCCACAGGCCGATGAGGTGTCCGTCGCTCGGCCGGTTGTAGAGCATCCGGGCGCTGCCGTACACGACGGCGACCAGCTTGCCGCCGGCGTCCCTGACCTCGTCGCGGTACACGCCGAGGTCGCCGACGCTCGGCCCGGTGGGCGCCACGTCGTGCTCGTCCATCGTGACCGTGACCTCGGCGAGGTCGGTGAACACCTGACAGCCCGCCGGTGCCGCGGGGGCCGAGGCACCCGCCGTCGACGCCGCGCCGGTGACGGTGGCGGCGATGGCGGCGAGTGCGAAGGTGACGGCCGTGGCCCTGCGCCGGGACGAGGAAAGCCTGCCGAGTGTGCGTGCCATGTTGTTGTCTCCAGACGTTGAACAGTTCTTGCGTGTGGTGCGGGCTCAGGCCGCGGACGGTTCCCCGAACCAGGTGCGCAGCGCGGCGGACAGGCTCTCCGCGTCGTCGCCGGCCCAGACGACCCAGCCGTCGGGGCGCACCAGCAGGGCGGGCGCGGCCAGTTCCTCGGTGGGCTGCGCGCGCACCACGTCGACGCGGTCCTGCCACCCGGACACGTCGCCGAGGCCCGCGCCCAGGTCGAACACGACACCGCGGCCCGCGGACAGGGCCTCGCCGGTGTTCGTCTCGCCGCTCTCGGTCTTCAGCGGTACGTGCAGCACGCGGTGACCGACGACCGGCAGGTCGCCCTCGCCGCGGACCGGGTACTCGATGTCCGTGGACCAGGTCGCCAGCATGCGGTTGACCTCGTCGACCTTGACGACTTCCTCGAAGACCTCACGCAGCGCCTCCACCTTGTCCAGCGGGTGGATCAGCGACATCTGCGCCTGCGCGGCCTGGCAGGCGCGGAAGCCCGCCAGGTGACGCTCCGTGTGGTACGAGTCGAGCAGCCCCTCGGGAGCCCAGCCCTTGATGGCCGCGGCCAGCTTCCAGGCCAGGTTGACCGCGTCGTTGATGCCGGTGTTGAGACCGTGGCTCGCGGTCGGCACGTAGTGGTGGGCCGCTTCACCCGCGAGGAACACCCGGCCCTCCCGGTAGCGGTCGGCGAGCTGGGTGGTCCCCGTGTAGCGCCGGATCCACAGCGGATCGCCGACCTGCATGTCCTTGCCGGTGACCCGCTTGATGTTCTCCATCAGCTCCGCGGAGGTCGGCGGCACCGACTCCGGCGGCGCGTCCCGGTCGAACTCCACGGTCTGCAGGCGCCAGCGGCCGGTGTCCCCCTCCGGCAGCGCACCGAAGACCCCGCCCTCGCGCACACCGGCCTCGAACTCGCCGCTGTACGAAGCGAAGTCGCCGAGGATCCCGTACCAGGACTTGCCCTTGCGGGTCACGCCGATGCCGGCCAGCTCACGCACCAGGCTGTCGCGGCCGTCGGCGCCCACCAGGTACTCGCCGCGCAGCTCGTAGCCGCCGTCGCCGCCGGTCACCTGGACGGTGACACCGGTCGCGTCCTGGCTGTAGCCGGTCACCTTGTGCCCGCGGCGCACATCGGCGCCGACCTTCGCCGCCTCCTCCTCGAGCTTCCGCTCGATCAGGGTCTGCGAGACGAGGAGGTTGTACTCGGACTCCAGCTTGGTCAGGTCGAGCCAGACCATCCCGAAGTGCAGAGCGGGCCACTTGGGCGCCTCGCCGAGCTTCTCCAGCAGACCACGCTCGTTGAAGACGTCCACCAGCCGGGAGTGGAAGGTGCCGACGTGTTCGTCGGCGTGGTGCTCCACGCGCTCCTCGAGGACCACGGAGGGGATGCCCGCGCGTCCGAGATCGAACGCGAGCAGAAGACCGACCGGCCCACCGCCTGCGATGATGACGGGGTGATTCATGGTGTGTGCTCCTAAGGGAATTGACGTCACAGGGCGGTGAGCAGCGCGCCGCGCAGGTGCTCGGCGAGAGCAGCCGGTGTGGGGTGGTCGTAGATCGCGACCGGGTCGAGCTCCAGACCCTCCTCGCTCAGCCGCTTGCTCAGTTCGAGCGCGGTGAACGAGGACATGCCGAGCTCAAGGAAGTCGAGGCGTACGTCGATCAGTTCCGCGTCGCCGAGCCCGAGCACGTCCGCCGTGTACTGGCGCACGGCCTCCAGGAGCGTGGCCTCCACCTCGTCGGCGGGCAGACCGGCCAGCTGGTCCCGCAGGGGCACCGGCGCATCGTCCTGCGGCTCCAGCTGCTCCTGCTGCCCCTGAGCGCCGGGAGCCTGGGCCCGGTGCCAGTCGGCCAGCGCCGGCAGCAGCTCGGACAACGCCGACTGCTGCGCCGGATCGAGCGCGAGCAGCCCCGCCAGGGCGGCCTCGTCACCTGCGGCCACGGCGTCCCACAGCACACCACCGACGGCCGTCCCCGCGCCCGCACCGGCCCCGGATCCGACGTCGGAGCGTGGGTCGAGCCAGTACCGCTGGTGCTGGAAGGCGTAGGTGGGGAGGGGGGTGGTGGTGCCGTGGATGGGCCAGGTGACGGGGTGTCCGTTGACGTGGGCGGTGGCGGTGGCGGTGAGCAGGGTGTGCGGCTCGGTCTGGTCGGGTCGGAGGGTGGGGGTGAGGACGGCGGTGGTGTCGGCGAGGGTGGTGGCGGCCATGGCGGTGAGGGTGCCGTCGGGGCCGAGCTCGACGAACGTCGTCACGCCGGTGTTGTGGAGGGTGGTGATGCCGTGGTGGAAGCGGACGGCTTCGCGGATGTGGCTCGTCCAGTAGGCCGGGTCCTGCAACTGCTCAGGGGTGGCCAGTTGTCCGGTGACGTTGGAGATGACCGGGATGGTCGGTTCGGCGTACGTGAGTGTGGCCGCGACCTGCTGGAACTCCTCCAGGATGCTGTCCATGTGGGGGGAGTGGAAGGCGTGGCTGACGTTGAGGAGCTTGGTCTTGCGCCCGTTCTCCTTCCACCGTCCGGCGATCGCAGTGACCTCGTCGTGGTCGCCTGCGATGACGACGGACTGCGGCCCGTTGATGGCCGCGATCGACACCAACTCGCTCAGATCTGCGGTCAGTTCGTCTTCGGTGGCCTGGATGGCGGCCATGGCGCCGCCTGCTTGGGCGGATTGCATGAGCCGGGCTCGTGCGGCGACGAGGGTGCAGGCGTCGGCGAGGGTGAGTACGCCTGCGCAGTGGGCGGCGGCGAGTTCCCCGATGGAGTGTCCGGCGAGGTAGTCGGGTGTGACGCCCCAGCTTTCCAGGAGCCGGAACAGTGCGACCTCGATGGCGAAGAGCGCGGGCTGCGTGTTCTCCGTGCGCGCCAACTGCTCTGCGTCGTCGCCCCAGATGATGTCGCGGAGTCCGGGTTCGAAGTGGTCCAGGATTGCGTCGAAGGCGGTCGCGAAGGCGGGGTAGGTGGCGTGCAACTCGCGTCCCATGCCCAGGCGTTGAGCCCCCTGCCCCGTGAAGAGGAAGGCGAGCTTGCCGGGCTGGGTCGCATCGCCCGTCACCACCGCGCCGTGGCTGCGGCCCGAGGCCAGGGAGCGGAGGGCGGTCCGCAGTGCGTCCGCGTCCGTGCCCACCACTGCGGCCCGCTGGTCGAAGTGGGTGCGGGAGGTGAGCAGGGAGTGGGCGACGTCGGCCTCGGACGTTCCGGGGCGGCCCTCGAGCCAGGCTTCGAGGCGCTTGGCCTGTTGGCGCAGTGCGCGCTCGGTCTTCGCCGACAGCGGCCAGACGTACGGCCCGGCGTGCGGCCCGGCCTGCGCTGCGGGCTGGGGCGTGGCCGCGGCTTCGGCCTCGTCGTTCTCCTCGGGTTCGGGTGCCTCTTCGAGGATGACGTGGGCGTTGGTGCCGCTGATGCCGAAGGAGGAGACACCCGCGCGGCGCGGGCGGTCCTTGCGCTCCCAGGGCTCGGCCTGCGCCAGCAGCGAGACCGCGCCCGCCTCCCAGTCGACGTGCGGGGAGGGCGCGTCGATGTGCAGGGACCGGGGCAGTACGCCGTTGCGTATCGCCATGACCATCTTGATGACACCGGCGACACCGGCCGCGGCCTGCGTGTGGCCGATGTTGGACTTGACCGAGCCCAGCCGCAACGGCTGGTCGGCCGGGCGGTCCTGCCCGTACGTGGCGAGGATCGCCTGCGCCTCGATCGGGTCGCCCAGGGTGGTGCCGGTGCCGTGCCCCTCGACCACGTCGACGTCCGCGCTGCGCAGCCGGGCGTCCGCGAGGGTCTGCCGGATGAGCCGTTCCTGCGCGGGCCCGTTCGGGGCGGTGAGGCCGTTGCTGGCGCCGTCCTGGTTGATGGCGCTGCCGCGGACGACCGCGAGGACCTCGTGCCCGTTCTTGCGGGCGTCGGAGAGCCGCTCCACCAGGAGCAGGCCCACGCCCTCGGCCCAGCCGGCCCCGTCGGCCTCGGCCGAGAAGGACTTGCACCGGCCCTGCGGCGACTGGCCGCGCTGGCGGCTGAACTCGATGAACACACCCGGTGTCGCCATGACCGTGACGCCGCCCGCGAGCGCCAGGTCGCACTCGCCGCTGCGCAGCGCCTTGACGGCCAGGTGCAGCGCGACCAGGGACGACGAGCACGCCGTGTCGATGCTGACCGCGGGCCCCTCGAAGCCGAAGGTGTAGGCGACGCGGCCGGAGGCGACACTGCCCGCGCTGCCGCTGCCCACCAGGCCCTCGAAGCCGTCGGGCGCGGGGTGCAGCCGGGCCCCGTAGTCGCTGTACATGATCCCGGCGAAGACACCGGTCCGGCTGCCGCGCAGCGCGGTCGGGTCGACCCCGGCGTCCTCGAAGGCCTCCCAGGCGGTCTCCAGAAGGAGCCGCTGCTGCGGGTCGATGGCCTGGGCGTCCCGCGGGGATATCCCGAAGAACCTGGCGTCGAAGTGGGCGGCGTCGTAGAGGAATCCGCCTTCCGCGGACACCGAGGTGCCCAGGTGCTCGGGGTCCGGGTGGTACAGCTCGTCCACCGGCCAGCCGCGGTCCTCGGGGAAGCCGCCGACGGCGTCGGTCTCGCCGGCGACGAGCTGCCAGAGCTCCTGCGGGGAGCGGACCCCGCCCGGGAACCGGCAGCCCATGCCGACGATCGCGATCGGCTCGCTCTGACCGGATTCCAACTCCCGTACGCGTTCCCGCGCTTGGTGCAGATCGGCCGTTACCCACTTGAGGTAGTCGACGAGCTTCTGCTCTTTGTCGGTGGAGCTCATGACTGCTGCACGCTCCTTCCCAGCTCGTTGTCGATGAAGGCGAAGACCTCGTCGGCGCTGGCGTCCTGGATGCGGTCGGCGACCGAGGTGTCGGGGTCCTTGCGCTCGGCGGTCCACTGCGCGAGCACGGTCTGCAGCCTGAGCGCGATCTCCCGGTCCAGTTCCTCGTCCCGGTCGAGACCGGTGAGCGAGGTCTCGAGGCGGTCCAGCTCGTCGAGGATGGGCAGCCGGGCCGGGGCGGGTGCGATCAGGCCCAACAGGTACTGGGCGATGGCGTCCGGAGTGGGATGGTCGAACACGAGGGTGGCCGGCAGCTTGCGGCCCACGGCCGCACCGAGCCGGTTGCGCAGTTCCACCGCAGCCAGTGAGTCGAAGCCGAGGTCCTTGAAGGGACGGTCGGCGCGGACCGCGTCGGCCGAGCTGCTGCCCAGCACGGTCGCGGCCTGCAGTTGTACGACCTCCAGGAGCGCGCCCGCCCGCTCGGGCTCGGGCAGTGCGGCCAGCCGCTGCAGCAGCGCCTGCGCCGCTCCCGCGTCGGACCGGCGGCGCGCCGGAACCCGGGCGAGGCCGCGCAGCAGCGAGGGCACCTCACCGGAGCGCAGGGCCCGCTGGTCGAAGCGGGCCGCGGTGACGACGGGCCTGTCCTGGCCAAGGGCCAGGTCCAGCAGGGCGAGCCCCTGAGCGCTGGAGAGCGGGTGCACGCCGCCGCGGCTGATCCGCGCCAGATCCGCCTCGTCGAGGGAGGCGGTCATCGCGCTCTCCTCCTCCCAGCGGCCCCAGGCGACGGACACCGCCGCGAGACCGGTGGCGCGGCGGCGAGCGGCCAGGGCGTCCAGGAAGACGTTGGCGGCCGCGTAGTTGGCCTGGCCGGGGCTGCCGAGGGTGCCCGCGATCGAGGAGAAGAGCACGAAGTGCCGTACGTCACCGGCGAGTTCGTGCAGGTTCCAGGCCGCGTCCACCTTCGGCCGCATGACGGTGTCGAGGCGCTGCGGGGTCATGGATCCGACGAGCCCGTCGTCGAGGACGCCCGCCGCGTGGAACACGCCGGTGAGCGGCTGGTCGGCGGGGACGGAGGCGAGGAGGGCGGTGAGGGCTTCGCGGTCGGCGGTGTCGCAGGCGGCGAGGGTGACGCGGGCGCCCAACTCCTCGAGTTCCGCGAGCAGTTCGGTGGCGCCCGGGGCGTTCGCGCCGCTGCGGCTGGTGAGCAGCAGGTGGCGGGCGCCGTGCTCGGTGACGAGGTGGCGGGCCAGGAGGCGGCCGAGGGTGCCGGTGCCGCCCGTGATCAGGACCGTCCCGTCCATCGGGGCGCCTGCCGGGTCCGTCGGGTCGAGCCGCGCCAGCCGTGCGAGGTGCACCGTGCCCTCGCGGACGGCCAGCCGTGGCTCGTCCCCGTGGACCAGTGCGCCCATCCAGACGGCCGGATCGACGTCGGGAGCGGCGTCGACGAGCGCGAACCGGTCGGGGTTCTCCGTGAGCGCACTGCCCACCAGGCCCCAAACGGCAGCCGCGGGAAGGGAGTCGACATCCGCCGACGACCCCGCCGGGCCCCCCACCGGGACCGCGCCCTGGGTGACGACCGCGAGGCGCGACTGGGAGAACCGCTCGTCGGCGAGCCAGGCCTGGACGGTCTCAAGGACCTCCGCGGTGACCTGCCGCGCCTGCGCCACCGGATCGTCGCCGTCCGCCGTCGCCCGTACGACGACGACCTCGGGCAGGGGAGCGGACGCGGCGAGCGCGTCGAGGTCGGGGTGCGCCTCCGAGCCGAGTACGGCCCATCGCTCCGGCTCGACCGACGCCGACTGGGGGGCAGGGCTCCAGTCCACCGCGTAGAGCGGGTCCGTGGTGCCCCCGCCGAGCGCCGACAGCTGGTCGGGGTCGATCCGCCGCGAAGTCAGCGACCCGACCGTGGCGACGGGTGCCCCCGCCGGATCGGTCAGTTCCAGCGTGACGCTGTCGGGGCCGGCCTGGCTCAACCGGACGTGCACCGAAGTGGCGCCGGTGGACCGCAGGGTGACGCCCGACCAGGAGAACGGCAGCCGCACCCCGTCGGAGCCCTGCCCCGCCAGGCCCATCGTGTGCAGGGCCGCGTCCAGCAGGGCCGGGTGGATGCCGAAGCCCGACACGTCGGTGTCCTCGGGCAGCGACACCTCCGCGTACAGGACGTCGCCGTCGCGCCAGGCGGACGTGAGCCCCTGGAACAGCGGCCCGTACTCGTAACCGGCCGCGGCCAGATCGGCGTAGAGACTCTCCACGGGGACGGGTTCGGCGTGTGCAGGCCGCGCGGGCACCGGTGTCGGCGCGCCGTCCGAGACGGTGACGGCACCCGTCGCGTGCCGGGTCCAGGGCTCCTGCCCCCCGTCGGGACGCGAGTGCACGCCGACCCTGCGCAGCCCCTGCTCGTCCGGGGCGGCCACGACGACCTGTACCTGCACGCCGCCGCTCTGCGGCACGACCAGCGGTCCCTCCAGGGTCAGTTCGTCGACGGTGTCGCAGTCGACGCTCTCGGCCGCGTGCAGCACCAGCTCGATCAGCGCGGCACCCGGTACCAGGACGGTGCCGAGCACCGCGTGGTCGGCCAGCCACGGCTGGGCCTGGAGCGAGATCCGCCCGGTGAACACGCTGCCGTCCCCGTCGGCCAACTCCACGGCCGCACCGAGCAGCGGATGCCCGGTGGTGCCCAGACCGAGGCTCGTGGCGTCCCCGGTATTGATGGGGGTGTCGAGCCAGTACCGCTCCCTTTGGAAGGCGTACGTGGGCAGGTCGTCGGGGGGTGTGGTGCTCTGTGGCAGGTGCCAGTTGACGGGGAGGCCGTGGGTGTGGGCGTCGGCGAGGGCGTGGGGGAGGTGGTGGCCGTGGTCGCGGCGGAGGGTGGGGTGGATGGTGGCGGGGCGGTCGTCGAAGGTCTGCTGGAGTCCAATGGTGAGGACGGGGTGGGGGCTTGATTCGATGAAGTGGCGGTAGCCGTCCCGGTGCAGGAGTTCCACCGTCTCGTGGAAGCGGACCTGGTTGCGGAGGTTGGTGTACCAGTACTCGGCGGTGAGTGTGCTGGTGTCGATGGGCTGGCCGGTGACGGTGGAGTAGAAGGCGATGTTCGTGGTCTGGGGTTGGATGCCGTCGAGGGCGCTGAGGATCTGCTGGTGGATGGCTTCGACGTGGATGCAGTGGGAGGCGTAGTCGACGGGGATTTTGCGGGCGCGGATCTCCCGGTTCTCGCAGACGGCGACCAGGGCGTCGATGGCGTCGACCGAGCCTGAAACGACGGTGGTGGCGGGTCCGTTGGCGGCGGCGATGTGGACGTCGCCGTCGAGCAGGGGGGTGACTTGGTCTGCGGGCAGGGGGATGGAGGCCATGGTGCCGGTGCCGGCGAGTGCGGTGATGGCTTGGGCGCGCAGGATGACGGTGCGGGCCGCGTCGTCGAGGGACAGGGCTCCGGCGGCGTAGGCGGCGGCGATTTCGCCTTGGGAGTGGCCGATGACGGCGTCGGGTGTGATGCCGTGGTGCTTCCACAGTTCGGCGAGGCCGGTCATGACGGCGAAGAGGACGGGTTGGACGACGTCGACGCGTTCCAGGAGGGTGGCGTCGGCGTCGGTGAGGAGCTGGGTCAGATCCCAGTCGGTGTGCGGGGCGAAGGCTTGGGTGCAGGCGCGTATGTGGTCGGCGAAGACCGGTTCGTGGGCGAGGAGGTACTGGCCCATGGCGGGCCATTGCGAGCCCTGGCCGGGGAAGACGAAGACGGTCTTGCCGTCGAGCGCGGTGCCGGTGGCGAGGTCGGGGTGGGGCTGGCCCTCCGCGAGTGCCGTGAGCGCATCGGGGCTGAGGGCGATGGCGCGGTGCTCGAAGTGCGTACGGCGTTGCAGCGCGTGGGCCACGGCGAGTCGTTCGCCGTCGTAGTCGGCGAGGCGGGTGGCCGTGTCGCGCAGTGCCTGCTCGGTCTTGGCCGACACGAACCAGGGCACAGGACCGCTGCTCGCCGTGGGTTCATCGGCGACAGGCGTGGGCGTGGGCGCGGCGGTCGGGGCCTGTTCCAGGATCAGGTGGGCGTTCGTGCCGCTCAGGCCGAACGAGGAGACCGCGGCCCGGCGGGGCCTGCCCGGCTCGTCCCACAGTTGCCGCTCCGTGAGCAGGGAAACCGCGCCGGCCTCCCAGTCGACGTGCGGGGAGGGCGCGTCGACATGCAGCGTCTTCGGCAGGACGCCGTGACGTATCGCCTGGATCATCTTGATGATGCCGCCGACGCCCGCGGCGGCCTGCGTGTGACCGATGTTGGACTTCAACGAGCCGAGCCACAAAGGCTGTTCGGCCGGACGGTCCTGTCCGTACGTGGCGAGGAGCGCCTGCGCCTCGATCGGGTCGCCCAGTGTCGTGCCGGTGCCGTGCGCCTCGACCACGTCGACGTCGGCCGTGGTGAGTCCGGCGTTGGCCAGGGCCTGCTGGATGACGCGCTGTTGGGCGGGCCCGTTGGGGGCGGTGAGGCCGTTGCTGGCGCCGTCCTGGTTGATGGCGCTGCCGCGGATCAGGCCGAGGACGTGGTGGCCGTTGCGCTCGGCGTCGGAGAGCCGCTCCAGCAGGATCAGGCCGACGCCCTCGCCCCAGCCGGTGCCGTCGGCGGCCGCGGCGAACGCCTTGCAGCGTCCGTCGGCGGACATTCCGCGCTGGCGGCTGAACTCGGTGAACATGGTCGGCGCCGACATGATGGCGGCACCGCCCGCCAGCGACAGCGAGCACTCGCCGCTGCGCAGTGCCTGGGCGGCGAGGTGCACGGCGACCAGGGAGGAGGAGCACGCCGTGTCGACCGTGACGGCCGGGCCTTCCAGGCCGTAGGTGTAGGAGAGCCGGCCGGCGGCGACGCTGGTGGTGTTGCCGGTGCCGATGTAGCCCTCGAACCCGTCGGGAATCCGCGGCAGTCGAGCCACGTAGTCCTGCGCGCTGACCCCGGCGAACACGCCGGTCTGCGTACCGCGCAGCGTGGCCGGGTCGATGCCGGCGCTCTCCAGCGCCTCCCAGGACGTCTCGAGCAGCAGCCGCTGCTGCGGGTCCATCGCGGTGGCCTCGCGCGGGGAGATCCCGAAGAACTCGGCGTCGAACCGGTCGGCGTCGTAGAGGAATCCGCCCGTCTTCGCGTAGGTCTTGCCGGGCTTGCCGGGCTCGGGGTCGTAGATGTCCTCGTCCCAGCCGCGGTTGCCGGGGAGGGCCTCGACGGCGTCCACCCCGTCGTCGACGAGGCGCCACAGGTCGGCCGCGGAGCGCACCCCGCCGGGGAAGCGGCAGGCCATGCCGACGATCGCGATCGGCTCGGCGGCGTCCGTGCTCGTGCGTACCGCCGCTGCGGTCGGCGCTGCGGCGCTCTGTCCGCCCAGCAGCTTCTCGCCGACGTATCCGGCCAGTGCCGCCGGGGTCGGGTAGTCGAAGATCAGGGTGGCGGGAAGCCGCAGACCGGTGGCCGCGGACAGCCGGTTGCGGAACTCGACGGCCGTCAGCGAGTCGAAGCCCAGTTGCTGGAAGGCCTGTTCGGCGCCGATCGCGTCCCCGGTGGCGTGGCCGAGCACCATCGCCGCGTCCGTCCGCACCAGGTCGAGCAGCAGCGCCGCACGGTCGGCCTCGGGCAGGCCGGCGAGCCGCTGGTTGAGGGACGAGGCGTTGGCGCTGCCCTGTGCCGCCTGCCGGACCGGGCGCCGGGCCAGGTCGCGCAGTACCGCGGGCAGCGGGCCCGACGCGTCCACGCCGGACAGGTCGACCCGGGCGGGGACGAGGGCCGGCCAGGCGTCGTTCAGCGCGGCGTCGAACAGTGCGAGCCCCTGTTCGGCGGTGAGCGGGATCAGCCCTCCCCGGCGGCTGACCCGGGCGAGCTCCTCGGCGTCCAGCGTGCCGGCCATGCCACCGGTCGGCTCCCACAGGCCCCAGGCCAGGGAGGTCGCGGGCAGGCCGCGGGCCGCCCGGTGCTGGGCGAGGGAGTCGAGGAACGCGTTGCCCGCCGCGTAGGCGCCCTGTCCCGGGTTGCCCACCGCACCCGCGATGGACGAGAACAGGACGAACGCCCCGAGGTCCCGGTCCGCCGTCAGCTCGTGCAGGAGCTGGGCGCCGTCGACCTTCGGCCGCAGTACGCCGGTCAGGCGCTGCGTGGAGTAGCCGTCGAGGACACCGTCGTCGAGGACACCGGCCGTGTGCACGACCGCGGTCAGGTCGGGGACCTCGGCCAGCAGGGCGGTCACCGCGTCCCGGTCCGTGACGTCGCAGGCCGCGACCCTTACCCGGGCGCCGAGTTCGGTCAGCTCTGCTGTCAACTCCGCTGCTCCTGCTGCCTGTTCACCACGGCGGCTGGTCAACAGCAGCTTCCGGAACCCGCGTTCGGCGACCAGGTGCCGGGCCAACAGTGCGGCGAGCCCGCCGGTACCGCCGGTGATCAGCACGGTGCCTTCGCGGTCGATGCGGGGCGGCAGAGTGAGCACGATCTTGCCGATGTGCTTGGCCTGGCTCAGGTGCCGGAACGCCTCGGGCGAGCGGCGGATGTCCCAGGCCGTCACCGGCAGCGGCCGCAGGGTGCCCGCAGCGAACAGCGTGCCCAGCTCGGTGAGCATCTCCTGGATCCGGTCGAGCCCGGCGTCGAGCATGTCGAACGCCTGGTAGGCGACGCCCGGATGACGTGCGGCCACCTCGTCCGCGTCCCGGATGTCGGTCTTGCCCATCTCCAGGAACCGGCCGCCGCGCGGCAGCAGGCGCAGCGACGCGTCGACGAACTCCCGGGCCAGCGAGTCCAGTACGACGTCGACGCCCGCGCCATCGGTGACCTCGAGGAACTTCTGCTCGAAGTCGAGCGTGCGGGAGTTGCCCAGGTGCGCGTCGTCGAGTCCGGCCGCCCGGACGGCGTCCCACTTGCCGGTGCTCGCCGTGCCGAAGACCTCGACGCCCAGGTGCGGCGCGAGCTGCAGGACGGCACTGCCCACGCCGCCCGCCGCCGAGTGCACGAGCAGCCGTTCGCCCGGCCGCATCCCGGCCAGGTCCACCAGCGCGTAGTACGCGGTGAGGAAGACGATCGGAGCGGCGGCGGCCTGCGCGAACGACCAGCCGGCCGGGATCCGGGTGACCCCGCGGTGGTCGGTCACGACCTGCGGTCCCGTGCCCGCCGTCAGCAGGCCCATCACCGCGTCCCCCGGCGCCAGACCGGTCACGGCGGAGCCGACTTCGAGCACGATGCCGGCGCCCTCGCTGCCGATCTGCGCCTCGGTGGGATACATCCCCAGGCCGATCAGCACGTCGCGGAAGTTCAGGCCCGCGGCCCGCAGTTCGAGCCGGATGTCGTTCGGCCCGAGCTCCGCCCCGGCCTGCGCGTCCGGCAGCAGGGCGAGGTGTTCGAGGGTGCCCTTCTCGGTGATGTCGAGCAGCCAGGGCTCGTCCCCGTCGGGCACGGTCAGCGTGCCCTGCCCCGACTCACGGCGCAGACGCGGTACGTACGCGGTTCCTTCGCGCAGGGCGAGTTGCGGTTCACCGCTCGCGAGGGCCGCCGCCAGCGCGTCCTCGGTGGCGGCGCTCCGGTCGAGGTCGAGCAGCACGAAACGGTCCGGGCTCTCCGACTGCCCGGCCCGGATCAGCCCCCAGACGGTCGCCGCCCACGGGTCGCCGACCGGATCGCCGGGCCGGGCCGCCACGGCGCCCTCGGTGACGAACACCAGGCGCGAGTCGACCGAACGGGCGTCCTGTGTCCACTGCTTGAGGAGATCGAGCGCCGAGGCCGCCACCGCGTGCGCGCGCCCGGCACCCGTGTCGGTGCCTGGGTCGGTGTCCGTGCCGGTGCCCTGCGCCGGCGTGACCAGGACCGCATCGGGCAGCTCGGTCAGGCCGGCCAGGGTGGCCGCCAGGTCGTCCGTGCGCAGCAGGGAAACGGTGCGGTCCGACGGCAGCGGCAGAGTCGACCAGTCAAGGCGGAACAGGGAGTTCTGCGCGGCCGGGCGGGCCCGCAACTGCTCGGCGGCCACGGCACGCAGCACCAGCGAGCCGACGCTCACCACCGGCGACCCGGCCGGATCGGTGACGAGCAGGGACACCGCGTCGGACCCTTGAGAGCCGATCCGTACGCGGACCGTACTGGCATCCGTCGCGTGCAGTGCCACGTCGGTCCAGGAGAAGGGCAGGCTGATGGGCCCCGACTCCTCCTGGTCGAGCGCGGCGAGGGCGGCGAGCGTCAGCGGGTGCAGCGCGGCGTCGAGCAGCGCGGGATGCACCCCGAAGCGCCGGCTGCCGCCGGTGGCGTCGGCCGGCAGGGTCACTTCGCAGTACAGGTCGTCGCCGTCCTGCCAGGCGGCGGTCAACCCCTGGAAGGTGGGACCGTAGTTGAGGCCGAGGTCGGCCAGTCGCTCGTAGAAACCGTCCAGGCCGACCGCCTCGGCCCCGGCGGGCGGCCACGCCGCGTCGTCGGCGGCGGGCTCCTGCGCACCGGACGCGAGTACGCCCTCGGCGTGCCGGACCCAGGACGCGTCGTCCGCGTCGGGCCGGGTGTGGATCCACACCGACCGGCGCCCCGCCTCGTCCGCCGCCCCGACGGTCACCTGCACCTGCACCGCGGTCTGCTCGGTCAGCACCAACGGCGCCTGCAGCGTGAGCTCTTCGACCAGGTCGCACCCCACGTGCTCCCCGGCGTGCAGCGCCATCTCGGCGAAACCGGTGCCCGGCAGGATGACCGTCCCGTGCACGGCGTGGTCGGCGAGCCAGGGATGCGTACGCAGGGAGATCCGCCCGGAGAACACCATGCCCGCCCCGTCGGCCAGCGGCACGGCGGCACTCAGCAGAGGATGCGTCGTGGCCTGCTGCCCCAGCTGGGACGGGTCACCGAACGAGGTACTGGTGTCGAGCCAGAACTCCTCGTGTTGGAAGGCGTAGGTGGGGAGGGGGGTGGTGGTGCCGTGGATGGGCCAGGTGACGGGGTGTCCGTTGACGTGGGCGGTGGCGGTGGCGGTGAGGAGGGTGCGGGGTTCGTTGTGGTCGGGTCGGAGGGTGGGGGTGAGGACGGCGGTGGTGTCGGCGAGGGTGGTGGCGGCCATGGCGGTGAGGGTGCCGTCGGGGCCGAGTTCGATGAAGGTGGTGACGCCGGTGTTGTGGAGGGTGGTGATGCCGTGGTGGAAGCGGACGGCTTCGCGGATGTGGCTCGTCCAGTAGGCGGGGCTGGTGAGTTGTTCGGTGGTGGCGAGGGTGCCGGTGACGTTGGAGATGACGGGGATCCGCGGTTCGGCGTACGTGAGTGTGGCTGCGGCCTGCTGGAACTCCTCCAGGATGCTGTCCATGTGGGGGGAGTGGAAGGCGTGGCTGACGTTGAGGAGCTTGGTCTTGCGCCCGTTCTCCTTCCACCGTCCGGCGATCGCCGTAACCTCGTCGTGGTCGCCTGCGATGACGACGGACTGGGGTCCGTTGATGGCCGCGATGGACACCAACTCGCTGATGTCTGAGGCGAGTTCGTCTTCGGTGGCCTGGATGGCGGCCATGGCACCACCGGCTTGGGCGGATTGCATGAGCCGGGCTCGTGCGGCGACGAGGGTGCAGGCGTCGGCGAGGGTGAGTACGCCTGCGCAGTGGGCGGCGGCGAGTTCGCCGATGGAGTGTCCGGCCAGGTAGTCGGGCGTGACCCCCCAGCTTTCGAGGAGCCGGAAGAGGGCGACCTCGATGGCGAACAGTGCGGGCTGCGTGTTCTCCGTGCGCGCCAGCTGCTCTGCGTCGTCGCCCCAGATGATGTTGCGGAGTTCGGGTTCGAAGTGGTCCAGGATTGCGTCGAAGGCGGTCGCGAAGGCGGGGTAGGTGGCGTGCAACTCGCGTCCCATGCCCAGGCGTTGAGCCCCCTGCCCCGTGAAGAGGAAGGCGAGATCGCCGCCACCGTCGGTGCTGCCGGTGACGGTGGACGGGTGCGGGGCCCCGTTGGCCAGTGCGCGGAGGGCGTCGAGGCGGTCGTCGGTGGTGTCGGCGACGATCACCGCCCGCTGGCTGAAGTGGGTGCGGGTGGTGAGGAGGGAGTGGGCGATGTCTGCGGGCGAGTGGTTCGGGTCGGTGGTGACCAGGTCGAGGAGGCGGTCGGCCTGGGCGTGCAGGGCGGGGAGCGTCTTGGCGGACAGGGCCCAGGGCAGCGGGCCGTTCACCGTGGGGGTGGGCTCGGTGGGCTCCTCTGAGACCTGCTCCTCGGCCTGCTCCTCGACGTGCTCTTCCAGGACCACGTGCGCGTTGGTGCCGCTGATGCCGAACGACGACACGGCGGCCCGGCGCGGATGTCCGTTCGCCTCCCAGGGGCGGGCCTCCGTGAGGAGGGAGACGGACCCCGAGGACCAGTCGACGCGCGGCGTGGGCTCGTCGACGTGCAGGGTCTTGGGCAGGACGCCGTGGCGCATCGCCTGGATCATCTTGATGACACCGGCGACACCGGCGGCGGCCTGCGTGTGCCCGATGTTGGACTTCACGCCACCGAGGAAGACCGGCTGGTCGGAGGGGCGCTCCTGGCCGTACGTCTCGAGGATCGCCCGCGCTTCGATCGGGTCGCCGAGCTGGGTGCCGGTGCCGTGCGCCTCCACCGCGTCGATCTGCTGCGGCGTGAGGCGGGCGTCGGCCAGCGCCTGCTGGATGACGCGCCGCTGGGAGGGCCCGTTGGGCGCGGTCAGGCCGTTGCTCGCGCCGTCCTGGTTGACCGCGCTGCCGCGGACCACCGCGAGCACCTGGTGGCCGTTCTTGCGGGCGTCGGAGAGTCGCTCCACCAGGAGCATTCCGGCGCCTTCGGCGAAGTTCGTGCCGTCGGCCGCCCCGGCGAACGCCTTGGTACGGCCGTCCTTGGCGAGCCCGCGCTGCCGGCTGAACTCGATGAACGGGGCCGGGGTCGCCATCACGGTCACGCCGCCCGCGAGGGCCAGTTCGCACTCGCCCTTGCGCAGCGCCTGCACCGCCAGGTGCAGCGCGACCAGCGACGACGAGCACGCCGTGTCGAGCGTGACGGCCGGGCCCTCGAGCCCGAAGGTGTACGCCACCCGGCCCGAGGCGACGCTGCTCGTCGTGCCCGTGAGCAGAAAGCCCTCCAGGCCCTCGGCCTCGGCGTGGGAGTGCGGCACGTACTCCTGGTGGATCACGCCGGCGAAGACGCCGCCGCGGCGCCCGCGGACGGTCCCCGGGGCGATGCCCGCGTGCTCGAACGCCTCCCAGGAGAGCTCCAGCAGGATGCGCTGCTGCGGGTCCATCGCCAGGGCCTCGCGCGGCGAGATCCCGAAGAACGCCGGGTCGAAGCTGCCCGCCTCGTGCAGGAAGCCGCTCTCGGTGATGTAGCAGGTGCCCGGGTGCTCCGGGTCGGGGTGGTGCAGGGTGTCGAGGTCCCAGCCACGGTTGGTGGGGAACGTGGTCACGGCGTCGGCCCCGTCGGCTATCAACTGCCACAAGGCGTCGGGCGTTTCGGCCCCGCCCGGGTAGCGGCAGCTCATACCGACGACGGCGATGGGCTCGTGCTCACGGTCCTCGGCCTCGGTCAGTCGCCGGTTGGCCTGCCGGAGCTCGGCCGTCGCCCGCTTGAGATAGTCGCGAAGCTTCTGCTCGTTCGACATTCTTCTTCTGCTCCTAGGAGGAAAGTCAGGCCAGGCCGAGTTCGTCGTCGAGGACGCCGAACAGTTCGTCGTCGGTCGCCACCAACAGGTCGCCGGCCTCGTCGGGGCCGTCGTTCCACTTGCGGGCAAGTGCCTGGAGCCGGGCGGCGATCTGTGCGTGACCGTCGGCCTGCGCCCCGGCCGCCTCCAGGGCGGCCTCGATCCGGTCGAGGTCGGCCAGCAGCGCGGTGTGCGCGTCGACCTCGGCAGGAGCGAGAAGTTCGCGCAGGTGATGGGCGAGCGCGGTCGGTGTCGGATAGTCGAAGACCAGCGTCGTGGACAGCTTGCGGCCGACGGCGGCGCCGAGCCGCTGCCCCAGCTGCACCGCGCTGAGCGAGTCGAAGCCCAGCTCCTGGAAAGCCCGTTCGGCCTCGATCTGCTTCACGGAGCGATGCCCGAGCACGGCCGCGGCCTGCGCCCTGACCAGTTCGACGAGGACGGCCAGCTGCTCCGCCTCCGTCCGTCCGGCCAGTTCCTTGTGCAGCTCGGAAGTGTCCACCTGGGCCGCCGCCCGGGCCCGGCGCCGCACCGGCCCCCTGACCAGGGAGTGCAGCATCGGCGGCAGACCGCCCGCCTCCGCCTGTGCGCGCAGCGCCGCCGGGTCGACGCCCGCCGCGACGACCAGGCCGGGCCCTTCGCGCAGTACGGCGTCGAACAGCGAGAGACCCTGCTCGGTCTCCAGCGGGGTCACGCCACCGCGGGCCATCCGGGCCAGGTCCGCCTCCGCGAGATGTCCGGTCATGGCGCTCGCCTGCGCCCACAGGCCCCAGGCGACGGCGGATCCGGGCAGCCCGTGGGCCCTGCGCCGCTGGGCGAGGCCGTCCAACACGGCGTTGGCTGCGGCGTAGTTGCCCTGGCCAGGGGAGCCGAGGACACCGGCGGTGGACGAGAACAGCACGAAGGCGGCCAGATCCAGACCGGCGTCGCGGGTCAGCTCGTCGAGGAGCAGTGCCGCATCGGCCTTGGGCCGCAGGACCTTCTCGAACTGCTCCCGGGTCAGCGTCCCGACGGTCGCATCGTCGAGCACACCCGCGGCATGCACGACCGCGGTCAGCGGATGCGCCGCCGGTACGGACGCCAGCACCTGCCCGAGCGCCGCGCGGTCAGCGCTGTCGCAGGCCGCGAACGTGACCGACGCGCCGGCCGCCTCCAACTCGGCCGCCAGTTCGCCCGCACCGGGCGCATCCGCACCGCGACGTCCGACGAGCAGCAGCCGCCGGGCGCCGTGATCGGCGATCAGACGCCGGGCCACGAGCCCGCCGAGCAGCCCGGTGCCGCCCGTGATCAGCACGGTTCCCTCGGGGTCCAACGGGCGCGCCCCGGCCTCGTCCGGCACCGGCCGGGACACCAGCCGCGGCACCAGTACGGCGCCCTCGCGCAGCGCCAGTTGGGGCTCGCCCAGCGTGAGCGCGTGCCCGAGCGCGGCCTGGGACGCGTCGCTCCCGTCATGGTCGACGAGGACGAACTGGCCGGGGAGCTCGCTCTGCGCGGTCCGGATCAGGCCCCACACCGCGGCCTGCCCGACCTCGGGCACATCGGCCCTGTCGGCCGTCGCGACGGCGCCCGTCGTCACCACCACCAGCGGCCCCGACCCGGATCCGGATCCGGACAGCCGCTCCTGCACCGCGTCCAACACGGGGAAGAGCGCGTCGCGTACGGAGGCACCGGCGTCCAGACGCAGCACGGTCGCATCGGCGGGCACCTCGGCAGCGCCGCCGGAAGAACCGGCCACGCCGGTCCACTCCAGCTCGTACAGGGCCCGCTCGACGGGTGTGTCGTCGGCCGCACGGAAGGCCGCGGGGTCGATGGTCCCCAGGGTGAGCGAACCGACGGAGGCCACCGGGGCGCCCGTCGCGTCCGCCAGGGTCAACGCGTACGAGTCGGCCCCGTTGGCGGTCAGCCGGACCCGTAGCCCCTCCGCCCCGGTGGCCTGCAGGCTCACGCCGTGCCAGGCCAGTGGCAGGCGTGCCTGCGGCTCGTCGACGTCGGCTTCGGTGACGTGCCAGGCCGCCTCCCACAGCGCCGGGTGGAGGCCGTACCCCTCGATGTCGGTGTCCGCCGGCAACGCCACCTCGGCGTAGAGGTGTTCAGCGTCCCGCCACGCCTTCCGTACGCCCTGGAAGGCGGGCCCGAGCACCAGGCCGCCGGTGTCGAGCCGGTCGCCCAACGCCTCGACGTCGAGCTCCTCGGCCCCGGACGGCGGCCAGGAGGTCAACTCGGCACCCGAGGCCACGGCCTCGCTCAGCACACCCTCGGCATGCCGGGTCCACGGGTCCTCGTCGCCCCGACGGGCGTGGATCCGTACGGACCGCCGGCCCGCGTCGTCCCGCGCGCCCAACGCCACCTGGATCCAGACCGGTTCGTCGTCCGCGAGCACCAGCTGCGCCGACACGGCCAGGTCCTCTACGAAGCTCGCACCGGCCCGGTCGCCCGCGGCCAGCGCCAGCTCCAGGAACCCGGCACCGGGCAGCACCACGGACTCGCCCACCACATGATCGACCAGCCACGGAAGATCCGCCGCGGACAACCGGCCGGTCAGCAGCAGCCCGCCGTCGTCGGCCACCCCCAGCGCGGACTCGACCAGCGCATGCCCGACGGCCGCGAGCCCGAACCGGGCGGCGTCCCCGCGCTGCGCCAGGTCGTCGAGCCAGTACCGCTCGTTCTGGAAGGCGTAGGTCGGCAGCGGAGTGGTGGTGCCCTGTACGGGCCAGGTGACGGGGTGTCCGTTGACGTGGGCGGTGGCGGTGGCGGTGAGGAGGGTGCGGGGTTCGTTGTGGTCGGGTCGGAGGGTGGGGGTGA
>NZ_JBITJZ010000019.1:0-132859 GCF_044460595.1 Streptomyces sp. NPDC050085 | reverse complement strand
CAGAGCACGCACCAGACGCCGCGCGGCCGCCCTGCGGGCGTGGGGGTCCCCCCGGCCGAAGGCTGGGGGAGGGAGTTTGAAGACACGCCCTAGAGCTTCTCGGGGGTCCGGATGCCCAGCAGGGCCATGCCCTGGTGCAGCGTCCGGGCCGTCAGGTCGCACAGGAACAGCCGGTTCTCCACGACCTCCTGCGCCGGGCGCGGCTTGATGACCGGGCACTGGTCGTAGAACGTCGTGAACAGCGACGCCAGCTGGTACAGGTACGCGGCCACCTTGTGCGGCGCGTACTCGGCCGACGCCTCGTAGACCAGATCGCCGAACGCGTCCAGGTGCAGGCCCAACGCCCGCTCGGCCGGGGCCAGTTCGAGCTCCGGGTGGGCGGCGGCGGTGTCGCCCTCGGACTTGCGCAGGATCGACTTGATGCGCGCGTACGCGTACTGCAGGTACACGCTCGTGTCGCCGTTCAGCGACACCATCTGGTCCAGGTCGAACTTGTAGTCCCGGTTCGCCGACGTCGACAGGTCCGCGTACTTCACGGCGCCGATCCCGACGTACCGACCGTTCTCCACGATCTCGTCCTCGGTCAGGCCCACCTTCTCGGCCTTCTCCCGGACGACCGCCGTGGCCCGCTCGACGGCCTCGTCGAGCAGGTCCTCGAGCCGGACCGTCTCGCCCGCACGCGTCTTGAACGGCTTGCCGTCGGCGCCGAGCACCGTGCCGTAGCCCATGTTGTGCGCGGTGACCTCGTCGCCGAGCCAGCCCATCCGGCGGGCCGCCTCGAAGACCATCTTGAAGTGCAGCGACTGCCGTACGTCCACCACGTACAGCAGCGTCGTCGCGTGCAGGTCCACGACGCGGTTGCGGATCGCGGACAGGTCGGAGGCCGCGTAGCCGAAGCCGCCGTCCGCCTTCTGCACGATCAGCGGCACCGGCTCGCCGTCCTTGCCGCGGATCTCGTCGAAGAACACGACGAGCGCGCCGTCCGAGCGCACCGCGACACCCGACTCCTCCAGGAGCCGCGCCGTCTCCGGCATCAGGTCGTTGTACGCGGACTCGCCGACGATCTCGTCGTCGCGGATCTCCATGTCGAGCTTCTCGAAGACCGAGTAGAAGTAGACCTTCGACTCGTCGACGAACCGCTGCCACAGGCCGAGGGTCTCCTTGTCGCCGCTCTGCAGCGCGACGACCCTCTTGCGCGCCCGCTCCTTGAACTCCTCGTCGGAGTCGAAGACGGCGCGCGACGCCTTGTAGATCCGGTTCAGGTTCGACATGGCCTGCTCGCCGTCGACTGTGTTGTCGATGGCAGCCGGGGCCAGCTCGTCCGGGTGCTCGATCAGGTACTGGATGAGCATGCCGAACTGGGTGCCCCAGTCGCCGATGTGGTGCCGGCCGATCGTCTTCTCGCCCGTGAAGTCGAGCATGCCGCGCAGGGCGTCGCCGATCACCGCGGAACGCAGGTGGCCGACGTGCATCTCCTTGGCCACGTTCGGCTGCGCGTAGTCGATGACCGTGACGCCGGGGTTGTCCTTCACCGGCACCCCGAGGCGGTCGCCGTCGGCGGCGCGGGCGGCCAGCGTCTCGATGATCGCCTTGTCGGTGACCGTGACGTTCAGGAAGCCGGGCCCGGAGACCTCGACGTCGGCGAGCAGCTCACCGTTCACGATCTTCTCGACGACCTGGGTCGCCAGCTCCCGCGGGTTCGCCTTGGCCTTCTTGGCGAGCGCCAGGATCCCGTTGGCCTGGAAGTCGGCCCTCTCGCTACGTCGCAGCAGGGGGTCTCCGACGGTCCCCGGGAGGGCGGCCGTGAGGGCGTCGGAGAGCCGGGCGTTGACGTTGGCGGTGATGGACGTGACCGGGGCCATGTGTGAGGGCTGCCGTTCTGGTCGGGGCTGGGTTTGATAGTCCCGCTCAGTATCCCACGGGGCAGCAAAGGGGTTTTGCGGCTTCGTCGCCGGGCGCGGGTCCGGTGGGGCGCGCCCCTGATGGCCGCAGGCCATCCAGGGGCACGGGGAACTGCGCGACCAGCCACGACGGCGCAGCAGTCGCGCACGGTCCCTGGCCACCCCTTGACAAGGCGTTTTCGCGCACCCCGGGCCGCCTGGGACAATGGCAGGGCGCGGAGTGCATCCGCACGTAGACCCCCGAACCGAAAGGCCCACCGATCGTGGCAGCCCAGAGCACCGGAGCGGAGAACCCAGAGAACGCAGACTGGGTCTCCCGCTACGCGGACGATGTCATCGCCGAGTCCGAGCGCCGTGCCCCGGGCAAACCGGTCGTCGTCGCCTCCGGCCTCTCCCCGTCAGGCCCGATCCACCTGGGCAACCTGCGCGAGGTCATGACCCCGCACCTGGTCGCCGACGAGATCCGCCGCCGCGGGTACCCGGTCCGGCACCTGATCTCCTGGGACGACTTCGACCGCTACCGCAAGGTGCCGAACGGAGTGCCCGGCACCGACGCGTCCTGGGCCGACCACATCGGCAAGCCCCTCACCTCGGTCCCCGCCCCGGAGGGCTCCGCGTACCCGAACTGGGCGGAGCACTTCAAGGCCGCCATGATCGAGGCCCTCGGCGAGCTGGGCGTCGAGTTCGACGGCATCAGCCAGACCGAGCAGTACACGGCGGGCACGTACCGCGAGCAGATCCTGCACGCGATGAAGCACCGCGGCGACATCGACGCCATCCTCGACCAGTACCGGACGAAGAAGGCCCCGCCGAAGAAGCAGCAGCAGAACCAGAAGCCGGTCGACGAGGCCGAGCTGGAGGCCGCCGAGGGCTCCGGCGCGGCCGACGAGGACGACGGCAGCAGCGGCGCCGGCGGGTACTACCCGTACAAGCCGTTCTGCGGCGAGTGCGGCAAGGACCTCACGACCGTCACGTCGTACGACGACGAGACGACCGAGCTGTCCTACACCTGCACCCTCGACGGCTTCACCGAGACCGTCCTGCTGTCGGAGTTCAACCGCGGCAAGCTGGTCTGGAAGGTCGACTGGCCGATGCGCTGGGCGTACGAGGGCGTCATCTTCGAGCCGTCCGGCGTGGACCACTCGTCGCCGGGTTCGTCGTTCCAGGTCGGCGGCCAGATCGTGGACCGCGTCTTCGGCGGCAAGCAGCCCATCGGTCCGATGTACGCCTTCGTGGGCATCTCCGGCATGGCCAAGATGTCGTCGAGCAAGGGCGGGGTCCCGACCCCGGGTGACGCGCTGCAGATCATGGAGCCGCAGATCCTGCGCTGGCTCTACGCACGCCGCCGCCCCAACCAGTCGTTCAAGATCGCCTTCGACCAGGAGATCCAGCGGCTCTACGACGAGTGGGACAAGCTCAGCGGGAAGGTGGCGGACGGTTCCGTGCTGCCCGCGGACGCGGCCGCGTACAGCCGTGCCGTCGGCACCGCCGCCGGTGAACTGCCGCGTACGCCGCGCCCGTTGCCGTACCGCACGCTCGCGTCCGTCGCCGACGTCACCGCCGGGGACGCCGAGCAGACGCTGCGCATCCTGAGCGAGCTCGACCCGGAGAACCCGGTCACGGACCTGGACACCGTCCGGCCCCGGCTCGACAAGGCCGAGGCCTGGATCACCAAGTACGTGCCCGCCGAGTCGCGCACCATCGTCCGCGCCGAGCCGGACACGGAGGCGCTGGCCGCCCTCGACGAGCAGGGCCGCACGTCCCTGCGCCTCCTCCTCGACGGGCTCGACGACCACTGGTCGCTCGACGGCCTGACCCACCTCGTCTACGGAGTCCCGAAGGTGCAGGCCGGCTTCCCCGCCGACGCCACCGCCAAGGAGCTCCCGGCCGAGATCAAGGGCGCCCAGCGCGCCTTCTTCGCCCTGCTGTACGACCTGCTCGTGGGCCGCGACACCGGCCCGCGCCTGCCCACGCTGCTGCTCGCCGTGGGCGCGGACCGGGTCCGCAAGCTGCTCGGCGCGTAACGCCTCCGGCGGGAACGGGAGACGGAGCGAGGAACGGGAGAGGGGCGGCACCGGAATCATCCGGTGCCGCCCCTCTCGCATCGCATCGCGTGGTGCTACGCGATGTGGTCGTCCAGCAGGTCCTTGTCGAGCCGGGCCGCGAACAGGTCCATGTACCGGTTCACGTCACGCGGCTGGAGCCGGACCCCGTGCTGCATCTCCACGTTCGCCGCGAACGCCCCCGGCGTCGGCAGCCCCTCACCCTCTATCGACTGCCGGAACACCAGGTACAGGTCGTCGTCCGTCGGCTCGGTGACCGCCTCCTGGACGCCGTCGCCCAGCGGCCGCGTCCCGCCCGCCCCGTTCGGCACCGGGAACTCGGGCTCCGGCTCGGCCGCGCGCGGATGCGGCACCGGCACCGCGATCTGCTGCGGCTGCTCCTCGTACCAGCCCTGGTGCTCCTGCTCCGGGTCGAACGTGGGCGGCACGAAGTGCGGGTCGTAGTCGCCCTGGTACTGCTGCGCCTGTGGCGGCGGCGTCGCGAACCACTGGCTCGGGGCCTCGGCCGTCTCGGTGACGGGTTGTACGGGCCTCGGCTCCAGCTGGGGCGCCTGCGTCTGTTCCACCGGCCTCGGCGCCGGGGGCAGCAGCTGCGGCTCGATCCCGGCCGCCGCGAGGCCCGCGGGAGCCGTCTCCGCGAGCGGCACCCCGTAGCGCGCGAGACGCAGCGGCATCAGCGACTCCACCGGAGCCTTGCGCCGCCAGGCCCGGCCGAAGCGCGAACGCAGCCGCGCCTGATAGACCAGGCGCTCCTGCTCCAGCTTGATCACCGCGTCGTACGACCGCAGCTCCCACAGCTTCATCCGGCGCCACAGCAGGAACGTGGGAAGCGGCGACAGGAGCCAGCGCGTGATGCGCACGCCCTCCATGTGCTTGTCCGCCGTGATGTCCGCGATCCGGCCGATCGCGTGCCGCGCGGCCTCCACGGCCACCACGAACAGCACCGGGATCACCGCGTGCATCCCCGTGCCCAGCGGATCGGGCCACGCCGCCGCGCCGTTGAACGCGATCGTCGCCGCCGTCAGCAGCCACGCCGTCTGGCGAAGGAGCGGGAAGGGGATACGGATCCACGTCAGCAGCAGATCGAGCGCGAGCAGCACGCAGATACCGGCGTCGATGCCGATCGGGAAGACGTACGCGAACTTCCCGAAGCCCTTCTCCAGGGCCAACTCGCGCACGGCCGCGTACGAACCGGCGAAGCCGATGCCCGCGATCACCACCGCTCCGGCGACGACCACCCCGATGAGTATCCGGTGCGTCCGTGTCAACTTCAGTGGCGCGGCCACTCCAGTTCCCCTCCCAGTTCGGCATGTTGCGCCCAACAGACTGGCACACGCATACGGAAGACCGTGGGCCGGTACGCCCGGAGCCCGGCCCCAAAAGGGGCCGGGCTCCTCAAATCACGCTGATCCGCGGCTACTTGGCCTTCTTCGAAGCGGAAGCCGAGGGCGAGGTGGAGGCGGAACTGGAAGGGGAGGCCGAACCGGAACCCGAACCCGAACCCGTACCCGAACCCGCACCAGTCGTCTTGGTCACGGAGGTCACCGCCTCCTTGGCCGCCTTCTGCGCGTCCTTCGACAGATCGGCGGCGTCCGGCGTCTTCTCGCCCGCCAGACCCGAACCGTTGTAGTTGACGGTCACCACGACGTTGTCCACGCGCGAGACGACCGTCTGCTGCCGGGACGTGACGTTCTTCTTCTTCTCCTTGTACGAGCTGTCGAAGCGCACCAGCGTCGCCTCGTCACCCGTGCCGGTCACCGGGGAGGTCTTCACGTTCTTCGCGCCGTCCGTCGCCTGCGCGTCCTTGACCTGCTTCGCGTAGTACGCGGACGCGAGCTTGTCGCCACTGCCCCGGTTCACGTCCGAGTCGAAGCGCACGAACGACACGTTCAGCCAGCGGAACTGCGAACCCTTGACCCCGTTGTTGTCCAGGCTCGACCACGAGCAGCTGGCCCGCGTCGACTCGTCGTCGGACGCTCCCGCCTTGCTGTCGCCCTTCGGCACCAGGTCCTCCAGCGTCTTCTTCGAGAACGCCGAGCACGCCGTGGGCAGCGACTTGTACGTCGCCGGGGTCACCTTCTTCGCGCCCCCGTCCTTCCCGGCGGCCGCAGAGGACGAGGACGCCCCTGACCCCTTCTTCGCGCCGTCGTCCGAGCCGGAACCGGAGTCGGACGAGCAGCCTGCGACGACGAGAACCACCGGCACGGCGGCTGCGCAGGCAAGGATGCGGGTGAGTCGCTTGGTCGGACGGTGCATGGTTCCTTCACTGGGCCGCTGACAGGACACGGCCCCGGATCTCCGCTGCGGGAACCCGGGCCCGATGGGCCACCGTACGCGCTGACCGCCCCGCCCGCGTCGCCTTCCCCGGACCGCCCCCGGACCGGGGGAGGCCCCTACTCGCCGAACTTCCCGACCAGCTTCCCGGCCAGTTCACGCGCTGTGTCCTGCATTTCCTTGCTGTCCGGCGCCTCGCTGGGCACCGCCGACTGCGCCTCGTACCGGAGGGTCACGACGACGTTCGACGTGCGGAACACCACAGTCACCGTCCGCCGCTGAGACGTCCCCGAACCCGACAGCGCATCGTCCACGAACGCCTCGTCGCCGAGATCGTCGAGCGTGCGCGGCTGGACCTCGGCGGCGTCCACCGAGGAGGAGGGAGACGTGGGCGAGGAGGGCGAGGAGGGCGAGGAGGGCGAGGAGGTGGACGTGGGGGTAGAGGAAGAAGGCGACTCAGGTGGCTCAGACGACCCAGACGACCCAGACGAGTCGGACGAACCGGACGAGGGTGACGGTTCCGGCAGGTCCGCCGCCGTCTCCTTCGCCGCGTACACGCTCTCCGCCCGCGCGTCGTCACTCACCGCGGAGTCGTACGACACCACCCGCTCGAAATCCAGCGAAAGCCGGTGCGCCCCGCTCTCGGCCGAATCGTCCTTCCACGTACACCCGGCCCGCCGGTCCGTGTCGTACGTCGACGTGGCCGACCCCTTGTACGCCTTCTCCTGCTGCTCGGCGTCGGGCAGCTCCTTGATCCCCGGGAGCATCGTGTCGAGCATGCTCTTGTCGGGCTGGCCGCACGGCTCGGGCAGGGACCGGTACTTGCCCGGCTTCGCCGCCGTCACCGAGGAACTGACCTCGCCCGGCTTGGAGTCGTCCGTCCCGTCGTCGGCCCCGGCCCCGCCGGAGCACCCGGCGAGCAGCGCCGTCAGGAGCACGGCGATGCCCGGCATGTACGCGTAGGACTTCCGCTGCACGCTGGGGCTCCTTGCTGGTCTCTGGCAGGGGTTATTCGGTTGCCGCCACGAGGCGCCCGATGGTGCCATGTCTATCGCACGCACTGCCGTGGACGCCGGTCCGGCATCCTATTCGTCGACCTTGGCTCCGGTATTTGCGTTTCCAGACTTATAGCCGAGAAGGGTCAAGCAGGCCCGTTTACGGGGGATTTCATGTCGTACGTAGAGGTTTCCGGGGCGAAGGTCCCCATTCGCATGTGGGCGGACCCGGCGTCCGTCGAGGACGCCGCGATGCAGCAGCTGCGCAACGTGGCGACCCTCCCCTGGATCAAGGGCCTGGCCGTCATGCCGGACGTCCACTACGGCAAGGGTGCGACGGTCGGCTCGGTGATCGCGATGCAGGGTGCGGTGTGCCCGGCGGCGGTCGGGGTCGACATCGGCTGCGGAATGAGCGCGGTGAAGACGTCGCTGACGGCGAACGACCTGCCCGGGGACCTGTCCCGGCTCCGGTCGAAGATCGAGCAGGCGATTCCGGTGGGGCGGGGGATGCATGACGATCCCGTTGACCCGGGGCGGCTGCACGGGTTCGGGACCGCGGGGTGGGAGGACTTCTGGGGGCGGTTCGAAGGGGTCGCCGATGCCGTGAAGTTCCGGGAGGGGCGGGCTCGTAAGCAGATCGGAACGCTTGGCTCCGGGAATCACTTTCTCGAACTTACGTTCGATTCTGAGGGGGTAGTGTGGCTCATGCTGCACTCCGGTTCCCGCAACATCGGCAAGGAACTCGCCGACCACCACATCGGCGTGGCCCAGAAGCTCTCGCACAACCAGAACCTGGTCGACCGCGACCTGGCCGTCTTCATCTCGCAGACCCCGCAGATGGCCGCGTACCGCAACGACTTGTACTGGGCGCAGGAGTACGCGCGCTACAACCGCTCGATCATGATGGCGCTCTTCAAGGACGTGGTCCGCAAGGAGTTCAAGAAGGCGAAGCCGACCTTCGAGCCGGAGATTTCCGCTCACCACAACTACGTGAGTGAAGAGCGCTACGACGGCATGGACCTGCTGGTCACCCGCAAGGGCGCGATCCGCGCGGGCTCCGGCGAGTACGGGATCATCCCCGGTTCGATGGGCACGGGTTCGTACATCGTGAAGGGCCTCGGCAACGCGGCGTCCTTCAACTCCGCCTCGCACGGCGCGGGTCGGAAGATGAGCCGGAACGCGGCGAAGAAGCGCTTCTCGACGCGTGACCTGGAGGAGCAGACGCGGGGCGTGGAGTGCCGCAAGGACTCCGGCGTCGTGGACGAGATCCCGGGCGCGTACAAGCCGATCGAGCAGGTCATCGACCAGCAGCGCGATCTGGTCGAGGTCGTGGCGAAGCTCAAGCAGGTCGTCTGCGTGAAGGGCTGAATTGCCGGGAGGGCCCGAGTTGTTGTCGGCTCGGGCCCTGTGTGCTTACTCCGGCATCGGCACCTTCCCGCTACGCAGGCGCCATAGTCGCAGGCTGCAGCTTTGGTAGGTGCGTCCCAATTCCTCAGCGGAGGCTGTGACGTTGCTGTTGTGCTTCAGCAGGATGCGATCTTCCCACTCCTTCCAGCGTCGTGCCGTATAGGCGGTCCTCATGTCGGCTGGGCGAACCCAAGTGTGCAGGGAGTCAGCGGCGGCCTGCTTGCGCTCCAGTGAGAGGCAGCCCGGGTAGTAGAGATGGGCGGCCAGCGCCTGGGACGCCTCTTTCCAGTACATGACGTTGTAGATCTCATCCCGCTTGTTGCGGCTGGGGTGGAGTGTCGTGCCGGTGATCTTCCTGGCGTAGAAGCACAGGTAGACGGCGATAGCCGTGCTGGCCGTCGTGAGTGAGATGAACGGCAGGCCTGGTTTCGTGTAGCCGACTGATCCATCGGCGTCGATCACTCCGCGAAGATAGTCGCGGCGTGAGAACGGCACGCGAGGTGGCGTGATCTTCTTCGACTTACGCCCAGGACCCGCTCCCTGATGCTGCTGTTGTATGGGGTCAACTCCTGGAACCTGCGCAGGATTTCGACATCGCGGATGTTGATCTCGGCGGTCAGTCGGCCCTTCTGCCCGCTCCCTTGTGCCAGGTGCCCGTCCATCTGCAAGAACCCGAACATGTACGCATACTCGGGCACCTCCAGATCCATGAACCGCGACGCATCAGGGACATGCAGCCCGAGTGCCTCGTCAAACGTGAACTGGTGAGCGCTAGGCTCGCGTTCAACCATGGGAAGTTACAGCCTTCCTCTTGGTCAGGCCCTCGGCCGGGACGCCAATCCCGCCGGGGGCCGAGCTGTTTTCGGTTGTTGATCGCGAACCTAGACAGCGCGTTCCCATCCCGTCCGGATGATCGGCACGGTTCACCCTTGTGAGTGGCGGCCCCTCAGGGAACCAACACCAGACGCCCCCGCACCCCGCCCTCCGCAAGGCGTGTGTGGGCCTTCGTCGCGTCGTCGAGGGCGTACGTTTCCGCGACGCGGGTCGTCAGCGCGCCCTCGTCGGCGAGGCGGGCGAGGGTGGCGAGGCGCGTGCCGTCCGCCTGTACCTCCACGTGGCCCGTGCTCACCCCGCGTTCCGGGGCCGGTGCCGCGCCGGGGATGACGCCCAGGTAGCGGCCGCCGTCCCGGACCCAGGCCAGTGCCTCGGCGCCGAGGACCGCCGCGTCGAGGACCGCGTCCGCCGGCTCGGGGGTGGTCCCGCGCGGCACGAACCCGGTCGCGCCGAAGGAACGTACGAGCTCCTCGTCGCCCTCGCCCGCGTACGCCGTGACCTCGATGCCCTGGCGGGCGGCGAGCTGGATCGCGTAACCGCCGACCGCGCCCGCCGCGCCCGTGATGAGCAGGGACTGGCCGGGCTGCAGGGCGAGTTGGTCGAGGGCCTGGGCCGCGGTGAGGGCGTTGAGGGGGAGCGTCGCGGCGCGGGCGGGGTCGAGGGAGGCGGGGGAGAGGGCCGTCGCCGTCGCGTCCACGACCACGTAATCGGCGTGCGTGCCAAGGGACTTGTTCGTTCCGTAGGCGAGGGCGACGACCTGGTCGCCGACCTGGAAGCCGGTGGCGACGCCCGCCGCGTCGACCGTGCCGGCCACGTCCCAGCCGAGGCCGAGCTGCCTGCCCGCGCCGCCGAACGCCCCGGCGCGGATGCCCGCGTCGACCGGGTTGAGGGCGGCTGCGGCGACCTTGATGCGGATCTGTCCCGCGGCCGGTTCGGGGCGCTCGACGTCCACGATCTCGACCGACTCCGGGCCACCGAACGTCGTCACTACTGCTGCGCGCATGGCAACTCTCCTATGAATAAGGCCTGTATGAATAAGGCCTGTTGGCATCTTCTTGCTGCTATATGTGCCGCTTTCCTTTTGGCAGTGATGACTCTATGGAGTGCTACTCTCCTTTGGTAAGTACGTACTTGGAGGTGCGTACGTCACCACGAGGTGCGCAGGGGCGGGGAGTTGGCATGGCGACCATGACGGCGGCACAGCGGCGCGAGCAGGAGCGGTTCGCGTACGACGCGTTCTTGCGGGAGTGCCCGACCAACCAGCTGCTCGCGCGGCTCAGCGACAAGTGGGTGAGCCTGGTCGTCGCCGCGCTGGCCGAGCAGGACGGGCCGATGCGCTACTCGGACCTGGGCCGGAAGATCGCGGGCGTGAGCCAGAAGATGCTGACGCAGACGCTGCGCGCCCTCGAGCGGGACGGCATCGTGGCGCGCGCCGTCACGCCGTCCGTGCCGGTGCGGGTCGACTACGAACTGACCGGCCTCGGGCGCAGCCTGAGCGGACTCCTTGTCGCCGTGAAGGCCTGGGCGGAGTCGCACATGGACGAGGTGGCCGACGCCCGGGAGGCGTACGACGAAGCGGCGGCCGTCGGCTGAGCCCCGTGGAACCAGGTTTCAGAAGTAGTCAGAAGTAGTCAGAAGTAGTACGTGTCTCCCGTGTCCAGGACCAGTACCCGGTGCTGGTCGTTCTGCCGGTTGTGGTCGGCGAACCCGCCGCTCCACGCGGTGGCGATCTGCACGGTGGCCTCGGCGGGCGCGGCCGCGAGGCGGACCCGGACGGTGAGCGGCGTGCCGTACGTCGCCGCGGGCAGCGCGCCGGTGCGGCAATGGACGGTGCGCGGGCCGCTGCGCAGGCAGGTGTCGGGCAGCTCGTCCTGGACGTCGGCGAGCGGCACGGACCAGGTCAGGCGGACGGTGGTGTCGGGGACGTCGGAGGGGCCGTGGTTCTGCGGCGTGAAGCCGACCGTGACCAGGCCGCCCGTCATGGTGATGTCGCCGTGCTGGGCGAGGTCGGCCTCGGGGACCGCGCCGTCGGCGGGGTCCCCGGTGGGGCCGCCCGTGGGGCCGGTGAGGGCGGCCGCAAGGGCCAGGGCGAGGGCGGTGGGGGCGAGCGCGAACTGCATCGTGACCTCCGTACGCAGGGGTGATCGGCGGATCTGTTCCACGCGCCGGGCGCTGCGTCACGGTCCGGGGCCCGCGTGACACCCTGTGGCGCATGCTCGTAGCCCGCTCCGTGTTCCTGTTCGTGCTGGCCGCGCTGTTCGAGATCGGCGGGGCCTGGCTGGTGTGGCAGGGGGTGCGGGAGCACCGGGGGTGGGCCTGGATCGGCGCCGGGGTGATCGCGCTCGGGGTGTACGGGTTCGTGGCGACGCTGCAGCCGGACGGGGAGTTCGGGCGGATCCTGGCGGCGTACGGCGGGGTCTTCGTGGCGGGTTCGATCGCGTGGGGGATGGTCGCGGACGGGTACCGGCCGACCCGGTGGGACGTGGCGGGCGCGCTGATCTGTCTGGCCGGGATGGCCGTGATCATGTACGCGCCGCGCAAGTGACCCGGCGTGCGGGCGGGGCCGGGATCTATCCTTGGCCCGAAGGTGACCGTACGTATGAGGAGCAGCCCATGGCCCCCGCAGCCGCATCCCGCATCGCCGTCATCACGGGCGCGAGCAGCGGCATCGGTGCCGCGACCGCGCGACAGCTGGCCGCGGCCGGGTACCGGGTGGTGCTCACGGCCCGCCGCAAGGACCGCATCGAGGCGCTCGCCGAGGAGATCAACGCGGCCGGGCACCAGGCCGCCGCGTACGCCCTGGACATCACCGACCGGGCGGCCGTCGACGAGTTCGCGACCGCCTTCAAGACGATCGGCGTGCTGGTGAACAACGCCGGTGGCGCCCTGGGCGCCGACCCCGTGGCCTCCGGCGACCCCGAGCAGTGGCGCCAGATGTACGAGACGAACGTCATCGGCACGCTGAACGTCACGCAGGCCCTGCTGCCCGCGCTCACCGCCTCCGGCGACGGCACGGTCGTCGTCCTCTCCTCGACCGCGGGCTTCTCCACGTACGAGGGCGGCGGCGGTTACGTGGCGGCCAAGCACGCCGAGCACGTCCTCGCGGAGACGCTGCGCCTGGAGATCGTCGGTACGCCGGTCCGCGTCATCGAGGTGGCGCCCGGCATGGTGAAGACGGACGAGTTCGCGCTGACCCGGTTCGGCGGGGACCGGGAGAAGGCGGCGAAGGTGTACGCCGGTGTCGCCGAGCCGCTGACCGCGGACGACGTCGCGGACACGATCACCTGGGCGGTGACCCGGCCGTCGCACGTGAACATCGACCTGCTGGTGGTCCGGCCGCGCGCCCAGGCGTCCAACACGAAGGTCCACCGTGAGCAGCAGTGACGCTCCTGGCCCCGACGGGGCCGATCCGCTGGACGTGTTGCAGCGGGAGTACGACGAGCGGCGGCTCGCCCAGGAGAAGAAGGGCGAGCGGTACATGTGGTGGTACCTGGGCTACTTCCTCTTCGGCATCCACATCGTCGCGTTCGTGATGATCTACGCGATCAGCCACGCGAAGTAGGGGCCCAGGGCCCCGGGTAAGGCCCCGGGTAGGGCCCCGGCTAGGACCCCGGGTAGGACGTGGGTGGCACGCCCACCGTCGCCGTGAAGTCCCTGACGAGATGGGCCTGGTCGGCGTAGCCGAGGTCGGCGGCGAGGGCCGCCCAGTCGACGTCCGTGCGCGTGCCGGCCGCTTCGACGGCCTCGTGGATGCGGTAGCGCAGGATGCACCACTTGGGGCTGGCCCCTACGTACCCGGCGAACAGGCGTTGCAGCGAGCGCGTCGTCAGGCCCTCGGTGGCGGCGAGGTCGGCGACGCGGCGGGTTTCGCGGTCGGCGCGGATGCGGGCGACCAGGGCGCGGGCGAGTTCGGCTTGTGGGTCGGGGTCGGGGTCGGGCGGGGCGAGGGTGAGCAGGTAGGTGTCTAGGGCGGCGACTCGGTCGGAGTCGGAGTCGGAGGCGGAGGCGGAGTCGGAGTCGGATTCGGTGCCGGTGTCGTCGCCGGGGGAGACGATGGCGGCGACGTCGGTGGCCGGGAACACGTCTTGGTACGGCAGCACGCGGCCGGTCCACTCGGCGACGGGCACGTCGGGTCGGAACGGGCGGAACGCGCCCGGCCAGAACTTCGCCCCGCACACGCGGCCGCGACCGCCGATCTTGCGGGTGTAGAGGCCGGGGGCGCTGACGCCGGTGAGTTCGCCGTACGGGGGGCCCTCGTCGCCGTCCACGGAGTCCCACTGGAAGGTGAGGTTGACGGAGGGGTGGGGGAGGACGTGCGAGGCGTACGGAGAGGGTAGGTCCCAGTCGATGAACCAGTAGTTCTCGACGTACGGGCGCAGGGCCTCGGCGGGTTCGTACCGCCGGAACCGCACGCGCTTCAGCAGAGCGTCCGGGTCGACGATGCCGCGGGTGTCCCGGTCCATGCGGCGATCGTACGTCGGGCCTGGCTGGGTCGGTGGGCTGTTGCTCCGGTGGTGGGGCCGGGGGGTTGACTGCTGATACCCGGCCGGGTTCGGTGCGCTGTTGCTTTCGTCGTGGGGCGGGGCCGTGTCGGGGTACCTCCTCGGCCGGGCTCCGGTTGCTGTTGCTTGTGCGCCTACGGCGCGGCGTCCCGGGTTGGGTGCCTGCGGTGTCCTGCGGGGGCACCCCGACACGTCCCCTCATGTCGTCGAGCGGCCAACCGCCGGTGGGGCCGCACCCTTCGATGCGGGCTGAGCCCACCCCGCCTCCGGCTGCGGGGCGCCCCCGCCCGCCTTGGGCAGTCTGCCGCCTGGGGCGGCACGGGTGGGCTGGGGGTCCCCCCGGACGGAGTCTGGGGGAGGCCCCCGAGCGCCGGATGCGCGATACAGAAAGGGCTCAGCCCGACCCCGGTCGAAGACACACGCGCCGAGCCACCGTTCAACTGGCCTGTAGGCGCAGCCCGTTGTCAGTGGGCGCTCTCATACTGGCGCCATGAAGATCACCCCGCAGACGATTGCCGAGGCCTGGCAGCAGGTTGCCGAGAGACATGGGCTGGAGGGCGAGGTCGGTGTGCCGCTCATCGTGGGTACCGACGACGCGCTCGAGGAGTGGGCCGAGGGGGAAGAGGGCGTCGGGCTCTGTTTGATGGTTGATGAGGGTGGCGCCGTGCGTGGCTATATGGGCGGGTACCAGGACTCGTTCGTCACCCGGGATCTCGAGCAGGTGCTGTACCTGATCGCCGAGGCCGCGATGCGCGGGCGCGGGGGGACCCTGGAGGAGGTCGCCGAGGCGCTGGACCGGATCGAGCCGGCGTGGGGCAGAAGGTTCCGCAGTGGTGGCCTGGACGACACGGGGCCGGTCGAGGCGTGCGGCCGCGACCCGCTGGAGGGGCTCGCCTGGATGGCCGGACTGTGGCGCGAGCAGGACCCGTACACGACGCTGGCCTTCTTCCGCGCGGCGCCGGGGGAGAGCGTCGATGCCGAGGAGCTGGCGCTGCTGTACGGGGCGGATCCCGCGCAGGTCGCGGCGGGGACGCGGCTGAAGGATCTGAAGGCGGTGAATGGCGGGCGTGATCACTGGGACCGTCAGTGGCAGAGCTGTTGCTTCGGGCAGGTCGGCGAGTGGACGTTCCTGCTGCACCACGAGACGCCGCCGGGGTCGTTCGCCGACAAGGAGGCGTACGCGGCGCTCGGGATCAGGGAGAGCGTCTGGCTGACGGCCACGATGGCGAAGGCCATCTACACCTTCGACTACGTGCGGGACGGCCGCCGCATCGCCGACGACGAGCAGGGGGTGATCGAGCTGATCTGGTACGACCGCGGCCGCGCGCCCTACCAGCGGGGCGGGCCGCTGGACTTCCTGAACCGGGCCGTGCGCCGCGCCGAGCTGGACCATCCCGAGCTGAGCGAGTTCGAGCTGTACTTCCACGCCCTGGAGGAGTCCCTCGGCCTGAGCCTGCCGCGCCGGGTCTTCGCGGAGGGGGAGGTGCGGGCCGCGTACTGGGCCGGGGAATAGGGGTGGGGGTGGTGTCGTTCTGTGGGTATAGTTGAAGCATCAACAACCTGCGGAAGGTGAGCAGCATGCAGTTCGGGATCTTCACCGTCGGTGACGTCACCGTCGACCCGACGACCGGACGCGCGCCGAGCGAGCACGAGCGCATCAAGGCGATGCTCGCCATCGCGCAGAAGGCCGAGGAGGTGGGCCTGGACGTCTTCGCGACCGGTGAGCACCACAACCCGCCGTTCGTGCCGTCCTCGCCGACGACGCTGCTCGGGTACGTCGCCGCGCGCACGGAGCGGCTCATCCTGTCCACCTCCACGACGCTGATCACGACGAACGACCCGGTGAAGATCGCCGAGGACTTCGCGATGCTGCAGCACGTCGCGGACGGGCGCGTGGACGTGATGATGGGGCGGGGGAACACCGGCCCGGTCTACCCCTGGTTCGGCAAGGACATCCGCGACGGCATCGACCTCGCCATCGAGAACTACGCCCTGCTGCGCCGCCTGTGGGACGAGGACGTGGTGACGTGGAAGGGGAAGTTCCGCACGCCGTTGCAGTCGTTCACCTCGACTCCCCGGCCGCTGGACGGAGTTGCCCCCTTCGTGTGGCACGGCTCCATCCGCTCTCCGGAGATCGCCGAGCAGGCCGCGTACTACGGCGACGGCTTCTTCCACAACAACATCTTCTGGCCCGCCTCCCACACCAAGCAGATGGTGAACCTGTACCGGCAGCGCTACGCCCACTACGGGCACGGCACCGCCGAGCAGGCGATCGTCGGTCTCGGCGGACAGGTCTTCATGCGCAAGAACTCGCAGGACGCCGTGCGGGAGTTCCGGCCCTACTTCGACAATGCTCCCGTGTACGGGCACGGGCCGTCCCTGGAGGAGTTCACGTCGCAGACGCCGCTGACCGTCGGGTCGCCGCAGGAAGTCATCGAGCGGACCCTGTCCTTCCGGGACTACGTCGGTGACTACCAGCGGCAGCTGTTCCTGATGGACCACGCGGGGCTGCCCCTGAAGACGGTCCTGGAGCAGCTCGATCTGCTCGGCGAGGAGGTCGTGCCCGTGCTGCGCAAGGAGTTCGCGAGCCTGAGGCCGGCGGGCGTGCCCGACGCCCCGACGCACGCCGCCCGCGTCGAGGCCGCCAAGGAGGTGCGTACGGCATGAAGATCGTCGTCGTCTCGGCGGGGCTGAGTGTTCCGTCGTCCACGCGGCTGCTCGCCGACCGGCTGACCGCCGCGACCCTGGCACACGTGGACGCGGAGGTCGCGGAGGTCGAGGTGGTCGAACTGCGGGATCTGGCCACGGAGATCGCCCAGCACTTCGTCACCGGGTTCCCGCCCGCCCGGCTCGCCGCCGCGCTCGACTCGGTGGCAGCCGCGGACGGCCTGATCGCCGTGACGCCGGTGTTCGCGGCGTCGTACAGCGGGCTGTTCAAGTCGTTCTTCGACGTCATCGACAAGGACGCGCTGACCGGCAAGCCGGTGCTCGTCGGGGCGACCGGCGGCACCGCGCGGCACTCGCTGGTCACCGAGCACGCGTTGCGGCCGCTCTTCGCCTACCTGCGCGCCCTCGTCCTGCCGACCGCCGTGTACGCGGCGTCGGAGGACTGGGGCGAGGAGGGGCTCGCGGCGCGGATCGCGCGTGCGGGCGGGGAGTTGGCGCGGTTCATGGCACCTGCCGCGGCGCCGGACGTGGACACCGCCGCGGCGATCGCGCCCCGTTCGCTGACGGGGGCGATCACCTCGGTGGATCCGGCGGACGGGTTCGGGGCCGACGTGGTTCCGTTCGCACAGCGGCTCGCCGCGCTGCGGGCCGAGTAGCCGCCGCTATCCGCCGGCCGGGCGCGGAGCCAGCCACGCCGTCAGGCCGCCGGAGCCCGGCAGTTCGTACGAGGTCCAGCCGCGGGCGAACCTCGGCGGGCGCCCGCCGTCCTCGGTCAGGACCGCCGAGGGGGTATCGGCGATCATGCGCATCAACTCGGGCCTGGTCGTGGACGTGTTGTTGCCGTTGACCTGCTCGGACGCGCAGCCCGCCGCATAGCCGACGGGCAGTGCGAGCGGGCCCGTGAGCAGGCACGGCGGGGTCAGTCCCCGCGCGTGCAGGCCGCGGGCCGCCGCGGCGTAGCGGGCGTCGGTGCGGGCCGTGGAGTCGGCCAGGCGGTGCAGCACGACCAGTTGGGACACCAGGTGCAGGGCGAGCACCGCCGTTGCCGCGAGGACCAGGCGGCGGGGGCGGTGTCGCAGCGTGCCGAGGAGCACCGCCACCGGCAGGGACAGCAGGGCGTAGGAGGGCAGGAGGAAGCGCGGCGCCGCGTAGCCGATCAGCAGGATGTACGGGACGGCCAGCGCGGCCGCGCAGATCACCGCGAGGACGATCGGGGTGGCGCGGCGTGCGCGGACGGCGACGTGGATCGCGCCTGCGGTGAGCAGCGGCAACGCGAGCCACCACAGCGTGAGTTCGGGCTGGGGCGGCGGGCCCGCGGTGCAGGGGCGGCACAGGATCGGGCCGTTGACGGCGCGCCAGGCCGTGCCGAAGTTCAGGTGCAGGCCCATGTCGCCCTCGGTGGCGCTCGACACGCGCAGCCGCTCGGGCACCCCGCCCCAGCGGACGTACGCCTCCACGACCCACTGCGTCATGCCTGCCACCAGGCCGAGCGCGAGGAAGGGGAGCGTACGGCGGCGTGCGCGGACCAGCAGGGCCGCGACGGCGAGCGGGGCGCCGATCCACACCACGTCCGACGCCCGGAACAGGGCCACCACCGCGACGCATCCGGCCAGCCACCAGCCGCTGCCCCGGCTCCTGTCGCGCAGGAACCAGCCCACCGCGCCGACCGCGGCGAACGCCACCCACAGGTTGGGCATCGCCATCGGACCGGACAGCACGGTGATCCACAGCCCGCCGAACAGCAGCGCCGCGACCGCCGTCGTACGTGCTCCGATCAGCGGCCGCCACACGCGGAACGCCGCGTACAGCGCCGCCGACGACAGGAGCGCCAGTGCGATGCGCAGGGCGAGCGTGGAGTCGGTCGCCGCGATCAGCGGAGCCGTCAGGAAGCTCGTCCCGCGCGAGCGCGGCGCGCTGAAGAAGACGGTCGGATTGCGGGGGTCGTACTGCGAGACGTAGACGGACTCGTCCCAGCCGAGGACGTGCGCCAACTGCGGGACGACGAAGACCAGTTGGGTGAGCAGGTAGAGGGCCGCGACCAGTGCGAGGCCGCCGTCGGGGCCGCGGACGGCCCGGGAGACGGGTCGGGAGACGGACCGCCACCGACTCTGTCGGTCCGCCTCCCGGCCCCTGACGGCCCGCGTCCACCGCAGCCCGGGGGCCGAGGACTTCGGTGGTGCGGGCGGCTCGGGCGACGCCGTGCGCTCGCTAGACGTGTTCGAGCTGCGCGGCGCCCCGGGTATCGGAATGCGTGCGTCGGCGGTCATGCGGCTGTGTCCCCCCTGGACCTGAACCCGGCCCGCCGCGGATCGTGGAGCGCAGCGCACGGGCCTTCCTGCGTGCCCAGTTGGTGGCCCGGGCACGGAATCGTTGCCATGCACGACGTCTCCGTGTCACCCGGAGTTCCCCGAAGAGGGCCGCGTAGCGCATCGTGATCGGATCGGGATCGAAGCGGTGGGCCGCCGCCAGTGCCGCCGCTCCCATCTGCTTGCGACCCGCCTTGTCCTCGATCAGGGCGACGAGTGCTTCGGCGAGCGCCCGTGCGTCGCCCACCGGGACCAGCCGTCCGTCGACGCCGTCCGTGACGATCTCGGCGGGGCCGAGCGGCGCGTCCGTCGACACCACGGGGACCCCGCAGCGCGCCGCCTCGACCAGCGTCATCCCGAACGACTCCGCGTCCGAGGCGCTCACCACGATCGACGCCTTGGCGAACTCGGGCTCGATCGGCGAGACCGTGCCCATGAGCCGGACCCGGCCGGTCAGGCCGAGCCCGCTGACCAGGGCCCGCAGGTGCGGTTCCTGCGGGCCGCCGCCGTAGATCCGCAGCTCCCAGTCCGGCTCTTTCGCGGCGATCGCGGCGAACGCCTCGAGGAGGAGGTCGTAGCGCTTGCCGGGGACGAGCCGGCCCGCCGCCGCGATGATCTTCGCAGTGCCGTCGGAGGGCGGGACGGTCGCGGGCGGCACGATGTTCGGCACGGCCAGGACGCGCACTCCCGGCAGCGGCATCCGGGCCCGGTACACCGCCGCGTCCGCCTCGGTCGTCGTCACGAGCGCGTCGAGGTCCCGGTAGTGCCGGGCGAGCTGCGAGCGAAGGGGCTTGGTGTGTGCGTCGTGGCGCAGGTGCTCCTGCCCGATCCGCAGGGCGCGGCGCGGGCCCCACAGGGCGAGGTACACGTTGAGCCCCGGCCGGGTCCCGATGATGACGTCCGCGTCGCACCGGTCCTCGAGGTATTCGCGTACCCGCAGGTCGTGCAGGAGCGTGTACTGCCCGTAGCGCTTCTCGGCGGCCGGAAAGTCCCGCGCGGGGCGGCCGTACGCGCTCTGCCGGGTGTCCGCGCCGCCCGCCCGGGTGTCCACCAGCGGCACGAGCCGGATCCGCGGGTCGACCGGGAAGCGGGGGCTCTCGCGGTGCCGGGACATCGAGACGATCTCCACGGTGTGTCCGGCGGTCCCGCCGTGCTCGACGAGCGCGGTGGCGAGGTTGAGCGTGGTGCGCACGGTGCCGCCGACGGCGTACGCGTTGTGCAGCAGGAACGCGATCTTCATACGCGGTGCGCCCTCTCCCCGGGTCCCCTCGAGCCACATGGTCGGGCACAGCCTGCTGGCGACGGGTAAGCCGCTGATCGGCGCGGGGTGAGAGGCGGGTAAGAAGCCCACGGGGCGGCGTCTGATCAGAGGAAGCCCCCGGGCCGTCGGGGCACACTGGGCAGCGTGTCGCAACCAGCTCCCGCCGCCCCGCCGCCCGCGCCCACCGTGCTGCTCGCCGAGGACGACCGCGCGATCCGCAACGCGCTGGCGCGCGCCCTCACGCTCGAGGGCTATGCCGTCACGGCCGTCGCCGACGGTGTCGAGGCGATCGCCGCGGCCCACCGCGCCAGGCCCGACATCCTCGTCCTGGACGTGATGATGCCGGGCATCGACGGCCTGCAGGTGTGCCGGGTGCTGCGCGCCGAGGGCGACCGCACGCCGGTCCTGATGCTGACCGCGCTGGTGGAGACCCCGGACCGGATCGCGGGCCTGGACGCGGGCGCCGACGACTACGTGGTCAAGCCGTTCGACGTCGAGGAGGTCTTCGCCCGGCTGCGCGCCCTGCTGCGCCGCACCGCGCCGGAGCCCGCGGCCGCCGACGGGCCCGCGGAAGGCCACCGGGTCACCGCCGCCGACCTGTGCATCGACCCGGCGGCCCGCCGCGCCTGGCGCGGGCAGCGCGAGCTGGAACTGACCCGCACCGAGTTCGACCTCCTCGAACTCCTGGCCCGCAACACCGGCATCGTCCTCGACCACGCCACGATCTACGACCGCATCTGGGGCTACGACTTCGGCCCGGGCTCGAAGAACCTCGCGGTGTACGTCGGCTACCTGCGGCGCAAGGTGGACGAGCCGGACGGGATACCGCTGATCCACACGGTGAGGGGCGTGGGCTACGTCCTGAGGGAGGGGTGAGGTGAGCGCCCCGAGCCGCGTGGGGAACCGGAGCCTGCGCGCGAAGCTCGCCGTCTCCTTCGCCGCGGTGGCCGCGGGCGTGACCGCCCTGGTCGGCTTCCTCTCCTATGACGCGGCCGCGCGGCTCGTCCGGGTCGACCAGCAGGCCGTGTTCGACCAGGTCGTCCACGACCTGCGCACGCAGGTGCGCGAACAGCGGCTCGGCCCCGACGACTTCACCTCCGGCGACCCGGACCGGGACGGGCCGCGCGAGGACCTGACCCGGCCGGCCGGCACCGACGTACAGGTACTCGGCCCCGGCGGCACCGGCGCCACCGTCATCGACCCCGGCAAGCCGCGGCTGCCCGTCGACGCGGCGGCGATCAGGGTCGCGGACGCGCAGACCGCGGGGACCGTCGCCGAGGACGACAACGTGGAGCTCGACGACGACGCGTACCGCACGGCGACCGTCGCGCTCGGCGGGGGCCGCGGTGCCGTCCAGGTCGCCCAGGAGTTCAGCGACACCGAGGACCTGCTGCGCGAGCTGCAGAAGCGCACGGTCCTGTTCGCCGGGGCGGTGGTCGTGGCCGCGGGCCTGTTCGGCTGGTGGCTGGCCCGGCGCATCACCTCGCGCCTGGTCCGGCTCGCGGACACCGCGGAGGTCGTCGCGTCCACCGGCCGCCTCGACGTCGCGGTGCCGGTCGCGGGCCGCGACGAGGTCGGCAGCCTCGGCCGGTCCTTCGACCGGATGCTGGGGCGCCTGGCCCGCTCGGTGGAGGACCAGCGCCGTCTGGTCCAGGACGCGGGCCACGAGCTGCGTACGCCGCTCACCTCGCTGCGTACGAACATCTCGCTGCTGCGCCGCATCGAGGAGCTGCCGCCCGCGGCCCGGGAGGAACTCGTCGCCGACCTCGCCGACGAGTCCCGCGAACTGACCGATCTGGTCAACGAGTTGGTGGACCTCGCGGCGGGCAAGGAGGACGACGAGCCGGTCGTCGACGTGGACCTCGCGCAGACCGCCGAGGACGTGGCGACGCTGGCCAGGCGCCGCACGGGCCGGGCGGTCACGGTGCGGGCCGAGGGGGAGAACACCCTCGTCGGCCGCCCCGCCCAGCTGCAGCGGGCCCTGACCAATCTGGTGGAGAACGCCGCCAAGTTCGACGCGGGCGGCACCGCCCCGATCGAGATCGTCGTGACCCGCGTGTCGGGCGGCGTCCGGGTGGAGGTCCTGGACCGCGGCCCGGGCCTGACCGAGGGCGACATGGACCGCGTCTTCGACCGCTTCTACCGCGCCCCGGCGGCCCGCAGCCTGCCCGGTTCGGGCCTGGGCCTGTCGATCGTGCGGGAGGTCGCGGCCGGGCACGACGGGGTGCCGTTCGCCGCGGGGCGGGCCGGCGGGGGAGCGGTGATCGGGTTCGTGATCAAGGGGGCCGGGCCTCAGGGAAAGTGAAAGCTGGCTAGATATTGACAGTCGACTCTCATTTGGGAGTACTCTGTCAGTACTAGCCCAGCGCGTCGGCCGGAACGGGCCCGCGCGCATCCCTTACGGAGGCCCACCATGAACGGCACCGTGCACGACACCGCGAAAGACGACATCAAAGGCACCCCGCGCCGCTGGTTCGCCCTGGCCGCCCTCACCTTCGCCGTCCTGATCGTCGGCCTCGACGGCACGGTCATCAACGTGGCGCTTCCGACCATGTCCGCCCAGCTCCACGCCAGCGGCTCCCAGCTGCAGTGGATCGGCGGCGGCTATCTGCTCGCCCTGTCCGTCGCGATGCTGCCGGTCGGACGGCTCGGCGACCGGTTCGGACACAAGAAGGTGCTGCTCGGCGGCATCGGCCTCTTCGGCCTCGCCTCGCTGGCCGGCGCCGCCGCCGGATCGCCCGCCGCGGTCATCGCCGCCCGCGCCGTCCTCGGCGTCGGCGCCGCCGTGATCATTCCGCTCTCCATGGCGATCATGCCGCGCCTGTTCAGCAAGGAGGAGCTGCCCAAGGCCGTCGCCGCCTGGACCGCCGCGACCGCGCTCGGCATGCCCGTCGGACCGCTGGTCGGCGGCTGGCTCCTGGACCACTTCTGGTGGGGCTCGGTCTTCCTGTTCAACGTCCCCGTGGTCGTGCTCGCCCTCGTCGCGGGCCTGTGGCTGCTGCCCTCCGACGCCCGGTCGACCGCGCACAAGCTCCCGTTCGACCTCCTCGGCACCGTGCTCGGCGCCGGCGGCATCATCGCCCTCGTCTACGGCACGATCCTCATCCCCACCGACGGCTGGACCTCCCCGGCGGTCCTCGCCTCGCTCATCGGCGCGGCCGCCTTGCTCACCGCGTTCGTCCGGCACGAGCGCCGCACCGCCCACCCCATCGTCGACCTCGGCCTCTTCGCCGACCGCCGGTTCCGCGTGGGCACGCTGATCGCCGTCTTCGTCAACTTCGCCGTCATGGGCATCCTGTTCGTCGCCCCGCAGTACCTGGAGGCCGTCCTCGGCAACGACTCGTTCGGTACGGGACTGCGCATCCTGCCCCTGATCGGCGGCCTGATGGCGGCCGCCACCGTGAGCGAGACCCTCGTGCCCCGGTTCGGCGCCCGCATCGTCATCCCCGCAGGTCTCGCACTCCTCGCGGGCGGCGCCCTGCTCGGCGCGACCACCGCACCCGGCACCGGCTACGGCTTCACCGCGCTGTGGCTCGGCCTGACCGGCCTCGGCTTCGGGCTCGCCGTCGTCCCCGCCACCAGCCTCGTCATGGGCGCCCTGCCCGAGACCGGCACCGGCTCCGGCACCAGCCTCCTCGAGACGGTGCAGCAGCTCGGCGGCACCCTCGGCGTCGCGGGCCTCGGCTCCATCCTCGGCTACGGCTACCTGCAGCGGCTCACCCCGGACGACACGGCGGGGCTGCCCCCGCAGGCCGCCGACGCCGCCCGCGACTCGGTCAGCGGCGCCGACGCGGTCGCCGCCCAGCTGAACCTGCCCGACCTCGCCGGCTCCGCGCACGCCGCGTTCGTCCACGGCATGGACCTGGTTCTCCTGGGCTGCGGCGCCCTCGCCCTGCTCGCCGCGATCGTCGCGGCCGTGGTCCTGCCCCGCAAGGCGACGGTCATCACCTCCACAGAGGTGGCCCGGTCCGTCCCCGAGACCGCAGAATCGCTGGTATGACGACGCGTACGACATCGGCGAAGCCGGCGAAGACCGTGGGCCTGCGCGAGCGCAAGAAGCAGCAGACCCGGCAGCGCATCCGCGAAGAGGCCTACCGCCTCTTCGCGGAGCACGGCTATGAGGCGACGACGGTCGACCAGATCGCCGAGGCCGCCGACATCTCGCCCTCCACCTTCTTCCGGTACTTCCCGTCGAAGGAGGACGTCGTCACCCAGGACGAGTACGACCCCGCGCTCGCCGAGGCGCTGCGGGCCCGCCCCGCGGGCGAACCCATCGTCGACGCGCTGCGCGGCGCCCTGCGGGGCCCGCTCGGCGAGATGCTCGAAGGCGACCGCGACCAGCTGCTCCTTCGCACCCGGATCACCTTCACCGACCCGGTGATCAGGGCCCGTTCGATGGCCGAGCAGGAGCGCAGCGAGCAGGCGATGGCCGAGGTCATCGCGGAGCGCACCGGCCGCGATGCGGCCGACCTGGAGATCAAGTGCGCGGCCGCCTCCGTCATCGCCGTCTTCACCACGCTGATGCGGCACTGGGTGGAGGGCGACGGGAAGGAGGACCTGATGGGGCTCTACGACCGTCATCTGACCTTGCTGGCGCGGGGGTTCGACTTCTGAGCCCCCGCGGCCCGTCCCGTCCGTCGGCTCATTGACGCGCTCCGTCAATCCACTGGCCGCCGACCCCGCCGCCGGGCACGATGACGATCATGCGCTTCTCCGTGAACATTCCGAACTTCGGTGACTTCGCCGACGCCCGCACGGTTGCGAAGACGGCCGTCGCCGCCGAAGAGGCGGGCTGGGACGGCCTGTTGATCTGGGACCACGTCGTGCACGTCAAAGAGGCCCAGCGCGGCAAGCCGTTCGGCGACCCGTGGATGCTGCTCACCGCGGCCGCCCTCGCCACGTCCCGGCTGCGCCTCGGCCCGCTCGTCACCGCCGTGCCTCGCTACCGGCCCGAGCAACTCGCCCGCCAGGTCGCCACGTTGGACGCCCTGAGCGGCGGCCGGGTCGTCTTCGGCGCCGGCCTCGGCGGTCCCGCCGCCGACGAGTACGGCAGCTTCGGCGACACCGTCGACCGGACCGTCCACGCCGAACGCCTCGACGAGGGCCTCGAGTTGCTCGACCGGTACTGGTCCGGCGAGAGCGTCACCCACTCCGGCGCCCACTACCGCGTACACGAGACGCAACTGCTGCCCGCCACCACGCAGCGGCCGCGCCCGCCCGTCTGGATCGGCGGCTTCTGGCCCAACCGGCCGCCCATGCGGCGCGCGGCCCGCTGGGACGGCGCCGCCCCGCTGTTCGCCGACGCCCTGCACGGAGTGCCGCCGCGGCCCGAGCAGCTCGCGGAGGTCGTCGCGTACGTGCAGCAGCACCGGGAGCAGCCCGACGCCCCCTTCGAGATCGTCGTCGGCGGGCTCACCCCGGCGGACAAGTCCCGGGCCCTCGACATCGTCGGGCCGCTCGCCGACGCGGGCGCCACCTGGTGGGACGAGCGGCAGTTGCAGACGGGCGGGTTCATCGACTCGTACGAGGCCGTGCTCCGGCGGATCGAGGCGGGCCCGCCCGCCTGGTGAACCGGCTACCGTGCCCCCATGGGTGGGGATGACGAGCGGCCGGAGTCGCCGCGGGTGTTCAGCAACCGGTTCGCGGACGCGGTCGGGCCCGCGGGGCAGGGGCCCGACCGCGACCGGTGCGACTGCTTCGCCGAGCCGGGACGGCCCGTCGAACTGCACACCGACCGGCAGGACACCTCGGCGCCCGGCTGGTGCCACCTGCTGGAACTGATCGACGAGGCGGCGGCCGACGGCCGGGAGGTCTTCAAGCCGCTCACCGAACTCGACCCGGCCGAACGCCGCCAGATCGTCACGCTGCCGCCGTCCATCGCCAAGCTCACCGCGGTCAAGCACTTCCATCTGTACGGCAGCAACGTCGTCCGCATCCCGCCCGAGATCGGCGCGATGGCCGCCCTGGAGGAGTTCGACCCGTACACCTCCCACCGGCTGCACTGGTTCCCGTACGAGATCACGCGCTGCAGCCGACTCCGGGACAGCACGGTCAGCACGCGGGCCCTGTACGGCAACTTCAAGTTCGTGCCGCCCTATCCGCGCCTGTCCTCGCGGCCGCAGCCGGTGCCCGCGGGGCGGCGCTGCAGCGTCTGCGACGGCGGGCTCGCGGACGGCACGGCGCTGTGGGCGTGGGTGGCGCGGCGGGTGGCCACCGACGTGCTGCCGCTGCTCGTGCAGGCCTGCTCGCCGGAGTGCGTACGGGCCGCCGCGCCGGGCGGGCCGCAGGGCCGCACCCCTGAGGCGCCGCTGCACGGCGGTCGGGTCAGGTGAGGACCAACCAGCGCCGCCCGTCCAGAAGTTCGCGTGCCGCGTCGAGGTGTCCGGCGTGGCACGCGGTCTCCGTGATGACGTGCAGCAGGAGGTCGCGCAGGGTGTGCAGGTGCGGCTCGCCGAAGAGGTCGCGGGGCCACCAAGCCAGGGGAGTGTCCGGCGCCGCGTCCGCGGCGACGGCGTCCGCGCGCTCCGTCTCCGCGCGGTAGCGGGCCAGTACGTCCTCGGCCGGTACGTCCGGGGCGACCTGCCAGGCGTCCTCGATGTCGTCAAGCGACGCGATGACGGCCTCGTCCCCGAGGAGGACCGCCTGGAACCAGAACCGCTCGACGTCGAGCGCCAGATGCTGGACGAGGCCGAGGCAGCTCCAGCCGGACGGCAGTACGGGGCGGCGCAGCGCCTGCTTGTCGAGCCCCTCGATGATGCCCAGGACGTGCCGCCGCTGGCCGTCCAACGCGGCCAGCAGGGCCGCGGTCTCCTGGCTCACGGCCACACCAGGCAGTAGGGCTGATGCCCCGCCTCGTGCAGGCGGTGGCTGAAGTCCTGCCATTCGTGCAGGAGTTGGTACACGTTGAACGCGTCGCGCGGGCCGCCCCGGTCGGGGACCGTGGACCAGATGAACGCCGCGGCGCCGACGGCCTCCTCGCCCACTCCGCGCAGCGGATCGACGACCGTGGTCGGCAGCTTCACGACCGCGTAGTCGGGGTGCAGGACGACGAGTTCGAGCGGGGGCACCTTGTGCAGGGGTATGCCCTGGATGCCGGTGAGGACCATCGCGGCCATCGTCTCCGGCTTGATCTTGGTGAACATGCCGCCCATGCCCAGCTCGTCCCCGCCGAGCTCCTCGGGGCGCATGGAGATCGGAACGCGGGCGGCCGTCGCGCCGTCGGGCGCGCCGAAGTACTTGTACGTCACCCCGCCCACCCGGCCGCCAATCCCGCTGTCCCCACTGTCCGTGCTCTTCGCGGCCCGCTGGATCCGGGCCGTCGACGCCGCAGCCTCATCGGTCCCCTCGCGCCGGTGCTTCCCCCGCCGGGCACGCCGGGGACCCAGACCGTCGGTCCCCTCGCCCAGTCCGCCGCCACCGCGATGCATATCTCCACCCGACTGCTGTTCTCAGGGCGCCACGGCCCTTTTCTAGGCCGCGCGACCGCCGACGCGCAACCCGATCATCGTGTCAGTGACCTCCCCCACGGTCACCCGCCGAAACGTGCGAGTGGCACAACTGCGCGAGTGGTCCGCCCCCGCCGCCGTACAGAAGCCGTACAGCGCTGTGACAGCCAGAGTCTATGGCGCGACGGGTCCGCGCGGAGGGCCCGCAGGAGACGGGCCGTACGCTGAGAGGCATGGCAGAGGCGAACAACACCCCCTATCCCTATGAGGCACCCGTTTCACAGGGGCTCTTCGACCGTGCGGCCGCCGTCACGCCGGGTGGCGTGAACTCCCCGGTGCGCGCGTTCCGCGCCGTGGGCGGTACGCCCCGGTTCATGGTGTCCGGCACCGGTCCGTACCTGACGGACGCCGACGGACGCGAGTACGTCGACCTGGTGTGCTCGTGGGGGCCGATGATCCTCGGCCACTCCCACCCCGAGGTCATCGCGGCCGTGCAGGCGGCCGTCGCGCGCGGTACGTCCTTCGGTACGCCGGGCGAGGGCGAGGTCGCCCTCGCCGAGGAGATCGTCGACCGGATCGCGCCCGTCGACCAGGTCCGGCTCGTCTCCAGCGGTACTGAGGCGACCATGTCCGCGATCCGGCTCGCCCGTGGCTTCACGGGCCGCGCCAAGGTGATCAAGTTCGCCGGGTGCTACCACGGGCACGTCGACGCGCTGCTCGCCGCCGCGGGCTCGGGCGTCGCCACGCTCGGCCTGCCGGACACCCCGGGCGTCACCGGCGCCCAGGCCGGCGACACGATCGTCCTGCCGTACAACGACATCGAGGCGGTGCGCGCCGCGTTCGCCGCGCACCCCGGCGAGATCGCCTGTGTCATCACCGAGGCCTCGCCCGGCAACATGGGCGTCGTCCCGCCGCGCGACGGCTTCAACGCCGGGCTCAAGACGGTCTGCCAGGAGAACGGGGCCCTCTACATCTCCGACGAGGTGATGACCGGCTTCCGTACGTCGAAGGCCGGCTGGTTCGGCGTCGACGGCGTCGTCCCCGACCTGATGACCTTCGGCAAGGTCATGGGCGGCGGCTTCCCGGCCGCGGCGTTCGGCGGCCGCGCCGACGTCATGGCGCACCTCGCCCCGTCGGGCCCCGTCTACCAGGCGGGCACCCTGTCCGGGAACCCGATCGCGACCGCCGCGGGCCTCGCGCAGCTGCGGCTGCTCGACGACGCCGCGTACGCGAAGATCGACGCGGTCAGCGAGCAGCTGCGCGGCCTCGTCAGCGAGGCGCTCACCAAGGAGGGCGTCGCACACGTCGTGCAGAACGCCTCCAACATGTTCTCCGTCTTCTTCACGGAGGACGAGGTGAGCAACTACGACGAGGCGAAGGCGCAGGAGTCCTTCCGCTTCACCCCGTTCTTCCACTCGATGCTGGCGCAGGGCGTCTATCTGCCGCCGTCGTCCTTCGAGTCCTGGTTCGTCTCGACCGCCCACGACGAGCGGGCGGTCGAGCGCATCGCCGCCGCGCTCCCGGCTGCCGCGCGTGCGGCTGCGGAGGCCACGGCATGAGCAACACGTCCCCGACGCCCAAGTCCGACAAGGACATCACCGTCGTCCACCTGATGCGCCACGGCGAGGTGCACAACCCGGAGGGCGTCCTGTACGGGCGGCTGCCCGACTACCACCTCTCCGACCTCGGCCGGCGCATGGCCGACCGGGTCGCCGAGCACCTGTCGACCCGCGACATCACGCACGTCGTGGCCTCCCCGCTGGAGCGGGCGCAGGAGACGGCGACGCCGATCGCCAAGGCGCACGGCCTCGACCTGGACAGCGACGAGCGGCTCATCGAGGCGGACAACGTCTTCCAGGGCAAGACCTTCGGCGTCGGCGACGGCGCGCTGAAGAACCCGGAGAACTGGAAGCACCTCGTCAACCCGTTCAAGCCGTCGTGGGGCGAGCCCTACGTCGAGCAGGTCGTCCGGATGATGGGTGCGCTCGACGCCGCCAAGGACGCGGCGCGCGGCCACGAGGCGGTCTGCGTCAGCCACCAGCTGCCGATCTGGATCGTGCGCTCGTTCGTGGAGAAGCGGCGCCTGTGGCACGACCCGCGCAAGCGGCAGTGCACGCTCGCCTCGCTCACCACGTTCACCTATCTCGGCGACAAGATCGTCTCCGTGGGCTACACCGAGCCCGCCCGCGATCTCGTCCCCGCGCACCTCCTCGCAGGTGCGAAGCCCGTGAAGGGCAAGGACAAGGCGTTCGGCGCCTGACCTGACCCGGCTGTTGGACTTCCCGCGCGGGCCGCCGTCAACCGGCGGTCCGCGCCGTCCCCCGTCAAAACACCGCAAATACATCCGACTTGTCGGAACCCGCGTGTTCGTCGCGCCCTCTAACTGTGTGCCCGCCATGAATGGGTGCACGGTGCGACGAATGGGGACGGTATGCGGGATGTCAGTCGTAGGGGACTTCTCGGTCTGGGTGCCGGGGCGGCGGCCGCGGCGGCGCTCGCCGGGTGCGGATCGGGAGACTCTCCGGCCGTCTCGCCCGGCAAGCAGGGCCAGGGAGGCCACGCGGGCCACCCCGGTGCGCCCAAGCAGCCCGCGGGCAGGCCCATCGGCGACGGCTCGACGTCGTACACCGGCAAGCAGCCGCACCAGCCGGCCGCGCCCGAGCGGCTCGAACCGGGCCAGCAGCCACCGCAGTTCGTGATCTTCTCCTGGGACGGCGCGGGCGAGGTGGGCAACGGCCTGTTCCCCCGCTTCCTGGAGCTCGCCAAGGACCACGGCGCGCACATGACCTTCTTCCTCTCGGGTCTGTACTTGCTGCCCGAGTCGAAGAAGCGGCTCTACCACGGTCCCAACAACCGGGTGGGCGCCTCCGACATCGGCTATCTGACGGACGCGCACATCAAGGAGACGCTCAAGTACACGCGGCAGGCCTGGCTCGACGGGCACGAGATCGGCACGCACTTCAACGGGCACTTCTGCTCCGGCTCCGGCACCGTCGCCAACTGGACGCCCGCGCAGTGGCGCAGCGAGATCGACCAGGCCAAATCCTTCGTCAAGCAGTGGCGCACGAACACGGGCTGGCACGACCTGCCCCCGCTGCCCTTCGACTACGACAAGGAGCTGGTCGGCGGCCGCACGCCCTGTCTGCTCGGGCAGAACAACCTGCTGCCGACGGCCCGCGAGCTCGGCTGGCGCTACGACGCGTCCTCGCCCGGCGGCCGCCAGCGCTGGCCCGACAAGAAGAACGGGGTGTGGGACCTGCCGCTGCAGGCCATCCCGTTCCCCGGGCGCAGCTTCGAGGTCCTGTCGATGGACTACAACATGCTGGCGAACCAGTCGGTCAACTCCACGAAGGCGCCGCCCCACAACTACCCGGCCTGGCGCAAGCAGTCCGCCCAGGCGTACATCCAGGGATTCAAGCGGGCATACGAGACGAACCGGGCACCCTTCTTCGTCGGCAACCACTTCGAGCAGTGGAACGGCGGGATCTACATGGACGCCGTCGAGGAAGCGTTCAAGCACATCGCGGCCACCGCGGACAAGCACAGCGACGTACGCCTCGTCTCCTTCCGGCAGTACGTCGACTGGATGGACGCCCAGGATCCGAAGGTGCTCGCCAAGCTGCGCACCCTCGACGTCGGCCAGCGGCCCGCAGGTGGCTGGAAGCAGTTCCTCGCCGCCTAGTGCCGCCTAGTGCCGCCTAGTGCCGCCTAGTGCCGCTTCGGGTCGCAAACCCCTCCTGATATGGGCTTTTCCGTCCTTGAGGGGGGTGCGGAAGATCCCCTAAACAGACATGCGAAACTTTTCACATGAGTGCCGCCTGCCGCGCCCCCCGCACCTCCGCGACCACGCGCCGCGCCGCCAAGCTGACCGCAGGAGCCGCCGTCGCGGCCCTGGCGCTGACGGCTTGCGGCTCCGGCGGCACCTCCGGGGGCGGCAACAACACGAACTTCGTCACCAACTCCGGCGGCATCGCCACCGTCAAGAAGTCCGAGCGCCATGACGCTCCCGACCTGACGGGCAAGGACCTCGAGGGCAAGCAGCTCAAGCTCGCCGACTACAAGGGCAAGGTCGTCGTCCTCAACGTGTGGGGCTCGTGGTGCCCGCCGTGCCGGGCGGAGGCGCCGAACTTCGTGAAGGTCGACAAGGCCTACGCGGACAAGGACATCCAGTTCCTCGGCATCAACACCCGCGACGGCAGCACCAGCCCCGCCAAGGAGTTCGAGAAGGACTTCGGCGTCACGTACCCGAGCTACTACGACCCGACGGGCAAGCTGCTGCTGCAGTTCGCGAAGGGCACGCTCAACCCGCAGGCCATCCCGTCCACGCTCGTGGTGGACCGGGACGGCAAGATCGCGGCGCGCTCCCTGAAGGCACTCAGCGAGAAGAGCCTGCGCGGGATCATCGACCCGGTCCTCGCGGAGAAGTGAGCGACGGTGCCCCCCACACTCGTCACCCTCGCCTCTGACGGAATAGAGGGCACCGTGTTCAACGGTGCGCTGATCCTGGCCATCCCGATCGCCGTGCTCGGCGGTCTGGTCTCCTTCTTCTCGCCGTGCGTGCTGCCCCTCGTCCCCGGCTACCTCTCCTACGTCACCGGTGTCACCGGCACGGACCTGATGGAGCGGCGCCGCGGCCGGATGGCGGCCGGTGCCGGCCTGTTCGTCCTCGGGTTCACCGCCGTGTTCGTCTCCGGCGGCGCGCTGTTCGGCTACTTCGGGACCACGCTGCAGGAGCACCAGAGCACCCTGACCAAGGTGCTCGGCGTGCTCATGGTCCTCATGGGGATCTTCTTCATGGGGCTGATGCCCTGGATGACCCAGCGCGAGTTCCGCTTCCACAAGAAGCCCGCCGCGGGACTGGTCGGGGCGCCGCTGCTCGGTGCGCTGTTCGGCATCGGCTGGACGCCGTGCATCGGCCCGACCCTCGGCTCCGTGCTGAGCCTCTCCTCGACCCAGGGCGGAGCCGGACGAGGCGCGATACTGACGGTCGCCTACTGCCTCGGCCTCGGTGTCCCCTTCGTGCTCACCGCGATCGCCTTCCGCAAGGCGCTCGGCGCGTTCACCTGGGTCAAGCAGCACTACACGTGGGTGATGCGCATCGGCGGCATCATGATGATCCTGACCGGGGCCCTCCTGCTCACAGGTGTCTGGGACACCCTCGTGCGGCAGATGCAGACCTGGTCGACCGGCTTCCAGGTGGGAATCTGACCATGAGCAAGACGAACGCCCCCGAGGAGCTGGACTCCACCGAGCAGGCGGCCGGGGCTCAGCTGAGCACCGCCCCCGAGGAGGACCGCGGCCCCACCCTGCCCAAGCTCGGGGTCATCGGCTGGGTCCGCTGGTTCTGGCGGCAGCTCACGTCCATGCGGGTCGCCCTGATCCTGCTGTTCCTGCTGTCGCTCGGCGCCATCCCCGGCTCGCTGATCCCGCAGTCCGGCACGGACCCGCTCAAGGTCGAGGACTTCCGCAAGCGGCACGACACGCTCGCGCCGCTCTACGACAAGCTCGGTCTCTTCCACGTCTACGGCTCGGTGTGGTTCTCCGCGATCTACATCCTGCTGTTCGTCTCGCTCATCGGCTGCATCGTGCCCCGCACCTGGCAGTTCGTCGGCCAGCTGCGCGGCCGTCCGCCGGGCGCCCCCAAGCGCCTGACGCGCCTGCCCGCGTACGCGACCTGGCGCACCGAGGCCGACCCCGAGCAGGTGCGCACCGCCGCGCTCGCGACGCTGAAGAAGCGCCGCTACCGCGCGCACGTCGCCGGGGACGCGGTCGCCGCCGAGAAGGGCTATCTGCGCGAGGTCGGCAACCTGGCCTTCCACATGGCGCTGATCGTGATGCTGATCGCCTTCGCCTGGGGGCAGCTCTTCAAGTTCGAAGGGGGCAAGCTCGTCGTCGAGGGCGACGGCTTCGCCAATACGCTCACGCAGTACGACGACTTCAAGTCCGGCAACCTCTTCGACAGCGACCGCGACCTGTCGCCGTTCAGCTTCACGCTCGACAAGTTCACCGCGACGTACGCGCGCACCGGGCCCGAGAAGGGCACCCCGCGCACCTTCCGCGCCGACGTCACCTACAGCAAGGGCGCCGACGGCCAGGAGAAGAAGACCTCCATCGAGTCCAACCACCCGCTGGACATCGACGGCACCAAGATCTTCCTCAACGGGCACGGCTACGCCGTCAACGTCACCGTCCGCGACGGCAAGGGCAAGGTCGTCTCGCAGCAGGCCGTGCCGATGCTGCCGATCGACTCCAACATCTCGTCGCAGGGCGCGATCAAGGTGATGGACGGCTACCGCAACGCCAAGGGCGTGAAGGAACAGCTCGGCTTCAGCGCCTGGTTCGTGCCGACCTTCGCGGGCGCGGGCAAGGGCACGATGTTCTCCCAGTTCCCCGCGCTCGACTTCCCCGTGCTCGCGCTCAACGCGACGCACGGCGACCTGGGCGTGAACGCGGGCCTGCCGCAGAACGTGTACCAACTGGACACCTCCCACATGAAGGCGTTCAAGGACGCCAACGGCAAGGACCTCAAGACCCGCCTGCTGCCCGGCGAGACGATGAAGCTGCCGAACGGGGCGGGCTCCATCACCTTCGACAAGCACATCAGCGAGTGGGTCACCTTCCAGATCTCCCACCAGCCCGGTGACACCTGGGCGCTCGGCGGTGCCGTCGCCGCGATCTTCGGTCTGGCCGGCTCCCTGTTCATCCAGCGCCGCCGCGTCTGGGTGCGCGCCGCCGAGGGCCCCGACGGGGTCACCGTCGTCGAGATCGCGGGCCTCGGCCGCAGCGAGTCCGCGAAGCTCCCCGAAGAACTGGGCCGCCTGGTCGACCAGTTGCACCTCCAGGCGCCCAGCGCCCCAGAAACCCCCGAGTCCTCAGAGTCCTCCGGGACCTCCGGGACCTCCGAACCACCCACAGCCGTACCTGCCGCCGAAGGGGCTGAGAAGTGAATCTCGCCGCCGCAACCAACGAGAACCTGGCGCACACCAGCAACGTCCTCATCTACTCGTCCATGGCCGTGTACCTGCTGGCGTTCTTCGCGAACATGGCCGAGTGGATCTTCGGCAGCCGCAGCAAGGTCGGCCGCACCGCCGCCGCCCTCACCGGCAAGGGCGAGCAGGCCGAGGCCGCCGCAGCCTCCTCGGTGAAGATCCAGGTCAAGCAGAAGAACGGCAGCACCGCCGTACTGGACCGGCCCAAGGTCGTCACTCGTGCCGTCGCGGGCGCCCGCGACGTGCCGGACGGGCCCGGGGCCTCCGGCGGTGACGAGCAGGGCGACCTCTACGGACGTATCGCCATCTCGCTGACCGTCCTCGCCTTCCTCATCGAGCTCGCCGGTGTCCTCACGCGTGCGCTGTCCGTGCAGCGCGCGCCCTGGGGCAACATGTACGAGTTCAACATCACCTTCTCCACCGTCGCCGTCGGTGTCTTCCTCGTCCTGCTCGCGCTGAAGAAGAACGTCCGCTGGCTCGGCCTCCCCCTGGTCACCACGGTCCTCCTCGACCTCGGCCTCGCTGTCACTGTCTTGTACACCGCCAGTGACCAGTTGGTTCCCGCTCTTCACTCGTACTGGCTGTACATCCACGTCTCGACGGCGATCTTCTGCGGCGCGGTCTTCTACGTGGGCGCGGTCGGCACGATCCTGTACCTCTTCAAGGACTCGTACGAGAACAAGCTGGCCAACGGCGGTCAGCCCGGCAAGTTCGCCACCTCCGTCATGGAGCGGCTGCCCGCCTCGCAGTCCCTGGACAAGTTCTCCTACCGGGTGAACGCGGCGGTCTTCCCGCTGTGGACGTTCACGATCATCGCGGGCGCCATCTGGGCCGGCGACGCCTGGGGCCGCTACTGGGGCTGGGACCCCAAGGAGACCTGGTCGTTCATCACCTGGGTCGCGTATGCCTGTTACCTGCACGCCCGGGCGACCGCGGGCTGGAAGGGCCGCAAGGCCGCCTACCTGGCGCTGATCGCCTTCGGCTGCTGGATCTTTAACTACTACGGAGTCAATATCTTCGTGACCGGCAAGCACTCCTACGCCGGGGTCTGAGACACCGAAAAGGAACCTCAGCACACCGAAGAGACACCGACTGCCGTACCACCAAGGCCGGTTCCTGTGACGCACGTCACGGGAACCGGCCTTCGTCGTACGGACAGGTGAAGGGTGTGGAGGCGAACCAGGGGGACGGGCACGCGCTGCGGGCGCGGGTCAGGGACGGTGACGCGGTCGCGTTCGCCGAGCTCTTCGACGCGTACGCACGCGCCGTCTACAACCACGCCTTCCGCCTGACCGGCGACTGGTCGGCCGCCGAGGACGTCGTCTCGCTGACGTTCCTGGAGGCGTGGCGGCTGCGCGCACGGACCGACCCGGACGGTGGCTCGCTGCGCCCGTGGCTGCTCGGCATCGCCACGAACGTCACCCGCAACACACGGCGCGCGGCCCGCCGCCACGCCGCCGCCCTGGCCCGCCTCGCGCCGCCCGAGCCCGTGTGCGACATCGCCGGGGACGTCGCGGGCCGCCTCGACGACGCCGCGTACCTGCGGGCCGTCCGCGTCGCCGTCGACCGGCTGCGCCGCCCCGACCGCGAGGTGCTCGCCCTGTGCGCCTGGGGCGGCCTCGACTACGCGGCCGCCGCCGAGGCGCTCGGCATCCCCGTCGGCACCGTGCGCTCGCGCCTGTCGCGGGCCCGCGCCCGGCTCGCCGCGGAACTCGCCGCCGGGCGCGGACAGGTGAAGGGCGACGCGCCGTACGCGGCCGGGCCCGCCCCGGCTCCCAAGGAGGGACGCACGTGAGCGACATCCCGCAGGCCCCCGAACGCGACCTCCCGCCGGGCCGCCAACACGCCCGCAAGGAGCACCTGTTGCGCGAGATCCGGCCCCGGCAGGAGGAGGCCCGCCGTAGGCCCTGGCTGCGCCCCGCCGTGCTGACCCCCGTCGCGGCCGCCGCCCTGTCCGTCGCCGTCGTGGTCGGCCTTGCCGTGACCCGGGACGGCGGGCGGCTTGAGCAGGCGCCGGTCCCGGCGAGCAGCGCGAGCGAGAAGCCCGCGGGGGAGTTCCTGCGGAGCCTGTCCCGGTTCTCCGCGACGCAGAAGCCGTACGCCGTCAAGGACAGCGCGTGGATCTACACCGAACTCAAGGAGTACCACTGGAAGATGGACCCTGCTCGCCGCGTCGCGGGCTGCGCCGCCACCGACGAGTCCTCTCCGTACGGCGATCAGGCGTGGTGGGAGTCCGTGGACGGCAGGAGCCAGAGCATCGCGCAGGACGCGGGGAGCGCCCCCTCCACCGCGAACGACCGGGCCGCGGGTTCGGGACTGCCGCTCTCCTTCCGGGCCACGCAGCAGTTGCCGACCGACGCGGACGGCATGTACCGGTGGCTGACCGGTGCGAGCGGCGGCGGGACGGGCAGCGAGCGCGACGGCTTCGACAAGGCCGCCCGGCTCCTGGACGCCGAACTCCTCGTGCCGAAGGTCGAGGGCGCGGTGTACGCGGCGCTCGCCCGCTTCGACGGGGTCACCCTCGTCGACACGGTCCACGACGTCGCGGGGCGCCCCGGAGTCGGTGTGGCGATGGGGACGTCCGGCGGTGACCGCGAGGTCCTCGTCTTCGACAAGGCGGACCGCAGGTTCCTCGGGGAGAGCCTGCTCGACGGTTCCCCCCGCAAGGACGCGTGCGACGCGACCGGCGTGGGCGACGCCCTGCGCGGCACGGCGATCCTCGAGCGCGCCGTCGTCGACCACTCGGGCGACACGCCCTAGGAGGTCTCCGCGCCCTGGGGCACGGTGATCGCGTCCAGCTTCCCCCGCAGATAGACGTGCGAGTCGACGGGTTCGTACGCGACCCTGCCCTTCGGTGCGGGCAGCGGCGTGACCGTCGTACGCGGGTCGCACTCGTAGAAGTAGACGAGCGACATCAGTTCCTCGGTGGGTGCGTCCGCCGGGGGCGGCAGGACCCGGTGGCGGCCCGAGCGCCAGCGGTCGCCGGTCCAACGGGCCATCAGGTCACCGATGTTGATGGTGAACGCCTCCGGGTCGAACGGCGCGTCCTCCCAGCCGCCGCCCCCTTCCTTCGGGTCGGTGAAGACCTGCAGGCCGCCCTTGCCCGCCTGCCGGTCGAGGACGGTGACCGTCCCGAAGTCGGTGTGCGGGCCGATGCGGAACTGGCCCGGCTCCGGCTCGCCGACGACCTCCGTTCCCGGGTACCAGTTGATGTTGAAGCCCCACGTGGGGTGCGCGGTGTGGCGGGTGAAGAAGTCGGCGGGTTCGTTCAGGGCCACCGCGAGGAGTTCCAGCAACTGGTCGGAGAGCGCCTGCATGTGGGCGAGGTACGTCTCCACGAGCTCGCGCAGCTCGGGTGATTCGGCGGGGAAGACGTTCTGCCCCGACCACTCGGCGTGCACCGCCGGGTCGTCGAACGCCGTGGCGGTGGCGAAGGAGAGGGACTCCTTCAGGTCGGGCGGCGTCTCGGTGCCCTCCGCGTACCCGTTGGCCTCGGCGCCGGGGCCGAGCCAGCCGCGGCCGCCCACCTGCACCGCGTACGGCTCCTTCACGGACGGCGGCTGCCGGAAGAAGGCGCGGGCCGCGTCCCTGATCCCGGTCCGCAGCGCCGGGTCCACGCCGTGGCCCGTGACCAGCAGGAACCCGGCGGTCTGCAGCGCCGAGTCGACGGCCCCGGCGATCTCGGCGCGGGCCACCGGGTCGCCGGACAGCCACGGCCGCAGGTCGATGGTGGGGATGCGCGGCGTGCCGGGGGCCGCGGCAGCCGAGGAGGGGGCGGAGGGGGCGGAGGGAGCGGAGGGGGAGGGGCCGGGGGAGGAGGTCATGCGTCCACTCTCGGGCCGAGGAAACACCGGGGCAACGTGCGCACCGTACTCTCCGGGCAGCCCGCACCCCGACGGAATGTCCGCCGCGCCGGACAGGCCCCAAGGAGGCTCTGTGTCTGCGCTCACGCTCCGCGAGATCCTGGCCCTCGACGTCGTCGGCGATGCCTCGCCCGAACTCCTCGCGGGGGAAGGTGCGTTGGACGGTCCCGTGCGCTGGGTGCACTCCAGTGAGGTGTACGAGGGGGCGAACTTCCTGGACGGCGGGGAGCTGCTCCTCACCAACGGGTTCGCGTTCCTGGGGGCCGACGAGGGGGCGCTGCGCCGGTACGTACGGGAGTTGACGGCCCGGGGCGCGGCAGGTCTGGCCGTCGAGGTGGGCCGGTCCCTGGAGCGGATGCCTGCCGAAGTGGTCGACAGTGCCCGGGAGTTGGGGTTTCCGCTGGTGGCGCTGCGGCGCGTCGTGCCGTTCGTGCGGATCGCGGAGGCGGCCAACCGGGCGATCGTGACCCACGGCCTGACCTCCCCGGCGGCCGCGACGCTCCGGGCCGCCGACCACGGCGCCGCGCTCCTCGCCGACCTTGCGGGCCGGGCCGCCCTCAACCAGCCCGCGGTGGCGGCCCGTTCGGCACTGGCCGGGTTCCGTCCGGGCCCCGGCGCACGTCTCGTCGGGGTCTGCGTGCACGGCCCGCGCGGTGCGGCGCTCGCGGCGGTGGACCGGGTCGCGGGCCGCACCGCCCTGCGCGCGGCGTTCCCCGGCGACGTCCTCGCCCTGGTCGTGCCGCCGCCGGGACGCGACGCCGTACGGGCGGTGCGGGACGCCTTCCTGGCGACTGCCGTGCCGTCGTCGCCCGGCCTCACCGTCGCCGTCGGCCATGCGGTGGGCGCGGGCGACGGCTGGCTGCGGTGGAGCGAGACCCTGCGCGCCGCCCGTACGACACTGGACCTCGCCCTGACCGTGCCGCCGGCCGAACCGCCGTACGGGGAAGGGCCGTTGGTGACGTCGGCGCGGGCCCTCGCCCTGGAGCGGGAGCTGACGCGCGGCGGCGTCGAGGCCAACCGGGAGCGTCTGACCCGGCTCGTCGGCGACACCCTCGGCCCGCTCCTGGCCTGGGAGGCCACGCACGGCAGCGACCTCGTGCACACCCTGGAGGTGCATCTGCGGCACGGCTGCAGCCCCACGCGCACCGCCGCGCTCCTGCACATCGGCCGGCAGTCGCTCTACCAGCGCCTGGAGCGGATCGAGTCGCTGCTCGGGGTCGAGGTCGGCGACCCGGACCTGCTCGGGGGCCTGCTCACCGCGGCCTGCGCCCAGCGGATCGTGCGGGCCGGGCCCGCTCAGGCGGCGACGGAGCGCCAGATCCTCTCGGGCAGGACCCGTGCGGCCTGATCGAGGTCGATGTCACGGACCCCGGCGAGCCAGCTGCGGGCGACTGCGATGACCGGGCCGAGGATCATCGACTCGAGCAACGGCTCGGGCAGCGCGGCCAGTTCACCGGAGGCGACGTGGTGCCTGAGCCAGCCGGTCAGCGGTGAGAGCCGGGCCTCCTGCGCGTCCCGCAACTGCTGTGCCTGCGCCATCGTCAGCCGGTCGGCGCGCGAGGAGTGCAGCAGCCGGGCCGCGTCCGGGTGCTCCGTGATGAACGCCAGATACGCCCGGGTGAGCGCACGGATGCCGGCGCAGGCGGTGCGGGCGGGCGCCAGGCACGGGCCCAACTCGCCCAGCAGGCGGCCGAGCCAGCGCATCAGCAACTCGTTCATCAGCCCGTCCACGCTGCCGAAGTGGTGGTACAGGCTGCCCGGACTGGCCCCGCTCGCCTGCGTCAGGGCGTGGACGGTGACACCCTGCTCGCCGGTGTCGGCGTACACGCGCAGGGCGGCGTCGAGGAGGCGGTCGGAGGTCTCCGCGCCGCGTTGCTGCTTGGGGCTCAAGGTGACTGCCCGTCTGGAACCGGGCGCAGAACGCCTGCTTCCGTTCGTGGTTTCCGCAGTGAATTTCTGGAGTGGATTTCTAGAAAAGTACTCCAGTTCCGCACTGCGGGGCGTCACACTGATCATTCCGGCCCGGGCCGAGCGGCACGGGGGACCGCTCGCCGGCCGGCCGGACTCGCGGCCGCGGGGGAGGGGGATGCCTCCGCGGCCGGGGGTTTTGGCGGTTACTCCGCCACCCGCAGCAGCAGCTTGCCCGTGCTGGTGCGCGACTCGATCGCCCGGTGCGCCTCGGCCGCGTCCGACAGGGCGAACTCGCCCGTGACCGGCAGCTCGATCCCCGGTACGGCGAAGGCCCGCTCGGCCAGCGCCCGCAGCTCCCGGGGCGCGGTCCTCGCCAGCGTGAGGATGGAGAAGCCGCCCACCGAGAGCGCCGTCGGATACAGCTCGGGCTGGCCCACCTGCCAGGCCGGGGCCGACGAGGCGTTGCCGAAGGAGACGAGCCGGCCGAACACCGTGAGCGCGCCGAGCGTCTCGCGCAGGACCTCGCCGCCGACCGGGTCGAGGGCGAGGTCCACGCCGCGGCCGCCGGTCAACTCCCGTACGGCAGAGCCGAATCCGTCCGTCAGGACCACGTCGTCGTAGCCGTACTTGCGCGCGTACTCCGCCTTGGCCGCGCTCGACACGACCCCGATGACGCGTCCCGCACCGGCGGCCCGTGCCAACTGCCCGGCCACCGTGCCGACTCCGCCCGCCGCGCCCTGGACCAGCACGCTCTCACCGGCTTGCAGCCGCCCCACCGAGTGCAGCAGCGCGTACGCCGTCGGCAGCACGGTCGGCAGTGTCGCGGCGGTACGCAGGGTGAGCCCGGCGGGCAGCGGGAAGACCGTGACGGCGTCGGCCACGACGACCTCCGCGTACGCCCCGCCCTCGGTGAGCGCGGCCACTTCCTGGCCGACGGCGAAGCCCTCGACTCCCGCTCCCAGGGCGCGAATGCGGCCCGACACCTCCAGGCCGGGGACGAAGGGGAGCGCGGTCACCCGGTATCCCTCGGAGCGCGCCTTGAGGTCGGCGAAGTTCACCCCGACGTACGCGACGTCGATCGCCACCTGCCCGGGCCCCGGCTCGGGGACCTCGACGTCCACCGTCGCCAGGACCTCGGGACCGCCGTACTCGCCGAATCGCACCGCACGCATGGCGCACACCTCCACAGACGCGAGTGTTCGCTGTGGAGCGAACACCTGATGCGTCAGACTGTACGACGCGAAGCGAACACCCGGCAAGCGATCGCGTACACCACCGCGCTCACCAGGAACCCGGCCACGCACGTCACATCGCCCAGTGAAGGCCACCGCTCGGGCGCCCAGCCCACGTACTTCTCCTGGTTCGAGAAGAGCGGCACGGAGACCGCGATGCCCACCAACAGGGCAGTGAATCCTGGCCAGTTGGTGAAGGCGGGGTTCGCGAGCCGCCCGGCGAGCTCGCCCTCGCCGACGCGCGCCGACCGCCACCGCTCCACCAGCACCACGCCCAGCCACGGCCCGATCCAGTACGCGATCACCAGCAGGAAAGCCTCGTACGCATGCCCCGCGTCGGCCAGCGACGACCAGGCCGCCGCCGTCCCCGCCGCGCCCGAGACCACCACGAGCGCGCTGCGGCCCAGCCAGCGCGGCAGCCGCAGGCCGAGCGCGGTGACCGACATCGCGGACGAGTAGATGTTCAGGGCGTTCGCCGAGACCGCGCCCAGGATGATCGCGACCAGCGTCAAGTGGCCCAGCCAGGACGGGAGATGACCGGTGAAGGCCGCCGTCGGCGTCGCGCCCGCGGGGGCCGCGATCGTCGCCGACGCCGCCCCGATCAGCGAGACCACGGAGACGGAGAGGAAGAGGCCGAGTGCCGGATACAGCGCGGTGCGCAGCCGGTTGGCCGTGCGCGGGAGGTAGCGCGAGTAGTCGGATGCGCCCGGGTTCCAGCCGGCCGCGTACCCCCACGCCGAACTGAACGCCAGCAGGAACCCGCCGATCCCGCCCCCGCCGCCGGGTGCCGACAGGTCCGCCTTGCCGACGGTCCACACCCCGGCCAGCAGGAAGACGAGGGCGAGGGCCGGGAACGCGTACTTCTCGAAGGCGTGCACGAAGTTGTGCCCGATGAAGCCGATCGCGACCTCGGCCACGACGACCAGGAGCAGCGAGGGCAGTGGCCGCAGGCCCGTCAGCGTATTGAGGGCGAAGGCGGCGCTGACGCTGTTCACGGCGAACCAGCCGACGCCCGCCACCAGGGCGTTGACCGCCGACGGCAGGGCGTTGCCCTGGTACCCGAAGGCGAGGCGCCCGATCACCATCTGCGGGACGCCGAACCGCGGCCCGTCGAGAGAGAGCAGCCCTTGCGTCAGCGAGCCGAGCGCGGTGCCGAGGAGCAGGGCGGCCGCGGCCTGCCAGAAGCTGAGCCCGAAGAAGAGGACGGCGATCACGCCGATGTAGACCGTGGCGAACTCGATGTTCGGCGAGGCCCACGTCCACAGCAACTGCCGTGGCCCGCCGTGCCGTTCGGCGTCGGGGATCGGCTCGGACCCGGCGGTCTCGACGGCGATGACCTTGTCGCCGTACGACGGTGCGGGAGGGGAGGAGCCGGCGCCGGCTTCGGGGGAGAGGGTCGTCATGCCCCCTGAGTGTCCGGGCGCGCGCGGCCGCCGCACAGGGGCGCACTGTCCGCTTCAGGGGGCGTGACGACGTACAACCTGTAGGGGGCTGTCCAGCGGCCGGGCTACTCGCCGATGTCCCCGATGTCTTCGTGCCACAGCTCCGGCTTGGCGGCGATGAAGTCCTCCATCATGCCGACGCACTCGGGGTCGTCGAGCAGCACGATCTCGACGCCGTGCTCGGCCAGCCAGTCGTGCCCGCCGTGGAAGGTGCGGGCCTCGCCGATGATGACGCGCGAGATGCCGAACTGGCGCACCAGGCCCGAGCAGTACCAGCAGGGGCTGAGCGTCGTCACCATCGTGGTGCCCTTGTACGTGCGCTGCCGCCCGGCGTTGCGGAACGCGTCCGTCTCGCCGTGCACGGACGGGTCGTCGTCCTGCACGCGCCGGTTGTGGCCGCGGCCGAGGACCAAGCCGTCGGCGGAGTACAGGGCGCCGCCGATCGGGATGCCGCCCTCGGCGAGACCTGCCTTCGCCTCCTCGACGGCGGTGGCGAGCCAGGTGCGGGCGAGATCGAGTTCCATGACGTACGAGCCTTTCTACACACGGGAGTTGATACGGTCGCGCCGCCCGAGCAGCGCGTACAGCAGGGCACCGACCGCGAAGCCGACCGGGCAGGTCAGATCGCCGACACCCGGCCACTGCGACGGTACCCAGCCGACGAACACGGTCTGGTTGGAGAACAGCGGCACCGACACCGCGACGCCGACGAGCAGCGCGATCAGCCCCGCGGGGTTGCCGAACGTGCGGTCCTGGAGGCGGGCGGCGAGCGCGTCGTCGGGCAGGGCGCGCAGCCAGTGCTCCATGAGGACGACGCCGAGCCAGGGTGCGATCCAGTACGCGATCACGAGCAGGAAGTTCTCGAAGGCGTGGCCCGCGTCGGCGAGCGAGGCCCAGCCGGCGACGGTGCCGACGACGCCGACGGCCGCGACGAGGGCCGCACGGTTCAGCCACGAAGGCAGCTTCAGGTCGAGCGAGGAGATGGAGACGGCCGCCGAGTAGACGTTCAGGGTGGCGGCGGCCATCGCGCCCAGGATGATCGCGACGAGGGTCAGGTTGCCGAGCCAGTCCGGCAGGTGACCGGTGAAGGCGTCGGTCGGGCTGGCCCCGGCGGGGGCGGCGAGGGTGGCGGAGGCCGCGCCGATCACCGAGACGACGGCGACCGACACGAACAGGCCGAGCCCCGCGTACCAGGCGGTGGCCCGGCGGGAGGTGTCCGCGGGCAGATAGCGGGCGTAGTCGGCGGCGCACGGGTTCCAGCCCGCCGTGAAGCCGAAGACGGCGCTGAAGGCGAGCATGAACCCGCCGAACCCACCGCCGGATCCGGACCCTTCGAGGGCGGCGCCCTTGAAGATCCACACCCCGGCGAGCAGGAACACCGCGGCCAGGACCGGGAACGCGTACCGCTCGAAGCGGTGCACCAGGTCGTGGCCCACGTATCCGATGACGATCTCGAGGACGACCAGGATCAGCAGGCTGGGCAGCGGCGGAAGGCCGGTCAGCGAATTGAGCGCGAAGGCGCCGCCGACGCTGTTCACGGCGAACCAGCCGACGCCCGCCACCAGGGCGTTGACCCCGGACGGCAGGGCATTGCCCCGGTACCCGAACGACAGCCGCCCGATCACCATCTGCGGGACGCCGAACCGGGGTCCGTCCGTCGACAGCAGCCCGTGCGCCAGGGAGCCGAGGCCCGCGCCGAGCACCAGGGCGGCGGCCGCCTGCCAGAAGCTCAGGCCGAACGCGGAGACGGACAGCACGCCGATGAACACGGTCGCGAACCCGACCTGCGGCGAGGCCCACGTCCACAGCAGCTGACGGGGACTGCCGTGGCGCCGCCCGGCGGGTACGGGCTCGGCCCCGTGCTCCTCGACGGCGATCAGCTTCTCGGGACCGGTGGCGACATCGGGCGCCTGGGCATGCGGGGGTCTGGACACGGGGAGCACAGGGAAAGGGGCCTTCACGGGGAGCGGGGCGGAGGTGGGCGTTCCGTTCCAGTGTGCGCTACAGGCATCCCGCGTTTTGAGGGCCCTAGGTCCCTCGCCCCCGGGGTCGCTCAGTCGGTGCCCTGCTCGCCGCTCTCGCGCCGGCGCAGCTCCTCCTCGCGGCGGCGCAGATCGGCCTCCCAGTCCTTGAGGAGCGCCTCGTCCTTCTTGTTGTCCTCCTTGAGGGAGGCCAGGAACTCGGGGTTGTCGTCCGGTGCGACGTACTGCGTGCGGTGGTTGCGGTGCCACTCGGAGGGCGTGGCGCCCCCGGCGGGCGCGTGCCGCCGCCTGCCCGCCGCCAGCCAGGCGATCGGGCCGATGAGCACCTCGCCGAAGAACAGGATGATGAGCACCCAGACCACCTTGGGCAGGCCGCGCACCTCCTCCTCGGGAGTGTTGAGGCAGTCGATGAAGGCGTAGATCCACAACGCCAGGACCAACAGAAACGGCAGATACCTGAGCACGACCGGGCAACCCCCTTGCAAGATGACGCGCACAGGTTAGCGGGAACGGGCACGGGGCACCGGGCTGTTGATCGCGGCGGGGCTGTGCTGCGCGTACGCGGGCTGGTTCCTGTTCGTCCCTGCTGTACGGCAGCGACGTCGACAACGTGCACGGCACGAACGCCCGCCGGGCCGCCGCCCTGTGCGCGGCCGGGGCCTGAGGGTGCGTCTCCCCGGCCCGCGGCAAGATCTCCCACCGCGGATGACAAACTGGAACGCATGGCTTACGACGATCTTCGCTCCCTGCTGAGGGCACTGGAGCGCGAGGGCGACCTCAAGCGCATCAAGGCCGAGGTCGACCCGTACCTGGAGGTCGGTGAGATCGTCGACCGCGTCAACAAGGCGGGCGGTCCCGCCCTGCTCTTCGAGAACGTGAAGGGCTCGGCGATGCCCCTCGCGATGAACGTGTACGGGACCGACCGGCGCCTCCTGAAGGCCCTCGGCCTGAAGTCGTACGACGACATCAGCGAGAAGATCGGCGGCCTGCTCAAGCCGGAGCTGCCGCACGGCTTCGTCGGCATCCGCGAGGCGTTCGGCAAGCTCGGCGCGATGACCCACGTACCGCCGAAGAAGGTGAAGTCCGACCACGCGCCCGTCCAGGAGGTCGTCCTCACCGGCGACGACGTCGACCTGGAGCAGCTGCCCGCGCTGTTCACCTGGCCCGAGGACGGCGGCTCCTTCTTCAACCTGGGGCTCACGCACACCAAGGACCCGGAGTCCGGCGTGCGCAACCTCGGGCTCTACCGCCTGCAGCGCCACGACAAGCGCACCATCGGCATGCACTGGCAGATCCACAAGGACAGCCGCAACCACTACCAGGTGGCCGCCAAGCGCGGCGAGAAGCTGCCCGTCGCGATCGCCTTCGGCTGCCCGCCCGCCGTCACGTACGCGTCGACGGCCCCGCTGCCGGGCGACATGGACGAGTACATGCTGGCCGGGTTCATCCAGGGCAAGCGCGTCGAGATGGTCGACTGCAAGACGGTTCCGCTGCAGGTTCCGGCGCACGCCGAGGTCGTCATCGAGGGCTGGCTGGAGCCGGGCGAGATGCTGCCCGAGGGCCCCTTCGGCGACCACACCGGGTTCTACACGCCGCAGGAACCCTTCCCCGCGCTGAAGATCGACTGTGTGACGATGCGGCGCCGCCCGCTGCTCCAGTCCATCGTCGTCGGGCGGCCGCCGACCGAGGACGGGCCGCTGGGCAGGGCCACGGAGCGCTTCTTCCTGCCGCTGCTCAAGGTGATCGTCCCGGACATCGTCGACTACCACCTGCCGGAGTCGGGCGGCTTCCACAACTGTGCGATCGTCTCGATCGACAAGAAGTACCCGAAGCACGCCCAGAAGGTGATGAGTGCCATCTGGGGCGCGCACATGATGTCGCTGACCAAGCTGATCGTCGTCGTCGACTCCGATTGCGACGTGCACGACCTTCATGAAGTGTCGTGGCGGGCCCTCGGGAACACGGACTACGCCCGCGACCTGACCGTGGCCGAGGGGCCGGTCGACCACCTCGACCACGCCTCCTACCAGCAGTTCTGGGGCGGCAAGGCGGGCATCGACGCGACGAAGAAGTGGCCCGAGGAGGGCTACACGCGGGACGGCGGCTGGCCCGAGATGGTCGTCTCCGATCCCGCGACACACGAACGGGTGACAAAGCGCTGGAAGGAGTACGGGCTGTGATGCCTGTCCGCAAGATGAGGTCCAGCGCGGAGACGGGGTTTCCCCGCCGACGCGGGGGTGAACCGGAGTACGGACTGTGAGCGCAGCTGAAGGAGTCCTCCCGCAGCCGGGACGGACCAAGGCGTTCCTGCGCCTGGTGATGATCGAGCACTCCGTCTTCGCGCTGCCCTTCGCCTACATCGCGGCGCTGACCGCGATGTTCGAGTGGGACAGCAACATCCACTGGGGCCGGCTGCTCCTGGTCACCATCTGCATGGTGGGCCTGCGCACGTTCGCGATGGCGGCCAACCGGATCATCGACCGCGAGATCGACGCCCGCAACCCGCGCACCGCGCACCGCGAACTCGTCACGGGCGCGGTGTCCGTGAAGTCGGCGTGGACCGGCGCGCTGATCGCGCTCGTCATCTTCCTCGGCGCGGCCGCGCTCCTGAATCCGCTCTGCCTGGCGCTGGCGCCCATCGCGGTGATCCCGATGGTCGTCTACCCGTACGGCAAGCGGTTCACGAACTTCCCGCAGGCCATCCTCGGTCTCGCCCAGGCGATGGGCCCGATCGGCGCGTGGATCGCGATCACGGGCGAGTGGTCGTGGACCGCGGTGATCCTCGGCCTCGCGGTCGGCGTCTGGATCGGCGGCTTCGACCTGATCTACGCGTGCCAGGACGTGGAGACGGACCGCGAGGTCGGTGTGAAGTCGGTGCCGGCGCGCTTCGGCATCCCGGGCGCGATCTGGGGCGCGCGCGTCTGCCACTTCATCACGACGGCGCTGTTCGTCTGGTACGCGGTGGTCACCGACGCCGGGACGTTCTTCTGGGTCGGTCTGGTGATCGTCGCGGGCGCTTTCGTGTACGAGCACAGCATCGTCAAGCCGCATGACCTCAGCCGCCTGAACCGGGCGTTCTTCCAGGTCAACGGGTTCATCGGGATCGCGCTCTTCGTGTGCGCGCTGCTGGACCTGCTGGTGCGGGGGCTGACGGTCTAGCGCTTCCTGTACGTGGTTGAGGGCGGCGGCACCGATGCGGTGCCGCCGCCCTCAACCGTTTCCGTGCGCGGGTCCGGGTCCTACTGGAGGTCGCCGCCCTGCATCGCGGCGTACATGAACGCGCCCATCAGGTCGGAGACGCCGAGCTTCTGTGCGCCCTTGGGGGCGGCGACGGCGTCGGCGCCGTCGTTCAGGGCGATGGTGGCGGGGAGCTTGCCCTTCGTGTCCTCGGCGAGGTCGCTCAGGTCGAGGGCGAGGGCGGAGATCTTGCCGTCCTTGATGGCGACGTCGATGTTCACGTCCTTGTCGGGGACGTCCGAGGCCTTGAAGCCGTCCTTCTGCTTCAGCGACTCGAGCGTCGACTCGACGCTCTCGGCGGCCTTCTTCGCCGGGACGGTGACCGTGACGTGGTCGACGCCGTCCTTGCTGCCCGCGTCCTTGTACGTGGCGTCCTCGGTGAGGGTCTTCTGCAGGGATTCGATCACCTTGCGCTGGGCCTTGGCGTCCAGCGACGAGCTGTCCGGCAGCTGCGAGTCGGTGCCCGTCTCCTTGGCGAACTCCTCGAACTCCTTCTGGTCCATGCGGACCCAGCTGCCGTTGAGCGCGGCGCGGACCGGCGCGGGCATGCCGTCCGCGCTGTCGAGGAACTCCTGGATCTCCTTCTTCTCCTTGGCGGAGGCCTCGCCCAGCGCCATGACCTGCTTGAGGTCGAAGCGTATGTAGAGCTGCTTGCCGACGCCGCGGACTTCCAGGACGTTCGTGCCCTTGCTGCTGACGGCGAGCGACAGGCCCTTCGCCTCGCTGTCGTTCCGCACGTCCTTGAGCGGCCGGTCGTAGGCGACACCGGCCGACGCCTTCAGGTCGGCGAGCATCTGCGCGTCGGCCCTCTTGAAGTCCTTCTCGCCCTTCATCGCGGCGTAGATCTGGTCGGCGCTGCCGTCGAAGGTGAGCGTCGCGCCGATGCTCTTCTCCTCGCCGAGCTTCGTGAACGCCGAGCTCACCTTGGCGCCGGCGCCCTCCTTGTCGCCGGGCCCGCAGGCGGCCGTGGCGGCGGCGATCACCGTGACGGCGCCGACGGCACCGAGAACCTTGAGCTTGCTGGGCATGACGGAACTCCGGAGGAAAGTGCGGTGGGTTGTCGCGTCAACGGTAGATAAGCGAAGTCTGTGCACCGCAGGGCAAGAGACCCGGGTCCGCGGGACTTTCGTCACGTGCCTGCCGGGTCGGAGCGCAGCAGCCGCAGGAACGCGTGGAGCCCGCTGATGATCTCCCGGTTGTCCGTCAGCCGGTCGACGACCGACTCGAACTCGCGGCCCATCAGTTCGACGCGGCGGTCCGTCCGGTCCGCCCGCTCGTGCGCGGACAGGCCGACGGCGTCGATGGCGGTGCGCACCCGGCCCACGTCGCGGTACGTCTCCTCGGTCCTGCTCTCCTGGATCGCCGTGGTCCTGCGCAGTTCGGCGAGTGCGGCGCGCACCTCGACGACGTCGTCGCGCGGATGGCGCACCTCGGTGGAGAGCACCCGCAGCCGGTGCAGCAGCGCACCGAAATAGGCGCCCGCGGGCCGGAACAGGGTGCTCAGGAGAGAGCAGCCCGCGAGCCAGTAGCCCGCCGCGCGCCCGGTGGCCCAGGCGGCGAGGACCGCGACGGCGGCCGTACCCAGGTGCGCGCCGATCGCGGTGCGCAGCATGACGGTGGCGATCCGGGCGGCCTCCGCGTCCCGGTCGGCGGGGACGACGATCCCCTTCTCCCGGCTGACGGCGGCCTCGTGCACCACGGAACGGGCCCGGAAGTACAGGTTCCAGGGCGCGGTTCACGGACCGGGGGACACCTGAGTCCGTGTGCTCAACTCCGTACTCAGGTAAGGGACTTGGGGGTCGGGTGGCTGGTCTGGCGGCGGCTGAAGAGGAACGCGGCGGCCACCCCGGCCACGAGCCCGATGAGGTGGCCCTGCCAGCTCACGCCCTCGTTCGTCGGGGACAGGCCCGCCAGGAACGTCGTGCCCCAGTACGCCGCGACGAGCAGGCCGACGACGATGCCCAGCGGCCTGCGCTCCACGAAGCCGCTGAGGACCACGAAGCCGAAGAGGCCGAATATGAGGCCCGACGCGCCCGCCGTGTTCGAGTGGTCGGGGGCGACCAACCACACCCCGAGGCCGTCCGCGACGACGATCAGCGCACTGGCCAGCAGGAAGCGGCGGATGCCGGAGAGCGCCGCTATGAAGCCGAGGACGAGCAGCGGTATCGAGTTCGCCGCGACGTGGCCGAAGCCGAAGTGGATGAAGGCCGCGGGGACGACGTCGATCAGCTCGGCGGGGTCGCGCGGCTGTATGCCGAGACCGTCCAGGGCGTGGCCCGATGCCACGTCGATCACTTCGAGCAGCCACAGCAGGGCCACCCACCCGACCATCAGCTGACCGGCGAGGAGCACCCGCCCGCCCGCTCGTGCCGCACTCGTGCCGTTCGTCATCTCAGCCCCCACCCCCATGGGCCCGCCTGTTACGGACCCAACGCCTACGGCCCCTGCGCAAGTTCCCATGGTGGGCCGCCGGATAGGCTCGTGGTGTGGAGCACGTCAACGCAACCAGCCGCACCCCCTGGGTCGTCGGGGTGTCCGGCGCATCGGGAACCCCGTACGCCGCTTCCGTGCTGCGCGCCCTCCTTGCCGCGGGCGAGGCCGTGGACCTGGTCGTCTCGCGGGCCTCGCGGCTCACGCTGCTCGACGAGACGGGCATCTCCTTCCGGGACGCGCACTGGCGCGAGGACCTGGGGGAGTGGCTGGCGCGGGGTGCGGACGGCAAGCCCGGCACGTTCGGCGACATCGATCTGAGCGACGTACGGCACTGGCCGGCGGGCGATCTGGCCGCGGGTCCGTCCTCGGGTTCGTACCCGGTCAAGGGCATGATCATCGTGCCCGCGTCGACGGCGTGCGTGGCGGGGGTGGCGCTCGGCCTGTCGAAGGACCTGCTGCAGCGCGCGGCGAGCGTGACGCTCAAGGAGGGGCGCAGGCTGGTGGTCGCGGTCCGGGAGACGCCGCTGAACGGGCAGACGCTCAAGCACCTGGTGACGCTGGACGGGGCGGGCGCGGTCGTGCTGCCCGCCTCGCCGGCGTTCTATGCGGGGGCGACGCACATCCAGGATCTGGTGGACTTCGTCGCGGGGCGGGCGCTGGACGCGGCAGGAGTGCCGCACACGCTGTACCGCCGATGGGAGGGAGAGCTGGGGGGAGGCTCTCGTGAGCGCTAGCGCTTCTTGGCGCGGGCGGCGGCCTTCTTCGCACGGCGCCCGGCGGCGGACTGGTGGACACGGGAACGATTGGCCTGGTCCTGCATCTCGCGCATGCGGGCGTAGGCCATCTCGATCGTGAACACGGTGACAACACTCCTGAAATTCGATGACTTCGATGACTTCGATGAATCGGTGACTCGATGAGTCGGCGGATCTTCGGTGATCCGGTGACTGAGCTTTAGATCTTGCGGGGTGTCGCCCCCGCACGCCTTAGATTCTACACGTAAACTCGCGTCAACGCTGAATAATGAAAGGCTTTGGACCTATGGACGCCGTGGACAGGCAGCTCATCCAGGCCCTGCGCGAGAACGGCCGCGCCTCGTATGCGGAGTTGGGCCGGCTCGTCGGCCTGTCCGGGCCGAGCGTCACGGACCGCATCAACCGCCTCGAGGCGGCCGGCGTCATCACCGGCTACCGCGCCACCGTCGACTCCGCCTCGCTCGGCCTCGGCGTCACGGCCCTCATCGGCATCTCGCTCTCGGACGCCGCCGACCACGAGGACGTCGCCCGCCGCCTGAAGGACCTGCACGAGATCGAGGACTGCTGGTTCATCGCGGGCGACGACTCCTACATGCTCAAGGTGCGCATCGGCGACGTCGACGGCCTGGAGAAGACGATCCGCCGCCTCAGCGGCACGAAGGGCGTCTCCCGTACGCGCACGACGATCGTGCTCTCCACGAAGTGGGAGAACCGGGTCGGGGAGCTTCCCGAAGAGGTGTGAGCAGGCCTGTCGGTGCGGCAGCGTACGGTGGGCGGAGGCTTTGAGTGAGGAGAGGTACGGGCATGGACGCAGGGCTCAAGCGCGAGCTGGAGCAGAAGGTCAGGGACGGTGAGCGGCTGTCCCGCGAGGACGGCATCGCGCTCTACGAGTCGGACGACCTGGCCTGGCTCGGCGGCCTCGCCCACGAGGTGCGGACGCGGAAGAACGGCGACGTGGTCCACTTCAACGTCAACCGTCACCTGAACATGACGAACGTGTGCACCGCCTCCTGCGCCTACTGCTCGTTCCAGCGCAAGCCGGGCGAGAAGGACGCGTACACGATGCGCATCGAAGAGGCCGTCAAGCTCGCCAAGGCGATGGAGAGCGAGAACCTCACCGAGCTGCACATCGTCAACGGCCTGCACCCGAACCTGCCGTGGCGGTACTACCCGCGCTCGCTCAAGGCCCTCAAGGAGGCCCTGCCGAACGTCGGGCTCAAGGCGTTCACGGCCACCGAGATCCACCACTTCGAGAAGATCTCCGGCCTGACCGCCTCCGAGATCCTCGACGAGCTGATCGAGGCCGGTCTGGAGTCGCTGACCGGCGGTGGCGCCGAGATCTTCGACTGGGAGATCCGGCAGCACATCGTCGACCACGACACCCACTGGGAAGACTGGTCGCGGATCCACCGCCTCGCGCACGAGAAGGGCCTCAAGACCCCGAGCACCATGCTCTACGGGCACATCGAGGAGCCCCGTCACCGCGTCGACCACGTCCTTCGCCTGCGCGAGCTGCAGGACGAGACCGGCGGCTTCCAGGTCTTCATCCCGCTGCGCTACCAGCACGACTTCGTGGACATGAAGGACGGGAAGGTGCGCAATCGCCTCCAGGCCCGTACGACCATGGCCACCGGAGCCGAGGCGCTGAAGACCTTCGCGGTCTCCCGCCTGCTGTTCGACAACGTGCCGCACGTGAAGTGCTTCTGGGTCATGCACGGTCTGCAGACCACCCAGCTCGCGCTCCAGCACGGCGCCGACGACATGGACGGCTCGGTCGTCGAGTACAAGATCACGCACGACGCGGACAACTACGGCACGCCGAACAAGCTGACCCGCGAGGACCTGCTGGACCTCATCAGGGACGCCGGCTTCCGGCCCGTCGAGCGGAACACGCGGTACGAGATCATCCGCGAGTACGAGGGCTCCGACCCGGGGCGCCGGGACTCGCCGCAGCCGATGCGGGTCTGAGTCACCGCAGCGGCAGCATCATGTGGACGTCGTCCCTGTCGTCGCCCGGGGCCACCCGGATCGCGCCGGGGACGCGGCCGACCTCCTTGTATCCGCACGCCGCGTAGAAGGAGTCCGCGCCCGTGCCGCCGCGGCACGTGAGGCGCAGGGCCTCGATGCCGTCGAAGCCGCGGGCCGCTTCCTCCGCCGCCGCCATCAGCGCCCGGCCGTACCCCTTGCCCTGGTGTGCGGGGTGCACCATCACCGTGTAGAGCCACAGGTGGTGGCGCATGAGGCGGTGCTGGTTGAAGGAGAGGAACGCGGTCGCCGCGATCCTGCCCTCCTCGTCGTGGCCGACCAGGAGACGGGTGCGGTCCTCGGCCATCGCCACGAGGTGCCGCATCAGCTCGGGCCGTATCTCGTCGGGGGTGACGGGCGGGACGAAGCCGACGGCCCCGCCCGCGTTCGAGACGTCCGCCCACAGGGCGAGGACGCCGTCGCGCAGCGCCGGGTCGATCGACGGGTCGAGAGTGAACGTAAGCGGCATGGGCGGAGAGTAACCCTTACATGCGGGACCGCTCAACAGCGTCTCGCGGTGCCGTGCTTCACTGGGGGGACCATTTCGCAACGGATCGCAACGGAAGAGTGGATTGAGATGCTCCGCTACACGCTGATGCGCCTCGGGATCTTCGTGGGCTGCTTCCTCGTCGTCTGGGGTCTCGTCACCACCGGCATCGTCCCGCGCGGCCTCGGCGGCTCCAACTACCTCTGGATCGCGCTGCTCGCCCTGGTGGTCTCCGCGCCGCTCAGCTTCGTGCTGCTGCGCAAGGAGCGCGACCGCGCCTCCGAGAAGATCGTCGCCCGCGTGGACCGCGCGAAGGCCAACATGGAGGCGAACCGCACCATGGAGGACGACGCCGACGACGCCGCCCGGGCTCAGGGCGCGTAAGTTACCTCACAGATCCTTTAGGCCCCGGCACCGTACAGGTGCCGGGGCCGCCTGTGTTTTCAAGGCAGTTGCGGCTTTCGAGGCATACGTGCGTCGCAGTTTCCCCAAAGAAGCCCTTTGATGTTCTCAAAGCGCTGGTGTTAACGTGCCTGTCATGAAGACATCAGCCGCGCCTCGCATTGCCATGAGCGTTCCGCTCGTGGCGCGCCTGCATGTCGATCTCTGCCGCTGCATGTCCGCGGCCTGTCGCCTCTGACGCGACCTTCCCGCCGCAGCGGCGCCGCCTCACGGTGGCCGCTCCGCCCCCTTTTCCCGGTTCCCTGATTCCACGCGTCTTCACTGGAGTGCCTCCGTGTCCGCGAACACCCCCGCAGCCGGCCAGAAGTCCGGCTTCCGCATACCCAAGATCCCGTTCTGGGCGCAGATCCTGGGCGGTCTCGTCCTCGGTGTGCTGCTCGGCTGGATCGCCCGCAACTACGACGTCGCCTGGCTCGGCACCACGCTGGACAAGGTCGGCTCGATCTTCATCCAGCTCCTGAAGCTGGCTGTCGCCCCGCTCGTCTTCTTCGCGATCCTGGTGTCGATCACCAACCTCCGCAAGGTCAACAACGCGGCCCGCCTCGCGACCCGTACGCTCCTCTGGTTCATGATCACGTCGCTGATCGCGGTCGCCATCGGCCTCGTCATCGGCCTGGTCACCAACCCGGGCTCGGGCACCGGCCTGACCCCGAAGGACGGCGCGAAGCCGGACCACGCGGGCTCCTGGCTCGACTTCCTGACGGGCATCATCCCGACCGACGTCATCACGCCGTTCACCGAGCTGAACGTCCTGCAGATCGTCTTCATGGCCGCCGTCGCCGGCATCGCGATCCTGCAGATCGGCGAGAAGGCCGCGCCGATCCTGACGCTGTCGGAGTCCGTCCTCGAGCTGCTGCAGAAGGCCCTGTGGTGGGTCATCAAGCTGGCGCCCCTCGGCACCATCGGCCTCATCGGCAACGCGATCGCCACGTACGGCTGGAACCTGATCAGCAAGTACGCGACCTTCACCGCCGACATCTACATCGGTTGCGCCCTGGTCCTGTTCGGCGTCTACCCGCTGCTCCTGTCGACCGTCGCGAAGCTCAACCCGCTGCAGTTCTTCAAGGGCGCCTGGCCCGCGATCCAGCTGGCCTTCGTCTCCCGTTCCTCGGTGGGCACGATGCCGCTGACCCAGAAGGTCACCGAGCGCCTCGGCGTTCCGAAGGAGTACGCCTCCTTCTCCGTGCCGTTCGGCGCCACGACCAAGATGGACGGCTGCGCCGCGATCTACCCGGCGATCGCCGCGATCTTCGTCGCGCAGATCTTCGACATCAACCTCTCGGTCGGTGACTACCTGCTCATCGCCTTCGTCTCGGTGGTCGGCTCCGCCGCCACGGCCGGTCTGACGGGCGCCACGGTCATGCTGACCCTGACCCTGTCGACGCTCGGCCTGCCGATGGAGGGCGTCGGTCTGCTCCTCGCGATCGACCCGATCCTGGACATGATGCGCACGGCCACGAACGTCGCCGGCCAGGCCCTCGTCCCGGTGATCGTCTCGGCCCGCGAGAACATCCTCGACCGCGAGGCGTACGCGAACGCGTCCTCCTCCCCGGTGGACGAGCCGCAGGCAGTGGCCGTCGCCGCCTGACGTCCCCCGGCTCGCACGCCGCGCACCGTGCCCCGCACTCCTGCTGAGTGCGGGGCACGCGTGTGTCCGGGGCCCCGGTGCGCTGCGTAGGCTGAGCCCGCACGACGTGTGGAGGGAAGGTGGCCGGGGTGGGTGGCGACGTGGAGTCGGGGGCGGTGCGGCAGAAGAGGATGCCCCGGGCCGAGCGGGAGCGGCAGATGCTGGATGCCGCGGTGCGGGTGTTCGGCCAGCGGGGTTACCGGGCGGCGTCGATGGACGAGATCGCCGAACTCGCCGGTGTCTCCAAGCCGTTGGTGTACCTGTATCTGAACTCGAAGGAAGAGCTGTTCACGGCCTGCATCCGGCGGGAGGCGGCCGCCCTGGTCGCCGCCGTGCGCGCCGGCGTACGGACGGACGTCGACGCCGACCGGCAGTTGTGGGACGGGCTCACCGCGTTCTTCGCGCACACCGCCGAGCAGCCCGAGGGGTGGGCGGTGCTGCACAGCCAGGCGCGGTCGGGCGGGGAGCCGTTCGTGGCCGAGGTCGCGGTGATGCGGGAGGAGATCGTCGCGTTCGTGACGTCCCTGATCGCGGACGCGGCCCGCACGGCGCACGGTGACCCCGAACTCGCCGAGCGCGAGGTCGCGGGCCTGGCGCAGGCCCTGGTCGGCGCGGCCGAGGCCCTCGCGGGGTGGGCCAACGCCGATCCGTCCGTCTCCGCGAAGGAGGCCGCCGCGACGATGATGAACTTCGCGTGGGCGGGCCTCGGGAACCTGATGGACGGGCGGCGCTGGTCACCCCGTTAGGGGCGTGACCCGGCCCGTGAGGTGGATCCGCTGGCCCTGGCCCGCGCGCAGTTCAAACGACGGGCCCTTCGCCGCGTACGTCACCTTGCCGGGGAGCAGGACCGGCGCCTTGAACTGCGCCTGTACGTGTACGGGTCCGCGCGCACCGAATTCCGCGAGGCACCGGGCGACCGTCCACATGCCGTGGGCGATGGCGCGCGGGAAGCCGAAGGCGCGGGCCGTGAGCGGGTGCAGATGGATGGGGTTGCGGTCCCCGGACGCGGCGGCGTAGCGGCGGCCGAGGTCGCCGGAGAGGTCCCAGTGCGCGAGCGGGGGCAGCGGTTCGGGTGCGGGTGCCTCGGGCCGGGGCTCGGTCGTCGCCCCGGAGGTCCTGTGCCGGGCCAGGTACGTGCTCGTGGACTGCCACACGGCTCCGTCGCCGTCGCCCGTACGGAGTTCCGTGCCGACCACGGCCTCCGTGCCGCGCCTGTGGGGCCTCAACTCCCTTACGGACACGGCCAGTTCGTACGTGTCCGTGGGGGACAGGTCCTGTTGCTGGGTGATGTCGATGGACGTGTGGACGAGGCCGAGCAGCGGCAGCGGGAACGCGCGCTCCGACATCAGCCGCATGGCCAGGGGGAACCCGAGGACGTGCGGATACGTCACGGGGAGCTCGGGCCGGCCCGTCGCGAAACCGCAGACTCGTTCGTACGCGGTGAGGTGGGACGGGGTGATGTGTGTTCCGGGTACGAGGAGTTGGGTGCGGGGTGCTTGTGCGTCGGGGCGGGGGTGTCGCTTCAGGGGGGAGGTGAGGGCGCCGCGGAGCATGAGGGGGAGCAGGGGCGGGGTGGAGGTCAGGGTGAGGGTGCGGGGCATCTTGGCCGGTCCTTCTCGCCGTAGGAGCTTCTCGTTGGCCGGTGGGTGCGGCTCTCGTCGTGGCTGGTCGCGCAGTTCCCCGCGCCCCTGAGATGCGCACTTCGTGCGCCATCTCAGGGGCGCGGGGCCGTGTCACTAGCGGCTCCGCGGCGTCACGCCCCCAGCAGACTCTGGCCGCACACCCGGACGACCTGCCCGTTCACCGACCCGGAACCCGCACCCGCGAACCACGCCGTCGTCTCCGCCACGTCCACCGGAAGCCCGCCCTGCGCAAGGGAGTTCATCCGGCGGCCCGCCTCCCGGATGAACAGGGGGACCGCCGCCGTCATCTTCGTCTCGATGAAGCCGGGGGCGACCGCGTTCACCGTCACCCCGTGTTCGGCCAGTGCCCGCGGCGCGAGGGAGCGGACGAGGCCGACGATGCCGGCCTTGCTCGCGGCGTAGTTGGTCTGGCCCGCGTTGCCCGCGATCCCGGCGATGGACGCCGTGGCGACGATGGCGCCGCCGCGGTGCAGCCCGCCCGCCTTCAGGAGCGTGTCGGTGGTGCGGAGCACGCTCGTGAGGTTGACGTCGATGACCGAACTCCAGCGCTCGGCCGGCATGTTGGCGAGGCGCCGGTCCCGGGTGATGCCCGCGTTGTGGACGAGTGCATCGAGGCCGCCGCGGCCGCCCAGGGCCCCGGTGAACTCCGCGATGCGCTCGCCCGCGTCGTCCGCCGTGATGTCCAGCGGCAGCGCGCGCCCGCCGAGGCGCTCCGCGACCTTCGCCAGGTCGGCCTCGGCGGACGGCACGTCGAGGAGCACGACCTGCGCCCCGTCGCGGACCAGTGTCTCGGCGACGGCCTCGCCGATGCCGCGCGCGGCGCCCGTGATCAGCGCGGTGCGCCCGGCGAGCGGCTGCGACCAGTCCTCGGGAATCGCCAACTCGCCCTCGGCGGCACCCACTTCGACGACCTGGCCGCTGACGTACGCCGACCGGGGCGAGAGCAGGAAGCGCAGCGTCGACTCGGCGGGCGCGACCGACGGGCCCGTGATCCGGACCAGGTTCACCGTGCGGCCGCCGCCGATCTCCTTGCCCAGGGAACGTACGAGACCTTCCAGGCCCTGCTGCACCGCCGCCTGGTGGTGGTCGTCGGCGGACGGCGGCGCTCCGAGCACGATCACGCGGCCGCTCGCCGCGAGCGTACGGACGACCGGGTGCAGGGCGGCGTGCACCTCGGCGAGCGTCTCGGGTCCCGTCACGGCGGTGGCGTCCACGACGACCGCAGCGGGCCGCCCGGAGCCGCCCCCGGACAGGGAGCCGCGGACGGTGAGGCCGGGGTGGCCGGTGCGGGCGAGGAGGTCGGAGAGCTCCTTGCGGTACGTGGACGCGCCCGCCGTGAAGTGGAGCAACTGGCCTTCCAGTGACGGGTGTTCGGCGCTCCAGCGGCGCAGCGGCGCGGGCTGCGGCAGCCCGAGGCGCCTGGTGAGGAAGCGGCCGGGGGCCGTACCGGTGAAGTTCAGATAGCGGTCGGCCATTGTCCAACTCCCTGCTCGGTCGTAAATTTACTTCTGAGTAAGGTTACTCAGTAGTCAGGAGTTGTCGAGATGTCCCCAGGGAAAACCCCGCGCCGCGTCGCCGTCATCGGCGGCAGCCGCATCCCGTTCGCGCGCTCCGACGGTCCGTACGCGACCGCGTCCAACCAGGACATGCTGACCGCCGCGCTCGACGGCCTCGTCGGTCGGCTGAAGCTCCACGAGCCGGGCGCCGTGGGCGAGTTCGTGGCCGGTGCCGTGCTCAAGCACAGCCGGGACTTCAACCTCGCGCGCGAGACCGTGCTCGGTTCGGCCCTTGACGCGCGGACACCCGCGTACGACATCCAGCAGGCCTGCGGCACCGGGCTTCAGGCCGTGATCGCCGCCGCCAACAAGATCGCCCTCGGGCAGACCGAGAGCGCGATCGCGGGCGGTTCCGACACGGCGAGCGACGCCCCGCTCGGCGTCAACGACGAGCTGCGCAAGATCCTGCTCGCCGCCCGCCGCGCCAAGTCGGCGGGCGCCCGTCTGAAGGCCCTGTCCCGGATCAGGCCGGGCCACCTCGTCCCCGACATCCCGCGCAACGCCGAGCCGCGCACCGGTCTGTCGATGGGCGAGCACGCCGCCGTCACCGCGCGCGAGTGGGGCGTGACGCGGGAGGCCCAGGACGAGCTCGCCGCCGCCAGCCACCAGCGGCTCGCCGCCGCGTACGACCGCGGGCTGCTCGACGAACTGGTCGTTCCGTACCGGGGACTTGAGCGGGACCAGAACCTCCGGCCCGGATCCAGCGTCGAGCAACTCGCCACGCTGAAGCCGGTGTTCGGGACCAAGGACCCCAACCCGACCATGACCGCGGGGAATTCGACGCCGCTGACGGACGGTGCCGCCGTGGTGCTGCTCGCGAGTGAGGAGTGGGCGCAGGCGCGCGGCCTTGAACCGCTGGCGTACCTGACCGCGTACGAGACCGCCGCCGTTGATTTCGTCGGTGGGGATGTCACCGGGGGCGGTGGTGACGGGCTGTTGATGGCGCCCGCGTACGCCGTGCCGCGGATGCTGGAGCGGGCCGGGCTCGGGATGGAGGACTTCGACCTGGTCGAGGTGCACGAGGCGTTCGCGTCGCAGGTCCTGGCGACGCTGGCCGCCTGGGAGAAGGCGGGGCTCGCGCCGGTGGACCGGGAGCGGCTGAACGTGGCCGGGTCCTCGCTGGCCACCGGGCACCCCTTCGCGGCCACCGGAGCCCGGATCGTCGCCACCCTCGCCACGTTGCTTGCGGAGCGCGGGGGGTCGGGGCGCGGGCTGATCTCGATCTGCGCCGCGGGCGGGCAGGGCGTGACGGCGGTCCTGGAGCGGGCCTGACCGTCAGGAGCGGGCGGCCGGGTCCAGCTTCAGCATCGCCGCCTCGTCCGCCGAACCGGCCGGTGCCTGGTACGTCACCAGGCGCTGGCCGCCCGTGCGCGCCAGCGACATCACCTCGTACGTGAGGGTCATGTCGCCGACCTTCGGGTGGGCGAACGACTTCGTGCCGCCGCCGCGCTCCTGCACCTCGTACCGGTCCCACATCTTCCCGAACTCCGGTGATTTCAGCAGGAGTTCACCGACCAGCGCCGCCATCCTCGGGTCGTCGGGGTCGGTGCCGCCCACCGCGCGCAGATGGGCCACCGAGTGGGCGACGGTGTCCTCCCACGGCACGTACAGGGTCCGGCCGACGGGGTGCAGGAAGAGATAGCGCGTCACGTTGCGCTGCTCGGGCGGCAGGTCCCACATGCCGGGCAGCAGGCGGCGGCCCGCCGGGTTCGCGGCCAGCATGTAGCTGAACCTGTTCACCACGTACGCGGGCATCGGCCGCAGCGCCTCCAGCATCTGCAGCACCGAGTCGCGGACCGTGTCGTCCGTCGTGGGCTCCGGGGCGCTGAGCCGGCCCGACGCCAGTTCGGCCAGGTCGTGCAGGCGCTCGTGCGCGTCTCCGCGCAGCCGCAGGGCGCGGCTGAGGGCGTCGATGACGGCGGTCGACGGGTTGGTCTCGCGGCCCCGCTCCAGGCGCGTGTAGTAGTCGACGCTGACCCCGGCGAGGGTGGCCAGCTCCTCGCGGCGCAGGCCGGGCGTGCGGCGCAGGCCGGTGCCCGCGGGCAGGCCCGCGTCGGCCGGAGTGACCTGGGCGCGACGGGCGCGCAGGTACTTGCCCAATTCCGTGGTCTCAGCAGCCATGCCCTCCATTGTCCACGGTCGTCCAGGGGGGTGGGGGGCCGTGTCAGGGCCAGGAACGCGGCACCCCGGTGGAGTGCGGCCTGCCACCTTTCGCGGCGCGGGCCCAGAGTGGAGACCGCTGCGAGGGGCGGAAGGCGCAGGGCCCAGGGAGTGCATGTCACAGGGCCGCGGCCCGCGCCTTCCGTCCCCCCGCACATCGACCCCGTTCCAGGAGGACAGCGTGACCACTTTGACCCGTACGGCCCGTACGCCGTCCACGGCACCGCCCGTCAGGGAGTCGGAAGCCCGGTCCGGTGGTGCCACCGCCGCCCTCCTGGCCGCGCTCCTCGGCTTCGCCGTGATCACCATCGACGTCTCCGCGGTGAACATCGCCCTGCCCGACATCCGCACCTCCCTGCACAGCGGCATGACCGGCCTGCAGTGGGTGGCGGACGCGTACACGCTGATGTTCGCCGGACTGATGCTGTCGGCGGGCGCGCTCTGCGACCGGACGGGCGCACGCCGTGCCTACGTCCTCGGCACCGCCCTGTTCACGGTCGCCTCCCTGGCCTGCGCCCTGGCCCCGGGACTCGGCGCGCTGATCGCGGCCCGCGTCGTGCAGGGCGGCGCCGCGGCCCTGCTGATGCCCGCCTCCCTGGCCCTGATCCGCCAGGCGTACGACGACGCGCGGCGCCGGGCGCGGGCCGTGGCCCTGTGGACGGTCGGCGGCTCGGTGTCGATGGCGGCGGGCCCGGTGCTCGGCGGCGTCCTGACCGAACACGTCGGCTGGCGCGCGGTGTTCTTCCTCAACCTGCCCGTCGGCGCCGCCATCCTGGCCCTGCTGACGAAGGTCGCCCCGTCCCCGCGCCGCGCGGCACCCCTCGACATCCCCGGCCAGGTCACCGCCGTCCTCACCCTCGCCGGTGTCACCTTCGCCGTCATCGAGGGCGGCCACACGGGCTGGTCCTCCGTCCCCGTCCTCGGCGCGCTCGCCGTGGCGGTGGTCTGCGCCGTCACCTTCTACGTCACCGAGAAGCGGCACCGCGCCCCCATGGTCCCGCTGAGCATGCTGCGTACGCGCTCGGTGTCGGTGTCCCTGGTGATCGGCTTCGCCGTCAACGTCGGCTTCTACGGTGTCGTCTTCCTGCTCGGCCTCTACCTGCAGCAACTGCGCGGCATGTCCGCGACGGCGGCGGGCCTGGTGTTCGTGCCGCTGGCCGCGATCATCACCTGCACGAACCTGGTCTCGCCGCGGATGGCCGAGCGCCACGGCCGCCGCCCGGTCATCGTCATCGGCCAACTCGTCCTGGCCCTGGCCATGTTCGCGCTGCTCCCGCTGGCCGCGCACACCCCGGTCTGGCTGCTGCTCGTGCTGCTCGTCCCGACCGGCCTCGGCGGCGCGTTCGCGATCCCCGCGGTCACCGCGATGCTGATGGACTCCGTCCCGGGACCGCGGGTGGGCACGGCCTCCGGCCTGCTCAACGCCCTGCGCCAGACCGGTGGCGCCCTGGCCGTGGCCCTGTTCGGGGCGCTGGTCGCGGCGGACGGCGGGGCCGCGTTCTCCCTGAGCGGGATGCGGATCAGCCTGGTGGTGGCGGGCGCGCTCCTGGTCGCCACCTCGGTGCTCAGCTGGGTACTGCTCCCGCGCAAGGCCTAAGAGCCGGTCCTGGAACCCCCGCCTGCGTAACGCCCCGGCGGCACCCCCACCACCCGCTTGAAGTGCCGGCTCAGGTGCGACTGGTCGTAGAACCCGCACTCGCCCGCAACCTCGCCCGCCGGGCGCCCGTCGAGCAGCAGACGGCGCGCCCGGTCCACGCGTCGCGCCATGAGGTACTGGTGCGGCGCGATCCCGTACGCGGCCCCGAACGAGCGCACCAGGTGCGCCGGGTGCGCGTGCACCAGGCGCGCCGCCTCCGCCAGGTCGACGCCCTCGACCACACGCGCGTCCAGCAGTTCACGCAGCCGGGCCGCAACGCGCTTGTCCGGTACGGGATTTCGGTCCGCGGCCGAAGCGGGGCGCAGCCGCTCCCGCAGCCGTTCCCCTACGAGGGTCAGCCGCGCCGCCGCTTCCAGTTCGTCCCCGGGGTGCGCGAGCGCCGCGTGCAGCTGTCCGATGCGGTGGCGCAGCAGCGGATCGACGAGGTCCGGGGTGTCGACGGCCGGGCCGATGAACGAGTCGTCCAGCGGCCCCGCCCCCGACGTCCCCGACTCCAGGTACAGCACCCGCTTGCGGAAGCCGGACGGGGTCGCCGCCGAGCCGTTGTGCGGAACCTGCGGCGGCAGCAGCGAGACCGTGCCGAGCGGGGTGCCGTGCTCGTGGCGCTCCAGGTCGTAGCGGACGGCACCCTCGTCGACGATCAGCAGCGTCCAGGTGTCGTGGACGTGCATCGGGTACGCGTGCCGCGTGAAACGGGCGTGGAAGACCTCCGTGACGCCCTGCACCGCCGGGCGCCACGCGGTGATCTGCTCCGGATCCTTGTCGCGGGCCGCCATGCAAAGAACGTACAAGACGGGGCTGTGGGCTGCGCGGGAGTCTCGAAGCATGAGCACCGAGACCCCCTCCGCAGCCCCCGCCCCTGTCCGCTTCGACACCAAGATCGCCGTGCTGCTCCGGGACGACCTGGAGACCTGGCAGCGGCTGAACGTGACGGCCTTCCTCGTCAGCGGGCTCGGCACGCAGCTGCCCGAGGTGATCGGCGAGCCGTACGAGGACGCGGACGGCACCCCGTACCTGCCGATGTTCCGCCAGCCCGTGCTGGTCTTCGAGGGCGGCAAGGAGGTGCTCGAGGCGGCTCACGAGCGCGCGCTCAAGCGGGCCCTGCCGCGCGCCGTCTTCACCTCCGACCTGTTCGCCACCGGCAACGACACGGACAACCGGGCGGCCGTACGAGCCGTCGGGACAAGCGAGTTGGACCTGGTGGGCATCGCCGTGTACGGGCCGCGGAACGCGGTCGACAAGGTGCTGAAGGGCGCCCGGATGCACGGGTAAGTGGCCCAGTTGATTGGCCCAGTGGGAAGAGTGCTGAGTTGCCTACTTGGCGTGGGCCATTCTTCTCTACTTTGGACGCATGCCGAACCCCTCGCGCGTCCGCTCCCTCGCCGCCGCCCAGCTCGCCAACTCGGTGGGCGACGGCGCCTATTACGTGACCTCCGCCCTCTACTTCACCCGCGTCGTCGGCCTCTCGCCCACCCAGATCGGGCTCGCCCTCACGCTGGCCTGGGCGATCGGCGCCGTCGCCGGGGTGCCGCTCGGCGCGCTCGCGGACCGGCGCGGGCCGCGCGGGACCTCGGCACTCCTCGCCCTCGCCACGGCCGCGGCGGTGCTGTCCTTCCTGGTGATCCGCTCGTACCCGGCGTTCCTGCTCGCGGTCGTCGCCTACGCGGTCGCGCAGTGCGGCCTCGCCGCGGCCCGCCAGGCGCTGCTCGCGGGGCTCGTCGCACCGGGGGAGCGGACCGCGGTCCTGGCCCGGCTGCAGTCAACGCTCAACGCGGGACTGGCCGTTGGGGCAGGCATCGGCGGACTCGCCCTGCAGCACGACACGGCCGGCGGCTATCTCGCCGTGTTCGCGCTCGACGGCGCCGGGTTCGTCGTCTGCGCCCTGATCCTGGCCCGGCTGCCCGAGGTGACGCCCACCCCGGTCCGCGCGGCGAAGGAGCCGCGCCTCGCCGTTCTGCGCGACCGCCCGTACGCCGCCGTGACCCTGCTCAACGCCGTCCTGCTCCTTCGCATGCCGCTGCTCTCGCTCGCCGTGCCGCTGTGGATCGTCGAGCACACGGCGGCACCGGGCTGGCTGGTGTCGGCGCTGTTCGTGCTCAACACCCTCGGGGTGATGGCGTTCCAGGTGCGGATGGCGCGCGGCGTCGACGGATTGCGGGGCGCGACCCGCGCGGTGCGCCGCTCCGGCGTCGTGATGCTGGCGTCCTGCGCGGTGTTCGCCGCGTCGGCCGCGACCGGCCTCGGGGCGTGGGGCGCGGCGGCCGTCCTCGTCCTGGCCTCCGTCCTCCAACTCGTGGGAGAGATGCAGCAGTCGGCGGGCTCCTGGCAGCTGGCGTTCGCCCTCGCCCCCGCCCACCAGGTCGGCCAGTACCAGGGCTTCTTCGGCACGGGCGTCCCGCTGGCCCGCACCGTCGGCCCGCTCGTGCTGACCGCGCTGCTGATCACGTGGGGCGTGCCCGGGTGGCTGCTGCTCGGCGCCGTGTTCCTGGCCGCGGGCACGGCGATGGGCCCGGTGGCGCGCTGGGCCGAGCGCTCGCGCCCGGCTGCCGCTACGGCACCCCGGCCCAGCGCAGCAGCCCGGTGACGGCCGCCGCCACCACGACCACCAGCGCGAACGGAGCCCGCCGCCACGCGAGCACCCCGCCCGCGACGACCCCGGCGGGCCGCGCCCACCCGGCGAACTCGTGCCCGGCCGTCAGCGCTCCGGTGGCCAGCAGTGCGACGAGCAGCACGGTCGCTCCCTGACTCAGCAACTCCTGTACGCGTACGGGGAGTTCGACCCGCCCCTGGAGGAGCGGCCCGGTCAGCCGGAAGGCGTAGGTGCCCGCGGCGAGTGCGAGCACCGCGATCAACTGGGCGTTCACCGGGGCCTCCTGGCGGTTCTGGGCCTCCTGGCCGTTCCGGCCGCCTCGGCGGTGTCCCGGGTGGCCCGCGTGAGCAGCAGCCCGCTCAGGGCGAGCAGCACGGGCACCCCGGCCGGCAGGAACGGTGTCGCGGCGACCGCGATCACGGCCCCCGCCGCCGCGGCCCGGCGCACGCCCCGCCCGTCCCGCAGCGCGGGCAGCACGAGCGCGAGCAGCACCGCGGGGAACGCGGCGTCGAGCCCGAACCGGTCGGTGTCGCCGAGCGCGGACCCGGCGAGCGCACCGGCGGCCACGCTCAGGTTCCAGGCGACGAAGAGCCCGATCCCCGACAGCCAGAAGGCAGTTCGCCGCTTCGCGGGATCGGACTGCGCCAGGACGAACGCGGCCGTCTCGTCGGTCACCAGATGGGCGCCGACCAGACGCACGGGCCAGGTCCTGCCGAGCGCGTCGGAGACGGCCAGGCTGAACGCGGCGGTGCGCGTGTTGAGCAGCAGCCCGGTCGCGGCCGCTGCGGCGGGCCCGCCGCCTGCGGCGAACACCCCCACGGCGCTGAACTGCGCGGAGCCCGCGAAGACCAGCAGCGACATCACGATCGGCAGCCACCCGGGCAGCCCGCTCGCGACGGCGACGGCCCCGAAGGAGACACCCACGACGGCGTCGGCGAGACAGACCAGGGCGACGTCCCGCAGGAGTCCCCGGTCCACCTCCGCCCCTGTTCGGTCTGGCGGGCTGATTGTTCGGTACGGCGAACGCATGGGAGCGAGCATGCGCGGACGACTGGGTGTTCGTCAAGCCGAACGATAGGGTCGGCACAGCGAACGCCCTCGACGCGGCGAACGCCCCGAGGCCGACGACGGGAGACGTGCCATGACCAAGCCGGACGCACCAGCAGGCGCCCTGCCCCTGGACCGCATCGCGGCGGCCCTGCGCCGCGAGCGCGTCCGGGCCGGACTGTCCCTGTCCGAGCTGGCCAAGCGCGCGGGCATCGCGAAGTCCACGCTCTCCCAACTGGAGGCCGCGAACGGCAAACCGGGCCTCGAGACGATGTGGGCGCTGAGCGTCGCCCTCGACGTACCGCCGAGCACCCTGCTGGACCCGCCGCGGGCCGCGGTGCAGGTGATCCGCGCGGGCCAGGGCCCGGCCGTCCCGTCCGAACTGGCCGACTACAGCGCCACGTTGCTCTCCGCCAGCCCGCCCGGCGCCCGCCGCGACCTCTACTTCCTCCAGGTCGAGCCGGGCAGTGCCCGCGACTCGGACCCGCACATGCACGGCACCACCGAGCACATCGTCGTCGGCACGGGCCGCGTCCTCGCGGGACCCCAGGACGCCCCCGTCGAACTCGGCCCCGGCGACTACCTCGCCTATCCCGGCGACGTCCCGCACACCTGCCGCGCCCTGGAGCCCGGCACGACCTGCGTCCTGGTCATGCAGCACGCGTAGCGCGTACGGAAGAAGGCGGCACGTACGGGAAAAGGCAGGAGCCCCGCTGCCTTGCGGCGCGGGGCTCCTTGGGTACTGCTATAGGTTCCGGATCAAGCCACCCGAACTACTGGGGGGTGACGTTCTCCGCCTGCGGGCCCTTCGGGCCCTGCGTCACGTCGAAGGTCACGGCCTGGTTCTCCTCGAGGGAGCGGAAGCCGTTCGCGTTGATCGCGGAGTAGTGGACGAAGACGTCCGGACCGCCGCCCTCCTGGGCGATGAAGCCGAAGCCCTTTTCAGCGTTGAACCACTTCACGGTTCCGGTAGCCATAAGCCCTCCTATGGGCCAAAGGGTCGCCCTGCTCCAGAACCTGCAAATGCGCTTGCGAACAACTGCAAAAGTCTGAATACGACGAGAGCCCGCGGTTACATGCTCCGCAGGCTCTGTACTGCAAGGGAAACCAAACTGCAACTTGCGGCGAGCCTAGCACGCAGGCAGCCGAAAGCAATAGAGGGCAAGATCACGTCACCCGGAGGTTTGACGGAGGCCCGATCCGGGTTGACCGGAAGGCTTGATTCCGGTCGGTGACCCGAAGCCTGCACCGTACCGCATGGGGTCTAGCCTCGCCGATGTGGACAATTCTCCCGAGATCTCTCAGGCCGCGCGGCGCACCCGGCCGCGCGTAGGCCACATCCAGTTCCTGAACTGCATGCCCCTGTACTGGGGCCTTGCCCGGACGGGATCGCTGCTCGACTTCGAGCTCACGAAGGACACCCCGGAGAAGCTCAGCGAGCAGCTGGTCAAGGGCGACCTGGACATCGCGCCCGTCACCCTCGTCGAATTCCTGAAGGCCGCCGACGACCTGGTCGCCTTCCCCGATCTGGCCGTCGGCTGCGACGGCCCCGTGATGTCCTGCGTGATCGTGTCGCAGGTGCCGCTCGACCGGCTCGACGGGCGGCGCGTGGCGCTCGGCTCCACGTCGCGCACGTCGGTCAGGCTGGCGCAGCTGCTGCTGGCCGAGCGCATCGGCGTACGGCCCGACTACTACACGTGCCCGCCCGACCTCGGCCTGATGATGCAGGACGCGGAGGCCGCGGTGCTCATCGGGGACGCGGCGCTGCGGGCCAATCTGCACGACGCCCCGCGGCTCGGGCTCCAGGTGCACGACCTGGGCGCGATGTGGAAGGAGTGGACGGGCCTGCCGTTCGTCTTCGCCGTGTGGGCGGCCCGCAAGGAGTACGCCGCGCGGGAGCCGGTGATCACGCGGCAGGTGCACGAGGCGTTCCTCGCGTCGCGGGACCTGTCCCTCGAGGAGGTCACCAAGGTCGCCGAGCAGGCGGCGCGCTGGGAGGTCTTCGACGAGGCCGTTCTGGAGGAGTACTTCACGACGCTCGACTTCCGGTTCGGACCCGCGCAGTTGGCGGGCGTCACCGAGTTCGCGCGACGGGTCGGGCCGACCACGGGATTTCCCGCGGACGTCGCGGTGCAACTGCTCGCGCCCTGATCCCGTCGTTCTCTGCGGAGGCTCGCGGGTTCGCGGGTTCGCGGGTTCCGGGATTCCGGGGGCCGGCGGTACGGAATTCGGCAGGGGGTGCGCCGTGGAATTGCGGTGCGTGCCGTTGCCGAATTCCGTTGCCCTGATGAAAGCAGGGTGAAGTCAGGGGGAAGAGACGGCATTCGTGTCGCGGGACTACGCTGCTGGGGCACGCGCAGGGGAGAGCTCGGGGGAGGTGCGCGGGATGCAGCCGCTTGAGGACGACGACCCGGCGACGGTGGGCCCCTACCGGCTCCTCGGCCGGCTCGGGCACGGCGGCATGGGCCGGGTCTATCTGGGCCGCAGCGCGGGCGGCCGCACCGTCGCCGTGAAGGTCGTCCATCCGCACTTCGCGCTCGACGACGAGTTCCGGGCGCGCTTCCGGCGCGAGGTGGACGCGGCGCGGCGGGTCGGCGGCTCGTGGACCGCGCCGGTGCTCGACGCGGACCCTCAGGCGCGGGTGCCCTGGGTGGCGACGGGATACGTCGCCGGGCCCTCGCTCGCGCAGGCCGCCGGTGAGGACAGGGCGCTGCCCGAGCATTCCGTACGGGTGCTGGGTGCGGGCCTCGCGGAGGCGCTGGCGGCGGTGCACGGCCTGGGGCTCGTCCACCGGGACGTCAAGCCGTCGAACGTGCTGCTGACCGTGGACGGGCCGCGCCTCATCGACTTCGGCATCGCGCGGGCCACCGACGGCACGGCCTCGCTCACCTCCACCGGCGTCTCCATCGGCTCGCCCGGCTACATGGCGCCCGAGCAGATCCTCGGCAAGGGCGTCACGGGCGCGGCCGACGTGTTCTCGCTGGGCGCGGTCCTCGTGTACGCGGGGACGGGACGGTCCCCGTTCCCCGGTGACTCCTCGGCGGCGCTGCTCTACAAGGTCGTGCACGAAGAGCCCGAACTGGGCGCGCTGAGCGGCGAGTTGCGGGACGTCGCTGCCGCCTGCCTGGACAAGGACGCGGCCGCGCGGCCGAGCCCCGCCGAGGTCGCGCGGCGGCTCGCGCCCGAGGGAGCGGCACGGCTCGTCGCGGCCGGGTGGCTGCCCGGGGCGCTGGTCGAGCAGGTGTCGCGCAGCGCGGTGCAACTGCTCGACCTGGAGGGCGCGGCGTCGACGGCCACGGGGCCCGTCGGGTTCAGCAGCCCTTCGGTGACGGGGAGTTCAGGGCCCGCCGGGGTCTTCGGGCCGCCGGACCCGGCGTACGCGGCGTCGCCCGTGCCCGGCCCCGCGTCTGCCCCCGCGGCCGTGCCCGAGCCGCGTACGGAAGCGCCCGTGGCGGACGCGAAGCCCGGCCGGTTCTCCGTGTCGGTGTCCGCGGCGTCCACGCCCGCGTCCGCCAACGGCCGTGGCCGCAAGGTCAGTTGCTCGGTCGCCCTCGCGGTGGCCGGTGCGCTGGCGGCCGTCACCGTGGGCGGGATCGTCGTGATCAACATGCTGCCGGGCGACAAGGGTGACAAGGGCGGCGACAGCGGCGCCGTGGGCGGGGGCCGGCCCTCCGCGGGCTCCTCGGCGTCCGCCCCTGCCGGGCCCATTCCGTCCTCCTACCTCGGCACTTGGCGCGGCGACGCCACCGTGACCGGGCTCGGACAGACGCTGCCGGGCGGCACCTACGTGGTCGTCGTCAAACAGGGGGCGACCGGCAGACCCATCGGGACGGCGACCCAGACCGACGCGCTCGGCGGCCAGTGCGTCGACGAACTCAGCCTGAAGTCCGTCACCGAGAAGGAACTCGTCGCCGTGGGCCGGGGCCGCGACGGCAACCCGGGCCAGTGCCTGCAAGGAGCCCACCTCGTGCACCTGCGCCCCGACGGCAAGGGCCTGAAGTTCACCTCGGACGACACCCAGGCGGGCAATCCGCGGGCCGACCTGGAACGACTGGAGTAGCACTGTGCCCCTGGTCGCCCTCGCCGCCCTGTGGGGCGCCGCCGCGGGACTGCTCCTGCCGCGCCCCGCCCACCGCCTCTCCGTCGAACCGGACGAACCGTGGCGCGCGGCCCGCGGCTGGCTCGGTCCGCGCCCCGGACCGTCCGCACCGGTCCTCGCCGTCGTCACCGCCGCCGCCTGCGCCCTGCTCGCCGCCGCCACGGGCACCCGGCCCGAACTCGGCGCCTGGCTGCTGCTCGCTCCCCTCGGCGTCCTCCTCGCCACCGTCGACTTCGCCGTGCACCGGCTGCCGGACGTGCTCACGCTCCCGCTGGCCGGGCTGACCGTGGGCGCCCTCGGCCTGGCCGCGCTGCTGCCCGAGCCGGGCGGTTCGTGGCGCGGCGCACTGCTCGGCGCGCTCGCGATGGCGGCCTTCTACCTGGTGCTCCACCTCGCCAACTCCCGGGCCATGGGGTTCGGCGACGTCAAGCTGGCCCTGGGGCTCGGGGCCGCGCTCGGCTGGTACGGCCTCGGAGTGCTGGCCATCGGCGTGCTCGCGGGCGTGCTGTGCAACGGCCTGTACGCCCTCGTCCTCGTCGTCGCCCGGCGTGCGGGGCGCAAGACGGAGATCCCGTTCGGCCCGTTCATGATCGTGGGGGCCTTGACGGGGGTTCTGCTGGGGGCCGCAGCCCGCTGACGTACGCTGAGATTTCAGCTCTACACCTCCGAAAGGGGATCGCCCGGTGACCGAGAAGGCCGCGCAGCAGTCAATGAGTGCCGTACTCGACCGCGCCGCCGCCGGTGGGCGCATCACCCCCGAAGAGGCGCTCGTCCTGTACCGCGACGCCCCGCTGCACGCGCTCGGCGCCGCCGCCGACGCGATCCGCCGCCGCAAGTACGCGGGCATCGAGCACATCGCCACGTACATCATCGAGCGGAACATCAACTACACGAACGTGTGCGTCACGGCGTGCAAGTTCTGTGCCTTCTACGCGGCCCCGAAGGACACCAAGAAGGGCTGGACCCGCGACCTCGAGGACATCCTGCGCCGCTGCGCGGAGACGATCGAGCTGGGCGGCACCCAGATCATGTTCCAGGGCGGGCACCACCCCGACTACGGGGTCGAGTACTACGAGGAGCACTTCTCCGCGATCAAGAAGGCGTACCCGCAGCTCGTCATCCACAGCCTGGGGGCGAGCGAGGTCGAGCACATGGCGCGGATCTCCAAGGTCAGCGTCGAGGAGGCGATCCAGCGCATCCACGCCGCGGGTCTCGACTCCTTCGCCGGCGCCGGTGCCGAGCTGCTGCCCGAGCGGCCGCGCAAGGCCATCGCGCCGCTGAAGGAGTCCGGCGAGCGCTGGCTGGAGATCATGGAGACCGCGCACGGCCTGGGCGTCGAGTCGACGTCCACCATGCTCATGGGCACCGGCGAGACCAACGCCGAGCGCATCGAGCACCTGCGCATGATCCGCGACGTACAGGACCGGACGGGCGGCTTCCGGGCCTTCATCCCGTACACGTACCAGCCGGAGAACAACCACCTCAAGGGCCGTACGCAGGCCACGCTCTTCGAGTACCTGCGGATGATCGCGATCGCCCGGATCTTCCTCGACAACGTCCAGCACATCCAGGGCTCCTGGCTGACCACGGGCAAGGAGGTCGGCCAGCTCTCCCTGCACTACGGCGCCGACGACCTCGGCTCGATCATGCTGGAGGAGAACGTGGTGTCGTCCGCCGGCGCCAAGCACCGGTCGAACCGGCTCGAGATCATCGACCTCATCCGCAAGGCCGGCCGCGTCCCCGCCCAGCGCGCGACGACGTACGAGCACCTCGTCGTGCACGACGACCCGGCGAACGACCCGGTCGACGAGCGCGTCATGTCCCACATCTCGTCCACCGCGATCGAGGGCGGCACGGCACACCCCGAGCTCAAGCTCGTCGCCACCAACTGACGCCCAACTGACGCCCCTGTGCTGACACTTCACGTCGTCGTCGACGACTCCGCCGTCCTCGTCGACGGCGAGTACGTCAAGGCACTCGGCCCGTACGAGGAGCTGGCCGCCGCCGCTCCGCAGGCGCGGGTGCGGCGCTGGCCCGGCATCCTCACGCCGGGACTGCTCAACCCGTACGGCCCCGAGATCCTCGAGTCCACGTACCACCCCGATCCGCGCGAGGCCGACACGTACGGGACCGTGCCGATCGGCGGGGAGCGGGCGCGGGAGATCTTCCGCGCCGACCCCTCGCGGCTCGGCGCGAGCGCGCGCCGGGGCGTGCAGCGGCTGTTCGCGCACGGCACGGTCGCCCTCGCGGGGGAGCTGACGGCCAAGGCGGTCCTGGAGGTGGCGCAGCGCTCCGGCTTCGTCTTCGGCGGCCGCCCCGAGCGGCTGCCCGGGCCCGTCTCGCTGTCCCCGAAGCCGCTGGTGCTGCTGCCCGCGCTCGCGGTGGGCGGGCCCGCGCGGTTCGCGGTGTTCGACGTGACGGACCGGGACGACCTGGTGCGGCGCGGGGCGTCGACCTGTGTGGCGACCGTGATCGGCGGTCGGCTGGTGTACCGGGCGCGCTGACCGGCGCACGGATCCGCCCGGTCAGCGGGTGGTGACGACCACGCAGTTCCCGGGATCTCCGCTCACCACCCCGGCGTCCCCGGTGGCCTCTGCGGCATCTGTGGCCTCGAAAGTCTCGGTGAACTGCAGGTCGATCCCGTGCGACGAGGGATCCGGCACGGGGTACGCCGTCGGCACCGGCGGCCGTGGTTCTGGGGACGGGCACGCCCCCGGCAGCGTGATCGGCGTCGGTGACGGCGGTGCGTGACCCGCGGGCCGCGGCCCGCTCGTCGGCTCGATGCCGCCCTCCATGACCTGCGTCACCGCCCAGCCACCCACCACCAGACCCACCCACGCCCCGGCCGCCCAACGCCGCGCCGCCCCCAACTCGCCCACCTCCGAGCCTCGTTCGATGCCCCCGCATCCTAGGTGGGCCCGGTCGGCCGGGCGCGGGGTCCGTACTGCCACAATGGGCGGGTGACCCGCGCATCCCTGGACAAGCAGCCGCACGAAGTCGCCTCGATGTTCGACGACGTGGCGGAGAAGTACGACCTCACGAACGACGTGCTCTCCCTCGGGCAGGCGCGGCAGTGGCGCAAGGAGGTCGCCAAGGCGGTCGACGCGCGGCCCGCGCAGAAGGTCCTCGACCTCGCCGCCGGTACGGCCACGTCCTCGCAGCCCTTCGTGCAGGCCGGGGCGTACGTCGTGCCCTGCGACTTCTCGCTCGGCATGCTGCGCGTGGGCAAGCAGCGTCACCCCTGGATGCCGTTCACGGCCGGGGACGGGACGAAGCTGCCGTTCAAGGACGACACCTTCGACGCCGTCACCATCTCCTTCGGGCTGCGCAACATCCAGGACACCGACCAGGCGCTGCGCGAGCTGTACCGGGTCACCAAGCCGGGCGGCCGCGTCGTGATCTGCGAGTTCAGCCACCCGACCTGGGCGCCGTTCCGGACCGTCTACACCGAGTACCTGATGCGCGCCCTGCCGCCGGTCGCGCGCGCCGTGTCCTCGAACCCGGACGCGTACGTCTACCTCGCCGAGTCCATCCGCGCCTGGCCCACGCAGCCGGAGCTCGCGGCCCGCCTCCAGGGCGCCGGCTGGCAGCGGGTCGCCTGGCGCGACCTGACCGGCGGCATCGTCGCGCTGCACCGCGGGACCAAGTAGTCCGTCTGCTCCTGTAACGGTTCAACTTCACTGACTCCCACGGGCGTTGGCGGGGAACCGGACGGCGGGAAGATGTGTCCGTTGATTACGTGGTGACGACCGGTGACGGTGTGTCACCCGTTCGTCCCCGGATCGTCCCCCGGAACATCACGGAGCACTCCGATGCCGTCGTTCTGCCCGCACTGTGGAGCCGAGGCTCCCGATGACGCCCGCTTCTGCATGAGATGCGGCCGGGAACGCTCCCCAGCCGCACCAGCCGCACCAGCCGCACCGGCCGCACCAGCCGCCCCTGCCACGCCGCCCCCTCCGGCCCACCTCCCCATGGGCCCGCCGCCTCCCCCCGCCCCTCCCGCTCATGCCCCGGGCCCCGCTCAGCCCTCGGCCGTCGGGCAGTTCTTCTCGCGTGCGCTGCGCGGCGACTGGGCTGGGGCCGCGCAGGCCGCGCTGTGGCCGGTCGGGCTGCTGCTGATCGCCGCGTTCGCCTTCGCCATACCGTCGTACGGGCAGGATTCGGGCGACGTCGTGGTCGGCTTCGGGGACCGGATGCGGATCGCGCTCGCCTCCCTGCTCCAGGGAGTCGGCGGCAGCCTGGAGATCTCCGGCAAGAGCTCCGGCGGCTCGATGTACGGCAGCGACTTCGACTCCGCGTCCTCCACCGCCACTGCCACCGCGACCGCGTCCATCTCCGTCGTCCCGCTCCTGGTGACGGTGCTGTGGATCGTGGCCCTCGTCATCGGCGTACGGATGCTGCGCACGCGTCTGTACGCACGGATCGTGCCCGGCGTGCCCGGCGTGCCCGGCGCGTCCGACGGGGCCACCGCAGGGCTCGAAGCGGCGGTGCGCGTCGCGCTCCTCGTGGCCGGCGGGACGCTGGTCCTCGCGCTGATCGGGCAGCCGGACATCGAGGACGTGTCGCTGTCCACGGCCCCGTTCCTGACCGCGCTGTGGACGCTGCTGCTCGCCCTCGCGGTCGCCGGGGGAGTGCTCCACGCCGACGACCTGCGGTACCGGGTCGCGGCCGCGCGGCCCGGGGTGCGGATGACGGTGCGGGCCTTCGGGACGGCCGTGCGCGTCATGGGCTGGGTGCTGCTCGTCGCGGCCGTGCTCGGCTACATCGGGCTCGCCCTCTTCGGCGAGGACGGCGGCAACAGCCCCTCCGACCTGTCGGACGCCGCCGACTCCGACTTCGACGGCTCGGCCGCCGCGGGCCTCGGCGCGTTCCTGATGCTGCTGCCCAACCTCGCGCTCGCCGTGCTCGGCCTGTGCTGGGGTGCTCCGCTGGAGGCCGAGGGGCGCGGCTCGTCCTCCTCGTTCGGCAGCGGCAGCAGCTACGAGAAGGCGTCGCTCGGCCTGTCCCGGCTCGGCGACGAACTGGGCTCGGGCGCCCTCGTCTACGCCCTCGTCCTCGGCCTCGTCTGCGCGCTGCTCATCGGTGTCCTCACGGCCCGCCGCTCGCTCGACCGGCGGGAGCAACTCCTCGCCTGCGGGCTGTTCTTCGGCCTGTTCCTGCTGCTCGCCGGGGTCGGCGGCCTCGCCGTGGAGGGCTCGGCAGGCAGCGACCTCTTCGGCAGCGGGGGCGGCCGGTTCGAGATGGGCGTCAGCGTGCCGGACGCGCTGCTGTTCGGGCTGTTGTGGGTGGGCGGTGCGGCGTTCGTCGGCCCGCATCTGCTGCGGATGGTTGGGGGCGGGAGCGGGGCGGGGCTCGCGCCGGTGCCGGGGATGCCGGTACCGGGGATGCCTGCGCAGGGGATGCCCGCGCCCTTCACGGCCCCGCCCGCGCAGTTGCCGGAGCAGGCAGCCGGGTCGTACGCGCCGAGCGAGGCGTACGACCCGTACGACCCGGGCACCGTCCACCTCGCCCCGCCGCCCGCGGACGGCGCGCACCCCAAGCGGCGCGTCGGCATCTGGATCGGCACGATCGCCGGGGCGTTCGTCATCGGCGGCGGTGCCGCGGCCGGTGTGCTGCTGCTCCAGGACGACGGCGGCGACGGCAAGGACGACGCCAAGGACAAGAAGCCGGCGGCCGCGCAGACCCAGCAGTCACCGTCACCTTCACTGTCACCTTCACTGTCACCTTCGTCCTCGCCGACATCGGAGCCTTCGGTGAGCGCGAGCCCGGATGCCGCCGGTGCGCCCACCGGCATGCCCGACGTGCCGACCGGCTACCACCAGGTCTTCGACGAGAAGGGCTTCTCTTTCGTCGTCCCGGACGTCTGGAGCCGCGTCGGCATCGAGAACGACAGCCAGATCACGTACGCGGGCAGCACCGGCTTCGAGAAGTACGTCATCGGCGTCATCCCGAACGCGGACTACACCTCGCAGGGCAATCTCCTCACGATGGAGAAGCACCTCAAGGAGGACAAGAAGAAGACCGGGTACCAGCGCATCCGCCTGGAGACGAACACCTTCCAGGGCGAGGACGGCGCCGTCTGGGAGTACACGTACAAGGACGAGGCCGGGCAGACCGTTCACGGCATCGACCAGTCGTACATCGCCGCCGACGGCACCGAGTACACGATCTTCCTCACCGGTAAGGAGGACGTCTGGACCGACCTGCGGGGGACCTATCAGATCGGCCTCGACTCCTGGCGGCTCACGGACATGGACTGATCACGGACACGGACTGATCACGGACACGGAGTGAACGGCTCGGCGGGCTCCGGGAGTTCGCGGCGCATGCCACCGCCCTTCGGGCCCGGCTCTAGGGGCACGCGCACGCCCGCCCCGCCGTCGCCCTCGCCGTCACCGAGGTCGAACCAGACGGTGACCACCGCGCTGCGGGGGACCTCGACGCCCGGCAAGGGGTACTGGCGCACCACGTAGTCCACCGTCACGAGGTCGAAGTCACCGCGGTCGGCGGCGGCGAGCAGCACACCGTGCTCGTACGCCGCCTGCCGTGCGTCGACCGCCATCAGGCCGACCAGCTTCGGCACGCGGACTTCCGGTGTCTCGGGCGTCTTGGGCGTCTTCCGCACAGATGTCACCCCCAGGAGGTACCGGCAGGGTAGCTCTGAACGCCCGTGCTGCACACCGGCGTTACAACACCAGGCGGAAGCAGTGCCCTTGGCGGCCGGTCGGCGTCACGAACGTCTCGGCGAGATCCATGCCGAGGCGCCGGGTCACCGCGATCGAGCGCTCGTTGCGCGCGTCGACCATCGCGACGACGCTGCCGATCCCCGCGGCCCGCACCCGCTCCAGCGTGGCGTGCGCGGCGGCCGTCGCATAGCCCTTGCCCCAGTACGCGCGGCCGAGTCGCCAGCCGATCTCGATCTCGCCGGTCGGGCCCCAGGCGTGCCGCCAGGGCTGCGCCCCTGCGAAGCCCATGACCTCGCCCTCCTCGTTGAGCAGGGACCACAGGCAGAAGCCGAACTCCGCGTCGTGCATGCGCTGCCGGGCCGTCGCCTCGTGGTGGACCGAGAGCTCGGACGCCGCGGCCCGGCCGCCGAGGAACTCCATGACCTCCGGGTCGTCGAACACCCGGTGCCAGGCGAAGGCGTCCTCGTGGGTGGGGACGCGCAGTTCCACGGCGGGCGGCACGTATACGCGGCTCATGGGCTGGCCCTTCGGCTGGGTGATCGGTACCGCTGAATAGACTGCCCATGTCCGTGCCGGACGGCACACCGTTTTCGCGACCACGTTCTTCGGGACGACCGATTTTCGAGCCCACCGTTTTCGAGCCTTGGGGAGACCCCGCCGTGACCGAGCAGCCCAAGCCCCTCTCCGAGCACAGCGCAGACGTGATCGTCGTCGGGGCCGGCCCGGCCGGTTCGACGACCGCCTACTACCTCGCCAAGGCGGGCCTCGACGTCCTGCTCCTGGAGAAGACGGCGTTCCCGCGCGAGAAGGTGTGCGGTGACGGCCTGACCCCGCGCGCGACCAAGCAGCTCGTCTCCATGGGCATCGACATCTCCGAAGAGGCCGGCTGGCTGCGCAACAAGGGCCTGCGCATCATCGGCGGCGGCGTCCGCCTCCAGCTGGACTGGCCGGACCTCGCCTCGTACCCGGACTACGGTCTCGTACGCAAGCGGGACGACTTCGACGAGCAGCTGGCCCGGCAGGCGCAGAAGGCGGGTGCCCGCCTGTACGAGCAGTGCAACGTCGGCGCGCCGATCCTCGACGAGCGCACCGGCCGGATCACGGGAGTGCACGCGAAGTTGGGCGACGCGGGCGACAAGCGCGAGGTGACCTTCCACGCGCCGCTGGTCGTCGCCGCCGACGGCAACTCCACCCGGCTCTCCCTCGCCATGGGCCTGCACCGCCGCGAGGACCGTCCGATGGGCGTCGCCGTCCGTACGTACTTCACCTCGCCCCGCCACGACGACGACTACCTGGAGTCCTGGCTGGAGCTGTGGGACAAGCGCGGCCCTGGCGAGGACCGCCTCCTGCCCGGCTACGGCTGGATCTTCGGCATGGGCGACGGCACGTCCAACGTCGGCCTCGGCATCCTCAACTCCTCCAAGGCGTTCCGGGAGTTGGACTGGCGCGAGGTCCTCAAGGCCTGGTGCGCGTCGATGCCGGAGGACTGGGGCTACACCCCGGAGAACATGACGATGCCGATCCGCGGCGCCGCCCTCCCGATGGCCTTCAACCGCCAGCCGCACTACACCAAGGGCCTGCTCCTGGTCGGCGACGCGGGCGGCCTGGTCAACCCGTTCAACGGCGAGGGCATCGCGTACGCCATGGAGTCCGGCCAGATCGCGGCCGACGTCATCGTGCAGGCGCACGCCCGCCCGACCGACGCGAGCCGCGAACTCGCCCTCCAGCGCTACCCGCAGATCCTCAAGGACACCTACGGCGGCTACTACACGCTGGGCCGCGCCTTCGTGAAGATGATCGGCAACCCGAAGGTCATGAAGATCGCGACGCAGCGCGGTCTGACCCACCCGGTCCTGATGAAGTTCACGCTGAAGATGCTCGCGAACCTGACGGACCCGACGGGCGGCGACGCCATGGACCGGATCATCAACGGCCTGAGCAAGGTGGCCCCCAAGGCCTGACCGCCGCCCCGGCCCTCCTGGCCGACCCACGCTTTCGGCTCCGTCGGCTCGCGGAGGGCCGGACCCGCGGCGAGGCTGGCGACATGAACGATCCGTACGCAGGCCCGCAGCCCCCGTCCGACCCGAAGCAGCCGAAACGGATTCAACGGGGGCAGCAACCTCCGCCGCGGGGAGGGAAGTCAGGACCCGGAGCGCGCCATGGGGCTCCGTACCCGCGACATCTGTAGCCGAGCTCTGAGCCCTGAGCTCTGAGATCTGAGCCCTGAGATGTTCCTGTGACGCAGCCGCGGGCAACGATCGCCGGGGTTGAGGAGCCGAAGGGGGGGGGCGAGCCGTGCCGCGGCTCGCCCCCCCTTCGACGTTGAGCGGCCGCACCTGCCGTCGCCGCCTCCGGCGCTGCTCCGATCCAGGTCGCCATCACGGGTAGAACCGCGTGAACCTGCTCCTTCAGGGCGACAACGCCGAGACGTCCTGGTGAGCGGCGCGGACCTCCCGGGCCGAGCCCGAGGGCTTCAAGGCCGGTGACACGTCCGAGGCGCCGGTCGGCTTCCGCAACACGACGGCCCCGGCCGGATGAGCGCCCAGCGCACCGGCGGCGAGCCCTTCTCCTTCACGGTCGAGGTCCCCAAGGGCGTGACCGCCACGAACAGGGGGCGTAGAGGGCTGCCGGTGCTGGGTGCCGCAACCGCTCCTGGAGGACGCGAAGCTGACGTTCCCGTTCGAGCTGCGGATCGACAAGGTGGTGGAGAACGCCAAGGGCAAGGTCCTGCTGGAGTACGCGGACAGTCCGCACGATTCGAACCAGGGCAACAACACCGCCTGGATCGTCCTCAACGGCACCGGCGATGACCCGAGCACGGGCGGCTCATCCGACGGCGGCTCCTCCGCGAGCCCGTCCCCGTCCACCGGCACCACGTCAGTTCGTCGGATTCATCCGGTTCATCCGGTAACACCGATTCATCCACCGATAGCACCGGTTCGTCCGGTAACGCCGGTTCGTCCGGCGAGGATTCGGCGACGCGGTCGTCCTCGTGCTGCGCCGCAGGACCGCCTGAGGCACGCATGTGAGCGGATGCACGAAGGCCGCCGCGCCCCGGGGCGGGGAGCGGCGGCCTTCGCCGTACGACAGGGAACCTCAGAGAACCTCAGAGAATCTCAGAGGACGCGGACCGCGCCGCTCGCCGGGTAGCCGGACAGGTCCTGGATGACGACGCCCTTGGACGGGTTGGCGGCGTCGAGGTACTGGCCGTTGCCGATGTAGACACCGACGTGGTACGCCGAGCCCGCGCCGCCCCAGTACAGGAGGTCGCCGACCTGGACGTTCGAGAGGGAGACCGGGGTGCCAGCCGTCGACTGCGCCTGCGAGGTGCGCGGCAAGTCCACGCCGGCCTGGCGGAACGCGGCCTGGACGAGGCCGGAGCAGTCCCACGAGTTGGGGCCCGTGCCGCCCATCACGTACGCGTCGCCGAGCTGAGCCTTCAGGAAGCTGATGACGGCGCCGACGGAGCCGCTGGCGGGGGCCGTGGCGGTCTCGGAGCCGGTGGAGGCGGTGGAGAGCGTGGTGCGCGCGCTGGAGCGGGAGGCGGCCTGCTCGGCGGCCTCACGCGCGGCCTTCGCCTTGGCCTCGGCCTTCTTCTTGGCCTCCGCCTTCTTCTCGGCGGCGGCCTGGTCCTTCTTCGCCTGGTCGGCAGCCTTGGCGAACGCCTCGTCGCGCTCCGCCTGGAGCTGGTAGTTGGCCGCGGCCTGCTGCGTGGCGTCCGCGGACTGGGCGACCTGGGAGGACAGGTCGGCGGTGAGCGTGGGCAGCTCGATGGTCTGGGTGACCGGCTCGGCAGCGTTCGCCGCACCGGACGCACCAGCCACTGCCAGGGTGCTGAGGACGCCACCGGTAACTCCGGCGCGCAGGGCCATCTTCGAGGCGCTGCGACGGGGCTTCCGGTGGCTGGGTATGTGAGCGGTGTGGGACATGAGTACAACCGCTATCAGGGCTTCACGGTTCCCTTCAAGAAACGTGTGGTGCGCCACAGTTGTGAAGCCGCGGCGTGAATCCCCGCCCCAGCGGCCCTTATTGACGCCGTAAAGGGCAATACGGACACGGGCGTTCGGGGCTGTGATCACTGCGTTTCCGCAATACGTCCGAATTGCCCGGCGCCTACCATTCGTTGACACCGTTGGCCAAGCCCGGTTTCCGTAGCGTTACTTGGTGCGTGACGCAGGTCACACCGAACCCCTAGGGGGCGCCCCTGGCGTCCACTTCCATCCACACCGCTCCCCCTGATGTGTGAACGACGTCCACTATCAGCCACCGCCGTCCAGCACCAATTTGCCTGCAGCGCCCACCTCTTGATAGAGCGCCGAGCCTCCTACCAGCGGTTACGTGGCAAGTTGTCACCTCTGGTGATCACTCAGGTGCTTCGAGTGTGAAGATCACCGCTCATCCGACTTCATGATCCTTCGTCAGGTGGTGGAGATCACAAAGTAGTTGGCGCACCCCGTGTCGCAGATCACAGAGCACCAGGCATAGGATGCGGGGCAAGTTGGGCTTGTGACCTGCTTCACATGTAAGCGATCTTCGACCGTTTGCAGGAGGGGCGGGGTGCCACGAGCTCGTGCAACCTCCCCCTGGCTCTTGAGGGGCAGGGGGGACCCCCATGCAGTCAGTGCCGACTGAGAGGAGCGAGGAGCGGTGAACGCGTATGCGCCCATCCTCGTACTGGGAGCCCTCGGGGCAGGCTTTGCGATTTTCTCCGTGGTCATGGCCACGCTTATCGGTCCAAAGCGGTACAACCGGGCGAAGCTCGAGGCCTACGAATGCGGGATCGAGCCGACCCCCACGCCGGCCGGTGGCGGGCGCTTCCCCATCAAGTACTACCTGACGGCGATGCTCTTCATCGTCTTCGACATCGAGATCGTCTTCCTTTACCCCTGGGCCGTCACCTTCGACGCCCTGGGGGTTTTCGGGCTCGTGGAGATGCTGCTCTTCGTGCTCACCGTCTTCGTCGCGTACGCGTACGTATGGCGGCGCGGCGGCCTGGAATGGGACTGAGCCCCGTATAGGGGAGACCGGGAGCCACAGACCAATGGGACTCGAAGAAAAGCTGCCGAGCGGATTCCTTCTCACCACCGTCGAGCAGGCCGCGGGCTGGGTGCGCAAATCGTCCGTCTTTCCTGCCACGTTCGGGCTCGCGTGCTGCGCCATCGAGATGATGACGACGGGCGCGGGGCGCTACGACCTGGCGCGGTTCGGCATGGAGGTGTTCCGCGGATCGCCCCGACAGGCGGACCTGATGATCGTCGCCGGGCGGGTGAGCCAGAAGATGGCGCCCGTCCTGCGCCAGGTCTACGACCAGATGCCCAACCCCAAGTGGGTCATCTCCATGGGCGTCTGCGCCTCCTCCGGCGGCATGTTCAACAACTACGCGATCGTGCAGGGCGTCGACCACGTCGTCCCGGTCGACATCTATCTGCCCGGCTGTCCGCCCCGGCCCGAGATGCTGATGGACGCGATTCTCAAGCTCCATCAGAAGATCCAGTCCTCCAAGCTCGGCGTGAACGCCGAGGAGGCGGCCCGTGAGGCGGAGGAAGCGGCGCTCAAGGCGCTCCCGACGATCGAGATGAAGGGGCTGCTGCGGTGAGTGACGAGCAGTTGAACGGGTCCGGCGGGGCGCTGCCGGAGCAGCGCGGCACGGCCGGCGAGGAGATCCGCGTCCAGCGGGGCATGTTCGGCGCCAACAATGGCGGCGATACGTCGGGTTATGGCGGACTTGTCCGGTCCGTCCGGCTGCCTGGCGAGGCCGTCCGCCCCTACGGCGGCTGGTTCGACGAGGTCGCCGACGAGCTGGAGGGCGCCCTGGAAGAGCAGGGCCTCGTCCCCGAGAACGCCATCGACAAGACGGTCGTCGACCGCGGCGAGCTCACCTTCCACATCGAGCGCGAGCACCTGGTCCGCGTCGCCCAGACGCTGCGCGACGACCCGGCCCTGCGCTTCGAGCTGTGCACGGGCGTCTCCGGGGTGCACTACCCCGGCGACAAGGGGCGCGAGCTGCACGCCGTCTACCACCTGCGGTCGCTCACCCACGGTCGGCTGCTCCGCCTCGAGGTCTCCATGCCCGACGCGGACCCGCACGTCCCGTCCCTGGTCTCCGTGTATCCGACGAACGACTGGCACGAGCGCGAGACGTACGACTTCTTCGGCATCGTCTTCGACGGCCACCCCGCGCTGACGCGGATCATGATGCCGGACGACTGGCAGGGCTTCCCGCAGCGCAAGGACTATCCCCTCGGCGGCATCCCCGTCGAGTACAAGGGCGCCCAGATCCCGGCTCCGGACCAGCGGAGGTCGTACTCGTGACCACACCCCACGCAACCCCTCGCGCCACCACCGAAGGCACCGTCTACACGGTCACCGGTGGCGACTGGGACGAGATCGCCCAGTCCGCGGCCAAGTCCGACGACGAGCGCATCATCGTCAACATGGGCCCCCAACACCCCTCCACGCACGGGGTGTTGCGCCTGATCCTGGAGATCGACGGCGAGACGGTCACCGAGGCCCGCTGCGGAATCGGTTATCTGCACACCGGCATCGAGAAGAACCTCGAATTCCGGACATGGACGCAGGGCACCACGTTCGTGACGCGCATGGACTACCTGACGCCGTTCTTCAACGAGACGGCGTACTGCCTCGCCGTCGAGAAGCTCCTCGGCATCGAGAACGAGATCCCCGACCGGGCCTCCGTCATCCGTGTGCTCCTCATGGAGCTGAACCGGCTGTCCTCGCACCTGGTCTGCATCGCCACCGGCGGCATGGAACTCGGCGCGACCACGATCATGATCTACGGCTTCCGTGATCGTGAACTCATTCTCGACATCTACGAGTTGATCACCGGCCTGCGGATGAACCACGCGTACATCCGGCCCGGCGGACTCGCCCAGGACCTGCCGCCCGGCGCGGTGGACCAGATCCGCGAGTTCGTGAAGAAGATGAAGAAGAACCTTCCCGAGTACGACAAGCTCGCCACCGGGAACCCCATCTTCAAGGCCCGTATGCAGGACGTCGGTTACCTCGACCTGGCCGGCTGCATGGCCCTCGGCGCCACCGGCCCGATCCTGCGCTCCGCCGGCCTGCCGCACGACCTGCGCAAGACGGACCCGTACTGCGGCTACGAGAACTACGACTTCGAGATCCCGACCGCCGACACCTGCGACTCCTACGGGCGCTTCCTGATCCGCCTGGAGGAGATGCGCCAGTCGCTGCACATCATCGAGCAGTGCCTGGACCGGCTCGCCCCCGGACCGGTGATGGTCGGCGACAAGAAGATCGCCTGGCCCGCCCAACTGGCCCTCGGTCCCGATGGGTTGGGCAACTCGCTCGACCACATCAAGAACATCATGGGCACCTCCATGGAGGCCCTCATCCACCACTTCAAGCTGGTGACCGAGGGCTTCCGCGTCCCGCCGGGACAGGCGTACGCCGCCGTGGAGTCGCCCAAGGGGGAGCTCGGCGTGCACGCCGTGTCCGACGGCGGCACCCGCCCCTACCGGGTCCACTTCCGCGACCCGTCCTTCACCAACCTGCAGGCGATGGCCGCGATGTGCGAAGGCGGCCAGGTCGCCGACGTCATCGTCGCTGTCGCATCCATCGACCCCGTGATGGGAGGCGTCGACCGGTGACCACCAGTTCCACAGAACCCTCTGAGCAGGGCGTCAGCCTGGGCATGCCCCAACTGCCCGCGCCCGCTTACCCGGACGACGTCCGAGCCCGGCTGGAGGCGGACGCGAAGGACGTCATCGCCCGCTACCCCGACTCCCGCTCGGCGCTCCTGCCGCTGCTGCACCTCGTGCAGGCGGAGGAGGGCCACGTCACGCGCACCGGCATGCAGTTCTGCGCGGACGTGCTCGGCCTGACCACCGCCGAGGTCACGGCCGTCGCGACCTTCTACACGATGTACCGGCGCGGCCCCAGCGGCGACTACCAGGTCGGCGTCTGCACCAACACGCTCTGTGCCGTCATGGGCGGCGACGCCATCTTCGAGACGCTCCAGGAGCACCTCGGCGTCGGCAACGGCGGCACCACGGAGGACGGCAAGGTCACCCTCGAGCACATCGAGTGCAACGCCGCTTGTGACTTCGCTCCCGTGGTGATGGTCAACTGGGAGTTCTTCGACAACCAGACGCCCGAGTCCGCCAAGCAGCTCGTCGACGACCTGCGCGCGGGCGGGCAGGTGTCACCCACGCGCGGCGCCCCCTTGTGCACCTTCAAGGAGACCGCGCGCATCCTGGCCGGCTTCCCCGACGAGCGCGAGGGCGCCGTCGAGGCGAGCGGCAGCGCCGGTCCCGCTTCACTGATCGGGCTGCGCCTGGCCAAGGGCGAGGTGGCCTCGCCCGCGCGCGTGGTGCACCCGCGCGCCGCCGGAGCCCAGGGCGAGCAGCCCCATGATCCGTCGCCCGCCGAGCACTTGAGCTCGCACGACGCACCGCAGGACACATCGGCCTCCGACCCGGCCCACCCGGCGGGTCCCGCTGCCGAGGAGGGGGAGTGATGACCTTGGCCGCCGAGCTCAGCAACAACGACACCAGCCCGGAGAAGCTGCTCTCTCCGGTCCTGTCGGCCTTCTGGGACGAGGACAGTTCCTGGTCTTTGGACGTGTACCGCCGGCACGAGGGCTACGAGGGGCTGCGCAAGGCCCTCGCGATGTCGCCGGACGATCTCATCGCCTATGTGAAGGACTCGGGTCTTCGCGGACGCGGTGGCGCCGGGTTCCCGACCGGGATGAAGTGGCAGTTCATCCCGCAGGGAGACGGCAAGCCGCACTATCTAGTTGTCAACGCCGACGAATCGGAACCGGGCACCTGTAAGGACATCCCGCTCCTCTTCGCGAACCCGCACAGCCTCATCGAGGGCATCGTGATCGCCTGTTACGCGATCCGTTCCGAGCATGCGTTCATCTATTTGCGCGGTGAAGTGGTCCCCGTACTGCGGCGGTTGCACGAGGCCGTGCGCGAGGCCTACGCCGCGGGGTATCTCGGGCAGAACATCCTCGGGTCCGGCCTCAACCTTGAACTCACCGTGCACGCCGGCGCAGGCGCGTACATCTGTGGTGAGGAGACCGCACTCCTGGACTCGCTCGAAGGCCGCCGTGGCCAGCCGCGACTCCGTCCCCCTTTCCCTGCGGTCGCGGGCCTTTACGCGTGCCCCACTGTGGTGAACAACGTCGAGTCCATCGCATCGGTTCCCGCGATCATCAATCGCGGAAAAGACTGGTTCAAGTCGATGGGCAGCGAGAAGTCCCCGGGCTTCACGCTCTACTCGCTCAGCGGCCACGTCGCCTCGCCGGGACAGTACGAGGCCCCGCTCGGCATCACGCTGCGCCAGCTCCTCGACATGAGCGGCGGCATCCGCCCGGGCCACCGCCTCAAGTTCTGGACGCCCGGCGGCAGTTCCACGCCGATGTTCACCGACGAGCACCTCGACGTGCCCCTCGACTACGAGGGCGTCGGCGCCGCCGGATCGATGCTCGGCACCAAGGCGCTGCAGTGCTTCGACGAGACGACCTGTGTCGTGCGCGCGGTCACGCGGTGGACCGAGTTCTACGCCCACGAGTCCTGCGGCAAGTGCACGCCCTGCCGCGAAGGCACGTACTGGCTCGTGCAGTTGCTGCGCGACATCGAGGCCGGCAAGGGGTCGATGGACGACCTCGACAAGCTCAACGACATCGCCGACAACATCAACGGCAAGTCGTTCTGCGCGCTCGGTGACGGTGCCGCCTCGCCGATCTTCTCCTCGCTCAAGTACTTCCGCGAGGAGTACGAGCAGCACATCACGGGCAAGGGCTGCCCCTTCGACCCGGCCCGCTCGACTCTCTGGGCCGACCGGACCGACCAGCACCGCACGGAGGTGAACGCGTGACCGTCACGACCAACGCTCCCTCCGGGGGCGGTGAGGCGGCCGTTCCACCGGAGGACCTCGTCTCCCTGACCATCGACGGCATCGAGATCAGCGTCCCCAAGGGCACCCTGGTCATCCGCGCCGCCGAACTGCTCGGCATCGAGATCCCCCGGTTCTGCGACCACCCGCTCCTCGACCCGGCCGGCGCCTGCCGCCAGTGCATCGTGGAGGTGGAGGGCCAGCGCAAGCCGATGGCGTCCTGCACCATCACCTGCACCGACGGCATGGTGGTCAAGAGCCAGCTCTCCTCCCCGGTCGCCGAGAAGGCGCAGAAGGGGGTCATGGAGCTGCTGCTCATCAACCACCCCCTTGACTGCCCCGTCTGCGACAAGGGCGGCGAGTGCCCGCTGCAGAACCAGGCCATGTCGCACGGCCAGTCCGACTCCCGCTTCGACGGCAAGAAGCGTACGTACGAGAAGCCGGTCCCGATCTCCACGCAGGTGCTGCTCGACCGCGAGCGGTGCGTGCTGTGCGCGCGCTGCACCCGGTTCTCCAACCAGGTCGCGGGCGACCCGATGATCGAGCTGATCGAGCGCGGCGCGCTGCAGCAGGTCGGCACGGGCGAGGGCGACCCCTTCGAGTCGTACTTCTCCGGGAACACGATCCAGATCTGCCCGGTGGGCGCACTCACCTCGGCGGCGTACCGGTTCCGCTCCCGGCCCTTCGACCTCGTCTCCTCCCCGTCGGTGTGCGAGCACTGCGCGGGTGGCTGTGCGACCCGCACCGACCACCGGCGCGGCAAGGTCATGCGCCGCCTCGCGGCCGACGACCCCGAGGTCAACGAGGAGTGGATCTGCGACAAGGGCCGCTTCGGCTTCCGGTACGCGCAGAAGCCGGACCGGCTGACGAACCCCTTGGTGCGGGACGCCGAAACCGGTGAACTGCGCGTCGCCTCCTGGCCGGAGGCGCTCGAGGCCGCGGCCCGGGGGCTGAGCGCGGCGCGCGGCCGGACCGGCGTGCTCACCGGCGGCCGGCTGACGGTCGAGGACTCCTACGCGTACAGCAAGTTCGCGCGCGTGGCCCTCGACACGAACGACATCGACTTCCGCGCGCGCGTGCACAGCAGCGAGGAAGCCGACTTCCTGGCCGCACGGGTCGCCGGCCGCGGCCGTGACCTGGACGGCAGCGGCGTCACGTACACGAAGCTGGAGAAGGCCCCGGCCGTCCTCCTGGTGGGCTTCGAGTCGGAGGAGGAGGCGCCCGGCGTCTTCCTCAAGCTCCGCAAGGCATGGCGCAAGCACGGTCAGAAGGTGTTCTCGCTCGCTACGCACGCGACGCGCGGCCTGGAGAAGGCCGGTGGCACGCTGCTGCCCGCCGCGCCGGGCACGGAGACCGAGTGGCTGGACGCGCTCGCCTCCGGGGTCGGCCTGGAGGAGGGCGGCTCCGTCGCCTCCCAGGCGCTGCGCACCGAAGGCTCCGTGATCGTCGTCGGCGAGCGGCTCGCGGCCGTCGCGGGCGGCCTGACCGCCGCCGTACGGGCCGCGACCGCGACCGGCGCCGCACTGGTGTGGATCCCGCGCAGGGCCGGTGAGCGCGGCGCCGTCGAGGCCGGCGCGCTGCCCTCGCTGCTGCCGGGCGGCCGCCCGGCGACCGACCCGCGCGCGCGGGAGGAGGTCGCCGCCGCCTGGGGGGTGGCCGAACTGCCGCACCGCTACGGGCGCGACACCGGCCAGATCGTGGAGGCCGCCGCCACCGGCGAACTGCGTGCCCTCGTCGTGGCGGGTGTCGAGGTCGCCGACCTGCCGAGCCCGGCACGCGCGCGTGAAGCGCTTCACGAGGTCGAGTTCCTGGTCTCCCTGGAGCAGCGGCCCAGCGAGGTCACCGAGCACGCGGACGTCGTGCTCCCGGTGGCCGCGGTCGCCGAGAAGGCGGGCACGTTCCTCAACTGGGAGGGCCGGGCCCGGATGTTCGAGGCCGCGCTCAAGCCCGACCAGATGACCCGCCGTGTCGCCCCGGCCGACGGGCGGGTGCTGCAGATGCTGGCCGACGCCATGGACGTACACCTGGGGCTGCCCGATCTGCGCGCCGCGCGCGGGGAGTTGGACCGCCTCGGCGGCTGGGACGGGCCGCACGCGACCGAACCCCTGGAGACGGGCGCGCAGTTGCCGCGTCCCGCCTCCGGTGAGGCCGTGCTCGCCGGGCACCGGCTGCTGCTCGACCAGGGCCGTCTGCAGGACGGAGACGAGGCCCTGGCAGGGACCCGGCACGCCGCCCACGCGCGCGTGTCCGCCGCGACGGCCGCCGAGGCGGGTGTGAAGGACGGCGACGTGCTGGCCGTCACGGGCCCGGCCGGTGCCGTTCAACTCCCGCTCCAGGTCACCGAGATGCCGGACCGAGTCGTCTGGCTCCCGCTGAACTCGGCGGGTGGCGGTGTGGCTTCGGACACCGGTGCCGTCCCCGGCGACCTGGTGAAGATCGGCCCGGCGCTCGCCGCGGTCCCGGAGGTGCAGTCATGAGTTCCCTGGCAGTGAGCCCACTCGCGGCCGAAGACCTGTCGATGTTCGGCACCGACCCGTGGTGGCTCGTCGTCGTCAAGGCGGTGTTCTGCTTCGCCTTCCTGATGGTGACCGTGCTGTTCTCCATCGTGTGGGAGCGCAAGGTCGTCGCCTGGATGCAGCTGCGCATCGGCCCCAACCGGCACGGCCCCTGGGGCATGCTCCAGTCGCTCGCCGACGGCATCAAGCTGATGCTCAAGGAAGACCTGATCGTCAAGCGCGCGGACAAGGTGGTCTACATCCTTGCGCCGATCGTCGCCGCGATCCCCGCCTTCATGGCGATCGCCGTGATCCCGTTCGGCCCGTCGGGCAACGAGGTCTCGATCTTCGGCACCCGTACGGCGATGCAGCTCACCGACCTGCCGATCGCGATGCTCTACATCCTCGCGGTCGCCTCCGTCGGCATCTACGGCATCGTGCTCGCCGGCTGGTCGTCCGGATCGACGTACCCGCTGCTCGGCGGCCTGCGCTCGTGCGCGCAGATGATCTCGTACGAGATCGCGATGGGCGCCGCGTTCGCCTCGGTGTTCCTCTACTCGGGCTCGATGTCCACCTCGGAGATCGTCGCCCAGCAGCACGACCGCTGGTACATCGTGCTGCTGCCCGTCTCGTTCCTGATCTACATCGTGACGATGGTCGGCGAGACGAACCGCGCCCCCTTCGACATGCCGGAGTCCGAGGGCGACCTCGTGGGCGGCTTCAACACCGAGTACTCGTCCATCAAGTTCGCGATGTTCATGCTCGCCGAGTACGTGAACATGGTGACGGTCTCCGCGGTGTCCGTGACGCTGTTCCTGGGCGGCTGGCGGGCACCGTGGCCGGTCTCCACGTTCTGGGAGGGCGCGAACCACGGCTGGTGGCCGATGCTCTGGTTCGTCGTCAAGGTCCAGCTGCTGCTGTTCTTCTTCATCTGGCTGCGCGGCACGCTCCCGCGCGTGCGCTACGACCAGTTGATGAAGCTCGGCTGGAAGGTCCTCATCCCGGTCTCCGTGGTGTGGCTGATGCTCGTCGCCACCGTGCGGACCCTGCGCAACGAGGACTACGACTTCGCCTCCATCGCCCTGTACGTGGGCGGCGCCATCCTCGTACTCCTGCTCCTGTCGTTCGTCGTGGACATCTTCCGCGACCGGGGAGGCAAGCAGGACGCGGCAGTTGAGGAACCGGCCGCGTTCGACCCGATGGCCGGTGGATTCCCCGTGCCGCCGCTGCCCGGACAGAGCCTGCCGCCCGTGCCGCGCAGGCGCTCCCGCCAGGAGCGGGAGTTGATTGTCAGTGGTGGGCCCGATACTGCGAGTGACGAATCACTTGGCGGATCTCGTGACGGAAAGGAGGCGTCCGATGGCTGACGAGACGAACGAGCCGAACGAGAAGGACACCAAGCCGGGGTTCATGAATCCCGTGTCCGGCTTCGGCGTGACCTTCAAGGCCATGTTCAAGAAGCGGCTGACCGAGCAGTACCCGGAGCAGGAGAAGACCACCGCTCCCCGCTTCCACGGCAGGCACCAGCTCAACCGCCATCCGGACGGCCTGGAGAAGTGCGTCGGCTGCGAGCTGTGCGCCTGGGCCTGCCCGGCGGACGCCATCTACGTGGAGGGCGCGGACAACACCGAGGAGGAGCGCTACTCCCCGGGCGAGCGGTACGGCCGCGTCTACCAGATCAACTACGCCCGCTGCATTCTGTGCGGCCTGTGCATCGAGGCGTGCCCCACGCGCGCGTTGACGATGACGAACGAGTTCGAGCTGGCCGACAGCAGTCGCGCCAACCTCATCTACACCAAGGAGCAGCTGCTCGCCGGTCTTGACGAGGGCATGGTCGAGTCGCCGCACTCGATCTTCCCCGGCATGGACGAGCAGGACTACTACCGAGGGCTCGTCACCGAGGCCGCGCCGGGTACCGAGCGCCAAGTGGCCGTCTCCAAGGGCGAGAAGCACTCCGAAGCGGTGGCGGAAGAGGGGGTGGAGGCATGACGCTCGCCGCCTACACCACCTCCACCGGAGAGGCCTTCCAGTTCTGGGTCCTGGGCACCGTCGCCGTCATCGGCGCACTGTGCACGATCCTGATGAAGAAGGCCGTGCACAGCGCCCTGTGCCTGGCCGGAACCATGATCATCCTCGCGGTCTTCTACCTGGCCAACGGGGCGTACTTCCTGGGCATCGTGCAGATCGTCGTCTACACCGGCGCGATCATGATGCTGTTCCTCTTCGTGGTCATGCTCGTCGGCGTCACCGCGGCGGACTCCCTGAAGGAGACCATCAAGGGGCAGCGCTGGCTGGCCGCCCTGTGCGGGCTCGGCTTCGGGGTGCTGCTGATCGCGGGCATCGCGAACGCGTCGCTGAAGCAGTTCAACGGCGTGGGCAAGGCGAACGCGGGAGGGAACGTGGAGGGCCTCGCCACCCTCATCTTCACCAAGTACGTCTTCGCCTTCGAGATCACCGGCGCCCTGCTGATCACGGCCGCGGTCGGCGCGATGGTGCTCACGCACCGCGAGCGCACCGAACGGGCCAAGACCCAGCGGGAGTTGTCCGAGGAGCGCGTGCGCGAGGGCAAGCACCTGCCGCCGCTGCCCGCCCCGGGCGTCTACGCCCGGCACAACGCGGTGGACATCGCGGGCCTGCTGCCCGACGGCACGCCCTCGGAGCTCACGGTCATGCAGACGCTGCGCGAGCGCGGTCAGATCCGGGACGTCTCCAGTGAGGCGCTCAGCGATCTCAAGGCCCTTGAGCAGCGCTCGGCCGACCGCCTGGAGCGTTCAGAGGAGGCGTCGAAGTGAATCCGGTCAACTACCTGTATCTCGCCTGCCTGTTGTTCGCGATCGGTGCCACCGGCGTGCTCATCAGGCGGAACGCGATCGTGGTGTTCATGTGCGTCGAGCTGATGCTGAACGCGTGCAACCTCGCGTTCGTCGCGTTCTCCCGGATGCACGGCAATCTCGACGGGCAGATCATCGCGTTCTTCACGATGGTCGTCGCCGCCGCCGAGGTCGTGGTCGGGCTCGCGATCATCGTGTCGCTGTTCCGTTCCCGCCACTCGGCCTCGGTCGACGACGCCAGCCTGATGAAGCTGTAAGGGGTCGCATCCAGTGGAGAACCTGATTGCGCTGCTGGTAGCGGCGCCACTGCTCGGAGCGGCCGTACTGCTGTGCGGCGGGCGGGCGTTGGACCGGGTGGGTCATCTGCTCGGCACCGTGCTCGCGGCCGCCTCCTTCGTGATCGCCGTCGTGCTCTTCTCCGATCTGCTCGGCAAGGGCACCGAGGGGCGCACGCTCAGCCAGCACCTGTTCAGCTGGATCCCCGTCGAGGGCTTCCAGGCCGACGTCTCGTTCCAGCTGGACCAGCTGTCGATGACGTTCGTGCTGCTGATCTCGGGTGTGGGCACGCTGATCCACATCTACTCGATCGGGTACATGGAGCACGACGAGCGGCGCCGTCGCTTCTTCGGCTACCTGAACCTGTTCCTCGCGGCGATGCTCCTGTTGGTCCTCGCCGACAACTACCTGCTCCTGTACGTCGGTTGGGAGGGCGTGGGTCTCGCCTCGTACCTGCTGATCGGCTTCTGGCAGCACAAGCCGAGCGCGGCCACCGCCGCCAAGAAGGCGTTCCTGGTCAACCGCGTCGGCGACATGGGTCTGTCGATCGCGATCATGCTGATGTTCACGACCTTCGGGACGTTCGCCTTCAAGCCGGTGCTCGACAGCGTCGGTGACACCTCCGAGGGCAAGCTCACCGCGATCGGCCTGATGCTGCTGCTCGCCGCGTGCGGCAAGTCGGCGCAGGTGCCGCTGCAGTCCTGGCTCGGTGACGCGATGGAGGGCCCGACCCCGGTCTCGGCCCTCATCCACGCCGCGACGATGGTGACCGCGGGCGTCTACCTGATCGTGCGGTCGGGGGCGATCTTCAACGGTGCGCCCGACGCGCAGCTGGTCGTGACCATCGTCGGTGCGGTCACCCTGCTCTTCGGTGCGATCGTCGGTTGCGCGAAGGACGACATCAAGAAGGCCCTCGCCGGCTCGACGATGTCGCAGATCGGCTACATGGTGCTCGCCGCGGGCCTCGGCCCCATCGGCTACGTCTTCGCGATCATGCACCTGGTGACGCACGGCTTCTTCAAGGCGGGCCTCTTCCTCGGCGCCGGTTCGGTCATGCACGGCATGAACGACGAGGTGGACATGCGGAAGTACGGCGCGCTGCGCAAGTACATGCCGGTCACCTTCGTGACGTTCGGGCTCGGGTACCTGGCCATCATCGGCTTCCCGGGTCTGTCCGGCTTCTTCTCCAAGGACAAGATCATCGAGGCGGCGTTCGCGAAGGGCGGCACGGAGGGCTGGATCCTCGGCTCCGTCGCCCTGCTGGGCGCGGCCATCACCGCGTTCTACATGACGCGCGTGATGATCATGACCTTCTTCGGCGAGAAGCGCTGGCAGCCGGACGCCGAGGGCCACGAGCCGCACCCGCACGAGTCGCCCTCGTCCATGACGATCCCGATGATCGTGCTCGCGGTCGGCTCGGTCTTCGCCGGTGGCTTCTTCTCCCTCGGGGACCGCTTCCTGAAGTGGCTCGAGCCGGTCACAGGACACGACCACGGGCACGCGCCGATCAGCGCGGGCGCGGTCACCGGCGCCACCATGGTGTGCCTGGTCATCGGCGTCGGCATCGCCTGGCTCCAGTACGGGCGCCGCGAGGTCCCGGTCGTCGCCCCGCGCGGCTCGCTGCTGACCCGGGCGGCCCGCCGCGACCTGCTCCAGGACGACTTCAACCACGTCGTCCTCGTCCGCGGCGGCGAGCACCTGACCCGCTCGCTGGTCTACGTCGACCACACCCTGGTCGACGGAGTGGTCAACGGGACGGCGGCTTCCGTCGGCGGCCTCTCCGGCCGGCTGCGCAAGCTCCAGAACGGCTACGTGCGCTCGTACGCCGTCTCGATGTTCGGCGGTGCGGCGGTCATCGTCGCCGCGACCCTGCTGATGAGGGCGGTCTGATACCGATGTCCTTTCCTCTGCTGACAGCGACGGCGGTGCTTCCGGCCGTGGGCGCGATCGCCACGGCCGCCGTGCCGGCGAAGCAGCGCACCGCGGCCAAGTGGCTCGCGCTGCTCTTCTCCCTCGCGACACTGGTGGTCGCGGCCGTGGTGGCGGTCCGCTTCGACCCGGACGGCGACCGCTATCAACTGACCGAGTCCCACTCGTGGATCAAGGACTTCGGGGTCCGCTACGAGCTGGGTGTGGACGGCATCGGCCTTGCGCTCATCGCGCTGACCGCGCTGCTGATCCCGTTCGTGATCCTGGCCGGGTGGCACGACGCCGACCCGCAGGAGACCGGGAACACGCGGTGGCGGCCGACACAGGGCTTCTTCGCCCTGATCCTGCTGGTCGAGGCGATGGTGATCATCTCCTTCGAGGCCACCGACGTCTTCCTCTTCTACATCTTCTTCGAAGCCATGCTCATCCCGATGTACTTCCTCATCGGCGGCTTCGGGGACCGGGCCCACGCGGGCACGGACGAGAACGCGGCGGCTCAACGCTCGTACGCCGCGGTCAAGTTCCTCCTGTACAACCTGGTCGGCGGCCTCATCATGCTGGCGGCCGTCATCGGTCTCTATGTGGTCGCGGGGAACTTCTCGCTCCAGGAGATCGCCGCCGCGCGGGCCAGCGGCTCGCTCGACATGGCGACCAGCACCGAGCGCTGGCTCTTCCTCGGGTTCTTCTTCGCCTTCGCGGTGAAGGCCCCGCTGTGGCCGCTGCACACGTGGCTGCCGAACGCGATGGGCGAGGCCACGGCCCCCGTAGCCGTACTGATCACGGCAGTCGTCGACAAGGTCGGCACGTTCGCGATGCTCCGCTTCTGCCTCCAGCTGTTCCCGGAGGCGAGCAAGTGGGCGACGCCGGTGATTCTGGTGCTGGCCCTGATCAGCATCGTGTACGGCGCCCTGCTCGCCGTCGGGCAGCGCGACATCAAGCGCCTGGTGGCGTACGCGTCGATCTCGCACTTCGGCTTCATCATCCTGGGCATCTTCGCGATGACCAGCCAGGGCCAGTCCGGCGCGACGCTCTACATGGTCAACCACGGCATTTCGACGGCCGCGTTGATGCTGGTCGCCGGGTTCCTGATCTCGCGGCGCGGCTCGCGGCTCATCGCCGACTACGGGGGTGTGCAGAAGGTCGCCCCGGTGCTCGCGGGCACGTTCCTCATTGGCGGTCTGGCCACGCTCTCGCTGCCGGGGCTCGCGCCCTTCGTCAGTGAATTCCTGGTCCTGGTCGGCACGTTCACGCGCTACCCGGTGGTCGGCATCATCGCCACCTTCGGCATCGTGCTCGCCGCGCTCTACACGCTGGTCCTCTACCAGCGCACCATGACCGGCCCGGTGAAGCCGTCGACCGAGGGCATCACGGACCTGCGGGTGCGTGAGCTCGCGGTGGTGGTCCCGCTGATCGGCGTGCTGATCTTCCTCGGTGTGTACCCGAAGCCGCTCACCGAGCTGGTGAACCCGGCGGTCAAGCACACCATGTCCGACGTCCAGAAGAAGGACCCGAAGCCGGAAGTGGAGGCGGCCCACAAGTGAGTTCCCTGGTGAGCACTCCCGCCGTCCACAGCCTGTGGACAACCGCCGCCGATCCGATCTCCAAGATCGACGCACCCAAGATCGAATATGGGCAATTGTCGCCCACCTTGATCGTTATCGGTGCCGCCGTCCTGGGGGTCCTGGTCGAGGCGTTCGTGCCCCGCAAGTCCCGTTATTACGTCCAGGTGTTCCTGGCCGTCGTCGCGCTCGCGGCCGCCTTCGCGGCGGTCGTGGCGCTCGCGGCCGGTGGATACGGCACCACCAAGGCGCACATCGCGGCCATGGGCGCGATCGCCGTCGACGGTCCCGCGCTCTTCCTCCAAGGCACCATCCTGCTGGCCGGGCTGGTCGCGATCTTCACCTTCGCGGAGCGGCGGCTCGACCCGGAGGCGCACGGCAACCGCGTCGACTCGTTCGCCGCGCAGGCCGCGTCCGTGCCCGGCAGCGACAGCGAGAAGGCCGCCGTGAAGGCCGGGTTCACCACCACCGAGGTGTTCCCGCTCGCGCTCTTCGCGATCGGCGGCATGCTGGTCTTCCCCTCGGCGAACGACCTGCTGACGCTGTTCATCGCCCTCGAGGTCTTCTCGCTCCCGCTGTACCTGCTGTGCGCCGTGGCCCGGCGCAACCGGCTCATGTCGCAGGAAGCCGCGGTCAAGTACTTCCTGCTCGGCGCCTTCGCCTCGGCCTTCACCCTGTTCGGCATCGCGCTCCTGTACGGCTACGCGGGCTCGGTCTCGTACGCGACGATCGCCCAGGTCGTCGACGGCTCGATCCAGAACATCGACCCGGCGCTCGCCGACACCATGGGCAATGACGCGCTGCTGCTCATCGGCATGGCGCTCGTCGTCATGGGCCTGCTGTTCAAGGTCGGCGCCGTCCCCTTCCACATGTGGACGCCGGACGTCTACCAGGGCGCTCCGACGCCGGTCACGGGCTTCATGGCGGCGGCCACCAAGGTCGCGGCCTTCGGCGCGCTGCTCCGGCTCCTGTACGTGGTCCTGCCCGGGCTGCGCTGGGACTGGCGTCCTGTCATGTGGGCCGTCGCCATCGTCACGATGCTGGCCGGTGCGATCGTCGCGATCACGCAGACCGACATCAAGCGGCTGCTCGCGTACTCCTCGATCGCGCACGCCGGGTTCATCCTGGCCGGTGTCATCGCCACGTCCCCGGACGGCGTCTCGTCGGTCCTCTTCTACCTGGGCGCGTACTCCTTCGTCACGATCGGCGCCTTCGCCGTGGTGACGCTGGTGCGCGACGCGGGCGGCGAGGCGACGCACCTGTCGAAGTGGGCCGGGCTCGGACGCAGGTCACCGCTGGTGGCGGCGGTCTTCGCCGTCTTCCTGCTGGCCTTCGCGGGCATCCCGCTGACCTCCGGGTTCGCGGGGAAGTTCGCCGTGTTCAAGGCGGCGGCCGAGGGCGGCGCAGGGGCGCTCGTCGTGGTCGGTGTGATCTCGTCGGCCATCGCCGCGTTCTTCTACATCCGCGTGATCGTCCTGATGTTCTTCAGCGAGCCGAAGGCGGACGGGCCGACCGTCGCCGTGCCGTCGCCGCTGACCATGACGACGATCGCGGTGGGTGTCGCCGTGACGGTCGTGCTCGGTCTCGCACCGCAGTACTTCCTGGATCTGGCGAGCCAGGCGAGCGTCTTCGTCCGCTAGCGACGGACGGTTCGGAAGCCCGGTCCCCAGGCGGGGCCGGGCTTCGTGCTGTCCGGGAACCCCAGCCTGTGGATAACTTCGGGGGTTGTCGGTGCCGCCCCCTATCGTTGCAGCAGAAGTCGAGACGACGGACGGGACAGACGGTATGAGCGAGGTGACCGAGAGCGAGGCGCTTGCCACGCTCCACCGCGTCTTCGGGTATGACGCCTTCCGCGGCGAGCAGGAGGCGATCATCGACCGCGTGGTGGCGGGCGGGGACGCGGTCGTCCTCATGCCCACCGGCGGCGGCAAGTCGCTGTGCTACCAGATCCCGGCCCTGGTCAGAGCGGGCACGGGCATCGTCGTCTCGCCGCTGATCGCGCTCATGCAGGACCAGGTGGACGCGCTGCGGGCCCTGGGCGTGCGCGCGGGGTTCGTGAACTCGACACAGGACTTCGACGAGCGCCGCACGGTCGAGGCCGAGTTCCTCGCCGGTGAGCTGGACCTGCTGTACCTGGCGCCGGAGCGGCTGCGGCTCGACTCCACGCTCGACCTGCTCTCGCGCGGCAAGATCTCCGTCTTCGCCATCGACGAGGCGCACTGCGTGGCGCAGTGGGGGCACGACTTCCGCCCCGACTACCTGACCCTGTCGGTGCTCGGGCAGCGCTGGCCGGACGTGCCGCGCATCGCGCTGACCGCGACCGCGACGCACGCCACGCACCAGGAGATCACCCAGCGCCTGGGCATGCCGGACGCCAAGCACTTCGTGGCGAGCTTCGACCGGCCCAACATCCAGTACCGGATCGTGCCCAAGGCCGACCCGAAGAAGCAGCTGCTCACCTTCCTCAAGCAGGAGCACGAGGGCGACGCAGGCATCGTGTACTGCCTGTCGCGCAAGTCGGTGGAGGCCACCGCCGAGTTCCTGTGCAGGAACGGGATCGAGGCGGTGCCCTACCACGCGGGCCTGGACGCGGGCACGCGCGCGGCGCACCAGTCGCGGTTCCTGCGCGAGGAGGGCCTGATCGTCTGCGCGACCATCGCGTTCGGCATGGGCATCGACAAGCCGGACGTGCGGTTCGTCGCGCACCTGGACCTGCCGAAGTCCGTCGAGGGCTACTACCAGGAGACGGGCCGCGCCGGGCGGGACGGAATGCCGTCCACGGCCTGGATGGCGTACGGGCTGCAGGACGTCGTCCAGCAGCGGAAGTTGATCAACATGGGGGAGGGGGACGAGGCGTTCCGCCGCCGTGCCTCCGCCCATCTCGACTCGATGCTCGCGCTGTGCGAGACGGCGCACTGCCGGCGCGCCCAGCTCCTCACGTACTTCGGCCAGGAGGCGCCCGCCTCCTGCGGGAACTGCGACACGTGTCTGACCCCGCCCGAGACCTGGGACGGGACCGTCGCCGCGCAGAAGATCCTCTCCACCGTGGTGCGGCTCGACCGGGAGCGGCGGCAGAAGTTCGGCGCGGGCCAGATCATCGACATCCTGCTGGGCAAGCGCACCGCCAAGGTCATCCAGTTCGACCACGACCAGCTCTCCGTCTTCGGCATCGGCGAAGAGCTGAGCGAGACCGAATGGCGGGGCGTGGTGCGGCAGTTGCTGGCCCAGTCGCTGATCGCGGTCGAGGGCGAGTTCGGGACGCTGGTGCTCACGGAGGGCAGCGGGACCGTCCTCGGCGGGCAGCGGGAGGTGCGGCTGCGCAAGGAGGCCCCGAAGCCCGCCGCGTCGCGCTCTACCCCGCGCGAGCGCAGGGCCAAGTCGCCCGCGGCCGAGCTGCCCGAGCAGCTGGTGCCGGTCTTCGAGGCACTGCGGGCCTGGCGCGGCGCACAGGCCAAGGAGAACGGGGTGCCCGCGTACGTCATCTTCCACGACGCGACGCTGCGCGAGATCGCCCTGCAACAGCCCACGTCCGTGGCCCAGTTGGGCACGATCGGCGGCGTCGGCGAGAAGAAGCTGGCGACGTACGGGGAGGGCGTGCTGGCGGTGCTGGCCGAGCTCGGCGGAGGCGGAGGCGGCGCAGGAGCGCCGGTGGATGCGCGGGGTGCGCGGGGTGCGCGGGGTGAGCAGGAAGACCTCGGGCCGGAGCCGGACTTCGGCCCGGAGCCCGAGCCGGAGCCCGACGACGTGGACTGGTGACACCGAGGGTCTGACGGGATCGATCCACTGTCGATGGACGTGGCATCGCCCCGGCATCGACCCGCACCGAACTGATATCGACCCAACTGAGCAGGGGGGCTCATGCCCGATGTGGTGAGCAGGATCGATCGGGCCGTCGGGACGACGGCGGGGGTGGTCGCGGCCCTGGGCGACGACGCGTGGGGGCGTGGGACGCCCTGCGCGGGCTGGGACGTGCGCACGGAGCTCAACCATGTGGTGGGCGGCATGCGCATCTTCGCGGCCGAGGTCAGTGGCACGGAGGCCGGCGCCGCCCATGAGGCGGACTGGCTGGGGGACGACCCGCGAGGTGCGTTCACCGTGGCCGCGGAGCTGGACCGGGCGGCCTGGGCGCGCCCGGACGCCCTGGACGGTGTGGTGCGGCTGGGCTTCGGGACCGTACCCGCGCCGATGGGCGCGCTCGTCCACCTCCTCGAACTGGTGGTGCACGGCGCCGATCTGGCCCTCGCCGTCGGCAGGCCCGAGCTGATCGACGAGCAGGCGTGTGCGGATCTGCTGGTGGATCTGGGCGCCATGGACTTCGGGAAGTTCCGCGGCCCGGGGCTCTTCGGCCCCGAGATACCGGCGCCGGTGGAGGCCCCGGCGCACCGAAGACTCCTGGCGTTCCTTGGGCGCGAGCTGTCGGCTGCCTAGCGAGTGGCGCGGGTGGCTGGGTGTGCCACCCGCGGTCTCCCCTCGCGTGAGCGCCGTTGGGGGTGATGGTGCGTTGGCGGGTGCGGCTTCGTCGTGGTTGCTCGCGCAGTTCCCCGCGCCCCTTGCGGGGCGCTCCTACTGGGCGGTTGGCACGATCCTGCCCGTTACGTCGCCGAGGCCCACCCGGGTTCCGTTCGGGCCCGGGGCCCAGGCCGAGAGCGTTACTTCGTCGCCGTCCTCGAGGAAGCCGCGCTTGCCGGTCGGGAGGTCCAGGGGCCGGGTGCCGTTCCAGGTCATTTCGATCAGGGAGCCGCGCTGGTTCTCCTCGGGGCCGCTGATCGTGCCGGAGCCGTAGAGGTCGCCGGTGCGCAGGGAGGCGCCGTTGACCGTCATGTGGGCGAGCATCTGGGCGCCGGTCCAGTACATGGTGGAGAAGGGGGGTTCCGAGATGACCTGGCCGTTGAGGGTCACCGTGATGTGCAGGTCGTAGCCCGCGGGGTCCAGGTCCGGGTCCGCGTCGTCCAGGTAGGGCAGGAGGGGGACGGTGCGCTCGGGTGCGGGCACGCGGGCCGCGTCGAGGGCCTCAAGCGGGGTGATCCAGGCGGAGATCGACGTCGCGAAGGACTTGCCGAGGTGCGGGCCGAGCGGCACCGTCTCCCAGTTCTGGATGTCGCGCGCCGACCAGTCGTTGAGGAGGCAGAGGCCGAAGACGTGGTCGTGGTAGGCGGAGAGGGGGACGGACGTGCCTTGTGCGGACGGGACTCCGACGACGTAGCCGACCTCCGTCTCGATGTCGAGGCGGGCGGACGGGCCGAAGACGGGGGCCGGGTCGGCCGGGCCCTTGCGCTGGCCCGAGGGGCGCACCACGTCGGTCCCGGAGACGACGACGGTGCCTGCCCGGCCGTGGTAACCCACCGGCAGGTGCTTCCAGTTGGGCTTCAGCGGCTCCTCGTCGGGGCGGAAGAGGCGGCCCAGGTTCGAGGCGTGGTGCTCGGAGGCGTAGAAGTCGACGTAGTCCGCGACATCGAAGGGCAGGTGCAGCGTGACCGAGTCCAGCGGGTGGAGGAAGGGCAGGACCGTCTCGCGGTGGGCCGGGACCGTCAGCCAGGCCGTCAGGGCGCGGCGCACGTCCGACCAGGCCGTACGGCCCGCGGAGAGAAGGGAGTTGAGGTTCGGGCGGGCCAGGAGGGAGACGTACGGGGAGCCGAGGGCCGCCGCGGCGCCGCCCGCGTCCAGGACGTGGTCGCCGATGCGGACGCCGACGCGGGGTGACTCGTCGGCGTACGAGAAGACTCCGTAGGGGAGGTTGTGCGCGCCGAAGGGGTGGCCTTCGGGGAGGTCGAGCGGGGTGTGCTCGGTGACGCCGGTCGTGCCAGCCATGCCTGCCTGCCTCACGTTCCATCGATACGGTCGTTCCATCGATACGGCCAGTCCATCGATACGGCCAGTCCATGGGCCGGTCCATCGGTCGGTCCATCGGTCGGTCCATCGGTACGGGCCATCGATGTTCGGTTCACGTTACGTGGGAGACACCAGTTCGGGCAGTGCCTAAAGAGTTCGCAATGTCCGAATGACCCGTTGATGGAGTGGTCGGTTCAGGCTTAGCGTCAATGTCCGGTGGGCGCGGACGGGGTGGGCCGTGTCCGAAGGGGGACACGTGGGGGGACCCGTGGCCAGAAGTGCCGGCAGCGCTCGGAGCGGTGGGGGAGGTGCGCCGCTGGGCGTGGACCGGGACGTGCCGGGCCTCGTCGTCAAGTTCGGCGACTATCCGCTGCACCACGGAGGAGTGGGCGTCATCCGCAGTCTGGGCCGTCTCGGCGTGCCCATGTACGCGATCACCGAGGACCGATACACGCCCGCGGCGGCCTCGCGCTATCTGACCGGGGCCTTTCCCTGGCGGACCACCGGGGCCGAGGAACCGGCGCGGCTCGTCGAGGGGCTGGTGCGCATCGCGCGCCGCATCGGCCGGCCGACGGTGATGATCCCGACGGACGAGGAAGCGGCCGTCCTCATCGCCGAACACCAGGGGCCGCTGGCAGACGCGGGGTTTCTCTTCCCGCGCGTGGAGCGGGAGTTGCCGCGCCGCCTCGCCAGCAAGCAGGGGCTGCACGAGCTGTGTGTGGAGCACGGGATCGCCTCGCCGTCGGCCGCGTTCCCGGACAGCCAGGAGGACATCGAGGAGTTCGCGGCCAAGGCGCGCTTCCCGGTGGTCGCGAAGAACAGGGAGGCGTTCACGCGCCGCAGCAGCCCCGCGGTGAACGGGACGACGAGGATCGCGACCCCCGACGCCCTGCGGGCCCTGGCCCGCGACTGGGGGGTGCGGCCCGGCGTGATCCTGCAGGAGTACCTGCCGCGCGAGGACGCGGAGGACTGGATCGTGCACGCGTACTTCGACCAGGACTCCAACCCGCGCGCGATGTTCACCGGGGTCAAGGTCCGCTCCTGGCCGCCGCACGCCGGAATGACGGCGAACGCCTACGTCGTCGACAATCCGGAACTCGCGGACATCGCCGTGCGTTTCATCAAGCAGATCGGCTTCACCGGCATCATCGACCTCGACCTGCGCTTCGACCGGCGCGACGGACAGTACAAGCTCCTCGACTTCAATCCGCGGATGGGCGCCCAGTTCCGCCTCTTCGAGAACGAGGCGGGTATCGACGTCGTCCGCGCCCTGCACCTGCAACTGACCGGCCGCGACGTCCCGGAGGGGGAACAGCGGGCGGGCCACCGGTACGTCGTGGAGAACATCGACCTGCCGGCCCTGCTCGCGTACCGGCGCAGCGGCTACACGACCCCGCACGCCCCGTCCCGCGCGAGCGGTACGGAACTGGCGTGGTGGGCGGCCGACGATCCGCGGCCGTTCTTCACGATGCTCGCCCGCTTCGTACGACCAGGGGCCAAGCATCTCTATCAGCTGTGGCGGACCAACCGCCGCGGCAGCGGCACCGGTTCGCCTGCCTGAAGCACGTCTGCGGCATGTCCGCAGCACGTCTGCAGCACGTCTGCAGCACAGGGGAACCGGCACGAAGTAAGTGACGCTGCGTCGTCCTGGGGAGGGACTTCGTGATCCATCCGGTAGCTGTCATCGGGGCAGGCCCGTACGGCCTGTCGACCGCCGCTCATCTGCGGGCGCGCGGCATCCCCGTCAGGGTCTTCGGTGAACCCATGGTGAGCTGGCGCTCGCACATGCCCGAAGGCATGATCCTCAAGTCGGTCCCGTCCGCGTCGAACATCGACGCCCCGCAGCGCGGCCACACCCTGGCCGACTACTGCGACGCGGCCGGCATCAAGCGTCTCGTCACCGACGAGGACCTCATCACCGCCGAGGTGTTCGTCGCGTACGGCGACTGGTTCCAGCAGAAGCTGGTGCCCGAGCTCGAGCGCGTCCGCGTCGTCTCCGTGGACCGGCGCGGCCGGGAGGGCTTCGAGCTGAAGCTCGACTCGGGCGAGCAGTTCACGGCGCGGGCCGTCGTCGTCGCCACCGGTCTGTCCGGCCTGGAGCACCTGCCGCGCGAACTCGCCGCGGCCGTGCCCGACGGACCCACCCCCACGGGCCCGCTCTCGCACAGCGCCCAGCACCACGACCTGACCCGGTTCTCCGGCAAGGAGCTGATCGTCGTCGGCGCGGGCCAGTCGGCCCTGGAGACGGCGGCGCTCGCGGCGGAGGCCGGGGCGAGCGTGAAGGTGGTGGCGCGCGGCCGGGGCCGGGTCAGGTTCGGGGCGCCGCCGTGGCAGCAGCCCAGGTTCCGCCCGGAGACCCCGTTCGGCAAGGCCTGGTCGCTGTACGCGCTCACGTACTACCCGCATCAGTACCGTCAACTGCCGCCGCAGGCACGGCACTTCCTGGTCAAGCGGGTACTCGGTCCGCTCGGCGCGTGGTGGCTGCGCGAGCGGTTCGAGGGGAAGGTCGCCGTGCGGGACGTCGCGGCGATCGAGCGGGCCGCGGCGTCGGACGGCGCGCCCGTCCTGACCGTCCGTACGCACGGCGGCCGCAGCACGGACCTGACCGCGGACCACGTCATCGCTGCGACGGGCTACCGGGTCGACCTCGCGGCCATGCCCTTCCTCGGCGACGGCCTGCGCACCCGCCTCGCCACCAGCCGCGGCACGCCACGCCTCGGCGCGGGCTATGTCTCGTCCGTCCCCGGCCTGTACTTCACGGGGATGCTGGGCGGGTCGTCGTACGGTCCGGTGATGCGGTTCGTGTGCGGCACGGAGTTCGCGTCACCGCGGCTTGCCCGTCATCTGGCCTCAGCACACGGCTAGTTGGACCCGGCGTCGGCCCCTGCCGCGTAGGCGATGAAGCTCTGCCAGGCCCTCGGTGTCGTGGTGCACCGGGGGCCGGCGGGGTGCGGGTGCTTTGAATCGCGGACGTGGATGGTGGCCGGGGTGAGGGCGACCTCTACGCAGCTGTCGGTTTCGCTGCTGCTGCTGTAGCTGCTCTTGAACCAGTGGAGTTCCGAGGTGCTCATAGTCTCCCCAGGGCTTGCTCGATGAAGGCCAGCGACTCCCTTGGCGGGAGAGCCTGCGCGCGGATCATTCCGTAGCGCAGCTCAAGGATACGAAGATCCCTGGGGTTTGAGACCGGTCGGCTGTTGAATGCCCCTTCGGACCTGCCGATGGCTGTGCCATCAGAGAACTTGAGCACCTCGATCAGGCCCTGAAGCCCCGCGTGGTCCTCGCGTGCGGTTGGCATCACCTGAAGCGTGACGTGCCTCAACTGGGCTGTGTTCAACAGGCTCTCGAGTTGTCTGCGCAACACGGCCGGGCCTCCGATGGGGCGCTCCAGCGTCACCTGTTCCTGGATGAAACTGAGGGTGGGGGCGGGGTCGCGGTCGAAGACCGACTTACGGGCCATCCGTGCCTCGACGCCGTGATCGACCTCTTCCCGCGAGTACGCCGGTTGCCTGACGTCGAACGCGGCCCTCGCGTACTCCGGCGTCTGCAACAACCCATGCACGTTGTGGCAGCTGTACAACAGCATCTCCGCCGCCCGCTCCTCCATCTGCGCGAGCTGCCGCACCTTCTTCGGATACCGCGCCCTGCGCATGTCCTCCATGAACGCCCGCAGATGCCCCTGAGCCCCCAAGATGTCATCGGCCTGGTCCAGCATCTCCGGCCGAGGAATGCGCGCCCCACGCTCGATCTTGCGGATCAAGTCCTCCCCGTACCCGAGGAGTTCACCCAGCTCGCCCGCGCGCAGCCCCGCCGCCTCCCGGCACACCTTGAACAGCCGGCCCACCGCCTGTACGACCGGTTCGATCTCGTCGCCGGGTTCGACGTCCCAACCCGCCTCGTCCGCAGCCTTGTTCACGCCTGCCACCTCCGAGGCCCACCCCTACCCGTACGCGGTCCGGGACAGGCAGGACAACACCGGACAGAACCGGGACGGGGGGCGCAGGAACTTTTCCTCGTATGCATGCGTCAGTGACACTGGAGGTGCAGCCGAGACTTCGGGGGAGGATCGGGAGACATGGGCTACACGATTCCGGGCTGGCTCGACGACGTCCTGGATTTCATCGGGATCAACTTCCCGAACGTGGACGAGGACGATTACCGCGAAATGGCGGACGCCATGCGGGAGTTCGCGGACAAGTTCGAGGGGCACGGTGGGGACGCGCACAAGGCGTTCTCCCGGATCCTGTCCTCCTCGGAGGGCTGGGCGGTCGACTCCATGGAGCAGCACTGGAACCAGATCAAGGCCAGTCACCTGGAGAAACTCCCCGAGCTTGCTCGGTTGTTCGCCGACGCGTGCGACATCCTCGCCGACATCATCTTCGGCATGAAGACCAAGGCCGAGATCGAACTCGGGGCGATGGCCGCCTCGGTGGGCATCTCGGCCGGGCTCGCGGTCGTCACCGGAGGGCTCTCCGCGCTGATCGGTGCGGGCGAGGTCGCGGCCATGCGGCAGGTGGTCAAGCGGATCATCGACGAGGCCGTGGACCGGATCGTCGACGAGGTCCTGGCGAAGATCACCCAGCCGATCAACGCGAAGCTGGAGTCGATGGTCGAGGACATGGTCCTCGACCTCGCCGAGGGCGCCTTCCACATGCCGCCCGCGGACGGCAGCGGTGGCGGCGGCAAGCACGGCGGCGGGATGCACATCGCCTCGGCCGGAGCCGGCGCGATGCAGATCGCCTCGGCCGGCGGCGGTGCCCAGAAGCGCACCCACATCGACCACTTCGAGTTCGAGGACGGTGCGGGGAAGGTCTCCAAGCACGGCGGTGAACTGCACCTGGCCGCATCCTCCTCGCTCGGCAAGGCGCGCGGCGCGTTCGGCCGGAGCAAGGGCCGTGATCCGTTCACGCAGGCCTTCGACAGCGTGCTGCACGGCGCGCTCAAGGGCTCGGAGAAGGCCCTCGGCAAGGTCGCCAAGCACCTCACCGACACCGTCCCTGAGCGGGTCAAGGGCGCCTCGCGGCTGCACAAGGGCAAGGACCACGACGTACGCGAGAAGGTCGAGGCCATCCTCGACGGCAAGAAGCACGGCGACGGCAAGGGCGACGGGCACAGGAAGGGCGACTCGGGCTCACCCCTCAAGATCGACGAGGCCCGGAAGAACGATCCGGATCTGGTGGACCGTGCCAAGGACGCCCGTGCGCTGTCCGACAAGGAGACCTGCGGCGACCCGATCGACATGGCATCGGGGCAGCTGGTCATGGCGCAGACCGACGTCGACCTGCCCGGCGTCCTGCCGTTGATCCTGCGCCGCACCCACCTGTCCGGCTACGGGTACGGGCGCTTCTTCGGCCCTTCCTGGGCGTCGACCCTGGACGAACGCCTGGCGGACGACCGGGAGTCGGGCGGCATCCGCTGGTACCGGGAGGACGGCTCTGTGCTGCTCTACCCGCGCCGCCCCGACCTGCCCGGCGACCACGTCCTGCCTGTCATGGGCCATCCGCTGCCGCTGACCTGCATCACCCGGGGCACCACGTACGTCCTCGCCGTACGGGACCCGCACACCGGCCTGACGCGATTCTTCGAGTCCGCCACGGAGGACGGGGACGCCACGGACGCCACGGACGCCACGGACGCCATGGACGCCATGGACGCCATGGACGACACGGACACCTGGTGGCTGACGGCGGTCGAGGACCGCAACGGCAACACCGTAGGCATCGACCGGGACGAGGCAGGAACCCCACAGGCCATCACCCACACCGGGGGATACGTCCTGGAGGCGGGCAGCGAGCCGGTCCGCGGCCGGCCCCGCGTCACCGCCCTGCACGCCCTGACCGGCGACGGACCCGTCCGCCTCCGCGCCTTCGCGTACGACGACGCGACCGCCGCCCTGACCGAGGTGCGCAACGCGGTCGACGCCCCGCTGCACCTGACGTACGACGACGCGCACCGCATCACCGGCTGGCGCGACTCGAACGACACCACCTTCGCGTACGAGTACGACGCGCAGGGGCGGGTGAGCGCCACCCGGGGCACGGACGGATTCCTCAACTCGACCGTCACCTACGGAGATCCGGACCAGGCGGGCGCCACCACAGCGACCTACACCGACTCCCTCGGGAACACCACGGTCTACCGCGCCAACCGGCACGGCCAGATCGTCGCGGTCACCGACCCGCTGGGCGCGATGACCACCCAGCGCTGGGACAGCCGCGATCACCTGCTGTCCCGTACCGATCCGCTGGGCAACACCACGCGCTGGGAGTGGGACGACGCGGGTGACCTCGTGTCCATCACCACGCCCGACGGCAACAGCAGCCGCATCGCGTACAACGCGCTGCACCTGCCGACCGAGTGGACGGGCCCCGACGGCCGGCGCAGCGTCCAGACCTTCGACGAGCGCGGCAACCTGACCGTTCTCGTCGCCCCCGACGGCGGCGGCTTCCGCTGGACCCACGACAGCACGGGCGCCGTGACCACCGTCACCGACGCCCTGGGGCACACGACGGCCGCCGAGCACGACGGCGCGGGGCTCGTGCTGCGGCTCACCGATCCGCTGGGAGCGGTCAGCACCTGCCGACGCGACGGCTTCGGGCGGGTGGTGGAGATCGCCGATCCGCTCGGCGCCGTCACGAGGATGGAGTGGACGGCGGAGGGCAGGCCCGCCCGGCTCACGGCAGCCGACGGCTCCGTGGAGTCCTGGACCTGGGACGGCGAGGGCAACTGCACGAGCCACACGGACGCCACCGGCTCGGTCACCCGCTTCGAGTACACCCACTTCGATCTGCTCGCGGCACGGACAGGACCGGACGGAGCCCGCTACGAGTTCGAGCACGACACCGAGTTGCGCCTCGGCAAGGTCACCGGACCGCAGGGCCTCACCTGGGCGTACACGTACGACGAGGCGGGCCGCTTGATCGCGGAGACGGACTTCGACGAGCGGCAGGTGCGCTACGGGCACGACGCGGCAGGCCGGCTGACCTCACGCCGTGACTCCGCGGGGGGCGTGCTCCGGTTCGAGCGAGACGCCCAGGGCCGCGTGGTCCGCAAGGACGCGGACGGCACGATCACCGCGTTCGTCTACTCGCGGGCCGGGGACCTGGTGGGCGCGACGGGCCCCGACGCCGAACTCGCCCTCGAACGGGACGCGGTGGGCAGGCTCGTCGCCGAGACCGTCAACGGCCGGGCCACCCGCTACACGTACGACAGGGCGGGCCGACGGGTGTCCCGCACCACACCGGCCGGTGCCCGCACCGAGTGGAGTTACGACGCCGCGGGCAACCCCGCCGGTCTCGTCGCCGCAGGGCGGAGCCTCACCTTCGCCCACGACGCGGCAGGGCGCGAGGTGACCCGGAGCGTCGGCGACCTCACCCTGACCCGGCGCTACGACCCGCTGGGCCGGGCGGTCCGCCAGGAACTGACGGGCCCCGACGACAGCACCCTGCTCGGCCGCGGTTACACCTACCGCCCCGACGGCTCGCTCGCCGGGGTGGACGACCTGCGGTCGGGCCGCCGCCGGTTCGACCTCGACCCGGTGGGCCGGATCACCGCCGTCCACGCCACGCGCTGGAGCGAGACCTACGCCTACGACGCCGCGGGCAACCAACTGCGGGCCCAGTGGCCGGAGAACATGCCGGGCCGCGATGCCGTCGGGGAGCGCACCTACGAAGGAACCCGGGTGCGCAGCGCGGGCCGGGTCCGCTACGAGTACGACGCGGCAGGCCGTACGACGGTGCGCACCCGCAGCCGTCTGTCGCGGCGGCCCGAGGTGTGGCGCTACACCTGGGACGCGGAGAGCCGCCTCACCCGCGTCGTGACACCCGACGGTGTCGCCTGGCGCTACCGCTACGACCCGCTGGGCCGCCGTATCGCCAAGGAGCGCCTGGCCGCTGACGGGCAGGACGTCGTGGAGCGGACCGACTTCGTCTGGGACGGCACGACGCTCGCCGAGCAGACCACCTCCGTGCCGGAGGCCGGGCCGCCGGCTCTCACGCTCACCTGGGAGCACCGGGGCCTGCACCCCGTCTGCCAGATCGAGAGCAAGCACGTGTCCAGGGACGGGGCCGAGACCGACGCACGCTTTTTCGCGATCGTCACCGACCTGGTGGGAACCCCTACCGAACTCGTCGACGAGCACGGCACCGTCGCGTGGCGGACCCGGGCGACCGTCTGGGGCGACACCGCGTGGAACAAGGGCGCCGAGGCCTACACCCCGCTGCGGTTCCCCGGACAGTACGCGGACCACGAGACCCGGCTGCACTACAACTACTTCCGGCATTACGACCCGGAGACCGCCCGCTACACCGGCCCCGACCCCTTGGGCCTCGGACCGGCAGCCAACCCGGTCGCCTACGTCCACCACCCGCTGACCTGGTCGGACCCCCTCGGCCTCGCCGCGGACCACAACCCGGAGTTCGACACGCGACGGGAGGCGTTCAACGCCGCGCGCGACATGGCGGGGATCCCCAACTCCAGTCAGCCGACGCACCAGTGGACCATCGGCGGGGACCCGACGCAGGCGGGCCGCGCCAACTACGTCTACCGGCCGTACGATCCGAACGCGGACCCCGACCGCGACCCGCGGGCCGGCTGGGGGCGCTACTACCAGTACGACACCCCCGACGGAACCCGCGTCATCGCCGAGCACACCGACGATCCGCGGGCGCCCTACCCGCACTTCCACGCGGGGAAGCCGCCGGAGGGATCACCCCGGGACATCAACATGCAAGGCAAGACGTACAAGCAGATCCAGCCGAAGCACCACTTCTACTACACAGGAGGGCGCTGCAATGGAAAGTAGATTGCAGCAACGCCTGCGAGAGCGCCGGGAGAAGGCGGCCCTGGAGTCGGCCCGCGCGCACCTCGGTGACCTGCTGACCGGCCGGACGCTCGGCCCCGCCGAGGTGCCGACCTGGACGGGCGAGGCCATCAGCACCACCTGGGACATCTTCACCGAACCAGCCGAGACGCTCCCCGACGACGCGTCGCCCGCGGAGCTGAGCGCCTGGCTGGAAGGGCTGTTGGAGCAGCAGGGCCTGACCGGGACGGCCGCGGGCCGGGTGTACGTGGCCACGCACCTGAGCGACCCGCCGTGGCTGGAGTGTCTTGTCGGCGCCGCCGGTTGGACGGAGCGGGTGCGCGGCGCGGTGGAGGACCCCTGGATGTTCCTGGCGACGACGCTGGACAAGGCCGTCGTGATCGCGGAGGCCGAGTACTGCTACGAGGCACACGTCCTCGCGGAAGGGTGACGTCCCGGGGCCATGACCTACGCGCACATCGCCGCCGAGCTGCTCGCCGAGGAGGAACTGCCGGGCCACGGAGACCGGTCCTCCTGGTACGACGCCTTCCTGGTCCGGGACCGCTCCTGCTGGCTGGTCGCCGAGGACGCGGCCGGGACCGTGGCGGCCCGGGTGGCCGCCGACCCCTCCCGGATCCTCGCCGAGCGGCGCCGCGGTCCTTCCGCCCCGGCCGGTGAAACGCGGGGATTCGTCTCGCCGTTGAAGGACGGCGGGCTCGCGGTCGTCGGCGAGGGACGGGTCACCGTGTACGACGACGCGGCCCGGGCCCGGTGGAGCCACGCGTTCGAGCCGTGGTCCGACCGCGGCAACGCGTCGGCGTCCTGCGTGGACGACGCCTCGGGCCGCCGCCTGCTCGTCACGACGCCGGGACCCGACGCGGGCGACGGGGCGTACGCCGGTGACCTGTGCGTCGCTCTGGACCTGGCGGACGGCCGCCGTGTCGCGCACGCGGTGCTGCCGTCGGCGACCGCGGGCTACGCCTTCCAGCAGTCCCTCACCGACCCCGCGCAGCTGCTGCTCAACGCGCTGCAGGGCGACACGTTCTACGGCCTCGAGGTCTCCCTGCGCGACGACGTCCTGCACGTGGCGGAGTTCGGCCTGGAGAACGACCCGTTCGCCGGGGTGAGCCTGAACGGCGCCGTCATCAAGGCGGACGTGGGCGGCGGCTGGCTCAGCCGCTGGGAGGAAGGGCGGGACGACGTCGTCGTGGAGGCCGAGGACGTCCTGCCCGACGACCTGTGCTTCGCGGGCCACCACGCCGGGTTCCTGGACAAGGACCGCGTGCTGAGCGCCGTCGCCGCGGAACCGGAGTCGACGGACACCCGCCATCTGGTCCTGGACGGCCACACCCTGCTGCCGCTCGCCGAACTCACCTATCCGGGCACGTCCTGCGCGGACCCGCTCGCGCTCGGGGACGGGACGTGGCTCACCGTGGAGGGGGACGTGATCAGGCGGTGGCGGTCCGCCGGGTGATGCCGTCCTCGGAATGTCACCCGTGCAGGCGGTGATGCCCCGCGCCCGAAGGCCGTACGGGGCCCCGTACGGCCCGGTGCGGGGGCGGCCGCCGCGCTCTGCACACGGCCGGTACTCGACGGGCTCCCGGGGCAGTTGGTCCGTATTCTTCGGATCATGGCCGCACCCGCATATGCCCTCATCGCCACTGACCTGGACGGAACGCTGCTGCGCGGCGACGACACCGTCTCGGACCGCACCCGCGCCGCGCTGGCGACAGCCGCCGCGGCCGGCGCCCGGCACATCGTGGTGACGGGCCGCCCCGCGCCCCGGGTGAAGCCGCTCCTCGACGACCTGGGCGGGGAGGGGCTCGCGGTGTGCGCACAGGGCGCGCAGTTGTACGACGCGGCGGCCGACCGCCTGCTGTGGTCCCTGACCCTGGACCGGGACATGGCCGAGCAGGCACTCGGGAAGATCGAGGCCGAGGTCGGGCAGGTGTACGCGGCCGTGGACCAGGACGGGGTGGAGGGCCTCACGCTCATCGAGCCGGGGTACCTCATGCCGCATCCGACGCTGCCCGCGGTCCGCGTCCCCGGCCGGTCCGCCCTGTGGGCCGAGCCCATCAGCAAGGTGCTGCTGCGCCATCCGGCCCTGACGGACGACGAGTTGGCGACGGTGGCACGAGCGGCGGTGGGCCCCCTGGCCACCGTCACGATGTCCGGCCCCGGCACGGTCGAGCTCCAGCCGCGCGGCGTCACCAAGGCGACGGGCCTCGAACTGGCCGCGGAGCGTCTCGGCGCGGGCCCCGCAGGCACGGTTGCCTTCGGCGACATGCCGAACGATGTGCCGATGTTCCTGTGGGCGGCTCACGGGGTGGCCATGGCGAACGCGCACCCGGAGTTGAAGGCGGTCTCGGACGAGGTGTGTGCGTCCAACGAGGACGACGGGGTGGCCGTGGTCCTGGAGCGGATGTTCGGGGGGTAGAGGGCGGCTTCTCGTCTGTGGGGTGCGGTCTCGTCGCCGTCACCCCGCCGTCCGCGGAATCCGCTCCTCCCACGTCCGGTGGAACACCACCTCACCCCCGTCCCGGCACACCACCTCGCTCGACGTGACGAACTCCGTTGCCGTGCAGGAGATTTCGGACCGCGTCTCGATGCGCGCGTCCCAGGCGAGCTCCGGCCGGTGCAGCCGGATCGACCAGTCCGACCGGGTGCGGGCCGAGAGCGGGTCGGACTCGTTGATGACGTACGTCTCCAGGGCGTCCTCGGTGAACTCGAGGCCGTCCGGGTAGACGCGGGTGCCGCCGTAGCGGGGGTCGACCTCCAGCTTCCACTCGCCCTTCGCGACGTCCCGTACGAGCAGCCGCTCGGGCCGCTGCTCGTCCAGGGGGGCCGGGTGGACGACGCCCAGCGGCTCGGACTGTTCCGGGTCGCCGAAGGTGATGGGCGCGCCCAAGTCGCCGTCGCGCACCGGGAGTTCGAGGACGCTGCCCACCGGGTCGAGCGTGAAGCCCGCTTCCGAACCGGGCTGCGGCCAGATCCACGGCCAGTACGTCGACGACACCGCGAGCCGGATGCGGTGCCCGGCGGGGAAGGTGTGGCCGATGCCGTTCAGCTCGAAGGTGACGTCCTCGGTGGTGCCGGGCAGCCAGGGCACGTTCGCGGCCCGGCCGTGGCGGGAGGAGAGGTTGAGGACGCCGCGGGTGACGAGCGTGGAGGAGCCGTCCGGCGCGATGTCGCACAGGCGGGCCACCACCTGGCCCCGGGGGGCCGCCGACGTCAGCCGCAGGGTCACCCTGGCCCGTCCCAACACCCTGACGTCCGACGGCACTTCGAACTCGAAGCAGGCCGACTTCGCGTCCTCGTCCCGCTGGTCCGGCGGCAGGTCCCCGTCGTTGCCGAACGGGAAGAAGCGGCCCGCGTCCAGGCCCGTCTGCTGCGGGGAGCGGACCTGGACCGGGGAGCCCTGGAGCGCGTACGAGACGGGGGAGACGTGCGGGGACGGCCAGGACGGGTCGCCGACCCAGGTGCCGGGCAGTTCGTCGTAGACCGTGGCGGGCGGGTGCGAATCGCTGATGTACGAGCGGAGTTTGGGCTCCGCCATGACGCCCGTGTCCTCGCCCTTGAGCCAGTGGTCCCACCAGCGCAGCGTCTCCTGGAGGAAGCCGATCGGCGGGCCCGGCGGCAGGCAGCGGTCGGGGTACTGGTGCGACCACGGGCCGATGATCCCGCGCACCCGGTCGTCGGGGAGGTGCTCGACGAGGCGGAGCACCGTGTCGCGGTACGGGTCGTGCCAGCCGCCCACCGCGAGGACGCCCGCGGTGATCGCCGAGTAGTCCTCGCAGACGCTGCCGTGCCGCCAGTAGTCGTCGCGCGTCTGGTGTTTCAGCCAGGTGTGGATGAAGGGATCCACGGCCTCAAGTCGTTCGACCCACATGTCCTTCCAGCGCTCGCCGACGAACTGCGGGTCCGGCGGGCGCGACACGAACGCGAGCATCGTCGCCGCCCACGCGTGCATGTCGACGGCGAGCACGGAACCACCCATGTAGTGCACGTCGTTGTCATAGCGGTCGTCCGTGGAGCAGACCGTGACGATCGCCTTGAGCGGCTCGGGCGCGAGGGCCGCGATCTGCAGGGAGTTGAAGCCGCCCCAGGAGATGCCGAACATGCCGACCCTGCCGGACGACCAGGGCTGCGCGGCCAGCCAGTTCACCACCTCCACGCCGTCCGCGAGCTCCTGCGCGTCGTACTCGTCGCCGGGCATGCCCTCGGAGTTGCCGTGCCCGCGCACGTCGACGCGTACGGAGGCGTAGCCGTGGCCCGCGTACCAGGGATGACGCTGCCAGTCGCGCGGCGCTGTCCAGTCGCTCAAGCGGTACGGCAGATATTCGAGGAGCACCGGGACCGGTTCGTCGGTCACCGGGCGCCAGACGCGCGCGAAGAGCGTCGTTCCGTCGGAGAGGGGTACGCGGATGTCCTCGCGGGTCGTCCCGTACGGGAACTCGGTTCGGATCTTCGGCGTTTTCGGAGTGCTCATGGGAGGTACCTCAGCGGACGGGGTGCATGGTGCGCCGCAGCCACGGCGCCAGGGCGATCACGGCGACACCGACGGCGATGGCGATGGCGCCGTTGACACCGAAGTAGGCGGGGTTGGAGACCTCGCCGTAGAGCTTCACGGTCTGGGCCTGGATGCCGTTGGCGAGGGCGAGCGAGAGGAACCAGAGCGACATGGTCTGGCTCGCGAAGGCCTTCGGCGCGAGCTTGGTCGTCGCCGACATGCCCGAGGTCTCCAGGAGGATGTCACCGAGGCCGAGCAGCAGGTACGAGCCGACGATCCACCAGGCCGCCATCTTGTACGTGTCACCGCTGTGCCCGGACGTCGGGATCACCATCAGCAGGAACGACAGACCGCCCAGGATCACGCCGATGGCGATCTTGTTGGAGGCGTGCGGCTGGCGCGGGCCCATCCGCGCCCACAGGCCCGCGACCACGGGCGCCAGGGCGACCTCGAAGGCGCCGAGCGCGGACGCGTACCAGCTGGCGGGGAAGTGGAAGCCGAGGATGGTCGTCTCGGCGTTCGTCGAGGCGAGCAGCATCATCGTCGAGTACGCCTGGAACAGGATGAAGTTGAAGGCGACCGACGCGACGAACAGCACGAGATAGGGCTTGAGCCGGCCCCGCTCCTCGGCCGTCACCCGCGGGCTCCTGAACATCACCGCGAAGTACACGACCGGTGCGATCACCGAGATGACCGTGAGGCAGTCGACGAAGCGGTCCATCGTCAGCCAGCCGGCCAGCGCGAGGACCACGGCGAGGGCCGCGACCACGAGCGCGCCGATGACGATCATCCGCACCGCCCGGCGCATCCCCTCGGGCGGCAGCGCGTACTCGGCGGCGTGCTTGCGTCCGGCCAGGTGACGCCGTCCGGCCACGTACTGGATCAGGCCGAAGGTCATGCCGATCGCGGCCGCGGAGAAGCCCCAGTGCCAGCCCTTGTGGTCGCCGAGCCAGCCGGTGATCAGCGGTCCGGCGAAGGCGCCGATGTTGATGCCCATGTAGTACAGCGCGAAGCCGGCGTCGCGGCGCTCGTCGTCGGTGCGGTAGAGCTTGCCGACCATGGAGGCCACGTTCGGCTTGAGCAGGCCGGTGCCCGCACTGATCAGGCCGAGGCCGACCCAGGTCATCGTCGGCGTGGGCACGGCCATCGAGTAGTGGCCGCAGGCGATGAGGATGCCGCCCCACAGGACCGCGCGGTACGAGCCGAGGATCCGGTCGGCGAGCCAGCCGCCGGCGACGGAGACCAGGTAGACGAGCGTTCCGTACGCCGCCGAGACCGATGCGGCGGTGCCGGGGTCCATGCCCATGCCGCCGCCCGCGACGGAGTCGGCGAAGTACAGGACGAGAATGGCCTGCATGCCGAGGAACGAGAAGCGTTCCCAGACCTCCAGGCCGGACAGGGTCAGCAGGCCGCGGGGCTGCCCGAAGAAGGCCGTGTCGTCCTCCGGCGGCGGCTGCTCGGCCGCGGGGTCGGTGTCGGTCGCGGTGCGGGACAAAGTGCGTACTCCCGGTCGTATCGGCTGATCAAGAACATACCGGGGGTGTCAGAGGGCCGCCCGATCTGGCCTGTGCGGGCAGGCGCCCCCTGTGATCGAAACGCGACCGGATACGCTGACTCGGGTGATGGCAGCGACACATCGACAAACCGTGTCATCGACCGAATGATCGACCAGATCGACCGCGTTTAGCCATGTGATCGTCGTGATCGTCAGCAGACAGGAGACCCACTCGTGACCGTCGTCGGGACTTTCGGTCTTAGCGTGCGGGACCAGGCTCTGGAAGCCGATGTCCAGGCCGGTTTGGTGGCTGTCGAGGAGGGACTGCTCGAAGCGACCAAGAGCGAGGTCCCCTTCATCACCGAGGCCGCCCAGCATCTGGTGCGGGCCGGCGGCAAGCGCTTCAGGCCGCTCCTCGTGACGCTGGCCGCCCAGTTCGGCGACCCGTACGCGCCGGGCATCGTGCCCTCCGCCGTCGTCGTCGAGCTCACGCACCTCGCGACGCTCTACCACGACGACGTCATGGACGAGGCGGACGTGCGCCGCGGCGTGGACAGCGCCAACACCCGCTGGGGCAACTCGGTGGCGGTGCTGACCGGCGACTTCCTCTTCGCCCGCGCCTCGCACATCCTCGCCGACCTCGGCCCGGACGCGGTGCGCATCCAGGCGGAGGCGTTCGAGCGCCTGGTCACCGGCCAGATCCTGGAGACCGCGGGCCCGGCCGACGGCCGCGACCCGGTCGACCACTACCTGGACGTGCTCAGCGGCAAGACCGGCTCCCTGATCGCCGTCGCGTGCCGCTTCGGCGCGATGATGTCCGGCGCGGACGAGACGGTCGTCGACGTCCTGACCCAGTACGGGGAGCGGCTCGGCGTCGCCTTCCAGCTCGCCGACGACGTCCTCGACATCGCCTCCGACTCGCACGAGTCAGGCAAGACGCCGGGCACCGACCTGCGCGAGGGCATTCCCACGCTGCCGGTCCTGCGGCTGCGCGAGCGCGCGGCCCTGCTCGGCCTGCCCGAGGACAAGGCCCTGGTCGAGCTCCTGGACTCCGACCTCACGGACGACGCCCGGCTCGCCGAGGCCGTCTCGCGGCTGCGCGTCCACCCGGCCCTCGAGCAGGCCCGCCGCGACACCGTCCGGTACGCGCAGGACGCCCGCTCGGCCCTCGCCCCGCTCCCGGAGTGCGAGGCGAAGGCGGCGCTGGTGGAGCTGTGCGACGCGGTGGTGCACCGGGCGGGCTGAGAGCCTGTCTTTGAACCCCCGCGGGCTCTCAGTACCCGGAGCCGCCCGCGCCGCCCGAGGCCTTGCCGCCGGCGGGCGTCACCGCGAACCACGTCCCGCCGACGCCCTGGCCGTACGCCTCCCGGGGCTGATCGTCCTTGGCGTACCGGTACAGGGGCCAGCCGTCCAGCGTGAGCTGCTTCGTGCCGTCCGTCCGCTGGACGGTCGACACCAGTTTCCGGTCGACCCCGTTCACGGTGATGCCCCCGGAGGGGGCCGTCGCCGCGGGCCAGAGCTTGGCGCAGCCCCCGTAACAGGTCACTTTCGTCGGCTTCGCCGAGTCCGCGTCGAACCGGTACAGGACGTAGCCCTCCCGGTCGGTGACCACGGTGCCGGTGACCTTCTCCGCCTTGGCGGCGACGAGCGTGGCACCCCCGCTCGCCCTGTCCGGCGTGCTCTCCTTGCCGCCCCCGGAGCTGTTGTCGCTGCACCCGGCGAGCGTGAGCGCGACGACGGCGAGGCCTGCGGTGGTGAATCCGGTGAGATACCTGATGGCGAGCATGACGACCCCCTAGTCCGTGCCTGCTGCTGCCACCCTCAGGTACGGACGCGGGGTCGCCTTTCCCGCCTTCCACAGGGAATGTGACGCAGCTCACATCGGGGCCACCCCTTACGGGTCGGGGGAGGCGGCGCACCTCCATGTCATCCCGTGGGCGTACGCGGAGTTGATCCCGGGGGCTGACGCTTCCCCGTGGCCGGTTTGGTCAGATTGAGAACACCACTCCCGACCAATTCGGGTGAGAATGGCGGCTTGGGGTGGACGAGTGCACAGGACGGTAAGCCGCCGCCGATCACGGAGGTAGGGCACAGACATGGCACCGAACGAAACCGAAGAGGGCACCGGCCGCCGGAAAGCCGCGCGGTACGCGGTCCCGGTGGCCGTGGTGGGGGTGGCGGCGGCGACGATCGGACTCGTCCCGGCGCTCGCGGACTCCGGCGACCCGAATCTCCCCAAGGTCACCGCACAGGAACTCATCGAGAAGATCGCCAAGTCGGACACCGAGCAGCTGTCCGGCACCGTGAAGATCCACACGGATCTCGGTCTGCCGTCGTTCGGCGGCGCGCTCACCGGCGGCGCCGGCGGCATCGGCGGCGGGCAGGGAGGTGACCGGGACGGCGGCTCGGCGGCGGACCCGAAGGCGAAGCTCACCGAGCTGGCCACCGGCACGCACACGCTGCGCGTCGCCGCGGACGGCCCGGACCGGCAGAAGCTGTCGATCCTGGAGGACGCGTCCGAGTACAGCGTGATCCACAACGGCGCGGACCTGTGGGCCTACGACAGCAAGTCGAACCAGGCGTACCACGCGAAGGACACCGGGGCGGCGGACCGGGACGCGAAGCGGAAGCCGTCCGAAGTCCCGGCCACGCCCAAGGAGTTGACGGACGAGATCCTCAAGGCGTCCGGCGACACGACGTCGTTCAGCGTCGACGGGACGGCGCAGGTCGCGGGCCGTGACGCGTACCGGCTGCAGATCAAGCCGAAGCAGTCCGGGTCGACGGTCGGCGCGATCACCGTGTCCGTGGACGCCAAGACCGGTACGCCGCTGAAGTTCACGCTGACCCCGGCGAGCGGCGGCGCGGCCGTCGTCGACGCGGGCTTCACCACGGTCGACTTCGGCAAGCCGGCCGCCTCCACCTTCGACTTCAAGCCGTCGAAGGGCACCAAGGTCACCGAGGCCGACGAGCTGGCGGCGCAGGACCCGCAGGACCACGGCGCCGGCCGCGGGGCCGAGGACTTCAAGGGCGCGGGCGACCTGGAGGGGTTGACCGTGCTCGGCAAGGGCTGGACCTCCATCGCCGAGCTGAAGCTGCCCGGCGACTCGGGTGCGGCGGGCCTGGCGTCCGGCGAGCACAGCGGCGACATGCCGGCCGACGCGCAGAAGTTCCTGGACTCCCTGGGCGACAAGGTGACCGGGAAGTTCGGCAGCGGCACGGTGTATTCGACCCGCCTGGTGAACGTACTGATCACCGAGGACGGGAAGGTGTACGCCGGTGCGGTCACCAAGGACGCCTTGGTGAAGGCGGCCGACGCGGGCTGACGACAGGGCAGTGGGGACGGTAACGGTGAGGGGGCGGTGCGCACCGCCCCCTCACCGCCTGGCGTGGAAGGAGGGGCATGGCGTCGACCGTGTCGCCGGTGTCGCCGGTGTCGTCGGTGATCGAGACCCGGGAGCTCACCAAGCGGTACCGGGGCGGGCAGCTCGCGGTGGACCGGTTGAGCCTCACCGTCCCCGAGGGGGCGGTCTTCGGCTTCCTCGGGCCGAACGGATCGGGCAAGACCACCACCATCCGGATGCTGATGGGCCTGATCGAGCCGACGTCGGGCGATGCCCGGGTGCTCGGCCGCCCGATGCCCCGCGCGACCCGCCAGGTGCTGCCGCACGTGGGCGCGCTCATCGAGGGCCCGGCGCTGTACGGCTTCCTCAACGGCCGGGACAACCTGCTGCGTTACGACTCGGCGGACCCGACGGCCGATCCGCGGACCCGCCGGGCGCGCGTCGCGCACGCCCTGGACCGGGTGGGTCTGACGGCCGCGGCGGCCAAGAAGGCGAAGGCGTACTCGCTCGGCATGAAGCAGCGCCTCGGCCTGGCCGCGGCCCTGCTCCAGCCGCGCCGCCTGCTGGTCCTGGACGAGCCGACGAACGGCCTCGACCCCCAGGGCATGCGGGAAATCCGGGCGTTGGTAAGGGAGTTGGCCTCCGACGGCACCACGGTCTTCCTCTCCTCCCACCTCCTCGACGAGATCGAGCAGGTCTGCACGCACGCCGCCGTGATGGCGCAGGGCCGCCTCCTCGCGCAGGGCCCGGTGGCCGAGCTCGCGGCGGGCGCGCGCGGCAGGCTCACGGTCACCACGCCCGACCCGGCGGACGCGGCGCGCGTACTGAAGGAGCACGGCCTGACGCTCCTCGACACGACGGACGACGACCGCGTGTGCGCCGAACCCCCGCCTCCCGAGACGGACTTGGCGGAGCTGAACGCGGCGCTGGTCACCGCGGGCGTCCGCGTCCGCGGCTTCGGTGTGGAACGCGCGTCCCTGGAGGACGCGTTCGTCGCCCTGACGGGAGAGGGATTCGATGTCGCAGGCTGAAGCGGTGACGCCGCAGGCCCTCAAGGCGGACGGCGCGGACCGGGTGAACCCCCTGTGGTCGCTTGGCCTGCTGCGCAGCGAGCTGTCCACGACGTTCCGCCGCTGGCGCACCCTCGCCCTGCTCGCGGTCCTCGCGGGCGTCCCGATCCTGATCGGCATCGCGGTCAAGATCGAGACGAGCGACGGCTCGTCGATCGGCGCGGGAGGACCCGACGGGAGCGGCGGCGGCCCGGCGTTCATCGCGCAGATCACGAACAACGGCCTGTTCCTCGTGTTCACGGCCCTCGCCGCGACGCTCCCCTTCTTCCTGCCGATGTCGGTGGGCGTGATCGCGGGAGACGCGGTGGCGGGCGAGGCGAACGCGGGAACCCTGCGCTACCTCCTCGTCGCTCCCGCCGGACGCACCCGCCTCCTCCTCACCAAGTACGCGACCACGATGGCGTTCTGCGTCGTGGCGACCCTGGTGGTGGCGGTCTCGGCCCTGATCACCGGGGCGATCCTGTTCCCCCTCGGCGACGTGATCACCATCTCCGGTACGCGGATCAGCTTCGCCGACGGCCTGTGGCGGGCGCTCCTCATCGCCCTCACCGTGGCGGCGTCCCTGATCGGCATCGCCGCGCTCGGCCTGTTCGTCTCCACGCTCACCGGCAGCGGCATCGCGGCGATGGCCACCACGGTCGGCCTGCTGATCACGATCCAGATCCTGGACCAGATCCCCCAACTGCACGCGATCCAGCCGTACTTCTTCTCGCACCACTGGCTGTCCTTCGCCGACCTGATGCGCGACCCGGTCTACTGGGACGACCTGGTCAAGAACCTCGAACTGCAGGCGCTGTACGCGGCCGTGTTCGGCTCGGCGGCCTGGGCGCGCTTCACGGCGAAGGACATCACGGCGTAACCACTACTGCTCCTGCTCTCTCCAACTACCGGTCTTCGTAAGGGAACGTGGCCGGCGGTGCGTCCTGCGCGAAGAACGTCTTGGCGTTCTTCAGCGCCTCCTCGTCCTTGAGCACGTCACCGGGCTTGCTGCCGTTGCCGAGCAGGACGCCGCCGAAGCGCATGCCCATGTACGCGGCCGAGTTGTTGAGGGTGCCCACCAGCGGGTCGGCGACCTCGAACTCCTCGTGCGCGAGCGCGGTGACGCCCCACAGGGTGCGCCCGGCGAGGGTCTGCTTGAACTCGACGCCGGGGGTGCGCAGCCAGCCCGACCAGTAGTCGAGGTAGCGCTTGGTGGAGGAGGACACCGAGTACCAGTACAGGGGCGACGCGATCACGATGTCGGTGGCCTCCAGGGTGGCGTCGAGCAGCAGCGCGACGTCGTCCCCCTGCGGCCGCACGTGATCGCTGTCGTGCCGCAGGTCCTCGAAGTCGGGAAGCGGGTGCTCCGCCAGGTCGATCCACCGCTGGGTCACGCCCGCGGGCAGCTGCTCGGCGGCCTTGCGGGCCAGGATCTCGGTGTTGCCACCGGGTCGGCTGCTGCCGAGCAGGAACAGGAAGTGGCGGTCGGACATGGCTCCCCCATGGGTGCAGGCGGCGACTACTTGCGCTTGCAGTATATGCGTATGCAAGTAAATCGGATAGGGGGAACCGTGCCCGGCCGTGTCCAGCCGCGTCCTACTGTGCGGCCAACTCCCACAGGGCATAGGCAATTGCGTCGCTGTTGTGGTCGAGCGCGGCGTCGTTGATGTTCGACGCGGTGTCGCACGACGCGTGGTAGCAGGCGTCGAAGCGCTTGCCCGCGGTGCCGCCCCACTTCTGCGCCTGCGCGGCCGTCTTCGTGTAGTCGGCGCCGCTGAACAGCCCCCCGACCGGAATCCCCGCGTTCTTGAACGGGGCGTGGTCCGAGCGGCCGTCACCCTCGGTCTCGATCTCCGTGGGGATGTTCAGGCCGGTGAAGTAGTCCTGGAAGACCTTCTCCAGGGCGGGATCGTCGTCGTACACGAAGTAGCCGGGGTTCGGCGAGCCGATCATGTCGAAGTTCAGGTACCCGGAGATCCTCGAACGGTCGCCCGTGGCAAGGGAGTTGACGTAGTTGCGGGAGCCGACCATGCCGAGCTCCTCGGCGCCCCACCAGCCGAACCGCAGGTGCTTGGCCGGCTTGAGCTGGGCGCGGGAGACGGCGAGCGCGGTCTCCAGGACCGCGGCGGAACCCGAGCCGTTGTCGTTGATGCCGGGGCCCGCGGTGACGCTGTCGAGGTGGGCGCCGGCCATGACGACCTGGTTGGTGTCGCCGCCGGGCCAGTCGGCGATCAGGTTGTAGCCGGTGCGGCCGCCGGACGTGAACTGCTTGACGGAGGTGGTGAATCCGGCCGCGTCCAGCTTGGCCTTCACGTAGTCGAGCGAGGCCTTGTAGCCGGGCCGGCCGTGGGCGCGGTTGCCGCCGTTGGCCGTGGCGATGGACTGGAACTGGGCGAGATGGGCCTTGACGGAGGCCACCGGGATGTCGGGCGCGGCGGCGGTGGGTGCCGCACCGGCACTGGTGGTGCCGGAGGCGACGAGTCCGGTGGCGGCGAGCAGGGCGGCGGCGGCCAGCCGTCCGCGTATGGGGCGCAGGGGCATGTGGGGGGCTCCTGATTCCTTTGGGGGTACGGGAATTGAGGTGGCCCGATGGTCCTGGCCTGTCGGTGCACCGTCAAGAGCGCAATCCGGTCAGGGCTGTTCGCATGGCGGACACCGGCCGGTCGGGGTGGGCCGCGGTATCCATAACCAACGGCTATGACGGAAGGCCTTGGACGCGGAACGGCGCACGGCGCAAGGATGAAGTACGCCAAGGGGGAAGCCCCGAACGGCAGTTGACAATGATGGGGGACAAGCAGAGATGACCGGGAACAACACGACCGGGAACAGCACGACCGGGAACAACACCAAGGTCTGGCTGATCACGGGCGCGAGCAGCGGCTTCGGCCGGGCCATCGCCCAGGCCGCGGTGGCGGCCGGTGACACGGTGATCGGCACGGCCCGCCGCACCGAGGGCCTCGCCGATCTGGTGGCCGCACACCCCGGCCAGGTGGAGGCGATCGCCCTGGACGTCACCGACGGCGAGCGGATCGACGCGGTGGCCGCCGAGGTCCTGGAGCGCCACGGCCGGGTCGACGTCCTGGTGAACAACGCGGGCCGCACCCAGGTCGGCGCCTTCGAGGAGACCACCGACGCCGAACTGCGCGACCTCTTCGACCTGCACGTCTTCGGCCCGGCCCGGCTTACCCGGGCGCTGCTGCCGCACATGCGGGAGCGGGGCAGCGGCGCGGTCGTGAACATGAGCAGCGTCGGCGGCCAGCTCTCCTTCGGCGGGTTCTCCGCGTACAGCGCGACGAAGGCCGCCCTGGAGCAGCTCTCCGAGGGGCTCGCCGCCGAGGTCGCGCCGTACGGGATCAAGGTCCTCGTCGTGGAGCCCGGGGCCTTCCGCACCAACCTCTTCGGCAAGGGCGCCGCCTACTTCTCCGAGCCCCTGCCCGCGTACGACGAGACGGCCGGCGCCACCCGCCGGATGGTGCAGGGCTCCGACGGTACCCAGCCCGGCGACCCCGCCAAGGCCGCGGCCGCGATCCGGCTCGCCCTGGACGCGGAGCGCACGCCGCTGCGCCTTCCGCTCGGCGGTGACGCGGTGGACGCCATCGTCGGGCATCTGGACGCGCAGCGGGCGGATCTCGCAGAGTGGGAGAAGGTCTCGCGGGGGACGGACGCCGGCCCGCGCTGAGGGAACGCGGACGGCCTGCTCGCCGAGCAGGCCCGAAGTGCACAGGCGCACCGCCACCGCCCTTCGTACTGCGCCGCGCGACGCTACTGCACGTCGAACTCGTTCCCCTCCGGGTCGGCCATCGCCACCCACTCGCCGCCCTGCTCCTTGAAGGTGTTCAGCACCTTCGCGCCGAGGCCGACCAGCCGGTCGGTCTCGGCCGCGCGGCGTTCGGGGCCCACGTGGACGTCGATGTGCAGCCGGTTCTTGCCGGCCTTCGCCTCCGGCACCCGCTGGAACAGGATCCGCCGTCCCAGCCCCGTGCCGGACCGCTCGTCCACCGGATCACCGGGATGCCGTACGGCGATGAGGTCCCGGAAGGCCCGGCGCCCCTGGAACTCCACGGTCTCCGCCTCGCTCAGCACCCCGGCCCCGAGCAGGCCCCCGATGAGCGCGGCGTTGTCCTCGACCTCGTATCCGAGCGCGGCGGCCCAGAACGCGGCCTGTGCATGCGGATCGGCGGCATCGACGACGAGCTTCCAGTCAAAGGTCATGCCCCCGTTATAGACCGGCGAGGCGTGAACCGGCGTCACCTAAGGGGGAGTTGAGGGCGGCGTCGGGGATGTCCCGGATCCGTGCCCCCGCCCCGCACCCGCACCCTGGACGAGCGGCACAGGACAACGAGCACCACGGGCGACGACGAGGGGAGCAGGACATGACGGCGGTCCACGGCGGTCCGGTGCGCGGCGTGGGCGCCGCCGCCTGCCTGACCACGTTCGCCCTGGCGGGCATCGGCACGGTCCTCACGACGCGCTTCTTCCTGGCCAGCGCCGGATACCCGAAGCTGGGCGGCGGCGGCCACCTGCACATCGCGCACATGCTGTGGGGCGGCCTCCTGATGGCCGCCGCGGTGCTGCTCGCGGTCGTGTTCCTGGGCCGCGCGGCCCGGCTCGGCGCCGCCGTCACCGGGGGCGTCGGATTCGGCCTGTTCATCGACGAGATCGGCAAGCAGATCACGGACGAGCCCGGCTACTTCTACCGCCCGGCCGCGGGCCTCATCTACGCCAGCTTCGTCCTGCTCGTGCTGCTGGCCCGGCTTGTGCACCACCGGTCCCGGCGTGCCCCGCTCACCGCCCGCGAGCGCACCGCGAACGCCGCCGACCTCGCCCTGACCGGCGTCACCTCGGGTCTCACCGCCGAGCAGCGCCAGGACGCGCTGCGCCTGGTCGGCGACTCGTCCGACGAGGTCGACCGGGCGCTCGCCGGGCTCCTGGCGGCCCTGCCGGAGCGCGCCCCGGGACCCGCGAGCCGCCTGCGCCGCACCCTGACCCGTACGGAACGGACCCTGCGCGGCATCGCCCGCAGCCGCCCCGCCGTCACCGTCGCCGTCCTGTGGGTGGTGATCGAGGCGGTCGTGCTCGTGCTGTGGGTCGGCATCAGCTTCCTGAGCGGTGGCCTCGACGGCGACCCGCAGCAGGGTGCGAGCGCCGGCATCCTGGCCAGCGCCGCGCTCGGCGGGACGTTCGGGGTGCTCGGTCTGGTCCGGCTGCTGCGCCCGGCCGAAGGGGGCGACCCGGCGCGCCCGTACCGGCTGCTGCGCTACGCGCTGCTCACCGACATCCTGTGCGGCCAGATCTTCAAGTTCACGGTGAACCAGTTCGCTGCGGTCACCGAACTCGCCCTGGACCTCGCCCTGTTGTGGATCGTGACGACGGCCGTCGACCGCAGGACCCGTCAGGTCCGCCCGCCGCTCACGGCGTCCTCGGTCGCGGCGCCCTCGGCGGCGGCCCGCGCGTCATAGGCCGTCCGCGCGGCCGCGACCTCGCCCTGGTGGCGCTCGGTCCAGGTCACCAGGGACTGGATCGTCTCGTGCAACGTGCCGCCGAGCGCGGTCAGTTCGTAGTCGACGCGCGGCGGCACCACCGGATGCACGGTCCGCTTCACCAGCCCGTCACGCTCCAACTGCCGCAGCGTGACGGTCAGCATGCGCTGGCTGATCCCGTCGATCTCGCGCCGCAGTTCGCTGAACCGCAGGCACCTGGTGTCGAGCAGTGCGATCACCAGCAGCGACCACTTGTCGGCGACCCGGTCGAGTATCTGCCGCACCTGACAGTCCTCGCGGGTGTCCCACTGGAAGGGATCGGCGTCGCCGTAGTCCTGGTCGGAGGCGGTATGCGCGCAGTAACCGAGTGACTCAGAAGTGCCTTCTTCCATGCCTGCCGATGCTGCCGCAGGATGCCAGTGGTTACAAGAGGGAACCGACCCTCATTCGCGTAACCACCCATTCCTGTACGCGACTTGAGGAGTCCGGCGATGACCTCGACGGCTGCGAAGGGCGGGTTGAACGGAGCCCGCGCCCGGGCCCTGCTGCTCGTCCTGTCCGGCACGATCTTCCTGGAGGGCATCGACGTCGCGATGCTCGCGGTGGCCGTGCCCTCGATCAGATCCGACCTGGGACTCGGCACGGGCGCGGCGGCCTGGGTGATGAGCGCCTACGTCCTCGGCTATGCGGGCTTCACCCTGCTCGGCGGCCGCGCCGCCGACCTCCTCGGCCGCCGCCGCATGTTCCTGACCTGGCTGACGGTCTTCGTCCTCTTCTCCGGCCTCGGCGGTCTCGCCACCGACGCCTTGATACTGATCGTGGCGCGGTTCATGACGGGCGTCGCGGCCGCGTTCATGACCCCGGCCGCACTCTCCCTCATCACGACGTCCTACGAGGAAGGACCCCGCCGCAACCAGGCGCTCCTGGTCTTCGCGGGCACCGCCGCGGGCGGCTTCTCGCTGGGCCTCGTCATCGGCGGGCTGCTCACCGAACTCGGCTGGCGCTGGGTCTTCTTCGCGCCCGTGCTCCTCGCGTCCGGCCTCCTGGCGGCGGCGCTGCGGGTGATCCCGCCGCAGCCCGCCCCCGGGCGCACGGGCACCGGCTTCGACGCGCTCGGCGCGCTCACGGCGGCGGGCGCGATGCTGCTGCTGGCCTTCGGCGTCGTACGCCTCGAACACGGCCTGCACGACTGGCAGTTGACGGCCGGGGCGGTCCTCGCCGGTCTGCTCCTGCTGCTCGCCTTCGTGCGGGTCGAGCGGCGCAGCAGGGCGCCCCTGGTCCGGCTCGGCTTCCTGCGCAACAGGGCGACGGTCCGCGCCGACCTGGGCGCGATGCTCTTCGTCGGCGCCTTCTTCGGCTTCCAGTTCATCCTGACCCTGTACCTGCAGGAGCTGCGCGGCTGGTCCTCACTGCGGACGGCGATCGCCCTGGTGGTGATGGGCTGCGACGCGGTCCTCGCCCCGACGCTCACTCCGCGCCTGGTGAACCGCTTCGGCAACGTCCCCGTCGCCTTCACCGGCTTCCTGCTGGCGATCCTCGCCTACGGCCTGTTCCTGCCGGTCGGCATGGACTGGGCGTACGCGGCCATGTTCCCGACGCTGGTCCTCGCGGGCACGGCGTTCGCCCTGGCCTACGGCCCGCTGACGATAGCGGCGACGGACGGCGTCGCGGAACACGAACAGGGCCTGGCAAGCGGCCTCCTGCACACATCCACCCAGTTCGGCTCGGCCCTCGGCATCTCGGCGGTGACAGCGGTGTACGGCCTGTCACTCAACGGCACGACCCCGACAGACATCCTGACGGCCTACCGCACAGCACTGACGGTCCCGGTGGCCATGGTCATCTTGGGAGCAACCACTATGGCGCTGGGAGTGCGCAGCACCTTCCAGGGGCGCGGGGCTGTGTCGATCAGCGGCTCCGCCGCGGAGCGCGACCAGCCACGTACAACCGGCACCCGGCCACGAGACATCAACAAGGCAGACGAGAAGCCTCAAACAACCGGCTCCCGCTGAACAACCTCCGGCTCCCCCACACCCCGCCCGGCAGCAACCTGAACCCGGTCCAACGCAGCCCGCCCGGCCCGAGCGGAGCGCAACGCATCGAAGGTCAACACCACCAACGCCACCCACACAAGACCGAACCCGGCCCACCGCTCCGCCGGCATGTCCTCATGGAAGTACACGATCCCGAGCACGAACTGGAACACCGGCGCGAGGTACTGCAGCAGCCCGAGCGTCGTCAGCGGCACCCGGATCGCGGCCGCCCCGAAGCACACCAGCGGGATGGCCGTGACCAGGCCGGTGGACACGAGCAGCAGCGCGTTCCCGGAGCCCGCGCTGCCGAACACCAGGTCGCCCTGCGCGCCGAGCCACACCAGATAGCCGAGCGCGGGCAGGAACTGGACGGCGGTCTCGGCGGCCAGCGACTCGAGCCCGCCCAGATTGACCTTCTTCTTCACGAGCCCGTACGTGCCGAACGAGAAGGCGAGGACCAGCGAGATCCACGGCGGCTGCCCGTACCCGATGGCGAGCACGAGCACGGCGAGGACGCCGACCCCGACGGCCGCCCACTGCGCGGGCCGCAGCCGCTCCTTGAGCAGCAGCACGCCGAGCGCGATGGAGACGAGCGGGTTGATGAAGTAGCCGAGGGAGGCCTCCACCACGTGCCCGGCGTTCACGGACCAGATGTAGACGCCCCAGTTGACGGTGATGACGGTCGCGGCGAGGGCGACGAGCCCGAGCCGCTTCGGCTGCCGCAGCAACTCCCGGGCCCAGTCCCACTTCCGTACGAAGAAGACCATCGCGATGCCGACGAACACCAGGGACCAGACCATCCGGTGGGCGAGGATCTCCACCGACCCGGCGGGCTTGAGCAGCGGCCAGAACAGGGGCACGAGCCCCCACATGCCATAGGCCGCGAATCCGTTGAGGAGTCCGACGCGCCCGTCCTGCTGCTGCCTCTGTTCCCTGTCGGCCACGGCCGTCCTCCTCATGACATGCGGCAGCCCCGCGGCGGCCACCCAAGAAGGTAGCGCCGCGGGACAGTGCGTGTCATGCCCGTATCGCCATACGGTCCTGACGCCGTGGCCTGCCGTATCGGCGACTACTTCAGCGCGTCGGCGATGGCGTCGGCGACCGGCGTCGTCGGCCGCCCGATGAGCCGCGCGAGGTCACCGTTGCGGCGGGCGAGCAGCCCCTGACCGATGGCGGTGTCGACCCCGACGAGGATGTCGGCGAAGGGGGCGGGCAGCCCGGCGCCGAGCAGTACGTCCCGGTTCTGCTCGGGCGTCACGGAGCGGTAGACGACGTCCTTGCCGGACTGCTTCGCGACCTCGGCGGCGTACTCGGCCAGCGACCAGGCGACGTCGCCGCTCAGCTCGTACGCCGTGTTCTCGTGCCCCTCGCCGGTCAGTACGGCGACGGCGGCCGCGGCGTAGTCGGCGCGCGCGGCGGAGGCGACCCGGCCCTCGCCCGCGTTGGCCAGGACGGCGCCGTGCTCCAGGACCGGGGCCAGGTTCGCGGTGTAGTTCTCGTGGTACCAGCCGTTGCGCAGGAACGTGTACGGCAGGCCGGAGTCGAGGATCGCCTGCTCCGTCGCCTTGTGCTCGTCGGCGAGCGCGAAGTCGGCCTCGGGGCCGCCGAGCACACCGGTGTACGCGAGCAGCGCCACGCCCGCGTCCTTCGCGGCGTCGATGACGGCCTGGTGCTGGGGGACGCGCTGCCCGACCTCGCTGCCGGAGATCAGCAGCACCTTGTCGCCGGCGCGGAAGGCGCCCGCGAGCGTCTCGGGCGCGCTGTAGTCGGCGACCCGCAGTTCGACGCCGCGCTCGGCGAAGTCCGCGGCCTTCTCCTTGCTGCGTACGACGGCGGCGATCTGCCCGGCGGGCACGCCCGCGGCGAGCAGCCCTTCGACGACGAGACGGCCGAGCTGGCCGGTGGCACCGGTGACGACGAGGCTCATGTCTGGAATCTCCCTCAGTGGTTGGTTCTGTCCTCACCGTACGACCTGCGCTGTGGATTCGAAAGTACCCACTTTGAAGTAAGGTACTGGTATGGTAGTAAGTAAGGTGAGGCAGTGGACCACGGCCATGGAGGGCGGGGGCATGTGCCCGCAGCGCCTGGTCCTCGAGCACGTCACGAGCCGCTGGGGCGTCCTCGTTCTGCTCGCGCTCGACGAGCGCTCGTTCCGGTTCGGCGAACTGCGCCGGGAGATCGGCGGCGTCAGCGAGAAGATGCTGACGCAGACCCTGCAGACCCTGGAGCGCGACGGCCTGGTGCACCGGGACGCCAAACCGGTGATCCCGCCGCGCGTCGACTACTCGCTGACCGGGCTGGGCCGGGAGGCCTCGGCGCTGGTGCGCTCGCTCGCGGAGTGGACCGAGCGGCGCCTGGGCGAGGTCGAGCAGGCGCGGACGGGGTACGACGAGATCCGGGCGGCCGCGTCGTCCGGCTGACGTAACTACCGCCCGCGGCAAGGGCTTTGAAGGGCTCAGGGCCGTTCGGCCCGGCATGCGTACGGCACGTAAGGGGCACACACCCGATAGGGGGCCGGTCTACACCAAACCCGCCATCCACCCGTGCGCCCCCTGTCCGCCTCCCGCGCCATCCGTTCCTGCTGGGCACCCTGGAGGCCGTACGTTCCGCCCGTAGCGCCGACCGGGGGGTCTTCATCCACCATGTCCACACTGATAACGCCGCTGCGGGGGATCGGCGCCCGGGTGAGGTCCGGGCTCGGCCGCGGCCGACGCCGGGAGGAGCTCCTCTCGCTGCTCGTCGAGGAGATCCGCCGCGCCAACGTGCTGCGTCAACACGCCCTGTTCATCGACCAGTTGGACCGCGCGATCGACGATCCCGACTACGCGGCCGCGCTGAGCACCCTGCCGGGGCTCACGGTCCAGGACCGCCGCAGAATGCTCATCGCGAACCGCGAGTACGCCGTCCTGCTGCTCGCCCACCGGGTGGGCACGTTCGAGTGGGACGAGCTCATCGGGCACCTGCGGGTGCTGTGCAAGAACGAGATCTTCAAGGACTACTGGCAGCGGACCGTGGAGCACCGCCGCAGCCTGCCCGACGGCTCACTGGACGCCAAGGCGTGCCAGGCGATGGACGGCATGCTCGAGGAACTGGCCACGGACCCGGAGGAGTGGTGGGTCGTGGGCGGAACGGGCGAGCTGGGGGAGTAGCCCGGGCGGGTTCAGACGTCCGGCAGGTCGCGCTTGGCCCTGATCAGGGTCTCGCGCGTGATCACGACGATGCGCTGACGCTCGCTCCGGGACGTGCCGGCGGGGAGCGCGGAGTCGAGGGCCGCGGTCGACTCGGTGCCGATCACCGCGAAGTTGCCGTCGCTCAGGAGGAAGATGTCGGGGCAGGTCTCTCCGGTGGCACAACCGCGCAAAAGCGGCGAATCCCCCATGCGACGGACGATCTTCACTTCGGGGAACTCCTCGGTCGGCATGCGGCGATGGGCGCGCGGTCCCGGCGCCGAACGGAATCCGATCACTTGGCCACGCCCCCCTGAACGAGCCACGTCGGATTCGTTCACGATGTTCCCTCTAACGGCCACGGGCCCCTGACGGTTGCGCTCGCACGGTCGTACGGGCGCAACCGGGCAGGTCGGCCGAGGTCCGGGGTCCGGTGGACCGGGGCCGGGTCAGCCGACGACGGTCCAGGTGTCGCCGCCGGCGAGGAGTGCGGCGAGGTCGCCCTTGCCGTTCTGCTCGATGGCGGTGTCGAGTTGGTCGGCCATCAACGTGTCGTAGATGGGCCGCTCGACGCTGCGCAGGACCCCGATGGGGGTGTGGTGCAGGGTGTCGGGGTCGGCGAGGCGCGACAGCGCGAAGGCCGTC
>NZ_JBITJZ010000018.1:60888-148977 GCF_044460595.1 Streptomyces sp. NPDC050085 | reverse complement strand
GGAAGAAGCGGGCACAACAACTCCCACTCCTCATCCGTCAGTTCATAGCGACGACTCACGGACCCATCATCTCGCTAACCCACTTTGAAGACACGCCCTAGGGCCACGAGGAAGTCATCGGCACCTCCGGCGAGGCCCCCGAACACATCACGCTGGTCGACGGCCCCGAGGACGTCGCCAATGTCGAGGTCCGCGACGAGTCGAAGGTCGTCTGGCTCTCCCAGACCACGCTCTCCGTGGACGAGACGATGGAGACGGTCGACGCCCTCAAGACCAAGTTCCCGAACCTGCTCTCCCCGCCCAGCGACGACATCTGCTACGCCACGCAGAACCGCCAGATCGCGGTCAAGAAGCTCGCCAAGGACGCCCAGCTGGTGATCGTCGTCGGCTCCCGCAACTCCTCGAACTCCAAGCGCATGGTCGAGGTCGCCCTCGGCGCCGGCGCCAACGCCGCCCACCTGGTGGACTTCGCCGACGAGATCGACGAGGCCTGGCTGGAAGGCGTCACCACGGTCGGCGTCACCTCCGGCGCCTCCGTCCCGGACGTCCTGGTCGACGGCGTACTGGAGTGGCTGGCCCAGCGCGGCTACGGCGACGTGGAGACGGTCAAGACCGCCGACGAGTCCATCACCTTCAGCCTCCCCAAGGCACTCCGCCGCGACCTGCGCCAGCAGGAGGATGTTTCATAGGCGGACCCTGTTGCAACACCGCGCAGCCCGAGCGTTCCCGCAGGCCGCCGCGTTTCACCGGTCGTTTCCTTCCTCTTGACTTGTGAAACGCACCCCTGAAACGATTCCTTGCGTGAACGCCGACCCGCACAAGCTCGTCGAAGCCAACCCGTGCCCGATGTCCACCTGCACTGCCCCCGCCGGCTCTCCCTGCCGGACCACCGCGGGCAAGGTCGCACTCAAGTACCACACCGCCCGCTTCCAACTCGTGCCCGCGCTCCGCGCCGAGCTGCACGTCGCGACCCCGGCTGTCCGACACCCCGGCTCGCTCTGGACGGCCCTGCCGACCGTGAAGCCCGCGGCGACGGCCACCCCGATGGAGGTCCGGCTCGGGTACGCCCGCGTCTCGACCCGAACCCAGGAGATCCAGTCGCAGATCGACGCCCTGGAATCCTCCGGCGTGCACCGACTGTTCCAGGAACGCATCAGCACCCGGGTGCGTGAACGCCCCGAGATGAAAGCCGCCCTCGCCGCCGCGCGCGAGTACCGCTCGCTCGGCGCGAAGGTCACCCTCGTCGTGCACGAGATGAAACGGCTCGGCCGCGGCGCCCTCGAACTCCTCAAGGTCGCCGAGGAGCTCCGCGACGCCGAGATCGAGCTGGAGTTCCTCACCGGCCCCCTGGCCGGCAAGCACAACCCGGCCGGTCACGGCGCCGCCCTGTTCGCCTTCTTCGCCGCCATGGCCGAGTCCGAACGCGACTACATCCGGGACAAAACCCTCGAAGGTCAGGAAACTGCACGCACCAAGGGCAAGGCCATCGGCGGCACGAAGGTCTCCGACGAGGACATGCTCGCCACCGCCCTGCGCCTGCGCGACCAAGAACACCTATCGCTTCGGGAGATCGCTTCCCGGCTAGTGATCCGCACAGGCAAGAAGCGCGGCCAGCACCCCGCCCCGGCCACCGTCATGCGCATGCTGCGCGAGCACGTTGCACAGGCTGCGACAGCAGAAAGTGCATGACCACGCCCACCCGCGCTGCGCCTTCGATCCGAATGCTACCGGCCGGTTACTTGTCACCTGGTTCGCCGTTCGTTAACGGCACCCCTAGCTCGGAGACGAACCTGACCTGCCGCGGCACCTTGTAGTGCGCCATCCGCGCGCGCACGTAGGCGATCAGCTCCGCGCCCAACTCCGGTCCGGCATCCCCCTCTTGAGCAGGCTGCACGACCGCGAGCACCGACTCGCCCATCTCCTCGTCGGGCACTCCGATCACCGCGACGTCGGCGACGGCGGGATGCAGGACCAGGCAGTCCTCGATCTCCTGCGGGTAGATGTTCACGCCCCCAGAGATGATCATGAAGGCCTTGCGGTCGGTGAGGAAGAGATAGCCGTCCTCGTCGGCGTGGCCGATGTCGCCCGTGGTCGTCCAGTTCGGATGCCCGGGGTGCTGCGCCTCGCGGGTGCGGCCCAGGTCGCCGTGGTACCGGAAGGGCAGTTCGTCCCGCTCGAAGTAGACGACCCCGGTCTCGCCCGGCGGCAGCGGCTTGCCCGCCCCGTCGCAGATCCGCAGCTCCCCGAGGAGACCCGCGCGCCCGACGGACCCGGGCTTGCGCAGCCATTCCTCGGGGCCGATGAACGTGATCCCGTTCCCCTCGGTCGCCGCGTAGTACTCGTACAGGACGGGCCCCCACCAGTCCATCATCCGGCGCTTGACCTCGACCGGGCAGGGCGCCGCCGCGTGGATGGCGACCTTCATCGACGAGGTGTCGTAGCGCTCGCGCACCGCGTCGGGGAGCTTGAGCATGCGCACGAACATCGTCGGCACCCACTGGCTGTGCGTGACGCGGTGCCGCTCGATCGCCGCCAACGCCCCTTGCGGATCGAAGGAGTTCATCAGCACGACGGTGCCGCCGGTGGCGGTGATCACCCCGCAGAACCTGAGCGGCGCGGCGTGGTACAGCGGGGCGGGGCACAGATAGACGGTGTCCGTCCCGAACCCGTACATGGGCTGGAAGAGCAACTGGTACGTCGACGGGTCGGTGCGCACGTCACCGTCCGGCAGCGTCGGCTCGATCCCCTTGGGGCGCCCCGTCGTGCCGGACGAGTACAGCATGTCGGCGCCGCGCGGCTGCACGGCGGGCGGCGCCGGTGACGCCGCCCGCAGCGCCGCGTCGTACGTCCCGTCCGCGAAGTCGAGCCGGTGCTCGACCTCGGGCACCAACTCCTTTACGCGTGCCCCGAGTTCACTCAGCGCCCCTGAGACGATCAGCGCCTTCGCGCCGCAGTCCCGGACGATGTAAGCGGCCTCTTCGGCGGTCAGATGATGGTTGACGGCGGTCAGGTAGAGACCCGACCGCAGTGCGGCCCAGTAGACCTCGAACACGCGCGGATCGTTGTCGGACAGCAGGGCCAGATGATCACCTTTGCGCATCCCCGAGGCGCGCAGGTGGTCGGCGAGCCGCAGCGAGTTCTCCTCCAACTCGCCATAGGTGAGGGTGGTGTTGCCGTCGGCCGTGACGACGGCCGGGCCGGCTGGGTCGTACGCTCCCGGATACATGGGGGGACGGTACATCCGTCGGGTGACGGTCCGTCAGGGGTCGTCCTGCTCGCCCGGTTTCCGGGCCGGTCGGACGCGGGATGACCACTCGGCCGTCTCCTGGGGCGTGAGCAGCCGTTCCAGCGTCAGGTCGCCCCGCGTTCCCGGGAAGAAGGCGGTGGTCGGGGCCTGCCCTGGCGCGTTCCGGCACACCGCGACCTCCTTCGGCGAGGGCGCGTACCCGACGATCAGCGGCTCGTCGTCGAGGATGAGCAGCGCGTACGTCGGACACGTGAAGTCGTGGCCGGAGGCCTCCTCGACGGACCGCAGCGTCGACAGCAGTTCGGCGCGCCGCTCTGCAAGGGGGCGCCGACCGTGCGACGACGGGGCCGGGAGAGCACCTGCTCCCGGCCCCGCCCACCCCGCGCCGCTCGCGGGACGTCATCCGGAGTTCAGCGGCTGACCTTGCGGTTCGCGCGCAGCCACTCCTTGTTCATGCTGGTGATGGAGAACAGCGGGATGCCCTTGGGGCAGGCCGTCGCGCACTCGCCGGTGAGCGTGCAGCCGCCGAAGCCCTCGTCGTCCATCTGCGCCACCATGTCGAGGACGCGGCTCTCGCGCTCGGGGGCGCCCTGCGGCAGCACGTTCAGGTGGTTGATCTTGGCCGAGGTGAAGAGCATCGCCGCGCCGTTCGGGCAGGCCGCCACGCAGGCGCCGCAGCCGATGCACTCGGCGTGCTCGAAGGCGAAGTCCGCGTCCGGCTTGGGGACGGGCGTGGAGTGCGCCTCGGGGGCGGCTCCGGTCGGGGCCGTGATGTAGCCGCCGGCCTGGATGATCCGGTCGAAGGCGCTGCGGTCGACGACCAGGTCCTTGATGACCGGGAAGGCCGAGGCGCGCCACGGCTCGATGTCGATCGTGTCGCCGTCGCTGAAGGACCTCATGTGGAGCTGGCAGGTGGTGGTGCGTTCGGGCCCGTGCGCGTCCCCGTTGATGACCAGGCTGCACGCACCGCAGATGCCCTCGCGGCAGTCGTGGTCGAAGGCGACGGGGTCCTCGCCCTTGACGATGAGTTCCTCGTTGAGGGTGTCGAGCATTTCGAGGAACGACATGTCCTGGGAGATGCCGTCCACCTCGTACGTGGACATGGTGCCTTCGGCGTCGGCGTTCTTCTGGCGCCAGACGCGCAGGGTGAGCTTCATGCGTAGCTCCGCTGAGTGGGGTGGACGTACTCGAAGACCAGGTCTTCCTTGTGCAGGGTGGGCGCTTCGCCGGTGCCGGTGAACTCCCAGGCGGCCGCGTACGAGAACTCCTCGTCCTGGCGGGCGGCCTCGCCGTCGGGCGTCTGCGACTCCTCGCGGAAGTGGCCGCCGCAGGACTCGGCGCGGTGCAGCGCGTCGAGGCACATGAGCTCGGCGAGCTCGATGTAGTCGACGATGCGGTTGGCCTTCTCCAGGGACTGGTTGAACTCCTCACCGACGCCGGGCACCTTGATGCGCCGCCAGAACTCCTCGCGGATCTGCGGGATGCGTTCGAGGGCCTTGCGCAGCCCGGACTCGGTGCGGGCCATGCCGCAGAACTCCCACATCAGTTCGCCGAGTTCGCGGTGGAAGGAGTCGGGCGTCCGATCGCCGTTGACGGCCAGCAGCCGGGCGAGCCGGTCCTGCGTCTCGCGCACGACCTCGACGGCTGCGGGGTGTTCGGCGTTCACCTCGTCCTCGTGCGGGTGCTTCGCCAGGTAGTCGTTGATGGTGGCGGGCAGGACGAAGTAGCCGTCGGCCAGGCCCTGCATCAGCGCGCTGGCGCCGAGCCGGTTGGCGCCGTGGTCGGAGAAGTTGGCCTCGCCGATCGCGAACAGGCCCGGGATGGACGTCTGCAGGTCGTAGTCGACCCAGAGGCCGCCCATCGTGTAGTGCACGGCCGGGTAGATCCGCATGGGCACCTGGTACGGATCCTCGTCGGTGATCCGCTGGTACATGTCGAAGAGGTTGCCGTACTTGGCCTCGACGGCCCCCCGCCCCATGCGCGCGATGGCGTCGGCGAAGTCGAGGTAGACGCCCTGGCCGCCGGGGCCCACTCCCCTGCCCTCGTCGCACACGTTCTTCGCGGCGCGCGAGGCGATGTCACGGGGGACGAGATTGCCGAACGACGGGTAGATGCGCTCCAGGTAGTAGTCGCGCTCGTCCTCGGGGATCTCGTTCGCCGGACGGGTGTCGCCCTTGGCCTTCGGCACCCAGATCCGGCCGTCGTTGCGCAGCGACTCGCTCATCAGGGTCAGCTTCGACTGGTGGTCGCCGGTGCGCGGGATGCAGGTGGGGTGGATCTGCGTGAAGCAGGGGTTGGCGAAGTACGCGCCGCGGCGGTGAGCCCGCCACACGGCGGTGGCATTGGAGTTCATGGCGTTCGTCGACAGGTAGAAGACGTTGCCGTAGCCGCCGGAGGCGAGGACGACGGCGTCCGCGAAGTACGTGTCGATCTTCCCGGTGACGAGGTCACGGGCGACGATGCCGCGGGCCTTGCCGTCGACGACGACGAGGTCGAGCATCTCGGTGCGCGGGTGCAACTCGATGTTCCCGGCGGCGACTTGGCGGCTGAGGGCCTGGTAGGCGCCGAGCAGCAGCTGCTGTCCCGTCTGGCCGCGCGCGTAGAACGTACGCGACACCTGGACGCCGCCGAAGGAGCGGGTGTCGAGGAGACCTCCGTACTCGCGGGCGAAGGGCACGCCCTGCGCGACGCACTGGTCGATGATCTCGACGGAGATCTGCGCGAGCCGGTGCACGTTCGACTCGCGGGCGCGGAAGTCGCCGCCCTTGACCGTGTCGTAGAAGAGACGGTGCACCGAGTCGCCGTCGTTGCGGTAGTTCTTGGCCGCGTTGATGCCGCCCTGCGCGGCGATCGAGTGGGCGCGGCGCGGCGAGTCCTGGAAGCAGAACTGGACGACCCGGTACCCCTGTTCGGCGAGGGTGGCGCCCGCGCTGCCGCCGGCCAGGCCCGTGCCGACCACGATCACGGTGTGCTTGCGGCGGTTGGCGGGGTTGACCAGCTTGGCCTCGAAGCGCCGCGTGTCCCAGCGCTCGTTGACCGGCCCCGCGGGGGCCTTGGTGTCGACGACCGGCTCGCCGGTCGCGTAGTCCGCGTACGTACTCATGATGTCTCAGCTCACCAATCCGGTCATGACGCCCACGGGCACGGCGATGAAGCCGAGCGTGAGCACTGCGGCGAGGACGTTGCCGACGGTCTTCAGGACGCGGTCACGGGTGCGGCTGCCGACGCCGAGGGTCTGCGCGGCGCTCCAGAACCCGTGCTGGACGTGGAAGCCGAGGGCGAGCATCGCGACGATGTAGATGACGTTGCCGTACCAGGTCGAGAAGGTGTCGATGACGTTCTGGTACGGGTGCAGGTGCTCGTAGCCGCCCGGGTGCACCGTGCCGGTCGTCAGATCGAGGATGTGCCACACGATGAACAGGCCGAGGATGATGCCGCCCCAGCGCATGGTGCGCGTGGCGTAGCTCGAACTCGGCTTCTTGTGCACGTACTTGCTGGGGCGCGCCTTGATGTCCCGACGGCTGAGCTGGTACGCGGACGTCGCGTGCGCCACGACGGCGACGACGAGGACGACGCGCACGAGCCACAGGCCCCACTCGTAGTGCAGGACCGGTTCACCCATGGTGCGCAGCCACTGGGCGTAGTGGTTCATCTCCGGCGGACCGAAGAAGATCTTGAGGTTCCCGATCATGTGCGCGACCAGGTACAGCAGCATCACGATGCCGCTGACAGCCATCACGGTCTTCTTGCCGAGGGAGCTGTCCCAGATCGCGCGCCCGCCCGCCGCCCGACCACCACCCCTCACCGAGCGCTGTCGCGCGCCGCTTTTGTCCGACGGTCGACGGTCCGTCCGCGTTGCCAGAGCCATGGACATGACGGTAGGGGCCAACGACCTGATCGGTCCAAGACATGGTCTAGCTCATTTCCATAGGCTGTGGCTATAGCCCGGCTAGAGTGGCGTGCATGCAGTTCCAGCAGCTCCAGTACTTCGTCGCGGTCGCGGAGACCCGGCACTTCACCCGCGCCGCCGAGCTGGTGCACGTCGCCCAGCCGTCCCTGTCCCAGCAGATCCGGGCCCTCGAGCGGGAACTGGGCGCGGACCTGTTCCTGCGGGCCCGCGGCAACATCACGCTCACGGACGCGGGCGAGGCACTGCTGCCGCTGGCCCGCCGGATCCTCGCCGACGCGGAGACGGCACGGCACGAGGTGCAGGAGCTGGCGCAGCTCAGACGCGGCCGGGTGCGGCTCGGGGCGACGCCGTCGCTCTGCACCGGCCTGCTGCCGGACGTGCTGCGCGCCTTCCACGACCGCTACCCCGGGATCCAGCTGCTCATCGAGGAGGGCGGCTCCCACGATCTCGTACGTGAACTCGCACGCGGCGCCCTCGACCTGGCCCTCGTCGTGCTGCCCCTGCCTGCGCCCGCGCCCGCCCTGACGACCGTGGAGCTGCTGCGGGAGGAGCTCGTGGTGGTCTCGTCACCGGATGCGCCACGGCCCGGCCGGGGCCGCGCGTCGGTACGGATCTCCGACCTGGAGGGCGAGCGCCTCGTCATGTTCCGGCACGGCTACGACCTGCGGGAGCTGACCGTCGCGGCGTGCCGGGCGGAGGGGTTCGAGCCGGACTTCGCGGTGGAGGGCGGCGAGATGGACGCGGTCCTCGGCTTCGTCCGGGCCGGGCTCGGCGTCGCGGTGGTGCCCCTGATGGTGGCGAACCGGGCCGGCGCGGATCTTGTGGTGACCCGGCTGGCCCGTCCGGGGTTGCGCCGGACCATCGCGCTGGCCCATCGGTCGGACGTCGCTCCACCGCGGGCTGCGCGGGAGCTTCAGCGGATGTTGGTGGAGCGGGACGGGTGAGGGCTCATGAAGGCTGAGCGGCGAAGCCGCTCGCCTTCAGGGGCGCGGGGAACTGCGCGACCAGCCACGACGAGACCCGCACCCGGCAACGAACCGCTCCCCCTACGGCGCCCGGTCCGTCAGACAGTACAAACCCCCGGCGGGATCCCGCATCACCGACCAGGACCGACCGTCCCGTACGAACTCCGCCCCCAGCGACTCGTGCAGCACCCGCGCAGCCGCACGGTCCCCACAGGCCACATCCAGATGGGCCGACGCGGGCCCGGCCGCATGGAGCCGCTGGAACAGCAACTGCACCGGCCGCGCCTGCAGACAGCGGAACTCCGGGCCACTGCAAGGGAGTTCGGGCCAACCCGTGAGCTCGGCCCAGAAATCGACCTCCGCGTCGTGCGCGTCCGGCGCCGTGTCCAGGCACACCTGGTCGAGCCGGTTGGCCGGGGCCGTCGGCGCGGGCACCGCCGTCTCCCCCTGCCAGGGCACGAGGCAGAACGGATGCCCGGCCGGGGAGCGCAGCACCTCCAGGCCGGGCTCGGAGAAGACGCCGGTCGCGCCCAGGGCGAGGGCCCGCCGCGCCTGTCCCGGGACGTCCTCGACCACGAGGTCGACGTGGGCCCCTCCGGGGCCGTCGCCGACCCCCTGCACCTTCAGGCACGGGTCGCCGCCGGGCGGCAGCAGCGTTACGAACTCCCCGCGCTCGCCCCGGAGTTCGGACAGGGACGACCCCGTCACCCGGGACCAGAAGTCGCAGGCCGCGCCGAAGTCCGCGTAGGGCCGGTCGATGAACGCGTACGCCCAGCGGACCGGTGACGTGCTCATCCGGTGGCGTCCGCGAGGGCGAGCTCGTGCAGTCGGTCCGGCGGGCCCGGCCGGGCGTAGTACCAGCCCTGCGCGGTGTCGCAGCCCAGTTCCTTGAGCTGTTCGGCCTGCGCGCCGGTCTCCACGCCCTCGACGGTGACCGCCAGGTCCAGGCTGTGGGCGAGGGAGACGATCCCCTCCACGATCTTCAAGTCCACGGGATCGGCGGGGAACTGCTGCATGCCCTGGGTGAACGAGCGGTCCAGCTTGAGGACGTTGACGGGCAGGCGGCGCAGGTTCGCGAGGTTCGAGTAACCGGTGCCGAAGTCGTCGAGCGCTATGTCGACGCCCATCTCCGACAGGCGCCGCAGCGGCTTCAACAGGTCGTCGTCGGCGCCGATCAGCGCCGACTCGGTGACCTCCAGGCACAGCGCCCCCGGTTCGAGCCCGGCGCGCTCCAGGATGTCGACCGTGTCGGAGACCAGGCCGGGGTGGGCGAGCTGCATCGGCGACAGGTTCACGTTGATCCGCAGCGGGCCCGCCTCCGCGTGCCGGTCCTGCCAGACACGGGCCTGGCGCACGGACTCCTCGAGGACCCAGCGGCCGAGCGGGACGATGAGGCCGGTGTGCTCGGCGAGCGGGATGAAGCGGTCGGGCCCGAGGACGCCGTGCTGCGGGTGCAGCCAGCGGACCAGGGCCTCGGCGCCGCGGACGCTGCCGTCGCCGAGGTGGACCAGCGGCTGGTACTCGATGAAGAACTCGCCGCGGTCCAGGGCCGCGGGCAGCGCCGTCGTCAGGCCGTGCCGGGTGATGGCGCGGGCGTCGGCCTCGGGGTCGGCCAGTTCGTAGCGGTTGCCGCCCGCCGACTTGGCCCGGTACATGGTGATGTCGGCGCTGCGCAGCACCTCGGCGGGGCTGCGGTCGCCGACCGGGCCCTCGACGATGCCGACCGAGCCGCGCACGGTGAGCTCGCGGCCGTCGATCCGAATCGGCGTGGCAAGCGCGTGCATGATGCGGCCGGCGAGGTCGTCGACCTCGGCCTCGGTGTCCTTGCCGGTGGTCAGCGCCACGAACTCGTCGCCGCCCAGGCGCGCGACCATCTCGCCGGGGGCGGTCGCGCAGGCCTGGAGCCGGTCGGCGACCTCGACGAGGAGCCGGTCGCCGACGGCGTGGCCGAGGCTGTCGTTGATGGTCTTGAAGCCGTCGAGGTCGAGGTAGCACAGGCCGAAGCGCATGCCGCCGCCCGCGCCGAGCACCTTCTCCAGGCGCTCGAAGAACAGGGTGCGGTTGGGCAGTCCGGTGAGGGCGTCGTGCGTGGCCTCGTACCGCAGGCGCAGGCCGAGGAGGCGGCGCTCGGTGGTGTCCTCCATGAGCGCCAGCTGGTACTGCGGGACGCCGTCCTTGTCGCGCAGCAGCGACACCGTCAGATTGGTCCACAGGGCCGTGCCGTCGGGCCGGTAGAAGGCCTTCTCCACGCGGTAGTGCTCGCGCTCGCCGCGCACCAGCTCGTGGTAGAGGTGCCAGACCTGCGGGGCGTCGTCGGGGTGGGTCCACTCCGCGACGTTGCGCCCGCGCAGCGTGCCCTCGTTGCCGCCGAACATCCGCACCAGCGCGTCGTTGACCTCCAGGACCGTGCCGTCGAGGGAGGCGATGCCGATGCCGATCGCCGCGCCGTGGAACACCGCGCGGAACCGGGCCTCGCTGGCGTGCAGCGCCTCGGCGACGGCGCTGCGGGCGTTCAGCGCGGCCCGGGAGATCGCCTCCTGCTCGACGAGGGTCCGCTCGCGCAGCGCGGCCGCGAACCCGGCGGCCACGGTGTGCTGGACGCGGGCGCAGCGGGCCCGCAGGTCGTCCTCGCGCTCCGGGGTGTCGGCCTCCTGTCCGCAGTACAGGACGAGGTACGCGTCGACCACGTCGAGGGTACGGCTGAGCGCCTCGGGGTCGGTGCAGTGCACGTCGATCAGGGCGGCCCCGACGGCCTGCCCGTGCGCGGCGTCCAGGGTCCGCGCGGCCAGCGCGTCCCGCAGCCGCCGGGCGAGCGGCACGAGTTCCTCCTCGAACTCGGGCCGGGTCAGGGATGTCGCCGTGACCGGGAAGATCGCCCGGCTCCAGATCGTGGCGAACCTGCGCAGTCTGTCCTCGGGTCCGCCCGGCTCGTCGCTCAACGCTTGCGCCCCACTCCCACATAGCCCGCGAAGGTGTACGGGTCCGCTTCCTCTAGGTCCTGCGGCGCGTTCTCGGGCCGCCACACCGGCATCGCGACGATGCCGGGGTCGACCACCTCGTACCCCTGGAAGAAGCGTCCGATCTCCTCGCGGTTCCGCATGATCAGCGGATTGCGGACATCTTTCCGGTAGACGTCGACCGCGCCGTCGGCCTCCCGCGTCGAGATCGGCATGCCCTCCCACGAGGCGTGCGTCACGATCAACAGGCTGCCGGGCGCGAGCGCCTCGCCGAGTTCGGCGACGGCCCCGTACGGGTCGTCGGCGTCCTCGATGAAGTGGAGCACGGCGACGAGGAGAAGCGCTACCGGCCGCTCCAGGTCGAGGAGTTCACCGATCTCGGGGCTGTGCAGGATCTCCCGCGGCTTGCGCAGATCGGCGGAGACAACGGTGGTGTTCGCGTTGCCCTCGAGGACGACGCGGCTGTGCGCGACGGCGACCGGGTCGTGGTCGACGTACGCCACGCGCGCGCCGGGGCTCGCCTGCTGTGCCACCTCGTGCACGTTGCCGAACGTCGGGATGCCGGAGCCGATGTCGAGGAACTGGGTGAGGCCCTCGCCGACCGCGTAGCGCACGGCCCGCCGCATGAACGCCCGGTTCGCCTGCATGATCTTGGGCAGGCCCGGCATGAACTCCATGGCCTTGCGGGCGGCTTCCCGGTCGACCTCGAAGTTGTGCGATCCGCCCAGGTAGTAGTCGTAGATCCGGGACACGCTGGGCACCGAGATGTCGATGCCCTGCGGGGCCCAGGCGGGACGCTCCATCAATCTCTCCAAGGCGTAGGCGAGCCGGTGTTCGAGCTGAGGCTACTGATCAGCCGCCAAAGGAGCGAGCCAAAACGGAAATTGACCGTCCGTTCTCGGTCACTGCCTCCGGCACGTGCCAATTGACCAAGACCCGAAACCACTGCGAAACCGTCTCTTTCCCCACCGAAAAGAACCGGTCCGTTCCCGGTGCATGACCGCTGCTCGGCCATACAGGGAACGGACCGGCCATTCGCCCAATCCTTCGTCGACTCTACTGTGCGTCACTCGGGGCACGCACCGACCCCTGCCGCGGGCTCACTTGGGGGCGCCCACCGGCTTTCCCTGGGGCGATGCCGCGTACCAAGTGCCGCCCACGCCCTGCCCGTTGGTGTCGCCGGGCTTCTTGTCGCCGGAGAACGTATAGACCGGCCAGCAGTTCAGCGTCTGTTGCTTGGTGCCGTCGGGGCGGGTGAAGGACATGAATCCCTTGAGCGGAATGTTCTGGGTGTCGTTCTTGGCGACCGGCGCGACGGCCGGCCACTTCTCGGCGCACGCGCCGACGCAGTTCGACTTGATGGGCCAGGCCGAGTCCTTGAGGAACCGGTAGACGGTCATCCCGTTCTTGTCGACGACGATCTCGCCGAGCTTCGGGTCCTTGCGCGTGGACAGTCCCTTGAGGTCGGCGGGTTGCGCGTCGGCCGCCGGGCTCGCCTTCTTGCCGTCGGGCGCGGCCGCGAACCAGGTGCCGCCCACGCCCTGCCCCTTGGCGTCGCCGGGGCTGGTGTCCATGGCGTAGCGGTACATCGGCCAGCCGTCGATGGTCAGTTGCTTGGTGCCGTCGGTCGCGGTGACCTCGCCCATGAGGGAGGGGTCGACGCCGGGCGCGGCCTCCGCACCGGCCGCGGGGACGGCGGGCCAGGCCTTGAGGCAGTCTCCGGCGCAGTTCGACCTGGGCGGCTGCGCGGTGTCCTTGTCGAAGCGGTAGAGCGTGAACCCGGCACTGTCCGTGACGACCTTGCCGAGCTTCTTGCTGTCCCACACGGCGAGTTGACCGGCGGCCTTGCCCTTGGCCGCGGCTCCCGTGTCGCTCTGCCCGGACGAGCCGTATCCGTCGGAGCCGTTGCCGTCGGAGCCGTAACCGCCCTGCGCCTGGGCCGCGTTGCCCACGTTCTGGCCGTCGGCGGACGAGCCGCCCTTGTCCTGACCGCACGCCGTCGTCAGCGCCAGCAGGGCCGCAGCTGTCGCTACGAGCGAGGCGCTCCGCCAGGAGGTCTTCATCGTCAACTCCCGCTTATTGCTTGGGTGTTGTGCGCACCCGGTCGGGCTCGCACATGGCCCTAGGTACGGGCGGGGGTGGCGGGTGTGTTCAATGCGGCCCAAGATTTCTTGCCACGAACGAGGGACACCGGGGGCGCAAACCCCGAGTGCTTCCGCTCCCCACCTTCGAGGCATTCCTGCGCACGGGCCGCGTGGCGAACCGTTTCCCTGCTCATGATCTCGGTCGTGCACCGAACCAGAAGGGCCGGGTCCCTCGCGTGCGGCCTGGTCACCCACGTCCTCGCGGCGGTCGCGGCCGCCTGGCTCTGCGGCGCGCCCGTCGCGGCGGCGGCGCCCCTGATCCCGTACGACAACTGCGCGTACGCCTCGCTCGACGGAGGCACGAGCGGCGGCGCCGTGGCCGTCTCCGGCGACGGCGTCATCTGCAGCGCGGGACCGAGCACGCCCCCGCCGAAGAAGCCGGCCCCCAAACCGCCCCCACCCAAACCCGCACCGCCACCTCCCCCGCCGCCCCCGCCTCCCCCACCACCGCAGCCGAGCCCCACCCCGACCCCGATCCACTCCGAGCCCCCGAAGCCCGTGCACTACCCGGCCTACCGTCCCGCCGCCCACAGCTCGCCCCCGCGCGGCGGCCCCTCCCTCGTCACGCTCACCCTGCTCATCACCGCGCCCGCGGTGCTCGCGGTCGCCGCACTGCGCCCCCGCTGAACCTGTGTGGAGGTATCGATGTCGGAATGGCTCGTTCTCGCCCTCGCGATGGTGGCCGTGTGTGCGGTCGTCCTCGTCGTCCAGGTCCTGCAACAGCGAAGAATCGGTGACGACGACGATCCGTCGGAGACCCCGGACGTCATCGAGTACATGACGATGATGATCGGCGTGGTGTACGCCATCGTCCTCGGCCTGGCCATCGCGGGCGTCTGGGAGGCACGCAGCGCCGCGCAGGACCACGTACGCAACGAGGCGCAGGCCCTGCACGAGGTCCATGAGCGCGTGCGCGTCTACCCCGCCGACGTCCGCGACCGGATCCGGGCGGATGTCGACACGTATGTCAGCCATGTCGTGACGACCGAGTGGCACGCCATGCGCACGAAGGGCGAACTGACGGACAAGGGCACCGAGCTGCTCGACAAGATCCGTCACGACGTCACCGACTTCGAGCCGGAGAACGACTTCCAGGCCCAGGCCTACCAGCCGCTCGTGGACCAGGTGACGGCCGCGGACGACGCGCGCAACGCCCGCGCGGACGCGACCGGGGCGACGATGCCGGGCGTCGTCTGGTTCGGGCTGATCGCTGGGGCGCTGGTCACCATCGGCATGATCTTCGCGCTGCAGATCCGGCGCACGGCCCGCGAACTGATCCTCGCCGGGCTCTTCTCCTCCCTCATCGCCTTCCTGCTCTTCCTCATCTGGGACTTCGACGCCCCCTACAGCCGGGGCATCGCGGCCACCGCGGAGCCGTTCCTGATGCTCTTCCCGGGAGCGCACTGACGCCGCCGGGCTGCGGGCGGGCCCGGCGCGGCGCAGTCTGGGGGCATGACCCCATGGCACGCCCCGATCGTCGTCCACCCGCCCGCGCCCGAGGGCGGCCGGCACGTGACCGTGCGCGGCCGGGCGGCCGGCCTCGCCCACAGCGACGGGGATCTGACGGAGCTGCTCACCCGGGCCGGGCTCGGCGAGGCGGATCTGACGCTCGACGATCCGCACCTCGTGGAGTGGCGCGGCGCGGGTCCGCACGTCTGGCACAGCGCGGGGTCCGACGGGCCGTCAGCGCGCCGCGGCGTCCCCTGACCGGCCCAAGGACGTGCCCCGTTCGCACGACACCGATCGCGCCCATACGGGGGTGTACCTAGCGTTTCCGGCAGCGAGGTGCTTGTCCCAAGCGAGCGGAACCGGTCCGCAGCTGCTCCTCGCGGACCCGGAGGAACCATCATGCAGGCGATACGCGTCACCGTTCGTGGAGGGCTGTCCGCCGCCGCACTCACCTTCACCGCTCTCGCCCTGACCGCTCCGGCCGCGGTGGCGAATGAGTCCGACCCGTTCCAGGTCAGCGTCTCGCCCACGACCATCGCCGCGGGCGGCCAGGTGACGCTGTACTCGAGCGGCTGCTCCCGCGAGACGAGAGTGTCGTCCGGGATCTTCGACACCGTCACGATCAGCAAGGACAGCGGTGCGGCGACCGCCATGGTCGACTGGGACGCCAAGCAGGGCGCCATCTACTCCGTGACGTTCAACTGCGTCGGCAACGGGACGAAGAACGTCGACCTCACCATCGCCGGCGGCCGCCAGGTCAACCCCACTCCCCCGCCCATCTACCACGGCGTCAGGGCCGGTGTCGGCGGCAGCATCGCCGGCTTCGACCTCAAGGAGATCGGCGTCGGCATGGCGCTGATCACCGGGGCCCTCGGCACCGCGTTCTATCTGGCGCGACGCCGCACCGGCGACGGCGACGCCTGACGGAACCCCGCACGGGCCGGTGCCCCGAAGACCGCGAAGGTCTTCGGGGCACCGGCCCGTTCACGTGCGCCGCGGACCCCGCGAAGGGGGTCGGGGCCCGCCTGCTTCCGGTGTGGCTACGCCTTGCTCTCCGAACGGCGACGCATCCAGAACACGCCACCGCCGATCAGCGCGGAGGCGACGAGCGCCCCGCCGATCGCCATGTCGGTGGAGGTGGCGCCGGTCTCGGTCGCGCCACCGAGACCACCGCGGACACCGCCGTGGATGACGGTGAAGGCGGCGGGCCGGGTCAGGGGCGAGCCCTGGCAGTTCACGGTGACGTCGTGGGCGCCGGGCGCGGCGTCGCTGTGCACCATGGCGTTGGCGCTGGCCTGCTCGCCACCGGCGTTGTTGAGGTTCACCGTGCCGAACGCGTCGGAGCTGACGGTGCTGCCCGACTGGCACTTGGTCCCGGTGACGGTGACGGTCACCTGTCCGCCGCGCGGGATGACGCTCGGCGAGACCGTGAGGTTGGACGGGTCCGTCCAGGCGGAAGCGGACGGAGCGGCGAGACCGACGGCGGCGACCGCGACGGCGGACACCGCCAGGGCACGGGTGGTACGCATGGAAATCCTCCGCGGAAGACGTCCCCGGGGAACGGTCCCCGGGAATTTCGGCGAGAACGCCTCCCAGACGAACCCTCAGATGCCGTGCGCAGAGCCGCATTTCGACAATCGGCCGTCCTGGTGAGCCGACACACCGAAGGAATTCCGTACAACCCGATATTGCCGCAGGTCACGGACCGTCAGAAATTTCCTGACGGTGGCAACTCGGATGGCTCAGGGGCCCCCTGGACGGCGCCCGGCCCCGCCACCCGTTCGCCCTCGCCCCGTCGCTGGCTGCGCGCGGTCGACTTAGCGTTTTCCTACGCGCAACGGGTGCGGTCTCGCCGCCGTGCCCAGAGGGGATGAGCGAATGTCCGACGCAAGGTTCGCAGACGAGGAGCAGCCGAGGAAGCGTGCGCCCTGGGGCGTGATAGCGCTGGTGCTGCTGACCGGTCTCGCGTTGATCCGCAATGGCTCGGGGGAGTTCGACATCGGTCCGCCGCAGCCCGCATCGGCCGCCGCCGCGGACAGCCGCACCCCGGTGTGGGCGAAGTCGAAGGCGCCCGAGCCGCTGCCGTTCGCCCTGGTGGACCGGGTGCGGATCCCGGCGATCCAGGTGAACGCACCGGTGACGCAGGTGGGTCTGGACGCGGACGGCTGGGTGGACGCGCCGCCGCCGCAGGACCCGAATCTGGCGGGCTGGTTCACGGGCGCGGTGTCGCCCGGCGAGAAGGGCACGGCGGTGATCGTCGGGCACGTCGACAACATGCAGGGCCCTGCTGTCTTCTACGGCCTGGGGTCGCTGAAGAAGGGCAATCACGTCGAGGTGGACCGCAAGGACGGGAAGACGGCCGTCTTCCAGGTCTACGGAATCGAGGTCTTCGAGAAGTCGAACTTCCCCGGCAACAAGGTCTACGGCTCCAACGGAACTCCGGAGCTGCGGGTCATCACGTGCGGCGGCGGTTTCTCGAAGCAGAGCGGCTACGACGGGAACGTGGTGGCGTTCGCCCGGCTGGTGTCCGTGCGCTGAGCACGGACACCAGTGGGGGGAATCAGATGCCGCGGCGGCGCGGGACCGTGATGCGGTATCCGTCGTCGAGCAGGCGGGGCAGGTATTCGCCCAGGGCGGCGACGCTCTGCGAGCGGTTGCCCCCGGCGTCGTGGTTGAGGACGACGACGCCGGGGGCCGCGCCGCCGAGGACCCGGGAGACGATGGTGCCGGTGCCGGGGGTGTTCCAGTCGAGGGTGTCGACGGTCCAGGCGAGGGGTTCCATGCCGAGGTCGGCGCCGAGCCGGAACGCGGCGCGGTTCCAGGCCCCGTAGGGCGCACGGAACCAGGCGGGCGGCTCGCCGATCGCGTCCTCGATCACCTCGCAGGTGCGCTCGATCTCGGGGCGCATGCCCGAGCGGGTCATCTTCGTGAGCAGCGGGTGGGTCCAGGTGTGGTTGCCGACGAGATGCCCGTCGTCGGCCATCTCGCGCAGCAGGTCCTTGTTGTCGACGGCCATCTCGCCACAGACGAAGAACATCGCGCGTACGTCGTGCTTGCGCAGGGTGCGCAGGATGTCCGGGGTGTAGCGGGGGTCGGGGCCGTCGTCGAAGGTGAGCACCATGGCGCGGTCGCCGCGGGCGAAGTCCATGCTGAGGATGGGTTCGTGACGGACCTTCAGCCGCGGCGGGGCGGCGCGCTGGGGCCCGTATCCCGCGATCGGCTGCAGCCGGTAGGCCGACGGCTTGAGGGCGCGGGCGGCGGGTGGTCCGGCGGCGGGGGCGACGCTCGGGGACGCACTCGGGGACGCGCTCGGCGCGGTGGTGGCGCGGTCGGTGGCGGCGCAGCCGGTGAGGGCGGCCACGCCGACGGCGGTGAAGCCGCGCAGCAACGCCCGTCGCCCCGGGGCGTTCTGATCGTTTTTCATGCTTTATGCGTCACACGGCATCGGTGCGGCCGCGCACACGACCACTGGATGGGACGCGGGAAAGCACCCGTTCAGCGGCGGCGGACCAGGGGGAAGGGCAGGGTCTCGCGGATGGTGCGGCCGGTGAGGAACATGACGAGCCGGTCGACGCCGATGCCGAGCCCGCCGGTGGGCGGCATCGCGTATTCGAGGGCGTCGAGGAAGTCCTCGTCGAGCTCCATGGCCTCGGGGTCCCCGCCCGCGGCGAGCAGCGACTGGGCCGTGAGGCGCCGGCGCTGCTCGACGGGGTCGGTCAACTCGCTGTAGGCGGTGCCGAGTTCGGTGCCGAAGGCGACGAGGTCCCAGCGCTCGGCGAGCCGCGGGTCCGTGCGGTGCTGGCGGGTCAGCGGGGAGACGTCGGTCGGGAAGTCCTTGTAGAAGGTGGGCAGCTGCGTCTTCTCCTCGACGAGCCGCTCGTACATCTCGAGGACGACGTCGCCGCGCCCGTCGTCCGGGGTGTACGGCACCTGGGCTCGGTCGCACAGCCGGTGCAGGGCGTCGAGCCCGGTGTCGGCGTCGACCTGCTCCCCCAGCGCCTCGGAGATCGCCCCGTACACGGTCTTGACCGGCCAGGGCCCCGAGATGTCGTACTCCTTGCCGTCCTTGCGCGCGACGGGCGAGCCGAAGGCGGCGGTGGCGGCGCCCTGGATCAGTTCGCGGGTGAGGTCGAGCATCACGTCATAGTCCGCGAAGGCCTGGTAGGCCTCCAGCATCGTGAACTCGGGGTTGTGCTTGTAGGAGACGCCTTCGTTGCGGAAGGTGCGGCCCATTTCAAAGACCTTCTCCATGCCGCCGACGCACAGCCGCTTCAGGTAGAGCTCGGGCGCGATGCGCAGATAGAGGTCGAGGTCGTAGGCGTTGATGTGGGTGGTGAAGGGGCGGGCGTTGGCGCCGCCGTGGATCTGCTGGAGCATCGGGGTCTCGACCTCCAGGTAGCCGCGGTCGAGGAGGCCCTGGCGCAGCGCCTGCACGGCGGTGGAGCGGGCGCGGACGATGTCCCTGCTGTCGGGGCCGGCGATCAGGTCGACGTAGCGGCCGCGCACCTTGGCCTCGGGGTCGGTGAGGCCGCGGCGCTTGTCGGGCAGCGGCCGCAGGCACTTGCCGGTGAGCTGCCAGGTGGTGACGAAGACGGTGAGTTCGCCACTGTCGCTGGTGCCGACCTCGCCGGTGGCGGCGACGTGGTCGCCGATGTCGGTGCTGGAGGCGAAGGCGTCGACGACGTCCTGGCCCGACCGGTCGCGGGTCAGGGCCAGTTGTCGGTCCCCCGACCAGTCGCGCAGCACGGCGAAGACGACGCCGCCGAAGTCCCGTACGAGCATGAGGCGGCCGGCGACGGTGACCTCGGTGCCCACCATGCCGTCCGTGAGGTCGGCGAGGGTGTGGGTGCGGGCCGGGATGCCGACCGGGTAGGGGTCGATGCCGTCGGCGCGGAGCCGTTCGAGTTTGCGGTGGCGTACGCGGATCTGGTCGGGCAGCCGCTCGGCGGGGGCCTCGTCGGGGCCGGCCAGGCCGAGGGCCTCGATGGGCGGCAGGCCCTCGGTGGTGGCGGGTTTGGTGACGCCGGCCGGGCGCTTGCCCTTGCCCTTGCCCTTGCCCCACAGCTTGCGCATCGAGGGGACGGAGACGAAGCCCTCGGCGATGCCGGAGGCCAGGCCGATCCGGGCGAGGGAGGCGGTCTCCCCGTAGCAGATGAAGCGCGGGTACCACGCGGGGTGGTACTTGGCGTTGGAGCGGTAGAGGGCTTCGAGCTGCCACCAGCGCGAGAAGAACAGCAGCAGTTTGCGCCACAGGCGCAGGACCGGGCCGGCGCCGATGCGGGCGCCCTCCTCGAAGACGGAGCGGAAGACGGCGAAGTTCAGGGAGATCCGGCGGATGCCGAACTTGCCCGCCACGTCGCACAGTTCGGCGACCATGAACTCCATGACGCCGTTGGGTGCGCTGCGGTCGCGGCGCATCAGGTCGAGGGAGACGCCGTCCCTGCCCCAGGGCACGAAGGACAGCAGGGCGAGGAGGCGGCCGTCGGCGTCGAGTGCCTCGACGAGGAGGCAGTCGCCGTCCTGCGGGTCGCCGAGGCGGTCGAGCGCCATGGAGAAGCCGCGTTCGGTCTCGGTGTCGCGCCAGGCGTCGGCCTTGTCGACGATCTCCTCCATCTCGGCGTCACTGAGGCTGGAGTGGCGGCGGACACGGCAGGTGGCGCCGGTGCGGCGGACACGGCCGACGGCCTGGCGGGCGACGCGCATGTCGCGGCCGTTCAGGTCGAAGTCGGCGACGCGCACGATGGCCTCGTCGCCCAGCTGCAGTGCGCCGAGCCCGGCCCGGGCGAAAGCGGTGGCGCCCTCTTCGGACGCGCCCATGACCGCGGGCGACCAGCCGTGCCTGCGGGCCACGTCGAGCCAGGCGCCGATGGCGTGCGGCCAGGCCTCGCGGTCGCCGACAGGGTCGCCGCTGGCGAGGCAGACGCCGGTCTCGACGCGGTAGGTGACGGCGGCCTTGCCGCTGGGCGAGAAGACGACGGCCTTGTCGCGCCGGGTGGCGAAGTAGCCGAGCGAGTCCTGGGATCCGTAGGCGCCGAGCAGGGCGCGGATGCGGGGTTCCTCGTCGCCGTGCAGGGCGGCTTCCATGCGCTGCGAGCGGAACATGGTGGCGCACGCGTTCAGCAGGGCGAGGGCGCCGAACAGGCCGAGGAAGAAGTAGAGCGGCCTGGGCGGGCGGCCGTCGTAGGCGCGGCCGGAGAGCAGGCCGCCGCAGACCCGGTCGGCCGCCCACAGCAGCCGTTGGCCCTGCGGCAGCGTGCCGGGGAACAGGACGACGAGGCCCCAGCCGGCGAGGATCGCGACGGCGAGTCCGACGGCCAGCACGACGAAGGCGCGCCGCACGGAGCCGCGCCGCGACTCGGCGTAGAACTCGCGGCGTGCCCGCAGCAGCACCAGGAACGCGACGCCGCACACGACGAGCGAGGGCAGCGAGTCCATGAACAGGCCGACGAACACCCCCAGCACGTCCACCACGAGCAGCAGCCCGAAGTAGACCGTCACCAGCCACCAGGCGACCTTCTTGCGGGCCGCGATCGCACCGGCGAGGAGGAAGAGGAAGGCCGCGTACGCGAGGTTCGCGCTGACCGGCACGGTGAGCGTGTCCAGGAAGCGGGTGACCGGGTGCAGGAAGTGGCGCAGCGGGGCGATGAGGGCGATCAGCGTGCAGTAGAGGCCGACCGTGCCGAAGAACGTCGCGAAGATCTCCGGGACCCGGCCGAGGCGGCCCGCACGGGTGCGGGCCGGGGCCCCTGGGGCGGTGTCCGGCACGCTGGAAGTCATGGTTCCGACTGTAGGAAGGGTCCGGTGGGCGCGCCTGTCGAGACGCAGGCACGGGCCCGGAGCAGGCCCGGAACCGTCCCGAAGCCAGCCCGAAGCCGACCGGAAACCGACCCGGAAGCGGCTCGGAGCAGGCCCGGAACCGATAAATCCGTTCCACCCCGGCCCTGCCCCCACCTGGGCCTTTCCGTTAACCTCTGCGCGTGACCGACAAGCAGCCCCACCAGTTCGAACGCGGTACGGACGGCCCCAAGGTGATCGTGGTCGGAGTCGACGGCTCCGACTCCTCGTTCCGCGCCGCGGCATATGCCGGAGGCCTGGCCAGGCGGCAACGCGCACTGCTCGCCGTCGTCTACGTCCAGCCCGTGATGACCGGCGGCGCCGCGCTCGGCGTGCCTGTCGCGGAGACGACCGACGAGATCGCGGCGAACCTCATCGCGGAGATCCGCGAGGCGACGGAGCGGGTCAAGGACATATACGACGTGCGCTGGGAGTTCCACACGTTCCGCGGCGACCCGTTCAACGGGCTGGTCAAGGCCGCCGACGAGCTCACGGCGGACGCCGTCGTGGTCGGGGCGTCCGAACAGGCCGGACACCGGATCGTCGGCTCGGTCGCGGTCCGTCTGGTAAAGGCGGGGCGCTGGCCCGTCACGGTCGTGCCGTAGCCCGGAACATCCTCTCGTACCCCAACCGGCAGGACGGTGGAAGGTTCCCGCAGCCTGAAAATGGCCAGAACCGCTCCACCGTTTCCTGTATCGAGTCGCCACTCCGCGGGCCCTCTACCGACCCCGAGGAATAGCTGCTCCGCACGTCACCCTGCTCGCCCTCGCGAGCCCCACGGCGTCCTGCCTGCGCTTTCGACTCACGGAGTTGGTGACTCCGGTCTCAACTCCCTGCAATGACAGGAAAATCCATGTCCGGATAGTAGAGATCTAATTTGTGAATCGGCGATCTCGTGCTTCGCTAGCGACAGCAAAGAGCCCGTCGACACGAACGGCCTGGACAGCTACGCATCGCATCGACGGGCAACGTGACCACCCCATGAGAGGTGATGCATCGTGTGTCCTGACAGTACTCCGCCCCGGAGGCGGAAGCGCACCCCAAGGCGCCGATGGCAGGAGGCGTTTGCCGCAATTTCAGCTACGGCGAACGTCTTCCGACTACTGCGCGACTACATGATCCACCACTAAGGGGGATCGATTCCAGCCAGTGCCACGTGTCAAGGCAGTGGCGGCACGAAAAGGAGCCCCCAGGCCCGAAGGTCTGGGGGCTCCTCCTCCCTGGCCTAAGACGCCTTCGCGACAAGCCCTTGCCCGCACTCGGCCGGACCAAGGGCCGGCTCCGAGACCTGGTTCACTCCCCGCTCGCCTCCAGGGACTTCTGGTACTGCTGCTTCATCTGGTCGAGCCCCTTGGGGCCCCACTCCTTCCAGAACGGCTTCCACTCGCTGATCTTCTTGCGGCCGGCGACGATGTCGTTCACCAGGTCGTTGGCCTCGGTGGACAGGCGGCCGTAGTGCTCGGTGTACGCGTCCGAGTAGTGGCCGACCGTGGCGTTCGGGATGGCGGTCTTCAACAGCTGCTGTTCGATGCCGTAGATGTCACGGACGTCCTGGGCGCCGCGCGTTCCGGGGAAGTTGGAGGGGGCCAGCACGTAGGGCGCGGTGGTGGCCGTCGTCAGGCCGCTCCACAGGCCCTCGACCTCTTGCTTGCCCTTCTTCGTGCGCTGCGGGAAGCCGTTCTTGTCGTACGTGAAGTCGGTGCCCTCGATGCCGAACTCGAGGAACTCGCGCTCCTTCGAACCGAACGGCGCCGCAAGGTAGTTGAGGACTTCGAGGAGCATGCGGACGCGCTTCTCGCTGCCCTTCTTGATGGCCGTGTAGCCGATGGTGCCGAAGGCGTGCAGGTGGGCGTTGGCCTTGTGGCCGTCGGCGTCGAAGGGGATGAGGATCTCCGCCGCGAGCGCCGGGTCGTTGGTGCGGGTGTTCTGGCGGGCCCCTTCCGGGTTCGCGTAGACGCAGGCGCCGATGCGGCCCTGCGCGAGCTTGAGGTACGCGTCCGCCATCTTCGGGTCGCCCGGGTAGAAGACGCCCGCCTTCTTGAGCTTGACCACGAAGTTCAGGGCTTCGAGGTACTCCTCCGCCTCCATCCAGAAGGTGACCGAACCGTCCTTGGCCCGGCCCCACTTGTTGGGTGCGCCGAAGGACTGGCACAGCACGCTCACGGCGTTGCCGTAGATCGGTTCGAGCGCCCAGACGTTGCCGCCCGTGACCTCCTTGCACTTGTCCATGAACTCCTGGGTGCTGGAGGCCGAGAAGCCGTCGGCCTTCTCCCAGATGGTCGGGTTGCCGCCGTAGACCTGGCCGAGCGCCGGGTACGGGCTCGGGGCGCCCCAGATCTTGCCGTTGACGACGGCCGTCTTCCAGTGCGCCGGGGTCATGTTCGCGAGGTTCGGGTAGTCCTTGACCGCGTCCCCCGAGACGTACTCCGTGATGTCGGCCATCTTGGCCTCGAGGAGTTGGGCGATGTGCTGCAGGCCCTGGTTCGGCGGGATCCACATCAGGTCCGGGAGGTCGCCGCCCGCGACGATCGCCGGGAACTTCTCCTCGTAGCCGGGGTCGGTGCCGAGGATGCAGGACAGGTCGACGCCGAGTTTGGAACCGACCTGCTTCCAGTGGGAGTTGGAGCCCTTGGACAGCGGCGGCTGCACCCAGATCTCGGTCAGCATCGAGACCGCGGAGCCGTCGCCCGGCACCTTCGAGACGCTCTGCACGAGCTCCTTCGGGTAGGACAGGAACCCGGCCGACAAACCCTTGGCGTTGGCCGGCAGGTCCGGCTTGACCTTGGCGAAGGGGACGTACGCCGGCAGCTTCACCTTGGCGGATGCGGCCTCGCCCTTGCCCGCGGTGGACGAGCCGCAGCCGGTGAGCAGGGTGGAGGCGGCGCCCGCCGCGACGGCGGTGGACAGGCCGAGGAAGTGGCGTCGGGACAGACCGGTGCTCATGGGGCAACTCCAAGAGGGGGAACGGTGGTTGGCACAGCGGGGCGCGGCTCGTCGAGGGCGGCGTCAGCCCTTGATGGCTCCGGTCAGCACACCCTTGCTGAAGTACTTCTGCAGGAAGGGGAAGAGGAGCAGGATCGGCAGGAGCGCCAGCATCACCACGGCCATCGAGATGGACTGGGCGGGCGCCATGTGGTTCACGCCGAGCTGGTCGCCCGTGATCGACTTGCCCTGGACGACGTACGACCGGAGCACGACCTGGATGGGCCACTTGCCGGAGTCGTCGAGGTAGAGCATCGCGTTGAAGAAGGCGTTCCAGTACGTGACGGCGTAGAAGAGGCCGACGACCGCGATGACGCCCTTGGACAGCGGGAGCACGATGCGGGTGAGGATGCGCCAGTCGCCCGCGCCGTCGATGCGCGCGGCCTGGTACAGCTCCTCGGGGATGTTCATGAAGAACGCCCGCATGACGACCAGGTTGAACGCGTTGATGAGGCCGGGGAGGATCAACGCCCAGTAGGAGTCGCGGAGTCCGAGCTCCTTGACGAGGACGTACATCGGGATCATGCCGGGCGCGAAGAGCAGCGTGAACAGGACGAGGAGGAGGACCGGCTTGCTGCCGGGGACACCGCGTTTGGAGAGCGCGTACGCGAGTCCGATGGTCGTCAGGAGCGAGAGGGTCGTGCCGACGACGGTGATGCCGACGCTGACCATGACGGCGCGCGTGACCAGGCCGCCGGAGAGGATCGTGGTGTACGCGTCGAAGGTGGGGTGCGTCGGGAAGAGCACGAAGCCGCCGGCCTCCGTGATCTGCTCGCGCGAGGCGAGGCTCGTCGAGAGCACCGTGAGGAACGGCAGGATCATCACCGCGCAGATGACGGTGAGCACGACCGCCTTGGACGCCTTGCCGAGCCGCGACGGCTCCTCTTCCCAGGCCGGGCGCAGGTCCTCGGGCCGGGGCTTCAACAGGGGCAGGGAGAAGGTCACTTGGAGTACACCCCTTGCTCTCCGAAGGCGTGGGCGAGCCGGTTGGCGCCCCAGATCATCAGGGCGCCGACGACGCCCTTGACGAGGCCGGCGGCGGCGCCGACGCCCCAGTCGCCGTAGACCACGCCGTGGTAGTAGACGTACGTGTCGAGGACCTCGGCCGCTCGCTGGCCGACCGCGTCGCGCTGGAGCAGGAACTGCTCGAAGCCGACCGAGAGCACGTCACCGAGGCGGAGCACGAGCAGCATGATCGTGACGCTGCGGACGGCCGGGAGCGTGACGTGCCACATGCGGCGCCACCGTCCGGCGCCGTCCACGGCCGCGGACTCGTACAGGCTCTGGTCGACGCTCGCGAGCGCGGCGAGATAGATGATCATGCCCCAGCCGATGTCCTTCCAGATGACCTGCGCGGTGATCAGCATCGGGAAGGTGGACGGGTCGGTCATCACGTCGAGGGCCGAAAGGCCGTGGTCGCGAAGGAAGTTGGAGATCAGGCCCGCGCCGCCGAGCACCTGCTGGAAGAGGGCGACGACCAGGACCCAGGAGATGAAGTGCGGCAGGTACACGACGCTCTGCACGAACTTCTTCACGCGGCTGGAGACCAGGCTGTTGATCAGGAGCGCGAGCGCCAGCGGGGCCGGGAAGAAGAACAGCAGTTGGAGGGCGGCGAAGGCGAGGGTGTTGCGCACCGACTCCCAGAAGGCGGGGTCGGCGAAGAGCTCCTGGAAGTTGGCGAGGCCGACCAGGGCGCTGTCCTTGAAGCCGATGAACGGCTGGTAGTCCTCGAACGCCACGATGTTGCCGAGCATCGGGACGTAGAAGAAGACGACGAAGAACAGCAGTCCTGGCGCCATCAGGGCGAGCATCACCCAGTTGTTGCGGATGCGGCGGCCCAGCGGCGGACGGTTCTTCCGCTTGCGGTCGGCGGCCGGGCGCGCCGTGGCCACGGGTGGCGAGGCGGCGCGCGGGCGCCGCTGAGTTGCAGGGGATGACACGCGTACTCCCACCGACGGGACGGGATCGCCAATTTAGAAGGCAACTTGCTGAATTGGAGAGTCATCATGGAAGGGGCCGAGAGGCGCGTCAACCGCCTTCCGGCCCCGGGGAGTTGGACTCTTCGTCGCAGGGACTTGGACTTTCTTAAACGGCGTGCTCGATGTGTTCCAGTGCGAGCCGTGCTGCCCCGATTGCGGTGCATTCCTCGCCGAGCGTGGAGGTCCGTACCGTCGGCGGACAGGGGCTGAGCGCGGCGAGACGCTCCGCGAACGGCTCGCTGAGCAGGGTTCCGGCGCGGGAGATGCCGCCGCCGAGGACGACGCTCTGCGGGTCGAGCACGGCGACGTGCCGGGCGAGGCTGTCGGCGAGCGCATGGGCGAAGGCGCGGAGTGTGTACGCGGCTCCTCCGTCGCCGGCCGCGGCGGCCGTGACGACGGCGCGGGCCGCGTTCTCCCTGGTGGGGCGGGCCTCTCCGCCGTGTCCCGCGAACCAGTCGAGCAGCCGCTGGTAGGGGACGGTCCAGCCGTCGCCCGCCAGCATCTCGCCGGCGGCTCCGTGGTGGCCGCGGTGCAGTCCGCCGTGCAGCCACAGGCCGATGCCGAGCCGGTTGCCGACGTACAGGTACAGGAAGTCGTCGGTGTCGGTGGCGATGCCCGCGGTGCCCTCGGCGAGGGCGGCGAGCTGGATGTCGTTGCCGACGATCACGGATCCCGGTGCGGTGTCGGCGAGTTCGGCCGTCAGGTCGAGTCCGCTCCAGCCGGGCAGCGAGTCGCTGACGGTGACGACGCGGCCCGCGATGTCGACCATGCCGCTGGTGCCGAGGCCGGTGGCGAGCGGGCGCACGCCGGCCGCATCGGGCCCGGCGAGGACGCCCCGGACGGCGGCGCGCACGGCGTCGAGCCGCTGGGGCGCGGGCAGTTCGGGCGTGACGGGCACCCGGTGGCTGGCGACGGTGCGGCCGAGCAGGTCGCAGGCGAGCGCGAGCACCTTGTGGGCGCCGATGTCGACCCCGATGACGTGCCCGGCCTCGGCCCTGAACCGGAACCGGCGGGCCGGTCTGCCGACTCCACCGCCGCCCGGTTCCAGCTCCACCAGGCGCCCCTCGCGCAGGAGTTGGGCGGTGAGGTCCTGGGCGGTGGGCCGGGACACGCCGATCAGCGCGGCCAGTTCGGGCACGGTGATCTCGGCGCGTTCGCGCAGCACGCGCAGGGCCGCGGCCGCGTTGAGGCGGCGCAGCAGCGACGGATCCCCGCTGTTCTTCGCGCTGTTGCTGTTCGTGGTGGTTCTGGTGGGTTTCATGGGTGCGGCTCCCCCCGATCGATCCAAGGCGTCCCCCTTGACAGCATGATCGGTGACTCCCCAGGGTGACCCGGAGTGATTGAGCAACTTACCTAATAAACGCGCCCCTGGGGGACCACGTATGGGTGAGCACATGACGGGACAGGGACATCCGGAACTCGCCTGCGGGGTGGGCGACTGGGACTGCGACGTCTACGGGAACCACCGGATCCTCGTCCGGGTCGCGGAGCACGGACCTGCCGTTCTGGCGGACGTGCCGTGGCGGCGACGCGATCCTGACCCGGAGCAGGTCGACGTCGTCCTGCTCGCGCCGTCCGGGCGGCTGGTGCGCAACTCCGTGACGGTGGAGGCCTCGGCCGAGCACGGCCTGATCGTCTTCGAACCCGTCGAGGGTCCGGGCACGTACGCCGTGCACTATCTGCCGTACGCCCACACGGGCAAGCCGTACTACCCGCAGGCGGCCTATCGGCGGCCGACGCACACCGCCGATCCGCAGTGGGTGCACGATCACGGTCTCGACCGGCCCGATCAGCCGCGGTCCGGTCTGCCGCGCGCGGAGGCGTTCCGCTACGAGGCCGCGAGCGCGGTCGACTCGTTCGCCCCGCTGGGCTTCGTGGCGACGCGGGCGGAGCGCGCCGCGCTCGAACCGGCCTGCCCGGACGCCGAGTTCCTGCTCTTCGGCGAGGACCGCGCGCATCCGCTGGGCCGGTACGCGGACCTGCCCGCACGATGGGCGCGCGGTGTGCCCTTCGCGCCGTTCGCTGGGGTGGCGCAGCGCGGCGAGCACTACGCCTTCCAGGTCGGCGTGTACGCCAGGACAGCCCTCGCGGACGTACGCGTCGACGTGCGCGGGCTGCCGTTCGCGGTGCGCTGCGTCAGCCGGGGCGGCACCGACGCGCGCGGCCGCGCCTTCGAGCGGCGGATCGATGTGGACGCGGGCGGCGTGTGCGCACTGTGGCTGCTCGCGGACGTCCCCGCAGGGCTCACGCCGGGCCTGTACGAGGGTGAGGTCGCTGTCAGCGCGGAGGGCACGGCCGAGCGGGTCCTGCCGGTCCAACTGACCGTCGGTGAGGGACTGTTGAGCGACGGCGGCGTCGGCGAGCCGGAGCGCCTGGCACGGCTCGCCTGGCTGGACTCCACGGCCGGGCACGACGACGCGCTCGCCCCGCCCTTCACGCCGGTCACCGCCGAGGCGACCGGGGACGGCGGGCACCGGCTCGGCATCCTCGGGCGGGCCGTGCACCTCGGCCCCGACGGGCTGCCGCACCGGCTCGTCTCCACGTTCACCCCCGCGGTCACGGCGGCCGACGGGCCCGCCCACGAGGTGCTCGCGGCCCCGGTCCGGCTGGATCTCGGGCGCGCCGTGAAGCACGACGCCGTCACGGTGCAGCGGCCGGGACCGGCCCGCGTCACCTGGTCGACCCGGGCCGCCGGTGACGGCGTACTGCTGTGCACCGAGGGCGAGTTGGAGGCGGACGGGTTCCTGGTCGTGCGGGCGACGGTCGAAGCCGCCGAGGACGTCGAGCTGCCCGACGTCCGTCTCGAGGTCCCGGTGCACGAGGACGTCGCCCGGTACACGATGGGGCTCGGCCTGACCGGTCGGGTCTGCCCGGACACGTACGACTGGACCTGGGACACCCCGGTCCACAACCAGGACTCCCTCTGGCTCGGCACGACCCACGCGGGGGTGCAGCTCTCCCTGCGCGACGAGCACTACGACCGGCCGCTCAACACCAACTACTACCGGGAGAAGCCCCTGGTCACGCCGGGCTCCTGGGCGGGTGACGAAGGGCTCGGCGGGGTGCGCCTGCGCACGGCCGACGGGGTGCGCACCGTCACCGCGCACAGCGGCCGCATCCGGCTGCGCGCCGGGGAGAGCCGCTGCTTCGAACTGCGGCTGCTGCTCACGCCGTTCAAGCCGATCGACCCGCGACGGCAGCTGGCCGAGCGGTACTTCCACGCGTACGCGACGCCGCAGGAGGTCGCGGACTACGGGGCGAACGTGGTCAACCTCCACCACGCCACTCCCCCGAACCCGTACATCAACGACCCGCTGCTCGCCGCCGACGTGCTGCGCGCCTACACCGAGCAGGCGCATGCGCGGGGAGTCCGCGTGAAGGTCTACGACACGGTGCGCGAACTGACCCGGCACACACCGGAGTTGCCGGTGCTCGCCTCGTTCGGCGACGAGGTGCTCGCCGCCGGGCCCGGCGGCGGCCACGCCTGGCTGCAGGAGCATCTGGGCGGCGACTTCGTGCCCGGCTGGGTGGCGCCGAACGTCCGCGACGTCGCCGTGGTCACCACCGGCGAGTCCCGCTGGCACAACTTCTACGTCCAGGGCATCCGGCGGCTGCGCGAACACCTCGGCGTGGACGGCCTGTACCTCGACGACGTCGCCTACGACCGCGCGACGATGAAGCGGGTCCGCAAGGCACTCACCGCCTCCGGGGACACCCCCGCCCTGGTCGACCTGCATTCGTGCAACCAGTACCGGGCCGCCGACGGATTCGCCTCAAGTGCCAATCTGTACGCGGAACTTCTGCCCTACGTCGACCGCCTCTGGCTCGGCGAGCTCTTCGACTACGACGGCACCGATCCCGCGTACTGGCTGGTGGAGCTGTCCGGGATCCCGTTCGGCCTGATGGGCGAGATGCTGGAGGGCGGCGGCAATCCCTGGCGCGGGCTCGTGTTCGGGATGACCGCGCGGGCGCCCATGACCGATGTGCGGCCGCTGTGGCGGGCCTTCGACCGACTCGGGCTGCCGGAGGCGGAGATGACCGGCTGGTGGGCCGGGGAGGCGTCCGTGGCCACGGGGCACGACGAGGTGCTCGCGACGACGTGGCGGGGCGCTGACGGCCGTACGACGGTGGCCCTCGCCTCCTGGGCTGCCGGGCCCGCGGAGTGCTCGCTCTCCCTCGACGGCAGGGCGGTCACGGCTCACGCACCCGCGATCGACGGGTTCCAGGACGCAGGGACGTATCCAGCAGGGAGCCCCGTCCCGGTCGCGCCGGGGCGGGGCCTGCTGCTGCGGATCGAAGCGGTGGAGGGGCTGGAGGGGCTGGAGGGGGTCACTTCCCCATGACGAGGCCGTCCTTGGCGGCGCCCCTGCTGAGGACGACCCGGCGGATCTGGTCGCGGATGCCCTCGACGTCGGAGCCCTGGTCGATGGCCCGGTTGAGGTTCACGACGCGGTCCGAGCCGAGGTCGAACCACTCGGGGATGAACTCGGCCTTCGTGACCCGCCAGCGCTCGCCCGCGCGGGCCGGAGGGGCGAAGGTGAAGCGGCCGATCGTGCCCATGTTGCCGCGGGCGTCCTGCGCACCCTCGTAGTTGAACATCTCGCCGGCGATCTGGTCGCCCATGCCGTAGATGATCCAGGTCCCGTTGACCTTCTCGTACGCCTGCGGGATGTGCGCGTGGGTGCCGAGGATCAGGTCGATGTCGGGGCGGCCGTTCGTGCGCGACGCGGTGAGTTCCCTGCCGAGGCTCAACTGCCGCTCGTCCGGCTCGTCCTGCCACTCGGTGCCCCAGTGCAGCGAGACGACGACCACGTCCGCGCCTGCCCTGCGGGCGGCGCGGGCGTCGGCGACGATCTGCTGACGCTGCATCAGGTTCACGGCCCAGGGGCGGCCTTGGGGCAGCGGGTAGCCGTTCGTGTCGTAGGTGTAGGCGAGTTGGGCGACCTTGGCACCGCCCGCGCGCAGCCAGGCGGGGCCGCGGCCCTCGGCCTTCGTGCGGCCCGAGCCGGCGTGCTTGACCCCGGCGCGGTCGAGGGCGCCCAGGGTGCGGGCGATGCCGTCGGCGCCGTCGTCGAGGGTGTGGTTGGAGGCGGTGGAGCAGGAGTCGTAGCCGGTGGCCTTCAGTCCGGCGGCGACCTGCGGCGGGGACTTGAACGCCGGGTAGCCGCTGTAGTCGCCGTCCGCCCCGTACACCGTCTCCATGTGGCAGATCGCCACGTCGGCCTTGGAGACGACCGATTTGGCGCCGGAGAGCATGGGGCGGAAGTCGTAGCCGTCGCCGCCCGCGTCGGCGTTGGCCTTGTTGATGATCGAGGTGTGCGGCAGCACGTCACCGGAGGCCACGAGCGTGAAGCCGCGGGGCGCGGCGGGCGCGGGGCGGCCGGTGGCGGCCCCTGCCTTCGTGGGTGAACCGGGGGTGCGCGCGGGCGCGTGGTCAGGCCCGGAGCAGCCCGCGCCCAGGGTGATCAGGGCGGCCACGAGGACCACCGTTCTCCGGCGCGTCCGGCGCGTGCTGCGTGTCATCGACCAGGCTCCTGAAAGTGCGACTCGACATGCGGGTGACGTGGATTTCGGGGTGATTTTCGCCTTACGCATCCATGTACGAGTACAAGAGGGAGTCAAGTCCCCATACCGGGTACGTCCCTGAATAAGCGTCACGTCGCTGCTCCACTCGGCCCGTTCACCGCACCGCTCGTCGACGGCTTCGACCGCCTGCCGCAGAGCCTCGCGCGGCCCCTGGGCGGGCCCGGGACCGTGCGCTGCCATACGCGCATGACGACGGCGCTCACGACACCCACGACACCCGAACAGGACCTCGCCCAGGTCCAGCGGGAGCACGGCGGGCCGCTGTTCTCGTTCCTGCTGCGGCTGTGTGACGGGGACCGGCAGCGGGCCGAGGACCTGCTCCAGGAGACCTACATGCGGGCCTGGCAGCATCCCGAGGCGCTCGGCTCGTCGTCGCACGAGTCGGTGCGCCCGTGGCTGTTCACGGTCGGCCGGCGCCTCGCCATCGACGCGCGGCGGGCCCGGCTCGCCCGGCCCGCGGAGGTGGGCGACGCGGTCCTGGAGAGTGCGCGGGTGTGCGCCGACCACGCCGAGCGGTCCGCGGCCGCCCTCGACGTGCGCGAGGCGGTGGCGACGCTCAGCCCCGAGCACCGGGCGGTGCTGCTCGAGGTGTACTTCAAGGGCGCCAGTGTGGCGGAGGCCGCACGAACACTCGGCATCCCCCCGGGTACTGTGAAGTCCCGTGCGTACTACGCGTTGCGGGCGTTGCGGCGGGTACTTCCGGGCTATGCGCCTGACCTGCGGTGAAACCGGGGTCCAAGTCAAGCATCGGTAAAGCGCCTTGCTCAGTGTGCTGTTTCCTCGGTTGAGTAATCCGCTGTCCTCCCCGGCGAGTTGGACGGGTGGGGCCCGGGGGCCGGCGAAGCGCACGGACCGGAGGAAGGCAGGAAAGGATGTTGCACGAGAGCCAGGGCGGTGCCTCGGGCGCCGACGGCGGTGAACTCGTCGTTCCCATGGCGTGGTTGTACGCCGAGTACATCGCGGACGAGCTGCTGCGTACCGGGGATCTGATGCCCCCCACGTCCTTCGAGTTCCGGGCGGGGCGCGACGCGCTCGCCCTGACGATCTTCCTGTCCGACTCGGACGACGAGCTGTCCGGGATCCGGGTGGTGTCGCAGCTGGACACGTGGTCGTCGCTGACGGCGTACGACCAGCCGTGGCAGGCCTGGGTGCGGGCGCGCTTCGCGGAGCGCGAGGGCCGGGCGCGCGGCGCCGGGCGCCCCTCGCCCGATCTGGACCTCGCCACGGCGGCGTGGAGATGGCTGGAGGAGACCGAACTGCTCGCTCCCGATCTCGACGCCGTGCCCGTGCCGGACGAGGAGGAGGGCCCGCAGGTGTGGACGCCGGCGTGGCAACTCGGCCTTCCGCTGGGGCACTTGGCGATTCATCTGTTCTGAGCCGCTCAGGGCGCGTACACGCCCGCCCGGTACTTCGGGATGCGGATCGTTATCTTCATGCCCGCGCCGACACCGGTCTCGATGACGAGGCCGTACGCGTCGCCGAAGACCTGGCGCAGGCGTTCGTCGACGTTCGACAGGCCGATGCCGTGGGACGTGCCCGACTCTCCGCGCAGGATCGCGCGGAGTTCGTCCGGGTCCATGCCGACGCCGTCGTCCTCAATGACCACTTCGGCCTCGGCGCCCGCGTCCGTCGCGCCGATGGAGATGCGGCTGCGGGTGACCGCGCCCTCCAGACCGTGCTTCACCGCGTTCTCGACCAGGGGCTGCAGGCAGAGGAAGGGGAGAGTGACGGGGAGGACCTCGGGGGCGATCTGCAGGGTGACGGAGAGGCGGTCGCCGAAGCGGGCGCGGACCAGGGCCAAGTACTGGTCGATGGAGTGGAGTTCGTCGGCCAGGGTCGTGAACTCGCCGTGGCGGCGGAACGAGTAGCGGGTGAAGTCGGCGAATTCCAGCAGGAGTTCACGAGCCCGCTCGGGGTCGGTACGGACGAACGAGGCGATCGCCGCGAGGGAGTTGAAGATGAAGTGCGGTGAGATCTGGGCGCGCAGGGCCTTGATCTCGGCCTCGATCAGGCGGGTGCGGGAGCGGTCGAGTTCGGCGAGTTCGAGCTGGACCGAGACCCAGCGGGCCACCTCGTCCGTGGCGCGGGCCAGGACCGCGGACTCGTGGGGCGCGTAGGCGACGACGGCTCCGCGGACGCGGCCGTCGGCGACCACCGGTGCCGCCACGGCCCAGCGCAGTGGGCAGTCGACGGTGTCGCAGCCGCAGTCGAACGCGACGGAGCGGCCCGCCGCGAGGACGGGTTCGACCTCGGCCATGACGTGCTTGGCGTGCGGGTGCTCGGCCGCGCCGTCCCAGGCCAGGACCGTGGAGCGGTTGGTGAGGGCGAGGGCGTCCGTGCCGAGGAGGCTGCGCAGGCGGCGGGCCGATTTGCGGGCCGTCTCCTCGGTGAGGCCCGCGCGCAGGGCCGGGGCGGCGAGCGAGGCCGTGTGCAGGGTCTCGAAGGTGGCGCGTTCCACCGGGGTGCCCACGTCACTGCGGCCCGCGGGGTGGGCGGTACGCCTGCCTACGGCGAAACCGGCGGCCAGGAGTACGGGGCAGAGGGCGAGGAGGATTGCTGTCACCGTGCCGGTCATTCGGCGTCACCATTGCTCTCGCGCGCCGCGGCGGAGCCGCTGATCGACACGGCCCCACGCCCCCAAAGGGCCTCCGGGAGGTGGAGGCGCGTCATCGTGGCCGTCGTGTGCGGCGGGATGGCGTTCGGCGTCGCCAGGGAGACCAGGATCATCGTCAGGAAGCCGACCGGGACCGACCAGAGGGCGGGCCAGGCCAGCAGGGTGTGGAGCCACCCGTCGGTGGCGACTCCGGCCACCGTGGACGTCACCGCGATCAGCGCCGAACCGCCGCCGAGGAACAGGCCCGCGAGGGCGCCCGGCGGGGTCAGGCGGCGCCACCAGATGCCCAGGAGGAGCAGCGGGCAGAAGGAGGAGGCCGACACCGCGAAGGCCATGCCCACCGCGTCGGCGACCGGCACGCCGTCGACCAGGAGCGCTCCGGCCAGCGGTACCGCCATCGCCAGGACCACGCCGAGGCGGAAGTGGCGTACGCCGCGCGCGGGCAGGACGTCCTGGCTGACGACCCCGGCCACGGCCATCGTGAGGCCGGACGCCGTCGAGAGGAACGCGGCGAACGCCCCGCCCGCCACGAGCGCGCCCAGCAGGTCGCCGGCCACCCCGTCGACGACGCGGCCCGGCAGGAGCAGGACCGTGGCGTCGGCGTCGTGCGTGGCGGTGAGTTCGGGAGCGTAGAGGCGGCCGAGCCAGCCGTAGAGCGGCGGGAGGTAGTAGAACGCGCCGATCAGGGCGAGGACGACGACCGTGGTGCGGCGGGCGGCGCGGCCGTTCGGGCTCGTGTAGAAGCGGACGACGACGTGCGGCAGGCCCATGGTGCCGAGGAACGTGGCGACGATCAGCCCGTACGTGGCGTACAGCGGATGGTCGGCGCGGCTGGTGGCCAGCGGTTGGTCCGCGCCGGCACCGGCCGGGGACAGGGCGTCCGGGAGCGCGTCGGCCGGGGAGCCGCCCGCGCCGTGCCAGGCGAGCAGCAGGAAGAACGCGGGGACGAGGAGCGCCGTCAGCTTCAGCCAGTACTGGAAGGCCTGGACGAAGGTGATGGAGCGCATGCCGCCCGCGGCGACGGCGAGGACCACGACGGCGGCGACGAGCGTGCCGCCGAACCAGCGGGGCGCTCCGGTCAGGATCTGCAACGTGAGCCCGGCTCCCTGGAGTTGGGGCACCAGGTAGAGCCAGCCCGCGCCGACGACGAACATGCTGACCACGCGGCGCACCTGGCGCGACTCCAGGCGGCCCTCGGCGAAGTCGGGCAGCGTGTACGCGCCCGAGCGGCGCAGGGGGGCGGCGACGAAGACGAGGAGGACGAGGTAGCCCGCCGTGTAGCCGACGGGGTACCAGAGCATGTCGGGGCCGTGGACGAGGAGCAGGCCCGCGATGCCGAGGAAGGACGCCGCGGAGAGGTATTCGCCGCTGATCGCCGCCGCGTTGAGGCGGGGTCCGACGGTGCGCGAGGCGACGTAGAAGTCGGAGGTGGTGCGGGAGATCCGCAGGCCGAAGCCGCCGATGAGGACCGTGGCGAGGACGACGACGGCCACCGCGGGGATCGCGTACGCCTCGTTCACTGTGCTCCGGTGTCGCGGCCGCGCACCAGATCGGCGAAGTCGCGTTCGTTGCGCTCGGCGCGACGCACGTACCACCAGGCGATGAGGACGAGGAACGGGTAGCAGCCGAAGCCGAGGACGAGCCATTCCACGGCCGCGTTGCGCAGGGCGCCGAAGAACAGCGGGAGGACGGCGACGGGCAGGGCCAGGACCGCGAACGCGGCTGCTCCCGCGCGCAGTTGGCTGCGCATGAGCGAGCGGACGTAGGCGGCGCCGAGCGTGGTCTGTTCGTCGATCTCGCCCTGGGTGCGCAGGCCCGGCAGACCGGTCGCGCCGTGCATCGTGCGCGGCTCGCCGGTCACCACCTCGCGACGGGGTTCGGACACGGGCGGAGTGTAGGCAGGTGCGGGCCGCCCTAGGAAGGCCCCAGGAAGAGGGAAGGAGCTGGTCAGCCACCGGTCCGGCGCATCAGCAGTTCGCGTACGCGGCTGGCGTGGCGGCGGCTGACCGCGATCTCGGCGGCGCCGACGCGGACGGACATGCCGCCGCCGTCGAGGCGGAGTTCGTCGATGCGGTGCAGGGAGACGAGGTGGCTGCGGTGGACGCGGACGAAGCCGAGGGGCTGCCAGCGTTCTTCGAGGGTGGTCAGCGGGATGCGGACCAGGTGACTGGTGCCGTCCGCGGTGTGCAGGCGGGCGTAGTCGCCCTGTGCCTCGGCGTACGTGATGTCGGCGATTGCCAACAGGCGGGTGACGCCGCCGAGTTCGACGGGTATGCGGTCGGCGACGGTCTCCGGCGGCGGGGCCACCGCCACGCGTTCGCAGACGCGGCGCACGGCCTCCGCGAGGCGTTCGCGGCGGACCGGCTTGAGGAGGTAGTCGACGGCCTTGAGGTCGAAGGCCTGCACGGCGAAGTCCTCGTGGGCGGTGACGAAGACGACCAGCGGCGGGCGGGCGAACCCGGCGAGCAGCCGCGCCACGTCGAGCCCGGTGAGCCCCGCCATCTGGATGTCGAGGAAGAGCACGTCGATCGCGCCCTCGCCGCCGGGCCCCTCCTCCAGGGCGCGGCCGATGCGGCGCAGCGCCTCGGTGGCGTCGGTGGCGCCCTCCGCCGAACGTATGCGGGAGTCGGAGCGCAGCAGGTAGAGGAGTTCGGCGAGGGCGGGTTCCTCGTCGTCGACGGCCAGTACGCGCAGCATGCGGCGGAGTGTAATGGGCTGCTCGCTTGAGTGAATCGGGCGCCTGGTGCGTACCGGTGGGCGAGAGCAGGAGGAACGCATGAGGTCCCTGGAACGGCATCGCGACGCCGGCGCCTACGCACTGGGGGTCCTGGACGCGGCGGACCGGTTCCGCTTCGAGGACCATCTCCTGGAGTGCGCGGTGTGCACCGAGCAGGTCCGTGAACTCGGGCCCGCGACAGGCGTGTTGAGCGTGTACGCGCGGGCGACTCCGCGCTGCGTGGAGTGGTTCGCGCGGCCCGCCCCGACCCTGGTGGAGCGGATCGTGGACCGGCTCGCGGCGGTGCACGGGGCAGCCCGGAGACGGCTGTGGGTGAGCGCGGCCGCCCTGGCGCTGCTCCTGGCGTCGGCGGGGGTCGGTGCGGCGGCACTGGCCAGGACCGGCGGCCCCGCGCAGGCCTTCACGCTGCGCGGCCGGGACCCGGCGTCCGGGGTCGCCGCGACACTCACCGCGGACGAGCGGATGTGGGGCACGCAAGTCGCCCTCGACGTACGGGACTCGGGCGGGCCGCGGGTCTGCGAACTGGTCGCGGTGGGCCGGGACGGGAGCGAGGAGACGGTGGCGAGCTGGGCGGTGCGGGGCGAGCGGGTCGAGGTGCAGGGCGGGGCCGCGGAACAGCCGGGCGAGATCGGGCGGTTCGAGGTGCGGGACGCGGGCGGGGGACGGCTGCTCGTGTTGCCGGTGCGGTGATCGGCTCGTTTAGGGTGGGCCCTTCGCACACGGACGGAGGGGGTTCCCGTGCAGGACAAAGTGACCGAAGTGAACGAAGCAGACGACGACGGGTCCATGTTCGAGATGCCGCCGGTCGACGGCGTGGTGCCGGGCAACGGCTACAGCCACGTGGTCGTCGGCGAGGGGCGGCTCGTCGTCGTGTCCGGGCAGATCGCCCTGGACGGGAACGGCGAGCTGGTGGGAGCCGGGGACGCCGCGGCGCAGGCCCGGCAGGTCTTCGAGAATCTGCGCCGCTGTCTGGCGGCGGCCGGGGCGACGTTCACCGACGTCGTGAAGCTGACGTACTTCGTGACGGACATCGGGATCCTGCCGCAGGTGCGGGAGGCGCGGGACGCGCACATCGACACCAAGCGGCCCCCGGCGAGTTCGGCGGTGCAGGTGGCGGCGCTGTTCCGGCCCGATCTGCTGCTCGAAGTGGAGGCCATGGCGATCCTGCCCTGGTGACCTCGGCCGCCCGTGCTACTTGAGCAGGCGTGACATCCGGCGGTCCGCGAGCGGCTTGCCGCCGGTCTGGCAGGTCGGGCAGTACTGCAGCGAGCTGTCGCTGAAGCTGACTTCCAGGATCGTGTCGCCGCACACCGGGCACGCCTCGCCGGTCCTGCCGTGGACGCGGAGCCCGCTCTTCTTCTCGGCCTTCAGCCGCCCGGCGGCGACCCCGCGCGAGCGCTCCACGGCGTCCGTCAGGGTCGCGCGCACGGCCTCGTAGAGCGTGTGGAGGTCGTCGGGCGTCAAGCTCGCGGCCAGCTTGAACGGGGACATGCGGGCCACGTGCAGGATCTCGTCGCTGTACGCGTTCCCGATCCCGGCGATCAGTGACTGGTCGCGCAGTGCGCCCTTGATCTGACGCCGCTCCCCGGCGAGGAGTTTCGCGAAGGCCGCCTCGTCGAAGTCGTCGGCGAGGGGGTCGGGGCCGAGCCGGGCGACGCCCGGGACGTCGCCGGGGTCCTGGACGACGTACACCGCGAGCTTCTTCGTGGTGCCCGCCTCGGTGAGGTCGAAGCCCGCGCCGGTCTCGAGGGCGACGCGCAGGGCGAGGGGGCCCTTGCCCGGTTTGGGCGGGCCGTCGGGGAGGCGGTCCTTCCAGTGCAGCCAGCCCGCGCGGGCCAGGTGGGTGACGAGGTGAGGGCCGCCGTCGGTGGCGAGGTCGAGGAACTTGCCGTGCCGGGCCACCGCCGTCACCGTGCGGCCTTCGAGGGCGGTGAGCGGCGGGTCGTACGTCTTCAGGACGCTGATGGCGACCGGCAGGACGCGCATGATGTCGTGCCCCACCAGGTGCTCGGTGAGGAAGTCCTTCAGCGCTTCGACCTCGGGCAGTTCCGGCATACGTCCAGGGTGCCATCGAAGAGTCCATGGAGCCGCTCCGGAAAGTCCATCCCCAGGGGGCGACGCGGGGCGCACCCTCGACACCACACCCCCATTGAACGTGCACATGCCATACTCCCCCACCCTCCTGGAGGCATCGTGTTCCGCTGGAGATCCCTGTGCGCGGCGGCCGTGGTCGCCGTCGCCGCCTGTCTCGGCCTGTCCGCCGCGCCCGCGCAGGCCGCGGGTCAGACGCCCGGCACGTACACCAACTACGCGTTCCCGTCCGGCACTTCGGCCCTGTCGGAGGTCACCTTCGGTACGACGGTGGAGGCGGACCCGGGGCGCGGGAACGTCTACTGGGCCCATCAGTTCGGCTTCACGAACGGCGTCGGCGGCTACATCGGGCAGCAGCGCTGGCGCACCGGCACGGGCATGTTCCTGTTCTCCCTGTGGGACTCGACGGCCGCGCGGCCCGGGTCGTCGGGCACGTACTGCCAGACCTTCGACGAGACGGGCTCGGGCTACACCTGCCGCTTCAACCAGGCGTTCGCGGCCGGGCACCACTACACGTTCCGGATCGCTCCCGACACGGACGCGGGCTGGTACCGGGCGACGATCACCGATGCCACGGCCGGGACGTCGTTCGTGCTGGGCAGTCTGCAGGTGGGGGCGGGTGCGCAGGTCAGCGCGTCCGGGATGGTGGACTGGGTCGAATACTTCGACTGGAACAACAACGCGGCGACCTGCGAGGACGAGCCGTACTCGCGGGCCGGGTTCGATCTGCCGCAGGGCCCTTCGGGCGTCACCGCGACCGTCGGCGGCACCTCCGTGAGCAGTACGTGTGCCGCGTACGCGAAGGTGACGAAGGTGTCGGGCGGCAGCGTGCAGGAGGACGCGATCGGGAACTCGGCGTCGGGCTCCGTCACCGGGATCGACGGGAAGTGCGCGGACGTGACGGGCGGTTCCAGCACGGACGGGACGCCGCTCGAGCTGTGGTCGTGCGGGGGCGGCAACCACCAGAACTTCGTTCTCGCGCACGACGGTTCGGTGCGGGCCCTGTTCAAGTGCGTCGCGGTGAGCGGGAGTTCGGTGCAGCTGCGGACCTGCGACGGCTCGGCCGGGCAGAAGTGGACCCGCTCCGGCCAGACGCTGGTGAACCAGGGGAAGTGCCTGGACGCGGAGGGCGGAGCGAGCGCGGACGGCACGCGGCTCATCGTCTACACGTGCTCGGGCGGGGCGAACCAGCGCTGGACGACGCCGGGTTGAGCGGCTGACGGACCTCAGGGGCGCGCGGGGACGACGAACTCGCACCAGACGCACTTGCCGCCGCCGCGCGCCTCCACTCCCCAGACGTCGGCGAGCCGGTCGACGAGGAGCAGGCCGCGTCCCGAGACGCCGTCGTCGCCCGCTTCCCGGCGGCGCGGCAGGGCGCTGGAGGAGTCCTCCACGTCGACCCTGAGTCTTCGGTCGGGTCCGGTGAGCACGCGCAGGGTGACGATGGCCGGGCCGTCGGTGTGCATCAGGGCGTTGGTGACGAGCTCGTCGGCGACCAGCTCGATCTCGTCGGCGCGCTCCCCCGCGCCCCAGGCGCGGACGGCGGCGCGGATCATGTGCCGGGCGGCGCTGAGCGCGTCCGGGTCACCGGGCGGCACGTGTTCGGTGAGGCGGCCGCCGCTCTGCGAGGCGCCCACGCCGCGGCGGCGCAGCAGGAGCAGCGCCACGTCGTCCTCGCCGCCGCGCTCGTCGACGGACTCGCACAGCCGGTCGGCGAGCCGGTCGATGTCGACCGGGCCCGCACCGATCATCGCGGTGAGGGCGTGCAGGCCGTCGTCGAGGTCGGCGCCGGGCTGTTCGACGAGGCCGTCGGTGCACAGCAACAGCATCTCGCCCGGGTCGAGTTCGACCGTGGTCACGGGGTATTCGAGCCGCCCGAACTCGGCGGACAGGCCCAGCGGCAGACCGCCGTCCACGGGCACCTTGCGGCAGGTGCCGTCGGTGCGGCGCAGCAGCGGGTCCAGGTGGCCCGCGCGCACCATCTGCACGACGCCGGTCGACAGGTCGGCCTCCGCGTACAGGCAGGTCGCGAAGCGTTCGGTGTCGAGCTCGTGCAGGAACACGGAGGCGCGGGCCATGACCGTGGCCGGGGTGTGCCCCTCCGCCGCGTACGCGCGCAGCACGATGCGCAGCTGGCCCATGACGGCGGCGGCGTGCGTGTCGTGGCCCTGGACGTCGCCGATGACGGCGCCGACGCGGCCGCCGGGCAGCGGGATCACGTCGTACCAGTCGCCGCCGATGTCGCGGCCCATGGACTGGCCGGACGCGGCGCGGTAGCGCACGGCGATGTCGGCGCCCGGCACGTTCGGGATGGTGCGCGGCAGCATCGCCTGCTGCAGCCCCTGGGCGAGGTCCTTCTCCTGCTCGTAGAACATGGCGCGCTGCAGGCTCTGCGCGATGCTGCTGCCGAGGGCGACGAGCACGTTGCGCTCGGACTCCGTGAAGCCCTTGCGGTCGTGGTAGAGCAGGCCGACCGCGCCGATGGGCCGGGCCTGGGCGATGAGCGGCAGATACGCGGCCGAGCGGATGCCGAGGTGGGTGATGTGCGGCCACAGCAGCGGGTACGAGTCCGCGAAGTCCTCCGGTGACTCGATGAAGCGGGGCCTGAGCGTGCGCACGACCTCACCCATCGGGTACGGGTCGTCGATGCGGGTGACGTGCGTGCCGGGCACGAAACTGCCCGAGGGGCCCTCGGCGACCAGGTGTATGCGGCCCGCGCGGACCAGGCCCATGACGAAGCTGGTCGCGCCGAGGTGCTCGATGCCGTGCGTCTCGCGCAGCACGTCGATGACTTCCTTGACGGTGCGGGCGTGCGCGAGGGCGGCGGTGGTGTTCTGCACGACGCTGGTCTCGCGGCGCCTGATGGCCTCGCGTGCGGCGCGCTCGTGCTGCACCGCGGCGTCGTTGAGCTCGTCGGTGGCGTCGCGCACGATGCCGACGATGCGGCGCGGCCGGCCGCTCTCGTCGCGGCGGATGTAGCCGCGGGTGTGGGTCCAGCGCATCTCGCCCCGGCGGGTGCGGATGCGGAAGTACGCGCCGTAGTTCTCCTCGCCGCTCTTGAGGGCCTGCGAGACGAGGGTGTCGAGGCGGCCGCCCTCGCCGGGCGGCACGCGCAGGCCGAGGGTCTCGGGGTGGCCGTCGTACTCCTCGGGGAGGATGTCGAAGACGTCGTGGGCGCTGGCGTCCATGTGCATCAGGCCGGAGTCGAGGTCCCAGTCGAAGCTGCCCATGCGCAGGCCGGCCCCGTAGGCCTCCAGAAATCCGCGCGACGAGTCCTCCGGGCTCTCCCCGACCGGGGAGTCCCCGGCCTCCTCACCGCCCCCGCTGCCCGCTGCCATACGCCCACGCTAGGCCGAGCTCCACGGGGCCGCATGTGGTCATGTGTCGGTCGCGTCCGGGACCAGGCCTGCGCTGTCGGACTGGTCCGGGTTCTCGGGAACCAGGTCGGGGCCGGTGTCCTCGCCCGTCGCGCCCGTGTCGTCGGAGGGGACGTCCTCGGGGAGCGTCTCCTCGGAGGGGACGTCCTGGTCCGGGGCGTCCTCGGTGGGCGTGTCAGGGACGACGGAGTCGGGGGCGGCGCTGTCCGCGTCCGGACTGTCCGGGGTGGTCGGGGTCGCCGGGACGGGGGTCGGCGTGGGGCAGCCGGACGGCCAGGGGGACGGGGTGTCCGTGGGCGTGCCGGTGGTGGAGGTGCCGCTCGGCGTGGGCGTCGGGCAGTCCGTGCTGGACGCGTCCTCGTCCGGGGTCGCGCTGTCGGAGTCGGAGTCCGTCGGCGCGGGCGAGGTGGTGCTGTCGTCCGGCGTGGGCGTCGGGGTGGGGGTGACCGGGGTCGGCGTGGGCGGCGGGACCACGCGGTCGTGATCGCCCTCGTCGCCGATCTTCCGCTCGATCCAGGTGTTGTTGACGACGTTGATGATGGTGATGTTCTGGATGATCTGCGGCGCCGGGGTCACCACCACGACCTGCGCCGGCCGGTAGCCGCTCCACTGCTGCCCCTGGTGGCTGGGCGTACCGCTGAAGGCGACCGGCGGCTTCAGCGGGTTGCCGCAGGCGCAGCGCACGCGCGGCATCCCGTATCCGTCGACGAGCACGGCCGTGCCGGACTGCAGGACGGACTGGAACGTGGTGGCGCTGCCGTCGCGGTAGCCGTGGTTGGTGACGCGGGTGTCGGCGCGCAGCACGACGGGCGTCAGACCGCGCAGGAAGCCCGGGATGTCGGCCCGCTCGATGCCGGAGGCCTCGGCGAACGCGCCCGCCTTCGCCTGATCGGACGTGAGGAAGCGGATCTGCTGTTCGACGTCGCAGCTGCCGATCGCGTGGGTGCCGCCGTACAGGCCGGGAGTCGCACCGGAGATGGTGCGTTCCCCCTGGACGGTGGCGGAGGCGCTGCCGGTCGGCGACGGTTGCGGCGTTCGGGTGACGGGCGGGGCGCTCGCGTCGGAGGCGGCGGTGGAGTCGGTGAAGGGGTCGGGGCCCTGTGCGGCGACGGGCTGCAGGAACAGCTCGCCCTTGCCGTCGGCGGAGTTCTTGTCGCCGCCGCCCGAGCATCCGGCGAGCAGCAGCGCCGCGGATATCCCGAGTGCGGTGACGTACGTTCTGGCCCTGGTCCGTGTGCGCACCTGTTCTCCCAACCGTGCACCAGCAAGATGTCCCCATTGTCTGGAGTGGGCCGTACGGGCCCGCAAGTCGTGACCGTGGCGCGCGGGCGGGCCCACACTGAGGACGTGGACTGGTTCTGCGCCCCCGATCTCTGGCTGAGCCGCCTGGTGTTCCAGCGCGGTCTGGCGGCGCTGTACCTGGTGGCGTTCGCCGGGGCGGCGCTGCAGTTCCGGGCGCTGATCGGAGAGCGCGGGATGCTGCCGGTGCCGGGGTTCCTCGCGCGCGTGCCGTGGCGCCGCGCGCCGACGTTGTTCCGTCTGCACTATTCGGACCGCTTCTTCGCGGGGTGCGCGTGGACGGGTGCGGCGGTCGCCGCGGCCCTGCTCGCGGGCGTGGACGGGCTGCTCCCGCTCTGGGGCGCGATGCTGCTGTGGCTGGTGCCGTGGGCGCTGTACCTGTCGATCGTGAACGTCGGCCAGACCTGGTACGGCTTCGGCTGGGAGTCACTGCTCCTGGAAGTCGGCTTCCTCGCGGTGTTCCTCGGCAACGACCAGGTGGCGCCGCCGGTCCTCGTGCTGTTCCTGCTGCGCTGGGTGCTGTTCCGCCTGGAGTTCGGCGCCGGGCTGATCAAGATGCGCGGCGACACCTGCTGGCGGAAGCTGACCTGCCTGTACTTCCATCACGAGACGCAGCCGATGCCGGGCCCGCTGAGCTGGTTCTTCCACCGGCTGCCGCGGCCGCTGCACCGGGCGGAGGCGGCGGCCAACCACGTGACCCAACTCGCCGTGCCCTTCCTCCTGTTCACCCCGCAGCCGGTCGCCTCGGCGGCGGCCGCGCTGATGATCGTCACCCAGCTGTGGCTGATCCTGTCGGGCAACTTCGCGTGGCTGAACTGGCTCGCCGTCGTGCTCGCCGCCTCCGTGCTCGACCTGTCGCCGCTGCACACCTCTCCTGCGCTGCCCGCGGCGCCCCTGTGGTACGAGGTCGTGGTCTCGGCCCTCACTGCACTGGTCGTCGTCCTGAGCGTGCGTCCGGTGCGCAATCTGCTTTCCCGGCGCCAGTCCATGAACCGGTCCTACGACTGTCTGCATCTGGTCAACACGTACGGGGCCTTCGGCACGGTCGGCCGGATCCGGCAGGAGATCGTGATCGAGGGCACGGCGGACAGCACGCCGCGGCCCGAATCCGACTGGCGGGCCTACGAGTTCAAGGGCAAGCCCGGCGACCCGCGCCGCCTGCCGCGGCAGTTCGCGCCCTACCATCTGCGGCTCGACTGGATGATGTGGTTCGCCGCGCTGTCGCCCGCGTACGCCCGCGGCTGGTTCGCGGGGCTGATCGAGCGGCTCCTCGCGGGCGACCGCGACACGCTGCGGCTGCTGCGCCACTGCCCGTTCCCCGACGCGCCGCCGGTGTACGTCCGGGCGCACGTGTACCGCTACCGGTACACGACGTGGCGCGAGCTGCGCGCGACGGGGGCCTGGTGGGAGCGGACCTATGTGCGCGAGCTGCTGCCGCCGACGCGGCTGAGGTAGACGCGGCGGGCCGTCCCGGCGAAGACGTCCTCGTCCGTGCCGCCGACCAACTCGACGGCGGCATCGACGACTTGCCGGTACGTCGCCGCGAGGGTGCTCACCGGCCAGTCGGAGCCGAACATCACGCGACGGGGTCCGAAGGCGTCCAGGACCGTGTCCGCGTACGGGCGCAGTGTCTCGACGGTCCACGTGGCCCGGTCGGCCTCGGTCACCATGCCGGAGAGTTTGCAGACGGTGTTGGACCGTTCCGCGAGCGCGCGCACCTGGGAGCGCCACGGGTCGAGCTCGCCGGAGGCGATGGGCGGCTTGCCCAAGTGGTCGAGGACGAAGGTGAGTTCGGGGTTGTCGGCGGCCGCCTTGGTGCAGGCGGGCAGCTGGTGCGGGAGGACCACGAGGTCGTACACGAGCCCCGCGTCGGCGACCGCCGCGAGGCCGCGCCGCACGTCGGGGCGGAGCAGCCACTCGGGGTCCGGCTCCCCCTGCACCTGGTGCCGGATGCCCACCAGGTGCTCTCCGCCCGGGAGTTGACGCAGTGCGGCGAGCGTCTCGGCCACGTCGGGGCGGGTCAGGTCGGTCCAGCCGACGACACCGGCGACGAGGTCGCTGCGCGCGGCGAGGGCGAGGAACTCCGGGGTCTCCTCGGCGACGGTGACGGTCTGCACGAGGACGGTGGCCTCGACGCCCGCCGCCCGTGCGTCCGGTGCGAGGTCGTCGAGGGTGAAGTCACGGCGGATCGGGGCGAGTTCGGGTCCGGTGATCCAGTCCTGGTCGCGTACGGAGAGGTCCCAGACGTGGTGGTGGGCGTCGATGATCCCCCCTGCCGTCGAGGTCACGGCAGCTCCCAGACGACCGGCAGTCCGGCCCCGGCACCGTCGGACGAATAGTCGTGGCTGACGTCGAGGAGCTCGCCCATGCGGGCCTGCCAGGCAATGTTCACGGGCAGCTTCTCCAGCTCGGCGAGCATCCGGGCGTAGTCCTCGCACTCCAGGACGTGGAAGAGGTCCGTGCCGCTGCGCCAGATCGTCCACTGCGTCGCCCCGGCCGCGCGGATGGCGGCGACGAGCTCGGCGGGGACCTCGCGGTGCGCGGCCTCGTACTCCTCGACCCGGTCGGCGCGGACTGTGGTGTGCAGGGCGACTCTCACGCGCGCGGCTCCTGTTCGGGGGTGGGGACGTCGGCGGCGAGCAGGTTGCGGGCGCGGGCCTCGGCCCAGAACTCCGCCGGTACCGAGGTCGCGAACTGCTCGACGGTGTCGGTGACTTCGGCGACCGAGCGGGTGCCGACGAGCACGCTGGTGACGGCCGGGTGCCCGAAGGGGAAGGCGAGTGCGGCGGCCCGCAGGGTGGTGCCGTGCCGCTCGGCGACGGCCTTGAACCTCAGGGCGCGGGAGACGACGTCCGGCGAGGCGAGGGCGTAGTCGAAGGTGGCGCCCTGCTTCGGGTCTGCCAGCAGGCCCGAGTTGAAGACGCCGCCGATGACGACGGACACGCCGCGGGCCGAGGCCTCGGGCAGCAGTGCGTGCAGGGCCCGCTGGTCGAGCAGGGTGTAGCGCCCGGCACAGAGGACGGCGTCGACGTCGGTGTCGCGGACGAACCGGGTGAGCATCGCCGCCTGGTTCATGCCCGCGCCGATGGCGTCCACGAGACCTTCGCCACGCAGCCGTTCGAGCTCCGGGTACGCCTCGCGGAAGGCCTGCTCGCCGTGGTCGTCGGGGTCGTGGAGGTACACCACGTCGATCTTGTCGACGCCGAGCCGGCCGAGGCTGTCCTCGACGGAGCGGCGCACGCCCGCCGCACTGAAGTCCCAGACGCGGCGGTGCGTGGCGGGCACCGCGAAGCCGTGCGCGAGGTCGTCCTCACCGGAGGCGACGCCGTCGTACGGCTCGAGGAGGCGGCCGGCCTTCGTGGACAGGGTGTACGCGGTCGTGGGCCGGGTCCGCAGGTACTCGCCGACGCGGCGCTCGGACAGGCCGATGCCGTAGTGCGGGGCCGTGTCGAAGTACCGGATTCCCGCGTCCCAGGCGGCGTCGAGGGCCACGTACGCCTCGTCGTCGCGGACCGGCGTGAACAGGTTGCCGATGCCCGCCGCGCCGAAGCCGAGCTCGGTGACCGGGACGCCGCCCCGGCCCAGTTTGCGGGTCCGCATCGCGGTCACTGGCCCGCGGGCCGCAGGCGCAGGCCCTGCATGCCGCCGTCGACGGCGAGGGAGGTGCCGGTGGTCGCGCCCGACAGGGGGCTCGCCAAGTAGGCGACGGCGCCCGCGACTTCGTCGGCGGAGACGAGGCGTCCGGTGGGCTGGCGGGCTTCGAGCGCGGCGCGTTCGGCGGCCGGGTCGTCGGCCCTGTCGAGGAGGCGGCCGATCCACGGGGTGTCCGCGGTGCCGGGGTTGACGCAGTTGACGCGGATGCCTTCGCGGACGTGGTCGGCGGCCATGGCGAGGGTGAGGGAGTACACGGCGCCCTTGGACGCCGAGTACAGGGCGCGCTGCGGCAGGCCCGCGGTGGCGGCGATGGAGCAGGTGTTGACGATCGCGGCGTGGTCCGATTCCCGCAGGGCGGGCAGCGCGGCGCGGGCGACGCGCACCATGCCGATGACGTTCACGTCGAGGACGCGGTGCCACTCGGCGTCGTCGTTGTCGGCGACGGTGCCCTGGGCGCCTATGCCCGCGTTGTTGACCACGACGTCGAGTCCGCCGAGGTCGGCGACGGCGGCGGCGACGGCGGCGCGGACGGTGACGTCATCGGTGACATCAGCGGCGTACCCGCGCAGGGGCTTGTCGACGGCGGTGATGTCGCGGTCGAGGACGGCGACCTCGGCTCCGCGCGCGGCGAGCAGTTCGGCGGTGGCGCGGCCGATGCCGGAGGCGCCGCCGGTGACGAGGGCCTTGAGTCCGGCGAAGTCGTTCGGGCGGGCGGCGCTGTCGGTCATGCTGCGGCTCCGTTCGTGTGGGGTGCGTCGTGCGGGGCGAGGTCCTTGGCCCAGAACTCCCCGTCGGGATAGGTGAATTCGGCGATGGACTCCGGCCGCATCGTGGCGGAGAACCCGGGTGCGGTCGGCGCTGTGTAGTGACCCTCGCGCATGACGACCGGGTCGAGGAAGTGGTCGTGCAGATGGTCGACGTACTCGATGACGCGGTTCTCGGTGGTGCCGGTCAGCGCGACGTAGTCGAACATCGACAGGTGCTGGACGAGCTCGCACAGGCCGACGCCGCCGGCGTGCGGGCAGACGGGGACGCCGAACTTGGCGGCGAGCAGCAGGATCGCGAGGTTCTCGTTGACGCCGCCGACGCGGGCCGCGTCGATCTGCAGGACGTCGATCGCCCCGGCCTGGAGCAACTGCTTGAAGACGATGCGGTTCTGGACGTGTTCGCCGGTGGCGACCTTCACGGGGGCCACCGCCTTGCGGATCGCGGCGTGGCCGAGGATGTCGTCGGGGCTGGTGGGCTCCTCGACCCAGTAGGGATCGAACTCGGCGAGGGCGCGCGTCCATTGGACCGCCTCGTCGACGTTCCAGCGCTGGTTGGCGTCGATGGCCATGCGGATGTCCGGGCCGATGACCTCGCGGGCGGTGCGGCATCTGCGGATGTCGTCGTCGAGGTCGGCGCCGACCTTCAGCTTGATCTGGGTGAAGCCGTCGGCGACGGCCTGCCGGGCGAGGCGGGTCAGCTTCTCGTCGGAGTAGCCGAGCCAGCCGGGCGAGGTGGTGTACCCCGGGTAGCCGTGCTCCTTGAGGCGGGCGGTGCGCTCCCCCGCCCCCTCGCGCCCGGCCCGCAGCAGGCCGAGGGCCTCCTGAGGGGTGAGCGCGTCCGCGATGTACCGGAAGTCGACCTGCCGCACGAGCCACTCGGGTTCCGCGTCGGCGAGCAGCTGCCACAGCGGCCGGCCCGCGCGCTTGGCGGCGAGGTCCCACACCGCGTTCACGACGGCACCTATCGCCATGTGCATCACGCCCTTCTCGGGCCCCAGCCACCGGAGTTGACTGTCGCCGATCAGGTCGCGGTTGAGGCTGCCCGGGTCGGCGCACAGCTCGTCGAGCGGCCGGCCGACGACGTGGTGGGTGAGCGCCCGGATCGCGGCGACCTGGACGTCGTTGCCGCGGCCGATGGTGAACGTGAAGCCGTGCCCCTCGTGTCCGTCGGCGGCGTCCGTGCGCAGGACGACGTATGCGGCCGAGTAGTCGGGGTCGGGGTTCATGGCGTCGGAGCCGTCCAGCTCCCGGGAGGTCGGGAACCGGATGTCGTAGGTGTCGACCGCGGTGACGCGTGGGGTGGTTGCGGACACGTGTTGCCTTTCGGGCAGGTGTGGGGCTCGGGTCAGTCCTGGGCGCGGCCGGTGGTGACGCGGGCGATCATCAGGGCGAGCAGGATGATTCCGCCGTAGATGGCCTGGATCCAGAACGACGGCACCTGGGCGAGGGTGAGCAGGTTCTGTACGACGCCGAGCAGCAGGACGCCGGTGAGCGCGCCGAACATGGTGCCCTTGCCGCCGTCGAGGCTGATGCCGCCGATGACCGCCGCGGCGAACACCGTGAAGATCATGTTGTTGCCCTGGTTGGCGCTGATGGCGCCGACGTAGCCGGTCTGCATGATGCCGCCGACGGAGGCGAGCACTCCGGCCACGACGAAGACGCCGAGCATGACGCGTTCGACGCGGATGCCGGCGGCGCGGGCCGCGTCGGCGTTGCCGCCGATCGCGTACAGGGCACGGCCCACGCGGTGGTACTTGAGGACGAGTCCGGCGACGCCGAACGCCACGGCGGCGAGCCACACCGACATGGGGATCCGCAGGAACGTGGTGGTGGCGAGGGAGAAGAACGAGTCCGGCATGCCGAACAGCGTCTTGCCCTTGGTGGAGCCGACGAGCAGGCCGCGCAGCACGATCAGCATGGCCAGCGTGACGATGAAGGCGTTCAGCTTGAACTTGACGACCAGGATCCCGTTGAAGGCGCCGATCACTCCGCCGACGACGAGGGTCGCGAGCAGGGCGAGCGCGGCGGGGAACTCGGTGCCCCAGCCCGACTGGGAGACGGGAAGGACGAGCAGTGCGCCCACGGCGGGCGCGATGCCGACGACCGACTCCAGGGACAGGTCGAACTTGCCGGTGATCAGGACCAGCGACTCGGCGAGGACGACCATCGCGAGGGCGGCGGACGCGCCGAGGATGGAGATCAGGTTCCGCTCGGTGAGGAACGAGTCGTTGACGATCGCGCCGAGGATCAGGAGCAGCACCAGGGCCGGAACCAGGGCGAGTTCACGGGCCCTGCGCAACAGGACCGTCTTGGCCGTGCCGGTGCCTGTGGTGGGGGCGGGGGTCTTGGCGGCCGGGGCCGACGGGGCCCGGGTCTCAGCCATGGTGGGCTCCTTCATTGCCTTGAGGTCAGTCACGGGCCACGCCCTCGATGGAGGCGATCAGGTCGTGGTCCGTCCACCCCGCGGCGTGCTCCGCGACGACCCGGCCGTGGAAGAGGACCAGGACCCGGTCGCAGCGGCGCAGGTCGTCGAGTTCGTCGGAGACGACGAGGACGGCGGTGCCGTCGTCGCGGGCGCTGTCGACGCGGCGCAGGAGGGACTCCTTGGACTTCACGTCGACGCCGGCCGTGGGGTTGATGAGGACGAGCAGGTGCGGGTCGGAAGCCAACGCCCGTGCCATGACGACCTTTTGGGCGTTGCCTCCGGAGAGGTCGGAGACGGGTTGGTCGGGACCCTCGGCGTGGATGTCTAGGCGCTGGATGAGGTCGCGGGCGAAGCCGCGCTTGCGGTCGGTGCCGACGAAGCCGTAGCGGCCGAGGCGCCCGAGGACGGTCATGGTGGCGTTGTCGCCGATGGACATGCCGGTGACGAGGCCCTGGTCGTGGCGGTCGCGCGGCACGCAGCCGACGCCCGCCTTCAGAGCTGCCGACACGTCCCCGAACGGGAGCTGCCTGCCGTCGAGTTGGGCGGTCCCTGAGGTCGGCGTGTGCAGTCCGGCCAGCGACTCCGCGAGGGCGATCTTGCCGCTGGCGCTGGATCCGGCGAGGCCGACGACCTCGCCGCGGCGCACGGTCAGGTCGATGCCGCTGTACGTGTCCGAGGTCAGCCCGCGTACGTCGAGCACGACCGGCGCGTCGACACCGTCCTGCTCCACGACGGCCTCGGCCGCGGCCGCCGCCTGCTCGGCGATCGCCTCGCCCGCCATCGCCTCCACCAGTGCGGGGCGCGGGAGTTCGGCGACCGGCGCGGTGGTGATCCAGCGGGCGTCGCGCAGCACGGTGACCGTCTGGCAGACCTCGTACACCTCCTGGAGGTGGTGCGAGATGAACAGGAAGGTGACGCCGGATTCCTGCAGGCCGCGCATGCGGGCGAAGAGCCGCTCGATCTCGCGGTTGTCGAGCTGCGCGGTCGGCTCGTCGAGGACGATGAAGCGGGCACCGCCGCTCAACGCCCGGGCGATCTCGACCATTTGGCGGTCCTCGACCTTGAGGTCGGCGGTGCGCGCGTCGGGGTCGACGTGGATGTCCCAGGTATCGAGGAGCTGGGCTGCCTGCGTGCGGAGCTTCTTCCAGCTGAAGAAGCCGCGGCGGGCCTCGGGCTGCCGGTTGATGAAGAGGTTCTCGGCGACCGTCAACTCCGGGACGACCGTGGGCTTCTGGTAGACACAGGCCACCTTGGACCGCCAGGCCTCCCGGTCGCCGAGGGCCGGCGCGGGCTCGCCGTCGAAGAGCAGCGTGCCCGCGTCCGGTGCCTGGAGACCGGTGAGGACGGTGACGAGCGTCGACTTGCCCGCGCCGTTGCGGCCGACCAGCGCGTGGGACTCGCCCGCGCGCACGGTCAGCCGGCCGTCGGCGAGGGCGACCGTGGGCCCGTACCGCTTGGCGATGCCGGTGGCTTCCACCAACGGTGGCGCCAACTGGTGCGTGGTGTCCGTCATTTGACCGTGTTTCCCCAGAGCTTGGGGTCGTCGACGTTGTCCTTGGTGACCAGCGGAGCGGGCAGCTGGTCCTCGAGGATGCCGCTGGGCAGTTTGACGATCTCCGAGTCGTGGTCGGTCGGGCCCGGCTTGAACGTCTTCCCCTGCATCGCCGCCTTGATGTAGTACATGCCGTACTTGGCGTACGAGTCGGCGGGCTGCGAGACGGTCGCGTCGATCTGGCCCTTGCGGATGGCGTCGAACTCCTGCGGGATGCCGTCGTTCGAGACGATGGCGATGTGCCCGGCCTGGCCCGCGGTCTTCAACATGCCCTTGGACTTGAGGGTCTGCAGCGTCGGCGCGAGGTACACGCCGCCCGCCTGCATGTAGATGCCCTTGAGGTCGGGGTTGGCGTTGAGGAGCGTGTCCAGCTTGGAGGCGGCGGTGTCCGACTCCCACTTGGCGGGGATCTCCAGGACCTTCAGCTCGGGGTACTTGGACTTGATGCAGTTCCTGAACGCCTCGGAGCGCTCACGGCCGTTGACCGACGCGAGGTCGCCCATGATCTGCACGACCTTGCCGGACTTCACGGTCTTGCCCAGGTACTCGCAGGCCTTCTCGCCGTACGCGACGTTGTTCGCGCGCACGACCATGGCGACCTTGCCCTTCTCGGGCGCGACGTCCACGGCGACGACGGGGACGCCCTTGCGCTCGGCCTGGTCGAGGCCCGCGGCGATCGCGGCGCTGTCCAGCGGGGCCACGACGAGGCCCTTCACGCCCTGGTTGAGCTGGTTGTTGATGTCGGTGATCTGCTGCGACGGGTCGCTGTTGGAGTTCACCGTCTTCAGCGCGTCGACGCCCTCGGACTTCGCCATCTTCGGCACGTAGTCGTTGTACGACTGCCAGAACGGGGAGGTCAGCAGGGGCAGGATGACGCCGACCTTGCCCTTGCCGTCACCACCTCCACCACCGGATCCGGCGGTGTCGTCCTTGGTGCTGCCGCATGCGCTGAGGGCGAGGGCGGCGCACCCCAGCAGGGCCGCCGTGCGCAGCGCTCCCGCTCTCGAACTCTTCGTGCGCTTCGTGGTGCCAGTCATCGGACCGCTCCTCGGCTCCGGAAGTCATGGGGGACGCGGCCGGGTCATGCCGTCCTAGCACCGGCCGCGCCGAGATATTTATCAGACCACTTCGCTGCGCCAACACCCTCCGGCGCCAAATTTTCTCGGGTTTTACGCCTCTGAGACCCTTCCCGACATCAAAAAGGTCCGACCACCTCGGTAGTGGTCGGACCACATTGCTGGTTAGACTGCGCCGCATCGAGCGGCAGGAGGATGTCATCGTGGAGCAGACCGCCCCCCAGAAGGGCACCGTCACGGAGCGGGCGATCGAGCAGCTCAAGGCGATGATCGGCGGCGGCAGTCTGGAGCCGGGTCAACGCCTGCCCACGGAGCGGGACCTGGCCGCCCAGCTCGGCATCTCCCGCTCCTCGATGCGCGAGGCGATCCGGGCGCTGACCGTGCTCGGCGTCCTGGAGGCGCGCCACGGCTCCGGCATCTACGTCACGCAGCTGGAGGCGGGTGATCTGCTGGAGACGTTCGGCGTGGTCGCCGACCTCTCGCGCGGGCCGCGTCTCGTCGAACTCCTCGAGGTGCGCCGCATCCTGGAGTCGACGGCCACGGCGCTCGCCGCGGCGCGCATCACGCGCGCTCAACTCGCCGAGGTCGAGGAGCACTTGGCGGCGATGGAGGCCACGGACGACCCGGAGGAGATCCTCTCCCACGACCTGGCCTTCCACCGGGCGATCGTGGCCGCGGCCGGGAACGACACGATGGCGGCGATCCTGGAGGGCCTCTCCTCCCGCACCTTCCGGGCGCGGGTCTGGCGGGGCTATCAGGAGGAGGGTGCGTTCGAGCGCACCCGGCGCGAACACGCCCGCATCCACCGGGCGTTGGTCGCCCACGACCCGGAGGCGGCGCGGGCCGCTGCCGCGGCGCACGTCGGCGAGGTCGAGCAATGGCTCCGGGCTCAGCTTGCTGACCCCGGCTACGCGCCGTAGGGCTTCTGCGAGTGCCCGACCGCGGCGCCGTCGTGGCTGGTCGCGCACTTCCCCGCGCCCCTGGAGATGCGCACTTCGTGCGCGATCTTCAGGGGCGCGTGTACCGGGGAAGGCTGCGCGCAGCGCATGCCTTCAGGGGCGCGGGGAACTGCGCGACCAGCCACGACGAAACCGCACTCGCCGACCGAACCGTCGAAGCTACGGCGCCGCCGCGACCAAAGCAGCCAGCAGCAATTCCAACGCGGCCCCGAACGAACTCCCGCCCATCAACGGCAAGTGCCCCCGCACAGCGGCCAGTTGCGGATACTCCCCCGCCGGCAACCCCGCATACACCCCGGCCCACGCCGAATCGTCCGCCGCCCGCTTCCCGTCCGGCAGAGCCAGATGCGCCGCGTCCAACGCGGCGTGCCCCAGCACCGTGTCCACGAAAGCCGCGTAGTACCGCACGGCCGTCGCGTCGTCGAACCCGCCCCGCCGCAGCAACCCGATGCCCGTGTCGACGGCCCGGAACTCATGGAGCCGCCGCGTCACGCGATACGCGGCCATCGCGGCGACCCGCGGATGCTCCCGGTAGCAGCGGTGGATCCGCAGCCCCATCTCGCGCAGTCCGTCCGCCCACGGCATCCCGTCCGGGTCGAATCCGGCCTGCGCCTCGCCGATGATCCGGTCGGCGAGCGCGAGCAGCAGGTCGTCCGTGTTGTGGAAGTAGCGGTACAGCGCGCTCGGGTCGCACCCGAGGGCCGCTCCGAGCCTGCGCACGCTCAGCGCGTCGGGCCCGTGCTGCCCGACCAGGCGCAGCGCGCAGTCGACGATCACGTCCTCGGACAGCACCACACCCGACTTGGTCGGCTTCCGGCGCCGTCGCTCCGCCGGAATGCGCCCTTCGGCCATCCGTCCACCCCTTCCTCCGGCCGGCCCGCTTCCCCCTTATGTCAACACCATTGACGCAACGTTGACAAGGCCGGTTTGATCGCAGCCTCCGCCTCGGCCCCCTCCCTCCCCGGTCCCAGGAGTCTGCCCATGAGAAGCGAACCTCCAGGTCTGCGCCGTTCCCTCGGTGTCGTCGACGGCGTGGCCATCGCCGCCTCCAGTACCGCCGCCACCACGAGCATCGGCATCGGAATGGGGTCCCTGGCCGCGACGGTGGGCCTGCAGGCGCCGGCCGTGCTGCTCGTCGCGTTCCTGCCGATCCTCGGCATCGCGACGGCGTACGCCCGGCTCAACCGCGACGAGCCGAACATGGGCAGCGGGTACGTCTGGGTCGCCCAGTCGCTCGGCCCCTGGCTCGGCTACCTCACCGGCTGGGTCACGCTCGTCGGCACCGTGATCTTCATGGCGTACACGAGCGCGGTGACCGGCTCGGTCTTCCTGCAGTTCGCCAACAAGGCGCATCTGCACACGCTCCTCGGCCTCGACCTCGATCCGAACTCGACGGCGCTGAGCACGGTCGTCGGCCTGCTCGTCCTCGCCGTGGTCACGGTCACCGCGGTCACCGGCGTCCGCAAGGCGACCCGGCTCCAGGCCTGGCTCCTCGTCTTCGAGTACGCCGTCCTGCTCGGGTTCTGCGGATGGGCGCTGGTCACCGGCTCGCACGGTTTCGCGTGGTCGTGGCTGAACCCCTTCGCGATCCACAACGGGACGGCGTTCGCGCAGGGCCTGGTGCTCGCGGTGTTCTTCTTCTGGGGCTGGGACGCCGCGTTCAGCGTCACCGAGGAGACGAAGGACGTACGGGACGTGGGCCGCGGCGGCTTCATCGCCCTGTTCACGATGCTCGCGCTGTTCCTGTACGGGTCCGTGGCCTTCCAGCGTGAGATGTCGCTGCCCGAGCTGATCGAGCAGGGGCCGCAGGCGCTCACGTACCTCGGGGCGAAGCTGGCCGACGAGCCGCTCGCCAGCCTGCCGCTGCTCGCGCTGCTGTTCTCCGCGGTGGCCTCGCTGCAGTCCAGCGTGATCCCGACGGCGCGCGGCCTGTACGCGATGGGCCGGGACCGCACGATGGGCCGGGTGTGGACGCGGATCAGCCCGCGCTACGGCTCCCCCGCGATCGGCACGGTCCTCGTCATGGCCGTCGCCGCGGTGGTCGCGCTGCTCGCGCTCGCCATCCCCAAGCTGAACGAGATGATCCTCGCGGCCGTGAACTCGATCGGCCTGACCGTGGCCCTGTACTACGGCCTCACGGCGCTCGCCTGCGCCGTCCGGTTCCGTTCGGCGCTGCGCACCTCGCCCGCGCAGGCGCTGCGCTCGGTCGTCGCGCCCGCGGTCAGCGCGGTGGCCCTGCTCGGCGTCGGGGTCTACCTCGGCAAGGACTACGCCACGATGAGCGACCACTTCGAACTCGGCCCGGACAACGGCTGGTTCATGCTGTCGATCCCGGTCCTGACCGTCGTCTCCGGGCTCGTGATGGCGGCCGTCGCCAAGTACCGCCGCCGCTCGCCCTACTTCACCACCCGGCGCGGCACCGACGCCGACGCCGCACCGCCGGCCGCGGTGCAGGTCCCGTAGGACGGAAGATCCGTAACACCCGTACACGCACAAGGAGTTGCCCCGCATGTCCGACACCGCACCTGCCGATCTCGTCCTCACCGGCGGCCCGGTCCACACCGGCTCCGCCGCCCGTTCCCGCGCGACCTCCGTGGCCGTGCGCGGCGAACGGATCGTCGCCGTCGGACACGACGAGGTGCGCGAGCTGATCGGCCCGCGGACCGAAGTCGTCGACCTGGCGGGCAGGTTGCTGGTCCCCGGGTTCCAGGACGCGCACGCGCACCCGGTCGGCGGTGGCATGGAGCTGGGCCAGTGCGATCTGAGCGGGGCGACGACGCTCGCCGTCTACCGGGAGCTGATCTCCGACTACGCGCGCCGGAATCCGGACCTGGAGTGGATCACCGGGGGCGGCTGGTCGATGGAGGCGTTCCCCGGCGGTCTGCCCACGGCCGCCGAGCTCGACGCCCTCGTGCCGGACCGGCCGGTGTACCTCGTGAACCGGGACCACCACGGGGCGTGGGTCAACTCCCGCGCCCTGGAACGCGCAGGCGTCGACGCCCGCACCCCCGACCCGGCGGACGGCCGCATCGAGCGGGACGCCCACGGCTCCCCCACCGGCATGCTGCAGGAGGGCGCCGCGAACCTGGTCGGCGCGCTGCTGCCGCCGGTGACCCGGCAGGAGCGGATCGCCGGGCTGCTGCGCGCCCAGGAGCTGCTGCACTCCCTCGGCATCACCACCTGGCAGGACGCACTGCTCGGCTCGCACGCCAATCTCACGGACCCGACCGACGCGTATCTCGCCTGCGCGGACGACGGCACGCTCACGGCCCGCGTCGTGGGCGCCCTGTGGTGGGACCGGGCGCGCGGCACCGAGCAGATCGAGGAGCTGGTCGCGCGCCGGGCGGCGGGCACCCGCGGCAGGCTGCGCTCGACCACGGTGAAGATCATGCAGGACGGTGTCGCCGAGAACGGCACGGCGGCCCTGCTCGGCCCGTACTTGGACGGCTGCGGCTGCCGCACGGACAACAGCGGCATCAGTTTCGTCCCGCCCGAGGACCTGAAGAAGTACGTCGCCGCGCTGGACGCCCAGGAGTTCCAGGTGCACTTCCACGCACTCGGCGACCGGGCCGTGCGCGAGGCGCTCGACGCGGTGGAGGCGGCGCGCGCGGCCAACGGCTGGACGGACACCCGGCCGCACCTCGCCCACCTCCAGGTCGTGCACCCCGACGACGTCCCCCGCTTCCGGGCCCTGGGCGCGACGGCGAACATGCAGCCGCTGTGGGCCGCGCACGAGCCGCAGATGGACGAGCTGACGATCCCGTTCCTCGGCGAGGAGCGGGCCGGGTGGCAGTACCCCTTCGGCGCGCTGCTGCGCTCGGGCGCGACGCTCGCGGCGGGCAGCGACTGGCCGGTCAGCAGCCCCGACCCGCTGCAGGGCATCCATGTGGCCGTCAACCGGATCGCGCCCGAGGCCCCCGACGGCACGCCCGTGTTCCTGCCGGAGCAGCGCATCGGGCTGCTGGACGCGTTGACCGCGTACACGGCGGGCAGCGCGTACGTGAACCACCTCGACGACGAGACCGGGACGATCGCCGCCGGACATCTGGCGGACCTGGTCGTCCTGGACCGCGACCCGTTCGCGGGTCCGGCCGAGGAGATCGGTGCGACGCGGGTGGAGCAGACGTTCGTCGGGGGCCGGCGCGTGTTCGGCTGAGCCCGCCCGCTCAGGCGTCCGCCGCACACCGGAATCCGCAGTTGCCGCTGCTGGACTCCGGTGTGTCGGACGTGCGGGCGGCGACGCGGTAGCGGTTGCCGTACGAGGCGTGGCACAGGTGGGAGCCGCCGCGCATGACGCGGTTCTCGCCCGTGTCCGGTCCCCGCGGATCGGTGGTCTGGGCCGCGCAGTGGGTGGCCGTGAAGCGGTCGGCGCCCCACTCCCACACGTTCACCACGGGCAACTCGCCCTGCCAGATGTTGCAGCGCCGGCGGCCGCGCGGCGTCAGTCCGTCGCCCCACGGGTGGCGGGCCTGTTCCAGGCCGCCGCGGCCTCGCTGCTCATGCGGCCGATCTCCGCACGGGAGGGTGCGGGCGGGACCCGGGCAGGCCCCGCCCGCGCCCGCTACACCTGGGACTTGTACAGCCCGAACTCCCCTATGTACACGGCCGATCGCGCCTGGGTGACGCGCAGCCGCCAGCGCCGGGCGGTGACCGGCGCCGGCAGCACCAGGATGCGGGCCGCGCCGACGGTGCCCGCTTCGGTGACGGTCGTCCAGGCCCCGTTCACCTGTGCCTCGACGACGACGTGTTCGACCTGCTGGCCGTGCCGGATGTCCTCGGCGATCCGGATCCGGTCGACGGCCGTGGCCCGGCCCAGGTCGAGCGTGCGCGTGCCCGCGCCGTCGTCCCGGACGCGGGCGCCGCGTGCCAGGTCCCGCGGCAGTTCCCGGTCGGTGCGCTCGCGGAACTCCTTGAGGCGGGCGACGTCGGCGGCGGGCAGCAGGCCGTCCGTGTCCGGCGGGACGTTGAGCAGCAGCACGGCGCCGCGGCCCACCGACCGGTACCAGATGTCCGTCAACTGCTCGACGGTCTTGGGTTGTTGGTCCGCGTGGTAGAACCAGCCCGGCCTGATGGACACGTCGCACTCCGCGGGCCACCACTGCAGCGCGGCGGCGTTCGGCTGCGCCTCGACCAGGGCCTCGCGGCTGCCGTTGTCCTCCGCGTCGTACGGCAGGACGTAGTCGTACTTGCCGTTGCCGGTGTCCTTGACGGGGATGACGCTCCACTCGTTCTCGCGCGCCATGCCGCCCTCGTTGCCCACCCAGCGCACGTCGGGGCCCGACACGGCGATGGAGGCGTTGGGGGCGAGGGCGCGCACGAGCGCGTACCAGCTGTCCCAGTCGTACTTCTCGACCTTGTCCGGCGGGATGCGGCCCTGCGCCCCGTCGAACCACACCTCGTCGACCGGCCCGTACTCGGTGAGGACCTCGTAGAGCTGGTTGAGCATGTGGGCGCCGTAGTCGGTGGCATCGAGCGCGTACGAAGGGAGGTCCCGGCCCGTGCGGCCGTCGCCGTCGACGAGGGTGGGGATCGTGCGGGTGGTGCGGGCGCTGCCGTTGGCGTAGACGCCGTCGAGGTACTGGTTCTCGTCGGCGGGCGAGATGTACACGCCGACCTTGATGCCGTACGTGCGCATCGAGTCGGCGAAGGAGCGCAGCACGTCGCCCGCGCCGCCGCGCCAACTGCTGCTCGCCACGCTGTGGTTGGTGTAGCGCGACGGGTAGAGGACGAAGCCGTCGTGGTGCTTGACGGTGAGGATGGCGAGCTTGAAGCCGCCGTCGCGCAGGGCGCGCGCCCACTGGTCGGTGTCGAGCCCGGTGGGCTGGAAGACGTTCGGGTCCTCGTCGCCCGTGCCCCATTCGAGGCCGGTGAACGTGTTGACGCCGAAGTGCAGGAAGGCCGTCTTCTCCAGTGCCTGCCAGGCGAGTTGACGCTGCGTCGGGCGGACGCGGGCCGCCTTGGCGACGAGCTGCTGGGGGGTGTCGTCGGGGCTGACGGGGATCCGGAAGTCCGGCTCGGTGGGGGCGGCGGCCGGGGCCGCGAACGCGGGTACGCCGGTGGCGGCGACGGCCGCGGTGGCGGTCGCCGCGGCCAGGAAGTGGCGTCGGGTCAGGGGCATGTGCGGGTGGGTCCCTTCGGCTCAGGCGGGGGTCAGCGTCCAGGTGGTGGGGGTCTTCTGGTCCGGCGGGTACTGCGCGAGGCGTCCGTCGTCGGTCGCGTCGAGCGTCATCCGCGTGATCGCGTTGGTGAGGCGGAAGCCGCTGCCGGTGCGCGTCAACTGCCAGCGCTGGAGGGTGTTCTTCGCGTCGCAGGTCTCCCAGGTGGCGGCGGAGCCGGGCTCCAGCGGCACGTTGAGGGTGAGCTTGCCGCTGCGGGTCTCCAGGCAGGCGCCGTCCGTGTTCGTGAGGGTGGCGTAGCCGTCGGCGGTACGGGCGAGGGTGATCCGTGCGGGCTGCGTGCGGTGGCCGCGGTCGGTGAGCGTGTACGTGCCGTCGGCGAGCGGCACCCGCGTCAGGTCGCGGACGCCCGGGGCGTGCCCGACGGCGTCGGCGCGTGCGGTGAACCCGTCGTAGGTGGCGTCCGGGTGGGGCGTGCCCCAGGTGGCCTGCGCGATGTGGTTGAGCGGCATGAAGGCAGCCGCGGCCACCTCGTTCTCGGTCTCGCCGCGTCCGTTGTCCGGCCACAGGCTGATCTTCGCGCCGGTGATGCCGTCCCGCGTGGCGAGCTTCTCGCCCTCGAAGCTGCGCGGGTCCCACTGCTGGTCGTACAGCTTCTTCGTGTCGGTGTGGAAGCCGCCGCGCACGAGGTAGAGCGAGTAGGCGGCGTTCATCAACGGGTAGCCCTGGGCGAGGAGTTGGCTGGGCTTCTCCTGCACGCTCAGCCAGTGCTCGACGGTCGTCCCCGCGGTGACGGGCACGGTGTTGGCGCCGGTGAGGCCGTCGTTCCAGATCCGCAGCTTCTTGCCCTTGCTCGCGGCGTACGCCTCGACGCGGTTGACGAAGTCGATGAACGCGTCCTGCGGCGTGGCGTTCGCCCCGTACGTGGCCCGCGCGTACGCCAGCACCTGCGGGTACTTGGCGAAGTCGGAGCCGAGCATGTATTCGTCGGCGCCCATGTGCCACCACTGGCCGGGGAAGACTTCGCCGTACTCGTCGATGAGGCTCTTGTAGTACGTGAACGCCTCGGGCTTGGTGATGTCGAGGCGGGACGCCTGTGCCTTGCCGTCGGTGTCGACGAGCTGGAGGTCGGGGCGGTCCTGGATCCACGGGTCCATGTGGCCCGGGGAGTTGATCTCCGGGACGATCGTGACGTGGTACTGCTCGCCGAGGGCGACGAGGCGGCGGATCTCGCTCTTGGTGTAGTAGCCCCAGGTGTTGGCCTCGGGATGGGCGTCGCTCTTGACCTTGATCTCGAGGAGGAGCTGGTTGAGCTTGTGGTACGCCATGTCGCGGACCAGGTTCTCCAGCCAGTCGGTGGAGATGTGCACGTAGCAGGCGCAGACGCCGACGCCGCGCTCCTGGTATTGCGGCGCGTCGACGGTGCGGCCCGCGGCGATCTCGTCGTCCTGGGTGAGGAGTTGGAGGGCGGTGCGGGTGCCGTAGAAGGCGCCGGTCTCGGCGGCGCCGGTGATCTCCAGGCGCTTGCCCGCGGTCAACTCGTATCCCTCGGCGCCCAGTTGCTGCTTCGCCCGGGTGTCGACGTCGACGACGACGTCACCGGTACGGGCCGGCCCGCCGGTGACGGGCACGACGCCCTTGCCCGCGGCCCGCAGGTCGTCGGCGAGGGTGCGGGCCACACGCCGGGAGGCGGCGTCATGGGCGACGAGGCGCGTGTGCCGGCTCTCGAACGTGTAACTGCCTTGCCGTGCCGTCCAGTTGGTGAGTGCGGGGACGGTGCGCGGAGCGGCTTCGGGTGCCTCGGGTGCGGCGGCCTGCGCGACGGCGGCCGGCACCGCGGTCAGCACCAGCGCGAGCGCGGCGCCAATGGTGCGGGTGATTCTCAACATGACATCCGAGGATTGGGGGGCTGCACGGGATCGGTCCATGGACATCCCGGGCGGACGCTTGGACATCCGCCCGGGTACATCGGAGCTTCTAGCGTCCGTGCCACTCCACCTTGAACACCCAGACGTGCTCGCCCGCCTTGCGCGCGGCGGCGGGCACGTCGACCACGAACGCGCCGTCGCGCACGGTCCAGTTGAGCGGCCTGGGGTAGCCGAGGAGCGTGACCTTGTCGCCGGGACGGACGGGTACCGGGGCCTCGATGGTGAGCTTCGCGCCGGGTTCGGCGAGCGAGTGGATGTAGAAGGCGTGGTTCGGCCGGACCGTGAAGCGCAGGTCGTCGCCGAGCTCCGCCATGCGGGACCAGTACGTGGTGTCGTAGATGGCCTCGCCGTTGGTCTTCAGCCACTGCCCGGTCTCGCGCAGCCGCGTCTGCATGATCTCGGGGATGGTGCCGTCGGCGCGCGGCCCGATGTCGAGGAGGAAGTTGCCGTTCTTGGAGACGATGTCGACGAGGCTGTGCACGACCTGCTCGGTGGTCATGTACTTGTCGTCGGGGGTCTGCGCGTTGTAGCCGTAGCTGAACGGGTCGAGGCCGCGGCTGGACTCCCACTTGGCGATGACGGTGTTGTCGTACGTCGTGTACTCGGGCGTCGTGAAGTCGTGGAAGCCGATCCCGGAGCGGTTGTTGACGGCCACTTCGAGAGGCTTCGGCCGGTTCTTGCCGTGGTTGAAGTATTCGGCGAGGACGTGCAGGGAGTCGTTGGCGCCGCCGATGTCGCACCACATCATCTGCAGGTCGTAGTTGTGGATCAGTTCCAGCATCTGCTGGGCCTGGAAGTCCTTCACGTAGTCCTTGCCGGCGGTGTAGCCGGTGTACGGGACAGGCTCGAGCGTGTACGGATTGCGCGGGGCGTGCCCCATCCACGGGCTGTCCGGGTTGAACCACTCGGGCATCGAGAAGTACAGGCACCGGTGGAGTTCGGGCGTGTACGTCTTGGAGGCGTCGAAGAGCGCCTTGACGAGGTCCTTCTTGGGGCCCATCTTGACCGCGTTGCGGTCGGACAGCTTGGTGTCCCACAGCGCGAAGCCCTCGTGGTGCTTGGACGTGAGGACGTGGTACTGGGCGCCCGCGTCGCGGAACAGCTCCACCCACGCGCGCGGGTCGAACTTCTCCGCCGTGAACCGCGGGATGAAGTCGTCGTAGGCGAAGTCCTCGCCGTAGACCTCCTTGTGGTGCGCGTACGTCGGGTTGTTCGGGTCCTGCATCTGGTCCCAGTACCACTCGGCGTACTGCTTGCCGACCGGCGCCCACGCGGGCACGGAGTAGACGCCCCAGTGGATGAAGATGCCGAACTTGGCGGCGTGGAACCAGTACGGCGCCTGGTGTCCGGACAGTGACTCCTCGGTGGGCTGGTAGTCGGGCACGCCGAGGGTCAGCTTCCGCCCGGCGCTCGCGGCACGCTGTCCGCGTCCCGTGGCGAGCACCGTGCCGTCCTGGACCGTGCCAGGTGCGGTGCCGACCCGGTTGCGGATGCCGACGCGGACGCGGGCCTGCTCACCGGGGGCCAACCACTGCACGCGCGCGGGTTCCACGGTGCGCGCGCCCGGTACGTCGACGCTGACGGTCAGCGCGTCGGAGGCGAGGACGGCGACCGTGCCCGCGTTGACGACGGTGGCCTCGACACTCTGTGCGCCGGAGCCCTCCAGGAGGGAGAAGGTGGAGTGCGCGTCGCGCAGGGCCAGCGCGCGCCCCTCGGCGGCCGGCTGCAGCGACAGCGCGAAGACGTGCAGGGCGGTCTTGTTCCCCTCCGCCGGGTCCAGCTTCGGCAGCGTGATCGCGACGGCCGCGCGCGACGCGTCGAGCGCGATCTCGCTGACGCCCATGCCGACGCGGTGCTCGTCCTTCGTGCCGTCGGGCTTGTAGCGGAAGGAGGCGCCGACGCTCCCGCTGCCGGAGTACCAGTCGGGGGCGCTGAGCCCGGCGCTCTGTGTCGAGCCGTCGGCGTAGTGGACGGTGGCCTGCCCCGAGGCGTTGCCGTAGCTGCCCGCGGCGAGGAACAGGGCGGACAGATAGCGGCCCTCGGGCAGGTCGATGCGTTGCCCGAGGGCGACGACGTTGTTCTTGGCACCCGCCGCGCTCGACGGGAACGCGTAGGGCACGCCGTCGACTTCGAGCCGCCCGGCGGGCAGTTCCTCGCCGGGGAAGGTGTAGCCGCTGCCGTCGAAGCTGCCGCCGCGGGCGGCGGCGGTGTCGAGGCCGTCGTTGTCGAAGTACGCGTCGAGCGGCACCGGGACGGGCGCGGGGACGGTGCCCCAGTCGCCTCCGTCACCCCCGCCCGTGATGCTCCCCGGTGTGGCGGCGGCCGGTCCCGCGGCCGTCAAGGGCAGCGCGGTCGCGGCGGCCACGACCGCCGCCGCTCCGAGGACCTGACGTCTTGGGTACGCACTCATGCACAGCACTCCCTGAAGGGCGGCTCGGCTTGCATTCATCGGAGGTCTGATGATGCTGTGGCGCACAGAAGCCGTCAATGGGCCGTGCAGACAACGGAGTTGAGAAAGTGCGTGGCGAGTGATCGGATGACGGGGTGAGCCACCAAGGGAGCTGACCACTCGGGGAGTTGCCCCCTTGAGGAACTGACGCGGCCCCGAACGCACCTGAGCCCGCATCCCTCACCGTGCAGGAGGGACGCGGGCAGACGATCGAGGCGTTACCGCAGACTCAGAACTCAGAACTCAGAACTCAGGACTCGGAACTCGGGACTCAGTCGACGCTCTGCAGGATGTGCGGCTCGGCGAGGTCCTCTTCGTATCCGGCCAGGCGGATCGGGGCCGACCGGGCCCAGACGTCGAGACTGCCGAGCTTCTCCGGCCTGCGACCGGCCCGCTCCGTACATTCCTTCGGGCGCTGCTCGAGATTCGTCTTCTCTGGTGTCACCGCGCACTCCTTGTGTGTCGGGTAACCCGCTCCGGCGTGACCGGGCCCAGCGTCGCGCGGGGCACCGGACGCCCGATCGGGCTTCAGTAGAGGGCCAGTTCGGGCGCGGTGGCGCCGGTTGTCGCTGGTGGGATCGGCCGTGGTGATCGACCTCTCCCGGACGGACGGCAACCCATGGGTATGGGTGGAACCCCTTGCTGAGTAACCGTCCGGCTACAGAGTAACCAAATGAGCGGGGGTCCGCTCGATGGGGCTGAAACCCGTAGGCCCGCTGGGGGCCGCCGGGTGTTCATTCAGCCACGGGCGGCCGACGGGAGGCGACCGGTTTTCCCTCCTGGCGGGCTACTTCAAGACGTCGGTGCGGGCCGGTCCGTGTTGATGGTGCGGCCGGGCTCGTCGAGCGGGGCGGCGGAGGGGCGCGAGGTCGCGTCCGGCGAGCCCGTGGGCTGCGCGGGCGGAGCCGCCGGCGGGACCTGCCCGCCGGGCGGTGGCGGGCCCGTCGGGCTGGCGGTCGCGGTGCCCGCCGCCTCGTCGGCGAGGGCGTCGAAGTCCACGTCACCGGTGTTCTCCAGCATGGTGATGTGGTCGAGCACCGTCTGGTTGGCGTCGGTCGCGAGCTCGCGCACGAGGGAGTTGCGGGTGGTGTGCCGGACCTGGGCGATGGCTGCGAACACCTTGCCGTGGGCGTTGCGCAGCAGATTGGCGAACTTCCGCTCGTAGTCCTTGCCGGTCGCCGCCGACAGCTCCCTCAGCCAGCCCTGCTGCTGCGGGTTCGGCTGGTTCGGGAGCTCCACGCCGAGCTTCGCCGCGACCGCGCGCACCCGCTGGTCCAGATCGGTGTGGCCGACGACCAGGTGGTCACCCGCGTCCCTGATGGCCCGGGTCGGGGCCCGCTCCATGGCCTGCTGGCCCGCCGGGATCTCCCACAGCCCGGCGAGCCTGACCTTCACGACCAGGTCGCGGTCCGCCGCCGAGAGCGGCCCCCACTGGGTGGCGACGGTGCCCGCGTTCAGGTTCGCCTGGCCGGTTCCCGACCGGTCGGCGTACGACCAGATCGGGAACGCCAGGGCACCGAGCGTGGCGATCAGGGCGGCGAGGATGAGGGTGGTGCCGTTGACGCGACGCAAGCAGGCCTCCCGTGTACCGAACGGACCGACGGCAACTCGCCGCTGCGGCGAGCTACTTGGTGGTACGGGAAGATACGGGCGTGGCCTCCGTGGTGTTCAACTCCTCGCGGGGATCGCCCTGTTCCGTCACCGTGCGTGCGCGCCCGCGCCAGGCCCGCGCGACGAGCACCACGCCCGCGACGCCGACGGCCGCGACGAGCAGCGCCGCGTCCGGCACGTGGTCGCCGATGCCGCGGGCCCACTGTTCGGCGGCGAACGAGTCGTCCACGTCGAGCAGTCCGGGCAGCGCCGTGGTCCCGTCGAAGACCAGGAACAGCGTCCCGAGCACGAGGAAGAACAGGCCCGAAACGAGCGAGGTCGTATGGGTCTCGAACCGTCCGACGCGCAGCGGCCTGCCGCGCAGCCGGCGCCGGTGCCCGAGGTCGAACCGCTCCCACAGCAGCGCCAGCAGGAACAGCGGTACGGCCATGCCGAGCGCGTAGACCGCGAGCAGGGCGCCGCCGTAGACCGGGTGTCCGCCGAGCGCGGCGACGGTCAGAACGCTGCCGAGGATGGGGCCCGCGCAGAAACCGGCGAGGCCGTAGACGGCGCCGAGCGCGTACACGGACAGGGCGCTCGTGGGCCGGATCCGGCCGGACAGTTCGGTCATCCGGCGCGAGGCGAAGCCGCGGCCCGCGATCTGCAGGACGCCGAGCGCGATGATCAGCCAGCCGCCGACGGTGACGAGCAGGTCCCGGTTGCCGTAGAAGAAGCGTCCGGCGTACGAGCCCGCGGCGCCCAGCGGCACGAGGGTCGTCGCGAGGCCGAGGTAGAAGATCCCGGTGCGGGCGACGAGCCGGGTGGGGCTGTCGATCGAGTACGCGAAGAACGCGGGCAGGAGCAGGGCGCTGCACGGGCTGAGCAGGGCGAGCAGACCGCCGAGGAACGCCGCGAGGTAGCCGATGTCGCTCACTTCGCGGCCTGCGCCTTCGCCGTCTCGACGGCCTGCTCGAAGGTGGCGGCGGGTTGGGCGCCCGCGAGCGGCTGCCCGTTGACGAGGAAGGACGGCGTGGAGGTGGCGCCCAGGCTGTATGCCTCGTCCTGGTCCTTCTTCACGGCCGTACGCGCCTGCGCGCTGTCGCGGTCGGTGCGGAACCGGTCGAGGTCCTGCACCCCGGCCTCGCGGGCGAGCGTGTCGAGGCGGTCGGCGCCGAAGCCCTTCTCCTTGGCTCCGTCGGCGTAGGCCGCCCGGTGGAACTGCCAGAAGCGGCCCTGCTGTCCGGCGGCCCAGGCGGCGCGGGCGGCCGCCTCCGACTCGGAGCCGAAGATCGGGAAGTTGCGCCACTCGATCCGCAGGGTGCCGTCGTCGACGTACTTCTTGACGAGGCCGGGCTCGGTGTCGCGGGCGAACTTCCCGCAGAAGCCGCACTTGAAGTCGGCGTACTCGATGAGGACCACGGGCGCGTCCGCCCGGCCCTGTGCGAGCGGGTCGCGCGCGTCGCGCCGCGCCAGCTTCATCAGTGCGGCGGTGGTCTCGTCGATCCGCTGTCCGGCGGTGCTGTCCTGAGCGGCGTCGGTGCGGGGCTCGGGCCGGGTCGCGGTGTAGGAGACGGTGCCGAGCAGGGCGGCGGCGACCGCGACGGCGGCGCCGATGACGAAGGGGCGGCGCTTGGCGGCCGCGTCGCTGTGGGAATTCTGGGGAGCCTGAGGCTTCTTGGGCATGACGAAGTCGTCCTTGTACGCAGGGAAGGGGAGATGACGGGGCCGGGTTCCAATGGGGCCCGGGGCGTCATCTACACGCGCAGGACGGACAGTTCGACGGGTGAGGGCGCGTCGTGCGGGGGCGGGCCGCGCCCGGCCGGGGTCGGCGGCACGACGCCGGTGAACGCTTCGGTCGCGCCGTGGCCGTGTTCGTACAGGAGCGGCGCGAGGAGTTCGTGTGCCGAGCTGCCGCGCGCGGGCACGCCCTGCCGGCTGTCGGGGGCCTGCCGCTGTGCGGGGTCGCAGCCGGGGACCCCGGGTGCGAGCTGGGCGCTCGCGCGGACGTCGACGTGCCCGGCGGGCTCGGTCGCGGCGGCGCAGCGCGGCACTCCGAGGACGGAGACGAGCAGCGCCACCAGCAACGCGCCCCACATCAGCCGTGCCCCGGGCGCGACGGCGCGCGTACGGAGGAGGCGGGTGGGGCGGAACATGCGGCAATTCTGCACCACACACAGGAATGAGCGTTAACGCCCTGTTGACCGATCGGTCAGATGCCGGTCCCGTCCCCATGGTCTGCTTCGGGACAGGCAGCGCAGGGTCCCCGGGAGGAGTCGTCCATGGAACGTGTCGAGCTGCGCACCGTCGAGGAACTGATGGCGGTGCTGCACGCCTGCCGGGGCGCGTGGGACGCCCCGGACCGCAGCGGTGATCCGGTCGATCTGCACGACCACGCGCTGCAGACCGCGGCGCTGCTGCGGCGCGGGCGGCCCAGCGACAAGGAGTTGCAGGTCGCGGGGCTCGTGCACGATCTCGGGCATCTGCTGCGCCCGGGCGACGACGCGGGGCACGCGAACCGTGCCGCGGACGCGGTGCGCCCGCTGCTCGGGCCGCGGGTGGCGCACCTGGTGCGGCTGCACGTGCCGGCCAAGCGCTACCTCGCGGCGGTCGAACCGGGCCGTGGCCTGTCGGCGCAGAGCGCGCTGACGCTCGGCGTGCAGGGCGGTCCGATGACCCCGGCGGAGGTCGCCGCGTTCGAGGCCGACCCGCTGGCCGAGGACGCGGTGGCGCTGCGGCAGGCGGACGACGCGGGCAAGGTCGTGGGCCTGGACGCGGGGGTCATGGAGGACTGGCGCCCGGTGCTCGAGCTGGTGGCGGGGGCGACGGCCTTCTCCGCCCGCTGACTTCGGGCGGCTCTGCACCGGCGGCACACCAACTGTCCACGACTGCCGCACGGCTGACACATCGTCATGCCGCCTCGGGTCATGAGACCGTACGCGCATGACTTCACGCCCGCTCACCGGCAGGGCGGCCGTCGTGACCGGTGCCTCGCGCGGCATCGGTCGGGCGATCGCCGAGGAACTGGCCCGCGCGGGCGCCCGGTTGTGCGTGACGGCCCGGGACGCGGACGGCGTGCGCGAGGCCGTCGCGGCGCTGCGCGCACAGGGCGCGGACGCGGTGGGCGTGGCGGGTTCCGTCGCCGATCCGGCGCATCTGTGGGAGGTCACCGAGCGCACGATGGCCGCGTACGGCCGGGTCGACGTCGTCGTGAACAACGCCGCGACGAACCAGCCGTACGGGCCGCTCATGGACGCCGACCCGGACGCGTGGCGCACGGCGTTCACCGTGAACGTGGAGGCGCCGCTGCGGCTGGTCCAGTGCGCCTGGCGGGCCTGGATGAGCGAGCACGGCGGCGCCGTGGTCAACGTGTGCACCGAGGGCGCCGCCCATGTCGGCCCGCACGTCGGCGCGTACGGCACGAGCAAGGCGGCGCTGCTGCACCTGACGGCTCAACTGGCGGGCGAACTGGGCCCGTTGGTGCGGGTCAACTCCGTCTCCCCCGGCCTCGTGCGCACCGAGATGGCGCGGTTCGTGTGGGAGCGCGCGGAGGAGGCGGTGGCGGCCGGGCTGCCGAGCGGGCGGATCGGCGAGCCCGATGACGTGGCGCGGGCGGTGCGCTGGCTGGTGTCGGACGAGGCGTCGTGGATCACCGGCGCCGACCTGCTGGTGGACGGCGGCACGCGGGTGCGTGCCGCCTCACCGACGGGTGACGCGGGCGCCGTGCAGCGGCAGCTGCGGACGCGGGCGCCCGGCCCGGACGGCTACCACTTGCCGGGCGCGTAGTCCTTCAGGAAGACGCCGTACACGTCCTCGCCGGACTCGCCGAGCACGACCGGGTCGTAGACGCGGGCGGCGCCGTCGATCAGGTCGAGCGGGGCGTGGAAGCCCTCCTCGGCGAGGCGCAGCTTGTCGTAGTGCGGGCGCTCGTCGGTGATCCAGCCGGTGTCGACGGAGGTCATGAGGATGCCGTCGGCCTGGAACATCTCCTGGGCGCTGGTGCGCGTCACCATGTTCATCGCGGCCTTGGCGGCGTTCGTGTTCGGGTGGCCCGCGCCCTTGTAGCCGCGGCCGAAGACGCCCTCCATCGCCGAGACGTTCACGACGTACGCGCGTCCGCTCGACGCCTTCTTAGCGGCCTCGGCCATGCTCGGGCGCAGGGCGCTGATGAGGATGAACGGCGAGGTGTAGTTGCACAGTTGGGTCTCGAGCAGCTCCACCGGGGAGATCTGGTCGATGGTCTGCACCCAGGTGTTGGTGTCGACAACGTCCGGGACGAGGCCGCCCGCGTCGATGGCGGTGCCGTCGAGGTGCCGCTCGATGCTCGCGTTGCCCGCGACGAGCGCGAGGTCGGCGACCTTCTGCGCGTCCAGGCCGCTGGTGCCGATGGGCAGCGCGGCGATGCCGTCGACCGCGCCCGAGTTGAACGCGCCGATGACGGAGTGCGCGGGGATCTCACCGGCGGGCAGCGGCGCGCTCTCGCCGTCGACCAGGGCGGCGTAGGCGGAGGGCAGGCGGCGCACGGTCTGCGTCGCGTTGTTGATCAGGATGTCGAGCGGGCCCGCCGCGGCGACCTGCTCGGCGAGCGCGACGGACTGCGCCGGGTCGCGCAGGTCGATGCCGACGACCTCGAGGCGGTGGATCCAGTCCGCGGAGTCGTCCATCGCCTTGAAGCGGCGGATGGCGTCCTTCGGGAAGCGCGTGGTGATGGTGGTGTGGGCGCCGTCGCGCAGCAGGCGCAGCGCGATGTACATGCCGATCTTGGCGCGGCCGCCGGTGAGCAGGGCGCGCTTGCCGGTGAGGTCGGCGCGGGCGTCGCGCTTGTCCCGGTTCAGGCGGGCGCAGTCGGGACAGAGCTGGTGGTAGAAGTAGTCGACTTCCACGTACCGGGTCTTGCAGGTGTAGCAGGAGCGCGGCCGCTGGAGGATCCCGGCGATCCGGCCCTCCTCGGTCTGCGACGACGGCAGCAGGCCCTCGGTCTCGTCGTCGATGCGCTGCGCGGACCCGGTCGCGGTCGCCTCGGTGACGGCCTTGTCGTGGGCGGTCTTGGCGGCGCGGCGGTCCTGGCGGCGGCGCTGCTTCACGGTCCGGTAGATGCCGGCGGTGGCCCGCCGGACCGTGATCGCGTCGGGGTGGTCGACGTCGAGCTTGTCGAGCTCCTCCAGGACGGCGAGGCAGACGGCGAGGCGCTCGGGGTCGATGCCGGGCCCGTACACGACCTCCGTGTCCGCGGAGGCCTCAGGGGCCTGGTTGTCGTCTGTCACCGTCATCGCCGTAGCCGTTCCTTGGGTTTCGCGCGTCGCGCCCGAACCGCGCCCGCTCACAAAGGCGCAATTTTACGGAGCGGCGGGTCAACTCTCCAAACCCGTTCCGTCGCGCACCCCGGATCAGTGGCCGTTGTCACGCCGTGAGCGAGGGCGTCGAGGGGCCGCCGGACGTCTTCCTGTCGCCGCGTGGCGCCCGGGCGGCCGCCGAGCTGTCGCGGCGCTTCGCGAACGCGCGGGTCTGCGCCGACGACCAGGAGGTCGCCGACCGCGCCTCCGTCGTGATCATCGCGGTCCGCCCCCAGGACCGGGCCGAGGCGCTCGCCGGACTGCGGGTGGAGGGCGGCAAGGTCGTGGTCAGCGCCATGGCGGGCGTCGGCATCGGCGAGGTGCGCGCCCTGCTGGGTACCGGTGCGCCCGTGGTGCGGGCGATCCCGCTGCCCGCCGTGCGCGAGCGCCGTGCCGTCACCGTGACCTGCCCCGGCCACCCCGGCGTCGACGCGCTCTTCGACCGCCTCGGCGGGGCGCTGCCCGTCCCGGACGAGGCGACGCTCGACGCCTTCCAGACGCTGACGTCCACGCTGGCCTCGCACTACCGGTACCTGGCGACGCTCACGCAGGGGCGGCGGGCCACGGCGTCCAGCCCGACGACGCGGACCGGTACGTCCGCGGCCTCTTCGGCGCCGTCGGCCGGTCGCTGGCCGACGACACCCGCTCCGTCGAGCAGCTCGCGGGCGGCCACGAGACGCCGGGAGGAACCAATGAGCGCATCCGCACCACCTGGTTCACCCCGGACGACACCGCTTCCCTGACGCGGGCGCCCGACGGCCTCCTCGCGGACCTCGGACGGCCCGGGGTCGACCCGGTCTAGGGCGCGCAGGCGGCCAGCAGTTCCGCCAGTTCGCCGGTGAGCGCGCGGGCCAGCCGCTCCAGGTCCGGTACCGCCTCGGCATCGGCGACCAGGCCGTAGTGCACGCGCCCCCGGTACGTGGAGACGGCGACCGCGAGGGACTGGCCCTGGGCGAGCGGCGCCAGCGGGAAGACCTCGGTGAGGGGGCAGCCGCCGAGGCGGAGGCCGAGACTCGGCAGCGGCACGCTGGTGACCAGGAGGTCGAACAGGAGCCGCGCGTTCTGGCCGACGAGGGAGCCGCCGAGCCGGTGGCCGAGCGGCGGGACGTGGTCGGCGAGCAGGGCGACGGCGCCCGCGCCGCGGTTCGGGCCCTGGTCCTTGCGCCGGTTCATGGCGGCGCGGACCACGCGGAGTCGTTCCGTGGGGTCCGGTTCGGCGACCGGCAGCCGCACCAGGTAGCCCGAGAGCCGGTTGCCCTGCGGGTGGGCGGTGCGCGGGCGGCGGCGCGAGACGGGGATCAGGGCGCGCGGCTCGACCCCGGCGCTGCCGTCGCCGCGCTCGTCGAGCCAGCGTCGCACGGCCCCGGCGACGACGGCGATCAGTACGTCGTTGACGGTGCCGCCCGCGGTCTTGCGGATGCGGTGCACGTCGTCGAGGTCGAGGACGACGCCCGCGGTGCGGCGCGTGCCGGAGGCCCGGGAGCTCAGCGCGGGCGAGGTGCGCACGCCCCAGGTGGCGCGGGCCACGGAGGCGCCGATGGCGACGGCCCGGGTGGTGCTGCTCGCCAGGGTGCGCACATGGCCGGGGTAGCGCCGCGGGTCGAGGTCACCGAGGGTGATCTCGCGCATCCCGGGGAACGGGAGCCGCAGGCCGCGCCGCGGGGCCGGTTCCTCCTCCTTCGGGGTGCGCGCGGCCGGCAGGTCCATGGGGTCCATCACCCCGGCGGCCAGCGTCAGGGCGCGCAGCCCGTCGGCGAGGGCGTGGTGGAACTTGAACAGCACCGCGAACGAGGCGCCGTCCGCCGAGGGCAGGACGTGCGCCTCCCACGGCGGCCGCGCCCGGTCCAGCGGCCGCTCCATCAACGCCCCGGCCGCACCATGGAAGTCCGTGACGGGCTCCGCGAGCCGCACGTGGTCCTCCGGGTCGAAGTGCACGACCGGCACCCGCGCGGCTCCGCCGACGGGCACGAGCACCCCGGCTATCCGCATGCGCAGGCCCGGCACACCGGCGGCGCGGGCGGCGAGCAGTTCGTACGCGTGCTGCGCGGCGCCCGGGCCGTCGGCCTCGAAGACGCCCAACGCGCCCAGGTGCATGGGGTGTTCGGCGGTCTCGATGTTCCAGAACGCAAGGTCGAGTGGGGCGAGCAGGTCCGAGCCAGTGGCAGTCATGGAGTGCTCTCGCGTCGACGACGGGGAACCCGCAGTCAATCGCCCCCGGCCGATTACGGTCAAGTACGATCTAGGCACGGACAGTTAACAACAGATTAAGACCCGCCCCTCTGGGAGAGGCGGGTCTCGTGTGACTCAACTGACCTGTCGGTTACGTCACTTCACCGCGGGCGGCGCCGCGTCGGCCCCGGTCCCCCACCGCGAGGGCTCGCCGCCCACCGTGAAGCTCAGGTCGCGAAGGCCGCGCAGGTCGTCGGTGGTCAGGTACGTCTTGTCGTACGCGGCACCGTTCGTCCGCGCCGACTGGATGTAGCGCGCCGAGTCCGAGGTGCCGGGGGCCCGCACGGTGAGTCCGCCCGTCGGGTAGTACCGGCGGTCCAGCGTCACGTCGACCTTCTCGAAGACCGGCGTCGACAGGCCCCAGGTGTCCGTGCCCGGCTGCACCGGGAAGATCCCGATGGACGACAGGACGTTCCAGGCGGACATGGTGCCCAGGTCGTCGTTGCCGGTCATGCCGGTCGGCGTGTCGGTGAACAGGGTCAGCGCGGCGTGCACCACGTCGGTCGTCTTCCACGGCTGCCCGGTCGACAGGTACGTGTACGGCGCGATCAGGTCGGGCTCGTTCTGCGGGTTGTACTTGTCCGCGTTGTAGTAGTCGTACGGCCCGTTGACCCACACCTCGCGCGCCGTCCTCGCCGGGTCCGCGACCAGCCGGTCGTACGCGAAGAAGGAGTCGAGGCGCTGGTTGGCCGCGTCCTCGCCGCCGATCAGCGAGACCATCCCCGGCAGGTCCTGCGGCACGAGCCACTGGTACTGCCAGGACGTGCCCTCGTGGAAGCCCTCGCTCTGCGCGGGGTCGGCGGGCCCGGTGAAGTCCCCTGCGGCGTCGCGCGCCCGGAAGAAGCCGGTCGAACTGTCGAAGATCTTCCGGTAGTTCTGCGCCCGCTCGGCATAGCGCTTCGCGTCGTCCGCGTGGCCGAGCTCCTTCGCCATCCGGCCGAGCATCGCGTCGGACAGGGCGTACTCGAGCGTGGCCGAAGCGCCGTGGTCGTAGTCCGAGTCACCGGGCTTCACGTGCGCCCGGTCCTTGATGTAGGGCGCGAACCCCTCGGCGATGTACTCCTTGTTGGCCTCGCGGCCCACCGGCGCGGAGTCGGCGGGCGGCACGCCGTCCGCGTTCTTCTTCAGCGCGCGGTACGCGTCCTCAGCCTCGCCGGGTCCCTTCAACAGCCCTTGCTGGTAGGCGTTGGTGAGGAACGGGGTGACGGGGTCGCCGGTCATGATGTTCGTCTCGACCGTGCCGTAGCCCCACTTGGGCAGCCAGCCGCTGTCCTTGTCGATCTGGATCACCGACAGCGCCATGTCCCGCGACTCGCGCGGCGCGAGCAGCGACAGGAGCTGCGCCTGGGTGCGATAGGTGTCCCACAGGGACCAGTTCTGGTAGTACGTGAATCCCTTGGCGCGGTGGGTCTTCTGGTCCCAGCCGGTGTAGCGGCCGTCGACGTCGCTGCCGATGTTCGGCGCGAGGAACGAGCGGTACAGCGACGAGTAGAAGGTGCGGCGCAGGGTGTCGCTGCCGCCCTGGGCGCGCACGTCGTCGAGGCGGTCCTCCCACGCGGCCGTGGCGGCGCGGTGCACCGCGTCGAAGGAACGGCCGCCCTCCGCACGGAGGTTGAGCGCCGCACCCTTGGCGTCGACGTACGAGATCGCCGTCGTCGCCTCGACGGTGCGGTCCTTGCTCGTGTCGAACCGGACGTAGGCACCGTTGCGTTCGGCGTCGGCGTCCGAGGTCGTCGAGCCCGCGGTGACGGTGTCGCCCTTCCAGGTGCCGGACGCGGTGAAGGGGCGGTCGAACTTCGTGATCGTGTAGACCGTGTACGGCTTGGTGTCCTGGCAGAAGCCGCTGCCCGTGATGGCGGTGCGCACCGTCCGGCTGTCGAGGATCTCGACCTTGGTGTGCAGGGTCTTGTGCAGCGACTGCCCCGCGTTGATGAGGACGTTGGCCTTGTCGGTGTCCTTGTCCGGGAAGGTGTAGCGCTGCACGCCGGTGCGCCTGGTGGCGCTCAACTCGGCCTCGATACCGGTCTTCAGGCCGACCTTGTAGTAGCCGGGCGACGCCGATTCGTCGTCGTGGCTGAACTCCGCCGCGTACTTGGCGTAGTCGGTGCTGGTGATGTCGCCGGTCGTCGGCAGCACCGGCAGATCACCGCCCAATCCGCAGCCCACGCCCGAGAGATGGACGGTGGAGAAGCCGCGGATGTGGTTCTCGGAGTAGTCGTAGCCGGTGTTGTGGCCGGTGTCGGGCGAGAACTGCACCATGCCGAACGGCACCGCGGCGCCGGGGTAGGTGTTGCCCTCGTTCTCCGTGCCGATGAACGGGTTGACCAGATCGGTGAGTTGACCGGATCCGGCCGGGGCGGCCTGGGCCGCGGGCGCCGCGAGTCCCGTGCCGAGCAGGGCGGCGACCGCGAGCACCCCCCAGGAGCGCGGCCACGAGCGGCGGGTGCGTGGTGTCATCGGAACCCTTTCGACAACGTTGTCAGCAAGCGCGCTCATTCTTCGTGCGTCCCGATGGCCCGTCAAGACGTCAGGCGCCACAGGTGGTCCTCCGTCCCGTTGTCGGTGAACTGCACCACTTGGGCGCTGTTCGCCGTGGACATCCCGTCGACGGCGAGGACCTTGCCGCTGTGCTTGTTCGCGATGCGGCGGTAGGCGGGTTCGGGTGTCCACGGGTGGCCGTCGGGTACTCCTCGTAGGTGCGCAGCGCCATCAGGAGCGGCAGGAACGGCCAGAAGTCGGGGCCGCCGTTCAGGGAGGTGCGCAGGGCGCGCGGGCCGAAGTAGCCGTCGGGCTCCTGCGTGGCGAGGATCGCGTCGATCCAGCGCTCGCAGGTGGCGAGGGCGTCGGGGTCCCGGGTGGCGATCGCCAGCGGTACGAACCCCCTTAGTCAGTAAGGGAGTTCCTCCCAGCCGCCGAGTTCGGGGTGGACCCAGCCGCTGGTGGCCATGGCCAGGAAGTGGGACTTCTCCTCGTAGCGGCCGCAGAGTCCGGCGAGTTGGAGCCTCAGCTGCCCGGCGAGCCAGCCGCGGGCGGTGATGCTGCCGACGGGCATGCGGGTGAAGGCGTCGGCGGCCGGGCCCGGTGCGGCTGCCGCCCGGGCCGTCGTGCCCGTCGCACCGGCGGACGCGGTGGCCGCGGAGACCACCGTGGCGGCCTGCAGCACGCCGCGTGGTGTCACTGTCATGAGCTGTCCCCCATGAAGTCGTCGGCCGTGAAAGAGCGGGGCGGGCCCGGCGTTGCGGGCCCGCCCCAGGGGCGTACGGGATCAGGAACAGTTCTGCACGGTCGCCTGCGACGCGTCGCGGATCAGGGCCTGCTGGGCGTCGTGCACACGCCGCACGTCCGGCTTGACGACCCTGCGGTCGTAGGTGAGCAGACCGTTCAACTCGCCCTCGACGTCGGAGATCTGCGTGTAGACGGCGCCGTTGCCGCCCTTGCAGGCCAGGGCGTGCACCTCGGTGAGCTTGGTGAGGTAGTCGTCCGTGTACGTCGCCGGGTCCACATCGACGTACGACTGCTGGACGGACCACGCGTGCCCCGGGACGGCCAGGCCGAGGCCGCCGTACTCGCCCGCGACCAGGGCCCGCTTGCCGTCCGGGTGCGGCGGCAGCGCCGGGCTCGGGTAGCCGTGCTCGTCCATGATGTCGCCGGCGCCGCCGTCACGGCCGAGGTTGAGCCCCGACATGCCGTTGACGAGGCGGGTCGGGTCCCAGGACTTGGCCTGGTCGGCGAGGCGCCCCTCGTCGTACTGGCCCCAGCCCTCGTTGAGCGTGACCCACATGACGACCGACGGGTGGTTGTAGTGCTGGTCGATCATGGTCTTCATCTCGCGCTCGAACTCGGCGCGGGCGGCCGTGGACGGGTTCACCCCGGCCGTCATCGCCGGCATGTCCTGCCAGACCAGCAGGCCCAGCCTGTCGGCCCAGTAGAACCAGCGGTCGGGTTCGACCTTGATGTGCTTGCGGACGGAGTTGAAGCCCATCTGCTTGTGCATCTTCAGGTCGTACGCCAGCGCCTCGTCGCTCGGGGCCGTGTGCAGGCCGTCGGGCCAGAAGCCCTGGTCGAGGGTGGCCATCATGAAGACCGGCTTGCCGTTGAGGACGGTGCGCGGGGTGCCGTTCACGTTCTCGACCTTGATGGAGCGCATCCCGAAGTAGCTGCCGACCCGGTCCTGGCCGACGGTGACCTTGAGGTCGTAGAGGTACGGGTCGTCCGCGGTCCACAGGTGCGGGTCGGTGATCCGGACCGTGAGCGGCTTGCCGGAGGTGCCGGTCGCGGTGGCGACCTTGCGCTTGCCCGCGTACGCGGTCGCGGTCACGGGCAGGCCGTCGCGAACTCCCGTGGTCTCCACGGCCAGTTGGCCCTTGTCGACGTCGGGCGTGAGCTTGAGGTCGGTCACGTGGTCGGGGGCGACCGGCTCCATCCACACCGTCTGCCAGATGCCGGAGGACGGGGTGTACCAGATGCCGCTGGGGTCGAGGCGCTGCTTGCCCATCGGCGGGTTCTCGCCGTTCGCGGCGTCCGTCGGGTCGTAGACGCCGACGATCAGCTCCTGGGTGCGGCCGGGCTCGAGCGCGTCGGTGATGTCGGCGCCGAACTTGTCGTAGCCGCCCTTGTGGTCGGCGACCTTCTTGCCGTTGACGTAGACCTCGGACTGCCAGTCGACGGCGCCGAAGTTCAGCTGGAGGCGCTGCCCCTTGCCGACCTTCCAGTCCGCGGGGACCGTGAAGGTGCGGCGGTACCACATGCGGTCCTCGTGGCGCTCGATCCCGGAGAGCCGGGACTCGACCGGGTAGGGCACGAGGATCTTCTCGCCGAGCTTCTTGCCGACGGGCGCGGGATCGCCGGCGTCCGCGGCCGCGAACTCCCAACTGCCGTTGAGGTTCCGCCAGTTCGACCGGGTCAGCTGGGGCCTCGGGTACTCGCGGTGCGCGTTGCCCGGCGTGACCTCGTCGCCCCACTCGGTGCTCAGCCGGTACGTCGAGTGGTTCGGGCCACTGGACCAGAAGGCGCCGACGGGCGTCCCGTCGTCGCCGGTGAGTCCGCCCTTGCCGTCGTACGTCACGTCGGCGAGGCCGGGGGCGTCACCGGCCTTGTTCCCGACGACCGGCTCCTTCAGGCCGACGAGCAGCGCGCGCGGGTCCTTCGGGTCGGACGTGACGCTGTTCAGCGGCCACTTGGCCCCGCCGATCACTGCCGCGAGGTGGTCGTCGACCTCGGCGGGCACGGCCGAGAGCTTCTGGGCGAAGTCGAGCTTGAGGGTGCGGCCGTCGCCGAGGACGGTCGTGCCGATCGCCCCGTCGTACGTCCAGTCGTCGGGCAGCCGGAACGCCGACGACGGGATCGCCTCCTTCTGCTGACCCGGCTCGGTCCAGCGCAGATGGAGGTTGGAGCCGCCGAAGTGCTCGAAGTACTCGACCTTGATGTCGACGGCCTTGTCCGCGGTCAACTCGACGGGGGCCGAGGTCTGTTCCCTGTCCCAGTCGTCGACCCAGTGGTCGATCACCAGCTTCCCGTCGACCCAGAGGCGGAAGCCGTTGTCGCCGATGAGGGAAAACGTTGTCGCGCCGGTCTTCTCCGGGACCAGTTTGCCGGTCCAGCGCACGCTGGCGTCGTCGGCGCTGCCGGTCGCGGACTGCAGCCGGGACTCCAGGCTGCCGAAGTCGATCTTCGGGTCGAATCCGGTCGCCCTCAACTGGTCGAAGTCGAAGGCTCCCGGGGCGGATTGGGTGTAGTACTCGCCCTTGAGCCCCTGCGGGACGACGGGCTCGTCCGCGGCCCCGCCGGTGGTCTTCGCGGTGGCCTTCCCGGCGGCATCGGCCGTGCCGGCCGTGGCGTGCGGTGCCACGGTGAGCGCGGTGAGCCCCAAGGCCGCGGTGAGGAGCAGGGCCAGCGGACGGCCACGGTGACGGACGGCTGCGCTGAGTCTGGTGGGTCTGGTGCGCACGGATCCTCCTGGAGTGGAACGCGGGGAACGCGTCGAGGAAGGGTGGCGGCTCGCCGCTCGAGTCGGTACAACTCGTCTGTACAACGTTGGAAGGAACGGCAGTTGGCATGACAGCACGCCTTCCGGCGCGCTGTCCAGGGGCATGACAAACGCACCCGGCGACCGGGTACGCAGAGCCGAAGGAGATTCCGTGCGGGTGAGCCTCAAGGATGTCGCGGAGCGCGCGGGCGTCTCGATCAAGACCGTGTCGAATGTCGTGAACAACTACCAGCACGTCACTCCGGCGATGCGCGCCCGGGTGCAGGAGGCGATCGACGAGCTCGGCTACCGACCCAATCTCACCGCCCGCCACCTGCGCAAAGGACGTACGGGCATCATCGCGCTCGCCCTGCCCGAGCTCGGCAACCCGTACTTCGCGGAGCTCGCGGGGGCCGTGATCGACGCGGCCGCCGAGCACGACGTCACGGTGCTGCTCGACCACACGCGGGGCGATCGGCAGCAGGAGATCCTGGTCAGTCAGGGCTTCCCGGCCCGGGTGATCGACGGGCTGATCCTGAGCCCGCTGGAGCTGGAGGCGGAGGACCTGCGGGGCCGGGACGACGACGACGTCCCGCTGGTGCTGCTCGGTGAGCGCGAGTACGACGTGCCCTACGACCACATCGCCATCGACAACGTCGCGGCGGCCCGTGCGGCGGTGCGCCATCTGCTGGGCCGCGGGCGCACCCAGATCGCCTACCTGGGCGCGCGCACCGACTCGGCGAACCAGCCCGCGCACCTTCGACTGGCGGGCTGGCGTGCGGAGTTGACGGCCGCGGGGCTGCCTTCGCCGGACACGCTGGTCGGCTCGACCGGGGGCTGGGACCGGGGGGACGGGGCCGAGGCGATGGCGCGGATGCTGGACGCTGGGGTGCGGCCCGACGCCGTGTTCGCGTACAACGACCTGGTCGCGATCGGGGCGATGCGGGTGCTGCACGAGCGGGGGCTCAGGGTGCCGTGGGACGTGGCGGTGGTCGGCTTCGACGACATAGCCGAGGGCCGCTTCGGCGCGGTCACCCTGACCACGATCTCCCCGGACAAACAGGCCATCGCGCGCCTGGCGGTGCAGTCCCTCCTCGACCGCCTGGAACACCCCGAGGTGCGCACGGGGCGTGAACTCACCGCGGAGTACCGGCTGATCGAGCGGGAGAGCACGCTGGGCCGCCGGTGACACCCCGTCAGTCCTCCCCCGCCGACCCGTCGCTGCGCAAAGGGTTTACAGGCCTCTTCCAACGATGTAAAAACCTCCCCTGTAGCGCCGATCCGACTGGTCGAACACATCCACCCCGTCAGCGCGTTCACGCGCCGGGCCGTGCCGTTTTGGGGACCTGAACATGACGCAGATCGCACTCCGCCACCGCAGTCGTACCTCCGCCCGGGCCCTGCTCGCCGCCGGTCTCGTCGCGGGCCTCGCGCTCGCCACCGGATGCGCCAAGTCCGAGGACGACAACTCAAGCACCGACAAGGGCAGTTCGAGCGCGACGGACGCGAACGCCGGGCAGGAGGTGGCCTCCTCCGGGACCGGCCAGACCTGCGACGTCTCGGCGTACGGCGGCAAGAAGCTCGATCTGAAGGGCGCCACCGTCGGGTTCTCCCAGTCCGAGAAGGAGGCCAACCCGTTCCGCATCGCGGAGACCGCCTCCCTCAAGGCCGAGGCGAGCAAGCGGGGCATCAAGCTGCTCACCGCCAATGCCCAGTCGCAGTTCTCCAAGCAGATCAGCGACGTGCAGGACCTGATGGCCAAGGGCGCGGACCTGTTGGTCATCGCGCCGCTCAACTCCGACGGCTGGGAGCCCGTGCTGCGCGCGGCCGGCGCCAAGCACATCCCGATCGTCACCGTCGACCGCAAGATCAACGCGACGGCCTGCAAGGACTACGTGTCGTTCATCGGCTCGGACTTCGTCGAGCAGGGCAAGCGCGCCGCGGACCGGATGATCGAGGCGACCGGGGGCAAGGGCACGATCGCGATCCTGCTCGGCTCGGCGGGCAACAACGTCACGACCGAGCGCACCAAGGGCTTCGAGGACCAGCTCAAGGCGAAGGCCCCCGGCCTGAAGGTCGTCTTCAAGCAGACCGGCGACTTCGCCCGTGAGAAGGGCCAGCAGGTCACCGAGCAGCTCATCCAGTCCAAGCCGGACATCACGGGGATCTACGCCGAGAACGACGAGATGGGCCTCGGCGCGGTCAACGCCCTCAAGAGCGCGGGCAAGAAGGCCGGCGCCGTGAAGATCGTGACGGTCGACGGCACGCGCAACGCCGTGCAGGGCATCGTCGACGGCTGGATCTCCGGCGTCATCGAGTCCAACCCGCGCTTCGGGCCGCTCGCGTTCCAGACCCTGGACGCGTTCACCAAGGGCGACAAGGTCGGCCAGGACATCGTTATCAAGGACAGTGCGTACACCAAGGACAACGCTGCGTCGGATCTCAACAAGGCGTTCTGACATGCTCTCCGTCACGAGTCTCAGCAAGTCGTTCCCCGGCGTGCGCGCCCTCGACGCTGTCGACTTCACCGCGCGCGCCGGGGAAGTGCACGCCCTCATCGGGGAGAACGGCGCCGGCAAGTCCACCCTGATCAAGGTGCTCACCGGGGTGTACCAGCCGGACCCGGACGCCGGAGAGATCGCGTACGACGGTCAACCAGTCAGCTTCTCCACGCCACTTGAGGCTCAGCACGCGGGCATCTCCACGATCTACCAGGAGGTCAATCTCGTCCCCCTGATGAGCGTGGCCCGCAATCTGTTCCTGGGCCGCGAGCCCCGCGGAAGGCTCGGCCTGATCGACTTCCGGCGGATGCACCGGGAAGCGGACGCGGCCCTGCGCGAGCTCGGAATGCGCGTCGACGTGCAGCGCCCGCTGCGCGAACTCGGCGTCGGCGCCCAGCAGATGGTGGCGCTGGCCCGCGCGGTCTCGGTCGACGCGAAGGTCGTCATCATGGACGAGCCGACGTCGTCGCTGGAGCCGCGCGAGGTGCGCACGCTCTTCGGTGTGATCCGCATGCTGCGCGAGCGCGGCATCGCCGTCGTGTACGTCAGCCACCGCCTCGACGAGCTGTACGAGGTCTGCGACGCGGTCACCGTGCTGCGCGACGGCAAGGTCGTGCACACGGGGCGCCTCGCGGACCTGAACCGGCTGGACCTCGTCTCGCTGATGCTGGGCCGCGCGATCGGCGACGTACAGGACGAAGGGCTCACCAAGTTCTCCGGTGAACACGACACCGGCGCCGAACCCGTTTTGCGGGCACAGGAGTTGACGGTCCGCCACCAGTTGCACGGGGTGTCGCTCGACATCCGGCCCGGGGAGGTCGTCGGTCTCGGCGGACTGCTCGGGTCGGGGCGCAGCGAGACCGCGAAGGCGATCGCGGGCGCGCTGCCCACGGACGGTGGGCGGGTCGTCGTGGCCGGTTCCCGGGTGCGTACGGGCTCGACCCCGGCGGCGATCCGTGCGGGCATCAGCCTCCTGCCCGAGGACCGGAAGGCGGAGGGGATCGTGCCGGGCCTGTCGGTGCGGGAGAACATCGCGCTCGCGGCGCTGCCCGGCCTGTCCCGGTTCGGCCTCGTCGACGAGGCGCGGATCGACCGGATCGTGGACACGTTCGTGAAGCGGCTGCGCATCAAGGCGTCCGGGCCGCACCAGAAGGTCGGCGAGCTGTCGGGCGGCAACCAGCAGAAGGTGCTGCTCGCCCGCTGGCTCGCGATGAACCCGAAGGTGCTGCTCCTGGACGAGCCGACGCGCGGCATCGACGTCGGCGCGAAGGCCGAGGTCCAGAAGCTCATCGACGAGTTGGCGGACGACGGGCTCGGCGTGCTGCTGATCTCCTCCGACATGGAGGAGCTGATCGAGGGCTCGGACCGGGTCGTCGTCCTCAAGGACGGCGCGGTGGTCGCGGAGCTCACCGGAGACGCGGTCACGGAGGACCGACTGATGCGCGCGATCGCCGCAACTCCCGTAGAGGGGACGTCCGTTGATTGACCTGACTGTGGGCAGGGCCGGTATCGACCGCGACCGGCTGCTGCGCCTGCTCCAGGACTACGGCGTCTACCTCGGCGTCGCCGTCCTCCTCCTCGCGAACATCGCCTTCACCCCGCACTTCCTGTCCACGGAGAACTTCCGTACGCAGGCCGTGCAGGTCGCCCCCGTCCTCATCGTGGCGCTGGGCATGGCGCTGGCCATCGGCACCGAGGGCGTCGATCTGTCGGTCGGCTCCGTGATGGCGCTCGCCACGTCCCTGATCTCCCTCTACCTCGGCTACGGGGTGTGGATCGCGCTGGTCGCCGCGCTGATCGGCGGCGCCCTGGTGGGTGTGGCGAACGGGGCCCTGGTCGCGTTCATCGGCGTCCAGCCCATCGTCGCCACCCTGGCGTTGATGGTCGCGGGCCGCGGCCTCGCCCTCGTGCTGCTGCCGCAGCTGAAGGACGTACGGGACCCGGGTCTGCGGTCCCTCGGCACCGGCGACGTGCTCGGCGTCCCGTACCTGGTGCTGATCGCCGCGGCCCTCGCGGTCCTGGTCGCGTTCGTCATCCGGCGCACGACGTTCGGCCGCAGGCTGCTCGCCATCGGCGACAGCCGTCCGGCCGCACAGCTCGCGGGCCTTCCGGTGAGGCGCGTCCTCATCCTCGTCTACGTCCTGTCGGGTGTACTGGCCGCCGTGGCAGGGGTGTTGGCCACCGCGCGCCTCACCGCGAGCGACCCGACCTCGCTCGGCAATCTGATGGAGCTGTCCGCGATCACCGCGGTCGTCGTCGGCGGCACCCCGCTCACCGGCGGCCGCGTGCGCATCGGCGGCACGGTCGCCGGCGCCGTCCTCATCCAGCTGCTCACGGCCACGCTCATCAAGCACGACCTGCCGCCGTCGTGGACGCAGATCGCCCAGGCCGTGGTGATCGTCCTCGCCGTCTACGCGGCACGCGAACGGGGGAAGCGATGACGATGACCGACGTCGAAGCCGTACAGCCGGCCGGACCCGCCCAGGAGGACGAGCCGCTCGGCGCGACGCGCGCGGAACGGCTGAGCGCCCTGGCCCAACAGCACGGCGCCCTGGTCACGTTGGTGATCGCGGTGATCGCCGCGTCGTTCTCCTTCGACACGTTCCTGACGAGCGCCAACATGGAGAACATGGCGCTGTCGTCCGCGTTCCTCGCGGTCGTCGCGCTCGGGATGACGTTCGTCATCGTGACGGGCGGCATCGACCTGTCGGTCGGTTCGCTGTTCGCGCTCGGCGGTGTGCTCGCCGCCTGGGGCTCGCAGTACGGGACCGCGGTCGCGCTGCTGCTCCCGCTCGCGGCGTGCGGCCTGATCGGCTTCGTCAACGGCCTGCTGATCGCCCGCTCCCGCCTGGCGCCCTTCATCGTGACGCTCGCGGCGATGCTCGGCGCGCGCGGCATCCTCCTCGCCATCACCGACGAGGGCGCGAACACGTATCTCGTCGACAAGTCCACGTTCTTCGCGGACCTGGGCCAGGACAAGCTGCTCGGCGTCGGCCTCCCCGTGTGGATCACGCTGGTCCTGTTCGTGCTCGGCGCGCTGGTGCTGCGCCGCAGCCGTTTCGGACAGTACGTGTACGCGGTCGGCGGGAACGAGGACGCGGCGGCCCTGATGGGGGCGCCCGTGGCCCGCACGAAGATCGGCGTCTACACGCTGTCCGGCCTGTGCGCGGGCCTGGCCGGTGCGCTGAACGCGGCCTGGCTGGTGTCGGGCGTGACGATCCTCGGCTCCGGCATGGAGCTGGAGGCGATCTCGGCGGTCGTCATCGGCGGCACGCTCCTGACGGGCGGCTTCGGGTTCATCAGCGGGTCGCTGGTGGGGGTGCTGCTGCTGAAGGTCATCCAGAACGTGATCAATCAGATCGGGTCGCTGGACTCCGCGTACCAGCAGGTGGTCAGCGGGGCGTTCCTGGCGGTCGTGGTGATCGCGCAGACGTGGCTCGGGCGGCGCCGCAGGGTGCTGTGAAACCGGACTGAAACCGCGCTGAGTGCGCCGTGCCGCAGCCTTCGCGGCATGACCACATCCACAGCTGCATCGACCCCGCTCCCCTACGCCGTCCAGGCGTCGGGGCTGCGCAAGGCCTACGGGGCGAAGACGGTCCTCGACGGCATCGATCTCGCGGTGCCGGCCGGGACCGTCTTCTGCCTGCTCGGGCCGAACGGCGCGGGCAAGACCACCGCCGTCAAGATCCTCTCCACGCTCATCAGGGCCGACAGCGGCGATCTGCGCGTCGGCGGCCACGACCTCGCGAGGGACCCGGGAGCCGTGCGGGCGCTGATCGGCGTGACCGGGCAGTTCTCCGCCGTGGACGGTCTGATCACCGGCGAGGAGAACCTGCTCCTGATGGCGGACCTGCACCACCTGCCGCGGCGCGAAGGACGGCGGACCACTGGCGAACTCCTCGAACGCCTCGGCCTGTCGGAGGCCGCCAAGAAGCCCGCGTCCACCTACTCCGGAGGCATGCGGCGCCGCCTCGACATCGCCATGACCCTGGTCGGCGACCCGTGGGTCCTCTTCCTCGACGAGCCGACGACCGGCCTCGACCCGCGCAGCCGCCACACGCTGTGGGGGATCATCCGCGAGCTGGTCCGCGGCGGCGTCACCGTCTTCCTCACCACCCAGTACCTGGAGGAGGCGGATCAACAGGCCGACCGCATCGCGGTGTTGAGCGACGGCGTGATCGCCGCCGAGGGAAGCCCCGACGAGCTCAAGCGGCTGGTCCCCGGCGGCCACGTGCGGCTGCGGTTCGGCGATCCGTCCGCGTACCGGCACGCGGCGAGCGCCCTGCGTCCTGCGGCCACGGACGACGAGACCCTGTCGCTGCAGATCCTCAGCGACGGCAGTCAGCGTGAACTGCGGTCCCTCCTCGACTGGTTGGACGCCGCGGGCGTCGAGGCCGACGAGCTGACCGTGCACACCCCGGACCTCGACGACGTGTTCTTCGCCCTGACCGGCGGCGCGGCCCTGCCGAAGGAGGCCGTCCGATGAGCGCCACCTTCGCCCTGGCGGTCCGCGACGCGTCCACGATGCTGCGCCGCAACCTCCTGCACGCGCGCCGCTATCCGTCGCTGACCCTGAACATCCTGCTGACGCCGATCGTCCTGCTGCTGCTCTTCGTGTACGTCTTCGGCGACGTGATGAGTGCGGGGATCGGCGGCGGGGGCGCCGACCGCTCCGCGTACATCGCCTATCTCGTCCCGGGGATCCTGCTGATGACCATCGGCGCGGTTCCGGCCGGGACCGCGATCTCCGTGGCGATGGACATGACGGAGGGGATCATCGCCCGCTTCCGCACGATGGCGATCCACCGCGGCTCCGTGCTCATCGGGCACGTCGTGGGCAGCGTGCTGCAGGCGATGATCGGCGTGGTGCTGGTCGGCGCCGTCGCGGTGGGCATCGGCTTCCGGTCGACGGACGCCACGGCCGTGGAGTGGCTGGCGGCGTTCGGCCTGCTGGCCCTGGTCGCCGTGGCCTTCACGTGGCTGGCCGTGGCGCTCGGCCTGGCCAGCCCGAACGCGGAGGCGGCGAGCAACAACGCGATGCCGCTGATCGTCCTGCCGCTCATCTCCAGCGCGTTCGTGCCGGTCGACGCGATGCCCGGCTGGTTCCGGCCCATCGCCGAGTACCAGCCGTTCACGCCGGCCATCGAGACGCTGCGCGGCCTGCTGCTCGGCAGCGGGATCGGCAGCAGCGGGTGGCTCGCGGTCGGCTGGTGCGTCGGCCTGACGGTGCTCGGTTACGTCTGGTCGTCGGCGCTGTTCAACCGTGATCCGGAGTGAGAGCCTGTCTTTGAACCCCCGTCGCCCCCCCCCGGGCGGGGGCCCGGGGGGGGAAAACAAGCCCTCACCTCGCCGGCCCCCCCCCCCCCCCCCGCGCCCC
>NZ_JBITJZ010000018.1:0-60878 GCF_044460595.1 Streptomyces sp. NPDC050085 | reverse complement strand
CGGGGGGGGGGGGGGCGGCGGCCGGCGGGGGCGGGGTGCGGGGGGGGCGGCGGCGCTGTCCCCCGGGGCGCGGGCGGGAGCGCCGGTCTTGCACCCCCCGCCCCCCCCCCTCGGGCGGGCGACGGGGGTTCAAAGACAGGCTCTCAGGGCGCGGGCCGCGGCCCGCAGCGCGTCCCGGTCCAGGGCGGCGTACTCGGCGAGCGCGTCGGCGTACGCCGCCCGGTCGGTGTCCTCGGCCGCGTGCCGGGCGCGGTCCGCCGCCATGGTGGGGTGGAACTCCCGCAGCACCCACAGCCGTTCGGCCAGCGCGGCCGTCCGGACCGCGGCCGGGTCCCGGCCGGTGAGGCCCGCCACGCCGAGCGCGTGCGCCACCGTCCCGAGGACGGGCAGCGCGAGGTGGTCGCACGGCGGTCCGGCGAGCACCGCCCGCAGCCGGTCGAGCGTCCCGGCGACGTCCTCGAGGCGCCCGGCGTACGCGTGCGCCGTCACCGCCGCCGCCTGGATCTGCAGGGCCCACGGGTCGAGCCACGGGTCGTCGGCGTACGGCGCCCCGGCGACGCCCAGCCGTGCCACGGCCCGCCGCCACAGCCGGAGCCCCGTCTCCGTGTGACCGCGGGCGAGCGCGATCTCCGCGCGCACGCCCAGGTCGGGGCTGTAGAAGGCGTCCTTCTGCACGGCGCCGTCCGCCTCGGCCCGCCGCTGCCAGGACTCGGCCTCGTCGGGGTCGCCGCGCTGCAGACAGGCGAGGGCGAGGCCCCAGCGGATGCCGACGTAGTCGTTCTCGTCGCCGAGCCGGGGCAGCGCCTCGCGTGCGGCCAGCAGGTAGGCGTGGGCGGCGTCGCCGTCGCCGGTCTTCAGGCTCAGGTCGCTCAGCCGGGAGTTGCCGAGGACGGCGAGCACGGGGCTGTCGACCGTCGCCAGGACGTCGACCATGCGCCGGGCGGACCCGAGCGCGCGGTCCATGTCGTGCTCGTACTCCCAGACGTACGTGGCGACGGCCTCGGCGACGGACGCGACGAGCGGCTGCTCGCTGGCGCACAGCTCCCGCAGCACCGCGTACTGCGGAGGCAGCATCCGCGGCAGTGCGCTCAGCACCACCGCGGTGGCCCGCAGCAGCGTGTCCGGCGGGGCCGGGGGCAGCCGGCGCAGGGTGACGAGGTGCCGCCCGACGCGCGGGCCCTGGTCCACGAAGAGCATGGCGGCACACAACACGGCGGCGGTGCGGGCGACTTCGACGTGTGCGGGCTCGGGCCGGTAGTGCGACAGTGGCGGCCCGGTCTCGGCGGCGAGTGCGGTGAGGCGAGCGTAGTCGGAGTCGGTGGACCACAGGGCGGCGAGGACGGCGGTGACGGCGGCGGTGGTGGCGCCGTCCGTCCGGGCGAGGGCGTGCCGCAGGGCCGTCACGAGGTTGTCCTGCTCGGACTTGATCGACTCCCAGTCGGCCGACGACCGGGTGCCGAGCAGGACGTCGTGGTGGGCGACGCCGAAGTCCCGTGCCCAGGCCAGGAGCCGGCCGACGGCGCGCTCGTCCTCGCCCGCCTCCGCGCGCCTGGCGGCGCTGAACTCCCGTACGGTCTCCAGCATCCGCATCCGCACACCGGTCGGGGTGTCGACGACGGTGAGCAGCGACTGGCCGGCCAGCTGCTCGAGCAGGACCAGCGCGTCCTCGCCGAGCACGTGCTCCGCCGCCTCGCCGCTGAAGCCGCCGGGGAAGACGGAGAGCGTGCGCAGCGCCGCGCGGGCGTCGGGGGCGAGCAGGTTCCAGCTCCACTCCACGACCGCCCGCAGCGTGCGGTGGCGTTCGGGCGCGTCCCGTGCGCCGCCGCGCAGCAGCGCGAACCGGTCGCCGAGGCGGCGGGCGATCTCCGGGACCGACAGGACGCGGACCCGTGCCGCGGCCAGCTCCACGGCGAGCGGCAGGCCGTCGAGGTGGCGGCAGAGCCCAGCGACCGCGTCCGGCGGCAGGTCGACGCCGGGCCGCGTGGCGCGGGCCCGCTGGGTGAACAGCTCGACGGACGTGCCGAGTTGGAGCTCGGGCAGCGCGTACACCGCCTCCGACGTGAGGCCGAGCGGCGCCCGCCCGGTGACGAGCACCCGCAGGTCCTTCGAGGACGACACCAGGGCCTGTACGAGGTCGGCGGCGCCCCGGACGATCTGTTCGCAGTTGTCGAGGACCAGCAGGGCGGGCCCGGAGCCGAGCGCGCCGAGGACGGCGCCGACCGGGTCGGCCGGGGCGGGCAGGCCGAGGCCCGCGGACCGCCCCTCCCCCGCACCGAGCGCGGAGGCCACCTCCGCGGCGACGTCGCCGTCCGCGGTGACGGCGACGAGCGGCACGAAGTACACGACGCGCTGTGCGGCCCGGCGGCTGACGGCGTGCGCGAGCCGGGTCTTGCCGAGGCCTCCGACGCCGACGACGGAGACGACGCGGGAGGTCCGCAGCAGCTGTTCCACGGCTTCGACGTCGGCGTCCCTGCCGAGCAGCGGGTTGGGCTCGTGCGGCACGCCGTGGCGCACGACGGGTGCCGCACCGGACAGCAACTCCCGCTGTACCGACTGGAGTTGGGGTCCGGGATCCGTGCCGAGCCGTTCGCGCAGGCCCCGGCGGTAGGCCTCGTACCGGGTGAGTGCGGTGGCGGGCCCCGCGGTCGCCGCCTCGCAGCGCAGCAGTGCCGCGAGGACCTCCTCGTCGCGCGGCCTTCGCCCCGCGATCGCGGCCAGCGGCTCCGCGGCCTCGGCGTGCCGGCCGAGGCGGGCCAGTGCGAGGGCCCGCGCGCGGACGAGCCCGGCGTGGACCGGGGCGCGCTCGCCGCGCAGCACCGCGACGGGGTCCTCGCCCCCGTCCGCGGCGCCGTCCCACAGGGCGAGCCCGGCCTCGGCCGCGGCCAGCGACCCCGTGTGGTCCCCGGCCCGGGCCCGCTCGGCACTCGCCGTGGCCTGCAGCAGCAGGGCGGAACTGTCGACCTGTTCCTCGGTGAGGGCGAGCCGGTAGCCGGTGGGCGTGCTCGCGATGACGTCGGCGCCGAGGAGGGCACGCGCCCGGGAGACCAGGACCTGCACGGCCTTGCCCGGCCGCTCCGGCCGCTCGTCCGGCCACAGCCCCGCCACCAGCCGCTCGGTGCCGCAGCCCGTCCGCAGGTCGCGGGCGAGCAGCGCGAGGAGGTCCCGCAGCCGTGGCGCGGTGATCTCCCGCCCGTGGTGGGCGACGCGCGCCAGCAGGGTCAGCTCGGTGGTCACCCGTGCAGGTTAACCAGGCCGCTCACCACCGGATCCGGCCGGGACGGCGACGCCGGGCGGCGCCTGAGCGGACTTCCTTGCGTTCAGGGCGAGTTGGGCCAGGACAGCGAGGACGCAGGCCGCGCCACCCGCGGCCCAGATCGTGACGTAGGCGCTCAGGGCCGGGGTGTCCGTCCCGCCGACGACCAGGGAGCCGAGTACGACGGCGAAGGCAGCGCCGCCGATGCTGCCGCCGAGCGTCTTGAGGTTGTTGTAGACGGCGGTGGCGCTCGCCGTGCGGTCGGCGGCGCTGCCCTCCACGATCACGGTGGGCAGCCCGCCGAGCGCGAGTCCGCAGCCGACGCCGACCAGCGCGTTGGCGGCCATGAACGCCGCCATGCCCGAGTGCAGCACGATCAGGCCGCCGTACCCCGTGGCCAGGGCGGTGAACGACACGAGCAGGAGCCTCCGGTAGCCGATGCGGACGGCGAGCGCGGCGCACACGGCGGACCCGGCGAACGCCATCACGTTCGGGACGACGCCGTACACGCTGATCTGCCAGGCGGCGAGGCCGAAGCCGTACCCCGCCTCGCCGGGCGAAGCGGCCATGAAGCTGACGGCGACGCTCTGCCCGCCGAGCATCACCGAGCCGAGGACGAACCCCGAGACGTAGTAGGGGGCGCTGCGTCTCCTGGCCACGGCCCGGATGTCCACCAGGGCGTGCGGGCGGGCGAGTTGGAGTCTGATCCAGATGCCGAGGAGCACGGCGGCGAGCAGCAGTCCGCCGAGTGTCGGCGCGGAGCCCCAGCCCCGGGCGGCGCCGCGCGACAGTGTGCCGAGCAGGGCGGTCAGGGCGAGGGCGAGCAGGATCGCGCCGGACCAGTCCATCCGGCCCGCGGCCCGCGTGCGGGACTCGGGGATCGCGGTGAAGGCGAGGGCGAGGCAGCCGATCGCCAGGGCGGCGAGCGCGACGAGCGTCGCGCGCAGATCGCCGAGCAGGCTGAGCAGCGGTCCGACGAGCGCGTGCCCGAGCACGGTGCCGAGGGTGAGCGTGCCGACCAGCAGGCCGACCGCCTTGCGCCCGCCCTCGACGCTCAGCCGGTCGCGGACGAGACCGATCTCCAGCGGGAGCAGGGCCGCCAGCGGACCCATCAGCGCACGGCCTAGGAGCAGGACGCCCAGGTCGGGGGCGCAGGCGACCAGGACCGTGCCCGTGGCGATCACGGCGAGCGTGACCCGGATCATCCGCCGGTGTCCGTACAGGTCACCGAGGCGGCCGAGGGCCGGGACGCTGATCGCGGCGGCCAGGTACTGGACCGTGGTGAACCACTGGGCCTGTCCTGTGCTGATGCCCTGCCAGTCCTGGATCTCGGGCACGAGCGGCACGGCGGCGCCCTGGAGGAACCCGCTGACCAGCTCGAAGGCGACGAGTAGCCCGACGACGGCACGTACCTTCGGCGCGCTCACGCGGCGGATCCCCGCGCCAGGCGCCGCTCGGCGAGCGCGCTGAGCAGGGCGGCTTGGCGGCCGAGGACCCGGTCGTCGAAGACGGCCCGCGGTGAGTGGTTCATGGGTGCGGTGGTGGCGTCGACGCCCTCGGGGGCGGCGCCGACCAGGAGCATGACGCCCGGGACGCGCTGGGTGACGAACGCGAAGTCCTCGGAGCCGTTCGCGGGGTCGGGCGCCTGCCACACCTGGTCGCCGCCGAGCAGTTCGCGGGCGGTGTCGAGCGCGAAGGCGGTCTCATCGGGCGCGTTGACCGTGACCGGGTACATCACGTCGTACGACACCTCGGCGTCGATGCCGTGCGCCTCGGCGATGCCGCGCACCAGGCGCGGCAGTCCCTCGACGAGCCGCTCGTGCGCGGCCTGGGAGTAGCTGCGCACGGTCGCCTCGAAGGTGGCGGTCTCCGGGATGACGTTCTGCTGCGTCCCGGCGTGGAAGGTGCCGACGGTGACGACGGCCGGGTCGAAGAGGTCGAAGCGGCGCGTCACCCAGGTCTGGATCGCGGTGACGATCTCGCAGGCGACGGGGATCGGGTCCTTGGCGCTGTACGGGGTCGAGCCGTGCCCGCCCTTGCCGCGCACGGTGACGCGCAGCACGTCGGAGGCGGAGGTCACGGTGCCGGGCCGGGTGGCGACGAGGCCGCCGGGCAGCCGGTTCGCGGCGACGTGCAGGGCGAACGCCGCGTCGAGGGGCTTGCCCGCGGCGTCGAGGACGCCTTCCTCGATCATGGCGCCCGCGCCGTTGTGGCCCTCCTCCCCCGGCTGGAACATGAACACGACGTCGCCGTGGAGGTGTTCGCGGCGCTCCGCGAGCAGAGTCGCCGCGCCGACGAGCCCGGCGGTGTGCAGGTCGTGGCCGCAGGCGTGCATGGCGCCGGGGACCTGGGAGGCGTACTCCACGCCGCTGTTCTCGGTGACGGGCAGGGCGTCCATGTCGCCGCGCAGGAGCACGGCGCCGCCGGGTCGTGTGCCGCGGAGCACGGCGGTGACGGAGCTGAGGTCCTTGCCGAGGGTGATCTCCAGGGGCAGTCCGTCGAGCGCGGCGAGGACCTTCTCCTGGGTGCGGGGCAGCGTGAGGCCGAGCTCGGGTTCGCGGTGCAGGGCGCGGCGCAGCTCGACGAGTTCGGGCTGGAGTTCCCGGGCACGTTCGGTGATCGACATGGCGGATGAGCCTCCTGGTGTACGGTCCGGCGGGACGAGGGGGAATAGGGGGAATGGCGTTCAGGGTGCTGCCCTGGCGCATGAACGGGTCTTGAATCGCAGGGAAAACGCAGGAGTAGAGCAGTGGTGCAGGAATCCGGCAGGATGGTGCTCGACGACCTGGACCAGGCCCTCGTGCACGCCCTGCAGATCGCGCCGCGGGCCGGCTGGGCCCGCATCGGCGCGGCGATCGGGGTGGATCCGGTGACGGTGGCCCGCCGCTGGACCCGGCTGACGGAGGCGGGCGCCGCCTGGGTCAGTTGTCATCCGGCGCCGGTCGTCGCCGAGTCCGGCCAGGGGTGTCTGGCGTTCGTCGAGGTCGACTGCGCGAACGGCCGGCTGTCCGCCGTCGCCCGTGCGCTGACGGCCGAGCCGCACGTGGTGGCGGTCGAGCACGTCAGTGGCGGACGCGACCTGCTGCTGACGGTGTTCGCGCCGCGGCTGTCGGCGCTCACCCACTGGGTGACGCACCGGCTCGGCGCGCTGGAGGGCATCGTCGCCACCCGCACCCATCTGGCGAGCACCGTCTACACGGAGGGCAGCCGCTGGCGGCTGCGCGCGCTGGACGCCGAGCAGATCGCCCGCCTCACCGACACGTCGCCGGGCCGCGCGGACGCGCCGGTCTTCGAGCTGACCGATCTCGACCACGCGTTGCTCGCCGAGCTGTCGGTGGACGGCCGGGCGGGGCACCGCGCCCTCGCCGAGCGGTGCGGGACGAGCCCGGACACGGTGCGCCGGCGGGTGAACCGGCTGTTCGCCGCGGGCATGGCGCAGACCCGCTGCGAGGTGGCGAGGCCGCTGTCGGAGTGGCCGGTGTCGCTGATCCTGTGGGGCCGGGCGGCGCCGGGCGACCTGCGGGCGGTGGCCGAGCAGGTCACCGGCGCGCGTGAGGTGCGGCTGTGCGCGGGGGTGATCGGCCGCCACAACCTCAAGGTGATCGCCTGGGTCCGCTCGCTCGACGATGCGCAGCGCTTCGAGGTCCGGCTCGCCGAACGGGTGCCCGCCCTGACGGTGGTCGACCGGGCGGTGGCCCTGTGGCCGATGAAGCTCAACGGCCATCTCCTCGACGAGCGCGGCTACCGCACGGGCGCGGTGCCGATCGACGTCAGGGGCGTGGCTCCCTCGGCATGAGGAGGTCGCGCGCGATGCCGTTCTTCCGGATCTCGGAGGACCCGGTCAGCATCCGGAACATGCGCAACCGCCGGAACAGCCACTCCACTTCGGCGCCGCGCACCAGGCCCGCCTTGCCGTGGATCTGCACCGCCTCGTCGGCGATCCGGAAGGCGTCTCGGCGGCGAACAGCTTGCGCGCGCCGACCACGAGAAGGTCACGCCCCGGATCAGCGTCGACGTCCTGGCCCGCGCCAGGTTCGGCGAGCAACTCGCCGTGCTGCACTGGTGGTTGGAGTCGGATCCGCGCCCGATGCCACCGCAGGAGGCGACGCGCATGCTGCTCGGCCTGTCGCTGCGCGGCTGCTACTGGGCCAACGGCTTCGAGGGCGCGCCGCCGGACGCGGATCCGGTGTGACGGCTGCGGGTCAGTGCACCGCCTGCCCCTTGCCGAGGGCGATGACGCCCCCTTGGGAGACGGTGTAGAGCTCCGCGTCGCGGCCCGGGTTGACGCCGATGGTCGCGCCCGCCGGTACCTCGACGTTCTTGTCGAGGACGGCACCGCGCACCACCGCTCCGCGTCCCACGCGGACGTTGTCGTGGAGCACCGAGCCCTGCACGACGGCGCCGTCCTCGATCGTCACGCCCGGTGACAGGACCGACCTGGAGACCTGGCCGCGGATGACGCAGCCGGGACTGACGATCGACTCGCTCACCATGCTGGCCGCGCAGAACTTGGCGGGCGGCAGCTGCCCCGAGTGGGTGTAGATGGGCCAGCGCCGGTTGTCGAGGTTGAACTCCGGCTCGTCCGAGACGAGGTCCATGTGGGCCTCGTAGTAGGAATCGAGAGTGCCGACGTCGCGCCAGTAGCCGTGGTCGCGGTCGGTCTCGCCGGGGACGTGGTTGCCGTCGAAGTCGTAGACCTGGGCGACGCCGCGCTCGGTGAGCAGCGGCAGGATCGAACCGCCCATGTCGTGCGCCGAGTTCTCGTCCTCCGCGTCCTGGTGCAGCGCGTCCAGGAGGATCTTCGTGGTGAACAGGTAGTTGCCCATGGAGGCGAAGACCTGGTTCGGGCTGCCGGGCAGCGGCGGCGGGTTCGACGGCTTCTCCAGGAACGCCTCGACGCGCGTGCCGTCGCGGGCCGGCGTGATGATCCCGAACTGCGGGGCCTGCGCGCGCGGCACCCGGATGCCGGCGACGGTGACGCCCGCGCCGGTCTCGATGTGCTGGGCGAGCATCTGCCGCGGGTCCATCCGGTAGACGTGGTCGGCGCCGAACACCGCGATGAAGTCCGGCTGTTCGTCGTGCACGAGGTTGAGGGACTGCAGGATCGCGTCGGCGCTGCCCGAGTACCAGCGCGGCCCGAGGCGCTGCTGCGCCGGAACGGGCGTGACGTAGTTGCCGAGCAGGCTCGACATCCGCCAGGTCGTGGTGACGTGCCGGTCGAGCGAGTGCGACTTGTACTGCGTCAGGACGCAGACCCGCAGGATGTCACCGTTCACGAGATTCGACAGGACGAAGTCGACCAGGCGGTACGTGCCGCCGAAGGTCACCGCGGGTTTCGCCCGGTCCGCGGTCAGCGGCAGCAGCCGCTTGCCCTCTCCTCCCGCCAGTACGATCCCGAGCACCGAAGGCCCACCGCGCATGCCAGCCCCCTTCAAGTCCCGGCGTGCTAGCCGCCGTTGAGGATCTCCCCGTACACCTCGGCCGTGCGGCGGGCGACGGCGTGCCAGCCGAACTCCGCCGCGGCCCGCTCCCGCCCGGCGTCCCCCATGCGGCGCGCCGCCTCGGGGTCGCCGACCACCTCGTTCAGGGCGCGGGCGAGGCCCGCCTCGAACCCCTCTGGGTCCGTCTGCGCGTACGGCACGAGCAGGCCCGTCTCCCCGTCGGCCACCACCTCGGGGATGCCGCCGACCTCGGAGGCGACTACGGCGGTGCCGCAGGCCATGGCCTCCAGGTTGACGATGCCGAGCGGCTCGTACACCGAGGGGCACACGAACACCGAGGCGTGCGTGAGGAGTTGGACGACCTCGCCGCGCGGCAGCATGGACGGGATCCAGCACACTCCGTCGCGGGTCTTCTTCAACTCCTCGACCAGCTCCCGGAATTCGCGCCCGATCTCCGGGGTGTCGGGAGCGCCCGCGCACAGCACGACTTGCACGCCCGGGGTCAGGTCGCGGGCGGCGCGCAACAGATGGGGCACGCCTTTCTGGCGCGTGATGCGGCCGACGAAGACGACGTAGGGGCGGCGCGGGTCGATGCCGTGGCGGCGCAGCACGTCCGTGCCGGGGTCGGCGTGGTACAGCGACACGTCGATGCCGTTGTGCACGACGCGGACGCGCTTGGGCTCCAGGGCCGGGTAGCAGGCGAGGATGTCGTCGCGCATCGCCCGGGACACGGCGATGACGCCGTCGGCGGCCTCGATCGCGGTCCGCTCGGCCCACGCCGACAGTGCGTAGCCGCCGCCGAGCTGCTCGGCCTTCCAGGGGCGCAGCGGCTCCAGGGAGTGGGCGGTCATCACGTGCGGTATGCCGAGGTGGAGGGCCGCGAGGTGGCCGGCGAGGTTCGTGTACCAGGTGTGGGAGTGGACGAGCTCGCGGCCTTCGAGGGCGGCGGCCATGGAGAGGTCCACGGAGAGGGTGCGCAGCGCGTCGTTCGCCCCGTCGAGCACCGGCCAGGCGCGGTGGCGGCGCACTCCGTCGGCGGTGCCCTCGCCCCAGGTGTGCACCTCGAGGTCGACGAGCGGCCTCAACTCCCGTGCCAGGAACTCGACATGGACCCCGGCGCCGCCGTAGACGTCCGGCGGGTACTCCCTCGTGAGCAGTCCCACTCGCACGCGCGGCCCCCGTCGTCGGATCCCACCCACGGCTCGGGTGGGTCGTGCTCGCCCAGAAAGGTTGTGCTCGCTCGTCTCTCATGGTCAGGCATCGGCGCCGTACACGGAAGAGCGCGGACGGCACGGAGGGCTTCCCGTGTCCCGCGGGCACCCGCCCTGGGGATGACTCGGCAGGCGGCCTACTCCATCGGCAGTAGGACCCAATGCCTGCTCAGGTCGGACGACAGGAGAGCCGGGGAGAGAGATCGTAGAGGGTATGAGAACCGATCGTGCCGCGAGCCGCATCGCCGGAGGCGCCATATGAGTGCCCTGGCGCTGTCCGTGCTGCTCTCCCTCGTCTCCGCGGTGGCCTACGCCGGCGGGGCGATCGTGCAGGAGCGGGTCGCGCAGACGTCACCGGAGTCGGCGTACGCGCCGCTGCGCAGGCCCGCCTGGTGGGGCGCGGGCTGTCTGAACGGTCTGGGTGCGCTGCTGCACGTCGTGGCGCTGGCCTGTGGACCGCTGAGCCTGGTGCAGCCCCTGGGCGCCCTCACGATCGTGCTGGCGCTGCCCATGGCGGCCCTGCTGGTGGGGCGCAGGGCGGGTTCCACCGCCTGGCGCGGGGCCATCATGGCGACGGTCGGGCTCGCGGGCCTGCTGGCGCTGACGGGATCGGCCTCCGAGGACTCCCTGGACGGTGCGGAGCGCCTGCTGGTGGGCCTGATCACGGCCGGTGGCGTGCTGGTCCTGATGACGTCGGCGCGGGCCGCGCACCGGCACCCCGTGGTGCGTGCGGTGCTGCTCGCGGTCGCGGCGGGCGGCGCGTTCGGCATGGCGTCGGTGTTCACGAAGTCCGTGGCCGTGGACTGGTCGGGCAACCCGTTCGAGCAGCTCACGAGCCTGCTGGCGATCGCCGCCCTGGCCACGACCGGCATGCTCCTGTCGCAGGCCTCGTACCGGGGCGCGGGCCTGGCCGCGCCCCTGGCGACCGCGACCGTGGTGAACCCGGTGGCGGCGGCGGCCGTCGGCCTGACCCTGTTCGGCGAGTCCTTCCGGTACGGGACGGTGGGCACGGCCCTGGCACTCGGCTGCGGCGTCGTGGCCGCGGGCGGCCTGATCCTGCTGACGACCGAGCGCATCGGTCAGGGCCGCGGCACGCACGTGGTCGCACAGCACGCGGCACAAGCACCCACACCGGCACCGGCCGCCGCGCAGGACGCGGACGACGCGGAGGTTCCGGTGGTCCCCGACAGCCCGGCCGGACTCGACGGCATGCCGAGCCAGCCCAAGCCGCCCGCCGGCGAACCGGCGGTGGAGAACGTCAGATCCTGACGCCGTGGGCCCGCAGATATCCCAGCGGGTCGACGTCGCTGCCGAAGCCGGGCCCGGTCCGCACCTCGAAGTGCAGGTGCGGGCCCGTGCTGTTGCCGGTGGACCCGGAGCGGGCGATGCGCTGGCCCTCCACCACGCGCTGGCCGCTCTTCACGGACAGGGCCGACAGGTGTCCGTACTGGCTGTAGTGGCCGTCGGCGTGCCGGATCACCACTTGGTAGCCGTACGAGCCGCCCCAGCCCGCGTCGACGACCTGACCTGCGGCGATGGCCTTGACGGAGGTGCCGGTGGGCACGGCGAAGTCCACGCCCGTGTGGTAGCCCTTCGACCAGGAGGAGCCGGCCGCGTGGTACGGGGTGCCGAGGGAGGCCTGGACGGGGGCGACGACGCCGTGCGAGGCGGTCTTCGTGGCCGTCCGGGTCTTCTTCGGCTGCGTCTGGTGCTGGGACGGCGCCTTCTTCGTCCCGGTCTTCTTGGTCTCGGTCTTCTTCGGCGCGGACTGCTTGGGCGCGGACTGCTTCGGCTCGGCCTTCTTCGGCTCGGCCGTCTTGGGAGGGGCCTTCTTCGGCTGCGTCGTGTGGGGCTGTCGCGTCTTCCCGGGCGCTGCGGCCCTCGCGGACGCGCCCGGCACGGACAGGCGCTGACCCGGCAGGATCAGGTCCGGGTCGGCGCCGACGGTCCGGCGGTTGGCCTCGTAGAGCCGCTGCCAGCCGCCGGGCACCTTGCGGGAGTCGGCGATGCCCGAGAGGGTGTCGCCGCTGATCACCGTGTACATCTCCGTGCGGCCCGCCGTCGACTGGGGCGTGACCTCGGGCTTCACGTCCGTGACCGGGCGCACCGCGGCCCGCTCGGGTGTCCGGGCGAGGCCCGCCCGCTGACCGCACACCGGCCAGGCCCCGGGCCCCTGCCCCTCGAGGACCTTCTCGGCGACGGCGATCTGCTGGCTCTTCGTGGCCTGGTCGGCGCGGGGCGCATACGCGGTGCCGCCGTACGCGGCCCAGGTGGAGCGGGTGAACTGCAGGCCGCCGAAGTAGCCGTTGCCCGTGTTGATGCTCCAGTTGCCGCTCGACTCGCAGGCGGCCACCTTGTTCCAGGTGTGCGCGTCCGCGGCCTGCGCCGCGCCCGCTCCGATGAGGGGGATCGCCATGCCCGCGCCCCCGACGGTCACGGTGAGCGACGCGCGATTGACCCGGCTCGGCTGATACCGGCGATGCCGGCCCCGTAACGCCATGAAAGCCCCCTCCGGAACCCGTGCAGGCACACGTAGGAGCGGCAAATTAGCCGCTCCTACGCAGTCATGACAAGAGCTCCTCAAGCCACGGTGGCGACTTTCAGCCCCTCAAGTGGCCCGGAATCCAGCGCAGTTGGACCGCCTGCTGGAAGGGGCCGCCACCCTCGTGGTCGTTGAAGGCGTACACCTCCATGGACCGCTCGGCACCGGCCCAGTGGTTGTACGCGGCGAACACCGTGGACGGCGGGCAGGTCAGGTCCTCCAGGGCCGCGGAGAACAGGCCGGGCGCGGTGGCGCGGGCCGCGAAGTTCATGCCGTCGAAGTACGAGAGCGTACGGAAGACGCGCTCGTCCTCGCCGATGTGCGCCTTCAGGTAGAGCGCGATCTCGCGGTACGGGTGACGCTCCGTGAGCGTGGCCGCGCGGCCGAAGTGGCACAGGAACGGCACGTCGGGCGCGGCCGCCTTGAGGTCGGGGACGAGACCGGCCACCGCGATGGTGATGCCGCCGCCCTGGCTGCCGCCGGTCACGGCCACGCGCGAGGCGTCCACGAGCGGGTGCGAGCGGGCCGCGTCCACGGCGCGCACGCCGTCGGTGTACACGCGCCGGTAGTAGTAGTCGTGCGGGTCCTGGACACCGCGCGTCATGAAGCCGGAGACCGAGGGAGCGCTGCCGACCGGGTCCGTGGTGTCACCGACCGAGCCGCCGCTGCCCTGGCCGCGGGTGTCCATCACGAAGTGCGCGAATCCGGCCGCCGCCCACCTGAGGTGCGTGTGCGGCAGGCCGCGGCCGCCGCTGTAGCCGATGTACTCGACCACGGCCGGTATCGGCTCGGTGGTGCCCGCGGGAAGGATCAGCCACCCCTTCACGGGATGCCCGCCGAAGCCCGCGTACGTAACGTCGAATACGTCCACTGCCGTGTACGGGACGTCGACCGGCTCGAAGCGCGCGTCGAGGTCGTGTTCCCTGGTCTCGGCCAGGGTCTTCTCCCAGAAGGCGTCGAAGTCGTCGGGGGCCGTCAACGCGGGCTTGAACGCCCGCAGTTCGTCGAGCGGCAGGTCGAAATGAGGCACGCACGGCTCCAGGATCGTAGAGAGTTCGAACGAGTTGCGTGGGGGGACGGATACCTACGCTACGCCTCACGGCGCGACAACTGAACAAGATCCATCAGTTTCCCAATACAGGAGCGACAGGCATGAGCACTACAGCGCAGATCGGTGTCACGGGGCTCGCCGTCATGGGGCGCAATCTGGCCCGGAACTTCGCCCGCAACGGGTACACGGTCGCCCTCCACAACCGCACCGCGGCCCGCACCCACCAGCTGGTGTCGGACTTCGGCGAGGAAGGCATCTTCGTCCCCACCGACACCGCCGAGGAGTTCGTGGCCGCCCTGGAACGGCCGCGGCGCCTCGTCGTCATGGTGAAGGCGGGCGAACCCACCGACGCGGTGATCAAGGAGTTCGCGCCGCTCCTGGAGCCCGGCGACATGATCGTCGACGGGGGCAACGCGCACTTCGCCGACACCCGGCGCCGCGAGAAGGAACTCAGGGAGCAGGGCATCCACTTCGTCGGCACGGGCGTCTCCGGCGGCGAGGAGGGCGCGCTGCACGGCCCGAGCATCATGCCCGGCGGCAGCGTCGAGTCGTACGACTCGCTCGGCCCGATGCTGGAGAAGATCTCCGCGAAGGCGAAGGACGGAGCCCCGTGCGTGACGCACGTCGGCCCGGACGGCGCGGGCCACTTCGTGAAGATGGTGCACAACGGCATCGAGTACGCCGACATGCAACTTATCGGCGAGGCCTACCAGTTGCTGCGCGACGTCGCCGGGTACTCCCCCGCGCAGATCGCCGACATCTTCCGTACGTGGAACACGGGCCGCCTGGACTCGTATCTGATCGAGATCACGGCGGAGGTCCTGTCCCATGTGGACGCGGCCACCGGCAAACCGTTCGTGGACGTCGTCCAGGACCAGGCCGAACAGAAGGGCACCGGCCGCTGGACGGTGCAGATCGCGCTCGACCTGGGCGTGCCGGTGTCCGGCATCGCCGAGGCGGTGTTCGCGCGGTCGCTGTCCGGGCACGCCGAACTGCGCGCCGCGTCGCGGGAGTTGGCCGGTCCGACGGCGAAGCCCCTGAGCGAGTCCGAGGCCGCGGCCTTCGCCGACAAGGTCGAACAGGCCCTGTACGCCTCGAAGATCGTGTCGTACACGCAGGGCTTCCACGAGATCGCCGCGGGCAGCGAGGAGTACGACTGGGACATCGACCTGGGCGCGGTCGCCCGCATCTGGCGCGGCGGCTGCATCATCCGGGCGGCGTTCCTCGACCGGATCACGGCGGCCTACGAAGCCGAGCCCGGCCTGGTGTCCCTCCTGTCGGACAAGGGCTTCGCCGACGAGATCGCGGCGGCGCAGGACGACTGGCGTGCCGTCCTGGTCGCCGCGACCACGCAGGGCGTGCCGACGCCGGGCTTCGCCGCGGCGCTCGCGTACTACGACGCGCTGCGCGCCGAGCGCCTGCCGGCCGCGCTCACGCAGGGCCAGCGGGACTTCTTCGGCGCGCACACGTACCGGCGCACCGACCGCGAGGGCTCGTTCCACACGCTGTGGGGCGGGGACCGCTCCGAGGTCGACGCCTAGCACCTACACCGGTGACGGCTCGGGCTCCGGCGGTGCCGGGTCGGGTTCCGGCTTCGGCCCCGGTGGCACCGGCGACGGCGAGGGCTCCGGCACGGGCCGGGGCCCCGGCGTCGGAAGCGGGTCCGGCGTCGGGAACGGGTCGGGGACGTCGGGTCCCGGCACGGGGACGGGGCTCGGCGGGACGGGGTCGGGGAACGGATGGGTCATGGCTCTGCCTCCAGAGGTTCGGAGGGGGGTCCTGTCCACTGTCTCCCGGGTCGCGTGCCCACGCCTGCCGAGTCCACGCGTCAAAGGGCCGTTCGATCAGCCGTTCGTGCGGGTCAGACGGACGACGGGGATGTCCCGGTCGGTCTTCTTCTGGTAGGCCGCGTACTGCGGGAACAGCTCGACCAGCGAGTCCCAGACCCGCGCCTTGTCCTCGGCGGACAGCGTCTCGGCCCGCGCCTCGAACCGCTCGGTGCCCACGCGCAGCCGTACGTCCGGGTTGGCCTGGAGGTTGAGGTACCACAGGGGGTGGGCGTCGGAGCCGCCGTACGAGGCCACGATCAGGTAGTCGTCGCCGTCACGCCCGTAGATGAGGACGGTGCGCCGCCACTGCCCCGACTTGCGGCCCTGATAGTCGAGCAGCAGGCACGGGACGCCCTGGATGGTGGTGCCCTTCGTGCCGCCGGACTCCTCGTACGTCCGCGCCTGGTCCGCCACCCAGCCGGTCGGGCTGATGACGACGTCGGTGTCTGCCATGGCCGCTGCTCCTCTGTCGGGGTCGTCGGGGGAACTCCCTTCAACCTAAGCGGTTTTGGCGCGCTCGCATTCCGTGGCCGCGGCGTCGAGCCCGGGCCGCGGGCTGGACAGCACGGGCACGGCGGTACGGGCCCGGTCGGCGGCGTCGGCCATGGAGGCCTGCGCGAGGACGATCGCGTCGGCGTCCGTGACGGCGTCGACCGCGGCGGCGACCTTGTCGAGGTAGCCGTCCCGGTCACCGGCGAGGAAGCACTCCCAGGCGTCCGCCACGAACACGGGCCGCACGTCGACGGTGCGCCCCGCGCGGGCGGCCTCCTCCTCGACGAGGGCGACCGTCGGACCGAACGTGCTGTGCACCGTGGCGACGACGGCGATCCGCGCGCCCGCGGCGACGGCCCGCGCGGCCATCGGCCGGTCGACGCGCAGCACGGGCACTGCGAGGGCGCCGCCCAGGTCCTCGGCGATGCCGCCGATGCTGGAGCAGGTGCACAGGACCGCGTCCGCGCCGTCCCGCTCGGCGGCCTCGAGGAGCGCGCGCACGTCGTCGGCGACGGAGTCGGGCCCGGTCTCCATCGCACGCTCCAGCAGGTCCTCCCGTACGACGTGGCGCAGCGTGAGGTCCGGGTGGCCCGCGGCGCGCAGGGCGTCGAAGACGGGAACGTGGACCGGCGAGGTGTGCAGGAGCGTGACGATCATGCCCCGCACCCTATGCAGCCGCCCCGGTCACCACTTCCCGGGGTCGGCGGCGAGCGCGTCCTGCGCGGCGGTGAGCAGTTCGGCGGAGACGGCCGGGGCCTCGCCCGGGTGCCGCTCGGCCCACTTCACGACGAACGGGCACAGCGGCGCGACGGCGATGCCCTCGCGGGCGGCGATGGCGTACAGCTCGCGCGCGAGCGAGCCCGCGATGCCCTTGCCCTCGTGCTGCGGCTCCACGATGGTGTGGACCGGGACGAGGGCGCGCTGCGGCTCGTCGAGCACGAAGTACTGGATGTACCCGACGATCTCGCCGTCCGACGTGTCGGCGCCGGTGCGGGCCAGCAGGAGGCCCCGGTCCCGGTCGTCGTGGATCTCGATGTCGCTGCTCATGGGGCTCATGGGGCTCTCCTGCCGTCCTGGACGAGGCGGATCTCAGCTCGCGGGTACCGCGTGGGGGCTGCGCGTCACGTCGCCGCCGGGCACCGGCTCGGACGGGTCCGCGCCGAGCGCCACGATCCTGTTGTCCCGGTCCACGTGCACGACCGAGGGTCGCAGCGACCGCGCCTCGGCGTCGTCGACCTGAGCGTAACTGATGATGATCACGAGGTCGCCCGGGTGCACGAGGTGCGCTGCCGCCCCGTTGATCCCGATGACGCCGGAGCCGCGTTCGCCCTCGATGACGTACGTCTCCAGACGTGCGCCGTTGTCGATGTCGACGATGTGCACGAGCTCGCCCGGCAGCAGATCGGCGGCGTCCAGCAGGTCCGCGTCGATGGTGACCGAGCCGACGTAGTGCAGGTCGGCCTGGGTGACGGTGGCCCGGTGGATCTTGGACTTGAACATGGTGCGCAGCATGGATGCACTCCTGAAAAATCGGCTCCCTGCCTGCCTTTGTGCAGGTCAAGGGCGTACTCATCAGGGTACAGCGGGGCGGGTTTCCGTACTCCTGTCCCAGGGATTTCGAGACCCAGCTCTCACACCCGCCGGCAGCGGGCCAGCAGGCAGGAGAACAGGCCGAACAGGACCAGTCCCCCGGCGACCAGGATCAGCAGCCACGGCCCTGCGGGTGTGCGGGCCAGGCTGCGCAGGGCTCCGTCCATGCCCTTCGCCTCGTCGGGGTCGTAGTGGAGCGCCGCGCTGACGACGAAGACGCCGGCCGCCGTGTAGATCAGGCCACGGGCCAGGCCGCCGACGACGCCGAGGACGTCGACCGTCCGGTCCAGGCCGCGGGGCAGCTTCGCCTTCTCCAGGTGCTTGCGGAAGGTGCGCCGCGCGGCGCGCACGCCGACGCCCACGCCGATGCCCATCACCACGAGGCCGGCAAACCCCACCAGCCAGCGGCCCAGCGGGAGTTCGAGGGCCCGCGCGGTCAGGTCCTGCGAGGTGGCGTCACTGCCCGAACCGCCCTTGGACGCGATCACGAACGACAGCACGGACACGGCCATGAACCCGTAGAACACGCAGCGCACGGCGGACAGCGCCCGCTTGCCCTGCTTCGAGCCGTCCGGGCCCGACGCGCCGAACACCGCCTCGGTGAAGCGCCACACGGCCAGGCCGACCAGGCCGATGCCCACCGCCCACACCAGGACTTCGCCCCACGGCTGACGCGCCAACTCCCGTACGGCGCCGCTGCTGTCGGCCTCGTTGCCCGAGCCTCCGTCGTCGCCGAGGGCGATGCGCAGGGCCAGGATGCCGATGAGTACGTACAACACGCCCCGTGCGGCGAGTCCCCACCGCGCCCCGATGTCGACGGCCGAACTCCGCGCCGCCCTGCGGGCCTTGCCGGTCTTGCCGGTCCTCGCGGATCGCAGGCCTCGCAGGACCCCGGTCGCTGCCATCGCGTGTCCTCCCTCGCGCCGCCGCCACCGGACACGGTGACCGGCGGCAAGGCCCGAATGCCCCCGCAGTCGGCTGTTGAACGTGCCGGTTTGGTCGGCGGCGCCGGGGACAACCGGTCCCCGGAGCCCGTTATCGCGTGGGGACGTGACGTATGCGCAGTGTCGGTGTGGAAGAGGAACTCCTGCTCGTCGACCGGGCGAGCGGCGAGCCCCGGGCGCTGTCCAGCGCGGTGCTCGCGGCGGCCGCCCGCAAGGAGGACGAGGACCTCTTCGAGGCGGAACTCCACCGCGAGCAGCTGGAGTTCGCCACGCGTCCGCGCGAGGCGATGGCGGACCTCGCCCGGGACATCACCCGCTGGCGCGCGGCGGCCGCCGATCACGCGGAGCGGCTCGGCGCCACGGCCGCCGCGCTGGCCACGTCACCGCTTCCGGTGAGCCCCACCATCAGCAGCGGCACGCGCCACCAGTGGCTCGCGGATCACTTCGGCCTCACCACGCAGGAACAGCTCACGTGCGGCTGTCACGTCCACGTGTACGTGGAGTCCGACGAAGAGGGCGTCGCCGTGCTGAACCGGATCCGTCCCTGGCTGTCCGTCCTGGTCGCGCTGAGCGCCAACTCACCGTTCTGGCAGGGCAAGGACTCCGGGTACAGCAGCTATCGCAGCCGGGTGTGGGGGCGCTGGCCGTCCGCGGGGCCCGTGGAGCTCTTCGAGGACGCGGCCGCGTACCACGACCAGGTCGGCGCCATGGTCGCCACCGGTGTCGTACGGGACCCGGGCATGGTCTACTTCGACGCCCGGCTCTCCGCGGCCCACCCGACCGTGGAGGTGCGCGTCGCCGACGTCTGTCTCGAACCGTCGACGACCGTGCTGCTGGCCGTGCTGGTGCGCGGCCTGGTCGAGACGGCGGCCCGGCAGTGGCGGGCCGGTGTGCCCCCGGCCGCCCACCCGGTGGCTCTGCTGCGGCTCGCGGCCTGGCGTGCGGGCCGTTCGGGCCTCGACGACCAGCTGGTGAGCCCCGCGCAGATGCGTCCCGTGCCGGCCGAGTCCGCGGTGGAGGCGCTGTTCGCGCACGTGCGCCCCGCGCTGGAGGACACCGGCGACCTCGCCGAGGCCCGCGACCGGCTGGACCGGCTGCTGCGCGACGGCAACGGGGCGCGCGTGCAGCGTGAGGTCCACCGGCGCACCGGGAGCCTGCGGGAGGTCGTGGCGGAGTGCGTGCGACGCACCCACGGCGGCGCGTGACCGGCGCCCCGGGGCCCGGCCGGTCGGGCCTGACCCCGGTGCGCACGGTCCAGGCGCGTCCGCACCGGATCGGTCAGGCCTTGGCGCGCACGCCCTGTTCGATGCGTTCCCCGATCGACTTGTCGATGTTCGACCAGTAGGCGAACGCGCGGGTCAGGACGGGTTCGCTCACGCCGTCCAGCAGGTGGCCCACGACGTTGTCCACGAGCCTGTCGCGCGCGGCGTCGTCGAGGACCTCGCGCACCATCGTCCCTGCCTGGCCCCAGTCGTCGTCCTCGGCGTGGTCGACGTTGGCGGCGCGGGTGATCTCCCCGTCCGCGTACCAGCCGGGCGGCGTCCCGTACTGCTGCGTGTCGGCCGCGGGGCCGCCCTTGGAGTTCGGCGCGTAGACCGGGTCCGTGGTCTTCCGGTAGGCCATCGCCCCGTCCTTGGAGTACGTGTGGACGGGCACGACCGGTGCGTTGACCGGCAGTTGCTGGTAGTTGCCGCCGATCCGGTGGCGGTGGGCGTCCGCGTACGAGAACAGCCGGCCCAGCAGCATCCGGTCGGGGCTCGGGCCGATGCCGGGCACGAAGTTGTTCGGCTGGAAGGCGGCCTGCTCGATCTCCGCGTGGTTGTCGGTGGGGTTGCGGTCCAGGGTCATCCGCCCGACCTCGGTCAGCGGGTAGTCGGCGTGCGGCCAGACCTTGGTGAGGTCGAACGGGTTGAACCGGTACGTCGCCGCGTCCTCGTACGGCATGACCTGCACGTGCAGCGTCCAGCTCGGGAAGTCGCCGTCGCGGATGTGCTCGAAGAGGTCACGGGTGTGGAAGTCGGTGTCGGTGGCGCACATCTGGTCGCCCTCGTCCTGCGTGAAGAACTCGATGCCCTGGTCGGTCTTGAAGTGGTACTTCACCCAGAAGCGCTCGCCCTGGGCGTTGATCCACATGTAGGTGTGGGACGTGTAGCCGTTCATGTGGCGCCAGGTGCGCGGGATGCCGCGGTCGCCCATCAGCCAGGTGACCTGGTGGGCGGATTCCGGGGACAGCGTCCAGAAGTCCCACTGCATGTCGTGGTCGCGCAGGTTGTTGTCGGCGCGGCGCTTCTGGGACCGGATGAAGTGCTGGAACTTCATCGGGTCCTTGATGAAGAACACCGGGGTGTTGTTGCCGACCATGTCGTAGTTGCCTTCGCTGGTGTAGAACTTCACCGCGAAGCCGCGCGGGTCGCGCCAGGTGTCCGGGCTGCCGCGCTCGCCCGCGACCGTGGAGAACCGGGCGACCAGTTCGGTGCGGGTGCCCGGCTGGAAGAGTGCCGCCCTGGTGTAGGCGGTGACGTCGCCCGTGACCTCGAAGTGGCCGAAGGCGCCGCTGCCCTTGGCGTGCGGCTGCCGCTCGGGGATCCGTTCACGGTTGAACTGCGCCATCTGCTCGATCAGGTACGAGTCCTGGAGCAGGATCGGGCCGCCCGCCCCGACGGTGAGCGAGTGCTCGTCGCTCTCCACCGGGGCCCCCGAATCCGTGGTGGTGGCGGGGGAAACGTCCTGGGTCATGGATCTGCCTCTCGTCGTGCCGGTCGGTGACACGCGGCTCGCGCGCGGCTGCGGCCGTACCGTGTGCCCACAGGCCGGGCAGCCATACGCACGACCTTCGGCCGCATGTCCCGGTAGATCGTTTGACCCGGTTCGTCCCCGTCAAACGCGCCGCCGCGCTCAGCGGGCGTTCCTGGTGCTCCTGCCGACGCCCTGGGGCCTGGGCCCTCACTCCATCGTGATGACGACCTTGCCGGCCTTGGCGCGGCCCTTCTCGACGTACTCCAGCGCCTGAGGGGTCTCGTCGAACGGGAAGACGCGGTCGACGACGGGGCGGATCCTGCCGTCGTCGATCAGGGGGGTCAGTTCGCGCAGCTGGACACCACTGGCCCGCATGAAATGGAACGTGTAGCGCACGCCGAGCCGCTTGGCCCTGCGCCGGATCGTGAAGCTGAGGGCGCTCATCACCACCCGGAGCACAGGGTTCAGGCCCAGCTCGCGGGCGAAGGCCGGGTCGGGCGGGCCCGCGACGCTGACGGCCAGGCCGCCCGGCTTCAGCACCTGCAAGGACCGCGCCAGGTTGTCGCCGCCGAGGCTGTCGAGGACGACGTCGTAGTCGTGGTCGAGGACGGTCACGAAGTCCTGCGTCCGGTGGTCGACGACGACGTCGGCGCCGAGCTCCTCGACGAGGTCGGCCTTGGCCCCGCTCGCGGTGGCGGCGACGTGCGCTCCGAGCGCCTTCGCCAGTTGGACGGCGATGCTGCCCAGGCCGCCGGCGCCCGCGTGCACGAGGACCTTCTGGCCCGGCTGTACGCGCGCCCGCTCGACCAGGACCTGCCAGGCGGTCAGGGCGACCAGCGGCAGCGACGCGGCCTCCGCCATCGTGAGCGTGGCGGGCTTGGGCGCCAGGTCGTCCTGGTGCACGGCGATGAGTTCGGCGAAGGCGCCGATGCGGTCCTTGTCCGGCCGCGCGAAGACCTCGTCGCCGACCGTGAACCGGGTGACGGCTGAGCCCACCCCGACGACTTCCCCGGCGAGGTCGTTGCCCAGGACCAGCGGAAGCTCGTACGGCAGGAACGTCTTGAAAGCGCCGTCGCGGAGCCGGAGGTCGAGCGGGTTGACGCTTGCCGCGTGGATCTTGACCAGGACATCGTCGGCGCCCATCTGCGGGGCGGGGCGTTCGGCGGCTCGTACTCCGGTCCCGGCGCCCTTGGTGCCGTACTTCTCGATCAGGAAGGTCTTCATCGTTCTTCCCATGGTGGTGCTCCTTGGTGGATCGGTGTCGTACGCGCCCTTCGCATGCGGCGGGTCGTGCCTACACTCACGACGCTACGCGCTGAGTATAGAAAAGTAAACTCAGGTGTGGTTAGAGTCGCCCCATGAACGAATGGACCACCGCTCGTCAGGACACCGCCGGGGATCCCCGCCTGGACCGGGACACCTCGAACTGCTCGATCGCGCGGACCCTGCAGATCGTGGGCGACAAGTGGACGATCCTGATCCTCCGCGAGATCTGGTACGGCTCGTCCCGCTTCGGCGACATCGAGCACGTCCTCGGTTGCCCCCGCAACCTCCTCGCGACGCGGCTGAAGATGCTCGTGGCGGAGGGCATCCTGGCCACCGACACGTACCAGGAGCCGGGAGCCCGCAGCCGACCGAAGTACGTGATCACACCCAAGGGCACAGACCTCGCCCCGGCCATCCTCGGCCTCCTTCAGTGGGGCGACCGCTACCGCGCCGACCCGGAGGGCCCCGCCGTTGTGCCGCGGCACCGGGAGTGCGGCGGGCACGTCGACGTCCGGATCTGCTGCGATCAGGGCCACCCGGTGGAGGCCGGGGACATCGAGAACACGCCCGGGCCCGGATTCCGCATGAAGCCGGCGGGCGAACGGAGCTGACGCGCGCCCCGAGGTGGCGTCCCTCGACGTGACGCCCGTCGTACTCCGGGGCCGTCGGTACGACTACATCAACCGTCGTACGGCCCCGGGCCCCGATCCCAGGGTTTTCACCGTGGCCAGGGGCGGCGTACAGGTCCATCGTGGAGGACACGGAAGCGCACGGGTCTTCCGGTACGGGGGAACAAACGGGGGACGGGGGTGCCCGCAGCGGGCACCCCCGCTGTATGCCCGGACCCCTCAGGGTCCTGCGGACTGGCTGAGCAGGCGCACCAGTTGGGCCCTGCGGTGGACCCCTTCGAGCTTGCGGTAGATGTTGCCGAGGTGGAACTCGACCGTCTTGACGCTCAGGAAGAGCTGCTCGGCGGCCTCGTGGTTGGTGACGCCGCGGCCGACGGCGAGGGCGACGCGCAACTCCTGCGGGGTCAGCCCGTCGAGCGGGGTACGGCCCGCGGGGACCCGGTCGCCGCCCGCCGCGTGGAGTTCGGCGGCGGCGCGGGCCGCCCAGCCCCCGGCGCCGAGCCGCTCGAACGTGGCGAGGCCGCGCCGCAGCCACCGCCGCGCCTCGCTGCGCCTGCCCTGGCGGCGCAGCAGTTCACCGCGGGTGAATTCGATGCGGCCGCGCTCGAACGGGGCGGACACGGCTCCGAGTTGGGCGAGTGCGCGGTCCAAGTGGGCCTCGGCGTCGGCCGGTTCGAGCATGGCCCGGCAGCGGGCGGCAGCGGCGGCGGTGATCGGGCGGTGTCCGCGGCCCGCCTCGTGCACCAGGACGCGCAGCGCCTCGTGCGCCTCCTCGGTGCGGTGGAGGTGGGCGTAGGCGTCGGCGAGGTCGGCGGCCCAGGAGAGGTAGAGGCCGTCGCCGCGGCCGTTGGCGAGGGAGAACTCCCGCACTTTTTCCAGGTGCCCGGCGGCCTCCTCGAAGCGGCCGAGGCCCAGTTCGAGCAGGCCGAGTGCGCCGTGGGCGCGGGCTGCGTCCATGGGCAGGTCGGCGGTCGCGGCGAGGGCGGCGGCCTGGGCGCCGTGGCGGCGGCAGTCGGTCTCCCGGTTGAGGGCGGCCTCGGCCTTGGCCTGGGCGGCGAGCGCCCGGCACACCTCGATGACACGCCCGGTGTCCTCGCCGAGGCGGGCGGACTCGTCGGCGTGGGCGAGCGCGGCGTTCCACTCGCCGCGCCAGTACTCGACGACGGACAGGGTGCCGAGCAGGTGCGCGAGCAGGCCCACGGTGCTCGAGGTGCGGGCGGCGTGCACGGCGCGGTCGAGCAGGGCGTATCCCTCGTCGAGCTCCTCGGCGGCGAGATGGCACAGGCCGCCGACGCCGGAGACGGGGTAGGGGAACGCCAAGTCCGGTGCGGCGAGCGGCTTTTCGAGTTCGCGCAGCAGTGCGCGCCCGTCGTCCGCGTCGCCGCCGAGGAGCTGGACGAGCGCGTGCAGCAGGCGTACGGGGAGCGCCGCGGCCGGGTCGCCGAACGCCTCGGTGATCTGCATCGACTCGGCGGAGGTGAGGCGGGCCGCGGTGAGGTCGCCGATGGCGAGTTCGGTGAGGGTGATGCCGCCGAGCATGACGGCGGCGAGGGCCGGGTCGACGCGGCGGGCCTCGTCGACGGCGGCGCGCAGCTGTTCGCGGGCCCGGGCGGGCCGGCCCCGCTGGATGTCGACGTAGCAGCGGAGCCCGCGCACCTCGAGCCGGGTCCGTTCGTGGGCGGAGTGGCCGAGGGCCCGGTCGAGGAGGTCGGCGGCCTCGTCGAGGGAGCCGGCCGCCTGGGCGGCGCGGGCGGCGGACAGCAGGCGGCGCGCCTTGTGCTCCTCCTCCGGCGTGAAGCGGGCCGCGTGCGCGTACAGGCGGGAGGCGAGCGGGAGGGTGAGGCTGCCGGGGCCGCCGGACGCAGCGCGTTCGAGGGCGGCGGCGACCTGTTCGTCGGGGTCGGCGCCGGACTCGGCGAGGTGCCAGGCGTAGCGTTCGAGGGCGGTGGGGGCCGTGGCGTCCTGGAGGGCGTGGGCGACGGTGCGGTGGGCACGCCAGCGGCGCCCCGCGCTGGCGCCGTGGTAGACGCCGGAGCGCACGAGGGGGTGCCGGAAGACGTAGGCGCCTTCCTCCACGGTCATCAGCCCTGCCCGCTCGGCCGGTTCGAGCGCCGAGTAGGTCAACTCGTGGGCTCGCAGTACGCGTTCGGTTCCGACAAGGGGCCGCGGGCCGAGGACAGCGAGCAGCAGCATGGCGTCCTGCGTCGGCGCGGGCAGTTGGGCGATGGCGCTGTGGAAGGTGCGGGCGAGCATCTCGCCGATGGGCAGCGGGGCGCCGGTGTCGGGGCGGTGGCCGCCGCGGGTGAGCAGGGCGGGCAGTTCGACGAGGGCGAGGGGGTTGCCGCGGGCCTCCGCGAGGAGCCAGGTGACGTCGTGCGGGGACAGGGGTTCGGCGGCGACGAGCCGCCGTGCCGCGTCGGCGTCCAGGCCGCGCAGGGTGAGCGTCTCGACCGGCGCGAGGCGGGAGGCCGCGTCGCCGGTGTCCCGGGTCGCGAACAGGGCGACGATGCCCTCGCGGCTCAGGCGGCGGGTGGCGAAGGCGAGGGCGTCCAGGGAGTACGGGTCGAGCCACTGCGCGTCGTCGACGATCACCAGGGCCGGGCCCGTGTCGCTGACCGCGCCGAGGAGGCTGAGCGTGCCCGCCGCCACACCGAACCGGTCCTGGGCGACGGCCGGGCCGAGCGCGAGGGCTCCGGTGAGGGCGGCGGCCTGGCGGTCGGGGATGCGGTCGAGGTGGTCGGTGACCGGCCGGAAGAGGTCGGCCAGTCCGACGTACGGGAGTCGGGACTCGGCCTCGATGCCGTGGGTCCGCAGCTGGGTGAGGTCCCCGGCGATCGACTCCGCGTACTGCAGCAGGCTGGTCTTGCCGATCCCGGCCTCTCCGCGGATCACCAGGGCGGTGCTCCGTCCCCTGCGGGCGTCCTCGACGAGGTCGGCGATCCGCGCGCATTCCGCTGTGCGACCCAGCAGCATGAAACCCAGGGTAACCGCGGGCAGTTGCCCCCGACATGGGTCAACTGGTCCCATGCCGGGTGGAGTTGGGGGAGATTCGGGGTGGATGGGGAGCAGGTCCGCCGCGGGGCCGGGCCGCGCGGGGCGCATCGCCCGCCCCGGCGGGGACGGCCCCGCGCCTCACGCCGCCTCCACCACCCCGTCCCCCAGCTGCTCCCGCTCCCCCGCCGCGAACTGTGTCCGGTACAGCTCGGCGTAGCGGCCGGCGGCTTCGAGGAGGGTGTCGTGGGTGCCCTGTTCGACGATCCGGCCGTCCTCCAGGACGAGGATGCGGTCCGCGGAGCGGATGGTGGACAGGCGGTGGGCGATGACGATCGCCGTGCGGTCCGCGAGGGCCTCGGTGAGCGCTTCCTGGACCGCGGCCTCGGAGGTGTTGTCGAGGTGGGCGGTGGCCTCGTCGAGGATGACGATGCGCTGGCGGGCGAGGAGCAGGCGGGCGATGGTCATGCGCTGGCGTTCGCCGCCGGAGAGCCGGTAGCCGCGTTCGCCGACGACGGTGTCCAGGCCGTCCGGCAGGGAGTGCACGAGGGCCTCGAGGCGGGCGCGGCGCAGCGCGTCCCACAGGTCGGCCTCGCTCGCGCCCGGCCGGGCGAGGAGCAGGTTGGCGCGGACCGAGTCGTGGAACAGGTGGCCGTCCTGGGTGACCATGCCGAGCGTGGCCCGCAGCGACGCCTGGCTCAGGTCGCGCACGTCGACGCCACCGATCCGGACGGCTCCGGCGTCGGTGTCGTAGAGGCGGGGCAGCAGTTGCGCGATGGTCGACTTGCCGGCGCCCGAGGAGCCGACGAGGGCGATGGTCTGGCCGGGTTCGGCGCGGAAGGAGATGCCGTGCAGGACTTCGGCGCCGCCGCGGGTGTCGAGCGAGGCGACCTCTTCGAGGGAGGCGAGGGAGACCTTGTCGGCGGACGGGTAGGCGAAGCGGACGTCGTCGAACTCCACCGTGACCGGTCCTTCCGGCACGTCGCGGGCGTCCGGCTTCTCGTCGATGAGGGGCTCGAGGTCGAGGACCTCGAAGACGCGCTCGAAGCTGACGAGGGCGCTCATGACCTCGACGCGCGCGCCGGCGAGGGAGGTCAGCGGCGCGTACAGGCGGGTGAGGAGCAGGGCGAGCGACACGACCGCGCCGGCTTCGAGGGTGCCGTCGAGGGCGAAGTAGCCGCCGAGCCCGTAGACGAGCGCGAGCGCCAGGGCGGAGACCAGGGTCAGGGCGGTGATGAACGCCGACTGGGCCATCGCCGTACGGACGCCGATGTCGCGCACCCGCGCCGCCCGCTCGGCGAACTGGGCCGACTCGTCCTCGGGCCGTCCGAACAGCTTGACCAGCGTGGCACCGGGCGCCGAGAAGCGCTCGGTCATGCGGGTGCCCATCGCGGCGTTGTGGGCGGCGGCCTCGCGCTGGAGTCCTGCCATGCGGCTGCCCATGCGGCGGGCGGGCAGCACGAACACCGGCAGCAGGAGGAGCGCGAGCAGGGTGATCTGCCAGGAGAGGGTCAGCATGACGGCGAGGGTCAGCAGGAGCGTGACCACGTTGCCGACGACCCCGGAGAGCGTGTTGCTGAAGGCGCGCTGTGCGCCGATGACGTCGTTGTTGAGGCGGCTGACGAGCGCGCCGGTGCGGGTGCGGGTGAAGAACGCGACGGGCATCCGCTGGACGTGGTCGAAGACGGCGGTGCGCAGATCGAGGATGAGGCCCTCGCCGAGGTTCGCGGACAGCCAGCGGGCGACGAGCCCGAGGCCCGCCTCGGCGAGCGCGATGAGGGCGATGAGGAGGGCGAGCCGGATCACCACGCTCTGGTCGTCACCGCCGACGATCGCGTCGACGACGCGGCCCGCGAGCACCGGCGTCGCCACGGCGAGCAGCGCTGTCAGGATGCTCAGGGCCACGAACTGCAGGATGCGGCGCTTGTGCGGCCGGGCGAATCCGGCGATCCGGCGCAGGGTCGCGCGGGCGAAGGGGCGGCCCTGCGGCCCGCCGTTCTGGGCGTTCATGACGCTGTGCAGCTGCGTCCAGGCTGTGGTCTCCATGCTCATGCCGATGACGGTAGGACCTCAACCAATCTTGAGGTCAACAGCGGGACGGAAAACGGACCGCAGAAGTACGCCACACCTTTGGCCCACACCCCGGCCGGACCTCTTGACCCTCGCACCACCGGACCGTAGCTTCGCCTCAATTCTTGTACCCACCACACAAGTTGTGGGTCTCGGACTATCGGGAAGCGAAGACATGCCGGAGCTACGAAGGCGTACTCTGCTGTCCGCGATCGGCGTCACCGCCACCGCGGGGGCCGTCGTGACCAGCCAGTCCAGCACCGCGTCCGCACTGAGCGGCGGCCGCGGGGCATCGTACGAGGGCAAGGTCAGGGACCTGCTCTCCCGTATGACTCTCGAAGAGAAGCTCGGGCAGTTGCAGCAGCTTCCCTGGTCGTGGGATCTCAACCCGGGCTCCGGGTCGACGAAGGAGGTCGAGGACGCGGCGCGCGCGGGCCGGCTCGGCTCGGTGCTCAGCATCTTCGGCGCGAAGACCACGAACGCGCTGCAGCGCCTCGCCGTCGAGGAGTCCCGGCTCGGCATCCCGCTGCTGTTCGGCCTGGACGTCATCCACGGCTTCTGGACGAACTTCCCCATCCCGCTGGCGCAGGCAGCGAGCTTCGACCCCGAGGTGACCCGGACGGACGCGGCGGTGTCGGCGAAGGAGGCCCGCTCGAACGGGGTGCACTGGACGTTCTCGCCGATGATGGACGTCACGCACGAGCCGCGCTGGGGCCGCATCGCCGAAGGAAGCGGCGAAGACCCGTACCTCACCGCGCGGTTCGCCGCCGCGAAGGTCAAGGGGTACCAGGGCTCGGGCTACGGCGCGAAGGAGACCCTCGCCGCCTGCGCCAAGCACTTCGTGGCGTACGGCGGTGCGGAGGGCGGACGCGACTACAACACGGTCGACGTGTCCGAGTCGCGGCTGCGCAATCTCTATCTCCCGCCGTTCAAAGCCGCGTTGGACGCGGGCGTCGCCACCGTGATGGCGTCCTTCAACACGATCAGCGGCGTCCCGGCACACGGCAACGCGCACACCCTCACCGATGTCCTGAAGAAGGAGTGGGACTTCGACGGGTTCGTCGTCAGCGACTGGACGGGCGTGCAGGAGTTGATCGCGCACGGCTTCGCCGAGGACGGCGCGGACGCGGCGCGCCTCGCGCTGAACGCGGGCGTGGACATGGAGATGACCAGCACGAACCTCCTCACCAACGGCAAGCAGCTGCTGCGCTCCGGCACGATCACGCAGCGTCGGATCGACGACGCGGTCACGCGCGTGCTGCGCCTGAAGTACGCGCTCGGCCTGTTCGACGACCCGTACGTGGACGAGTCGGCCGCGATCACCGAGCCGTCGCCCGACGCACGCAGGGCGGCCCGGGCCGCGGGGTCCCGCTCGATGGTCCTGCTGAAGAACGACGGGGACGTGCTGCCCCTGAAGAAGTCGGTGAACTCCCTTGCCCTGGTGGGCCCGTTCGCCGACTCCGCCGATCTGCTCGGTACGTGGGTGGTGCCCGCGTCGGCCGAGCGGTTCCCGGCGGTGAAGGTGCTCGACGCGGTGCGCGAGGCGGCGCCCGACGCGAAGGTGACGTACGCGCGGGGCGTCGACCCCGAGGGCAAGGACACCGGCGGCATCGCCGAGGCGGTCGCGGTGGCGAAGGCGGCGGACGTCACCGTCGTGGTCGTGGGCGAACCGGCGGCGATGAGCGGGGAGGCGTCGGCCCGCAGCGACATCTCGCTCCCCGGCGACCAGGAGAAGCTGATCGCGGCGGTCGCGGGCACGGGCAAGCCGTTCGTGGTGGTGCTCGTGGGCGGCCGGCCCCTGACGATCGGCGACTGGCTCGACTCCGCACCCGCCGTCCTGCTGGCCTGGCACCCCGGCACCGAGGCGGGCCACGCGCTCGCGGACGTGCTGTTCGGCGAGGTGAACCCGGGCGGGAAGCTGCCGGTGTCGTTCCCGCGCACGGTCGGCCAGATCCCCATCCACTACAACCACGAGTCGACGGGCCGTCCCTTCGACGCGAACAACAAGTTCACGTCGAAGTACCTGGATCTGCCGCCGACCCCGCAGTTCCCGTTCGGCTTCGGGCTCAGCTACACGACGTTCGAGCTCGGCACACCGACGGCGAGCCGGGGCAGCGTCCGCGCGCGGGCGCTGCGGAGCGGCGACACGGTCGAGGTGTCGGTGCCCGTGCGCAACACCGGCTCGCGCAAGGGCGACGAGGTGGTGCAGCTCTACGTCCATGACGTGGCCGCGAGTATCACTCAACCGGTGCGCAGGCTGCGGGGGTTCGAGCGGGTCACGCTCGACGCGGGTGCGTCCACGACGGTCTCGTTCCGGCTCGGCGCGGACGATCTGGGCTTCTGGACCAATGACCCCTCAGGCCGATTCCTGCTGGAGGAGGGCACGTTCGAGCTGTTCGTCGGCACCGCGTCGACGGCGGGGGCCAGACTGACCCTGAAGGTCACGTAACCGTACTGCCGGGAGGAAGCCCCATGCCGTCCGTCCGCGTCGAACGCGAAGGTCCCGTCACCACGGTCGTCCTGTCCCGCCCCGGGGCCCGCAACGCGGTCGACGGGCCGACCGCCGCCCAACTGGCGGACGCCTTCCGGGAGTTCGAGGCGGACGAGACGGCGCGGGCGGCCGTCCTGTGGGGCGAGGGCGGCACCTTCTGCGCGGGCGCCGACCTGAAGGCGGTCGGGACGGCGCGGGGCAACCGGGTGGCGGAGGACGGGGACGGGCCGATGGGGCCGACACGGCTGAGGCTGTCGAAGCCGGTGATCGCGGCGGTCAGCGGCCACGCCGTCGCGGGCGGGCTCGAACTCGCCCTCTGGTGCGATCTGCGGGTCGCCGAACAGGACGCGGTGTTCGGCGTCTTCTGCCGCCGCTGGGGCGTCCCGCTGATCGACGGCGGCACGGTGCGGCTGCCGCGGCTGATCGGCGAGAGCCGCGCGATGGACCTGATCCTGACGGGGCGCCCCGTGCCCGCGCGGGAGGCGTACGAGATGGGCCTCGCCAACCGTCTGGTCCCGCCGGGCCGCGCCCGCGCCGCGGCACAGGAGCTGGCCGCGCAGCTGGTGGCGTTCCCCCAGGCGTGTCTGCGCAGCGACCGCGCGTCGGTGCGGGAGCAGGGCGGCGTGGACGAGGAGACGGCCATGCGCACCGAACTGCGCCACGGCGTCGGCGTGTTGAAGGAGGGGCTCGAAGGTGCGGGCCGGTTCGCCTCCGGGGAGGGGCGGCACGGGGCGTTCGGGCAGGGGTGAGCCGCGCTGCCCGACTCCCTTGCGTGTCAGCCGAGTTCGAGCGTGGTCACCCCGTACACGCGGGACTGGGCGAACGGCCGGACGGGCCCCGTGTACATGCGGGCCGTCTCGAACCCGGGCGGCAGGCCGCGCGTCTTCATGAGCGCGATGCCCTCGGTGTTCGTCGCCGGTACGTCGACGGACACCGGCTCCCCCACGGGCGCGAGGGCGTCGAACAGGGCCCGCGCGTCGTCGGCGGTGTCCGCGAACAGCGGGCCGATGCGGCGCCCGTCACGCCCGGGGCGCGCCACGCCGTACCCGGTGACCTGCCCGTCGGCGACGCGGGCGAGTGCCGTGTGTCCCGGCGTGGTCAGCCAGGACTCGAGGAAGCGGGGGCGGTCGGCGGGGTAGCAGGCGCTGTCGTACGCGAGGACCGGCGCGAGGTCGTCGCCGACCGGCACGATCCCGGCGGCGTGCACGTCCGGGGTGCCCGTCGGGATCCCGGTGAAGCGGACGGTGCGGTGGGCGAGCCGGAACCCGGACCTGCGGTAGTTGTCCTGCTGGGCGACGACGCCGTCGAGGCCGACGGTGCGCTCGCCCGCGTGCCCGAGCCCGGCCCGCCAGGTGGCGATGCCGTGCCCGCGGCCGCGCAGGTCGGGACGGACGAGGTAGCAGCCCAGAAAGGCGTACGCGGGACCGTAGTTGACGACCGAGATCGCGGAGACGGGCTCGCCGTCGATCCGGCCGAGGAAGAAGCCGTCGGGGTCCTGCGCGAAGAAGCTGGGACCGTCGGCGAGCCCGGGGTTCCAGCCCTCGTCGGCGGCCCAGCCCCGGATCACGGGCCAGTCGTCGATGCGGGCGCGGGAGATGTCGAGGCGCTGGGGGCCGGTCATGCCGCCATCCTCTCCGATCGCACCCCACGCGTCACATCCGTACGGCAGGATGATCGGACGTACGCTCGAACAGGCCGCGCCTACCAGGGAGTTGCCCCATGATCGACACCAGCAAGCCGCACCCGGCCCGGGTGTACGACTGGTTCCTCGGCGGCAAGGACAACTATCCGGTGGACGAGGCGCTCGGCCGGCAGATCACGCAGATGGAGCCGACGGCCAAGTACGGGGCGCGGCACAACCGCTGGTTCATGCAGCGCGCGACGCGGCTGCTCGCGGCACGGGTCGGGATCCGCCAGTTCCTCGACATCGGCACCGGCATCCCCACGGAGCCGAACCTGCACCGCATCGCGCAGACCGCGGCGCCCGAGTCGAGCGTCGTCTACGTCGACAACGACCCGATCGTGCTCGCCCATGCGGAGGCACTGCTGCGCGGCACCCCCGAGGGCGTGACGCGCTATCTGCAGGCGGACGCGCGCGAACCGCACCGGATCCTCGAACTGGCGGCGGACATACTGGACTTCGACCGTCCGGTCGCCCTCTCCCTCATCGCGCTGCTGCACTTCGTCCCGGACGAGCAGGGCGCGTACGACATCGTGCGGACGCTGGTGGACGCGCTGCCCTCGGGCAGCCACCTGGTCCTGTCGCAACTGGCGTCCGACTACGACCCGGAGCGCACGCAGCAGGCCGTCGCCATGTACGCGGCCGGGGGCGTCACGCTCGTGCCGCGTTCGCGCGAGGAGATGACGAAGTTCTTCGAGGGACTCGATCTCCTCGACCCGGGCGTGGTCTGGCTGCCGGACTGGCATCCGGAGCTGGCCGTCGACGAGGAGCGGGACGGGACCACCGTGCCGCTGTACGCGGGGGTCGCCCGCAAGCCCTGACACCCGCAGTCCGGTGGGGCCCGGCGGGTTGCCCGGGATGGCGAACATCACACATGGCGATGACCACGTGACGGACCGGAGCGCACAGTCGCACCGATCCCCTACCCTCGTTCACATGTCCTCCACTCCCGCCCCGCGTTCCGCACGGTCCGCCGACGTGGTCAACGAGCAGATCCGTGACCTGTGGGCGCGCACCGGCGGTCAGTTGACCGCCGAGGAGCGGGCGGAGTACGAGGCACTGGTCACCGAGTGGGCGACGGCCGTCGGCGACGGGGCCGTGCAGCGGGCCTGAGGCCCCGCACCCCACCCGCCCCCACCTGCTCTTACCTGCTCTTACCTGCTCTTCAGGACTGCGGCCTGCTGCCGTGGTTCGCGGCGTGCTTGCGGCGGGCCTTCTTCTTGCGGCGTCGCTTCGAGGACATGGCGCTCCTTACGGGTCCAAGTCGAACAACTCGGGCATTTCACCCACCACCCTTCCACAGGGCGTACGACGCCGCGATCCCGGCCGGTGGCGGCCGACGGCACCCTCAAAGGAAGAATTAAGACAAGCACCCCATTTTCCAAGGATTCCCCCAGGTCACGCGGGCAGCATGCGACACCGCAAAGGCCATGGATCAGGAAGGCTCGGTGTGGGCGTCTCTCGGGTGCGGACAGCAGACGGTACGGCGGCGGCCTGGTCGCGGCGCGGAGTGCTCGCCGCGCTGGGAGCGGCTTCGGTGGGGGCGGTCGCGGGCTGCTCCGCACAGAAGGCCGGCGCGCAGTCGGGATCGGGGGCGGGGTCGGGGTCGGGGTCGGGGTCGGGGTCGGGCAATGGCTCCGGCCGCGCGGCGAGGGTCGCCGTCGTCCCCGCCGACGGCAGCAAACAGGCCGCCTTCGGCAGCCCGGTCACCGTCACGGCCACCGACGGGACCCTGTCCAAGGTCAGCGTCACCGCGGCCGACGGCACGACCCTGAAGGGGTCGTTCGACGACGCGCGCACCACGTGGACGTCCTCCGCCCACCCTTCGTCGGGCACGGACTACACGGTGAGCGCCACGGTCGACGGCACGTCCGCCGCGCACACCAGCCGTTTCACCACCAAGAAGCCGGGCGCCACGTTCGTCGGGTACTTCACCCCGGAGGACGGTTCGACGTCCGGCGTCGGCATGCCCGTGTCCGTGAACTTCACGAAGGCCGTGACCGACCGGGCCGCCGTGCAGAAGGCGATCACCGTGACCGCGGACCCGGACGTGGAGATAGCGGGGCACTGGTTCAGCGACACCCGGCTCGACTTCCGGCCCGCGTCCTACTGGGCGGCCGGCACGAAGATCACGCTGAGTCTGCGCCTGAAGGACGTCGAGGGCGCCGACGGGGTGTTCGGCACGCAGGACAAGGACGTCACCTTCCACATAGGCCGCGAGCAGATCAGCGTCGTCGACCTCAAGGCGAAGTCGATGACGGTGCGCCGCGACGGCGCGGAGATCGCCACCTACGACGTCAGCGGCGGCGACGCCGAACACACCACGTGGGCCGGGAAGATGGTGATCTCCGAGCGGTTCGAGGAGACGCGGATGGACTCGACGACGGTGGGCCTCGGCGACGAGTACGACATCGACGACGTCCCGCACGCCCAGCGGCTGACCGCGTCCGGCACCTTCATCCACGGCAACTACTGGGCGTCGCCGTCGATCTTCGGCACGAGCAACACCAGCCACGGCTGCATCGGGCTGCGCGATGCCCGGGGCGCGGACGACGCGTCGACGCCGGGCGCGACGTTCTACCAGAGCTCGATGGTCGGCGACGTGGTGGAGGTCCGGCGCTCGGGCGAGGAGACCGTGAACCCGGCGAACGGACTCAATGGCTGGAACATGTCGTGGGCGGACTGGCAGGCCGGCAGCGCGGTGTGAGCGTGCTGGGGCGCCGGTGAATCCCTGGGGCGTGGCGCATGTTCCGCGCCAGATGTTCACAGGTTCTCCGTAAGGCGTTGACGGGGCCCGAGGCCCTCTGACAGGGTCGCCAGGCCCGTGACGCCGCCCCTGCCCGAGGGACCGAGGAGGTCCCAGCCCCGATGAACCCCAGCTGTGAATCCGCCCGACCGTCCGACCGGAACGCCGACGCCTGGCGGCTCTTCGCGGAGCGGCACTGGGCGAGGGAGCCGGTGGTCGTTTCGGACGGGCCGCGGCCGGGTCTCGACGCGGCGGGAGCGCACCGCCTCCTCGTCGCGGCGTCCCGAGCACCGCGACCGGTGCGGATACGCCTCGCGGTCGGGGACGGCGAGCTGAACGAACCCGGGCCGCTGCTGCCCGCACCCGAGGACCGGGACCTGGCCGGGTACGCCGCCCGGCTGTCCGGTTCCGGCCAACCGACCGGCGGCGGCTGGCTGTTGACCGCCCGGCACCCGCTGATCCTCGACTTCCCGCTCTGGTCGCGGGTGCGCGACGCCGTCGCGGGCCTGTGGCAGTGCGTCGGCAGACCTCCGCTGCCCGTGACCGCCGAACTGGCCGTCGGGGCGCGGCACCACGCCCCCGAGGACTTCGGCGCACGCCCCGACACGGCGGCCCTCACCTGGGTCCTGGACGGTGCGCTGACGGTGCGGGTGCGCCCCGAGCACACCGGCACCGAGTTCGAACTGCACGCCGGGGCCGGGGACCTGGTGCACTGGCCCGCGGGCAGCACGCACCTCGAGGACCGTACGCGGCCGTGCACGACGCTGCGGCTCGCCGTGCCCGCCCGCACCGCCTCGGCCCTGCCCTACGTCGGCGAGGTGCTCGGGGAACTGCTGCGGCGCGCACCCGGCTCCGCCGACGCACCGCCCACGCTCCCCCATCCCGCACAGGCAGGTCCCGACGGGCATCTGGTGCCCCCGCCGCAGTTCACCGATCCCGCCCGGCGGTACGTGGCAGCCCTCGCGGGCGAGGAGCCCGAGCGTGCGCTGCTGCTGCGCTGGGCGGCCCTGCGCTCGGCCGCCGGTCTCGATCCGGCGCCGCCGCCCCGGCCGCGCGTCCCGCTCGCCGCGCACCACCGATTACGGCGGACCACCGCGATCCTGCGCACCCGGGACACCGCCGGAACCCTGATCTGGGCCGCCCACGGGCACGCACGACGCGGCGCGGGACCGACGACGGACCGCGTCCTCGCTCATCTCGCCACGGTCGACGAGACCGCCGTCGCCCCGCTCGCGGCCGCCTGCGCCGTGCCGCCGGACGACCCCGAACTCCGCTCCCTGGTCGACGAGTTGTACCGCGTACGCGCCCTGGAGCTGGTGCCGTGAGCCCGGTTCCGATACCGCCCGTCGACGTCATGGACCGCTTCGACCAGGACCTCTTCCTCGCACGGTACTGGGACCGGCGGCCGGTGCTGATCCCCGGCTCCGGGCTCGGACCCGCCCCGTTCGACGCGCACGAGGTCTTCGAAGGGGCCGTCATTGCGGCGCAGCGTCCCGCGGCCGACCGGGTGGGCTTCACGCTCGGGCCGCGGCTGCTGCGCGACCCCGGGGATCTGCTGCCGCAGCCGGAGGACGGCTCCTTCGCGCGCTACGACCGGCGGCTGCTCCGCCAAGTGGAGCGCGAGCCGTTCGCCCTGCTCGTGCGCGGACTGCACACCTGCCACCATCCGGTCTGGCTCAGGGCCCGCGCGTTCCTCGCGCAGCTGTGGGACCGCGTGGGCCAGCCACTGCTCGGCGCGACCACCACGCTGTTCCACGGCACGACCAGCCCCGGCCGGCTGCCGTACATCCGCGGCGCAACGTTTCTGTACACCTTGCTCGGGCACCCCCGCATCCGCCTCGGACCGGACGGGCAGGGGTGGTCCGCCCGCCCCGAGCCCGGCGACCTGCTCTACTGGCCGGCCGGTCTGCCCTACGCCGCGGAGCCCTGCAGTCCCCCGGCGGCGGCCGTGCACCTCGGGGTGGGCCGGACCGCGCCCCGGCCCGGCGAGGGGTTGCGCCAGATGCTCGCGCCGGGCTCCAACCCGGCGTCCCCGCAGGGCCGTTGGGGCGGCGACGACATCCACGTACGCGAGGAGGACGGCCTGCACGGGCTGCCGCCGGTCCTCGCCGAGGCGCTCGCCCACCACCGGGAGGCGGCGCGGCCCGCGGCCCTGGAACGGTCGCTGGCGCGCCAGGCGCTGCGCCACGCCACCGACGGCGGCCTGCGCCCGGTGCCGCCGCCCGCCCGGCCCGGCTACTTCACCGACGACGACGCCGTGCGCGCGGTCGAGCGGGTGCTGTGGACCGAGGCCGCGGGCCGCCGGCTCGTGGCCGCCTGCGGGCACACCCTGGAGACGGACCTCACCGCACCCGAACTCTCGGCGCTGCTCGGCCTGTTGAACTCGGGGGCCGAGGTCGCCGTGGGTGAACTGACGCCGCCCGCCCGGTCGTTGCTGTCCCGGCTCGCGGGGTTCCGGGCGGTCGTGCGCCTGTGAGCGGCCGCCCGCCCGTCACGAACCGGTGGGCACGGCCAGGTACTTGTACTCCAGGAACTCCTCGATGCCGACCCGGCCGCCCTCCCGGCCGAGCCCCGACTGTTTGACGCCGCCGAAGGGGGCCGCGGGGTTGGACACGAGGCCGGTGTTGAGTCCGACCATGCCGGTCTCCAGGCGCTCGCCGACGCGCAGCGCACGGTCCAGGTCGCGCGTGAAGACGTACGACACCAGGCCCCACTCGGTGTCGTTCGCGGCGCGCACGACGTCGTCCTCGTCGTCGAACGGGAACAGTGCGGCGACGGGCCCGAAGATCTCGGTGCCGGTGAGCTCGGCGTCGCGCGGGACCTGGGCGAGGACGGTCGGCGGGTAGAAGTTGCCTTCTCCTGCCGGGAGTTCACCGCCGGTGAGGATCTTCGCGCCGCGCTCGACGGCGTCGCGCACGAGCCGCTCGACCTTGGCGCGGCCCGCCGCGTCGATGAGCGGTCCGACGTCGGTGCCGGATGTCGTGCCGTCCCCGACGGTCAGGGCCGACATCCGCGCGGTCAGCCGGGTCGCGAACTCCTCGGCGACGGAGGTGTGCACGAAGATCCGGTTCGCGGCGGTGCACGCCTCGCCCATGTTGCGCATCTTGGCGACCATCGCGCCGTCGACGGCCGCGTCCAGATCAGCGTCGTCGAACACGATGAACGGAGCGTTGCCGCCGAGCTCCAACGACGTACGGACGACGGTGTCGGCGCACTGCGCGAGCAGGGTCCTGCCCACCTGCGTCGAGCCGGTGAAGGACAGTTTGCGAATGCCGCCGCCGCGCAGCAGGGGTGCCACGAGGGCGGCCGCGTCGGACGTGGTGACGGTGTTGAGCACGCCGGGCGGCAGACCGGCCTCGCCGAGGATCGCGGTGAGGGCGAGCGTGGACAGGGGCGTCTGGGGAGCGGGTTTGAGCACCATGGTGCAGCCCGCGGCGACGGCCGGACCGATCTTGCGGGTCCCCATGGCGAGCGGGAAGTTCCAGGGCGTGATCAGCAGGCAGGGGCCGACCGGCTGGCGCAGGACGAGGTGCCGGTTGCGCCCGTCGGGGCTGGTGGCGTAGCCGCCGTCGATCCGGACCGCCTCTTCGGAGAACCAGCGGAAGAACTCGGCGGCGTACGCGACTTCGCCACGCGCCTCCGCGAGGGGCTTGCCCATCTCCAGGGTCATGAGGAGAGCGAGCTCCTCGGTGCGGGCGAGGATGATCTCGTGGGCCCTGCGCAGGATCTCGGAGCGCTCGCGCGGGGCGGTGCGGGCCCAGTCCTGTTGCGCGGTGACGGCCGCGGCCAGGGCGCGCTGCCCGTCCTCGGGGCTCGCGTCGGCGACGCGGCACAGGGTGGTGTCGGTGGCGGGGTTGTCGACGGGCATGGTGCGGCCGCTCGCGGCGGGCTGCCAACTGCCGCCGATGTGCAGGCCTTTCGGGACGTTCTCGATCACGTGGGTGGTGGTCATGTGAGCTCCGCCGTAGTGGTCGGTCGGTGGTCGTGGGCGGGGCGCTGGCGCCTTCCCCGCATCAGTCGGTCGCCGTGGCCACCGCGGCGCCCCACAACCGCAGCGCCTCGTCCACCTGGTCCTCGGTCACCACGAGGGCGGGAATCATCCGTACGACGTTCCCCCACGGGCCGCACGTCAGGAGCAGCAACCCCTCGTCGGCCGCGGCCTGTTGGGCGCGCAGCGCGGTCGCCGCGTCGGGCTCGCCCTCGGCCGTCGTGAACTCGCTCGCCAGCATCAGGCCGAGCCCGCGCACGTCACCGATCGCCGGGGTCTTCGCGGCGACGTCCTCCAGGCCCGCCCGCAGCCTGGTGCCCATCGCGGCGGCGTTGGCCACCAGGCCTTCCTCGGCGATGACGTCGAGGGTGGCGCAGGCCGCGGCGCACGCCACCGCGTTGCCGCCGTAGGTGCCGCCCTGCGAGCCGGGCCTGACCCGGTGCATCAGCTCGGCGGACGCGGCGATCCCGGACAGCGGGAACCCACTGGCGAGGCCCTTCGCGGTGACCAGGACGTCGGGCCGCACGTCGAAGTGGTCGTGGCCCCAGAAGCGCCCGGTACGGCCGACGCCGGTCTGGATCTCGTCGAGGATCAGCAGGATGCCGTGGCGGTCGGCGCGCTCGCGAAGTCCTTGCAGGTAGGCGGTGTTGGCGGGGACGTAGCCCCCTTCTCCGAGGACGGGTTCGACGAGGATCGCGGCCGTGTCGTCGGGATCGGACACGGTCTGCAGCAGATGGTCGAACTCGCGCAGCGCGAAGCGGGTGGCGGTCTCCTCGTCCCAGCCGTAGTGGAAGGCGTTCGGGAACGGGGTGATGGCGACGCCCGCCATCATCGGGCCGAACCCGGTGCGGATCTTCGTGCCCGACGTGGTGAGCGACGCGGCCGCGACGGTACGCCCGTGGAAACCGCCGTGCGCCACCACGATGTTGGGCCGCCCGGTCGCCTGCCGGGCCAGCCGCATCGCCGCCTCGACGGCCTCGCTCCCCGAGTTCACGAAGAACAGGCTGTCGAGGCCGCTCGGCAGCACGTCGCCCAGCTTCTCGACGAGGCGCTGCAGCGGCTGGTGCAGGACGGTCGTGTACTGGCCGTGGATCAGGGTGGCCACCTGCTCCTGCGCGGCGGCGACCACGCGCGGATGGCAGTGCCCGGTACTGGTGACCCCGATCCCGGCGGTGAAGTCCAGATAGCGTCGTCCGTCGATGCCGTAGAGGTGGACGCCTTCCCCGCGCTGCGCGACGACGGGGGTGGCCTGGCGCAGATGCTCGGACAGTTGGGTCATGACTCCAGCGTCAGTGCCGGGCCGAAGAGGAGTCAATGGGTCATGTGTGACGATCCGCCGGAGCCGACGGGGAGTGCGCCGGGGATCGGCGCATGGGGCAGGATGACGTGCGCGCCCGCCGCCGCTCGAATCGACGGTGCGCGCCGCCCGATCCCCGAACAAGCAGGTACCACGTGACGAAACATCACATATCCACCCCCATCGCCGAGTTGCGCCCGGGAGGTGTCCGATGACCCGCGGTCTCGAACTCCATGACCTGATCGCCGCCGGCGTCGCGCTCGTCGCGGGGCTGATCGGCGGGCTGCTGCTGCGCACGCTGCTGCGCTGGCTGGGCGACCGGGCCAGCCGGACGCGATGGGGCGGGGACGATGTGATCGTCGACGCGCTGCGCACGCTGGTGCCGTGGGCCGCGTTCGCGGCGGGCGCGGCGGTGGCCGCCGAGGCGCTGCCGCTGACCACGCGCACGGGCCGCAACGTGAACATGGCGCTGACCGCGTTCGTGATCGTCGCGGCGACGCTGACGGCGGCCCGCGTCATCACAGGTCTGGTGCGGGCGGTCGCACAGTCCCGGGCCGCGGTGGCGGGTTCGGCGACGATCTTCGTCAACATCACGCGCGTCATCGTGCTCGCGATGGGCTTCCTCGTCGTGCTGCAGACGCTGGGCATCTCCATCGCGCCCCTGCTCACCGCCCTCGGCGTCGGCGGTCTGGCGGTGGCGCTCGCCCTGCAGGACACCCTCGCGAACCTCTTCGCGGGCGTGCACATCCTCGCCTCGAAGACCGTGCAGCCGGGCGACTACATCCGGCTCAGCAGCGGCGAGGAGGGCTACGTCGTCGACATCAACTGGCGCAACACCGTGGTCCGTCAGCTCTCCAACAACCTGGTGATCATCCCGAACACCCAGCTGTCCGGCACGAACATGACCAACTTCAGCCGCCCGGAACAGGAGATGACCCTCACCGTGCCGGCGGGCGTCGGCTACGACAGCGACCTGGAGCACGTCGAGCGCGTGACGGTGGATGTCGTGACCGAGGTCATGAAGGACGTCGAGGGCGCGGTCCCCGACCACGAGCCGCTGGTCCGCTTCCACACCTTCGGCGACTCCCGGATCGGCTTCAACGTGATCCTGGGCGTGGGCGAGTTCAGCGACCAGTACCGGATCAAGCACGAGTTCATCAAGCGCCTGCACCAGCGCTTCCGCGCCGAGGGCATCCGGATCCCGTCACCGGCCAGGACGGTGGCCCTGACGCAGGGCAGCGCCCAGGTCGTCATCCCGCATCAGCGGGACGCGTCGGACGCCGCAAGCCCTTCGATCACGCCGACCAGGTAGGCCGCCGACGGGACGGAACGGGGCGGGGGCGGTGAGCAGCGGGGCCAGGCCGGAGTCCGCCTGCGGCCCGGAGGCCGCCCCTGCCTCGTACGCGGGCAGCCCGTTCGGCACCGGCGTCCCTCAGTCGCGGCATTCGGCCAGCACCTCGCCGATGACCCGCTCGGCGGTGCGCGCCATGAAGGGGTTCTTCCCTTCGTAGTAGGCGAGTTCGGCCGCCGCGATGCTGAGTGCCCAGCCGCGGGCGCGGGCCCAGGTGTTCTCGTCCTGTCCGACCGCCGCCCGGAAGGTCTTCCGTTCCGGCTCCTGGAGGACGTACCAGGCGCAGATCAGGTCGACGGCGGGTTCGCCCAGGCCCATGCAGTCGAAGTCGATGACGGCGCTGAGGCGGCCGTCGGCGACGAGGAGGTTGCCGGGCTGGAGGTCGCCGTGCAGCCACACCTCGGGCAGCGTGCCCCGCGACGCGCCCAGCGCCGTGTCCCAGACGGCGAGGGCCGCGTCGGCGTCGATCCGTCCGGCGAGTTCACCGATGAAGCGGCGCGTGTCCGCGTCCCGGTCGGGCAGGCGCTCGTCGCGGTAGGAACGGGGCGCGCCCGTCGTGTCGATGCCGCGCAGCGCGGTCACGAACGCAGCCAGGTCCTCGGCGAGCGCCTGCGGGTCCGTCAGGCTGCCCACCTCGGGCGGCTCCCCGGTCAGCCAGCGGTGGATCCGCCACGGGTGGGGGAACCCGCGGCCGGGCTTGCCCTGGGCGACCATCACCGGTACGGGGAACGGCAGTTGCCCGGCGAGCACGGGCATCCAGCGGCGCTCGTCCTCCGACAGCTCCCCCGGCACCCGCGGCATCCGCAGGGCGTACTCGTCACCGAGCCGGAACAGGACGTTCTGCGTGCCGTCCGCGTCGACGTACCGCAGCGGCAGTGCGGCCCACTGCGGGAACTGGTCCTCGAGGAGCGCGCGCACCAGCGCCTCGTCGATGTCGGGTTCGTCGTCGTGCAGCTTGCGGACGTCCATGGTCACCTTTCCGGCTCGAGACGGGTTGCGCGAGACTACCCGGACCGTCCGCTGCGGCTCGCCTCATTTTCCGTCGCCGCGCTCTCCAGTGCCTGCCCGTTCGTACGCGGCCCGAGCCAGGCCACGTTGACGCACAGCAGCACCATCAGGACGGCGCAGCCGGCGAACATGCCCTCGGCGCCGAAGGCGCCGAGCACGCTCAGGCCCACGAACGGCAGCACGCCGCCGGTGAGCCGGGAAAGCGAGTAGGCGATGCCGACGGCTCCGCCGCGCAGTGCGGTGGGGAACAGCTCGGCCTGGTAGACGTGGAAGGCGTTGGAGAAGACGTTCTGGGTGAGCGTCATGAGCACCCCGGCGGTCACGATGCCCGCCGAGGAGTCGGCGGTACCGAAGGCGAGACCGAACACGGCAATGGCGGCGGCCGACACGACGACCAGCGTCCTGCGCTCGATCCGCTCGATGAACAGCACGGAGACGGCGGAGCCGACCGGGTAGCCGAGGAAGCTGAGCGCCGTGTACGTGAGCGAGTCGACCACGTCGTGTCCCTTGGCCATGAGCACGAGCGGCGCGAGCGAGCCGAATCCGTAGTAGCCGACGGTCTGGAGCACCTGGAAGATCCAGAGCATGACGGTGCGGCGCAGATACGGCGGCCGGAACAGCGCCCGCACGGACGCACTCCCGGGCTCCCCCTCGCGCGCGGGCAGCGGCGCCGACGGCAGGGGCGGTGTGATCCCGGCGCGCCGCTCCACGTCGGCGACGACACGGTCCGCGTCCGTGTACCGGCCCCGGCTGCTGAGCCAGCGCGGCGACTCGGGCAGCGAGCGCCGCAGCACCCACACGAAGGCGGCGCCGACACCGCCGAACACCAGCAGCCAGCGCCACCCGTCGATCCACAGGTGCCGGCCGGCGACGAGCTGCCCGCCCAGCAGCGCAGCTACCGGCGCCCCGCAGAAGCCGAGCGTGTACGCGACGGCGACGAACCGGCCGCGGACCCGGCCGGGCAGCAGTTCACTGACGTACGTGTCGACGAGCGGCAGTTCGGCGCCGAGGAAGAGACCGGCGACGACCCGCAGGACCACGAGGGTGGCGAGGTTCGGCGCGAAGGCCGCGGCGAGCGAACTGACGCTGTAGCCTGCGAGGTTGACCATGAACAAGGGCTTGCGGCCGAACCGGTCCGCGGCCCGCCCGAGGAACACGGCGCCCGCGAACATCCCGAAGAACGGCGCCCCGACGAGCAGCGCCTTGGCGTCCTTGTCGAGGCCCCACTGCCCGGTGAGCACCCCGCCGAGCACGCCGCCCAGGAAGACCTCGTACAGGTCGAAGAACGTGGCGAGTCCGGCGAGCAGGGTGACGCGCCAGTGCCAGGCCCCGACGGGTACGGCGTCCAGCCGGGCGGCGACGCCGGGCCAGACCTCCCGCCCGGCCCCGGTGTCCGTCCCGCTCACGCCAACCGCCGCGCCGGCCATGCCCGTTCCCACCCTCGCGCTCACATCCCGCTTGCATGCTGGTTACACGCATGTTGCCACGGGTGGCGGCGCCGGACGAGAGCCTCCACGATCTCCCCCCAGGACTGACGTATCACTGACCCCATGTGCCACTACTGCGGTTGCCGGGACATCCCCCTCATCAAGGAGTTCATCGCCGAGCACGAGCGCGTCACGGACGCCGCCGGTGACGCTCTGCGGGCCCTGGAGCGCGGCGAGCCAGAGCAGGCCCGCGCCCTTGTCGACACGATGGCGGCCGAACTCGCGACGCACTGGCGCGGCGAGGAGGACGGCCTGTTCCGTGCGATGCGCGCGGACCCCGAGTACGCCGACTACATCGCGGCCCTGGAGGGGGAGCACCGTGAACTGGCCGCGCTGCTGCCCGCGTTGGACCTCACGGACCCGGCCGACGTACGCACCTTCACCGAGGCCGTGGACGAACTGCACCGGCACATCGCCAAGGAGGAGGACGGCCTGTTCCCCGCGTCGCTGACCGCGTTGTCCGGCGAGGACTGGAACACGTCGATGGCTGCGTGGCGCGCGGCACACCCGGCCTGAACACGACGATGGGGCCGCTCCGGATCTCTCCAAAGCGGCCCCACGGCCTGCGACTTCGTAAAGTCGGGACGACAGGATTTGAACCTGCGACCCCTTGACCCCCAGTCAAGTGCGCTACCAAGCTGCGCCACGTCCCGATGTCCTCCGCGCTTCCGGTGTCCCTTCCGGCGGCGACAGACAGAACAATACCCCAAGCTCACGGCTGGTTTGAAACCGGTTCTGCGACCCTCGTAGACATGAGCACACCGCGCAGCGCCGACCGGGACCGCGACGACGAGGGCCGCGCCCGCAACGCCCGCCCCCGCGACGGCCTCGGCCGCCCCCTCCCCTACGGCGCCCCGGGCGTCGCCCGCCAGCCGGAGGGCGTCGTGCGCACCGCGGCGGACACGGTCACCGAGGCGCAGGCGCTCCTCGACGCGGGCCGCCCGTTCCACGCGCACGAGGTCTTCGAGGACGCCTGGAAGTCGGGCCCGGACACGGAACGCGGCCTGTGGCGCGCCCTCGCCCAGACGGCAGTCGGCCTCACCCACGCGGCCCGCGGCAACACGACGGGCGGCGCGAGGCTGCTCCGCAGAGGAGCGGACGGGCTGGAGTCCTGGCGGGGCACACCCCCGGGCGGGCTCGACGTGGCGGCGGTGACGACCTGGGCGAGAGAGCTGGCGGACCGAGTGGCCCAGGACGGCGAGCCGATCGAGGCCGCGTCCCGGTCCCCCCGGCTCAGGGGAGGTGCCTGAGGGGCGCGGGGCTGTATCGATCAGCGGCTCCGCCGCGGGGCGCGAGCGGCCACGACGGGACAAGAACCCGCGCACCGGCTTACACCCGCACGGCGCCAGGGCGTCACTGATCCGGCCCTCACCCACATGCGCACCCCCGGCCTCGATGTGACCCTGCGAGAGTGACAGCCACCGACACCGCCCCGCCCGCCGCACAGGCGCCCGCATCGCCCCCCGTGCTGGACAAGCGACGCCGCAACGTCGTCTTCGTCACGATCATGCTGGGCATGCTGCTCGCCGCCCTCGACCAGACGATCGTCGGCACGGCCCTGCCGACGATCGTCTCGGACCTCGGCGGCGCGGCGCACATGTCGTGGGTGGTGACGGCGTACCTGCTGGCGGAGACGGTCGCCACGGTGCTCGTCGGCAAGTTCGGCGACCTGTTCGGGCGCAAGGTCGTCTTCCAGGTCTCGGCGATCGTCTTCATCACCGGTTCGTTCCTGTGCGGCCTCGCGGGCAACATGACGCTGCTGATCGCCTGGCGCGCGATGCAGGGCATCGGCGCGGGCGGTCTGATGGTGACGGCGATGGCGCTCATCGCGGACGTCATCCCGCTGCGTGAGCGCGGCAAGTACCAGGGCGCGATCGGCGCCGTGTTCGGTGTGGCGACGGTCATCGGGCCGCTGCTCGGCGGCCTGTTCACGGACCACCTGACCTGGCGCTGGGCGTTCTACGTCAACGTACCGATCGCGATCGTCGTGGTGATCGCCGCCGCCCGCACCATCCCGGTGGTGAAGTCGGCGTCGCGGCCGGTGATCGACTACTTGGGCATCGCCCTCGTCGCGATCGGCGCGAGCGCGCTGATCCTGGCGACCAGTTGGGGCGGCAACGAGTACGCGTGGGGCTCCGCCACCATCATCGGCCTGTTCGCGGGCGGCGTCGTCGCGCTCGGCCTGTTCTGCTGGGTGGAGACGCGCGCGGCCGAACCGATGCTGCCCATGCGGCTGTTCGCCAACCCCGTCTTCACGGTCTGCTCGATCCTCAGCTTCATCGTGGGCTTCGCGATGCTCGGCGCGATGACGTTCCTGCCGACGTATCTGCAGTACGTCGACGGGGACTCGGCCACGATCTCCGGTGTGCGCACGCTGCCGATGGTGATCGGTCTGCTGATCGCGTCGATCTTCTCCGGCAACGTGGTCAGCAAGACCGGCAAGTACCGCATCTTCCCGATCATCGGCTCCCTGATCATGGCGCTCGGCCTGTACCTCCTGTCGCTGATGGGGACGTCGTCGGGTGCCTGGCTCGAGTCGCTGTACATGTTCGTGCTCGGTGTCGGCATCGGTCTGTGCATGCAGGTGCTGACGATCGCCGTGCAGAACACCGTCGAGTACGCGGACCTGGGCACGGCCACGTCGGGCGTCACGTTCTTCCGTACGCTCGGCAGCTCCTTCGGGACGGCCGTGTTCGGCACGATCTACGCCAATACCCTCAAGCCGAATCTGACGGACGGCGTCGAGGCGGCGGCGCGGGCCGGTACGGGAGTCGACCCGGCGGCGCTCGCGAAGGCGGCACAGAGCCCCGAAGCACTCAACGCGCTGCCCGCCGCGGCCCGGGAGCCGATCGCGCAGGCGTACGCCGACACGCTGCACACCGTGTTCCTGTGGACGGTGCCGGTGGCGGCGATCGGGTTCCTGGTGGCGCTGTTCCTCAAGCAGGTGCAGCTGCGCGACAGTGCCCGGATGGGGTCGTCGGACATGGGCGAGGGCTTCGCCCAGCCGACGACCGGCGATCCGGCACATCTGCTGGAGCGGGCGGTCGGCAAGCTCGTGAAGCAGACGGACCTGGACACCGCGCGGCGCATCCTCGACGCGTCCGACTCCCGGCTCGACATCGCGGGCGCCTGGGCCGTGATGCAGGTGGAGTTCTTCACGCGGATGGTCGGGCACGCCAGCCTCGGCATGATCGCGGCGCGGCGCAGGATCCCGCCGGAGGTCCTGGTGCCGGTGTTCCAGCGGATGGTCGACGAGGGCTATCTGTCGCGCACGGGCTCGTACTTCTCGCACACGGAGGCGGGCAGGCGGGAGGCCGGCGTCCTCAACCACGCGTGGGGCGACTGGCTGAGCAAGCGGGTCGAGGAGGACCTGGGCCGGCCGCCGGGCAAGGAGCTGCGGGCGGCGGTCGACTCGATCGCGAAGCGGCTGCTGGCGGAGGACCTGGCGCAGGGCCTGCCGTCGCAGCCCGGCTCCGACCGCACGCTCAGTCCTACGTAGTCTTTCGTAGCCCTTCGTAAGTCAGCGCAACAGGAGTTGGAGTCCGCCGAGGACCGTGGCCGCGATGACCAGTTGCTCGAAGAGACGCTGGTTGATCCGGCTCACAGCCCACTTGCCGATGAACGCTCCGGGCACGACGAACGCGACGAGCGCGGCGTCGAGCAGCAGCGACTGGCCGTCGATGAGTCCGAGGCCCACGCTGAACGGCACCTTCGCGGAGTTCACGATGAGGAAGAACCATGCGGAGGTGCCGAGGAAGCCCAGCTTCCGGAAACCGGCGGACAGCAGGTACATCGACATCACGGGACCGCCCGCGTTCGCGACCATGGTGGTGAAGCCGCCGAGCACTCCGTAGGAGCCCGCTTTCACGCGGGCCGCGCGGGTCGCCGACTCCTCCACCTCCGGGGCCTCGGCCTTGCGCCGGCGCCAGATCGTGACGGCGGCCATCAGGAGCAGGATCGCGCCGATGGAGGTGCGCACGGCCCCGTCACCGGCGAAGGCGAGGAAGACCGTGCCGAGCACCACTCCCCCGGCGACGGCCGGGAACAGCCGCCACAGGGTGGGCCAGTGGGCGTGCCGCCGGTAGGTGAGGACGGCGAGGACGTCGCCGCAGATGAGGATCGGCAGCAGCACGCCCGTGGACGCGCGGGCGGGCAGGATCGCCGCGAAGATGGCGAGGCTGACCGTATTGGCGCCGCTGACGGCGGTCTTGGAGAACCCCACCAGCACGGCCGCGGCGGCCAGAGCGGTGAACTCCCAGGGCGTGACTCCGAATATCTCGTGCATGGCGGGGGTCGATGGTAGACCCACCCACGAGCGTGACCAGCCCCTGGGGGTGGTCACGCTCGTGGGGTCACGCTCGCCGGGTCACTCTTGCCGGGTCAAGTGCGGTGGGTCACTTGTGTGCGGTGACGGCGCCGGTGTGCAGGTTCAGCGTGTAGGTGTAGCCGTGGGCGCGGGCCGTGGGGTGGGCGTTGTCGAGGTGCGCGATGCGGACCCCGTCCAGCGTGATCCAGGCCTGCCACTTGCCGGAGCCCAGCTGGGTGATGTGTGCGACGGCTCCGCCGGGCAGCTTCACGTCCCGGGTCGCCGCAGCCGCCCGGTGGGCGGAGTGCCCGGTGCTCGTGCGCTGGTGCTCCTGGCGTACGGGGCTCTGCCCGCGCTGTCCGTGCTGCCCACGCTCCCCGTGCTGCCCGTGGTGGACCGGGCCACCGTGCTGGTGCTGGTGCACGTCGGGGCGGGCGACGTCGGACTCGCTGTGCCAGCCCGAGGGCTCCTGCACGCCGACGAAGCCGTTGGCCTGGTTGAGCTCGTAGGTGTAGCCGTGCACGCGGCTGCTGGCGTGCTGGGAGTCGAGGCTGGCGACGCTGTGCCCGTTCCGGGTGATCTTCGCCTGCCACTTGCCGCCGCCGAGGTCGGTGACGTGCGCGACGCTGCCGTCGCTGAGGTGGATGTCCTGGCTGCCCCCGCCGTTCGACGCGGCGGCGCTGTCGGCGGCCGGCTGGGGTGCCACGTCGTTCGGCGTGGCGGCGCCTGCGGTGGAGGCCAGGGCGGTGACGGCTCCGATGCCGAGGGCCGCCGAGACCAGGGTGGTGCGGATGACTCGCGAGTTCGACATGTGAACGACCTTTCCGCGAACTGCTTCGAGTAGGTACATGTCGAACGTAGGCCTCAAAAACATAGGAATGAGCGACAAAACGTAACAACCAACCGTCGAAGCAAAGGCTCCGGGTAAAGGAAGCCCCATGTTCAAAGGCCTGCTTGGACGTGCTGAAAGCTCATCCGGTGTACGTCGCCCGCAGCTCGCGCTTGAGGATCTTCATGCTGGGGCCGAGCGGCAGTTGGTCGGTGAACTCGATGCGGCGCGGGTACTTGTGCTTGCCGAGGTGCTCCTTGGCCCAGGCGGTGAGTCCGGCCGCGTCCAGGTCGTGGCCCGGCTTGGGCACGATGACCGCGCACACCTCCTCGCCGTGCACGTCGTCGGGCAGGCCGATGACGGCGGCGTGGCCGATGCCGGGGTGCCGCATCAGGACCTCCTCGACCTCCCGCGGGTACACGTTGTAGCCGCCGCGGATGATGATGTCCTTCTTGCGGTCGACGATGCGCAGATAGCCGTCCTCGTCCTTGGTGCCGAGGTCGCCGGTGCGGAACCAGCCGTCGACCAGGGCCTCCGCGGTGGCCTCGGGGCGGCCGGCGTAGCCGGTGAAGACGCAGTGGCCGCGCACGACGACCTCGCCGAGTTCGCCGTCGGGGAGCAGTTCGACGCGGTCCTCGACCTCGGCGCGGGCGATCTCCACGTCGACGCCCCACAGGGGCTGGCCGATGGTGCCGGGGCGGGCGCCGAACACCGGCTGGTTGGCGGCGGCCGCCGGGGAGGTCTCGGACAGGCCGTAGCCCTCGTAGAGGGTGGCGCCGTAGGCCTGCTGGAAGCCTTCGAGGACGGCGACGGGCAGCGAGGCGCCGCCCGAGATGCAGATCTTCAACTGCGGGAGTTTCTCCGCCTGTTGGGCCGCCGCGAGCAGGTTCACGTACATCGTCGGCACGCCGTGGAACGTGTTGACGTTCTCGGCGACCATCAGGTCGATCGCGCGCGCCGCGTCGAAGCGGGGCAGCAGGACGAGGGTGGCGCCCGCGCGCCAGGTGGCGTTCAGGGAAACCGTCTGGCCGAACGCGTGGAACAGGGGCAGGGCGCCGAGGGCGATGTCGTCGACGTGCACGTCGTTGGCGTCGAAGGCGCTGACCGTCGCGTTCATCACCAGGTTGAAGTGGCTGAGCTCGGCGCCCTTGGGGACGCCGGTGGTGCCGCTGGTGTAGAAGATGACGGCCGGGTCGTCGGCCTCGCGGGTGACGTACGACGCCAACGGCTCGGCCGCTGCGGTGAGTTGCTCCAGTTCGCCGCCCGCCCCGAGCACCAGCATGCGTACGCCGGTGGCCTCGGCGGCGGCCGCGCCGACCGCCGCCTGTGCGGGGTGGCACAGCAGCAGCGTCGCGCCGCTGTCCTTCAGCACGTGTTGCACTTCCTCCGCCGACAGCAGCAGGTGCACGGGGACCACGACGGCGCCCGCCGCGAGCGCCGCATAGTACGCGCGCGGGAACTCGGCCGTGTTGGGCGCCAGCAAAGCGACCTTGTCCCCCGGGCGGATGCCGAGGCCGGTCAGGGCCGCGGCCTGCTTGCGGGCCTGGAGCCACAACTCCCGGAAGGTGAGGCGCAGTTCACCCTCGACGAGGCCGACCTTGTCGGGGCGGCGGCGGGCGGACTCGGCGAGGATCGCGGCGAGGGACAGGGTTGCCATGGGGGTGGTGCTCCGTTCCGTACTACTGACTGCTGGTGCGGCTCTGGACCAGGTCGTGAGCCCTGAACTGGCTCAGCGGGCGCCGCCGTTGACGTACAGCGTCTGGCCGCTGACGTACGAGGCGTCGTCGCTCGCGAGGAACGCGACGACCGACGCGACGTCCTCGGGCTGCCCGACGCGGCCGAGCGGGGTCCGCTCGGCCGCGAGCTTCTGGTGCTCGTCGGCGCTGGAGCCGACGCGCTCGGCGGTGGCGGCGGTCATGGCGGTGGCGATGTAACCGGGCGCCACGGCATTGACGTTGATGTTGAAGCGGCCCAGCTCGATGGCGAGGGTCGCGGTGAAGCCCTGGATGCCGGCCTTGGCGGCGGCGTAGTTGGCCTGCCCGCGGTTGCCGAGGGCGGAGCGGGACGACAGCGAGACGATCTTCCCGTACTGCTGCCGGGACATGTACTTCTGCGCGGCCTGCGAGCAGGCGTAGACGGAGTTCAGATTGACGTTGATGACCGCGTCCCAGTCCGGCTTCGGCATCTTGAAGAACATGCCGTCGCGCGTGATGCCCGCGTTGTTGACGAGGATGTGCAGGGCGCCCAGTTCCTCGTTGATCCGCGCGAACGTCGCCTCGACGGCCTCCTGATCGGTGACGTCGCAGCCGTAGGCGCGGGCGGTGCCGCCCTTCGCCTCGATCGCGTCGACGGTGACCTGCGCGCGCTCGGCGGTGAGGTCGACGACGGCGACGGCCGCGCCCTCGTCGGCGAGGCGCTGCGCGGTGGCGGCGCCGATGCCCTGGGCGGCTCCGGTGACGACGGCGACGCGGCCGGTGAACCTGTTCATGTGCTCGTGACTTCCTTGCGTTCTACGGGAGTTCAGCCGCGCTCGACGAGGACGGCGCTGCCCTGGCCGACGCCGACGCACATGGTGGCGAGGCCGCGGGCGGCACCGGTGCGGCGCAGGCGGTGCAGCAGGGTGGTGAGGATGCGGGCGCCGGAGCAGCCGAGGGGGTGGCCGAGGGCGATGGCGCCACCGGTGGGGTTGACGAGCTCGGGGTCGATGCCGAGGGCGTCGACGCAGGCGAGGGCCTGCGCGGCGAACGCCTCGTTGAACTCGGCCTCTTCGAGGTCGGCGACGCTCCAGCCGACGCGGGCCAGCGCCTTCTGCGTGGCCGGGACCGGGCCGATGCCCATGACGTCGGGGTGGACGCCGGCCGAGGCCCCGGCGACGTAGCGGCCGAGCGATTCGAGGCCCAGGTCGTGCAGGGCCTCTTCGGAGACGAGGAGCAGGCCCGCGGCACCGTCGTTCATCGGCGACGCGTTGCCCGCGGTGACCGAACCGCCCTTGCGGAACACGGGCTTGAGGCCGCCGAGCTTGTCCAGGGAGGTGTCGGGGCGGATGCATTCGTCGGCGTCGACGACGACGCCGTCGGGCCGGGTGACCGGGAGGATCTCGGCGTCGAAGAGGCCGTCCTTGCGGGCGGCGGCCGCGCGCTGGTGACTGCGCAGGGCGAAGGCGTCCTGCCGCTCGCGCGGGACGCCGTACCGGTCGGCGACCTCCTCGGCGGTCTCCCCCATCGCGAGGACGCCGTGCAGGTCCTTCATCTTCGGGTTCGTCAGCCGCCAGCCGAGCCTCGTGTCGTACGTCTCCATCTTGTGCGGCAGCGCCTCGTCGGGGCGGGGCAGCACGAACGGGGCGCGGCTCATGGACTCGGAACCGCCCGCGAGCACGACGTCGGCCTCGCCCGCGGCGATGGTGCGGGCCGCGGTGGTGACGGCCTCGAGGCCGGAGGCGCACAGCCGGTTCACGGTCGCGCCGGGCACCGACTCGGGCAGGCCCGCGAGCAGGGCGGCCATGCGGGCGACGTTGCGGTTGTCCTCGCCGGCCTGGTTCGCGGCGCCCCAGTAGATGTCGTCGACGCGCGCCGGGTCGAGCCCGGGCACGTCGGCGAGCAGGCCCCGCATCACGGTCGCGGCGAGGTCGTCGGGGCGTACGGAGGAGAGGGATCCGCGCAGCTTCCCGATCGGGGTGCGGCGGGCGGCGGCGAAGTGAACGGGACGCACGGTCGGCTCCTGGGGCTACGGCAAAATTAGCAGTGCTAGTTTTGGACTATAGACCCGCACTTCGGCGCCTGGGAAGAGGCTCCGGGTGATCAAAAGGGGGCATGCCGTGATCAAAGAGGTGGACGGGATTCCACATCTCAGGGCTGACCCTGATGTCCGCCTCCCCCGCCCCGCCTACTGTGGAGGTCCGGCACCGCTCCGCGGACGACGTACGGGGGACCACGGGGGAAAACGGGGGACGACGTCGTCTCCGGAGCGGACAGCCGGGACCTCTTGGGGGGATGGGCGCGACGGTTCAGCCGCGCAGATACGTGAGCACGGCCATCACCCGCCGGTGCTCGAGCAGGTCGGGTTCCAGACGCAACTTCGTGAAGATGTTCCGCACGTGCGTCTCGACCGTCTTGCCGCCGATGACCAGCTTCTGCGCGATGGCCTCGTTCGAGCGGCCCTCCGCCATCAGCGCGAGCACGTCGCGTTCGCGCCCCGTCAGTTCGTCGAGCGGGCCCGGCGGTCGCGGCGCGTCCATCAGCTTCGCGACGACCAGCGGATCGAGCACGGTCTCGCCGGAGGCCACGCGCTTCAGGGCGCTGCGCAGCTCGTCGATGTCGGCGACGCGTTCCTTCAGCAGATAGCCGAAGCCCTCGGGACGCTCGGCCAGCGTCTGCACCGTGGACGTCGTCTCCACGTACTGGGACAGCAGCAGGACGGCGGTACCGGGGTGGGCGTCACGGATGGCTGCCGCCGCGACGAGCCCCTCGTCGGTGTGGGTGGGCGGCATCCGGATGTCGAGCAGCACGGCGTCCGGCAGGTGCTCGGCGACGAGCCCGAGCAACGGCACGGTGTCCCCGCACTCGGCGACCACCTCGATCCCTTCGTCGGTGAGGAGGCGCACGATCCCCTGTCGAAGGAGTGCCGAGTCCTCGGCCACGATCACCCGCACGGAAGCTCCGCCCTGATCCTGGTCCCGCCACCGGCGGGACTGTGTATGTGCAGTACGCCGTCGACGGCGGCGAGCCGGTCGGCGAGGCCGCGCAGGCCCGAGCCGCGCGCGGTGTCGGCGCCGCCGATGCCGTCGTCGACGGTCTCGATGACGAGCCGGCCGTCCTGGTGCCGGGCCGAGACGCTGACAGCTCGGGCCCTGGCGTGCTTGGCCGCGTTGGTGAGGGCCTCGCAGACAGTGAAGTAGGCGGTGGTCTCGACGAGCGGGTCGTAGCGCCGGGGTTCGGCCGCGACGACGACGGGCATCGCGGCTTCCTTGGCGAGCGCGGTGAGCGCGGGCGCCAGACCTTCCCGGGTGAGAACGGCCGGGTGGATGCCCTGGGCGATACCGCGCAGCTCCTCGATGGCGAGCCGCAGGCTCGACTCGGCCTCGTCGGCGGCGCCGCGCAGCGCCTGGTCCGGATGGTCGGCGAGGCCGCGCTGGACCCGGCGCACGGACATCAGCGCGAAGACGAGGCGGGCCTGCGCCCCGTCGTGCAGGTCCCGCTCCAGGCGTCCGCGTTCGGCGTCGGCGGCCTGCACGATGCGGGTGGCGACGTCCTTGGCGCGGGTGCGCAGCCAGACGTTCTCCAGGGCGAGGCGCAGCGCTGCGGCGACGGATTCGAGGAGTTCGGGGTCGTCGAGCAGGGCCGGGTCGTGGTGCAGCAGGGCGAGCGGACGACCGTCGGAGGCACCGACCGGGGTGCGCCCGGCCCCCTCGGGGCTGACCTCACGGCCCGACCCGTCCACGTACGCGCCGCGCTCCTCGCGCCACAGGCCGAGCCGCAGCGTCGGGTCGCCGAGGACGCGCACCAGGGCTTCGCGGACCCGGGCCGGGTCCGGGTCGGTGCCCACGTCGATGACGAGTTCGCTGACCTCGGCCCGCTGCAGGTGCATGCGCAGCAGTCCGCCGAGGAACGCGAAGGGGACGGCGACCTGCGCCAGGTCGGACATCAGGTACACGGCCTGTTCGGCGAGCGAACCGACCTCGCCGAACCAGGGCACGACGTAGAACAGCATGTCCCACATCAGGAACACGACGGCGACGGCGATGCCGAACCAGGCGGGCACCAGGGCGCGCCTGCGGGCGGCGGACGCGTGCCGCCAGCGCTGGATCAAAGCGACCGTCGCCACGGCGGAGATCAGCCAGCCCGCCGCGTGGTACACGGCGTCGAAGGGCTCGAACAGCCCGTGCCAGGCCGGTACGGAGAAGAGGTTGGGGCCGCAGTCGCGGCAGTCCAGGTAGGTGGCGCCGGTGTCGGTCGCCGGGTCGAACAGAAGGGTGCGCAGCAGACCGCCGACGGCGACGAGTGCGTACGCGATCTGCACGAGGCGGCGGGTGAGGACCGTGGTGAGCCGGCCCTCGGGGAAGGAGAGGACGAGGTGCAGGAGCACCGCCATGTTCAGCGCTTCCCACCAGGCGCCGAAGGTGAACAGGGCCGGGACCGTGGTGCCCTGGAGGTTTCCGAAGAACCAGGTGATGCCCTCGGCCACCATGAGCCGGCCGGTGTGGTTGGCCGGCCTGCGCCGCCAGGCCATGAGGCCGGCGACGACGTACGCCCAGCCCACGGCGAGGTCGCGCACCAGGTCGGACGCGGACGCGCCGACGCGTGCGTACGCCCAGGAACCCGCGGCTGAGGACACGACGGCGAGGGCCGCGGCCCCGGTCAGGCGCAGCCGAACCGCCCGCTTCCCCTGACTGTCCACCCGGCACACCGTAAGCCATTCGGGGGACGGGCGCGTAAATTGGGCGCACGCAAGGACACCTGACGGACGGGGGATTCGGGTGGGGTCGTCGAGGTTGTTGTCGTTCGCGGATGCGCTGGAACTGCTCGGTGTGGACTCGCCGCGGATCGCCGCGCTCGACCGCGCCCTGGGCGGGGCCTTGAACCTGGCGACCGGCGGCGCGAGCGGCACCGTCCTCGGCATGGTGTCCGGGCGCGCCCGCATCGTCGGGGCGGGCCGGGACGCGGTGCGCGGACTCGGGCAGCGGCTGCGGCACACGCGGCGACGGGCCGAGCGGACGGAGGTGCTGCGGGCGGCGCACACGGTCATCGTGGTCGTGGCGTGGTTCGAGGCGCTGGAGGAGGCGCTGGAGGAGGCGCGACTGCCGTTCGCCCTGGACGAGTTGGAGCTGAACCGGGACGAGCAGGTGCTGCTCGCGGGGCAGGCTTCCGGGGGCCCTGGGCACCCCGACGGCAGGTGGCAGTCGCTGCTCACCGTCGAAGCGCCCTTCCCCACGCCGGACATCCCGCCGGAGAACGTCCGCAGCCTCCTGTACCCCTACTACCTCGTCCTCGCGGACACCTTCGCCCGGTTCCTGGACGGACTCGCGCTCGTGGACAGGCTCTCCTCGAGGCAGCGCGCAGACGTCCGGGTGTCCCTGAACCGGCTGACCGAGACCGCGATCCTCCGGTACGACGCGCTCTACTCCGAACTCGTCCAACAGGCACCGGAGTTCCAGCTCTGGACGACGCGGATCGAGCACCAGGCCACCCGCACCCAGGTGCGGCACGCCCTGTCCGGCATCGACACGCTGCTCGCGCGGACCGCGCAGGCGCTGGCCCCGCCCGTCGACGTGGCCGCGGCCCTCGCCCGGGCCCACCTCGCCGCGCTCGGTCAGCCCGTCCTCGACTCCACGAGCGCACCGGACGGATTCCGGGTGCCCTCGCTGCAGGACATGTACCTGGACCCCGACTTCCGGGTCGCGGTACCCGGCAGCCAGGGCAATCCGGCGGACGAGTCCTGGTGGGAACGGGTCGATGTCCGCAGCGACCTGACGCACTACCTCGCCGGTGCGCTCACCAATCCGGCGCTCGCCGCGGCCCCGCTGCTCGTCCTCGGTCACCCGGGCGCCGGCAAGTCCGTGCTGACCCGGGTGCTCGCCGCGCGGCTGCCCGCCGCCGGGTTCCTGCCCGTGCGGGTCCCGCTGCGCGACGTCCGCGCCGAGGACGAACTGCAGGACCAAATCGAGCAGGCGGTGCGCGCCCTCACCGGTGAACGCACGACGTGGCCCGAGCTGGTCCGTTCGGCGGGCGGCGCCACGCCCGTGCTGCTCCTTGACGGCTTCGACGAGCTGCTCCAGACGACCGGCGTCCACCACACCGACTTCCTGGTCCGCGTCGCCCGCTTCCAGCAGCGCGAGGCCGAACAGGGCCGTCCCGTACTGGCGTTGGTGACCAGCAGGACCGCGGTGGCCGACCGGTCCCGGCACCCCGAGGGCATGGTCGCCCTGCGCCTCGAACCGTTCCGGGCGGAACAGATCCAGCGGTGGCTGGCGATCTGGAACGAGGCCAACGCCGCCGGCGGGCGCCCGCTCACCTGGGAAGCGGTCGTCCGTCACCGCGAACTGGCCGAGCAGCCCCTGCTGTTGACGATGCTCGCGCTGCACGACGCCACCGACGGGCGGCTGCACGGCGAGAGCGGAGAGCCGCTGGCCGTCACCCAGCTGTACGAGGAGCTCCTGTCGACGTTCGCGCGCCGCGAGGTGACCAAGACCGGCCGGGGCGCGGCCCCCGACCATGTCGTCGACGAGCGGGTGGAGCGGGAACTCCAGCGCCTGTCCCTCGTCGCCTTCGCCCTCCTCAATCGCGGCCGCCAGTGGGTGTCCGCGGACGAACTCGACGCGGACCTCGTGGCGTTGCTCGGCAAGCAGGTGTCCCAGGACACCGGGTTCCGCACCCCGCTGGACGCGGCGGAGGTCGCTCTCGGCCGGTTCTTCTTCGTCCAGCGGGCCCAGTCGATGCGGGACGGGCGCGTGCTGGCCACGTACGAGTTCCTGCACGCGACGTTCGGCGAGTACCTGACCGTCCGCCTCGCGCTGCGCCTGCTGGCCGATCTGCTGCCCGCGCGGCCCTCGGCGTTCTCGCTCGCCGAGGGTGTGATCGACGACGACCTGGCTTATGCGCTGCTGTCGTACGCGCCCCTGTCGTCCCGTCAGATGATGCGCTTCGCCGGGGAGTTGGCCCAGCGGATGCCGGCCGCGGAGCGCGAGCGGCTCGCCGCGCGGCTCGTGGAGGTGCTGCGCTCGCACGAGGTCCGCACGACCGACCGGTACGCGGCGTACCGCCCGGCGGCCCTGCGCACGGCGGCGCGGCACGGTCTGTACGGTGCGAACCTGGTGCTGCTGATCGTGGTCCTGCGCGGACGGACGTCCGCGGCCGAGCTGTTCCCCGAATCGGCGGACCCGGTCCACATCTGGCACCGGCACTGCATGCTGTGGCGTTCGTCGATGGACGAGGAGCAGTGGACGGACTTCGCCCTCAGCTTCACCCCACGGCGCGGCTGGGGCGAGGACGGCGGGCGCTCGCTCACGATCACCTTGCGCGAGGGGACGCTGCGGGCACCCCAACCGGTCGACGCCAACTGGCTGTTCGGCTATCCGCAGGGGCACGGGGGCGAGGTGTGGCAGCGGTCGTACTGGGACGAGGTGTGGCACAAGGCGGCGCTGGAGGGGTCGACGTCCGAATCGGTCCTGCGGCTCGCCCTGGAGCCGGTGATCGGAAACCTGGGGCCGGCCCTGACGACGTTCGTCCCCGTCGAGGGCGAGCGCGCCTCCTCCCTGGCGCACGACCTGCTGACGCTCCTGCTCTACGACACGACGGAGCTGACCGACGACAAACTGATCGCGCTGTACGAGCGGGTGGTGCGGGGACTCGTGCTGATGCCGCACGGCTGGCACAACTTCGGCCGGGTGGTGCAGGCGCTGCTCACCGCCCACGAGCGGGACAAGGACCGCCTCGGCGGGCGGGTCCGGGACATGCTCAGGAGTCGGTTCCCCGGGCAGGGTGACCGGCCTTCCTGAGCGGGTCCCGCGCCGCCCCGCTCCGGATGAGCGCGAACACCCGGCTCCGCAGCTCGGTGAAACGGGGGCCCGCGCGCGTCGTCAACTGGTTGCGTTCCGGGAAGAGTTCGACCCCGAGGTCCGCGCACACCACGGTCGGCGACGCGCTGAGCACCAGGACCCGCCGGCCCAGGTACACGGCCCCGCCGATGTCGTGCGTCACGAACAGGACGGTCATGCCGCATGCCGCCGGACAGCTCCCAGGGGTAGGCCCGTCCGGCCCCGGCGAGACCGACCGCCTCCTGCGCTCGACACGCGGCATCGACTTTCTTTGTCGCAGCGGCAGTTCGACGTTCTCGGCCACCCTCATCCAGGGGAACAGGCTGCGCCGGTGTTGACCGTTACGCCGAGGCAGCCGCTGACGACGATCAGCGCGTACATCTCGGGGGCCGCCCGGGACGTCTGGGCGACGGTGGCGGCCAGCCGGAGGCCGGTCATGACGTACGGCAGCGCGGTCCCGGCTTCAACCGACACCCCGGTTGGGGATGTTGGCCAGGTGAGGGCGCCAATACCAACGCCAACAACAAGCCCACGGTGGTCGTCCGAGAGGGGATCACGATCATCACTGCCCCGGCCGATCACCGCCGCGTCACCTTCCGCAAGCCCTGAGGGAGCAGCGATGCCGTTCGTCTACTCGTGCGCCGAGTGCCGGGCCCGGTCCGAGGAGTCGCACGACCACCGTGTCGACGCCGAGGACAGGCGCGACGAGCACCGTGCGCGCCGTCCTCGCGAACTGCTGGGGCCGCTGATGAACAGCTACTCGAACGGGCTCTTCAGCGTGAACGCCCACGCGTGAGGCCTGCCGCTTGTCGGGTCGGGGACCCATGTGAACCCCACGACTTCCCAGCCCTCTCGTCCCAACTCCCCGAGCTGCGCGTTGATCGCGTCGAGGTTCCTCTGAACTAGCACGAACTTGTGCTCCCACTTGGTCACAACCCACCTCCCGTAGCCCCCGGGGCGGCCGCCCGCCCGGCAGCTGGTCGGCCGCCCCGGTTCCCCCATCCCGATCACGAGACAGGAGCGCCGTCATGGCACTGCGCAAGTACATGCCCATCCGGGACCCCAAGGCCGCGAAGAAGGACAGCGGCCAGAGCACGGAGTACCGGGCATCGCAGGGCGGCGTTGACCGCGAGCCCACGTTGCCGCGGAGCGGGGATTCACGTAGCTCTCCTACCTACACACCAGTAGGTGTCTATCCGCCGCAGGACGTGCCGCGAACCAGCACACAGCATGACCTGCGGCATCTTCCGATCAACCTTCAACTTCCGGGACGCTTGAAGCACTTCGGACACAAACTTCGCGCCTCATCCGCGAAGTGCCAGAGCCCAGGGGGACCCATGCCCGCACGAGGGTCGACAGTCAAGGTCTACTGCTACCGATGCAAGAAGATCAAAAAGCAGGTGGTCATCTCCGCACGCAAGGCCTTCGAGCTCGACGATGGAAGCATTGCGGGGCAGCTCGGGGGCATGCTCATCGACGCGACGAAGACAGGCAAGCTCCTTGGCGCGGAATGGGTCCAGTGCCAGACGTGCCTCAAGGTCAACGACATGTAGCCACAGCAAGCCCCACCTGCGGTCACCATGGGCCCATAGAGCCCCAGCCGCTGCGCGCCGGGTAGCGCCCGGCACTGGCCCCGCCGCACACCCCCCCGGTGCGGCAGGGCCTCTGTGTTCAAAGCGCCCCCGCCTCAGCGACCAGTCGAAGATGCTGCCGAGGCCGTGCCTGAACCGCCGGCACCCGGCGGGACGTCATCCGGCCGACGACGATGCTGGTGGTTCTTCAACTGATCCGCGGTCAACGCTTGTCGGACAACGAGAGAGGCACGCAACTGCGGCCCTGACGCAGCGCGCTGCGTCATGCTCTTAACATCAACGCGAGTGGCGGGGACCGTGGCGAACTACAACGAGGTGCAGTCGGCAGCGGGAACGTAGAGCCCGCACCCCAAGGGGTCATAGCCGTTGCGTGGCAAGGTAGTTGACGACACTCACAGGCCACGCACGGTCGACACGGTCCCCGCCCGGGCCACTAGGGCGTGTCTTCAAACTCCCTCCCCCAGCCTTCGGCCGGGGGGACCCCCACGCCCGCAGGGCGGCCGCGCGGCGTCTGGTGCGTGCTCTGGG